>CAVSMP010000020.1:0-443318 GCA_963729155.1 uncultured Solirubrobacteraceae bacterium
GCGGCCCGAGGTTCCGTCGAGGTGACCATCGGACCAGCTGGTTCGCCGCGGGTGTCTCGTTCGGCGCGAGTGCACGGCATGATGCCGGGCGGCGCTCGCCTTCCTCGCGGCGGGCACGCTCATCCCCACGGCGCCTTCGCCTCCAAGACCATGCGCGCGCTCCGGCCCGAGCAGTACCCGGGCCAGGCGACCGTGGCGGACCTCCTCTCCGACGGTCCATCGTCGCCCTGCTGCACCTCGACTTCGGCGGCGCGTGCATGTTCCCAGGCTGCCTCTTGATCAAGGGAATGTGGCTCGACGGCATCTGGGTCGACCTGACCCTGCTGGCCGGGGGCGTGGCGTTCGCGATCGCATTCGGCGTGCTCGGCGGGCTGTGGTGCGCGTCTCGCGCCGCCACACCCCGCAGCGCCCGCGCGCTCGAGTGGGTCTCGGCGCTGCTCTCTGCCGCGCGCCGGGCTCACGCTATCGGTCCTCGGTATGCTGCTGCTCTTCGCGCGCCCGTTCGGCCTGGTCGCGCCGCCTCAGATCTCGACCCCCGACAAGCCGACCCGCGCCGCCGCGGGATGAACCGGTGGGACTACGCGCGCTCGACGACGCTCACCGTGGATCGTGCTCGGCGCGCCCGCTCTCGGGGCCGCTGACATCCTGCGCGTCACGCTCGCGCGGGCCCTCGAGGCGCTGGGCGAGGACTACGTGCGCACGGCGGCGGCGGAAGGGGGTCCCGCACGCGACCGGTCGTGCGCCGCCACGCCGGGCCGCCGACCTACGTGTCGGTCGCCTCGCTGATCGGCGCCTCGGCGCCGTTCACGATCACTCAACATGGTCCTGGTCGAGTACGTGTTCACTATCTCTGACTTCCTTTTGCTAAAAAAGCGCGCGCTCGGCCAGGTGCCCAACTGGCCGCCTCCCAAGAAAACGCCCCTCGCACACCCCGACGCTGTGGGCGGCGGTGCTGATCGTCGCAGTCGGGCCGCTCCGCGACCTCGCGATCGTGAGGCTCGACCCGCGCATCCGCGCGAGCGGGACCGCTCGGCTGATCCCTCAGAGCGCCCGCCGAATGATCGCCGCCACATCGTCCGGCGCGACAGGAACGGCGAGTGCGAGGACTGCAGCTGCTCCTATGAATCGTGCGCGTGACGCCATCGCCTCCTGCGCCGGCGTGGGTGCCGCCTCGTCCTGCTCGCAGATCACGGTAGGTGCTCGGCAGCTCCTGCCAGGCCGCCACGGTCTGCGGCGTGGCGATCGCCGCGACGGACTGAGGCGTGAGCCGCACGGTCGCAGCTCCGGCGACTTCTGGTGGACAGTCGCCGTAGAGCGAGCGCTCCGTGTCCTGGGCGACATGGTGAAGCTGGGCTGCCCTCGTCGAGTGCTGATCCACGGCGGCAGCTCGTGGTGCATCGCATCGAGGAAACTGAAAATAAAAAAATAAAAACGCGCACAGGTAGATGAGCGCGGCGGCGTGCGGGGAGCCGGGCGGCGCCCTCGCGGATCGCGATCCCGCCGTAGGAGTGACCGACCACGAGCGCCCGCTCCCCATCTCGTGTTGAGCGCGGCGCGCACCGCCGCCGCGTCGTCGGCCAGACCCGACGCGCGCCATCGTTGCTGGGCAGGTCGATCGCGTCCACCCGCAGAGCCGGCGAGGCGCTCGGCGACGGCGTCGTAGCACCAGGCGCCGCATGCCAGGAGCCCGGAACGGAGCAGCACCGCTTCGATCACGCCAGCACCTCGCCCGTCACCAGCGGGAGGTCGGCGCGCACCGAGGTCCCCTCGCCCGCGGGGCTCCGCACATGACCGCAGGCGCCCGCCCAGCGCCTGGGTGCTTCTCGAGACCGCCGAGGCCCGAGCCGCCGCGCACGTGTCGGCGCCGCCGGCGCCGTCGTCGGAGACCACGACCACGAGCCTGTCCCCCAGCCTCCTCACCTCCACCCGGCTCTCGAATGGCTCCGCGCAGATCGCCACGTCGTCAGCGCCCCGACACGACGCCACGGGGCGACCTCGACCGCCTCGGAGGGCCGATCGCCCTCGTCGAAGCGCCAACGACCGCAGGGGCGCCCGCTGTGCTGACCGCCGCGACCGCCGCGCGGAGCCCGTGGTCGGTCAGGACGGCCGGGTGCAGGCCGCGGGCCAGCTCGCGCAGCTCGGCAAGGCCCTGTGCGAGCTCCTCCATGAGATGGGGACGAAAGTGCCGCGGACTGCGTCCGAGCCGGGTCGTCGTCGCTTACAAAGTCGAACAGTCTTAGCCCCAGGGCGATGCCGACGAGCCGCCGCCTGCGCGCCGTCGTGGAGGTTGCGCTCGTGGGGCCGCCGCTCCGCGTCCCCAGCGGTGACCCACGCGCGCCCGCGACGCGCTCCCGGGCTCGCGCGCCTCCGCGTTGGCGAGCGTCTCGCGCGACGAGCCCGTGTCGGCTGTGACGCGATGCTTGTTGCTGGCTGGAAAGCCCGCGCCTCGACTCTCTGAGATGACGACCGCACCCCACAGCTCGCCGTTGAAGACGATCGGCGCGCCGACGCCGGAGCGGATCCCTCAGCGCGCGCAACCGGTCGGCAAGCCCCACCGTGATGCCTTCGTAGTCGTCGACGCGTTCCGGCTGGCCGCTACGGCAGATCTTCGGTGCCAGCGTGTCGCCGTCGAGCTGCAGCCGCGCGCCGATCGGCACGCTCGGCACGCCCGGCTCGATAGAGCCTCCATCACGCTCGGCGGTCCCGTCGTGGCGGTAGCCGAACCATGCCGGCGGTAGGGGCAGGGCGAGGCAGGCGCCTCGACCTCCTCCGTCACGGTCGCGAAGATCTCCGCCTGGGGTCGCTCGCGCCGGCCACCAGGGTGGCGACGCGCCGCAGCGCCGCCTGCTCATCGAGGAGCAGCTGCACCGCCGAGACCCGCGGAGGCGTCCATCCCAAGCCACCCTCTCAGAACCGCAGGCGGCTGTCACATCCAGCAACCTCGAGAGAGCCCCGGCCGCGAACCTGAACGCGCTGCTCAGCGCGGGGTCGGCCGATTCGCGAGAGCCGCGGTGGCAGCCGCTTTCTCGACCCGAGAACGTGCTCCGCACGATCGGCTTCCCGTAGCGGCCCTTCGCGTGCTTGCCGTATCCCGGCCAGACTATCCAGCGGTAGCTGCCCGGCACGAGGCGCCGTGACTTCCCGCGGAACCTCCCAGCTCCGCTTCAGCTGGTAGCGCAAGGTCCTGAGCGTCTGGCCGACGCGGACGCGCTACCAGCTGAAGCGGAGCTGGAGGTTCCGCGGGAAGTCACGGCGCCTCGTGCCGGGCAGCTACCGCTGGATCGTCTGGCCGGGATACGGCAAGCGCGCGAAGGGCCGCTACGGGAAGCCGATCGTGCGGAGCACGTTCTCGGTCGAGAAAGCGGCTGCCACCGCGGCTCTCGCGAATCGGCCGACCCCGCGCTGAGCAGCGCGTGACGCCGCCGGGCTCTCTCGAGGTTGCTGGATGTGACAGCCGCCTGCGGTTCTGAGAGGGTGGCTTGGGATGGACGCCTCCGCGGGCTCCTCGGCGGTGCAGCTGCTCCTCGATGAGCAGGCGGCGCTGCGGCGCGTCGCCACCCTGGTGGCCGGCGCGAGCGACCCCAGGCAGATCTTCGCGACCGTGACGGAGGAGGTCGGGCGCCTGCTCGGTGCCCATACCGCGAACATGGTTCGCTACCGCCACGACGGGACCGCCGACGTGATCGGCGGCTGGAACGAGCCGGGCGTGCCGAGCGTGCCGATCGGCGCGCGGCTGCAGCTCGACGGCGACACGCTGGCACCGAAGATCTGCCGTAGCGGGCAGCCGGAACGCGTCGACGACTACGAAGGCATCACGGGGTCCCTTGCCGACCGGTTGCGCGCGCTCGGGATCCGCTCAGGCGTCGGCGCGCCGATCGTCTTCAACGGCGAGCTGTGGGGTGCGGTCGTCATCTCGAGCGTCGAGGCGCGGGGCTTTCCGGCCGGCGACGAGCATCGCGTCGCGGCCTTCACGGAGCTCGTCGCGCAAGCGCTCGCCAACGCGGAGGCGCGCGAGCAGCTGAGCGCGTCGCGGGCGCGCGTGGTCACCGCTGGGGACGCGGAGCGGCGGCGACTCGAGCGCAACCTCCACGACGGCGCGCAGCAGCGGCTCGTCGGCATCGCCCTGGGGCTGCGACTGCTCGACCGGCTCATCGACGACGACCCGGCTCGGGCGCATGCGGCACTTTCGTCCGTCATGGAGGAGCTCGCACAGGGCCTTGCCGAGCTGCGCGAGCTGGCCCGCGGCCTGCACCCGGCCGTCCTGACCGACCACGGGCTCCGCGCGGCGGTCGCGGCGGTCGCACAGCGGGCGCCCCTGCCGGTCGTGTTGACGCTCGACGAGGGCGATCGGCCCTCCGAGGCGGTCGAGGTCGCCGCGTACTACGTGGTGTCGGAGGCGCTGACGAACGTGGCGAAGTACGCCGAGGCGACCGAGGCCCGGGTGGAGGTGAGGAGGCTGGGGGACAGGCTCGTGGTCGTGGTCTCCGACGACGGCGCCGGCGGCGCCGACGTGCGCGGCGGCTCGGGCCTGCGCGGTCTCGAGGACCGCGTCGAGGCGCTGGGCGGGCGCCTGCATGTGCGGAGCCTGCCGGGCGAGGGGACCTCGGTGCGCGCCGACCTCCCGCTGGTGACGGGCGAGGTGCTGGCGTGATCGAAGCGGTGCTGCTCGTTCCGGGCTCCTGGCATGGCGCCTGGTGCTACGACGCCGTCGCCGAGCGCCTCGCGGACCTGCGGGTGGACGCGATCGACCTGCCCAGCAACGATGGCGCGTCGGGTCTGGCCGACGACGCGGCAGCGGTGCGCGCCGCGCTCGACGCGATCGGGGAGCGGGCGCTCGTGGTCGGTCACTCCTACGGCGGGATCGCGATCAGCGAGGGCGCCGCCGGCTCCCCGCACGCCGCCGCGCTCATCTACCTGTGCGCGTTCATGCTCGAGCCGGGCCAGGCTCTCCTCGATGCGATGCACCACGAGCTGCCGCCGTGGATCGCACTCGACGAGGCGACCGGCTCGCACCTCGCCCAGGACACGGAGCGCTCGCTCTACGGCGACTGTCCGCCGGAAGTCGCCGGAGCTGCGACCGTGCGGCTCACGCCTCAGTCCGTCGCGGCGATCGCCACGCCGCAGACCGTCGCGGCCTGGCAGGAGCTGCCGAGCACCTACGTGATCTGCGAGCAGGACCAGGCGGTGCCACCGCCGGCGCAGGAGGCGATGGCGTCACGCGCGGCGACCGTGGAGCGGCTGCCGTCCTCGCACTCGCCGTTCCTGTCGCGCCCGGACGATGTGGCGGCGATCATTCGGCGGGCGCTCTGAGGCGTCAGCCGAGCGTGTTCCCGCTCGCGCGGATGCGCGGGTCGAGCCTCACGATCGCGAGGTCGGCGAGCAGCCCGACTGCGACGATCAGCACCGCCGCCCACAGCGCGAGCGCCTGCAACGTCGGGATGTCGAGGGGCGGGACCTTGGGAGGCGGCCAGTTGGGCACCTGGCCGAGCGCGCGCTTCGTGTGCCGGAGGAAGCCCGGGATCGTGAACACGTACTCGACCAGGACCATGTTCATGATCGTGAACGGCGCCGAGGCGCCGATCAGCGAGGCGACCGACACGTAGGTCGGCGGCCCGGCGTGGCGGCGCACGACCGTCGCGTGCGGGACCCCCTTCGCCGCCGCCGTGCGCACGTAGTCCTCGCCCAGCGCCTCGAGGGCCAGCGCGAGCGTGACGCGCAGGATCGCGGCCCCGAGCGGCGCGCCGAGCACGATCCACGGGAGCATCATCGAGCGCGCGTAGTCCCACGGGTTCTCCCGCGGCGGCGCATAGCTGTCGGGGTCGAAGAAGTACGGCAGCACGACCAGGCCGAACGGGCGCGCGAAGAGCAGCAGCAGCCCGAGACCGATCGCGTAGACCGGCGCGCAGTAGAGCAGCGTCGAGACCCACTCGAGCGCGCGGGCGCTGCGGGTGTGGCGGCGCGACGCGCACCACAGCCCGCCGAGCACGCCGAATGCGATCGCGAACGCCACGCCCCCGGCCAGCAGGGTCAGGTCGACCCAGATGCCGTCGAGCCACATTCCCTTGATCGAGGGGCAGCCGGGGAACATGCACGCGCCGCCGAAGTCGAGGTGCAGCAGGGCGCGATCGACGTCGGAGAGGAGGTCCGCCACGGTCGCCTGGCCCGGGTACTGCTCGGGCCGGAGCGCGCGCATGGTCCCGTAGGCGAAGAACGCCGTGAGGATGAGCGTGCCCGCCGCGAAGAGCAGCCGGCGCAGCAGGAAGGCGAGCACGGCCCGGCATCATGCCGTGCACTCGCGCGAGCGAGCACCCGCGGCGAACCAGCTGGTCCGATGGTCACCTCGACGGAACCTCGGGCCGCACGGCCGCAGCGACGGGGAGTCGCGAGAATGTCGAAGTGCGCGGTCCGGCTCCGACGTCTCGGGTGCATGGGCCATCCGGCCGCCACCCGTCGAGAGGAGTCGCGCCGTGAAGTACGTGATCCTGATCCATTCCAACCCGCAGCCGTGGGGACACCCGACCGGGGACTTCGTCGCGGAGTTCCAGGCGCTGTCCGAAGAGCGGCGTGACGCGATGAACGCCGACTTCGAGGCGCTGCTGGGCGAGATGTCCGACAACGGTGAGCTGCTCGGCGGCGAGGCGCTGGCCGACCCGTCCGGCTCCCGGCTGTACCGCTGGGAGACGGGGAGGCCCCTGGCGACCGACGGGCCGTACTCCGAGTCCAAGGAGCACCTGGCCGGATTCTTCCTGATCGACGTCGAGAGCCACGAGCGGGCCGAGGAGCTCGCGGCCAGGTTCGCGGGACCTGGCGACACGGTGGAGCTGCGGCCGACCATGCGGCCCGGCGGCGACGACCAGTGACCGCGGGAGCGCTCGAGGACGTGTGGCGGCGCGAGTCGCCGCACGTGCTCGGCGCCCTCCTGCGCCGGCACGACGACCTCGGCGAATGCGAGGACGCCGCCCAGGAGGCGCTGGAGGCGGCGGCACGGCAGTGGAAGTCAGACGGTCTCCCGGAGAATCCGCGAGCGTGGCTGGTCCGCGTTGCGTCACGCCGCATGATCGACCGGACGCGGGCCGATCGCGCCCGCGCCGCTCGCGAGGAGGCCGTCGCCGTCGCCCAGCCGGCCGACGCGTTCACGGCACCGCCACCCGGCGACGAGCGGCCGGAAGCAGCAGACGACGGCCTGCTGCTTCTGCTGCTTTGCTGCCACCCCTCGCTGAGTCGCGCCTCTCAGGTCGCGCTGACGCTCCGAGCCGTCTCCGGGCTCGGCACCGCGGAGATCGCGGCCGCGTTCCTGGTGCCCGAGCGCACGATGGCCCAGCGGCTGAGCCGGGCACGTGCGACGCTGCGCGCCGCAGGCTCGCGGTTCGAGCTGCCGGCACCGTTGGCGCTGCCGGACCGGGTCGCGGCTGTGCTCGATGTCCTGTACCTCGTCTTCAGCGAGGGGTACACGCGCAGCGCGGGCGACACGCTGCTCGACACCGCGCTGACGCGAGAGGCGATCCGGCTCACACGCGAGCTCAGCCGTCGCCTCCCTGCCCACGACGAGGTCGCGGGTGCGCTTGCGCTGATGTTGCTGACCCGGGCGCGCGAAGCAGCCCGCACCGACGGCGCCGGCGACCTGGTCCCCCTCGCGCGCCAGGAGCGGAGCCGCTGGGACGCCGAGCTGATCGCCGAGGGCACCGCGCTCCTCGAGCGTGTGCTCCCGCGCGGGGCCGTGGGGCGGTTCCAGCTGCAGGCCGCCATCGCAGCTGTGCACGCCGAGGCCACCACGTGGGAGGCGACCGACTGGGCGCAGATCTGCGAGCTCTACGCGATGCTCGAACGCGTGGCGCCGGGCCCGGCGGTCAGGCTCAACCGCGCCGTCGCGGTGGGGATGGCGCACGGGGCGGAGCGGGGCCTGCCGATGGTCGAGGGGCTGCTCGCCGACCCGGCGATGCGGCGCCACCACCGCACGCACGCCGTTCGCGCCCACCTGCTCGAGATGGCCGGCGACTACGAGGAGGCGCGACGGGAGTACGCGCACGCCGCCAGGCTGACCGCGAGCCTTCCTGAGCAGCGCTACCTCAACGCGCAGGCTTCGCAGATCGCAGATCGGTCGACGCGGAGCACGGCATCGCCGGAGCAGAGCCGCGCCTGACCGGCCTCGCGTTCGGAGCGGACCCGACGCATATGGGAGCATCGTCGCCGCGGCGCCCAGATGGGCGCTGCCGTCCGGAGGAGGCGCCGCGTTGTCAGATCGCCCTGAACTCTCGAGCATGGCCGACGACTACGCGCAGTACGCGCTGTCGCAGCGTCTGTCGTTCGAGGCGACCTTCCCCTCCGTGCACGCCGCTGCGCGGTCGTTCGCGGACGAGCCGGTACTCCGCGTGGTCGATCTCGGCGCCGCCGACGGGGTCAATTCGCACGGCCTCATCCGTGATCTCGCGCAGCAGCGCGCCGGCCGGCCGCTGATCTATGCGCTCGTCGATCTGCCGACGAACGCGTGGGGCGTCGCCGGCGAGCACCTGCGGCACGACTTCGGCGAAGCGGCGGACGGGTCGGGAGTCGTCGTGATTCCCGAACCGGGTGACAGCGGCCCCGCGGTCGCGGATGCCGGCACAGGGCCCCACTAGGCCTCGCCGGGGACCCACGACGAGGCGTGCCGCCGCGCGGTCGAGCACAACCCGCCTCCCGCGACGGTGATCAGCATGGCGGGCATCCCGCTCGAGTGGGAGCCCTGCCTGCCGCCGGGCAGCGTGCACGTCGCGGTCACCGGGACGGCGATGCACTGGGTCGCGGATTCGGGTGGGCTGGCGTCGAGGGGCTCGGTCTTCCCGGGGCACCCGGACCACATGGACGAGGCCGAGCGGCGAGCCTGGCGCGAGGAGGCGGTACGGCAGTGGCAGCGGCTGCTGGAGGTTCGCGCCATGGAGCTCGCCCCGGGCGGGCGGTTCATCGCCGCGCTCCCACCTGCCCTGTTCGCGCGCGGCTACGTACGGAGCGTGCTCGCGTGGGGCGGGCCGCTCTTGCAGCGCGGGTTCGCGCGCGAGGGCGAGGATTGCGTGCCGGCGCTCCTCGCCGACTTCCTCGCAGCGCTCGAGGACCGCGTCGCGGATGACCCCGATCGCTATCGCCGCGACTAGATCGAGGCCCTGGTCATCTGCCGCAAGGCGGACGGCACCTAGCGCAGCGTCTCCGAGGGCGCCGGCCTCCCGAACGTGCGCAGGACGTGTTCGAGCGTGGAGGCGAGCAGCTCGTGCGTCGCTTCGCGGGTGGCCTCGCCGTTCAGCCAGCGTCGGGTCGCTGCGCGGTTTAGCCCGGTCCAGCACTCGAGCGCATGATGCAGTCGGGGTGAGTCCTCGGCGATGTCGGCATGGTGGGTCGCGAGCAGTGCGACGGCGCGGCGCACGAGGTCGGCGACGACGCGCCTGACGTCGGGGTCGGCGACGTCCTCGCCGGGCGCGATCGTGGCGAGCCAGATCGTGCGGTTGGCCTCGGTCCAGTCGAGCCAGCGCGAGACCGTGTCCGCCACCCGTGCACGGGCGCTCCGGCCGACGGGCGGCCGGAGTCGATCTTCGCGTTGGTCGCCGAGCCGCTCGAGCAGCCCGATGTAGACGTCCTTGCGGCCGCCGAAGTAGTGGTGCACGAGTCCGCGGGTTACCCCGGCCGAGCTGGCGATGTCCTCGATGGAGACCGCGTCATAAGGGCGCTCGGCGAACAGCGTGTTGGCCGCGTCGAGGATCTGATCGCGCCGCTGCCCGGGATCGAGACGGTGGTACTTCGGCGAGCTCATAAGGCAAGTCTAACGATTGTTGGCGATCAGTCAAGAGACTGTTAGCATCTCGCCAACAAGAGCGCGTGGCCTGCCGTCGCACGACCGATCCATCTTCGGAGGTCGTCCTGTCTGGCATCGCCAAGTCAACCAATCTCGAACTTCATAAAATAGGAGGCTTACCTCTTGCGTAAGTCGATCATCGCGGGTGCCGCCATCGCTGGCTCGTTCGCTCTCGCTGGGACCGCTCAGGCCAACGCGGTCAGCACTGACTTTGAGGGCTTTGGCATCGGGAATGTCAATGGTCAGAGTGGATGGCTGGCCACGAACCCGAACATTGATCAGTCGATCACTGGTGCCGTTGGCTCCAAGGCGTTCCGTATGTCCAACGCCTACACTGCCGGCGGCTTTGGTGACCAGCCGCACTCCACGCCGGTCACGCCTGCCGGTGAGACTGTGGCCAACAACGTGCTCGTCAACGAGTTCACTATCAAGACCGTTGCTGCTGCTCCGCAGCCAGGACTCTCTCTCAGCGTCAGCCCCGACGAGGGTAACGGTACTCGCATGAGCTATCTGCGCTTTGACGATACGGGTGATGGCGTGCATGTGTTCTTCAATGACACCACGCCTGATGGCAACTTCGCTAGCCGGGACATTGCCACGCTCGACTACTCGGTCGCGTACAACATCAAGATCGAGACGACGTTTGTGAAGGGTGACTCCAATGATGTCGTCCGTATCTTCATCGACAACGATCTGAAGGTGCGCGGATCGTCGTGGGAGAACTACTACCGGTTCGCTCAGGAGCGCGAGCCGGGTGCGGTTGACCGCCTGCTGATCCGTGCCGGTGCGACGCCTTACGGTGAGACTAACCCCTTGCTCCGTGGGCATGGCTTCATCTTCGACAACGTGAAGTCTACGTCGTCGCATGTCAATAACCCTGCCCCGCTCCACCCGCCCGCTCCCGGTCCCGTTGGTCCGCAGGGCAGCACCGGTGCCACCGGCGCTACGGGTGCTTCCGGTGCCAACGGCACTGACGCCAAGGATGGCAAGAACGGTGTCAATGGCACTAACGGTGTGAATGGCAAGGACGGCGTCACCACGATCGTCCGTAAGGGCACGGTGACCGGCGCCCGGCTCCGCACTCTTCACGTCAAGAAGATCGCGGGCATGAAGTTCGTGAGCGCCCGTGCCTCGCTGCGCGGCAAGGCCGTGCGGACGATTCGCGGCCGGACGATCAAGGTCGACCTCCGCGGCAAGGCCGTCGGCCGCTACCGCGTGTTCATCACCGCCAAGTACAAGGCCGACGGCAAGGTCTACAAGGTTCGCAGCATCCGGAACCTGAGCATCGCCACCAGCTAGTCACCGGCTGGGAGACGCGGGCCGGCAACGTGCCGGCCCGCAATCTCCATCAGGGCGAGGGTCAGGCGGGTTGCCCGGCGGCGAGGGTGTGCACGGCCTCGGTGGTGAGGCATTGGCCGCCGATCGCCCAATCTCCGCTCTTGACCTCGTCGATGACGCACCAGGTGACGCCGCGCATGTTCTCGCCCTCGACGCTGACCATCGCGTCGGTGAGCCGCTCGGCGATCTGGGTCTTCTGCTCGGGCGTGAACACGCCGTCGATGACCTTGACGTTGATGAGGGGCATCTGCCGCTCCTTCGAGGTGGTGGACCGATGCCAGGACTCGATCAGCACACCGTGTGACGGTGCGTGTGATCCGCCGGGGCGACCGCTCACACGGCGGTCGCGAACTCGGCGTGCAGCGCCGGGTTGTCGATCGCCTCGCCCAGCAGGCGCGCGGCCGGTACACCGCCGGGGTCGCCGAGCCTCGCTCGATGCAGTGCGGCGCGCACCACGAGCTCGCGCATGTCGCTTCGGGCGGCCAGCCGGTCGAGCTGGGCCACCCGCCCGGGTGCTTCGGGCGCCGCGGCGGCGATCTCCACTCCGGCCAGCGCGTCCAGGCAGTAGGCGTGCACCCACATGTACGGGTCGGGCACGCGTACCGCGCGCACGGCGGCGTCCCGCAGGCAAGCCAGCGCCGGGGCCCGCTCACCCGCCGCTTCGAGGACGAGGCCCCTGGTGCGCGCCGCCATCGCCTCCCAGCACGGGTCGCCGAGGCGGCAGCCGAGCGAGAACGCATGCTCGAGCAGCGTGAGCGCACCATCGAGGTCGCCCTGGCGCAGCGCCGCCTCGGCCCTCAACGCCTCGGGGAACGGCTGGAACGCCACCCAGGCCTCTCGCTGCACCAGCGCGAGCGAGCCGTCGAGCAGCTCGACCGCATCCCGCAGCTCGCCGCGCAGCAGCCGCGCGCGGCCCAGGATCGCCAGCGACCATGCCGCCTGGCGGAGGTCTCCACAGCGCCGCGCCGTGTCGGCCGATTCGCTGAGCAGCGTGATCGCCGCGGGGTAATGCGCCCGGTCGGAGAGCGCCATCCCGCGTACCCCGAGCACGGCGGCGCGCTCGCGCTCGTCGTCCGCCAGGCGGGTGGCGCGGAGCAGCCAGCTGCCCGCTGACGCCGCGCGCCCGGCCTGCACCTCCACGAACCCGAGCTCGCGGCACACCTTCGCGGAGAGATCCCGCTCGCCGGCTGCCTCGGCCAAGAGGAGCGCCTCGTGCAGGACCGCCGCGCCTTCCTCGTCACGTCCGCGGATGGCGTGGACCAGCGAGACTCCGAGCGCGCTCAGCGCCCGTGCGAGCAGCGCCGGCTCTCCCACACCTCGAGCCTCCGCACACGCCTGGCGCAGGCATGCGATGCCCGGTTCGACCGCACCTGCGGCCACGGCCGCGCGCCCGGCGTCGAGCTGGCCGATCGCGGCCGCCCGATCGCCCGCTGCGGGCTCACTCTCGCGGCCATGGTCCTCACCTGCCCGGCGCACGCGCGGATCTGCGGCGCGGCCCAGCTCCCGGCGGAACAGCACATCACACGCATTCGCGTGATGCCGAGCGGCGCCCACCTGGCCCGCCCTCGCCAGGCAGCGCACCAGCAGCTCGTGCGCGCTCTCGTCGAACGTGGCCAGCGCGAGCGCGCGCGAAGCCAGGGCGGCGGCGTCGAGCGCATCGCCGGACGCCAGCGCTCGCAGCGCCGCCTCGCGCAGCACGGCCTCGCAGACGCCGGCCAGGCGCCGACGCTCCACCAGCAGCCACGCGTCGAACACCGCACCGGCGCCGGGATCGACGCCCTCCAGCAACTCGCCCCGGACGAGCTCCGGATCCGGATCGCCGGCGGCAAGGGCGAGCGCGTCGACGACGACTTCCGGCGCCAGCCCCAGCTCGAGCGGATCGGCCCGCAACGCGCCGGGAGCGCCGAGGGCGCGGCGCAGCTGCGCGAGCGTCCACCGCAGCGCGCCGAGCGGGTCGTCCGCGTCGCCGAAGACCAGGGAGGCCAGCCGCGTGCGACCGACTCGATGCTCGGCGAGCAGCAGATAGGCCAACACGGCCCACGCCTTGTGGCCGCGAGGCGGCGCGACCACGACGCCATCGCGCTCGATCTCCGGCCGGCCCAACAGGCGGATCACGAGCGAGGGCACAAGACCACCGATCGTAGAGCTGAAGGGCCCGGCTGGGCACTGATTCGCGACTCAGCGCTGCGGGCTGATGACGAGGAGCCCCTGGAAGGTCGTGCCGAAGATCCGCTCCGCGGACCCCTGCACGAGTGCACCGACCAAGGGCCGCCCGAGCCAGGAGCCGCTGACCACGCTTCCGAGCACCTGGGTGGCGGTCGGGTCGACGTTGTAGTCCATGGTGCCGACGAGGTTCATGGTGAACGTCGACTCACCTCGGGTGATCGTCTCCACGGCCGAGTAGCCGAGGACGTCGCCGCTGAACCACAACGGCGTGGCCGTGGTGCTGAGGAAGCTGGCCCGTATCGGCGTGCCGGACCGCTCGAGCAGCGTGCCGGTGCACGTCAGCTCGGGGCAGTCCTTCTGGAAGTCGAGCTTGAGCTTCTCCCTCGCCGTCGCCGTCGCCGGTGCCGCGACGGCCGCGACGAGCACGGCGGCGGCGAGTGCGGTCAGGGCTCGTATGCGCATCGTCCTCACCTCGGTTGATCTGCCGGCCCGCGCGCTCATGGCGCTCCGAGGTCGGCGATGTACTTGCCCTGCTCCACGGCTCGCACGGCGTCCGCCGCGGGCCTGTAGCCGGCGTCGGCGCCCTTGCACAGCTCGGTCATCGCGAAGAAGATGCTCTGGGCGACGCGCAGGCGGCTCATGTCCTTGACGTTCGCGTCCTCGGCGAGCGCGAACTGCGCACGTCGGGTGACCGCGGCCGACGCCTGCTTGTCGGCGAGGTCGCCGCAGGTCAGCTCGCGCGGGGGTGTGTCCCGGTCGAGCTGTGCGCGCTCCGGCGTCGCCGCCCGGGCTGCGGAGGGCTCGTCCTCGGCCGATCCGCAGCCATAGGCAGCCAGTGCCAGCGCCGCGACGATCAGTGCGATGCAGAGTCTCATGCCTCATCGACCTCCACGATCCGTTGGGCTCCGATCCCGGACGCGCGCATGACCTCGCCGACGTCAGCCGCCGACGGCGCGTCGACCAGGTGGAAGCAGATCTCGTCGCTCCGGACGAAGATCGAGCGCACGTAGTGCACGTCCGACCCATCCGAGGCGTGCCGCGCCCGTGCCTCGATGTCGCCGAGCACCGCTGATCGCGGCGTGTAGCTCTCGACGAGGAAGCTCTTCATGTCGCCGACGCTACGGCGGCGACGAGCGCTCGGAAAGTCGTGGAATCCCTACAGATTGCCGAGCCGGCGAGTCAGCGCGGTACGGGAGTGCACGCCCAGCTTGGCGTACATGCGCGAGAGCTGCGTCTCGACCGTCTTCGGCGTCACGAACAACGCCGCCGCGATCTCCTTGTTGGACCTTCCCTCGGCGACGAGCTCCGCCACGCGCCGCTCGGCGGGGGTGAGCGCGCCGGCGGCGGTGCGTCCCCGTCCACCGATCCTCGCCAGCTCGGCTCGCGCCCGGTCCGCCCAGAGCCCGGCCCCGAGCCGTTCGAACGTGACCTGCGCGCGCCCGAGCGCCTCACGCGCCGCGGACCGTTGCTTGGCCCGCCGCTGCAACGCCCCGAGCAGCAACTGGGTGCGAGCCGTCTCGAAGGGAGCCATCGCGCGCCCGTACGCCGCGAGCGCTCGTTCGCAGCTGCTGACCGCGTCGGCAAGGTCGCCGCGCGTCCCGGCTAGCAGTGCGCGGCCGCGTGCCGCCGCGCCGAGCGCGGAGGCACGGTTCAGACTCGCCCCGCGCTCCTCGAGCCACTCGAGCACGGCTTCTGCTTCTGCGGTCCGTCCGAGCGCGACTGCGGCCTCCGCCTCATCGGCGAGGAACGGCACGACGCCCGGCTCGCCGGCCCCCGCGGCGAGTTGGCGCCGGCGTAGCGCACCCAATCGGTCGGCGACCGGGGCGGGGTGCCCGAGCGACAGGTCGAGCAGGGCGAGGGCCCATTCGGCGTAGATCCCGGCGACGGCCATCGAACGGTCGCCGGCCATGGCCAGGGCTGCGGTCGCGTGCTCGCGTGCCTCGTCGGCTCGGCCCCGTACGGCGCACACGAGCGCACCGGCCGCGAGGGCGAACGCCTCCTGCGAGCGCTGGCCCGTCTGGAGAGCGAGCTGGTGAGCATCGTCGGCGAGCCGCGCGGCCCTCGGCCAGTCCCCGTTGTGGTACTCGGCGAGCGCCGTCTCGGTGAGGATGAGCGGGAGCGACGCTTCGTCGCCGTTGGCGAGCGCCCGCGCGTGGAGTGCGTCGAAGAGCGGCGCGGCCTCCCGGGCGCCGTCCGTCCAGAGCAGCATCACGCCCCGGTGGAAGCTCGGGCTCGCGATCACCGGTTGGTCGTCCGACGGTTCTCCGAGCCGCTCGGCTTCCCGCAAGGTCCCGAACGCGTCCGGGTGCCCGACCACCACCTGCAACAGGGCACTCGTCGCGATCGTGCTGACGCGCAGATCCCGGTCGGCGGTGCCGCGGCTCAGCTCCGCCGCCTCGGCGGCGTGGTGCGACGCCGCGACGAGGTCCTCGCGCATGAACAGGAGAGCCGATCCCAACATCCCGCCGGCGTTCGCACGGACGGAGGGGTCAGCCGCCGGCTCTTCGAGCGCCTCCGCGCAGACCTCGGCCGCCCCAGGCTGGTCGCCCTCGAACAGCAGGAGTCGGCCGAGCGCGGTCAGCCCCTCCGCGCGATCACGGCCACCGGGCGCATCGGCGACGGCATTCTCCAGCAGCCGCCGGGCGCGCGCCGTGTCGCCGGCCGCAAAGCTGAAGAGACCCGCGGACATCGTGCGTCGCTGACGGTCGTGCGGGTGCTGTCGAGGGGTCAGCCGAACCGACTGCTCCATCAGATCGGCGGCGGTCGCCGTAGACCCACGAGCGCGGGCGTGGGCGGCGGCGCGATCGAGCTCGTCGGCGACGGACTCATCCTCGCCCGTCGCTGCGAGCGCCAGGTGACGGGCGCGCTGCTCGACATCCGTCACGAGGTCCGCCAAGCGTGCGTGCAGCGCCCGGCGCGCGCCCGGACCCTGCTCCTCGTAGGCGGCCGAGGCGAGCAGTGGATGGGTGAAGCGGACGGCCTCGCCGACGGCGACGAGGACGCCCGAGTCGAATGCGGACTGCAAGGCCGCATCGTCGCCGGTGGCGCCGTCGATGAGCGCGCGCGTCGGCCGGACGGCCGCGGCCGCGACCGCGATCGCCTCTCGCGTGGCGGGGGAGAGTGAACCGAGGCGGTCGCTGAGGAGCTGACGCAGCCGGTCTGGGACCGGCAGCGGCTCGGTCGGCGCGTGGGCAGGGTGGGCCCGGAGCGCGCGGCCCAGCTCGAGCACGAAGAACGGGTTCCCGCCCGCCACCTCGTGCACCCGCCGTAACGCCGGCGGCGTGAGGGCGAGGTCGAGCCGGGCGTACAGCAGCCGGTGGGTCGCGCCGAGGCTCAGCGGTCCGACGGCGATCCGCTCTGTGCGTGCGCTCTCGATGAGGTTCTCGGGCACTGGAACGCCCGGCCGCGACGTCATCAAGAGCCGTACCGGGTCGTCCCGCAGTCGCCGCCAGGCGAACGCGAGCACGATCGCCGACGCACGGTCGAGCCACTGGATGTCGTCGAGAGCAAGCAGCACCGGCCCGCGCGCGCTCAGAAGCCGCAGAGCGTTGAGGAGCCCGAGCCCGACCGCCCGCTCGTCCGGCGGCGCTCCGCGCGGCCGTTCCCGAAGCAGGGCCACGCGCAGTGCCTCGGCCTGCGGTGGGGCGAGGCCGTCGAGCACCTCGTCGAGGACGTCTTGCAGGACGTCGCCCAGGGCGGCGAACGCCATCTGGGCCTCAGCATCAACCGGGCGCGCCTCGAGCACTCGCAGGCAGCGTGATCGAGCCAGCTCCATGCCGGCGAGCCACAGCGTCGTCTTCCCCGCTCCGGCTACGCCTTCGAGCAGCAGCGCCGAACCAGTGGCCGCTGACGCGTCGGCGAACGCCGAAATGGTGACCATCTCGGCCTCACGGCCGAACACCGGTGTTGTCACGGCTCTCGGAGCCTGGCCGACGACGCCGCTCACGGTCCCACGATACGCCTTAGGCTGCGTCCAAAGGGCGAGTGGAACCGAGGAGGCGCAGATGACGGGCAAGACCGAATTCAGCCAAGAGGAGTGGACACGGCTCAAGCGCGCGCCGTTCGTCGCCGGGATGGCGATCTCGATCGCTGATCCGGGCGGTCCGATCGAGCTCGTCAAGGAAACCGCGGCGACGCTGAAGACCGTGCGCGAGACGGCGGACTCAGGTGGACGCGGGGAGCTGGTCGACGCGGTCGCCCGGGATGTCGTCTCCGACGCGCAACTGCGCAAGAGCCCGCTTCGCGACTTCAAGCCCAGGGGCGCGCTGGCCGGTCAGGAGGTCCTCGAGGAGCTCGCCGAGGTCAATCGCCTCGTGTCCGAGAAGGCAACGGCGGAGGAGGCGGACGAATTCCGGGAGTGGCTGCGCGCCGCCGCCCAGGAGGCGGCGAACGCGGCCAAGGAGGGAGGGTTCATGGGCTTTCACGCCCAGCGCGTGAGCGAAGGCGAGCAGCGGATGCTCGACAAGCTCGCCGGGGTCCTCGCCCCTGGGCGATGACGCTGACGGACTACGCTCGAGTGGAGTGCCCGACTTCGAGCTCCAGTTCCCGCCCGAGGAGGTGGGGCCGCTCGCGGCGCGGTTCGGCTCCACCGACGACGCCGCGTGCCAAGCGGCCGGGGTGGCGGCCCGCGGACGGGGCTTCTACACCCGCGAGGAGTTCTTGACCGTGTGCGCGTGGAAGACGCCCCGCAGCCGTCCGAGGGTGGAGCGCAACGGCCCGGCCGCGGTCGAGGAGGCGACGCGCCGCGCACTGGCCTCGCCCGCCGAGCGCGAGCGGATGGCGGCGCTCGTCGCGCTGGAGGGCGTCGGCGTGCCCACGGCGTCCACGTTGCTGCATTTCGCCTTTCCGGACGACTACCCCATCCTCGACGTGCGCGCCTTGGAGTCGCTCGGTCAGCGAGCGAGATCGGGGTACCCCGTCGCCTACTGGCTGCGCTACCTGGACGCCTGCCGGGAGCTCGCCTTCCGGCACGGGGTCAGCCTCCGCACGCTCGACAAGGCGCTGTGGCAGCACTCGAAGGAGCGCGAGAGCCCGTCCCAACGCTCCCAGATCGACGGATCGCCACAGGGTTCTGATCCTGTCAGCGCGAGACCTCCTCGACGAAGTCCACGACCAACCGGCTGAAGTGCCCCGGCTTGTCGGCGGGCGGGCCGTGGGCACCCGATGCCCGGGACGATCGCGAGCTGGGCGTTCGGGATCGCGCGTGGGCGTCGCGAGCTGCGCGAGGCGTGATGCACGTCGACCTCGGTCTCGTTGTCGGGCGAACATCAGGCAGCGTGGGCGTCGCGAGCTGCGGAACTCCAGCACGTCCGGCGGCAGCGGGTCCAGCACGCCGGGGAGCCGCCCGTCGCGGTGGAAGAGCCCTTCCGAGAAGATCAGCCCGCGCACCAGATCGGGCCTGCGCTGGGCGAGCAACAACCCGACCGGCGCGCCGATCGAGTGCCCGGCGACGTACGCGGGGCCTCCGACGACCTGCTCGAGGAATGCGATCGCGTCGGCCGTCATCGACTCGAACGTGATCGGCCCGCCGACGTCGAACGTGCGTCCCTGGCCGCGCCGGTCGTAGCGGAAGACCCGGAACCGCTCGCTCAGTCCGGGCCTCGACGCGCCCGGCCGTGGTGTCGAACAGGCCCAGCGTCACGGCGACCAGCTCGCGTCGCCCGTCGCCAGCTCACGACCTCGACCGCGAAGCCGCCGCCGGACCTCCCGACGAGCGCGGTGACCGGGACGCTGAGCGCGCTCTCCACCCCCTTGGTCGTGATCTCCACCCGAACCGGGGCGCTGTCGAGCCCGCGCGCCTTCCTCGGCTCGTCGAGGGTGATGTAGGCCGGGATCGTCGCGTGCCCGACGTCGTCCTTCCCGGGGGCCCGGTCGATGCTCCCGAGCCGGGCGACCTTCCCCGTCAGCGAGCGATTGCCGGGCGGGCGTTCTCCTTCTCCTCGACGCCCCTCGTGCGGCCCGTGAACCCCGCCGGCTGCAGGTCCTTGCACGCGCCGATGGCGTGCTTCCACGCCGGGCCGCTCGGGTCCAGCGACGAGCCGTTCATCACGCCATCGATCGTCAAGCTGCCCGAAGGGTCCGGGTCCGGGAACTCGCTGACGCCGTTGTCGCGCATGCACTCGGCGAACCTCGCCGCCTTGGTCCCGTGGGTGGCGTTCGCGTCGTCGGCGCTCTCCGAGGACGCGTTCGAGCAGCCCGCGCCGATCAGGGTGACGATCGCGAGGGCGGCCGGCGGCCAGAGCCTTTTGATCATGGTTGCTGCATCCTTGGATCGTGCGTCGGGTCGGCGTACATGGGAGGGCAGCCGTGATCGCCGGCCCCGGGGCGGAGCTCGTAGTGCCAGGGCTCGTTGCCGTAGATCTGGCACAGCCCGTACTCGGCGCCGTGTGCGGACAGCCACGCCGCGGCAGCGGGCGGCCCGATGTCGACCGCGTCCCCCGACACGTGAGGGGACGTCTCGGGGGTCGCCACCCAGCGGGCGGCTTCCGCTTGTGAGCCGTACTTCGAGATCGCCTCGTCGAGGAGCTGCTGCTGGTGTTCCGGGGAACGCCGGCCGCTCTTGACGTACAGCTCGACCCCGTCGTACGCGGCGTCCGTTTCGGCCTTGCCGAAGGCGACGGCGAGAGCCGGATCGAGGTTGCGCGCACCACGATGCTCATCACGAGGGGCGTCTCTCGGGGCTGGCGCGGCCGGCGAGGACGTGGAGGCCGGCAACTGGTGGCCGACGGCCGCGGCGGTCGCCGTGATGACGACCACCAGGCCGGCGACGCGCATCCAGCGAATCCGGATCCGACGGGACGGTGTTCGTGCTCCTCCGCTGTAGGTCACGCCTCCAGTCAAGGCGGCGTGGCGTTGCCGCCACGTACGCGGTTTTCGATACGTCGGCGATATGCGACGGCCCTAGCATCGGAGCATGCGCGTGCTGCTCGTCGAGGACGAGCCCTATATGGCCGACGCCATCCGCGACGGCCTACGCCTGGAAGCGATCGCGGCAGACATCGCCAATGACGGCGACACCGCCTTGGAGCTGCTGGGCGTCAACGCCTACGACATCGCCGTCCTCGACCGGGACATCCCCGGACCCAGCGGTGACGAGATCGCCAGACGCATCGTCGCCTCCGGCAGCGGCATGCCGATCCTCATGCTCACCGCCGCCGACCGTCTCGACGACAAGGCCAGCGGGTTCGAGCTCGGCGCCGACGACTACCTCACGAAGCCCTTCGAGCTCCGAGAGCTCGTGCTCAGGCTCAGAGCGCTCGACCGCAGGCGCGCCCACAACAGGCCGCCCGTGCAGGAGATCGCGGGCCTGCGGCTGGATCCGTTCCGCCGCGAGGTCTACCGCGACGGCCGCTACGTCGCGCTGACCCGCAAGCAGTTCGCCGTGCTCGAGGTCCTCGTCGCCGCCGAAGGCGGTGTCGTCAGCGCCGAAGCGCTCCTGGAACGGGCGTGGGACGAGAACGCCGACCCGTTCACCAACGCGGTGCGCATCACGGTCTCGGGGCTGCGCAAACGGCTCGGCGAACCCTGGATCATCGCCACTGTGGCCGGCGCCGGGTACCGCATCGGCACTCGCGAGGGAGGCGACCGTGGATAGAGACCCCCGGCATGAGCGTCCGCCTCAAGCTGACCCTCAGCTACGCCGGCTTCCTCATGCTCGCGAGCGGCCTGCTGCTCGCGGCCGTCTGGGTGTCACTCCTGCGATACATCCCCGACGAGGTGACCTACGGCCTCCCGTGGTTCCCTCCGATCCGCTCCGACCCCCTGAACGGCTTCGGCCTGCCGGCGGCTCTCGTGCTGACGTTCCTGCTGGTGTTCGGCCTGCTGGGAGGGTGGCTTCTGGCCGGCCGCATGCTCGCCCCGCTGACCCGCATCACGGACGCCACACGCACGGCCGCGGCAGGCTCGCTCGCCCATCGGATCCGGCTCCCGGGCCGCGAAGATGAGTTCCGCGAGCTCGCCGACGCATTCGACGCCATGCTCGCCCGGCTCGAAGCCCACGTCGCCGAGCAGCAGAGGTTCGCGGCCAACGCCTCCCACGAGCTGCGCACCCCGCTGGCGGTCACGCAGACGCTCCTCGAGGTGGCCCGCAACGACCCGAACCGCGACAGCGGCGAGCTCGTCGCCCGCCTGCACGCCGTCAACACCCGGGCGATCGACCTCACGGAAGCGCTGCTCCTGCTCAGCCGCGCGGACCAGCGGTCCTTCGCCCGGGAACACGTCGACCTCTCCCTCGTCGCGGATGAAGCCACGGAGACGCTCCTTCCCCTCGCGGAGAAGCGCGGCATCACCATCGAGACCTCCGGTGACGAGACCCCCACCATCGGCTCGAACGCGCTCCTACAGCAGCTGGCCACGAACCTCGTGCACAACGCGATCGTCCACAACCTGCCTGAAGAGGGCACCGTGTGGGTGACGACCAGAGCGCACCCCGAGAGCGTGGAGCTCACCGTCGAGAACACCGGCGAGAAGCTCACCGCGCAGTTCGTCTCCACGCTCGGCGAGCCGTTCCTTCGCGGCTCCGGACGTATACGCACCGATCACACAGGCGTCGGCCTCGGCCTCGCCATCGTCGAGAGCATCACCGAGGCACACGACGGAGCCCTCGCCCTGGCTCCCCGGGCCGACGGCGGACTCCGCGCCACGGTGAAGCTGCCCGGTCACATCACCCGCTCGGCGATGCCCGGATAGTCCAGGAGCAGGCCGCCGGCGTCGTAGACGAGCCGGCCGGAGTAGTCGAAGCGCGGCGCGGTGTACTCGTAGCGCTCGAGCGAGTGCTCGTCCTCGATGCGCAGATAGCGCTGCGCTCGTCGTCCCCGCGAACTCGTGCCCATCGGGTCCGCTCCGGAGGCACACGACCTCAAAGCCGTCGCGAGCTCCGCGATGGCGCCAGGCCGCAGAGCGCGGGAGCCCGTGACCGGTCATCGCCCGGGCACGGTCACCGTCTCGAGGACCTCGACGTATCCGTCGGTGCCGTGCACGCGGATGCGCTGCCCGTCCCGGATCAGCCGGGTCGCGTTCTCCACGCCCACCACGGCCGGCACGCCGTACTCGCGCGCGATGACCGCACCGTGGGTCATCTGGCCCCCGACCTCCGTCACCAGCCCGTCGATCGCGACGAACGCCGGTGTCCAGCTCGGGTCGGTGTAGGCGGTGACGAGGATGTCGCCGGCCTCGAAGTCGGCGTCCGTCACGTCCAGCACGACACGGGCCCGGCCTTCGATGGTCCCGGCGGAGACCGGCAGGCCGGCGAGGGCGGCCGCCGGCAGGTCCTCGCGCCGGTACGTGCCGACGACCGCCTCGCCGTCCGAGGTGAGCACCCGGGGCGGCGTGAGTGCCTGGTATGACCGGAACTCCTCCTTGCGCCGGCGGATGAGCTGCTCGTCGGCGCGTTGGGTGCGCACGACGTCGTGGAGCTCCTGGAAGCTGAGGTAGAAGATGTCCTCCCGGTCTCCGAGCACGCCGGTATCCACCAGGCGCTCGGCTTCTGCCATCAGCGCCCGCTTATAGACGAGGTAGCGGCTGACCATCCCGTACTTCGGGAACTCCCGGTAGCCCGCGAAGGTCCTGACGCGATCGATCTCCCGCTTGGCCTCTCGGGCCCTGGCCTCTCCGCCGGGCAGGGCGCGCAAGCGCTCCAGCAGCTCCCGTTCCTTCTCGGCGGCCTCCCGCCGGCCCTGCTCGAAGCGCCGCCCGGCCTCGCCGGGCTCGAAGTTCCTGACGTTGGTGAGGAGCGTGGACACCAGCGTCGCGGGACGTTCGCTCCAGCGCGGCCTCGTGATGTCGATCTCGCCTGTGCAGCGCATGCCGTATCTGTCGAGGTAGGCACTCAGCGCGTCGCGTGCCGCCCGCCCGCCCGCCGGCCTGGCCAGCTCGTCGAGGAAGCCGTCGCCCTCGAAGCCCTCGGCCTCGACGCGCTCCAGGAACGCCACCACGTCCGGATGCGGGCGGATCGCGTCCGCGACGTCCAGGAGGGCCAGCCCCATCTCCGACGTGACGTTGTTCGCGAGGGATCGCGAGAGCGTGTCGGCGGCGTTCTTGACGCCCAGCCACGCATCCAGGCGGTCGTTGAGCCACCAGGCGGCGTCCATCGCGGCCATGATCACGTGAAGGCTGTGCGGATCGAAGAGGATCCGCCGCAGCTCCTCGATGTCCTCCCTGACGAAGTCGAGGAGCTCCGATCCGGACTTCCCCTGGATGTCGCGCTTGGAGGCGGCGATGGAGGCCTCGCACTTTTCGATCAGCTCGGCGGGTATGCCCGACTCGGTCTCGATCGGGGCGGACGCGGGGAGCGGCGAGGGGGCCGGGCCCGCGCCCGGAAGTGGCTGGATGAAGTCGCCGCGCTCGAGGACGGTCTGCAGCGCGTCACCCATCAGCGGGTCGGACCTCCCGATGACACCGAGGAAGCCGGTGCGGCCCGCCGGCGAGGCCAGGGCCCGTGTGACGTCGACGAACAGCCGTCCGCCGGCCTCGGCCATCGGCCGCGGCGTGGTCATCTGCCAGAACGAGAGGCCGAGCGGTTTCATCGGGTCGGTCATCATCTGCTGGTGACCCACCGAGAGGTAGACGTGGTTCTCCCGGTCGCCGGTCGCGGGGATGGGGAACAGCGTCGTGATCGGGCGGCTCTGGACGATCTGGAACTCGTCGTCGACGAGGCACCACTCGATGTCCTGAGGGCAGCCGAAGCGCGCCTCGATCCGCCGGCCCAACTCGGCGAGCCGCACGACCTGGGCATGCGTCAGCGCCGGATCCCGCTGACGCTCCGCCTCGATGACCTGCGCTCGGATCCCGCCGTCCGGTGCGGCGACGACGGCACACGGCTTGGCGACGATCGTCTCGGCGACGACCTCGCCGTCGCGCACCGTGAAGACGTCCGCGTTCACCGAGCCGGCGACCAGGGCCTCGCCGAGGCCGAAGATCGCCTCCACGGAGGCGACCTTGCGGTTGGAGGTGACCGGGTCGGCGGTGAACAGGACGCCGGCTGCGTGCGGGAAGACCATCCGCTGCACGACCACGGCCATCCGCACCTTCCGCTGGTCGAAGCCGCCGTGCAGGCGGTAGGTCACGGCCCGCTCGGTGAACAGCGAGGCCCAGCAGCGCCTGACGTGCTCGAGGACCGCCGCCGGGCCCACGACGTTGAGGTAGGAGTCCTGCTGGCCCGCGAAGGACGCGGTCGGCAGGTCCTCCGCCGTCGCGCTGGATCGGACGGCGTACGCACCCTGGGGGTCGATCCGGCGCTCGATGACCGCCCGTAGATCGTCGGGGACGGTGACGCGTTCGAGCGCGTCCCGGATCTCCGCGCTCAGCGCTCGGATCGCTTCCGCGTCGTGGGCCGCCAGGCGCGACAGCCGGTCCAGTCGCTCCTCCATCGAAGGCACCTGCGCCATGGCCCGGCGGAAGGCGTCCGTCGTCACGCAGAAGCCGTCCGGCACCCGGATGCCGTCGAGGCGCGCGAGCCCGCCCAGGTTCGCGCCCTTGCCGCCGGCCTCCGCGACCTGCGTGTCGTCGATGTCCCGAAGGTCGACTACGTAGTCCAAGGTGCGCTGCTCCTCGTCCGCGGTGTTCAGCATGAGCGACACAGCCTAACGCTACAGTCGCTATAAATCTACTGTCGCTAAAATAAGCTCCCGGAGTGGCAGCGCCGCTCTACGAGTTACAGTCACTGAAAGACGTGTCCGCTCAGCAGATCGAAGGCCTCCGTGCCCGCAAGAAGCGCGTCGCTCGGGAAGCGATCGCCGCCGCCGCCCGCCGGCTGTTCGCCGAGCGCGGCTTCGACGCGGTGACCGTCGCCGAGGTCGCGGCCGCCGCCGACGTGTCCGAGAAGACCGTCTTCAACCACTTCCCGACGAAGGAGGACCTCGCCTTCGCCGATCGCGAGCAGGGCCTCGTGCGGCTCGTCGCAGACATCCGCGAGCGCCCGACCGGCACCCCAGTGCTCGAGGTCTTCCGCGCGCTGACGGCCACCACGATCGACGTCTACATCGCCCGCGGCGACGAGGAGCTGCTCACGGCGGCCAAGATCATCCGCCACAGCCCGACACTGCAGCAGCGCCTGACCGCGGGGTGGGAGTCCGGGGCCGCGGTCGTCGCCACCGCGGTCGCCGAGACCTCGGGAGCGGCCGACGACGATCTCGTCCCCGGGATCGTCGCCCGCACCCTGTGGTACACGCACCGGTCGATCTTCCTCGTCGCGCTGCACGGCCTGCTGGCCGAGGAGGACCGCGAGCAGCTCGTCGCGCGCCTCCGCGTCCTCGCCGACCGCGCCTACGGCCAGCTCGCCGGCGGGCTCGGGGACTACGGCCGACGTGATGGCTAGCCGATGACCGCGAACGGAGAGGGGAGAGGGTGAGCGGGGAGGTGCTGGTCGCCGGCTCGGCCGAGTACGAGTCGGCTCGCCGGTCCCAGATCGCCCGGTTCGACGGCGTGCACCCGCGCGCCGTGGTGCGGTGTCGCGAGCCGCAGGACGTCGTCCGGGCCCTCGCGGGGGCCGGGGAAGGGCGCGCCGCCTTGCGCAGCGGCGGCCACTGCTTCGCCGGCCGGTCGTCGACGGCCGGCGTCGTCATCGACATGGGCCCGATGGGCGAGGTCTCGATCGCCGACGACACGGTCACCGTCGGCGCCGGTGCGCGGCTCGGCGACATCTACGACCGCCTGGCCGCCCGCGGCCGCACGATCGCCGCGGGCTGCGGGCCGACCGTCGGGATCGCCGGCCTGGCGCTCGGCGGCGGCCTCGGCATCCTCGGCCGCGCGCACGGCCTCACCTCGGACCAGGTCGTCGCCGCGCGCGCCGTGCTCGCGGACGGGCGTATCGTCGACTGCGACGAGCATCAACACAAGGACCTGTTCTGGGCGCTGAGGGGAGCGGGCGGCGGCCAGTTCGCCGCCGTGACGCAGCTGGAGCTCCGCACGCTGCCCATGCCCGAGGCCACGGCCTTCCACCTGGTGTGGCCGTGGAGCGCCGCCGCCGCCGTCGTCGGCGCCTGGCAGGCCTGGGCCCCCGACGCTCCGGACGCCATCGCGGCGAGCCTGCTGGTGAGGACGCCCGCCGACAGCCTCCGGCCGCCCGACGTCACCGTCTTCGGGGCCGTGCTCGACCACGAGTCCGCGGCTCGTGCGGCCCTCGCGGAGCTCGTCT
Source organism: uncultured Solirubrobacteraceae bacterium (assembly GCA_963729155.1). Taxonomy (GTDB): domain Bacteria; phylum Actinomycetota; class Thermoleophilia; order Solirubrobacterales; family Solirubrobacteraceae; genus DATFQI01. Next base: position 26,454 of record CAVSMP010000020.1, read on the forward strand.
CGGGCGTCGGCGCCGCGCCGGACGGCGCGACCTACCTGTCCGCGCCCTCCCGCGAGATCAAGCGCTACCTGGCCGAGTACGACGCCGGCTCGGGCGAGCGGCGGCCGGTCGAGCGCGACACGGGCCACTCCTACTCGAAGTCGGAGTTCTTCCGCCGGGAGCTCCCCGCGGAGATGATCGGCGAGCTCCTGGAGCGGTTCGCGGACGGGCGCCAGGACGGGCAGGCGCGGGTGCTGGACTTCTCGCCCTGGGGCGGCGCCTACAACCGCGTGCCGGTCGAGGCGACCGCGTTCGCCCACCGCGCCGAGCGGTTCCTGCTCAAGCAGGAGGTCGTGGTCGAAGCAGGCGCCTCGGAGGCCGAGCGGCAGGCCGCGCGCGGCTGGCTCTCCGGCTCGTGGGCGCTCGTCCACCCATGGGGCTCGGGCGGCGTCTACCCGAACTTCCCGGACCCCGAGCTCGCGGACTCCGCGCGTGCCTACCACGGCGCGAACTTGGAGCGGCTCACCCGGGTAAAGGCCGCCTACGACCCCGAGGACGTCTTCCGCTTCCCCCAGTCCGTCCAGGGCTCCGCGTCCTAGCGGGCGCGAACGGTGCGGGCGCGGCCCTTGCGCAGAGTCGTGGTCTTCCCCCGCGCCGGGTCCCGGAGCGCGACGCTGCCGTGCGAGACCTTCACCCGGGTCGACGTGCAGCGGTCCTCGGTGAGCCAGCGGCCGTTGCGGGAGGTGGTCTCCGCGTAGCGGCCCTTGACGCGGAGCGGCCCGGCCGTGTCGGCCAGTAGGCGCCGGGCCGGCTTGGGGCGGCGGCCGCAGCGGCGAAGCTCCGTGCCGGTCAGCTCGAGGGTGACGGCGCCCGAGCGCTTGGCCTTGCGGATGATGAAGACGCCGCCGGAGAGCCGGGCTCGCCGGACTCCCGCGGGAAGGGCGACCGGCCGGGGCCGGTCGGGATGAGGAGATCCAGCACGCCCTGCGTCGCGTCGACCTGGGTGCCGACGGGGAGGCCGGCGCCGCCGCCGAGGTCGAGGTACTTGCCGCTGCGGGGCGGCTTGACCCGCACGGTGCCCGAGACGAGCCTGCCACCGAGCACCCGGCCCGGCAGAGAACGTGCCGACGCTACGCGGATCGGACCCCGCGAGTCAAGGGCGGCTGTATAGGCTCGGCCGATGCGCGTGGCGATCCTCGGGGCGGGCAATGGAGGACTCGCGTCGGCGTTCGACTTCGCGCAGCATGGGCACGAGGTGTCGCTGTACGCCACGCCGGAGTTCGGCTCGAACGTGGTCGCGGTGGACGCGGCCGGTGGCATCAGCGCGAGCGGGGATCTGCGCGGCTTCGCTCCGATCCGCTACTCGGGGCACGACGCCGCCGAGGCCATGGCCGGAGCCGAGCTCGTCGTGCTGGTCGGGCCGGCGTACAGCACCGAGCCGCTCGGCGCCGAGGCCGGGCGGCACCTGACCGAGGGCATGGCCGTGCTCGTCTGCCCGGGCTCCTGTGCCGGCGCGATCGCGTTCAAGCGCGCGGCGGGGCTCGAGATCGACGACACGCGCTGCGTGGTCGGGGAGACGAGCACCCTGCCGTACGCGGTGCGGATCACCGAGCCGGGCGTGATCAACGTGTTCCTCAAGCTCAGCACCGGCGTGTACCTCGCCGGCCTGCCGCGCGCGGGAACCGACCACTTGCTCGACCTCGTCAAGGACGTTTGGCCAGCGGTCGAGAAGGCCGAGAGCGTCTTCCAGACCACGCTCCAGAACGGCAATCCCGTCATCCACCCGGCCGTCACACTCCTCAACACGGGGCTGCTCGAGCGAACCGGCGGTGACTTCCTGTTCTACGAGGAGGGTGTGACCGAGAGCGTCGGGCGGCTGATCGAGGCCGTCGACGAGGAGCGGCAGGCGATCGCCGCCGCGCTCGGGGTGTCGATCCTGTCGGACCCGGCCCTCGGCGCCAGGCAGGGATACATGCGCGAGGAGAACTACTCGACGGGGTACAGCGCGGCACCGGGCTTCCTCGGCATCCGTGCGCAGAGCCAGCTCGACCATCGCTATCTGACCGAGGACGTGGGCTACTCCCTGGTCTTCCTGGCCGACCTGGCCGCGCGCCTCGGGGTGCCGACCCCGGTCATGGAGGCGCTGATCACCACCGCCTCGGTCGTCCTCGCGCGCGACTTCCGCGGCGAGGCGAAGCGGACCGTCAGCACGCTCGGGCTGGACGGCATGTCGCGCGAGCAGCTCGCCTCGCTCTGAGGTCAGGTCAGGGCGAGCGGGTCCGCTTCGCCGAGGTCGAGCTCGAGCGCGGCGAGGTTCTCGCGCAGGTGCTCCAGCGAGAGCGTTCCCGGGATGGGCAGGACGACCGGTGCACGGTGCAGCAGCCACGCGAGCTTGACCGCGCTCGCGGTCACGCCGAGGCGCTCGGCGGCGGGGCCCACGCCGGGCCCGCCGTCGCCCCGGAGCGGGTAGAAGGGCACGAAGGCGATCCCTTCGCGCTCGCAGTAGTCGATGACGTCGTCGTGCTCCCGGTCGGCGAGGTTGTAGCGGTTCTGGACGGCCGCGACGGCGACCACGTCTCGCGCGCGCTCGATCTGCTCGATGCCCACGTCGGAGATGCCGACGTGCCGGATCGCGCCACGGTCGACGTAGGCCTGGATGACGCCGAGGCTGTCCTCGAGCGGCGTCTCGGGGTCGACGCGGTGCAGGTAGTAGAGGCCGAGGGTGTCGGTGCGCAGCGAGCGCAGACTCTGCTCGATCTGCGCCGCCAGCACCTCCGGGCGGCCCTCGCCAGGGCGATAGCCGCCCTTCGTGGCGACGAGCACGTCCTCGGCGACGCCGTCGAGCGCCTCGCCGATCGCGCGCTCGCTCTCCCCGTCCGTGTAGAGGTGCGCCGTGTCGATGTGCCGCACGCCCGCCGCGACGGCGTCGCGGATGAAGCGCACGTGCTCGCGCGCGGTGGTCAGGCGGTTGGTGCCGAGGCCGATGCGCGGAACCTCGACGCCGGCGAGCTGGAGCGTGTTCACCCCTTCCACCCTAGGACGGATCCGGCGGGTGCGGCGACCCGTACCCGGCCCCGCGGGGTGGCTCCGCTCCAGACGCCTGCTCACCCCCGCCCGAGGGCGGCCGCGCGGTGGGAGGGTTCTCTCATCGCACGAACCCACCAGGCGATCAGATGAACTCCCTCCTCCACATCACTCACGCGAACGCCGTCTCCGCCGAGCGGCTGGCCGTCCGTCGCAACCGGCGCTGGAGCAAGTAGTCATGCGCTCCTTCGCCCCGACGGGCTCCCGGTCCGGCTCGCGTCTCGCCGAGACGCACTTCTACGCGACCCCGGTCGTTCGCGAGCAGCCGCGCCCCACCCTCAGCGGGCTCGGCGGCTCCGCCTGGTAGCACCCACGTGCGGCGGCCCCCGGCGGCTCCCCTGAAGGGGCCGGCGGGGGCCGCCGCTCGTTGTGGCCACGCGCCGCAGAGGGCGGTAAGGCCGGTGACCCGGGCTTGTGGATCGGAGAGCTCGGGCTAAGCTGGAATGCGGATCGGGCAGCGCCACGCGAGGCCTCGAGCTGACTCTTGGATCGACGGAGCGACCCTTCGGGTTACGGAGGGGCGGCGGCGTCGGCGAAACGAACGCCTCGAGGAGCTCCATGAGCGCGACGCACGCCCCCACCGATCTGAAGTTCGAACTGCACGTCGAACCCGAACGCGACGCCGTGCGCGTCTGCCCGCACGGCGAGGTCGATCTCGCCACGACCGGTGCGATCCGCGAGAAGTTCGAGGAGATGAACGGACTCGGCTTCCGTCGCATCGCCCTCGACCTTCGTGACGTGACCTTCCTCGACTCCTCGGGAGTCCGCCTGGTCCTCGAGCTGCTCGAATCCTCCCGGGCGGCCGGCTGGCGAGTTCGCCGTCATCGAAGGCCCGGCGGCGGTGCAGCGCATCTTCGAGGTCACCGGCGTCCAATCGCGGCTCCCCTTCATCGCCCCGGCGCAGATCCGCTACGCGCACTGGGGGCGGGCATGAGCCTCGCGACGCAGCCGGTCCTCCAGGCGACGGCCGGCCGGCGCACGATCGCGCTGCTCGACCTGGACCCGGAGCTCGGGGCCCGCATGACGCCCGAGCGCTTCGCGATGGCCCGGCACGAGGCTCGCGCGATCTCGCTCACGCTGCGCCGCGGCGAGTGGGCGGCGGAGGAGTTCGAGCCGTGCGCGGACGTCGGGTTCCTCGTGGTCGACGGTGTCCTCGCACGCGAGGTCATGCTCGAGGACACGGTCAGCACCGAGTTGCTCGGCCCTGGCGACCTCATCCGCCTGCGGTCCGACGATGAGTCGTGCCTGCTCCGGCAGCGTGTGCGCTGGCAGGTGCTCGCCGAGGCGCGGTTGGCCGTCCTCGGCGCGTCCTTCGCGAAGACGCTCCTCCGATACCCCGAGCTGAGCGAGGCGCTCACGGACCGGGCGCTGGCGCGCTCGCAGCGCCTCGCGACGACGCAGGCGATCTCCCACCTGAACTCCGTCGAGCGCCGCGTCTGCGCCCTGCTCTGGCATCTCGCGGAGCGGTGGGGGCGGGTGACCGGTGACGGGATCGTCGTGCCGTTGACCCTCTCGCACCGCCTGCTAGGCGAGCTCGTCGGCGCGCGCCGGCCCACCGTCTCGACGGCGCTCGCCGCGCTCGAGCGCCAGGGCAAGGTCCGGCGCCGCGAGGACGCGACCTGGCTGCTGACCGGTGAGCCCCCCGGGACGCCCGCGGCCCAGGTGCGTCGCGTCGTCGCCCACCGGCGGCGGCTGTTGTCCCAGCAGGCGCCGGCTCTCAGCCTCGTCGACGGGCAGCTCGCGCACGGCTAGCTCGCTCAGTGCAGCGGGGTGCCCCCGGTCACGCCGATCACCTCGCCGCTGACGTAGCTCGACTCCTGCGAGGCGAGGTAGACGAACGCGGGCGCGACCTCGACGGGCTGGCCGGCGCGCCCCATCGGCGCCTGCTCGCCGAACGACCGCACCTGGTCGGGCGGCATCGTGGCCGGGATCAGCGGCGTCCAGATCGGCCCGGGCGCCACCGCGTTGACGCGGACGCCGCGCTCGAGGACCTGCTGGGAGAGGTTCTTCGTGAAGTTGACGATGGCCGCCTTCGTCGCGGCGTAGGCCATCAGCGACGGCGACGGGTGGTAGGCCTGCTGGGAGGCGGTGTTGACGATCGCCGAGCCGGGCCGCATGTGCTCCAGCGCCGCCCTGCAGGTGTGGAACAACGCGAAGATGTTCGTGCGGAAGGTGTGCTCGAGTTCCTCGGTGGAGATGTCCTCGAGCCCCTCGTGGGCCATCTGGTAGGCGGCGTTGTTGACGAGGATGTCGAGCCCGCCGAGCTCTGCGACCGTCCGCCCGACGACGTCCCGGCAGTACGCCTCCTCGGCCCAGGTCGCCCGGCAGCGAGACGCCGGTGCGGTCCGCGTCCTCGACGAGCCTCAGCGTCTCATCGGCGTCCTCCTGCTCCTCGGGGAGGTGCGAGATCGCGACGTCGGCCCCCTCGCGGGCGAAGGCGAGCGCCACGGCCCGGCCGATGCCGGAGTCGCCGCCGGTGATCAGCGCGCGCCGGCCCTGCAGGCGGCCGCTGCCGCGATAGCTCTCCTCGCCGTGGTCGGCGCGCGGATGCATGTCGGCCTCGTGGCCGGGGTGCTCGAGCTGCAGCTCCGGCTGCTCGGGCTCCGGATGCTGCGTCGTGGGGTCCTGCGCGGTGGTCTGGTCGTCGGGCATGTCACGAGGTCTGCCCCCGACGTGACGGCTGCACCGGCTGTCGTCTCGAAGGTGACTACGAGGAGCTCTCTATGTGGTCCGCCGGCACGGGCCACGCCGGCTCGGCGTCGAGGACGAACACCTCCGCGGCGTGGTCGGTCACGGGGTCGTGATCGCTCATGAAGGAGATGACGTTGCGATCCGTCAAGGTCTCGATCCCGCCCACGAGGTCGTCGCGCATCGTCGTCTGGAACGTGCGGCGGATAGACACGACCGTCTCGGCTTGCCCCGCCTCGACCAGCCGCCGCTCGCCCTTGGTCATGTTGTCGTGCGTCACGCAGACGACGACGTTGCCGCGGATGAACGTGCGGGCGCGCGTGGGCCCGCGCCCGGTGTACTCGGCGAAAAGCCGCACGATGTGGCTGCTGACCGCGGCGGCCAGCGAGCCCGGCGTGCGGTCGTGTGCCTCGATGCTGGTCATCGCCAGCCCCCAATCCCCAATCCCTCTGGAACTCGCGCGCAGATAGAGGGAAAGGCGACACCCCGCGAACGCTGCTGATGGGGCACAGCGTAGCGTCGGGGCGCCAGAACCCGACGCGAGGTTAAGACGGGCGAACCCGCACCGACGCTCCCGTGGGCGCCTGGAGCACGAGCGAGTTCGCCCGCCGCGCCAAGGTCTACCCCTTCGGCGACATCGAAGGGACAAGAACGCCGAACCATGCACAACGGTCAGATGGCGACGCCTCGTGTCGGTCGCGTGCCTTAACTGTATCACGCCAGTGGCAGTAGAAATTCAGTGACTGTAACGTTATGATGCCGCGTCGTGACTGCAACAATTCCTCCCGCCATCGAGGTCGACGGCCTCGTCAAGTCCTACGGCGAGATCGACGCCGTCCGCGGCGTGTCGTTCAGCGTCCCGCCGGGCGAGGTCTTCGGCTTCCTCGGCCCCAACGGGGCCGGCAAGAGCACGACGATCAACGTGCTCTGCACCCTGGCCGAGCCCACGTCGGGCGCGGCCCGCGTCAACGGCTTCGACGTCGTCGCCCAGCGCGACGCCGTGCGGCGCCACATCGGCCTGGTCTTCCAGGACCCCTCGCTGGACGGCTACCTCACCGCCGACCAGAACCTGCGGTTCCACGCGGAGCTGTACGGCGTCGACGCCGGGGCCATACCCGACCGGATGGACCAGATGCTCGAGATGGTCGACCTGGCCGACCGGCGCGACAAGCCGGTGATGACGTTCTCCGGCGGCATGCGCCGCCGCCTGGAGATCGCCCGCGGGCTGATGCACTCGCCGCGCGTGCTGTTCCTCGACGAGCCGACCATCGGCCTGGATCCCCAGACGCGCAGCTCGATCTGGCGCTACATCCGCGCACTGCAGGAGAAGGAGGGGACGACGATCTTCATGACCACGCACTACATGGACGAGGCGGAGTTCTGCGACCGCATCGCGATCATGGACCGGGGCGAGATCGTCGTCCTCGACACGCCGGAGGCGCTCAAGGCCGGCGTGGGCGCCGACCGCGTGGCGCTGGGCACGGCCGACGGCGAGGAGGCGATCGCCGCGCTCCGTGAGCACTTCGGCATCGAGGCCTCCATGGCCGAGGGCGCGGTGACCTTCCACGTCGAGGACGGGGAGGCGTTCGTGCCGCGGCTGTTCGCCGGGCTCGGCGTCGCCATCACGTCGGTCGCCGTCTCGCGGCCGACGCTGGACGACGTGTTCATGCGTTATACGGGCACGACGATCCGCGACGCGGAGACCGGCGGTGTCGCGGACCTCAACAGGACCATGATGCGCGCGATGGCGGGGGCGAGGCGATGAGCGCCGTGATGACCGACGTCGTCGCCGCCCGGGTGCCGGAGCGCACGTGGCGCTCGGAGGCGCGCGCGGTGGAGACCGTCTGGCGCCGCGACCTGATCCGCTTCGTGGGCAACCGCGGGCAGGTCATGACGTGGCTGGTCCAGCCGCTGGCCTTCCTGTTCGTCCTGGGCTCCGGACTGCAGTCGCTGTCGGCCGCCTCCAGCGGCGGCGTCGACCTCAAGACGTTCATGTTCCCCGGCGTCCTCTGCGTCGCCGTGCTGTTCTCGGCGATGATCAGCGCCGCCTCGCTGGTCTGGGACCGCGAGCTCGGGTTCCTGCGGGAGATGCTGATCGCGCCCGTCAGCCGGACGGCGATCGTCATGGGCAAGTGCCTGGGCGGGGCGACCATCGCGGTGTCGCAGGGCGTGATCGTGCTGGCGCTCGCCGGCCTCGTCGGCGTCCCCTACGACCCGCTGCTGATCCTGGGCGCGATCGGCCTGCTGGTGCTGCTGGCCTTCGCCGTGACCGCGTTCGGCATCCTGGTGGCCGTCACGATCAAGCAGGCGCAGAGCTTCACCTGGGTGATGCAGCTGGCCGTGTTTCCGATGTTCTTCCTGTCCGGCGCGCTCTATCCCGTGGCCGGGCTGCCGGCGTGGCTGGAGGTGCTCACCAAGATCAACCCGCTCACCTACGCGGTCGACGCGATGCGTCACCTGGTGTTCGGCCACCTCGACGTCTCCGTGGCGGCGGAGCGGACGCTGAACCCAGGGGTCACCTGGTTCGGCTGGCCGGTGCCGCCGCTGGCCGAGGCGGGGATGGTGCTGGTGCTGGGCCTGGCGATGATGGGGGCCGCGGTCCGGCGGTTCTCACGAAGGGAGGCGGCATGAATCGCGGTTGTCAACGCCCAGAGCTCCGCCGAAGCGCTCGACCGGATCGCCCGTGTCGCCTGCCGCGTGCTCTCCGTGCCCGTGGCGCTGGTCAACCTGATCGGCGCCGACCGGCAGCGGTTCGTGGGCTGCGGTGGGCCCGAGCCCTGGGCGTCGATGCGGGGCATGCCGCTCGACGCCGGCTTCTGCCCGTTCGCGCTCGCGGGCAACGCCTACACGCTCGAGGACGCGAGGAAGGTCCCGGCCCACGCCGGCGACCCGGCCGTGGAGCTGGGCGTGGTGGCCTACGCCGGCGTGCCGCTGCGCGCGGCCGACGGCGAGGCGATCGGGACCTTGTGCGCGGTCGACTTCGAGCCGCGGGCCTGGAGCGAGGACGACATCGCGCTCATGGCCGATCTCGCGGCGGGCGTCATCGCCGAGCTCCAGCTGCTGACCGCGACCCGCATGATCGCCCGCGACCACGTCAGGCTGCGGTCGCTCGCCGAGCTCAGCTCGGCGCTCGCGCCGGCGGAGAGCGTCGCCGACGTCCTCGACGAGGTCAGCCGCTCGGTCGACCGCCTGGACACGCAGGGCGTGTGGCTCTCGCTCGTCGAGGACTCCGAGGAGATACTGCGCACGACCGCGGCGGCGCAGGTCGTCCGGACGGGGGAGCCCGAGTTCCTCACCTCCCACGCCGAGGTCAGGGACGGCTTCGCGGAGCACCTGCCGTCCGCGGGCTCGGTGGCCGTCGTGCCGCTCACCGCCGGAGAGGAGCGGCTGGGGGTGCTCGGCGTCTGCTTCGCCGACGAGCGTCCGCTCGCCGACACCGACCGCGAGTACCTCACGGCGGTCGGCGGGGTCTCGGGGCTGGCGCTGGCGCACCAGCGCCGCTGAACGTCAGCGGACCAGCCGCAGGTCCGCGCCGCGCGTCCTCGGCGGCGTCGAGCCCGAGGTCGGCGACCGTCTCCTCCAGCAGCGCCGCCATCGCGCCCGCCGCGGCCGAGGTCACGGCGCCGGCGGGGCGCGCGAGCATCACCGAGCGGATCGGGGTGAAGCCGGTGATCGGCACCGTGACCGTGCCCGGGTAGGCGACCAGGGTCGCCATCCGCGGGATCAGCGCGATGCCGTCGCCCGCGGCGGCGAGCGCCCGCACGCTCTGGTAGTCCGGCAGCGCGTGCCCGGTGAACAGCGGTGCGGCGCCGCCGCGTGCGAAGTGCGCGATCACCTGGTCGTGACCGGGAGTCTGGCGGCTGCCGACGAGGATCTCGTCAGCGAGCTCCTCGAGCCGCACGTCCTCGGAGCCTTCCAGCCGGTGCCGGTCGGAGAGCACAGCGACGTAGGGGTCGTCGAAGAGCGGGGTCGTCTCGATCGCGTCCTCGGCGCACACGAGCCGGCTGCGGTAGTCGATGCCGATCGGGCGGCCGGGCCAGGCGAACACGACCGCGGGGTCGAGCTCGCGATCGGCGAGCAGCTTGGCCAGCTCGTGCGGCTCGCCGTCGCGCAGGAGCACGTCGACGCCGATGTGGCGCCGGCGGTAGGTGCGCAGGGCATGCGCCGTGAAGCCCTGGGTGGCGGTCGGGAAGGAGCCGAGCCGTAGGCGGACGCTGCGCACCCCCAGCAGCGAGGTCAGCTCGGCCTCGGCGTCGCGCACCTCGGCCAGGATCCGCTCTGCGCGCGCGAGCAGCACCTCGCCCGCGGCGGTGAGCTGGACGCCGCGGGAGGAGCGCTCCACCAGCACGACCCCGACCTCGGCCTCGAGGCGCGCCATCTGCTGCGAGATCGCCGACGGCGTGAAGGACAGCGCGTCGGCGGCGCCCGCGAACGTCCCCAGCCGGGCGACGACCTCGAACACGCGCAGGCGGGCCAGGTTCATTCAGTCCTCGATCGTCATGCGCCGCACGAGATCGTCGCGGGCGTTGAACGGCGCGTACATCGAGCGCAGCATCTGCTCGCGTCGCGCGGCTCCCTCAGGCATCGGCCGGCTTCTCCCAGACCGACACGTGGCTGCGGCTCTCCTCGCGCAGCGGCGCCCCGTGCCAGTCGGCCCAGCGGTCCCGCAGCCGCAGGCCGGCGATCCGCGCCATGAGGTCCAGCTCGGACGGCCAGACGTAGCGGAACGGGATCGGCCGGTAGCGGATGCCGTCGTCCGTGGCGCTGAAGTGGTGCGAGACCAGCCTCTGGTCGACGACGTCGAACTCGTCGATACCCCAGTAGCCGTCCTCGATGCCGATGACGTTGCCGCGCTCGCCGGGCGGGAACCGGCGCAGCTGCGGGATGCCGACCTCGACGACGAAATGGCCGCCGGGCTCGAGATGCGCCGCGGCGTTCTCGAAGCAGGCCACCTGCTCCTCCTGCGAGGTCAGGTTGACGATCGTGTTGAACACGAGGTAGACGAGCCCGAAGCGTCCCTCGACGCGGGTCGTCGCCATGTCCCCGATCGTCACGGGGATCGCCTCGCCGCCCGGCTTGGCGCGGAGCTCGGCGACCATCGCCTCCGAGAGCTCGATGCCGGTCACCGCGACGCCGCGCGCGGCGAGCGCGAGGCCGACCCGCCCGGTCCCGATCGCCAGCTCGAGCGCCGGCCGGTCGCCGGCGAGCGCCGCCAGCCGGTCGACCGCCGGGTCGAGCGCCTCCGGCGCGAACATCGCGGCGGAGTCCTGGTCGTAGCGCGAGGCCACGTCCGGTCCGAAGCGGTCCTCAGGCATCCAGGTCAGGGTACGCAGCGACGAGGCCGTGGCGATGCGCCACCGACGCCGCCTCGGTCCGCGAGCGCGCGTTGAGCTTCGCGAGGATGCGGGACACGTGCACGCTGGCCGTCTTCTCGGCCATGAACAGGCTCGCCCCGATCTCGCGGTTGGTGGCGCCCTCCACCACCAGGGCCTGGCGGTCGCCGGCGTGCTGGCGATCAACGTCCGCGCCGCCACGACCGCCGATCCCGAGCTCGCGCCGCGGCCTACGACCTGCTGTCGCCGGCTCCGCCTACGACGTCGTCGCTCTGCTCGCCGCGACCGGGCTGTCGGTGTTCAAGCCGCGCCGCCGCCGCCGCGCCCCCGCCGGGTAGGTGCGTAATCGTCAGGACGCGTGTGACAGGCGCGTCTGGCGGCTCCTCATCGAGAGTGAGACCATCACGCCATGCCGGCGATGTTGCTCGAGCGGGAGGCGACGCTCGCGGCACTTTCGCACGCGGTGACCGAGGCCGCCGCAGGCCGCGGGTCCGTGGCGCTCGTGACCGGCGAGGCGGGCATCGGAAAGACGAGCCTGATCCGGGCGTTCGCGCGCGAGGCGGGGGAGCGCGCCCGGATCCTGCTCTCTGCCTGCGACGACCTGATGGCGCCGCGGACGCTCGGCCCGCTGCGTGACGCGGCGCTCGGTGGCGACGGCCCGCTCGCCGCCGCGCTGGCCGACGGCGAGCCCGCCGAGGACGTGTTCACCGCGCTGCTGGAGGAGTTGGCGGCCGAGCCGCCGACCGTGCTCGTGGTCGAGGACCTGCACTGGAGCGACGACGCGACGCTCGACGTCCTCGCCTACGTCGCGCGTCGTGTCGAGGCGGCCGGCGCGCTGCTGGTGCTCACGTACCGCGACGACGAGGTCGATCCCGGCCACCCGCTCCAGCGCCTGCTCGGCGTGCTCGCGAGCTGCCCGGTGCACCGGCTCGAGCTCGCGGCGCTGTCGCCGGAGGCCGTGCGGAGGCTGTCCGCCGGCACCGGCGCCGACGCGGAGGCGGTCCACCGCATCACGCGCGGCAACCCCTTCTTCGTCACCGAGGCGCTCGCGTCCCCGCGCGACGCCGTGCCCGCGACCGTGATGGAGACCGTGCTGGCCCGCATCGGCCGCCTCGGCGACGACTGCCGCCAGGCGCTCGACCAGCTGTCCGTCGTGCCGTCGCACGTGAGCCTCGACCTCGCCGCCGAGCTGCTGGGATCGCGGATCGATGCGCTCGCGGAGGCCGAGCCGGCCGGCGTGATCGACGTCCGGCCGGACAGCCTCGCGTTCCGGCACGAGCTCACCCGCCGGGCGATCGAGCGCAGCCTGCCGACGCTGCGGCGGCGCAGCCTCAACGCCGCCGTGGTGGCGGCGCTGCGCGCGCAGCCGCGCCCCGAGCCCGCGCGCGTGATGCACCACGCGGTCGAGGCGAGCGACGTCGAGACGATCCTCGCCGTCGGGCCGAGCGCGGCGCGTGAAGCCGAGCGCGCCGGGTCGCACCGGCAGGCGCTCGCGCACCACGAGTCGATGCGCCCGCACCTGCACCGGGTGCCGGCGCGCGAGCGCGCCGCGCTGCTCGACGGCTACGGGTGGGAGCTCTACAACGCCCATCGCTTCCGCGACGCCGTCGCGGCCGGCCGCGAGGCGGCGGGCCTGTACGAGCAGCTGGAGGATCCGGTCGCGCTCGGCGAGTGCCTCGTCCGGACCTCCAGGCACCTGTTCATGGCCGGGGAGACCGACGAGGCGGAGCGCTGCGCCCTGCGCGCGCTGGCGATCCTCGAGCCGGCCGGCGACGAGGCGGCGCTGGCCCACGCCTCGCTCTACACGGGCGCGATCCTCGCGCTCACCGACGACCCGGCGCGCGCGGAGCGGCTGCTCGAGCGAGCGCGCGAGCTGGCGGAGCTCTCGGGACGGCCGGACCTGTCGGCGCTCTCGCTCAACTACCTCGGCATCGCGCGCACGGAGCTCGGCGACCCGAGCGGGCGCGCGCTGCTCCGCAGGAGCGTCGAGGTGGCGATCGCCGAGCGCCGGCACGAGTACGCCGCTCGCGGCTACTGCAACCTCGCCGAGATGCTCGGGCGCGGCGGCCGGCTCGACGAGCTCGCGGCGGTCGTGGACGAGGGCCTGCGGTTCGCGCGCGAGCGCGGCTTCTGGTCGCACGCGTACAACCTCGAGGTCCATCGCTGCGTCGTGCTCGTGCGCCGCGGGAGCCTCGGCGAGGCGGAATCCGGGCTGCGGGAGCTCGTGGAAGGGGTCGACGACCCCGGGATGCTCTACGCATACAGCGTGCCGTGGCTCGGGCGCGTGCTGGCGCGCCGGGGCGACCCCGCGGCCGGCGAGATGCTCGCGGCGGCGTGGGAGCACGCCCTGCGGCAGCGGTTGCTGCTCGGCCTCGCCTATTCCGGGCTCGCGTCGGTGGAGTGGGCGTGGCTGGCCGACGAGCCGGAGGTGGCCCGCCGCGTGGCGGGCGAGCTGCTGCCGCGCACGGCCCATCCCGGCGGCGCGCCGTGGCGGGCGGAGCTCCTGCGCTATCTCGCCCGCGCCGGCCTTCACGCCGAGCCGTTCGAGGGCTGCCCCGAGCCGTGGGCGGCGGGCCTGCGCGGCGACTGGCGCGATGCGGCCCGTGGCTGGGCGGCGGCCGGCCACCCGTACGAGCAGGCGCTCGAGCTCGTGGGGTCGGATGAGCCGGAGCCGACCGTCGAGGGCCTGCGCATCCTCGATGCGCTCGGCGCGACCGCCGCCGCCGACCGGGCACGCGAGCGCCTGCGGGCGATGGGTACGCGCGTCCCGCGGGGCCCGCGGCCGGCGACGCGGGCGAACCCCGCGGGCCTGACGGACCGCCAGCTCGCCGTGCTCGGGCTTGTGAGCGAGGGAATGACCAACGCCCAGATCGCCGACCGGCTGACGGTCTCCGTCCGCACCGTCGATCACCACGTCGCCGCGGTGCTCGGCAAGCTCGGAGTGCGCTCGCGGCGGGAGGCCGCCGCCGCGGCGCACGAGCGCGGGATGGTCTGACCGACCTCACTCGACCTCGAGCCCGATCGTCGCCGGGTCGAAGCCCGCGGTGTCGAGCGTGTCGTCGCCGCCGCGTGTGTCGATCGCGAGCACGTCGAGCGCGGCCTCGGTGTGGCTGACGTTGACGGTCGCCGGCAGGCCGGTGAGCGTCGCCGTCCCGCCGACGACCACGCGGCCGGTGAGCGTCATGCGGTCGGTGCGGTCCGTCCCCTGGACGGTCACGCGATCCGGCTGCCCGTCGCCCGCGGGGAACCCGAAGCCGGGCGAGAGGCTGACGTCGACCAGCTGCACCGGGGTGCGAGAGAGGTCGCCGACGGCGAACGTATCGGCGCCGCGGCCGGCCAGCGTGTCGATCTCCTCGATCTCATCGAGGTCCATGACGATGCCTCCGACGTCGCGGGTGAAGCGCACCCGCCGCCGGTCGGCGGTCACCGCGAACGCCTCCGCGTCGTCGCTGCCGAGGAAGAACAGCGAGTCGCGGCTCGCCCCGCCGTCGACGGAGTCGCTGCCGTCGCCGGGCGCCCAGCTGAAGCGATCGAAGTGGCCGCCCAGGAAGGCCACGTCGTCGCCGCGCCCGCCCTTGACATCGTCGAAGTCGTCGCCGCCGATAAGCAGGTCGTCGCCCGGGCTGCCGAGCAGGACGTCGCTGCCGTCGCCGCCATCCAGCGTCATCCGCATCGCGGCGGTCGAGGCGCTCAGGATGTCGTCGCCGTCGCCGCCGCCCACGCTCAGCCGGTCGCTCGGCTCCGCGCCGTCGATCGCCACGAACGACGCTGCGAGCACGGCCACGGAGCCGCCGAACGCGAGCACGGAGGTCTGGTCGTCATCGCGCGAGCCGGCGACAGCGACCTTGTCGGCGCGGCCGTCGCCGGCGCCGAGGTCGAGCCGGAACTCCTCGACGAAGACGTCGGCGAAGTCGCCGACCTCGACGGAGTCGGCGCCGCCGCCGAGTTCGGCCCGGATGCGCTGGAAGGCGTCCAGCCGCGCCTCGAAGATCTCGTGGCCGAGCTCGATCTCGACGCGGTCGCCGTCCGGTTCGATCTCGACGCGGTCATCGCCGGCGCCGCCCTCGATCTGCAGCGTGCCGTCCTCGATCCGCACGGGCGACGCCCCCTCGACGAACTCGCGCTCGCCATAGCTCGTGCGGGCGCGCTCCAGGTCACCGCCGATCCGCTGCGCGAACTCGCGGGCGAGCCCGGCGTCCTCGAGCGCGGCGACGAGGAGCAGGCGGCCGTCGAGCGTGACGGACCCGCCGAACAGCCGCTCCTGGGCGTCGGAGTCGGCGAGCAGGCCGTCGCGCAGCGCCTGTGCGGTGACGCCGGGGACCTCGAGCAGGATCGCGTCGACCTCGCGGTCGGCCCTGCGCAGGTGGTCGAACGTGAGCACGGACTGCTGCAGGAACCGGCGGCGGACGCGGTCGGCGATCGCGTGCAGCTCGCTGTCGCTCACGCGGTCGACGTCGAAGCGGCGCGAGCGCTCGAACGTCGTCCCGCCAAGGTCGGACGAGAAGAACACGCCGTCGAGCAGCTGCGAGCCGCGCGGCTCGCCGCCGCCACGGTCGACGATGCGCTCGACGGTGCGGGCGAACTGCGTCAGCGGGTCATCGAGCCGCGGGTCGCCGGGGTCCGTGATCAGCGCCGTGTTGTCGGTCGCGAAGATCTCGGCGTCGGGGGTGTCGGCGGCGGCCGCCGCGGGCGCAAGGAGCGCGATGGCGGCGGCCGCGACGAGGAGGGATCGGATCATGGTGAGCTTCCTGGGGTGGGGAGGGGTGGTTCAGGCGGGCAGAGCGAGCGCGACGGCGACGCGCGCCCGCGCGCGGTGGAGGCGGGTCATCACGGTCACGTGGGGGACCCGCAGCACGCGTGCGGCGTCGGCGTGGCTCATGCCGGCGACGTCGACGAGCGCCACGGTGTCGCGGAGGTCGGCGGACAGGCCGGCAACGGCGGCGTAGACCTGCCCGGGCCGTCCGATCGGCGCGCCGTCGAGACCGCCGCGACGATCGTCGTCGAGGACGTCGAGGAGCGCAGTCGCGAGCACCGCGAACTCGACCGGGGCGCGCGAGCTCCTGCGCTTCGCGAACACGCGCGCGTACGCCTCGTGCGTGAGCTCCTCGGCCTGCGCCCGTGAGCCGCAGAGTCCCTGCGCCAGGCGGTACAGGCGCGTCAGGTGGTCGTCAGACATCGGCGGCGACTGTCTCGGAAGGGGTTGCGCCGCGCATCGGCACCCGTCGCCCATCTTGGGCGCGCGGATTGCCTATGCCGGAGGAGCGGCGTGCGTGAAGACGAGCGAGCGGTGCAGGCCGGTCGCCGCGAGGCTGCCGGTGGCGATCGCGGCGGCGACGTTGCCCGCGCCGGTGGCGTCACCCGCCGCGAAGACGCCCGGGGTCGACGTCGCGCCGAACTTGTCGGCGACCGCGATGCCCGTGCCCTGCGGCGAGTCGGTCGTCTCCAGGCCGAGCGCGGCGACGAGGCCGTCGCGCGGGGCCATCGGCGCGACCACGTGCAGTGCGTCGACCTCCAGGTCGCCGCCGTCCTCGAAGCGCACGAGGCCCGGCGCCACGGACGCCACGGGCCGTTCGTCGACCGGCACGCCGTGCAGCTCGCCTGCGTGCTCGCCGTGCGCGAGCACGATCAGGTCGCCCGTCCAGGACCGCAGCAGCGCCACCCGGTGCTCGGCGCCGGCCCCGCCGAGGATCGCGATCCGCCGATCGCGGTGCTCCCAGCCGTGGCAGTACGGGCACATGAACGCGCGGTCGCCCCACAGCGCCGCGAGGCCCGGCACGTCCGGCACCTCGTAGCGCATGCCGCCGGCGATCAGGACGCGGCCGGCGGTGAGCGACTCGCCGTCGCCGAGCGTGGCGTGAAAGCCGCCGTCGGGGCGCTCGATCCCGGTCACGACGCCGGCGCGCAGCTCGACCGTCGGCAACTCGGTCAGCTGTTCGCGGCCGGCCGCGTAGAGCCGGTCCGGGCTCGTACCGTCCTGGCCGAGCAGGCCGCCGATCGCGTGCGCGACGCGGTTGCTCGGCTCGCCCGCGTCGACGACGAGCGTCCGCACGCGCGCCCGCCCGAGCACGAGAGCGGCGGAGAGGCCGGCGGCGGCCCCGCCGACGACGAGGGCTTCGAAATCCGTGTCCATGCCTCTCAGGTTGAGGAGAACACGGACCCGCGCGTGCGCAGCCGCTCCTTCACCCATCACGGCATCACGTTCCACCCGCTCAGCCACGGCGGCTCCGCCAACGGCCTGCGCGCGTTCAAGGTCCACTACCCCGCCGGGGAGCGCGAGCCCTCGCTCGCCGTCCACGAGGGCCACGACTGGATCTACGTGCTCGCGGGCCGGCTCCGGCTCGTGCTCGGCGACGACGACTTCGTCCTCGAGCCCGGCGAGGCCGCCGAGTTCTCCTGCCGCACGCCGCACTGGCTCGGCGCCGTCGACGGCCCAGCCGAGGCGCTGGCCATCTTCGGCCCGCAGGGCGAGCGGATCCACACGCGCTAGCGCGCTCGACCGAGGTGTGAACTCCGCCACCTAGGAGGGCTCCCCGCTGGTCGCCGTGGCGCGCAGTATCGATCGGCATGAGCCACTGGAACCAACTCGAGGCCGATCGCGCATTCACCACCGCCTCGCGGGCGCGTCGTAGGGCCGCGCTGCTCGGCCGCTTGCGCCGGCCCGGACAGGCCGTGTGCGGCCTGCCGGTGTACGACGAAACGACCCAGCGGCGCTCCGGCCTGCGCGGCGTCACCGAGATCCCGCTCGAGGCGATCGCCGGCACCACCGAGCCGAACCGCGCGGCGCAGTTCGACCAGCACTTCCGACCCAAGCCCCTCACCCGCGTGCGATGGGAGCGCGTCTGGCTCGCCGACCAGCAGGGCGTCACCCTTCCGCCCATCGCGGTCGTCCAGATCGGCGATGCCTACGCGATCCGCGACGGCCACCACCGCGTCTCAGTGGCCAAGGCGCGCGGCGCGGTGACGATCACCGCGCTGGTGGGCTAGTCACGGTCCTGGAGCCGCTCCAACCGACGAAAGACGTGAAGGTCGACGGCCGCGGACACTGAACGCGATCCGGACAGAGTGCGTAACCGCTGCTCGTCCGCCGGCGTCAGGTGGTACGCAGCGGGACCCATACGCACGACGGCGCCGGCCTGGCGTGCTGTGAGGTGAAGCGACCAAGCGATCCGCTGAACGGCCGCCAGGTCGAACTCCGGCTTCAGCTGACGGTGAAGTCGCCGGCGCTTGCGCGGATGAACGCGGATCGGATGGAGCATCGCGAGTTCCCGCAGGTGGCCGGGCGCAGGCGTCACGACGATCAAGTGACCGCCGGGTTCTATGACGCGGGTGAACTCGGAAGGATTCCGGGGCGCGAAGACGTTCGTGACGAGATCGACGGTTGCGTCGAGGAGCGGGACCTCGCTCCAGACAACGCAGCGTGCGGCGGGTCGACACGAGCGGGCGAGAGCAGATCGGGCAGCGCAAACGCGCGGCGGCGCGTGCGAGTGGCACGGAAACGACTGACGGCACAAGAACTCCTCGGGACGAGAGACAGAGCGAATCGGACGGCCAGAAGCCGTCAGGAGACGAAACGCCAGCTCGGCTAGAGGTGTGCGTGCCGGTGCGCGCGCATGCTCCGGAAAGCGTACATCGCTACCGCAGGCACGTCCCGGAGGGGCAGCCGAGCTGCCCCTCCCGGGAGGCTCTCAGTCGCAGGCCACCGACGGCTGCGTCGGCGGATATGGGTCGACGCCTTCGAGCGCCCACGCGAACACGGTCGCGATGCCCTCGAGGTCGCACTCCGACAGCGTCGGCACGATCCCGTTGCTCCAGTGCCAGCCGTAGCCCATGAGATCCGTCGACTCGGTCAGCGGCAGGGCATGCCCGAGGCCGAGCGCGTGGCCGAGCTCATGCATCGTCACGTAGTAGAGATACTGCGGTGGGTAGGTGAACCCGTCGGGCTGTGGCAGATCCGAGCGCACGATGACGTTCGGACACGAGTTCGCCCCGCAGATCG
Source organism: uncultured Solirubrobacteraceae bacterium (assembly GCA_963729155.1). Classification (GTDB taxonomy): domain Bacteria; phylum Actinomycetota; class Thermoleophilia; order Solirubrobacterales; family Solirubrobacteraceae; genus DATFQI01. Next base: position 45,534 of record CAVSMP010000020.1, read on the forward strand.
CGTACCCGCCGAACTGCGTCCCGCCCGCCGTCGGGTTGTAGTGCAGCACGATGTCGGCCTTGTGCTTGGCCGTGGACTGGCCGGTCACGTCGGTGAGCGTGATCAGCCCGCCGAACTCCTGCCGCAGCGCGTAGTCCCAGTCGGCGATCGCCTGATGCACCGCGTCCAGCGATGCCTCGTCGACCTTCGGGTGCGCCTGCACCGCCACCGTCAGGTCGGTGTGGTCCCACCAGTAGCCGGGGTAGTTGTACGCGCCGTGCAAGATCAGCACGCTCTCCGTGTCCGGCGGCGTCGGCGCCGGCCGTAGCGGCGTCACGGCCTCCGCGGCAGGTGCCGCGACCGCGCTCACGAGCAACGCGAGCACAACTGAGAGCACCTTCTTCATGCTCAGCCCTCCCTCTCGAGATCCCTCGAGCTTGACGTGCCCCGGGCCAGAACGTGCCAAACGACGGCAGGTCGAGAACCGTCAGCGCGAAGACGCGACAGCGTCGATCGCCGGTGTTGGCCGCCGCTCGCCGAGCTCAGATCGCTGGGCTCGGCTCTGAGGCAGGGCGATTCGAGGTGGACGTGCGCGTGGGGGCGGGGATGAGCGCCGCCGCGATCACGACGAGCACGAAGGCGAGGCTGCGTAGGACGATCGCCAGCGTGTCATCGCCGATCGGGTCGCCGAACACGACGACGCCCGCTGGGATCGCAGACGCGTTGCTGGCGACCGAGGTCACGGCGATCACCGACACCGCCTCGCCGATCTGCAGGGACCGCGCCGAGGCGAAGAACGCGACGATCGCGGCCAGCAGCGCTCCCCCGACGAACCCGAGCGTCGTGAGCAGGCTGTTCCCCACATGGCCGGTGGCCGCCTTGACGGCGACGTGCGTGACCGTGAACAACAGGCCGGCGGCGATGCCCAGGATGATGCCGCGCCGGGAGTGTGACTGCTGGGCTCGGCCCGAGAGGATCAGCAGCACCCCGATGCCCACGAGCGTGCTCTCCCAGGCCAGCATCGCCGCGACTGAGTAATCCGACGAGTCCTTTCCGCTCTGACCGCCTCCGGTCATGGCCAAGAACGCGAGTCCGGCCGCGGCGAGCGCCACGCCCAGCCACTCGCGTCGCCCGAGCTTGAAGCCGAACCAGCGTTCGGCGATCACTCCGAGCAGCACGAGCCCGCCTGCGAGCACGGCCTGCACGATGGAGAGCGACGCGAGCGCGAGCGCTCCCACGTGCAACGCGTACGCGATGGCGGCGACGCCGTAGCCGATCGTCCACCACTTCGAGCGGAAGAGGGCGATCGCGCTTCGTAGTGGATGGCGGGCGTCGACCTCGGGGGCCGCGACGGCTCCGCGATGCCGGAACAGGAAACCGAGGTTGGTCGCGAACGCCGAAGCGAGCGCGAGACCGAGGCCGACCACCTCCATCCGGCGCGGCTACCCACGGCGATCTCAGCCAAGCGTTCGCCGGTCAGCGTTTGCACGCGCCCTATCACCCACGGTCATGCTTCGCGCCGAGCTGCCGATGCAAAGGGGGAAATGGGATCCCGGATCGCAGCCGTCGCGCTCGCCGCGCTCGCCCTCGTGGCGGTGGCGGCGGCTCCCGCCGATGCCGCGCGTGGGATGGAGATCGGGCTCCAGGACGACTCGCACTTCCTCGACGAGGATGCGCAGGTCCGCGGCGCGGCATTCAGGCACGCTCGATCGCTGCGCGCCTCGTCGCTGCGCGCGAACGTCCCGTGGGCGTCGGTGGTCAGCGATCCGGCCGCGAAGACCGCGCCGGCCGCCGCGAGCTTCGACTTCTCCCGCTTCGATCGCCTGGTCGACGAGGCGGCCGCTCACGGCATCCGCGTGCAGTTGACGCTCACGGGCGACGCGCCGGCGTGGGCGACGCGCGACCGCAGGATCTCCGACGACCACCCTGACCCGAAGCGCTTCGCAGAGTTCGCCGCGGCCGCCGCATCGCACTTCAACGGGCGCGTGCGCGCGCTGTCGATCTGGAACGAGCCGAACTGGCACGGGCTGCTGAAGCCCGAGCGTCTGTGCGGGAAGGTGTCCAAGAAGGTCAAGGTCGGGGGCAAGCGCAAGCTTGTGCGCCGCCTGGTGCGCATCTGCGTGAAGACCTCCGCGCGGGTCTACCGGGAGCTGTACCGGGCCGCGCACGCGGCGATAAAGCGGGTCGCACCGCGCATGCCGGTCTGGATCGGCGAGACCAACCCGTACGTGAACCGGCGCGTGGAGTCGACGGCGCCGCTCGCGTGGGTGCGCCAGATCGCGTGCGCCGCCCCCGTCATCAAGCGCTGCAAGGGCGGCGTGCTGCGCGCCGACGGCTACGCCCACCACCCGTACTCGTTCGATCGGCGGCCGGGCGCGGCGCGCGCGGGCGCCGACAACGTCACGCTCGCCACGCTCGGCAGGCTCTCGAAGCAGCTGCGCAAGCTGCGCGGCCGGCTGCGCGTGGCCGGCGGGTCGCTTTACCTGACCGAGTTCGCCTATTACTCCTCCGGTCCGCACCAGAAGCCCGCGCGCACGCGTGCCGCCTGGACACGGGAGGCGTTCGAGCTCGCGCTGAAGACGCCGAAGGTGCGCCAGCTCCTGTACTACCAGCTCGTCGACCCCGCCAAGTCGTTGTCCTGGCGCACGGGGCTGATCACGCTGCGCGGCTCGCGCTACCCGGCGTACAACGCGCTACGCGGGTTCGCCAACGCCCGGCGCACGCGGCTGACGCTGCCGCGGCCGCCGTTCGCGCTGCCGTCGGCGCCGGCCACGGTGCCGGTCCCGCTCGGCTAGCGCTCGCGCATCGGCGCTCGCCCTCCTACTCCGTCTGGCCGACCGGGACGGGCCGCGCGTGCGCGGGAGCGGAGCGCGCGTCGGCGACGTCCGCCCGCGGCGGGCGCTCGCCGAGCTTGACGACGACCACGCCGGCCACGATGAAGGCGCCGCCGACGAGCTGCAGCGCTCCCGGGAGCTGGTCGAGCAGCAGCCACGCGAAGATGACCGCCGCGACGACCTCGAGCAGCGCCACGAACGAAGCCAGCCGCGAGCCGAGACGCCGGCTCGCCGCGATGCCGGTCGTGTAGGCGATGGCCGCGGTGACCACACCGAGCGCGATGAACGGCAGCCACCACGGGACGGCTTCCCCGGCGTACGTCGGCGCGGCGGTCGTCGCGTGCATCGGCAGGACGCCGACGATGCCGAACATCGCCAGGAGGACCGTGCCCACCGCGAGACCGCCGCCCGCGAGGGCGAGCGGTGGCACGCCGCTGCGTGTGTCGGCGGACATCACGAAGTACGTCGCGGCGCCGAGCATCGCCGCGAGCGCCCACAGCACGCCGTCCAGGGCCAGGTCGGCGCCCGACAGGAGGTCCAGGACGAGCACGAGCCCCAGGGCGGCGAGCCCGGCGCCCGCCAGGGTCAGCGGGCGCGGACGCTCCCCGTGGCGCAGCCACAGCCACACGACGATGGCGGCGGGGGCGGTGTACTCGATCAGCAGCGCCGGGCCGACGTCCATCGCCGCGACGGCCGAGAAGTACGCGAACTGCGTTCCGGCCACCGGCACCGCGCCGTAGAGGAGGACGGTGCGTGCGTTGCTCCGCAGGAGCCCCCAGCGGCCGCGCAGCGCCCGCGCCGCGAGCGGCGCGACGACGAGCGCGGCGACGGCGATGCGGGCGAGCACGACCGCTCCGGGACTCCAGCCGACGTCGATCAGACCGCGGGCGAGGGCGCCCGACAGCGCGAACGATGCGGCCGAGACGACCGCGAAGAGCAGTCCGACCCGCACGGCCGTCGCGGACCGAATGTCATTGGCCATCGTTGCCATGACCGATGACAGTAGGAGGATCGCTGTAAGATGTCAACGTGTTGTTCGCCCATGACACGGTCGCGTCGCTGCGAGCGGCGGTGGACCTGGTCAATACCGGGGAGGAGCCCGACACGCTCACGACCGTCGCGGACCTCGACGCCTGGTACGCCAAACACGGCTACACGGGCAGGCACGACCGCGACGAGGCGGAGCTCGCGGCGCTGCGAGCGCTGAGGCCCGTCTTGCGCGAGCTGCTGACGACGGACCGCGACCGGGCGGCCGAGCTCGTCAACGCGATGCTCGCCGACGCCGATGCGCTCCCGCAGCTCATGCGCCACGACGGGCTCGACTGGCACATCCACGCCGTGCCGGCCGACGCGCCGCTCGCTCGCCGCGTCGTCGTCGAGAGTGCGATGGCGATGGTCGACGTCATCCGCGTCGACGAGCTCTCGCGCCTGTCGGTGTGCGCCGACGAGCGCTGCGACGGCCTCGTCCTCGACCTCTCGCGCAACCGGTCGCGGCGCTTCTGCAGCACGACCTGCGCCAATCGCAATGCCGTCGCGGCGTATCGCGTCCGCCGCCGCCGCAACGCGTAGGCTCGCCGCGATGCTCTCCCGGAGTCAGACCGACGACGCCGTCCAGGCCGAGGAGCTCCACGGCGCGCACAACTACGCTCCGCTCCCCGTCGTGCTCTCCCGGGGTGAGGGCGTCTGGGTCCACGACGTCGAGGGCCGCCGGTACTTCGACGCGCTGTCGGCCTACTCGGCGCTGAACTTCGGGCATCGCCACCCGCGGCTGGTACGGGCCGCCATCGAGCAGCTCGAGCGGTTGACGCTCACGAGCCGCGCCTTCCGCAACGATCAACTCGGGGCCTTCTGCGCCGAGCTGGCCGCGTTCACGGAGACCGACCGTGTGCTGCCGATGAACACGGGCGCGGAAGCGGTCGAGACGGCGATCAAGCTCGCGCGCAAGTGGGGCTATGAGGTCAAGGGCGTCGAGCCGGGCCGCGCCGAGATCATCGTGTGCGCGGGCAACTTCCACGGGCGGACGACGACGATCGTCGGCTTCTCGGACGACCCGCTCGCGCGGACCGGCTTCGGGCCTTTCGCCCCCGGCTTCGTCCAGGTGCCCTATGGCGACCCGGAGGCTCTGCGCGCGGCCGTCGGCGCGAACACGGTCGCGTTCCTCGTCGAGCCGGTCCAGGGCGAGGCCGGGGTCGTCATCCCGCCCGACGGCTACCTGACCGCCGCGCGGTCGATCTGCGACGACGCCGGAGTGTTGCTCGTCGCCGACGAGGTCCAGTCCGGGCTCGGGCGCACCGGCCGGCGCTTCGCGTGTGATCACGAGCAGGTGCGCGCCGATCTGTACCTGCTCGGCAAGGCGCTCGGCGGCGGCATCCTGCCGGTCTCGGCGGTCGTCGGGACCGACGAGGTCCTGGGCGTCCTGCGCCCCGGCGAGCACGGCAGCACGTTCGGCGGCAACCCGTTCGCGTGCGCCGTCGGGCGCGAGGTCGTCCGCCTGCTCGCCGACGGCAGGCTCGCGGAGGAGTCCGCCGCGCTGGGCGACGGCGCCGCCGCGCGCCTGCGCGCCGCCGCGCACCCGGCCGTGCGCGAGGTGCGGCAGCGTGGCCTGTGGCTCGGGATCGAGCTGCTCGCCGAGGCGCCCTCGGCGCGGCAGGCCAGCGAGCGGCTGATGGAGCGCGGCGTGCTCGCCAAGGACACGCACGACACGACGCTGCGCCTAGCGCCGCCGCTGACCGTCACCGGGGACGAGCTGGACTGGGCGCTCGAGCGACTCGACGACGTGCTCGCCGGCCTGCTCTGACGCCCTGGAAATTCCTCCCATGCCGGGAGCCCGCGGGCATAGGATCGCCGTGTGCTGTATGGGCGTGAGGACGAGCGCGCGCGTGTGGGAGCCCTCGTCGACGCGGCGCGGTCATCACGCAGCGGGGCGCTGATCCTGCGCGGCGACGCCGGCGTGGGAAAGACGGCCCTGCTGGAGGACGCTCGGGAGCGGGCCGGCGGCATGCACGTGCTGGCGGCGGGTGGGGTGGAGGCCGAATCCGAGCTGCCGTTCGCCGGGCTCCATCAGCTCGTGCGACCGGCGCTGCACCTGCTCGAGCGTCTGCCGGAGCCGCAGGCGGCGGCCCTGCAGGGCGCGTTCGGGATGAGGCAGCGGTCCGGCGAGGATCGGTTCCTGATCTCGGTCGCCTGCCTGTCGCTGCTGTCCGAGCTGGCTGAGACGAGCCCGGTGCTGTGCCTGATCGACGATGCGCAGTGGCTCGACGCGTCCACGGCGGACGCCCTCGCATTCGTGGCCCGCAGGCTCGGCGCGGAGGGGATCGCGATGCTGTTCGCGGCTCGCGATCGAGACGATGGCGGCTTCCTGGCTCGCGAGGTCCCGGAGCTGGAGGTGGGCGGGCTCGACGCCGGCGCCGCGGGCGTTCTGATCGCCGACGGCGCCGACGGCGTGGCACCGGCGGTGCGTGACCTCCTCGTCGAGCGATCGGGCGGGAACGCTCTCGCCCTCGTCGAGCTCCCGCGGGCACTGTCCGCCGCGCAGCTCGCCGGTACCGAGCAACTGCCGGACGAGCTCGCGGTCTCGTGCGACGTCGAGCGGGTGTTCCGCGACCGAGTCGGCCGGCTGCCGGGTGCGACCCAGCAGATGCTCTCGCTGATCGCCGCCGAGGGCAGCGGAAGGCTGGCGCCGGTGATGCGCGCGTCCGAGGCGGCCGGCGTGGGCGCCGAGGCGCTCGGGCACGCCGAGCAGGCAGGCCTCGTGTCGATCCGCGGGACACGCGTCGAGATGCGCCACCCCCTGCTGCGGTCGGCGATCCTGGACGGCATGTCGGAGGGCGCGCGCCGGTCCGCGCACCGCGCTCTGGCCGAGGCGCTCGGCGACGACCTGCGATTGGACGAACGTGCCTGGCATCTCGCCGCGGCGGCGCACGGTGCCGACGCCCATGCCGCCGAGGAGCTCGAGCGCGCCGGGGCTCGAGCGCGGCGCATGAGCGCTCACGCCTCGGCCGCGGCGGCATTCGAACGCGCGGCGGAGCTCAGCGTCGACGAGGCGTCGCAAGGCCGGCGGCTGATCGCGGCGGCGGCCGCCGCTTGGCACGCCGGTCAGCCGGACCGCGCTTCGCAGCTCCTGGACCGCGCCGACCCGCTCGTCGCCGAGCGCCGCCTGCGGGCGGATGTCGAACACCTCCGGGGCGAGATCCAGCTGCGCTGCGGCGTGCTCCTCGACGCGTGCGACGTGCTGATGGCCGGAGCGGCGGACATCGCCGGCGTCGACAGCGGCAAGGCGCTGCGGATGCTGCTGCAGGCGCGCGAGGCGGCCGGCTGGGCGGGGGACACGCCGCGCACGGTCGAGACCGGCCACCGGGCCGCGGAGCTGCCGGTCGGCGACGATCCGGCGAGTCGCTTCCTCGCCGACCTGCTCGTCGGCGTCGGCAGCCTCTACGAGGGCAAGACGGCGATCGGGCTGCCGCTCGTGAGGGACGTCGTCTCCCGGATCGAGGACTTCGACGAGCCGAGCTGGGTGGTGTGGGCCGCGACCGGGGCGCAGGCGCTCGGCGACGAGTCCCGGGCGACGGAGCTGCTGCAGCGGGCGATCGACCTGGCACGCGCGTCGGGCGCCGTCGACGAGCTGACCTACGTCCTGCTCGCGTACGTGCTGATGGGACTGCTCGCCGGGCGGTTCGGCGTCGCCGCCGAGGCCGCCGAGGGCCTCACGCTCGCGCGAGAGGCCGGCCTGCCGAACGCGGCGAGCACGCACCTCGCCATGCTCGCCTGGTTCTCCGCCCAGAGGGGCAAGGACGGCGAGTGCCGAGAGCTCGCCGCGAGCGCCATCGAACTGGCGCGACCGAGCGGCGGCGCGTTCGCGAGCTCAATCGCCCAATGGGGGGTCGGGCTGCTCGAGCTCAGCCGGCGCCGTGCCGGCGAGGCCGCCGCGCGCCTAGTCGCCGTCGGCGGGGACGAGCTGGGTCAGGGGCACCCGTACTTCGGCCTCCTGTCGGCTCCCGACCTCGTCGAGGCGCAGGTGCTCGCTGGGCGCACCGAGGAGGCGAGAGCCGCGTTCGCCCCGTTCGACGGGTTCGCGCAGCCGGGCGCGCCGACCTGGGTACTGGCGCTGGCCGCCCGCTGCCGGGCGCTCCTCTCGGAGGAGGGGTCGGCCGGCTTCGAGGAGGCGCTCCGGCTGCACGCGCAGGGCGACCGTCCCTACGATCGTGCCCGCACCGAACTGCTCTTCGGCGAGTGCCTGGGGCGACAGTGCCGGCAAGACGAAGCACGGGCGCATCTGCGGGCCGCGCTGGAGACGTTCGAGCTCCTCGACGCGACCGGGTGGGCCGATCGAGCGCGCACCGCACTCTGGGAGGGCGGCGAGGCGGCCGTGCCGCGAGACTCGAGCCTCCTGTCGCGGCTGACGCCGCAGGACCTGCAGATCGCCCGCGCGATCGCGGAGGGCCTGTCCAACCGAGAGGTCGCCGCGCGGCTGTTCCTCTCGCCGAGGACGATCGAGGCGCAGCTGCGCAGCATCTTCACGACGCTCGGGATCGCCTCGCGCGTGGAGCTCGCGCAGTTCGGGCTGGCGCCGGACATCTCCGAAGAAGTGCTGCGATCGAGGCTTGCCCGCGCGGGACTCGCGGAGCTGTTCCGCGACCTGCCGACGATGCGCGGCGCCGCCTTGCAGGACGCCCTGGCGAGGACGTTGGGCGATCCGGCGCTCGTCGTCGCCCACCGGATCCCCGGCGACGGTTACGCGGACCGGAGCGGGAACCCGATCGTCATGCCGCCCGCCACGGGTGACCGTGCGGTGGCAACGCTCCAGCGCGACGGGCAGGAGATCGCCGCGCTCGTCTATGACGCCACGCTCGACGAGGATCCAGAGCTCGTCGAGGCGGTCTGCTCGGCGGCCACCATCGCGCTCGAGAACGAACAGCTCCACATCGAGTCGGAGGGACGGCTGGCAGAGCTGCAGGCCTCACGGCAACGCCTCGTCGCCGCCGGCGACGCCGAGCGGCGGAGGCTGGAGCGCAACCTGCACGACGGAGCGCAGCAGCGCCTGCTCGCGGTCGCGTTGCAGCTGCGCCTGATCCAGGCGCGCATCCATCGCGATCCCACCTCCGTCGACGCGCTGATCACGAGCGCGACCGAGCAGCTCGCCGAATCGCTCGAGGAGCTACGGGAGCTCGCGCGCGGCATCCATCCGGCCGTCCTCGCCCATGGGCTCGACGCCGCGCTCAGGTCGCTGGCCGGTCGCTCGACCGTGCCGACCGCGGTGCTCAACGACTCGCCCGAGCCCCTGCCGGAGCCGGTCGAGCTCGCGCTCTACTTCGTCGCGTGCGAGTCCTTGGCGAACGTGGGCAAGTACGCCCGGGCGGAGACCGCCTCGGTGCGTCTTACGCGGACGTCGAGCAGCGTCGTCATCGAGATCGCCGACGACGGCGTCGGAGGAGCCGACGAGGCCGCCGGCACGGGGCTTCGCGGGCTCGCGGATCGAGTTGAGGCGCTCGGGGGCAGCCTGCTCGTCACCAGCCCCGCCGGCGCGGGGACCGTCGTCACGGCGGAGCTCCCGATCGGCGCCTGACGGGCCAGCAACACCCGGCGACCCCGGAGCACCGCGCCCGCGACGGCGGCGAGCCGCATCGCGCATGATCACGGCGGCGGCGATGCTCGGCGCATGCCACAAATCGACGAAGCCGCAGCCGCCACGCCGCCCGACGGCATCGATCCGCGCGTCTACGCGCGCCGGTGGAAGACCCTCGCGGTCCTCTCGCTCAGCCTGCTCATCATCGGGCTGGACAACACGGTGCTCAACGTTGCCCTGCCGACGCTGCAGACGCACTTCTCGGCTTCAGGCTCCACGCTCCAGTGGATCGTCGACTCCTACCTGCTGGCCTTCGCCGGCGTCCTGCTCACGATGGGCACGCTCGGCGACCGCTTCGGTCGAAAGCGCGCACTGCAGTCCGGGCTCGTGGTGTTCGGCGTCGCGAGCGTGCTCGCCGCGTTCGCCCAGGACGCCAACCAGCTGATCGTGCTCCGCGCCGTGATGGGCATCGGCGGCGCGATGATCATGCCGGCGACCCTGTCGGTGATCATGGACATCTTCCCGCGCGAGGAGCGCGGCAAGGCGATCGGGATCTGGTCGGCGATCGCGGGCGTCGGCATCGGCCTCGGGCCGTTCGTCGGCGGCCTGCTGCTCGAGTTCTCCTCATGGAGCTCGGTCTTCTGGCTCAACGTGCCGATCGTCGGCATCGCGCTCATCTGCGGGTTCAAGCTCGTGCCCGAGAGCCGCGACCCGCACCCCGGCGCGTTCGACCTGCCCGGCGCGGCCCTGTCCGTCGCGACCCTGGTCGCCCTCGTCTACGGGATCATCGAGGCCACCCCGCGGGGCTGGACCGACCCGCTGGTCCTCGGCTGCTTCGCCGCCGCCGCACTGCTCGGCACCGCCTTCGTGGCCTGGGAGCGCAGGGTCGCCTCGCCGATGCTCCCGCTCGGCTTCTTCTCCAATCCCCGCTTTACCGTGGCGTCCGCGGGCGTCGGGCTCATCTTCTTCGCGATGATGGGCTCGGTCTTCGCCTTCACGCAGTTCCTGCAGTTCGCCGTCGGCTTCAGCGCCCTCGAGGCGGGCGCCACGATGCTCCCGCTCGCCCTCGGGCTCGTCGTCGGCTCGGGCCTGTCCAACCGGCTGGCGGAGCGTGCCGGCCGCCGCTACGTCATCGCGGGAGGGCTGGCCGGCGTCGCGGTCGTGCTGAGTACCAGCCTCCTGTGGACGCCGGGGATGGCGCCCGCGCTGCTCGCGCTGGTCTGCTTCGGGCTCGCGCTGTCGATGGGCGCCGCGATGGCCCCGGCCACGAGCTCTGTCATGAGCGCCGTGCCCGAGGCCAAGGCCGGCGTCGGTTCGGCGATGAGCGACGTCACCCGGCAGGTCGGCGGGGCGCTCGGCGTCGCGGTCATCGGCTCGATCATCGGCAGCGCCTACGCGGGCGACATGGACCGCGCGCCGGGTGCGGCCGGCGAGTCGGTCGGCGCCGCCCACGCGATCGCCCAGCAGGCCGGCGGCTCGGTAGGCCGCGACCTGGCCGACACCGCCGGCCGCGCGTTCACCGAGGCCCTCGGGATGGGCCTCACCGCGGCCGCCGTCGTGGCGCTCGCCGGCGCGCTGCTGGTCCTGTTCCGCCTCCCCGCCGACCGCGCGCCCGCCGCGAGGCCGAGCGCCGCTCCGAAGCTGGCGACCGCGGCTCCCCAGCCGGCCGCGTCGTGACCGTCATGGACCCCGCCGGGGTCCTCCTCGGTGCCGGCATCGAGGCCTACCTCTCCCGGCTCGTCGCGCGCTTGCGCGACGGGCTGGGAGACCGTCTCGTCGGGGTGTGGCTGTTCGGCTCGGGGGCGCTCGGCGACCTGGACCCGGCGACGAGCGACCTCGACGTCCAGGTCGTGACGACGGTGCGACTCGCCCGCGCGGAGCGCGAGGCACTCGCGGCCCGCGTCTCGCATCCCCGGCTCGAGTGTCCGGTGCGCGGCCTCGAGCTCGTGATCTACGCCCGCGACGATCTCGGCGACCCGCTCGGGCCCGCCTTCCAGCTCAACCTCAACACCGGGCCGCGCATGGAGCACCGCGCGTCCTTCGACCCGTCCGAGGACCCGCGCTTCTGGTTCGTGCTCGACGTCGTGATCGGGCGCGCGGCGGGGCGGGCCCTCGCCGGCCCGCCGCCGGCGGAGGTCTTCCCGGAGCTCTCGACCGCCCTCGTCCGCGCGTCGCTACGACAGGCACTGTCGTGGTTCGCGACCAACGACCCCCGGGGCGGTGACGCGGCGCTGGCGGCGGCAAGGGCCTGGGCGTGGGCCGAGGAGGGCATCTGGCTGGCGAAGGCGCCTGCGGCGGTCTGGCTTGCGTCCCGCGTCGCGCGGGAGCTCTGACCAGGGCAATGCGGCGGCGACGAGCGCCGATGAGGCCAAGCAGTCGGTCCGGTCCGCCGGCGGCGGGCTCAAATCGGCCGCGCGGTCGGTCGGCGAGGCGGCCAAGCAGGCCGGCAAGTCGGTCTCCACGCGCTCGCGCGCTGGAAACAAGCGTTGATTCGCTAGCTGCGCCTGCCGCCGCGCAGGAACCCGGGAGCGGCGGGCGAACGCTCTGGGTGACGTGCGACGCCCGGCGCTCATCGCCCTTCTCTTGCTGTGCCTCGGCGCGACGGGCTGCGGGCGCGGCGGCGATCGCGCCCAGGCCACCGAGGTGGCCGGGAAGTTCCTCGCCGCGGTCGGCGCCGGCGACGCCGCCGTGGCCTGCGGGCTGCTTGCCGAGGACACGCGCAAGGCGCTCGAGGACGAGGAGCGCAAGCCATGCGGGGAGGCGATCGGCGGCGTCGAGATCGACGCCGGCTCGGCGACCGCGGTCGATCTCTATCTCACGAACGCCGAGGCGGAGCTCGACAACGGCCAGCGCGCGTTCCTCTCGCTGACGTCCGACGGGTGGCGGGTCTCGGCGGCGGGCTGCAAGACCGGCGACGGGCCGCCCGAGGACGTTCCGATGGACTGCGAGCTCGAGGCCTGAGATGCGCGTGCTCCTCGTCGTCTACGTGCTCGTGATCGCCGCCGTCCTGGCGACCTACCTCACGATCGGGCTGATCGCGCGGTGATGCGGTTCGTGCGCGAGAACGGCCTTGGGCTCGCATTCGGGACGCTCTTCCTCTGGACGCTCGTCCTGCAGGCCTTCGTCGGCCACGCCGACTTCAACGCCGATCAGACCGCCCATCACGGCGATCCGGTCGCCCTCTGGCGCTACGTGACCTCCTCGAGCTTCGGCGTCGACGTGCTCGAGAACTGGCAGTCGGAGTACCTGCAGTTCACGCTCTACATCGTGGGCACGGTGTGGCTGCTGCAGAAGGGCTCACCGGAGTCCAAGGAGCTCGAGAAGGCGGGCCCCGAGTCCGACGAGGACCAGAAGCTCGGCGAGCACACCACCCCCGACTCGCCCCGCTGGGCGCGGGCGGGCGGCCTGCGCACGCGGGTCTACTCCAACTCGCTGCTGCTCGTGATGGGCTCGATCTTCGCGCTCTCGTGGCTCGGGCAGTCGATCACTGGGCGCGTCGCCTACAACGCCGAGCAGCTCGACCACCAAGAGGCTGCCATCGGCTGGGCCCAGTACGTGGCCACGCCGGACTTCTGGAACCGCACGCTGCAGAACTGGCAGTCGGAGTTCCTCGCCATCGGCTCGATGGCCGTACTGGCCATCTACCTGCGCCAGCGCGGCTCCCCCGAGTCCAAGCCCGTGGGCGCCTCTCATACCGCGACGGGCACGGAGGGCTAGGCGCCGGGCATCATTGCCGGCGTGACCGAACGCGACCGACAGGCCGGCGCGCGCGACGTGATCGTCCTCGACGGGACCACGCTCACCCCCGCCGGGGTCGTGGCGATCGCACGCGGGCGGGCGCGGGCCCGCATGAGCGCAGCGGCGCGCGAGCGCAACGCGGCCGCCGAGCGGCTCGTGGACCGGCTGCTCGAGCGCGGCGAGCTGCTCTACGGCACGAGCACGGGGGTCGGCGTCCTGCGCTCCGCGCCGTCGGCGCTCGAGGACGCCGGGGAGCACCAGTGGCGGCTCGTGCGCAGCCACGCGGGCGGCGGCGGGGCGCCGCTGACGGTGGAGGTGGTGCGCGCGGCGATGGCGGTGCGCGCCAACCAGATCGGCGCGGGTGGCGCGGGGATCGGCGAGCCGCTGCTGAACGGGCTGCTCGGGATGCTGCGCGCCGGCGTGACCCCGCACGCCCGCGAGCTCGGCTCGCTCGGCACGGGCGACCTGACGGTGCTGGCCGAGATCGGCGTGGCACTCGGCGGCGAGGGGCAGTGTTGGGTGGGCGACGAGATCGTGCCGACCGCCGAGGCGCTCGCCGCGCACGGCCTCGCGCCGGTCACCTACGGCCCGCGCGACGGCATCGGCTTCATGAGCTCCAACGCGGTCAGCATCGGGCAGGCCGCACTGGTCTTCCACGACGCGAGCCGGCTGCTGGACTCCGCGCTCGCGGTCGCCGCGCTGTCCTACGAGGCGGTCAACGCCGATCTCGCGGTGCTCGACCCGCGGGTGCACGCCGTGCGCCCGCACCACGGGCAGGCCGAGGTGGCGCGCCGCCTGCGCGACCTGCTCGGCGACTACGAGCCGCGCGAGCGCACGGCCCGGCACAGGGTCCACGACTCCTTCGTGTTCCGCTGCGTGCCGCAGGTCGAGGGTCCGCTGCTCGATGCGCTCGAGCACCTCGCGAGCGTGCTCGCGATCGAGCTCAACGTCGCCGGGGAGAACGCGCTGATGCTGCCGCGCGACGGCGTGGCGCTGCCCAACGGGAACTTCCACGCCGGCGTGCTGACGCTGGCGCTCGACGCGGTCCGCGGCGCGATGGCGCAGTCGGCGTCGCTCGTGGCCGCGCGGGTCAGCGCGCTGCTGGACCCGGAGGTCACGGGCCTGGCGCCGCAGCTCGCGCAGGACCCGGGGCCCGACTCCGGCGCCATGATCATGGAGTACACGGCGCACGCGGCGGCTGCCGAGGTCCGCTCGCTGGCCGCCACCGCGGCGGCGCAGACCACGACCGTGCAGTCGGGCATCGAGTCGCACGCCAACTTCGCCGGGCATTCGTCGCGGCGCACGTCGGACGCGCTCTCGCGGATGTCGGTCGCCGTGTCGGCCGAGCTGGTGCTCGCGGTGCGGGCGCTGCGACTGCGTGGCAGGACGCCGCGGGGCGCCGGGGTGCGTGCGCTCTTCGAGGCGGCCGGCGCCCATCTTGACCCCGGCATGGCGGATCGCCCGCTGTCGGGCGACCTCGAGGCGGCGCGACTGCTGCTGTTCGACGACGCGCTGTGGATGCAGTCCGAGCGCGCCGAGCTGCCCTGACCCGTAGCCTGAGGCCATGCTCCAGCACGTGTCGATCGAGGTGCGCCCGGACCAGATGGAGGCGTGCGTGGCGTTCTGGGCGCTGCTCGGGTTCGACCGGGTGGAGCCGCCCGAGTCGTTGCGGCGGTTCACCTGGGTGGAGCGGGCCGGCACGCAGATCCACCTCATGCCCTTCGACGACCCGGTGACGACGGCGCGCGGGCATGCCGCGGTCGTCGTCGAGGACTACGACGCGGCGCTGGAGCGGCTGCGCGAGCGCGGGTTCGAGACGCGGCCGGGCTCCGACGCGTGGGGCGCGGCCCGGTCGTTCGTCCGCGACCCCGCCGGCAATCACGTCGAGCTCATGTCGGCGCCGCCGCCCGTCCGTTCTGACGCGTCGTCCTGACGGCCGCCGTTCGCGGCCTGCGATCCGCTGCCGCCGAGGTCGTCGGAGACCCGGAACGTCGCCCAATCGCTCGGTACAGAAGAAGAAACGCGGCGGCGCCTCGTCGGCGCCGCCGCGGTCCTCGTGGCGATCAGCGGCCGGCGCGGCCCTGATCGTCGATGTCGATCTCCTCCTTGCGGAGGGTGTCTGAGACCTGCTCCTCCTCGACGTGGGTGTCCTTGTCGAGGCGCACGCGCTCCTTGGGCACGGCCTGCTTGTCGACCACGGCCTGCTCCTCGTGGAGGACGACCTCGTGCTCCTCCTCGGAGATCGCGGGGCCGTCGGTCGCGGCGCCGGCGTTGGCGTCGGTGATCGGCTCGCGCTCGACGCGGACCTCTTCGCGCTTGACCGGGACGGTCTCGGTGACCTCGTCCTCGACGACGTACTTGCGCAGGCGCACGCGACCGGCCTCCTGCTCGGTCTTGCCCACGCGCAGCTCCTCCTCGGAGCGCGTCATCGCATTGTCGGTCGTCGGGCCCGACGTGTCATGGCCGACCGGAGGCGCGCCGCCGAAGCCGCCCGCGGTGTCGGTGGCGGTGTCGGTCGTGCCGGCGGTGCCGGTTGTCCCGGTGCCCGCCCCTGAGCCGCCCTCGGGCAGGCCGGAGTCCGAGCGCGACTCGCCGTAGTCCAGCCCGTAGTGGCTGTAGAGCGCGGACTCGTCGTCCTGGGAGAGCTCGCCGTCGGGATCCATCTGCGGCGCGTCCTTGACCTGGGCCTTCTCGTACGGGACACGCAGCGTGCCGCCGTCGTCGGTGGCCTCCTGGAGCGGGACGAAGCTCGACTTGGTGCCGAACAGGCCCGTGTTGACCAGGGCCCACTCGGGCGCGCCGGTCTGCGCGTCGAGGTAGATCTCCTCGATCGTGCCGATCTTGTCGCCGTCACGATCGTGGATGGCCTGGCCGCGCTGCTGGAGCAGGGCTTCCTTCTGCATGGTGCTCATGTTCATACTCCCGTTCTGTCGATCTTGCGGTGGTAGTGGGTGCCCTGCTTGCCGCCGGCGACGGCGGCGAGGAGGGTCACGAGGACGATCACCACGAGGGCGATCAGCCCGCCGGCGGTGAGGGAGCCCTCATCCACCGGGATGCGGGGGAGGCTCAGCTGCGAGAGCACGTTGTACTTCGCTCCCAGCAGCACGCCCGCGACGGCGAGCACGACGGTGACGATCAGTCCGATCACCCACGTCGCGACGCCCTGGCGCGGCCCGTCGAAGCGCGACATGCGCCCCGCGACGTAGCCCCCCGCGTAGTACGCGAGGCCGAGCACGACCAGCATCAGGATGCCGCCGACGATGCCGACGGTGCCGGCGCTGCTCTGGGCCTCCTGCCCGGCCTGCGACGGGCTCGAGCTGGTCAGCCCGACCGCCGTCCCGGCCGCGCTGAGGATCGCGATCAGCAGCGATGCGACGCCGATCGCCACGAGCCAGCCGAAGAAGGCCGCGCCCCAGTTGATCCCGCCGAACTCCTCGCGCTGGCCGTCGATGACCTCGCGCGGATGCGTCCCGCCGGTCGTGTGGCCGTTGCGGGGCCGGGTGGCCCCGCGCTCCACGGTGGTCGTCTGGCGGGCCATCAGAACTCCCGCCTAGCGCCCGGGCCGGCCGCCTGGGTCTCGGTCTGGCCGTTGCCCGTGCGCTGCTGGGCCTCGTCCTTGGCGCGCTGGGCGTCCTGCTTGCCGCGCTCCTTGCCGAGCTCCATGTCGCGGCGGACCTGGCCGCGCTGCTGCTGGCCCTTGTCATAGGCATCCGAGAGCATCCGGCCGGCGACCTCGCGGCCACCGAGCCCGAAGGCCAGCGCCATCGCGAGGAACACGCCGCCGATCAGCGCGGCGTAGGTGATCGTGACGATCTCCGGCGCGATCTGGAGCTGGTTGAGGATCATGAACGTCGCGATCGCCATCACCAGCACCGGCACCACCGAGCCGACGACCTTGCCGGTCGGGGTGTCGCCCATCGTGCGCGCCACCAGCCCGCCGACGGCGGCCGCGACGACGCCGGCCACCACGAAGATCAACACCGCGACGATGATGTTGGGGATGTACGCGACGATCGCGGCGATGAAGTTATCCAGCGCGGCGATCCCCAGCTGCGAGACGGCGATGGCGATCGCGCCCGAGGAACAAAAACCAGAACGCCAAGGAGCCGATCACGCTCGACGGCCGCACGTCAGGCGCGACCTTGTTGACGTACTGCCCGGTTGAACCCGAGTGCAGGGCGCGGTCGACGCCGACCTTCT
Organism: uncultured Solirubrobacteraceae bacterium; assembly: GCA_963729155.1. GTDB lineage: Bacteria > Actinomycetota > Thermoleophilia > Solirubrobacterales > Solirubrobacteraceae > DATFQI01. Next base: position 62,847 of record CAVSMP010000020.1, read on the forward strand.
CCAGCAGCTTGGTCACGATGCCCTTCACGACGCGGGCGATGATGTAACCGATCAACAGGACGATCAAAAACCCGACCAACTTGGGGATGAACGCAAAGAACGCGTCCAAGCCCTGCTGGATCGAGCTGCCGACATCCACGGCGGCAAAGAACATGAGGAAACCTCCCGGTGCGGGTATGCGATGGAGGGCTCGTTCGGTCCGGCGCACGCGGCGCCCCGGAACGGGCCCGAGGTTGGTACTGCTGTGGGCAATGGCTTCCCGGCCGACACCGCCCGGGAATCACGGTTGGATCCGGGCGTCGCACTTCTGACCGGTGCGATGGCGGAAGCGATACCGCCCGCCTGATCCGGGCAGACACTGGGCATGCCGATGCGCGCCACCACCGTCCGGTTCAGCGAGGCGCTGTGGACGCTGGTCGAGCGCGAGGCCGACCAAGAGGGCGTCAGCGCGGCGCAGTACGTCCGCGACGCGACGATCCTGCGGACCGCCTACGCCATGGGCCAGCGCGGCGACGCCGACTTCGAGGCCGCCATCGCGCGCGCGGCCGGCCGCGCGGAGCCCAGCGACCCGGAGCCGCCGAACGGCGCGCAGCGGCGGCGCGCACTGCTGGACGCCGCCGCCGCGGCGGAGGACCAGGGTCGGCTCGACGCCCTGCACGAGACCGGCCTCGTGGACTCCGACATCACGCCGTCCTTCGATCGGCTCGCCCGCCTCGCAGCGCACGTCCTGCACGCGCCCGTGGCGCTCGTCTCGCTCGTCGACCGCGACCGCCAGTTCTTCAAGAGCTGCCTGGGCATGCCCGAGCCGTGGGCGTCAGAGCGCGGGTCGCCGCTGACGCACTCCTTCTGCCAGCACGCGGTCGCCTCGCGGGAGCCGCTGATCGTCACCGACGCGCGCGAACACCCAGTCCTGCGCGACAACCCCGCGATCCGCGACATGGGCGTGATCGCCTACGCCGGCATCCCACTCATCGACGACGGCTACGCGCTCGGGACGCTGTGCGTGATCGACAGCCAGCCGCGCCACTGGACGAGCCACCAGGTGGCCCTGCTCAGCGACATCGCCGCCTCGGTCGTGACCGAGATCTCGCTCGCCCGGCAGGCTTCAGACGCCTGAGCCGGCGACGTGCGCGATCGCGGCCTCGCGGGTCTCGAAGCACGCGAGCGACGGCGGGACGCCGGCGATCTCGAGCACCAGCTGCGCGTAGGACTCCGGCGCGACGACGAGCGCCAGGCGCCCGACGCGGGCGAGGCGGCTGCGCGCGTGCAGCACGGCGGCCAGGCCGACGGAGTCCATGAACGTCACGCGCCGCAGGTCCACGATGATCGCCGTCGCGCCGCTCGCGACGATGGCGGTGAGCCGCTCGCGCAGTGCGGGTGCGGTCTCGAGGTCGAGCTCGCCGACGACGCCGAGGAGGACGCCGCCGTCCATCGGAGCCTCGGTGAGGTCGAACGGCGGCCACTCCTCGGGGATCCCGGCGATGACGGGCTCGGAAGCGCTCATGTCCTCTTCGACGGCGCGAACGCCCCAGAGCTTGAACCGGCGTGCCGAACCTGGCGGGATGTACGGGAACGACGCTCAGTTCGAGCGCGCGTGCGCGCCCGCGGGCTGGGCGCCGGTGTCCCACGCCGGCGGCTCGACCGGCGTGGTGCTGCGGCGGCGCGCGCGCTCCGCTCGCAGGTCCAGGCCGGTGAGCGCCCGTGCGAGCACGAGCGCGAGCGCGCCCATCGCCACGCCCGCCACGTCGTCGAGGAAGTAGTGCCAGCCGAGGTACACCGTGCCGATCGTCGTGATGCCGACCCATACCCACAGGGCGAGGCGCAGGCGCCGGCCGAGCCCGAGCAGGTGGGCCGCCAGGGCGGCGGTGAAGCTCATGGAGATGTGCAGCGAGGCGAAGGCCGCGATGCTCTGCGGCGTGCCGGTCGCCGGATCGGCCAGGAAGTCGACCCGCTGCTCGAGCAGGACGGCCTGCAGGCGCGTGACCTCCGACCCCGAGAGGCCGCTGAACGCCCCGGGCTCGAAGTAGATCGGGCCCAGCGAGGGCAGCAGGAAGTAGCTGATGTTGCCCAGTCCCCAGTTGATCGACTGCGCCGTCACGTAGAACAGCGCGGGGCGGAGGTCGGTCGAGAACACCAGCGCGACGCCGATCGTCAGCGGCAGGAAGACGATGAAGGCGACGTAGAAGGTCGACAGCACGTGCGTGACCACGTCGCTGCCCAGCAGCGTGTGCAGCAGCGCCGCGGGATCGTGGCCGGCGAAGAGGTCGCGGTCGAGGTCGGCGAGCTGGCGGTCGTAGTTCTCGTCCGGCCGCACCAGCGGCACGATCGCCTTCAGGTTGCGGTAGGCCATGTAGCTGGCGTAGAAGGCGACGAGCGCGCCGCCGGCGGCGAGGCAGCGAGCGGGGGTCCACCGCTCCCGCCGGACGGCGGCCATCGTCTCGCGTGACGGCCACCGGCCGCCCGAGCGCGCGCGGCCCCGGAGCGCGACGTCGAGGCCGACGAGCAGGACGACACCGAGCCCGACGAGCACCAGGTAGAGGGCTGCGACGTGGTCGGGATCGCGCAGGGGCAGCCCGACGGAGTCCGTGCCGATCACGCCGGCGACGACGGTCGCCACGGCCACGAGCCCGCCGGCCCACACCCCGCGCCAGAGCGTCATGAGCTCCGCCGCCTGATCGCCCGCAGGTCGACGCCGGTCAGAGCGCGCGCGGCGGCGAGGGCGAGGACGGCGATCGCGATCCCGCCGAGGTCGTCGGCGACGTAGTGCCAGCCGAGGTGGATCGTCGCGCCGACGGTCAGCGCGACGAGGATCCAGGCGATTGCCTTCACCGCGCGGCGCAGCCCGAGCAGGTGCGCGGCGAGCGCGGCGGTGACGAAGATCGACACGTGCAGCGAGGCGAACGCCCCGATGCTCTGCGCTGTCGCGAGCGCGGGGTCGTGCAGGAACTCCGTGCGCTGCTCGAGCAGGACGGCCTGCAGCCGGCCGGCATCGGTGCCGGCGAGCGCCGAGAAGGCCCCGGGCTCGACGTAGATGGGCCCGAGCGACGGCAGCAGGAAGTAGCTCGCCGCGCCGAGCAGCCAGTTGAGCGAGAGGGCGGTGGCGTAGAACAGCCCGCTGCGCAGGTTGCGCGAGAACACCAGGGCGACGGCGAGCGTGCCCGGGATGAAGAGGAAGAAGAGCATGTAGGCGCCCGAGAGGACGTGCGTCGCGAAGCCGGTGCCGATCGCGTCATGCAGCAGCGCGGCGGGATCGTGACCGAGGAACAGCCCGCGGTCGAACGCGGCCAGCTGCCCGTCGAAGAGCTCGTCGGGGCGCAGCAGCGGCACGACGCTCTTGAGGTTCCGGTAGGCGAGGTAGGTGACGTAGAAGGCGACGATGGCCCCGCCGACGGCCAGCCCGCGGGCGAGCGGCCAGTGCTCGCGCCGCACGGCGGCGAGCGCGGCGCGGCTCGGCAGACGCCCCTCCGAGCGGCGCCAGGAGCGGACCAGCATGTCGAGGCCGAACAGCGCGAGGATCAGCGAGACGGCGAGCACGAGCCGGTTGCCCGTGACGTTGTCGGGGTCCCGCAGCGGGATGCCCGCGTCGGCCGTCGCGACGAGCGCGGCCACCATCGTGAGCGCCGCCACCACGGGCCCGGCGAGCAGCGGGCGCCATCCGGGCAGCGCGAAGCCGCCCCGATCCTGCTCCGCGGTGCGGGCCGGTAGGGACGCTGAACGGGTCTCTGCGTGGACGTCGACCGTCATCGTGACGACGGTCCAGCCTACTTCTGAAGGGGATTAACCCCGGTTAGGAAGCGTGATCCTTCCTGTGCCCGCCGCTCCGGGAGCAGGCCCTCGGGGCGCAGGAGCATGAGGACCACGAGCAGCACGCCGTAGATGCCGGCCGAGACCTGCGAGAGGTCGAAGTCGAGGCCGATGCGGCCGGGCACGTCGTAGAGGACGTCCGGCAGCAGCCAGCTGTTGAGCGCCGACAGCACGATCGCGCCCGCGACGACGCCCCAGGGCGAGCCGAGGCCGCCGAGCACGACCATCGCGAGGATGAAGATCGAGAACGAGTAGGTGAACTGGGTCGGGTTGACCGTGCCGAGGAACGAGGCCAGGAAGGCTCCGGACACGCCGCCGAGCGCCGCACCGACCCCGTAGGCGCGCAGCTTCGCGCGGACGACGGGCACGCCGGCGCCCGCGGCGGCCGTCTCGTCGTCGCGCAGCGCGATCCACGCGCGGCCGATCCGCGAGTCGCGCAGAGCCAGGTTCACGCCCACCATCAGCAGAACGAGGGCGAGCGCGAACCACGCCCACGGGCGCAGGTCGAGCGCGCTGAACGGCGCGAGCAGCGGGAGATCGATCCGGTCGATGGCAGAGATCCCCTGCGGGCCGCCCGTGAGCGTGCCGCCGAACACGCTCGATCTGGCGGCCGTTGGACGTGACCTGGCCGATGATCTCGCCGAAGGCCAGCGTCACGATGCCGACGTAGTCGCCGCGGAGCCGCAGCGTGGGAACCCCGATCAGCACGCCGGCGGCCGTCGTCGCGACCACGGCGAGCGCGAGGATCGCCAGGAAGTCGAGGTGGACGCCCCAGAACGCCGAGCCGAAGTACGCGGCGGTGTGTGCGCCGATCGCGAAGAAGGCCACGTAGCCGAGGTCGAGCAGCCCGGCGAAGCCCACGACCACGTTCAGGCCGAGCGCCATCACGACGTAGGCCGCCGCCAGCACCACGTGCTCGAGCAAGGCGCTGTCGCCGCCGAGCACCGCGGGCAGCAGCCCGGCGGCGGCGAGACCGGCGACCGCCGCCGCTCGCCCGCGCCTGATCATCGCCCCGTGCGCCGCCGGTAGTAGGCGCGGTTCTTCGTGCGATTGCCGCAGATCGACATCGCGCACCAGGCGGCGGAGCGGTTCTTGGAGCGGTCGAAGAACGCGTAGCCGCACTGGCGGCAGCCCTTGAGCCGCGTCCAGTCGCCGGTGAGCTGCGCCTCGTGCAGGATGCCCAGGAGCGTCGCGATCGCGCCATCCACGCCGCCGGTCGCCGGCTCGAGCGCGGTACGTCCCGCGGCGTCGACGGTGACCGCGAGCGGCGCCGTCCGGGCGGCGCCGGCAATGACATCCGTCGCCGCGGCGTCGGGGCCGTCCCCATGGTTGGCCATGGCGAGCGCCCGGATGGCCTCGCGCAGCTCTCGCAGCCGTGCGGCCTCGGCGGCGCTGTACCCGCCCGCCCGGCGGCAGCAGGCCCTTCTCGCGCAGCCATGCCTGCGCCTTGCTGCCGGTCCCGATCCGGTCCCAGTCGCCCGGAAGGTCGTGGTTGTGGGTGTTCACGAAGCGCTGGAGCAGCTCCAGCCGCCCCGGGGCCTTCGGCCGCCCACCGGGCTCGACCTGCTCGCCGATCCGCCGCATGTCGCGCTCGTCCATCGCTTGACCAGCATAAGTGGAATGCCGGTCTGGCGACTCGCGAGCCCCCGCTGCCGGGTAGACCGGGGACATGGACGCCGAGGTCCGCGTGGAGAAGGTCGATGCCGTTCAGACCCGGGGCGGCAACACCCGCTACGTCGTGCGGGACGACCAGGGCCGGGAGTACACGACGTTCCGGCCGTCGATCGGGTCCGAGGCGCAGAAGCTCGAGGGCCGACGCGCGCGCGTCGAGTTCCACGAGGACGAGCGCAACGGCTTCAAGAACGTCTGGCTCGACAAGGTCACGCCGCTCGCCGAGCCGGAGCTCGCGCGAGGCGGAGGGATCGAGCACGGACCCCGACGAGTCGGCCTGGAGCACGGCGATCGAGGCGGCCCCCTGGGTCCTCGGGACCAACAAGCCCGATCGCGAGGTGCCGCCCGAGGAGCTCTTCGAGAAGCTCGAGCCGTTCAAGCGCCTCGTCGCCGAGGACATCCGGCAGGGCGGCGAGGAGGAATGACGTCCGCGCCGGAGCCGCGGGTGCGGCTCCGGCGCGTCGTCGGCGGGTCTAGAACTTCGCGACGCCCTGCGCGAGCTTGGCGAGCTTCGCCCGCGGGAGCTTGCGCTTCTCGCCGTCGAGCTTGAGCACGGTCTTGCCGCGCGAGGTGCTCGCGTGCTTCTTCAGCCAGCGCTTCCCCACGGCGGAGGCGGAGCTCACCGTGTTGGCCGCAACGCTGTCGAGCACGACGTCGCTGCCGGGCGCGCCGTCGAGCACGTCGATGCCCGGGCCGCCGATCAGGACGTCGTCGCCGGCGCCGCCGGACAGGGTGTCGTTGCCGGCACCGCCGATCAGCACGTCGTCGTTGTCGCCGCCGGTGACGGTGAGGGCGATGGCGCTCGCCGCCAGCCCGGAGGCGTCGACCACGTCGTCGCCGGCCAGGGCGTTGACGGTCAGGCGGTCGGTGGCGGCGCGCGCCCCCGAGATCTCGACGCGGGCGGGGAGGCCGAGCACCGACGCGGCCGTGTCGGAGCCGGCCACGGTGATCACGTCGTCGCCGTTGGTGGCGTTGACGATGACGTCGTCGGCCGCGGCGTCGTCGGCACCGCCGGGGGCGGCGAGGTTCGGCGCCACCTTGTTCAAGTCGGTGCCCGACAGGTCGTTGACCGTCACGGTGTCGGCGCCGGCCAGCGCGTTGGCGTCGATCGCCTCGACGTCGTTGAGGTCCATGACGATGTTGGCCACGTCGCGGGTGAAGCGGACGCGCCCTCCGTTCGCCGAGGCCTCCATGCGCTCGTTCGCGGCGGAGCCGTTGAAGCGCATGCTGTCGCTGCCGTCCTGACCCTCGACGACGTCGCTGCCGTCGCCGGGATCCCACTGGAACGTGTCGTCGTTGGCGCCGAGGAAGGCGACGTCATTGCCCTGCTGGCCGTCGACGAAGTCGTTGCCGGCGCCGCCGAGCTGGATGTCGATGCCGTTCGAGCCGAGCAGCGTGTCGTTGCCGGTGCCGCCGTCGGTGGTGATGGAGATCAGCGCGGCGAGGTTGCCGGTCGCCGAGCTGGAGTCGTCGCCGCCGTTGGCGTTGAGCACGAGCTTCTCCGAGGTCCCGATGTCGATCGAGAACGGGGCCGGGTTGATCCGGTCGAAGCGCACTCGGGTGCCGTTGGCGGTGGTCGTGAACTGCTCGGCGCCGTTGCCGCCGTTGACCTCGACGGTGTCGGTGTTCTCGCCACCCTCGTTGAGGTCGGTGTCGTCACCGGGGTTCCAGATCATGCGGTCGTCGCCGCTCTGGCCGAACGACTGGTCGTCGGCGTCGCCGCCGGTGAGCGTGTCGTTCTCCGTGCCGCCGAAGAGCAGGTCGAAGCCGCCCTTGCCGAGCAGCGCGTCGTTGCCGCTCTGGCCGAACAGCTGGTCGCCGCCCGACCCGCCCGTGAGCGTGTCGTTGCCGACGCCGCCGAACAGGTTGGCCGCGGGCAGCGCGCCGTTGGTCTCGGTGAGGGTGAGCACGTCGTTGCCGCCGAGGCCGAAGACCTGGATCTTCGAGGTGTTCGCGACGGTCGCCGCACCGCCGGAGACGGCGACTGCACCGCCGTTGACGAGGATCGTGCCGGCCGCGTTGCGGCTGATGGCGATGTTGTTGTCGAGGCTGTCGCCGTTGATGCTCAGGACGCCGTTGCTGAACGACGCTGTCACGGCCGCCTGCGCCGTGGCCGTGGTGGCGGCCGCGAAGCTCGCCGCGACGGCGGCGCCGGTCAGCAGCCGGCGTGCCGCGCGGTTTCGTCTTGCCTTCATCGGATCTGCTCCTAGGGGGGTTGGGGTCACGGCCCGTAAACGCCGCCCGCGGCGGCGTTATTCCCCAGGTTCAGTCGGCGCGCTCGAGCACGAGCCGCATCACCCGCTCGAGCGCGGGCACGGGCTCGCCCGAGGCCTGCTCGGCCTCGACCGTGAAGCCCTCGTCGCGGGTGCGCAGCTTCCAGCGCCGCCGGATCGTCCCATCCCGGCGGAACTCGAGCAGGGCGATCGTCACGCCGCGCAGCGGCACGCGCTCGAAGGCGAACGCGCGGCGGCCGTCCTCGACGGTCGCGGTGATCCGGTAGAGGTGGCGGGCGCCGCGCGCGTACGATCACGCCCGTGGGCACGGAGTCGCTCGACGACACGATGCGGATCGGCGCGGCCGCCGCCGCGCTGGGCGTGAGCGTGGACACACTGCGCCGGTGGGAGCGCGACGGTCGAGTGGAGTTCGAGCGCCGCGGCAACCAGCGCTACATCCGCGCCGACGAGGTCGCGCGGCTGCTGCGCGAGCGCTCGCGCTCCGGGCACTCGAGCGCCCGCAACCGGCTCGGCGGCGTCGTGCTCGCCGTCAAGCGCGACGGCGTGATGGCCCAGGTCGAGATGGCCTGCGGCCCCTACCGCGTCGTGTCGCTGATGTCGCGCGAGGCCGCCGACGAGCTCGGGCTGGAGCCGGGGTCGCGTGCCGAGGCCGTGATCAAGGCGACGGGTGTGGTGATCGAGACGCGCTGAGCCGCGGGGCCGGGGCGTTGCGCCGGCGAACGTCAACGGCGGCTGGGTAGGGGGAGTGAGGGGTGGCCCGGGCGTAGGTGGACCGCCCGCACCGGCCCAAGCGCCCAGCCGGCGAACCTAGGCCACGTCAGGCCAAGGCGAGTCCGTGGGCTGCCCGTCGCCGCCCTCGGGCTTCGGCCCGCCGACCGCGATCAGCTCGAGCCCGTCCGGGCCCGCCTCGAAGGCGCGCACGACCTCCGGGGCGACCCGCACCACGTCCCACTGCCGGACCTCGTGGATCTCGTCGTCGAGCCGCACCCGGCCGGAGCCGGCCACGACGACGTAGGCCTCCTCCTGCTCGCGATGGGTGTGGGCGCCCGGCGAGCGCAGGTTCGGCGCGTAGCGCCAGTGGCTCACCCCGAGATCGCGCGAGCCGAGGTGCTTGCGGCCGAACCGGCCCTCCAGCCCCTCGACGCGCCCCTGGACGTCGTCGTCGATCTCCAGCAGGTTCACGATCGCGTAGTCGGGCATGGCTGCATCGTGGCATGGCATGCTGCCCGGTATGGCGAGAGCGCTGCCCTCCGCCGGCCGGCCCGAGGACGTGCTCGCGCACATCGCCCCGGGCACGGACGTGATCCTCCCGCTGGCCAACGGGGAGCCGGTCGGGCTGCTGGACGTGCTCGAGCGCGAGAACGAGCGCCTGCGCGGGGTTCGCGTGCACCAGATGCACGCGCTCCACGAGCGCCCGTACCACCACGGCGCCTTCGGCGACCGGCTGCGCCACGTCTCCTACTTCCTGTCGGGGGCGACCCGCAAGGCGTACTGGGAGGGCGGCTGCGAGCTGGTCCCCAACCACTTCTCGGAGATGCCGCGGCTGCTCGAGCTCTCCACCCGGCACCCGGTCGTGCTGGCGGCGGCGAGCCCGCCGGACCGCGCGGGCTACTTCTCGCTGGGCACCAACGCCGACTACGTCGCGTCGCTGATCGGCAAGGTGCCGTTCTTCCTCGAGGTCAACGAGCGGATGCCGCGGACCTTCGGCCTCAACCAGATCCACGCCTCCCAGCTGCTCGGCTACTGCGTCGTCGACCGGCCGCTGGTCGAGGTCCCGCCGGCCGTGCCGGACGGACGCGACCGCGCGATCGCCGCGCGGATCGTCGACCGCATCCCCGACGGCGCGACGCTGCAGGTCGGCATCGGCGGCGTGCCGAACGCGGTGCTCGAGGGGCTCGGCGGCCACCGCGACCTCGGCATCCACACCGAGCTGCTCGCGGACGGGATCGTGGACCTCGTCGAGGCCGGGGTGGCGACGGGGGTGCGCAAGCAGCTGCGGCGCAACAAGGTCGAGGCGACGTTCTGCCTCGGCACCCAGCGGCTCTACGACTGGCTGCACGACAACGGCGCGGTGGAGCTGCTGCCCGTCGACCTCGTCAACGACCCGCGGCGGATCGCGCGCGAGGACGGCTTCATCTCGATCAACGCGACCACGGAGGTCGACCTCTACGGCCAGTGCGCGTCGGAGACGATCGCCGGGCGCTACTGGTCCTCGAGCGGCGGCCAGGCGGACTTCGCGCGCGGCGCGATGTACTCGACCCGCGGCCAGGCGTTCATCGTGCTGCACTCCACGACGAGCAAGGGCCGCAGCCGGATCCGCGCGCGGCTGACCGAGGGCTCTGTGGTCACGACGCTCAAGAACACCGTCGACAACGTCGTCACGGAGTGGGGGATCGCGCACCTGCGCGGCGCCGCGGTCGCCGACCGGGCCCGCCGCCTGATCGCCGTCGCCCACCCCGACCACCGCGAGCAGCTCGAGCGCGAGGCGTTCGAGGCGGGGATCCTGCGCGGCGGCGGCTCCGGCGAGGGCCCCGACGGGCGCCGCGCGCACGCGACCGCTCCGACGGGCTAGCGCGTGTTCCAGCCGGTCGACGTGGCGCTGCGGGATGGGTCCACCGTCCGCGTGCGCGAGGTGAGCCCCGAGGACGTCGCGGGGCTGCGCGACCTGCTGGCGGGGATGTCGGAGAACTCGCGCTGGCTGCGCTTCCTCTCCTCGGGCGTCGACATCGACCGGATGGCCGCGGCGGCGGTCGATACCGACGACGGCGTCGGGCTCGTCGTCACGGCCGGCTCCCCCGAGCGGATCGTCGCCCACGCGATGTACATCAAGGAGACCCCGAGTCGTGCGGAGGTCGCCTTCGAGGTCGCCGACGCGTGGCACGGCCGCGGGATCGCCACGATCCTGCTCGCCCACCTCGCCGGCGCCGCCGCGCGCGACGGCGTCGCCACCTTCGTCGCCTACGTGCACCCCTCCAACCGGCGCATGGTCGGGGTGTTCCGCGAGTCCGGGTTCCCCGTCGAGGTCCACTCGTCTATGGGTGAACTTGAGGTTGAGATGCCGGCCGCCATCGGCCAGGCGGCGCGCGAGCGCTTCGAGGACCGCGGCCGCGCGGCCGCCGCGGCGGCTGTGGCGCACGTGCTGCGCCCGGAGTCGGTCGTGCTCGTCACGGTGGGCGGCACCGCGGCCGCCGCGACCGTGATGCGCAACCTGCGCGTGGCCGGCTACGGCGGCGAGCTCCATGTCCGGGTGACCCCGGCGCCCGGCGACGAGGTGCTGCCGGCGGCCGAGCTGGCCGTGCTCGCCGTGCCGGCCGACGACGTGCTCGAGCAGGCGCGGGCGTGCGGCGCCGCCGGCGTGCGGGCTCTCGTCGTGCTGTCGGGTGGCTTCCTGGACGGCGGGGAGGAGGGGCGAAGCCGCCTGCAGGAGCTGCTCGCGATCTGCCGCCGCAGCGGGATGCGGCTCGTCGGCCCGAGCTCGCTGGGCGTGCTCAACACGGACCCGGGCCTGCGGCTGAACGCGACCTCGGCGCCGGTGACGCCGGTCCACGGGCCGGTGGCGATGGCCTCCCAGAGCGGGGCGATCGGGATCGCGGCGATCTCCGAGGCGACCCGCCGCGGGGTCGGCCTCTCCTCGTTCGCCTCGACGGGCGACAAGGCAGATCTGTCCGGCAACGACTTCCTGCAGTACTGGGAGCGCGACGAGGCCACGCGCGTCGTGCTGCTCTACCTCGAGTCGTTCGGCAACCCGCGGCGGTTCGGTGCGATCGCGCGGCGGGTCGCCGCGGTCAAGCCGATCGTCGCGGTCAAGAGCGGCCGCCGCGCCGCCGAGCCCGCGCCGGAGGGCGCCACCACGACGCGCGCGCTGCTCGGCGCCTCCGAGGTCTCGGTCGACGCGCTGTTCGAGCACGCCGGCGTGATCCGCACGGACACGGTGATCGAGCAGCTCGACGTGACGGCGCTCCTGGCCGCCCAGCCGCTCCCGGCGGGCCCGCGCGTCGGCATCGTCTCCAACGGGCGCGGCCCGGCGATCTCCTGCGCGGACGCGCTCGCCGCCGCCGGACTCGCGCCGGATCCCCCCATCGATCTCGGCGCCGACGCATGGGCACCCGACTACGCCGAGGCGATCGGGCGTCTCGCGGCCGGGGTCGACGCGATCGTCGCCGTGCACGTGCCCATCACCGGGGGCTCGGACGACGTCGCGGCCGCCCTGCATGCCGCCGCGCCGGGCGACACGACGCTGCTCGGGGCGTTCATGGCGCACGGCGAGACCGAGCTGGCCGCGCTCGCGCGCGGCGGCTCCGTGCCGCTGTACCGCAGCCCCGTCGAGGCGGCTCGCGCGCTCGGCCGCGTGGCCCGCTACGCGCGCTGGCGCGACCGCCAGTCCGATGACCGCCCGGCGCTCGGCGGCACCGACCCGGACGCGGCCGCCGCGGTCATCGCCGCTGCGCTCGCGCGCGGGGAGGGCTGGCTGCTGCCCGAGGAGGCGACGGCGCTGCTGGCCGCCTACGGGATCCCGACGGCCGAGCGCCCGCCGGAGGAGGCCGGGGTCGAGCTCGTCGCCGGCGTGCTCGCCGACCCCGACTTCGGGCCCGTGGTGCTCTGCGGCCTCGGCGGCCGCACCGCCGAGCTGCTGGGCGACGTCGGAGTCGGGCTTGCCCCGCTGCGCCGCGCCGACGCCGCCGAGCTCGTGCGCTCGCTGCGCTCGTTCCCGCTGCTGCAGGGCCACCGCGGTGCACCGGTCACCGACGTCGGCGCGCTCGAGGACGTGCTCGTCCGCATCTCCGCCCTCGCCGCCGCCCACCCCGAGGTCTCCGAGCTCGACTGCGACCCGACGATCGTCACCGCCGCCGGAGTCGCCGCGGTCGGCGCGCGCGTGCACGTCCGCCCGGCCCGGCCGGTGCGCCCGTTCCCCGCGCTCGACCGCTGATCCCGTCCAGGTTGACCCGGGGCCCCGCCCGGGGTCAGGGTCGGATCGTTCGGCGGCCGAGGAGGCGCCCGCGAACGACGAGCGATCAGGATGACCGGATCGAGGTCGTGGCGCACGGCCGGCGCGTGCGGAGCCGTGATCGCAGTGCTCGGAGCCGGACCGGCGGTGGCCGGCGAGGTGACCGGGAGCGGTAAGAAGGCAGATCAGAACCAGGGCAAGTCCTGGTGCTCGTTCTCCGGGCTCAACGACGACCCAGGCGCGCCGCTGGACGGCTCCGGGCCGAACGGGCCCGGCGGCCAGTCGCAGTCCTTCGGGCAGGAGAACAAGCTCGGGATCGTGGATCCCCACGAGATCAACCCAGGCCTGTTCTGCAACCCGAACACTTCGCCGTTCGGACCGCAGCCCAACCGCACCAAGCCGTAAGCACCGGCTCGCCCTTCGCCGGCCGCGGAGCTCAGCGGCCGGTGAGGGACTCCGGCGCCGGCGGTTCGTCGGCGCGATGTCGCACAGGACGGCGACGGAGCCGACGGAGTCATCGGCCCTCGTCGAGCGCCCGCACGACAGCTGTCCCACTCGTGGACCGGGGGGACGCGCAGCGCGCCGGCGACGCGGCGGTTGAGCTCCTCGGGGTCTCGGGCATCGGGCGATCGTAGGGGGCACAATGCGGTCGCGTGGAGTGGTCAGCCGAGTACTACGCCCGGCTCGCGGACGATCGGCTGCGCAGACGTCGAAGCCTGCGGCGCGCTACGCGCTGACGCCGTCGCCGACGCGGATCGTGCCGTCGCCGAGCAGGTCGGCGCGCAGGCCGCCGCGGTGCACGAGCGGGCGCAAAGTTCCGGGGGAGAGGCGCTCGAGGTGTGCGCACGGCTCGCACAGCCGGCGGCCGACGCACTGCACCTCGCCGACCGTGAACCGGCGGCCGACGAGTGCGTTGAGGTCGATCCCGCGCGTGACGAGGTTGCGCCGGGCGGCCTCGGGGCCGATGCCGAGCTCGTCGAGCACCTCGGCCTCGACCAGCGTGAGCTGGTGGCCCACGGAGTACGGGTTGGAGAACGTCCCGCCGCCGTCGTGGTAGCGGTCGCCGGCGAGCCCGCGGCCGGCGTGGGCGATCGCGTCGCCGACGAGCTCGACCGGCGCCTCGGCGGCGGCGGCGACGGCGATCGCCACGACGCTCCCCGCCCTGCGGGTGACCGCGCGCTCGGGCCGCGACCACAGCGCCACGTCGGCGGGCGCGACGACGTAGCCCGCCTCCACGTCCTCGAACGTCTCCGGGCCGCCGAGCGGATGCCAGGCGATCGTGGACGGCGGCCCGTACGCGACGGCGCAGACCTCTCGCCCGTCACCGCGGAGGACCGCCACCCACGGCCCGCCCCAGGAGAAGCCCGCCGGGTCCGCGATCGGCACGAGGCCGAGCCCGCGCTCCGCGAGCCAGTTGCGCCACACGGTCCACGGCTCCGGGTGCCCGTCGGGCGGCACGGGGACGTCGGCGGCGTCGAGCTCGAGGATCGCCGCGAGGCAGGCGGCGCCCGAGCCGGTCAGGGGCGGCAGGTCGGCCGGGACGTCGCGCGGCTCGCGCATCGGGGCAAGCCTACGCGGGCCCGCGCTCGAGCCACTCGCGGAGCTCGGTCTCGGAGGTCGCCGCGGTCACTTCGAACCGGCCGAGCGGGTTGCGCACGCCCGGCGCCGCGAAGCCGTCACGGTCCTGGGTGAAGACGGCGGCGAAGCTCAGCTCGAGCCGCTCCAGGAGCAGCTTCGGGATGCGGCGGTCGTTGGTGCCGGCCTGGCCGTAGTTGCCGTACGGCGGCGCGAACGCGAGCGGCCGGTAACCGCGGACGTGGTGGCGCAGCTGGTCCTCGCCGTAGGTGACGTCCGAGAACACCCGCTCGCGCCAGCCCCCGAGCACCTCGTCGCCGCCGCGGTACGCGTAGAAGGGCCCGACGTCGCCCCGCGCCGGTCCGTAGCGGATCCGGCGATTTCCGGTGCCCGACTGGAGCTGCACGTCCCAGCGGCCGCTCGCCTGCAGCCGGCCGAGCTCGCGGTAGCTCAGGTGCGCCGGGTCCTCCTCCTCGACGCGCCCGACGTCGACGAACACGACGGCGCCGAAGCCGCGGTCGCGCAGGACCGAGTCGGTCGCGGTCCACGACTCGAGGCGCGCGCCGTCGAAGGTCAGCATGATCGGGCGTGGCGGAAGCCGGACGGGGTCGCGCCGAACGAAGCGCACGAAGTCGTCGAGGGCGATCGTGTCGTAGCCCGCGTGGTCGAGCAGCGCCATCTGGCGCGCGAAGGCCGACGGCGCGACGCGCCGGTAGACCAGGACGGGCACCGCGGCCCGACGCGGCTCGCCCTGCGACCACCGGGCCCGATCCTCCGCGGACAGGACGACCTCGGGCGCGGGCACCGGCGAGCGGGGATCGCGGGGCGCATCGGAGCCTCCGCAGGCGCCTGACGCGATGCACACGCAGGCGAGCGCCGCGATGGGGACGGCTCCGGCCCGGCGGCGACGGTTCACGACGCGAGTCTACGCCCGGTGTTCTGGCACGACGCGCTCCGCGAGCCGTACGTCCTCGTCGTCGAGGCCGCCCGGAGCGGCGGCGCCCGGCGACAGCGCCTCCGCAAGCGCCGGCAGCGGGGGCGCGGCGCTCACGTCGGCGAGCGAGCCGGCGGTCTCCGGGCGCCAGTCGATCCCGAGCGCCCGGTAGACGTCGACGAGCACGGCGCGCAGCGACGGGCCGGCGTCGACGAGGACGACGGTGCTCACGAGCGCCGCGCCCTTGATCACGCGCTGGGCGATGCCGGCGACCTTGACCCCGCTCGCGTGCAGGCTGTGGGCGCCCGCGCAGTATTCCCCGTCGAGCTGGCCCGCGGTCACGGTCACACCGAAGCCTGCGCAGGGCGCCCGCGACGAGTTCGGACTCGCGGGCGTAGCGCTCGCTCAGGCCCTCCAGCGTCGAGCGGTGGGGCACGATCTCCTCGTGGATCAGGCAGCCGGGCCCGTAGGCCGCGGCGTGGCCGCCGCCGAGCCGCACGACCGGCTCGTAGCCGTGCGCGCGCGCCGCCGCGCACGCCGCGGCGAAGCCCGCCGCGTGCGAGTCGAGCTTGCTGAAGGCCACCGTCGGCCCAGGCTCGTAGATCCGCGCGGTCGCCGGACGCGCCCGGACGGCGACCCGCTGCAACAGCGCGTGCGAGACCGCCATGTCCATCTCCGGCCGGTCCGGGAACGCGTCGCGCAGCAGGGTCTGCGGAGCGGACTCGACGGTCATGCATCCCAGCCTGACAGCCACGTACGGCGGTCGTGGGACGCGTGAGGTGTCCTAAGAACCGAGTTTCGGTACGTGACGGTAAGTGTTCCTGTGCGGCGTGAAGAAATGCATTCGCCGAGATAAAAACCCCGCTGGATCCGTTTCCTCCTGCTCTCGCGTCGGGTATGGCGACGCCAAGAGAACCGACACCGAGGTAGGGAGATTCAGATGGCGAAGGACATGAGTGACCGATGCGAAGTGCGCTCACGACCGCCGTTCGCGAGGTGGCCAAGAACGTGGGCGACGTCTCGCCGAAGCCGAAGGGTGAGCGGCGGCGGACCGTTCTCGGGCGCCAAGGGCCTCGCCGCCGGCGCCGGCCTCGCGGCCGCGGCGCCGCTCGCGAAGAAGGGCGTCGACGCGATCCGCAACGGCGGGATGCCGAGCCTGAGCCCGACGAAGGCCGCGGGCAACATGGCGTCCAAGGCCGGCGAGAACGTCGGCTCGAACCTCAAGGACACGGTCAGCGAAAAGGTCGACGAGGCCGGCGGCGCCGGCGGCCTGGTGAAGGAGGCCGCGAGCGGCCTGCTGCCGGGCGGCGGTGGCGACGGCGGCGGAAAGGGCGGCATGCCAGGAGTCGGAAAGGGCCGGCGGATGCCGGTGCAGCAGGCGGTCGACGTGGCCGTGCCACTCGAGACGGCCTACAACCAGTTCACGCAGTTCGAGGACTGGCCGGAGTTCATGCACCGCGTCACCCGCGTCACGCAGGAGGACGAGTGCAGCATCTCGTTCGCGACGAAGATCTGGGGCAAGACGAAGGAGTTCAAGGCCAAGATCGAGACCCAGCGGCCCGACCAGCGCATCAAGTGGCGCGTGTCGCAGGGCATCACGCACTCGGGCGTCGTCACGTTCCACGAGCTGGCGCCGAGCCTCACCCGCATCGAGGTCAACCTCGACGTCGACCCCGGCTCGCTGATCGAGAAGGCCGCCCGCGGCATGCGCCACGTCAAGCGCGCCGTGCGCGCCGACCTGCACCGCTACAAGGCGTTCATCGAGATGCAGGAGCTCGAGACGGGCGCCTGGCGCGGCGTGATCGAGGACGGCGAGCTCGTCGAGCCGCACGACGACGCGTACGACGAGGAGCGCGACTACTCCGACGTCGAGGACGCTCAAGGCCGAGGCCGAGGCGTCGGAGGACGAGGACCAGGACGACGAGGACCAGGACCAGGACGAGGACCAGGAGCAGCAGGAGCAGCCCCAGGCCCAGGCCGAGGACGAGGACGAGGACGAGGACGCGACGACGACGGCCCGATCCCCGTCGAGGAGCTGCCGCGCGATCGCACCGGGCGCTTCAAGAAGGGCGCGGGCGCGCGGCCCACGAAGACGGCCGCGAGCTCCCGTACCTCCTCGTCGCGTTCGACGTCGGACGGCGAACGGCGACGGCAAGGCAGACGGCGAAGTCGTCGAGCTCGTCGAGCTCGTCGCGCCAAGCGCAAGACGCACCGCGCGCAAGCGCGGCTCGAGCAACGGGTCGGGCTCGTCGCCGAAGCGCTCGTCGTCGAGCGGTCGAGCACGTCGCGCCGCCGCAGCTCGAGCCGGAGCTGAGGTGGCGGATCTGCTCAAGGGCGCGGTCGCCAAGCGGCTGTCCGGCGACAAGCCGTCGCCGGTCACAGCCGCCCTGGCGGCCGTCGTGGCCGGCGTGGCCGCGGCGGTGGTCACCTACCGGGTCTTGCGGAGCTAGGAGAACGTGATGGCGAAGATCGTTGGAAAGCCGAAGGCCGATGACGTCAAGCGGGTCGCGGTCGCCGCGCTCGTGGCGGCGCTCGACGACGGCAAGGAGAACGCGAAGAAGAAGCCGGGCCTGACGGGCATGCGCGCCGTCGCGACCGGTGCCGTCCTCTACACCGCGGGCAAGGCCGCGTTCAACGGGCGCCGCTTCATCAGCGAGCGCCTGCAGAGCGACGGCGACGAGCCCGAGGAGGACGAGGCCTACGACGACGAGGAGGACCTCGAGGAGGACGACGAGGAGGAGCCCGTCGCCGAGGAGGACGAGGACTTCGAGGAGGAAGAGGAGGAGGAGCCCGTCGCCGAGGAGGACGAGGACTTCGAGGAGGACGAGGAGGAGGAGCCCGTCGCCGAGGAGGACGAGGACTTCGAGGAGGACGAGGAGGAGGAGCCCGTCGCCGAAGAGGACGAGGAGGAGCCCGTCGCCGAGGAGGACGAGGACTTCGAGGAGGACGAGGACGACCTCGAGGAGCGCAGCGCCGCGTCGGAGCCGCCGGTCCACCCGGACGACGACGACATCGACGAGGCCGACCTCCCGGAGCGCCCGAGCAAGCGCCGCACGCCGGTGGGGCGCCGCTGAGCCATGGCCTCCCGCGACGACTAGACGAGCTGGAGCGCTACCGCCGCGCGGCGGAGGACGCGCTGCAGCAGCTCGACTGGTGCATCGGCTACCTGCACGGCCTGCGCAAGGTCGAAGATCTCGCGCGCGCTCGCGAAGAACCGCTCCCAGATCCGCACGCAGCTGCTCGACCGGCCCGAGCAGCCCGATCCCGCCCAGCAGACCAGCGAGACTTGAGGAGAAATCCGAATGGCAGCAGCACAGGGCGGCTACCTGGAACGCCCGAAACCGAGCGGCCTCGCGGACGTCATCGAGATGATCCTCGACAAGGGCCTCGTGATCGACGCCTACGTGCGCGTCTCGCTGATCGGCATCGAGCTGATCACGATCGACGCGCGGATCGTCATCGCGAGCGTCGACACGTACCTGCGCTTCGCCGAGGCCGTCAACCGGCTCAACATCTCCGAGGACGGCGGCGCCGGCCTGCCCGAGCTGATGGAGGGCATGACGGAGGGCGGCGCCAAGAGCAAGACCAAGGGCGCGCTCGAGGGCGTCAAGGAGAAGCTGCCGGGCGGCGGCGGCGACGACGACAGCAGCAGCAGCCGCCGCAAGCGCGACGTCGAGCTCGCGCTCGCGTGCGCGTCGCAGCGACGACGATGAGTGAGGTCCACGTCCACGGGGTGACGACGGCGGGCGCGCGCGCCGCGATCGAGGGAGCCGGCGCGCGCGCCGTCGCCCACGGCGAGCTGGCCGCGATCGTCACGCGACGCCGCCGGCGAGACCCGCGCGGCCGACCTGATGCGCCGCCACTGGCACGTGCTCGAGGCCGTCGCGGCGACCGCCACGGTCGTGCCGGTGCAGTTCGGCACCGCGATGGCCGGCGACGACGCGGTCGCCGCCGAGTTCCTCGCCCCGCGGCGCGACGAGCTGCGCGGCGCAGCTCGCCGCCCTCGAGGGCAAGGTCCAGCTGACGGTGAAGGGCACCTACGACGAGACGCGCGCTGCTGCGGTCGGTCGTCGACGGCTCGCCGGCCGTCGCGCGCCTGCGCGAGCGGGTGCGCGGCCTCTCGGAGGCGGCGGGCCACTACGAGCGGATCCGGCTCGGCGAGCTCGTCGCCGCCGAGGTCGAGCAGGCTCCGCGAGCGCGACGCGGCGCGCGCTGCACGCGCAGCTCGACGCCGCTCGCCGTCGCCGACGAGCCGCGAGCCCGCGGGCGGCCTGCAGACGGCCGTCAACTCGGCCTTCCTCGTCGAGCGCGACCGGATGGCCGGAGTTCGCCAGCGCGGTCGACGCCGCCGCGGCGGAGCTCGAGGACCGCGTCGAGCTGCGCCTGCTCGGCCCGCTGCCGCCCGTACAGCTTCGTGGCCGAGGAGGAGCCCGCATGGGCCTGATCAGCGGCCTGCTCAAGCTCCCGCTCTCGCCCGTGCTCGGCACGGTCTGGATCGCCGAGCAGATCCAGGCGCAGGCCGAGGCGGAGTACTACGACGAGGGCGCGATCCAGGCGCAGCTGCGCGAGATCGACGCGGCGCGCCAGGCCGGCACGATCGACGAGGCGGAGGCCGCCGCGGCCGAGGACGCGCTGATCGAGCGGCTCCTGGAGGGCAGGGCACGATGAGCGAGGAAGACGGCTCCACGAACAACGGTCTCGGCCCGCGACCTCGCGCTCGAGGCGAAGGCGACCGTGAAGGACATGACGGGCTTCGAGCCCGAGACCGTCAGCGGCGCTGCAGTGGGACGGCGAGACCTGGCTGGTCACCGTCGAGGTGTGCGAGCTCGCGCGCATCCCGAACACGACCGACGTGATGGCGAGCTACGTCGTGCAGCTCGACGACGGCGGCGGGCTGCTCGGCTACAAGCGCGAGCGCCGCTACCTGCGCGGGGAGGCGGAGAACCGATGAGCTCGGCGCCGCTCGGCGCGCGCGGGAGCGGCGGGCCTCCCGGGCCGCCCGGAGACCACGGCGAGCCTCGCCGACATCCTCGAGCGGGTGCTCGACAAGGGCATCGTGATCGCGGGCGACATCCAGATCAACCTGCTCGACATCGAGCTGCTGACGATCAAGCTGCGGCTGCTGATCGCGTCCGTCGACAAGGCCCGCGAGATGGGCATCAACTGGTGGGAGGGCGATCCGTCGCTCAGGCGCTCGACACGCGGCAGTCGAGGACGGCGGCGGCTCAAGGAGCTCGAGCAGGAGAACCGCGAGCTGCGCGAGCGCCTGGACCGGCTCGAGCGGCTGATCGGCGAGGGCGAGCGTGCGATGAGCTCGACCGCTGGGCCGCGGGCGCGCCGGCGAGCTGATCGCCGCGCCGAGGCCGAGGCCGTCGCGGAGCTCAAGGCCGCGCTGCTGCGCGCCGCCGCCGCCCGGCCGCCGCTGGCGCCGCACGCCGGCGCCGCGCGCGCCGGCACGCCCCGCGGCGCCGCCGCGGCCGCGCGCCGGCCAGGCCTGTGGGCCTACTGCGTCGCGCGCGACGACGCGGCGCTGACCGGCGGCCCGGGCGTGCACCCCGACGGCGAGCCGAGTGGCTGCGCGAGGCGGCTCGCGCTGCTGTGCAGCCGGGTGCCGCTGGACGAGTTCGGCGAGGAGCCGCTGCGGCGCAACCTCAACGACTTCGCCGTGGCTCGAGCGCACCGCGCGCGCGCACGAGGCGGCGATCGCCGCGGCGTTCCGCGAGGCGGCGGTGGTCCCGCTGCGGCTGTGCACGATCTTCGCCGACGAGGCCGGCGCGCGGCGGATGCTCGAGGAGCGCCGCGAGGCGCTCGCCGCGGCGCTGGACGCGCTGGGCGGCCGCGAGGAGTGGTCGGTGAAGCTGCTGCTCGACCGCGAGCGGCTCGGCGAGGCCGCTGCGCGCGCCCGAGGAGGCGACCGCGGAGGCGGGCAGCGGCGCCGCCTACCTGCTGCTGCGCCGCGAGGAGCGCCGGCTGCGCGCGGAGGTCGACGACCGCGCGGCCGGGCTCGCCGAGGACGTCCACGCCCGCCTGCAGGAGCGCGCCGTCGACGCGCGCGTGCGGCCGGCCCAGAACCGCGAGCTGTCCGGGCTGCGAGGGCGACATGGTGCTCAACGGCGCCTACCTGGTCGAGCGCGACCAGGCGGACGAGCCTGCGCGCGCTCGTCGCCGAGCTCGAGGAGCGCGAGCACGGCCATCGGCGCCCGGATCGAGCTCGCGCGGCCCGTTCCCGCCCTACTCGTTCGTCCCGGAGGCGGCATGAGCGCACGCATCGCCGAGCGCGACGTCGCGCTCGTCGACCTGCTCGACCGCCTGCTCGGCGGCGGCGTCGTGATCGCGGGCGAGATCACGCTGGCGGTCGCCGACGTCGACCTCGTCCACGTCTCGCTGCGCGCGCTCGTGAGCTCGGTGCGACGACCGGCGCGCTCCGAAGCCGGTGATCGAGCTGCTCGCGATCACGGACGACCCGGCGCCGCTGCGGCCGCCGCTGCGGCTCGTGCCGGCCGGCGGCGTCGGCGTCGTCGTCGCCCCCGCTGGCGAGGAGGAGGCGACGCGAGGCCCTGTGGCGGCGCGAGGCGCTGCTGGAGGAGCTGATGCGCGAGCGCGCGCTGCTGCCGGTCCGCTACGGCACGCGCGTCGAGGACGACGCCGCCGCGGCGGCGGCCGTGGCAGCCGCGAGCGGGCGAGCTGGCGGCCGCGCTGGGGCGCGTGCGCGGCGCCGTCGAGGTGTCGGTCCGCGCCGTCGCCGCCGGGGACACCGGCCCCGGGCGCGCGCCGCGAGGCGGTGCACGAGCGGCTGGCCGCCGCCGCCCGCGAGCACGCGCGCCACGACGGGCCCGAGCTGCTGCGCGCCGCCTACCTCGTCGACCACGCGCGAGGTCGACGGCTTCGTCGCCGCCGTGCGCGAGCTCCAGCACGAGCACCGCGAGCTCAGCATCCTCTGCACCGGGCCGTGGCCGCCGTACTCGTTCGCCGAGGCGCCGGCGCCATGAAGGCGGGCAAGGTGCTCGCCGGCCCGCTCGACGGCGACCTCGACCCGTTCGCGCGCGAGCTCCCGCAGCCTGGGGAAGGCGCTCAGCCGCCGCATCGACGCCGACCCCGAGTCGGTCGAGCAGGGGCTCGCGCAGCTCGTGCTCACGATCGTCGAGCTGCTGCGGCAGCTGATGGAGCGCCAGGCGCTGCGCCGGATCGACGGCGGCGGGCTGAGCGACGAGCAGATCGAGCGGCTGGGGCAGACGTTCATGGAGCTCGACCGCCGCATGGAGGAGCTGCGCGAGCACTTCGGCCTCGACGCGGAGGACCTCAACCTCGACCTCGGGCCGCTCGGGCGGCTGCTCTGACTCAGCCCGAGCGGCAGGCTCGCCACGACCACGGTCCCGCTGCCGGGCGGGCTGGCGATCCCGAGCGTGCCGCCCGCCGCCTCGGCGCGGTCGCGCAGGCCGAGCAGGCCCGTGCCGGCCGTGGCGTCGGCGCCGCCCTTGCCGTCGTCGGCGATCTCGACGCGCAGGACGCCGTCCGTCGCGGCGCACGGTGACGCGCGCGCCCATGGCGTCGGCGTGCCGGGCCACGTTGGTCAGGGCCTCGGCGGCGATGTAGTAGGCCGTCGCCTCGACGTCGGGCGGCGGGCGCTCCTCGAGCTCCACCTCGACGTCCACGGGCACGGGCAGCCGCGCGGTCAGCGCCTCGAGCGCGCGCAGCAGGCCGTGGTCGCTGAGCACCGCGGGGTGCAGCCCGCGGGCGATCTCGCGCAGCTCGGCCAGACCGGTGTCGAGCTCGCGCGACGCGTCGTCGAGCAGCTTGGCGGTCGCCGCCTCGCCGTCGCCGAGCTTCGCCCGCGCCAGCCGCAGCATCAGCGCGACGGACACGAGCCGCTGCTGCGCGCCGTCGTGGAGGTTGCGCTCGAGCCGGCGCCGCTGCTCGTCGCCGGCGCGCACGACGCGGGCGCGCGACGCGCTGAGGTCGGCGCGCGCCTGGGCGCTCGCGACGGCCAGCGAGGCCAGCTCGCAGAACGCGCCGAGCCGGTTCTCGCTGTCGGGCGGCAGCGGGTCCTCGCTGGCGATCGCCACCGCGCCCCAGAGCGCGCCGGCCACCACGATCGGCGCCGCGGCGGTCGACCGGTAGCCCGTGCGGAACATCGCCTCCCGGATCTCGCCCTCCAGCCCGCCCCAGTCGTCGATGCGGGCGGGCGCGGCCGTGCGCCGCACGCGGGCGAGCGCGGAGTCCTCGTCGGCCCTGATCCGCTCGCCGACGCGGAAGACGTCGATGCTGTCGCGGTTGTGGCGGCCGAGGACCGTCGCGGTGCCGTCGTCCTCGTAGCGCACCACGGTCGAGGCGTTGACCTCCAGCACGCGGGCGCAGCCCTCGGAGACCGCGGTGAACACCCGGTCCGGGCTGACCTCGGAGGCGACGAGCGTCGCCACCCGCCGCAGCGCGCGCTGCTCGGTGGCCAGCCGGCCGATCTCGGCCAGCTTCTCGCCGGGGTCTGCGGCGAGCGCGTCCTCGACGCCGCGGCTGGGGCTCTCGCGGTCGGTGAGGTCGATGCCCGTCGTCACCAGCGCGGCCGGGGTGCCGTCGGGCCCGGGCATCGGGTGGTTGGACCAGGCGATCAGCCGCAGCCGGCCCTCCTTCGTGCGCCAGTGGCCGACCTGCGGGCTCGGCGTGCCCGTGCGCCAGACGAAGGTCAGGAACTCGCCGAACGCCTCGCGCTCCTCGGGCGGGATCACCAGGTCGCGCGCGTCGCGCCCGATGACCTCCTCGCGCCGGTAGCCCGTCGCCCGCTCGCAGGCCTCGTTGAAGAGCAGGATGCACCCTCTGCGGTCGAGCACGCAGACGAGCGACTGCGTGGTCTCGGTGAGGATCCGGGCGAAGGACTCACCGACCTCGAACGTCCCTCGCGGCTCTTCCATTGCGCGGCGGGAGGGTAGCGGGACGCGCCCGCCCCGCCGCCGCCGTCAGTTCCTAGCTGCCTAGCCGGCTAGCTCCTCTGGCCGTTGCCGGCGCCGCTGCCGACGCTCACCCGGGCCGCAGGGCCGACCATCACCTCCCGCGCCGCCTCCACTTCCGCGGGCGGGAACTCGGGCAGGACGTCGTCGGCCTGGAGCATGACCATGCTCGTCGGCAGCTGGACCTGCCAGCTCTCGCCGACCTGTAGTGGCGGGTCGAACTGCCGGCCGCGCTCCACGTCGGCGTAGACGTCGAGCATGTCCGGCGAGGTTAACAGGGACAAGTAGCCGCCGCCCCAGATCAGCCCGGTCTTGAGGAAGAAGACGACCGGCCGCTCGTAACCCGGGCGCACCGGCACCACGACGGACGCGCTGCCCGCGCGCAGGAACTGCTCGAAGACGGGGTCCGCGCCGGCTGCCTGTGCGAGGTCCGCCCACCGCTCCTCCCCCGCCCAGTAGTAGGGATGGAACACGTAGGCGGTGCTCTCCCACTCGAACGCGAGCTCGAAGAACTCCGCGACGGAGCCGTTGGGCAGCGGCGCGCGCCAATCGGGGACCCCGGTGGCGTCGGCCTCGTCGAACACGATCCGTGTGGAGCCGTTCCGCGGAGACCTTGATCGACGGGTGCCCGGCCGCCGTGTCCTCGGTCAGCAGCGTGATGCAGCCGCGCTTGAGCTCGGTCAGCTCGATGCTGCGGTACTGGTCGTCGCGCAGCGAGGAGGTCTGCTCCTCCGTGTGCGTCTCGGCCTGGGCCTTCGCCAGCGTGAGCGACTGCTCGTAGGCCTGCCGCTTGACGGTGTAGCCCTTGACGATCGCTGCGTAAGTGCTCGCCTTCCACGCTTCGAGCGCCTCACGGGTGCGGACGGCCTGAGTAGGCGACGGTCAGCGACAACATCCCTTCGAAGTTCGCCGTGACGGTGATCGGGAGGCTGGGCTGGACCTCGCCCGCCGAACGGCTCCGCGACGTCGTCGATCGGCTTATAGGTGTTGAAGTCGGTGTTGATGACCTTCTTGGCGTTGTCGTCGGGGTCCTTGTGGACCGCCACGGAGAAGCTCTTGCCGGCCACCTGCACCAGGATCACGTTCGCGTCGTCGACCTTGGCCTGGTCCTCTCCGAGCTTGAGCGCGTCGGCCCAGTTCTTCAGCCCGCCCTTGGTGCCCGCCGGGGCCAGAACGCCGACCGTGGTGACCCGGTAGCCCGGCGCGACCGTCAGCGTGCTGTCCGAGAGCACGAGGCTGAGGTCGTTGGGGTGATCGTGCTCGGGCATCTCCTTGGCCTGCATGGCGTCCGGGTGCACGATCGTCTTGCTGCCCGTCAGGAACTCGCTCGGCGGTGGGTCGACCGCGACGTCGTAGCGGGCGGCCAGTCGCGCGTAATTGCGCTCGTCGAGGTCGCGGAAGGAATTGAAGCCGGTGCCGTCCTCGGGCAGCACTTCGAGCGTGTTCGGGTCGATCCGCGACGGCCCCACCGGCTCTTCGAGCTCGGCGACCGCGGCCGCCTCCTGCTGTTGGAGCAGACCGCGGTAGAACGCGGAGGGCTCGGGCACGGCCAACGAGAGCATCAGGCGCCGGCCGTAGTTGCGCAGGCTCGCGTCGTAGACCTTGTCGATCCAGCGATAGAGCCCGTTGACGTGCTCTGTGCCGGTTTCGTTGTTCCAGCCGCGCAGCGAGGTGTCCTCCGCCTCGCTGAGGACGGTGACCGAGGACGTGGTCTTGATGCTGTTGCGAACGCTCTCGCTCGCCTCCTCGGTGATGCTCTTCGCGTACTCCTGCGAGGTCGAGTCCGACGTCGACGAAGACGTGTTGAACGCCGCGTTGACCGAGGCGCTCACCTGCACCGGGCCGTACTTGCCCGTGACGTTGACGCCGGCCTGGATGCCGAGGCTCTCCTGCGGCGCTCTGCTGGGCCTGCGTGGAGAGCTGGAAGCGCTCGTCCGTCGTGAGGCTGCTCGAGCGCCTCTTCCTCCTGCAGCGTCTCGGTCGAGCTGGACTCTGGTCGTGCGCGACAGCCCGCGCACAGTCCGCTCGCGCCGCTCGCCGCGCATGATCGACTCGGCCGACGCGAGCTCGCCGAGCACATAGCGGCGCAGCTCCTGCTCCACCAGCAGCAGGTCGCCCACGACGGGCGGCTTGATCGCGCCGACCGACAGCGGCACGCGGAAGCTCGCGAGCGGTGCGATCGCCGTGGCCAACCGTTCGGCGGAGCGATCCCCTGCGGCCTCGGCCCCGGCCGCCGCGGCCTGGAGATCGATCAGCGCGTCGTAGTCATCGAACGCCCCGCCGGTCCATTCCTCGTCCTTGCGCTCGGCGGCGTCGACCAGCAACGCGAGCACCCGGTAGGCGCGCAGCGCGTCGATCAGGTGGTTGGTGCTCACGTAGCGATCGCAGCCGCGGATCGTCTCGGCGTACAGCGAGTCGAAGATCGAGAACATCGCGGCGTCGATGGTCTCGTCGGACCGGTCGGGCCCCAGGCGCTGGAGCAGGCGGGCGAGCAGGGGGAAGCGCTTGCGGATGGCCGCGACGAGGTCGGCGAGCGGCGCGCCGGGGACGAGCGACTTGCGCAGGAACGCGACGAACGGCTCGAGCGCGACGATCAGCGGGCTGTCCGGTGTGAGGTAGTCGCCCGACGCGGCGTACGCGTTCGCGCGTGCGAGCTTGGGCTCGAAGTCGCCGGGCCCGAACAGCGCCGAGCGCAGCGAACCGCGCGAGGGCGCCCGCTCGTCGCGGATCAGGAGGTCGTCGATCCGGCCCATAACGGCCCGGTTCGGACGGCGCGTCACGGCGAAGCGGAACAGCTCGAGGGGCATGGCCATCGGTGTCTCCTAGGGAGGATCGGACGGTTCGTCGAAGTGGAAGTTGGAGCCCGGCACGGTGAGCGGCTTGCGCTGGAGCGTCCAGGCGGACAGGCGCTCGACGATCGGCAGGTAGGCGATCTCGAGCCGGGTGGCCTCCTCGGGGTCGAAACCCACGGCGGTGGCGTACACCTCCGTGTAGAGGTCGAGCAGCGCCTTCTTCTCGGCCTTGACGATCGCGGCGTAGCCTTCGTCGTCGAGGCCGCGGGCGGTGGCGCCCGGCGCGAGCTCGCCGGCCGCGAGCCGCTCCATCTCCGCGATGTCGGCGCGGAGCTCGTTGATGGCGGCCTGGAGTCTGCCGCGCTGTGCTTCGTAGAACGGCAGCTTCAGCACTCCGCTGTCCCTCAGCAGCGCGTCGAGCGCGGGGGCCACGGATCCGGCGACGCTCGCGGTCCCCTCTGCGGTCAGGTCGGGCGGCAGCACGCCCTTCGCGACGGGATGCAGTTCGAGCCAGGCCTGCGCGCTGACCGGGGACCCCTTGAGCTCGCCCATCGCGTTCAGCAGCCCGGACGACGTCGGGTCCTCGATTCCGGGCAGTCGGGCGAAGAACAGGATCACCATCAGCCGCATCTCGTCGAGCCGCCGCGCCCGGTCGGTGTACTCGACGAAGCCGGCGTAGGTGCGCTCGTGCATCGCCCGCACGCCCGCGTAGCGTTCCGGCGCGTACCACTTGGCGAACGGGAGCGACTGCGCGTTGTCCCCGAGCGCGAAGTACGGGCCGGCGAACGTCTCGAACAGGTATACGGCGCGGTCCTCGCTGAGCGCGGGCACGCCTGGGTAGTAGTCGGCCGCGTAGTACTGGAACGACGCCTCGGTCAGGGTGAACGATTCGCCGAAGTCCTTGATCACGTAACCACGGACGACCGAGCCGACCTTGATGTCCGGGTCGTAATGGGTGCCGAAGGAGACACCCTGCTTGACGTCGAGCATCCCGTTGGCGGAGAGATACGCCCACCACAGCGCCGCCTCGTAGCCCCGCACCATCAGCGGCCGCACCGAGTCTTCGAGCGCGCCGTAGGCGCTCTGGAGTGGCAGCATCTCGTTGACGAGCTCGCTGATCTTGCCGACCAGGGGGTCCTCGATGAAGACGTCGTCGGTGCGGTAGCGCAGTCCTGCTCGCAGCAGGGCGTACTGCTGGCGCGCCGCGAGCCGGTTCTCGCGCATCAGCGTGAGCAGGCGCCCGGCCGGGGTCGAGGCGAGAAACGGCGGGGCGGGTGGGGCCGTGGTGGGGCCCGTCGCCAGCTTGACTTGATTCCATGCTCCCTGGAGCTGCGAGTACGCCGGTGCCAGCGCCAGGCCGCCGGTGGCGTTGTCCATGAAGTTGCGCCAGATGGCGTCGGGTCGCGTGGCGTCGCCGAGCAGCGCCTTGTCGTAGGCGATCCGCGCGGCGGTCGACGTCTGCATGCCCTCGACGAGTGAGAGATGACCCAGCAGCAGCTTCGCCTGGAGCTGCTCCATCTCGGCCGCGATGTTCAGGGCCTTGGACATCGCGTCGGTGATCGAACGGGCGGTGGCGATCGGGTTCAGCAGCGCCTTGCCGATCTGCACCAGGGTGGTGCCCACCGAGCCGGTGCGCAGCCCGTCGAGCGCCGCGGTGAGCCCGCGGAGCCGGGTGGCGTTCTCCGTGAGCCGCGCGCTGTCCGCACCGAGGCCGGCGATCTGGGTGCGGGCCTCGCGGACGACCGCCTCGTCGGCCTCCTCGACGACCTTCCTGAGCGCCGGCGCGGTCGCGGCCTTGCCGGCCCACAGCAGCACGAGGCCGCCGACCGCCTCTACCGCGAGCAGCGACGCGAGCGTGAGGGCGAAGACGAACGCGGCTTCGGCGAGCACCTCTGCGAGCGAGGGCCCGTCCGGGCTCTCGAGCTTCGCCAGGCGCTCCTCGACGGCCTGCAGGCGGGCGTCCTGCATGTTGTCGATCGCCAACAGCACACACTCGCCGAGATACGCGTGGTGGGCGTCCTCCAATGCCTCGAGGCGGTCGAGCTGGACCTCCAGGTACGCGCGCAGGACCGCAGGCTGCCGCTCGGGCGGGAAGGCCTGGACGGCTGACTGGAGCGCCTCGAGCCGGCGCGTCGCTGAAACGGGGTCGAACCCGGGGACGGGGACCATGGGGGAGTTCTCACCCCCACTTCACCGCGTGTGGGGTACGTCGCCAACCCATGTGGACCGTGTGCAGGGAATTCGGGGCGACAGCGTGTCAGTGTGCGGACGTCGCTCGGATACCGGCCGCCGGTCACCGGCGGCAAGCTAGGGCCGCTTGGCGGCGTGCTCGGCGAGGCCGTTCACGTTCTCGGCGATGAACTTGTCGAGCCCGCGGCGGACGAGGCCGCCGGTGCCCGGGATCTTCGGGTCGAACTGGGACACCCAGCGGATCTCCGTCCCGCCGTCGCGCGGGGTCAGGTCGATGTCGGCGCGGTAGTTCTTCACCGGCAGCTTGGATTCGTGGGTGTAGGAGAAGCGGCGGTCCTCGACGAGCTCGGCGACCGTGTCGCGGCCCGCGACCTTGCCCTGGCGGAAGATGCGGACGGCGCCGAGGCCCTCGGGCTCGGCCTCCCCGGGGCGCTCGAGCTCGAAGGAGTCGAGGGGACCCCAGACGGGCCAGGTGGCGCCGTCGCGCAGCAGCGCGTAGACGGCGGACGGGGAGGCGGAGGTGGTGGCGGTGTGTTCGATGCGCTGGCGGCTCATGGTGTACCGCATGGTACATGTACCGGCTGGTACACGCAACCGCTACACTCCGCCACCATGAGCCGGCCGCCAACCGCCGCGGGCGCCGACGGTGCGAGCCCGGCCGAGCCGGCGGGCCCGCGCGAGCGGCTGCTCGCGGGCGCGATGGAGCACGTCGCCCAGCACGGCGTCGGCGAGATCAGCCTGCGCAGCCTGGCCACGGCGCTCGGCACCAGCCACCGCATGCTGCTCTACCACTTCGGCTCGCGAGAGGCCCTGCTGATCGAGGTCATCCGCACCGTCGAGGAGCAGCAGCGCGCGGCGCTCGCCGCGATCCTCGAGCAGGAGGCCGACGCGCCGCCCGCGGAGGTCATGCGGCGGATGTGGGCGCGCGTCGCGGACCCGGCGCTGTGGCCGAACGAGCGGCTGTTCTTCGAGGTCTACGCCCAGGCGCTCCAGGGGAGCCCGCACGCGCTGCCGCTGCTCGACGGGATCGTCGAGTCGTGGGTCGAGCCGCTGGCGGCGCTGGTCGCGCCCGGCCGCCCGCGGGAGGAGGCGCACGCCGAGGCGCGCCTCGGCGTCGCCGTCGTCCGGGGCCTGCTGCTCGACCTCCTCGCCACGGGCGATCGCGAGGCCGTCGACGCCGCGATGGAGCGCTACATCCGAGCGATCGCGCCAGATCGGCGCGCCTGACCGACCGCCTCATCTGAGGGGCTCGCACCGATGCCGGAGCATCGAACCACCGGGCCGTCAATCCAGACCCTCGTGGACGAGGTCGCGGCCGAGCGAGGCGGCGAGGCTCGCGGACGACACGTCGTCGTCCGCGCCGCGAACGAGATCGCCCGAGCCGTCAGCGCCGCCGGGTAGCGCGGGCGCGCAGCAGCCACCGCACCGCCAGCGGCGCGAGCAGCACCATCGCCACGACGCGCAGCGTCTGCACGGCCACGATGAACGTCGTGTCCGCGCCCGACCCGTAGGCGACCGCCAACACCGCGTAGAGCCCGCCCGGCGTCGTCGCCAGATAGGAGTCGAGCAGCGTCGCCGACGTCGTGACGTCGAGCAGGACCGCGAGCCCGAAGCAGGTGACGAGCAGGCCGGCGATCGCGAGCAGCACGGGGCCGGTCAGGCGCCCGAGCAGCCGGACGGTCTCCGGCGTGAAGCGCAGGCCCACCTGCAGGCCGATCAGCGCGAACGCCGTCTGGCCGAGCAGGTCGGGCACGGCGAAGCCCTCGAGCGGGCCGGCCAGCACGAGTGCGCCCGTGGCGATCATCGGGCCGAGCAGCACGCCGGCGGTGACGCGCAGGCGCCCGGCGGCCCAGGCGCCGGCGAGGGCGAGCGCGGCGGTCGCCGCCCACTCCCACGGCGCGCCGAGCAGGCCCGACGACGGTGGCGGGGCGCCGCCGCCGCCGTGCGCGTCGCCGAACAGCACCGCGATGCCGATCGGCGTCAGCAGCACCACGACCAGCACCCGCAGGTACTGCATGAACGCCACGAGCCGGTCGTCGGCGCCGAGCTCGCCGGACATGCCGACGATGCCCGACGCGCCGCCGGCGATCATCCCGAGCAGCGCCGTCGGCGGGTCCAGCGCCGTGGTGCGCGTGAGGGTCGCGCCGGCCGCGAGGCTGAGCCCGAGCGTGGCCGCGGAGACGAGCAGCACCGGCACGAGCGCGCCCGCCACCGCCTCCAGCGCGTCCGCCTGCAGGTACGCGCCGAGCGTGACGCCCGCGACGGCCTGCGCGGCACGGAACGCGACGGGCGGCAGCGCGACGCGGTCGGGCCGCGCGAGCGCGATCGCCAGCCCGACCAGCAGCGCCGCGAACAGATATGACGACGGCAGGCCGACCGCGTCGAGCGCGAGACCACCGGCGACCACCGCGCCGGCGATCGCGATCCAGACCCCCGCGCGTCGCATCGCCGTCACGCTAGTGGCGTGAGTCGGAAATTCGTGTGCTCCGCGGCGGATGCCGGGTCAGGCGCGGGCCGGCGCCGCCGACTGCCCACGAAATTTCTGAGTCACGCCACCAGAGGGGATACTTCCGCGCCATGGACGAGCTCGCCGCCGACTTCCGCCGCGACGGCGCCTGCGTGGTCCGCGGGCTGCTCGACCCCGGCGAGGTGGAGAAGCTCGCGGCCGCGGTCGACGCGCACATGGCCGACCCGGGGCCGATGGCGATCGAGGGCGGCGGCGACGCGATCGTCGGGGCGGTTCTTCGAGGACTTCCGCAACTGGCAGCGGATCGGCGGCTACGAGGAGGTCATCCGCGGCTCGCGGATCGGCGAGGTCGCCGCGGCTCTGATGGGCAGCGCGAGCGTCCGGCTACACCACGACCACCTGCTGGTCAAGGAGCCCGGGACGACGATCCGCACGCCGTGGCACCAGGACCAGCCCTACTACAACATCGACGGCCGCCAGACCGTCTCGTTCTGGATCCCGCTCGATCCTGTGCCGCGTGAGAGCACGCTCGAGTTCGTCGCGGGCTCACACGCCGGGGGCACGTGGTACATGCCGCGGTCGTTCTTCGACGACCGCGCGCTCGTGTTCGAGGAGGGCGCCTTCGGCGAGGTGCCCGACGTCGAGGCCGACCGGGACGCATACGAGATCCTCGGCTGGCCGCTGGAGCCGGGCGACGCCGTCGCCTTCGACATGCTCACGCTGCACGCCGCCGCCGGCTCGCGCAACCGGCGGCGCGCGTTCTCCGTGAGGCTCGTCGGCGACGACGTACGCCTGGCGGAGCGCCCGCACGCGACCAGCCCGCCGTTCCCGGAGCTCGACGGCGAGCTCGCCGCGGGGGATGAGCTCGACCACCCGCTGTTCCCGCGGCTCTGGCCGCGCGGCTGAGCGTGGCGCGGCGGCGGGACCCGCGCCGGTTCGGCCCGGGGCCGTTCCTCCTCGGGCTGCGGCGCGACGAGGAGATCTGGGGCGAGGGCTTCCCGTTCGACGTGCCCGTGATCGACCAGGCGGAGCAACTCGACCTGAGCACGTCGATCACGCTGCTGGCGGGCGACAACGGCACGGGCAAGTCGACGCTCGTCGAGTCCGTCGCGGCAGCGATCGGGTTCGCGGAGGAGGGCGGCGAGCTCGAGCGGTCGGGTGAGCTGCCGGCCGTTCCGCGGCCGGCGCTCGGCGGGGCGTTGCACCCCGTTCTCGCACGCACCAAGCCGCGGACGGGGACGATCTGGAATCGATCCGGCTGCTGCGCGGGTTCCTCGACGCCCCCGAGCGCTTCTTGCGCGCGGCGCTCGAGGACTAGGCGTCTTCGCGGGGCTCGGGCCGCGCGTGGCTGAACGGCAGCGCCTGGAACTGCATCAGTACGAGGCCGACGTCCTCGAGTGCCTCGGCCTCGCCGGCGGCCTTGCGGGCCGCGACCTCCTGCTCGATCTCCGCGACGTCCTCCAGCACGCGGCGCAGCGAGCCGGCGAGCTTCTCCCACCCCTCGGCGTCCAGCCGCAGCGCGGTGCGCGTGATGTGCGCGTCGCGCCGGTCGAAGCCGCCCGCGGCGTTGGACGCGCGCCCGTAGTCGTAGATCTGCTGCAGCGCGGCGCCGACCGCCGCCTGCTTGGCCACGGGCGGGGCCTGCTCCCACGCGTCGTCGGACACCCGCGGGCGCTCGTAGGCCCGGTAGTGGCGCTGGATCGCGCCCCTGACGCGCGTCTCGCGCTCGAGCTCGATCAGGCCGAGCTGGTGCAGCTTGCGGACGTGGTAGGCGACGACGCCGATGTCGGCGTCCAGGATCCGCGAGATCTCGACCGCGCTGGCGGTCCGCTCCTCGAGGATCGCGAGGACGCGGACGCGCAGGGGATGCCCCAGTGCGCGGACGTAGCGCGGGTCGCCGATGTTCTCGATCTGCGAGGTCAAGGGACCTATTCCTACCGGATCAGGAGCCAAGAAGGAGGTCGACATATCCGTCGGCGATGTCGACGGCGGCAAGACGCCCGCGCGGCCGGTACCACTGCGCCGTGTGGTTGACCATGCCGAGCAGCGCCGAGAGGGCGAGCCGCGGGTCGCTCGCGCGGCCGGCGTCAGCGCTGGAGAGCACGTCCTCGGCGAGGCGCTCGAACGCCTTGCGGCTGACCCGCACGCCGCGCCAGGCCGCGCCGCGCTCGATCACGTGGCGCTCCTGCTGGAAGACGAGCATGTGGTCGCGGTGGGCGACCACGTGCCCGACCCACAGGCGCACGAGCTCGCGCAGCTGCTCGGCGGGCTCGCGCGGCTCGGCGAGCAGCGCCTCGGCCTGCTCGAGCAGCGGATCCATGAGCTGGTCGCAGATCGCGCGCAGCAGCTCCTCCTTGGACGGGAAGTAGTGGTAGAGGCTGCCGGCGGCGAGGCCGAGCGCCTCCGCGAGCTCGGGCACCGAGGTCTGGTCGTAGCCGCGGGCGGCGAACACGCGCGCGGCGCCGAGCACGACCTCGGCCCGGCGGCGGTCGTAGCGCTCGCGCAGCGCGGGTCGGGTGGGCCGGGAGCTCATGCGGCGAGCGTACCGGATGAACATTCGAACTTCGAATGATCATTCGATACATTGGGCCGCATGGACTTCGACCTCTCCGACGACCACGAGCTGATCCGCCGCACCGTCCGCGACTTCGCCGAGGGGGAGGTGAAGCCCGTCGCGGAGGAGCTGGACCGCGAGAAGCGCTTCCCGTACGAGATCGTGGCCAAGCTCGGCGACCTCGGGCTGATGGGGATCCCGTTCCCGGAGGAATACGGCGGCGGAGGGGGCGACTCGCTCGCCTACGCGCTCGCGGTCGAGGAGCTCACGCGCGTGGACTCCTCCGTGGCGATCACGATGTGCGCGCACACCTCGCTGGGCACCCAGCCGATCTACCTGTTCGGCAGCGAGGAGCAGAAGCAGCGCTACCTGCCCGACCTGTGCGCGGGCCGCAAGCTCGGCGCCTTCGGGCTGACCGAGCCCGAGGCGGGCTCGGACGCCGGCAACGTCCGCACGCGCGCCAAGCTCGACGAGGACGGCTGGGTGATCGACGGCGCCAAGCAGTTCATCACCAACGCGGGCACCGACATCTCCGGCCACGTGGCGATCACCGTCCGGACCGGCGAGAACGAGATCTCCAACCTGATCGTGGAGAACGGCACCGAGGGCTACTCGCAGGGCGAGCCCTACCGCAAGATGGGCTGGAACGCCTCGGACACGCGGCCGCTGACCTTCGAGGACTGCCGGGTGCCCGAGGAGAACCTGCTCGGCCCGCGCGGCGCGGGCTTCAAGCAGTTCCTGCACATCCTCGACATCGGCCGCATCGGCGTCGCGGCGATGGGCGTCGGCCTGGCGCAGGGCGCGCTCGACGAGGCGCTCGCCTACGCCAAGGAGCGCAAGGCGTTCGGCAAGCCGATCTCCAAGTTCCAGGCGATCCAGGCCAAGCTCGCCGACCTCTCGACGGAGATCGAGGCGGCGCGGCTGCTCGTCTACAAGGCCGCGCTGCTCAAGGACGCCGGCCGCAACTTCACGCTGACCGCCGCGCAGGCGAAGCTCAAGACGGGCCGCCTCGCCGTCCGCGGCGTCAGAGGAGGCGGTGCAGATCCACGGCGGCTACGGCTACATCGAGGAGTACCCCGTGTGCCGCTTCTACCGCGACGCGAAGATCCTCACGATCGGCGAGGGCACCGACGAGGTCCAGCAGATGGTCATCGCCCGCGCGATGGGCGCGTGATCGAGCCGGTCCTGATCGCCAACCGCGGCGAGATCGCGGTCCGGATCGCCGCCACCGCGCGGCGGCTCGGGCTGGCCAGCGCGGCGGTCTTCACGCCGGTCGATGCAGGCGCGCCGCACGTCGACGCCGCCGACGTCGCGGTGGAGATCGGCTCCTACCTCGACGCGGACGCGGTCGTCGAGGCGGCGAAGCGGTCGGGCGCCCGCGCCGTGCACCCGGGCTACGGGTTCCTGAGCGAGAACGCGGCGTTCGCGCGCGCGGTCGAGGCGGCGGGGCTGACCTGGGTCGGCCCGCCCGCGGCGGCGATCGAGCTGATGGGCGACAAGGCGCGCGCGAAGGCGCTCGCGCGCGAGGCGGGCGTCCCGGTCGTGCCGGGCGTCGAGGGCGAGGACGTCTCGCTGGAGGAGGCGCGGGCGTTCGCCGAGGAGCACGGCTACCCCGTCGTGATCAAGGCGGTGGCGGGCGGCGGCGGCAAGGGGATGCGGGCGGTGCGCGCCGCGGGCGAGCTGGAGGCCGCGCTGGACTCCGCGCGGCGCGAGGCGAAGGCGGCGTTCGGCGACGAGCGCGTGCTCGTGGAGCGCTACCTCGAGCGCCCGCGCCACATCGAGATCCAGGTCCTCGCGGACGCGCACGGCGCGGTGGTGCACCTCGGCGAGCGCGAGTGCTCGTTGCAGCGCCGCCACCAGAAGGTGATCGAGGAGGCACCCTCGCCGGCCGCCGACGCGGACCTGCGCGCGAACATGGGCGCGGCGGCCGTCGCGCTGGCGCGGGCGTGCGGCTACGCGGGTGCGGGCACGGTCGAGTTCATCGCGCCCGCCGACGCGTCGGAGTTCTTCTTCCTGGAGATGAACACCCGGCTGCAGGTCGAGCACCCGGTGACCGAGCTCGTCTACGGTGTCGACCTCGTCGAGCTGCAGCTGCGCGTCGCGGCCGGCGAGCCGCTGGGGCTCGCGCAGGAGGCGCTCGTGCCGCGCGGTCACGCGGTCGAGGCGCGCCTGTACGCCGAGGACCCGGCGAACGGCTTCCTGCCCGCGGTCGGCACGGTGCGCCGCTACGTCGAGCCGGCGGGCGCGCGGATGGACTCCGGCATCCGCGAGGGCAGCGTCGTCGGCACGGACTACGACCCGATGCTCGCCAAGCTGATCGCCCACGCCGAGGACCGTCCGACGGCGCTGCGCCGGCTGGCGCGCGCGCTCGGCGAGCTGCAGCTGCTCGGCGTGACCACGAACGCGGCGTTCTCGCGGGCGCTGCTCGAGCGCGAGGACGTGCGCGCGGGGGAGATCGACACCGGCCTGCTCGAGCGCATCCTGGCCGAGCCGCCGTCCGCGCCCCCGGAGGACCTCGTCCCCGCCGCGGTCCTGGCCGCCGCGGGCACCGCCACGCCCGCCGGCCCGTTCCGGCTGCGGCTGGAGGAGCACGGCGAGCTCCGCGTGGCCGACGGCGGCGTGCGGCTCGGCGAGCGCGAGTGGCGCGCGACGGTGACGCCCGCGCGCGACGCGGCGGCCGGCCACGACGCGGCCGGCGGCACCCTCGTGCGCGTGGCGCTCGACGGCGTCTCGCGCCGCTACGCGTTCGCCCGCGACGGCGACACGCTGTGGATCGCGCGCGACGGGCACCACCTCGAGCTGCGTGTCGCCCGCGCCGCGCGCGGCGGCGCGGCGCACGGCGCCGACTCGCTGGAGGCGCCGATGCCCGGCACGGTGCTGCTCGTGCACGCCGAGAACGGCCAGGAGGTCGAGGAGGGGGAGGTGCTCGTGGTGATCGAGTCGATGAAGATGGAGCTGTCGATCGCCGCGCCGCACGCGGGCACGGTCCAGGGGCTCGACGTGGCGATCGGCGACAGGGTCGGGTTGCGCCAGGTGCTGGCCGAGGTGGTCGCATGAGCGATTTCCGCGACGGCCACCTCGCGCTCATCGAGGACCTCGAGGCCCGGCTGGCGCGCGTGCGCGCCGGCGGCGGCGAGCGCGCCCGCGAGCGCCACACCGCGCGCGGCAAGCTGCTCGCGCGCGACCGCGTGGAGCGGCTGTGCGACCCCGGGACCCCTTTCCTGGAGCTCTCCCCGCTGGCCGCCGAGGAGCTCTACGACGGCGCCGCGCCCGGCGCGGGGATCGTCACCGGCGTCGGCGTGATCCGCGGCCGCCGCTGCGTGATCGTCGCCAACGACGCCACGGTCAAGGGCGGCACCTACTACCCGGTCACGGTCAAGAAGCACCTGCGGGCCCAGGAGGTCGCGCTCCACAACCGGCTGCCGTGCGTCTACCTCGTGGACTCCGGCGGCGCGTTCCTTCCCAAGCAGGACGAGGTCTTCCCCGACCGCGAGCACTTCGGGCGGATCTTCTTCAACCAGGCGACGATGTCCGCGCGCGGGATCCCGCAGATCAGCGCGGTCATGGGCTCCTGCACCGCCGGCGGCGCCTACGTGCCCGCGATGAGCGACGAGACGGTGATCGTGCGCGAGCAGGGCACGATCTTCCTCGGCGGCCCGCCGCTCGTGAAGGCGGCCACGGGTGAGGAGGTCACGGCGGAGGAGCTCGGCGGCGGCGACGTGCACGCGCGCGTCTCCGGCGTCGTCGACCACCTCGCCGAGGACGACGACCACGCGCTGGAGATCCTGCGCGACATCATCGGGACGCTGCCGCCGCCCGCGACCCCCGCATGGGAGCGCGCCGAGCCGCGCCCGCCGGCGCGCGACGCGGACGGGCTGCTCGACGTCGTCCCGCTCGACCTGCGCACGCCCTACGACGCGCGCGAGCTGCTCGAGCGCATCGTCGACGGCTCGGAGTGGCACGAGTTCAAGGAGAACTACGGCACCACGATCGTGTGCGCCTTCGGGCGGATCGACGGCCACCCTGTCGGGATCCTCGCCAACAACGGGATCCTGTTCAGCGAGTCCTCACTCAAGGCGGCCCACTTCATCGAGCTGTGCGACCGGCGCGGGATCCCGCTGCTGTTCCTCCAGAACATCTCGGGCTTCATGGTCGGCAAGGACTACGAGGCGGGCGGCATCGCCAAGGACGGGGCCAAGCTCGTCACGGCGGTCTCGTGCGCGCGGGTGCCCAAGCTCACGGTGATCGTCGGCGGCTCCTTCGGCGCCGGCAACTACGGCATGTGCGGCCGCGCCTACTCGCCGCGCTTCATCTTCATGTGGCCCAACGCGCGCATCAGCGTGATGGGCGGCGAGCAGGCCGCGACGGTCATGACCGAGGTCGGCCAGCCCGAGACGGGCGAGGCGCTGCGCGAGCAGTACGAGCACCAGGGCCGGCCGGTCTACTCCACCGCCCGCCTCTGGGACGACGGCGTGATCGACCCGCGCGACACGCGGCGCGTGCTCGCGGACGCGCTCGCGGCCTGCCGCCACGCGCCGCTGGAGCCCGTGGGCTACGGCGTGTTCCGGATGTAGTCAGCTCTTCTTGCGCAGCGCGTCCGGCTTGTGCACCGCCGTGCCGCCGGACTTCTCGCTGCGGACGAGGTACTGCGGCTCGTCCTCCGACGCGGCGACGGTGCGCCCGCCGGCCTCCGTGCGCTCGGTGATCTTGCGCTCCACGGTGCCGACGGCCGTGCCGCCGTGGCTGTCCCACTCGACGCGGTCGCCCTTCTTGAACTCGGCCATGCCCCCAAGCGTTGCCGCGCCCCGGTGACGCGAAACGGGGCGGCAGCTACCGGGCGCGCGGGGAGGGTATGACCGCCGCATGAGCGAGCGGCCGGACGCCGAGCACCTGCGGCCCGACGGCGCCTCCGACGAGGCCGTGGCCGCGGCGGGGAAGATGTCCGAGGCGCTCGAGTCGCTGGAGCGGGCACGCGGGCACCTGTACTCGTTCCACCAGCTCATAGGCAAGGCGGACCTCGAGCTCGACGAGGTGCTCGAGCTGCTCGCCGCGTGCGGGGAGGAGGAGCTCGCCGAGCGGATCCGGACGGACCTGCTCGGCCGCAACGTGGTCCCGGGCCACTGGACCTTCCAGCTCGTGGAGCAGTTCGACGCCACCTACTGGGAGGTCTTCCGCGACCACGAGCGCGCCGTCCGCGAGGCGCTGCTCGCGGGACGCAGGCATGTCTACGAGTCCGAGATGAAGGAGCGGCGACGTACCCACGGACACCCAGGTCACGAGGCCCGTCCGCGCTAGGCGCGGCCGGCCACGATCAGCAGATCCTCGTCGGACTGGCCGGGCGCGATCAGGCCGCGCGCCTCCATCTCGTCGCGGCGGGCGGCGAGCAGGGGCCCCAGCGGGCCCTTCCGGCGCTCGAGGATCTCCGGGGCCAGGCCGGCGGCGGCCATCCGCTCGAGCGTCTCGTCCTCGCCGTTGACCGAGGAGTGCGTCACCACCAGCACGCCGCCCGGCCGCAGGTGCGCCGGGGCCTGCGCGATCAGCTCGTCCAGGAGCGCCCGCCCGCGCGGCCCGGCCTCGGTGTGGCGGGCACGCCCGCGCGACGGCAGCGGCCCGGGCGAGGGCAGGTAGGGCGGGTTGGCGGAGATCAGGTCGAAGCGCTCGCCGGGGGTCGCCGACAGCAGGGCGCCGCGGCGCGTTCGCACGTGGACGCCGTTGAGCCGCGCGTTGATCCTCGCGGTCCAGAGGGCCCGCCGCGAGACGTCGATGGCGGTCACCGATCTGGCCGGAGCGAGCGCGGCGGTGATCGCCAGCGCGCCCGACCCGGTACACACGTCGGCGACCAGCCCGCGTACCTGGGGCAGCCTCCGCACGTGCGCGGCCAGCAGCCAGGTGTCGCTCCGGGGCTCGAAGACCCCGGGTAGCCGGGCGATTCGCATATGGCCAGCTACCCAGGACACGTCCCCGAAACGCACGATCCCGCGGCGCTGCGGGAGCGCTTCGACGCGGTCGAGCCGCTGACCGTCGGCATCGAGGAGGAGGCGATCCTCGTCGACTCCGAGACCCTCGGCCCGCTGCCGCGCGCCACGGAGGTGCTGGAGCGCCTCGACGGCGATCCGCGCTTCAAGCTCGAGCTGCCGGCCGCGCAGCTCGAGATCGTGCTCCCGCCGACCGCGACGGTGGCCGAGAGCGTGCGCGAGCTGGCGCTGGCGCGGCGCGAGCTCGCCGCGGCCGCCGAGGGCACCGGGCGGCTGCTGGCGGCCGCCGCCCACCCCATGGCGCCGCCGCGCGCCGCGCTCAACACTGGCGGGCACCACGCCGCGATCGCCGCCGAGTACGGCGCCGTCGCGGAGCTCCAAGGCGTGTGCGCGCTGCAGGTGCACGTCGCGGTCGGCGGCCACGCCCGGACGCTCGCCGTCTACAACGCGCTGCGCTCCCACCTCCCGGAGCTGGCCGCGCTCGCCGCCAACGCCCCGTACTTCGCCGGCGAGGACACCGGCCTGGCCTCCATGCGGCCGAAGATCTGCGACCTGCTCCCGCGCCAGGGCGTCCCGCCCGCCCTGCAGAGCTGGGACGAGCTGACCGCCGCCCACGTCTGGGGCGAGGCGGCCGGCGCGCTGCCGGTGCCCGGCCGCTGGTGGTGGGAGCTTCGCCCGCACCCGCGCCACGGGACGCTCGAGCTGCGCGTGCCCGACACCCAGTCGACCGTGGCCGACGCCACGGCGGTCGCGGCCTTCGCCCACGCCCTGGTGGCGTGGCTCGCCGCACGCCACGACGGCGGCGACCTGCACGCCCCGGACCCGACCTGGCGGATCGAGGAGAACCGCTGGCAGGCCTGCCGCTACGGCCTCGACGGCGAGCTCGCGGACCTGCGCACCGGCGAGCCGGAGCCCGCCCGCGAGCGGATCGCCCACCGCCTCGAGGAGCTGGCTCCCGCCGCGGTCGCGGTCGGCTGCGCGGCGGAGCTCGAGCAGACGGCGCGGCTCCTGCGCGAGAACGGCGCCGAGCGCCAGCGGCGCGCGGGCGGCCCGCGTGCGGCCACCGTGCAACTCGTCGAGGAGTACCTCGCATGACGCTGCCCGAGCCGCGCGGACCGATCTCGGAGCGGCTGCTGCAGGCGCTCGCCGGCGAGCCCGGCGAGCTCGGGCCGCTGCCGGACGCGAGCGGCCAGGCCGAGGCCGACGAGGACCTGCAGCTCGCGCTGTACTGCTGCTACGAGCTGCACTACCGCGGGTTCCCCGGCGTCGACGAGCGCTGGGAGTGGGAGCCGTCGCTGATCGCGGGGCGGCGCGCGCTGGAGGCGCCGTTCGAGGCCGCGATCGAACAGCTGGCCGGGCCGCCGGACGGCGAGTGCCCGCCCGAAGAGCTCGACGTGGCCCTGCGCGCGCTCGCCGACGCCGACGAGGCGCCCTCGCTGTCGCGCTACGTGGAGCGCGAGGCGACCCGCGAGCAGCTGCTCGAGCTGCTCATGCACCGCTCGGCCTACCAGCTCAAGGAGGCCGACCCGCACTCGTGGGCGATCCCGCGCCTGTCCGGCCCCCCGAAGGCCGCGCTCGTGGAGATCCAGGCCGACGAGTACGGCGGCGGCCGCCCCGAGCGCGTGCACGCGCGCCTGTTCGCCGACGCCATGGCGGCGCTGGGGCTCGACCCGGACTACGGCGCCTACGTCGACCGGCTGCCCGCCCGCACCCTCGCGACCGTGAACCTGATGTCGCTGTTCGGCCTGCATCGCCGCCTGCGAGGCGCCATCGTGGGCCACCTCGCCCTGTTCGAGATGACCTCCTCGCTGCCCAACGCGCGCTACGCGCGCGGCATCCGGCGCCTCGGGTTCACGGACCCGGCGGCGACGGGCTTCTTCGACGAGCACGTCGAGGCCGATGCCGTCCACGAGAACATCGCCGCGGTCGACCTGGCGGGTGGGCTGGCGCGCCAGGAGCCCGCGCTGACGGGGCAGATCCTCTGGGGCGCCCGCGCGCTGCTGGCCTTCGAGGGCGCGTGGGCCACCGAGCTGCTCGGCGCGTGGGAGGCCGGCGCGAGCTCGCTCAGGTCCCCGGTGGCGGCGTAGGCCGCGAGCGGTCCTCGGCCCCGCTGGGGGCGCTGAAGCGGACCAGCTTGTGGGTGCCGTCGCAGAAGGGGCGCAGACGCGAGCGCCCGCAGCGGCAGAGGGCGATCGTGCGGCGATCGACGTCGATCACCTGCCCGTCCTGGTCGACGAGCCGGACGGGACCGCGCACCACGAGCGGGCCGTCGCGATAGGGCGTGATCACGGTGGGAGCGGGGTCCATGACCCGGCGCTACCCGGAGCGCGCCGTTTCGCGAACGTGGCACCTGGGCAGCATCATCCGCATGGAAGGTGGCGTCGGCATCATCCTCCTGCTTCTGATCGTCGTGGTCGCCGGTTTCGCGATCGCGATGTACCTCACCGGCGGGGCACTGCTCTCCGGCTCGCGCAAGGACGGGACGCCGCCGAGCGAGAAGGCCGACCCGGCCGAGCGCAGCGACGTCTACGCCCACCACGACGAGCTGCGCTGAGCACGACCCAGGAGGAGCGACGTGGCCAAGTCAGCGCGGGACATCATGACGCCGGAGTGCAAGTGCGTCGGTGAGCACGACACGGTGCTCGACGCGGCGCAGCAGCTCGCCGAGCACGACGTCGGGGCGATGCCCATCTGCGGCGAGGACGATCGTCTGAAGGGCATGATCACCGACCGCGACATCGTCGTGAAGGTGCTCGCCCAGGGCAAGGATCCCGCCTCCACGAAGGTGTCCGAGCTCGCGACGCAGGGCGAGGTGGTCACGATCGGCGCCGACGACCCGATCGACGAGGTGCTGCGCACTATGACCCGGCACAAGGTCCGGCGGCTGCCGGTCATCGACGGCCACGAGTGCGTCGGGATGATCAGCCAGGCCGACGTCGCGACCAACGTCGAGGAGGTCCAGGTCGGCGACCTGGTCGAGGCGATCTCCGCCGCTCCGTAGGTCAGGCGGCCTCGCGCGGCGCCGGCAGGACGTCGTCGCCCAGCCG
Organism: uncultured Solirubrobacteraceae bacterium; assembly: GCA_963729155.1. GTDB lineage: Bacteria > Actinomycetota > Thermoleophilia > Solirubrobacterales > Solirubrobacteraceae > DATFQI01. The sequence continues at coordinate 105,974 of CAVSMP010000020.1, forward strand.
CTCGGCGAGTGAGCTGAGGGCGTCGCGCAGCAGCCGCGACACGTGCATCTGCGACAGGCCGACCCGGTCGGCGATGTCGCGCTGCGTGAGGTCCTCCTCGAAGCGCAGGCGCAGGAGCTCCCGGTCGCGCGCGCCCAGGGAGCTCGTGAGCATCTCCAGCGACACGCCGTCCTCGGCCTCGTCGAGCAGCGGGTCGTCCTCGCCGTAGCGGTCGGCCACGGTGCCCGCTTCCTCGTCGGCCGTCATCGGCCGGTCGAGCGAGTCCGGGAACTGCGCCGCGGCGGCGTAGCGGGCCTCGAGCAGGCGCTCGACGTCGATGCCGAGGTCTGCGGCCAGCTCGGCCGCGGTCGGGATGCGGCCCTCGCGGCGCTCGAACGCCTCGGTGGCGTTGCGCGCTTCGGCCGCCAGCTCCTTGAGCGAGCGCGGGACGCGCACGGACCACGTGCGGTCGCGGAAGTGGCGGCGGATCTCGCCGAGGATCGTCGGGACCGCGAAGCTCGAGAACGCCGTTCCCGAGCCCGGGTCGTAGCGGTCGATCGCGCCGAGCAGCCCGATCGCGCCGACCTGGACGAGGTCGTCGAGCGGCTCGCTGGCGCGGCCGTAGCGGCGGGCGAGGTGGCGGACCAGGGGGAGGTAGCGCTCGACAAGCGCTTCGCGCACTCCCGGCTCGCCTGCTCGCAGCCGCGCGAACGCGGCCCGCTCCTCGCGCTGTCGATCGCGGTCCAAGGTGTACCCCGTCGTCCCGGTACCCCGACCGCACCGGGGGATGCGCCCAAGCGTCCCGACGCTGACAATAGGCGCCTAGACGCGCCTCAGGCGCCGCTCGCGCAGCGCGACCCGGGCCGCCGCGTACCCCGGCACGCCGTGGACCGCGCCGCCCGGGAAGGTCGAGGCGCTGCCGAGGTAGAGCCCGCGCACGGGCGTGCGGTAGGGCGACAGGGTCGGGACGGGGCGGAAGACGACCTGATCGAGCTCGTAGGAGCCCGCGCCGACATCGCCGCCGGCGAGGTTCGCGTCGCGGCGCTCGAGCTCCGCGGGGCCCAGCACGTGGCGGGCGAGGATGAGGTCGCGGAAGCCGGGGGCGAAGCGCTCGACCTGCGCCTCCATGCGCTCGATGTGGCGCTCCGTCTCGCCGGCCCAGTCGGCCTCGAGCGGGCCGTGCGTGTAGGCCCACGCCGTGTGCTGCCCGGCCGGTGCGCGGGTCGGGTCCGCGACCGACTGCTGGCCGAGCAGCATGAACGGGCGCTGGTGCAGCTCGGCGCCCGTCGGGGCGAGCGCCTCGAGCACCTCGCCGGCCTCGCCACCGATGTGCACGGTGCCCGCGCTGCGCGCCCCGGGAGCGGTCCAGGGGATCGGCCCGGAGAGCGCCCAGTCGACCTTGAGCGTGGCCGGCCCCGGGCGGAAGGCGCGCAGATGGCCCGCGTAGCGCGGATCGAGCGCATCTCCGGCCAGCCGCAGCAGCCCGGCGGGCGTCACGTCGGCCACGACGATCCGTGTCGCGATGCGCTCCTCGCCGGCGACCTCGACGCCGCGCGCGCGGCCGCGCTCCACCTGCACGCGCGTGACCGGTGCGCCGGTCCGCACGCGGCCGCCGAGCGACTCGAGGTAGCCCGTCATCGCCCGCGCGAGCGCTCCGGCGCCGCCCTCGGGGCTCGGCCAGCCCACGCAGTGGCCCATCACGTTCAGGTGCGCGGCGGCGATCGCGCTGCCGGGGCCATGCGGCGGCACGTCGCCGTGCATCGCCGAGCCGAACAACCACGCCTTGGACCCGCCGTGCGAGAACAGCCGGTCGGCGAGCGCTTCCGCCGGCATGATCACGAGCTTCGCCCAGTCCAGCGTGCCCGCGAGCCGGTGCGCGGCCAGCGTCCGCACGGCGCCGCGCACGGGCGGGAACGGGGCCAGCATCACGTCGCGCCACGGGCCGAAGTGCTCCACGTAGGGCCGCACGAAGGCATTCCAGGCCGCGCCGTCGCCGGGGTGCAGGGCGTCGAGCGAGGCGGCGGTCTCCTCGGGGTCGCGGGCGAGCACCGCAGCGCGGCCGTCGTCGAGCGGGTGCGCGTAGCAGTAGCGAGGGTGCGTCCAGCGCAGGCCATGGCGCTCGAGCGGCCAGCGCGCGAACACGGGCGACGCGACAGTGGCGGGGTAGACCGCCGAGAAGGTGTCGTGGTGGAAGCCGGGGAGGGTGAGCTCCTCCGTGGCCACGGCGCCGCCGGCGTGCTCGGCCGCCTCGAGCACCGTGACCTCGACGCCGGCGCGGGCGAGCGTGATCGCGGCCGACAGGCCGTTGGGACCACTGCCGACGACGACGGCTTCGCTCATCCGCCGTCCGGCCGGAAGGCCCGTTCGACGAGCGGCAGGCCGACGCCGTGCGGCGCGTGGCGCGAGATCACGGCCTGGATGCGGGCGAGCGGCTTGGGCACGACCACGCGCTTGTTGCGGCGGGCGCCGTCGAGCCCGATCCGCACGACCTCGTCCGGGTGCAGCCATGCGATCCGCGGCACGCGCTCCACCGGATGGTCGGTCTTCTCGAACAGCTCGGTGTGGACGGGCGGCGGGCACAGGGCGGTGACGTGGACGCCGTGCCGGCGCACCTCCTGGTGGATCGCCTCGGCCAGCGCGAGGGCGTGCGCCTTCGCGGCCGAGTAGCCGGCCGAGTGCGGCAGCGGCTGGATGCCCGCGGTGGAGGCGACGATGACGACCGCGCCCTGGCCGCGCTCGACCATCTCCGGCAGGAAGCGGCGCGTCAGCTCGACGTTGGTCTCGCACAGCAGCCGTACCTGTCGCAGCTCGTCCTCGAGGTCGGACTCGTGGAAGGGCCCGCCCGTGGCGAAGCCCGCGTTGTTGACGAGGACGTCGACGCGCAGGCCGGCGTCGGCGATCCGGCCCGGAAGCGCGGCGCGCGCGTCCGCGTCGGTGAGGTCGCACGGGAAGGCGTCGGCGCGCACGCCGTGGCGCGAGCTCAGCTCGCCGGCGAGCTCCTGCAGGCGCTCCTCGCGGCGGGCGACGAGCGCGACGCCGTGGCCCGCCTGCGCGAGCTGGCGGGCGAACTCGGTCCCGATGCCCGAGGAGGCGCCCGTGACGAGCGCCGTGCCGTCCGCGGAGGGGGCGGGGAACGGCAAGCTCAGGCCCCGTTCTTTCCCAGCGCGAGCCGCTCGATCCGGGCCAGCGACTCGGCGTTGCGCACCCAGGTGAGCACCTGCAGCGGCGGGAAGTAGGTGAGCGGCTTCTGCACGCCGGCCGGGTTCTCGGTGATCTTCACGCACGTCCCGCCGCGCTCCGGCTCGAGCTCGATCTCGACCTTCGCGACGCCGAGCGGGCGGGCCTTGGCCTTCAGCACCAGCCGGCGCGGCGGGTCCGCGGCGAGGCTCTCCGTGTGGTCGTCGAGCGAGAGCGGCCCGACGCCGACGGTGTGGTGGAAGCGCGATCCCGGCGCGGGCCAGCTCGCGTCGGCGTCGCGTATGCGCTTGGATCCGACCACCCAGTAGGCGTAGCTGTCGGGATCGGCGAGCACGCGCCAGACGGTCTCGGGCGGGGCAGGGATGAAGCGTTGATTCGTGGCCACGGGGCACGGCCTACCCGGGCCGCCGTGGCACGATCCCCCGATGGCGAAATATTCGGTCAACGACAGCGCAGTCGAGCACGCCCTCGAGCTGATCGCCGAGCGGCGGTACGTGCTCGACTCCAACTGGGGCGATTCGCAGCCGCGCGCGGCCGACGAGAACGCGTACCTCGAGAAGCACTCGTGGGAGGAGTACGCCGCCTGGCACCTCGGCCTCACCGACGGCGCCAAGGACGGCACGAAGGCCCGCTATGCGTTCGTGTTCGGCGACTTTCAGCGCATCCACCGGATGGGGATCGTCTCCTGCCACTACCGCGCGGCCGAGTGGCGCCACAAGGAGATCGAGCTGGCCGCCCACGACCTGCTGCAGGCGCTGGACAACGCCTAGTGACGGACCCGTTCTCGCCCGGCCGCGGGACGCTCCCTCCGCGCTCGTGGCAGGCGCACGAGCGCCCCCGTGCTGTCGCTCGACGGGGCGTGGGCGTTCCGGTTGGACGGCGGAGAATGGGGCGAGCTGCCCGTGCCGTCGCACTGGCAGCTGCACGGGCACGGGGCGCCCGCGTACACGAACGTCGCCTACCCGTTCCCGGTGGATCCGCCGTTCGTGCCCGATGCGAACCCGACCGGCGAGTACCGGCGCGAGTTCGCGCTGCCCGCCGGCTGGCCGGAGGGCGGCGCGGTGCTGCGCTTCGGCGGCGCGGACTCGCACCTGCGCGCGTGGCTGAACGGCCATGAGCTCGGCGAGGCGTGCGGGAGCCGCCTCGTGCACGAGTTCGAGGTCGGGCCGCTGCTGCGGGCCGAGAACGTCATCGAGGTGCACGTGCGTCAGTGGTCGGCGGGCAGCTACCTCGAGGACCAGGACATGTGGTGGCTGTCCGGGCTGTTCCGCGGCGTGGAGCTGCTCGCCCGCCCGCCGGGCCGCGTGGGCGACCTGTTCGTGCACGCCGCCGCCGACGGCACGCTGCGGGTCGACGCCGACGTGCCCGCGCGGGTGGTCGTGCCGGAGCTGGGGGTCGAGTGCGACGCCGGCGAGTCGGTCGCCGCCGGGCCGGTCGAGCCGTGGAGCGCGGAGGTGCCCCGGCTCTACGACGGCGAGCTGCGGGCGGAGGGGGAGACCGTGCCGCTGCGGATCGGCTTCCGCACCGTCGAGGTCGAGCACGGCGAGCTGCGCGTCAACGGCCGCCGCGTGCTGCTGCGCGGCGTCAACCGCCACGAGTGGGACCCCGACCGCGGCCGCGCGGTGACCGAGGAGGTCATGCGCCGCGACGTCGAGCTGATGAAGGCCCACAACGTCAACGCGGTGCGCACGAGCCACTACCCGCCGCACCCGCGCTTCCTCGAGCTGTGCGACGAGCTCGGCCTGTACGTGATCGCCGAGTGCGACCTCGAGACGCACGGCTTCCAGGAGGTCGGCTGGCGCGGGAACCCGAGCGACGACGCGCGCTGGCGGGCCGCCTACCTCGACCGGATCGCCCGCACCGTCGAGCGCGACAAGAACCACCCGAGCGTGATCATGTGGTCGCTCGGCAACGAGAGCGGGATCGGGCGCAACCTCGCCGCGACGGCGGCGTGGGCGCGGGCGCGCGACCCGTCGCGGCCGCTGCACTACGAGCACGACCTGACCGCCACGCTCGGCGACGTGCACTCCCGCATGTACCCGACCCACGCGGAGGTGGACGCGCTCGGCCGGCGCGAGGAGCCCCCGCTCGAGGACCCGGTGCTCGACGCCGCCCGCCGGTCGAAGCCGTTCGTGCTGTGCGAGTACGCGCACGCGATGGGCAACGGCCCGGGCGGGCTGGCGGAGTACCAGGCGCTGTTCGAGCGCCACCCGCGCTGCGCCGGCGGCTTCGTGTGGGAGTGGATCGACCACGGCATCCGCCGCGAGCAGGGCGACTTCGCCTACGGCGGCGACTTCGGGGAGCCGCTGCACGACGGCAACTTCGTCGCCGACGGCCTCGTGCTGCCCGACCGCACGCCGTCGCCGGGCCTGCTCGAGCTGAAGGCCGTGTTCGCCCCCGTGCGGATCGGGCCGGACGGGCATCGCCAACCTCCACGACTTCCGCGACCTCGCCCACCTGAGCTTCGAGTGGGCGCTGGAGGTCGAGGGCGATCCCGTGGCCGAGGGCACGCTCGACCCCGGCCCGGTGCCGCCCGGCGAGACCGTCCAGCTCCCATGGCACGGGCTCCCCGCCGTCCCGGAGGATCGCGAGGCGTGGCTGACCGTCCGCGCCCTGCTCGCCGAGGACGAGCCGTGGGCGCCGGCAGGCCACCAGGTCGCCTTCGGTCAGCTGCCCGTCGCGGTGCCCGCGCCGGACGCAGCGGCCACGCGCGCCGCAAGGGACGCCGCCGCGCCGCGCGCCGCCGCAACGCGCGGCACCACCCTGGCGCTCGGCGCGGGCGAGTTCGACGCGGCGACGGGCCGGCTCGTGCGGCTCGGCGACCTCGGGCTCGACGGGCCGCGGCTCGACGTCTGGCGCGCGCCGATCGACAACGACGTCGGGACGCACGGACCGGAGCAGCTCGCGGACGCCTGGCGCGCGGCCGGCCTGCACCGGATGGTCGAGCGCGTGCTCGCCGTCGAGCTCGAGGGCGGACCGCCTCGTCGTGCGCGTGCGCGTCGCGGCGGCCGGTACGGACCGCGGGCTCGCCACGACCTTCACATGGACCGCCGACGGCGACGGGCTCGCCTGCCACGTCGCGGTCGAGCCCGAGGGCGAGTGGCCGTTCCCGCTCCCGCGGCTCGGCACGCGGATGGCGCTCCCGGCCTCGCTCGGGCGGCTCGAGTGGTTCGGGCTCGGCCCGGGCGAGGCGTACGCCGACTCGCGCGCGGCCGTCCGGGTCGGCCGCTTCGCGATCGCCGTCGACGACCTCCAGACGCCCTACGTCATGCCGCAGGAGAACGGCAACCGCTCGCGGGTGCGCTGGGCGCAGCTCACGGACGAGCGCGGCGCCGGCCTGCGGGTCGAGGGCCGCCCGCACGTCGAGCTGACCGCCCGGCGCTGGACCAGCGAGGACCTCGACGCCGCCCGCCACGCCTCCGACCTCGTCCCGCGCGACCGGGTCTGGCTCAACGTCGACCTCGCCCAGCACGGGCTCGGCAGCGGCGCCTGCGGGCCGGCGGTGCTCCCGCAGCACCGCCTCGAGGCCCGGCCGGCGTCGTACGCCTTCGCCCTGCGCCCGCCCGCCTAGGCGCGCACCGCCTCGCGCGTGTCCAGCTCCACGGGGTCCAGCGCCCATGCGAGCGCGAAGTCCGCGACCTCCTCCCAGCCGGCGACGCCGGGGAAGTGCGGGCGGCCGGGGTACTCGGTGAACGCGACGATCGTCTCCGAGCCGGCGTACTTCTCCATGTTGTGGTGGCTGGCCTTCGGCGGGATGATGTGGTCCTCGCCGAACGCGACGAACAGCAGCGGCGCGCGGCGGCGGTCGAAGTGGACCTTGGTCGGCGGGTCGCGGCGGAAGTTCGCGAACGCCCCTTCGCGCAGCACCGAGCTCGCGGCCGGCACGTGGTAGCGCCGGAACAGCTCGTCGGACTCGGTCTGGGGCAGCGTGTTGGCGAACGCATAGTGGAACTGCTTCTCGTTGAGCGGGACCGCCTTGTGGTCGCCGAACGGGTTGCGCAGGACCGGCGAGACCGCGCGGATGGTCGACAGCGGCAGGTCGAGGACGCCCTTGACGGTCGCCGACGCGATCCCGACCCCCGCCGCGCCGAGGCCGCGGTCGAGCAGCACCTGCGTGAACGCCCCGCCGAACGAGTGGCCCATGATGATCGGCGGGCTCGGCAGCGCGCGGATGATCTGCTCGTAGTGGTCGATGATCTGGTCGATCTCCAGCCCGGCGATCGGCGACGGGTCGGCGTTGAGCGCCTCGACCTCGGCCTCCATCCCGGGCCACGCCGGCGCGATCACCTCGAAGCCCTGCTCGCGGTAGCGCTCGATCCATCCTTCCCAGCTGCGCGGCGTCATCCACAGGCCGTGGATGAGGACGATCGTGTCGGGCTTGCCGGCCATCAGGCGGCTCCTCGGCGTGGGGTGGGGTCCCTCGTAGTCTCCCGGAAGTGATCGCCCCGTGATCGCCCCCGTCGTCGAATGGTTCGTGGACGGCCGCCCACCTCGACGAGGTCGTGCTCGCCGACGTCCGCTGGTACCTCGACGGGCGCCCGGGACGCGCGGAGTACGACCGCGGCCACCTGCCCGGCGCGGTGTTCGTCGAGCTGGACGACTGGCTCGCCGCGCCCGCGAGCCCGCAGGCCGGCCGTCACCCGCTGCCGGACCCCGAGGTCTTCGCGCGCGGGATGGGGGAGCTGGGGATCGGCGACGGCGACACGGTCGTGGCCTACGACGACCAGGGCGGGGTGGTCGCGGCGCGGCTCGCGTGGCTGCTGCGCGTCACGGGCCACGACGCGGCCGTGCTCGACGGCGGCATCGGCGCCTGGGACGGACCGCTGGAGACCGAGCCCGCGCACCGCCCGCGCGCAACGTTCACGCCTCGGCCCTGGCCGCCCGAGGCGCTCGCCACCGCCGACGACGCCGCCGACCCCGCGAACGCGGTGATCGACGCGCGCCAGCACGAGCGCTACCTCGGCGACGGCCCCGACCCGGTCGACCCGCGCCCGGGCCACATCCCGGGAGCCCGCAGCCTCGATACCCGCGAGCACGTCGGCCCCGACGGCCGCCTGCTCCCCGGCGCCGAGCTGCGGCGCCGCTTCGCCGAGGCCGGCGTGGACGGCACCCGCCCGGTCGTCTCCTACTGCGGCTCCGGCGTGACCGCCTGCCACAACCTGATCGTGCTCGAGCACGCGGGTCTCGGGACGGGGCGGCTCTACGCGGGCTCGTGGTCGCAGTGGAGCCCACGACCCGTCGCGTCCGGCTGCGACCGGCGAGGGCGCCGGGCCGCCTGCTGGGCGCTGAACTGCGGCTGGGTAGGGAGGGTGGGGAGCGCCGCGGGCAGCCGCTGCGCGCGCCGAGGAGACGATTGATCGGGCTGAGCCCGAGGAATCGTCTCGTCGGTGCCGCCCGGGTGGCTCCCTCGCTTCCCCACCCAGCCGCCGTTGACGTTCGCCGGTGCTTAGGGTGCGGCAGATGCCCGAGAGCGCGACCGAGCTCACGAAGGCCTACCGCGCCCGCGACCTCTCGCCGGTCGAGGCCACCGAGGCCACGCTGCAGCGCATCGCCGAGCGCGACGGCGCCCTCAACGCCTTCTGCCTCGTCGACGCCGAGTCCGCGCGGGCCGACGCGCGCGCCTCCGAGGCCCGCTACGCGCAAGGAGAGCCCGCCGGCCCGCTCGACGGCGTGCCCGTCGCGATCAAGGACCTGCTGGTCACCAAGGGCTGGCCGACGCTGCGCGGCTCGACCGCGATCGACCCGGCCGGGCCCGTGGGAGGACGACGCGCCGGTCGTGGCCGCGCTGCGCCGCTCGGGCGCCGTCTCCCCGGCAAGACGACCACGCCCGAGCTCGGCTGGAAGGGCGTCACCGACAGCGCGCTGACCGGCGTCACCCGCAATCCGTGGGACCCGTCCAAGACCCCGGGCGGCTCGAGCGGCGGCAGCTCGGCGGCGCTCGCGGCCGGGATGGTCCCGCTCGCGCTCGGCACCGACGGCGGCGGCTCGATCCGGATCCCGTGCGCGTTCTGCGGGCTGCCCGGGCTCAAGCCGACGTTCGGCCGCGTGCCGGCCTGGCCCGCGAGCCCGTTCGGGCCCGTCTCGCACGTCGGCCCGATGGCGCGCACGGTCGCCGACCTGGCGCTGCTGCTCGACGTCATCGCGCAGCCCGACGCGCGCGACTGGCAGCAGCTCCCGCCCGCCGCCGGCTCGTTCGGCGCCGGGCTCGAGGACGGCGTCGCGGGTCTGCGGATCGCGTTCAGCCCGGAGCTCGGGCACGCCGCGGTCGACCCCGAGATCGCCGCCCTCGTCGCGCAGGCCGCGGCCGCGTTCGCCGCCCTCGGCGCGCACGTCGAGCAGGTCGACCCCGGCTTCGCCGACCCGCGCGAGACCTTCGACGTGCTGTGGTCGACGGGCGCCGCGCGGGCGGTCGCCGCCCTCCCGCATGCGGACGGGATCGACCCCGGGCTGGCCGCGATCGCCGAGCAGGGCCGCGCGTACTCGGGCCTCGACTACCTGCGCGCGTGCGGCGAGCGCGACCAGCTCGCGATCGCGATGAGCCGCTTCCACGAGAAGTGGGACCTGCTGCTCACCCCGGCGATGCCGATCGTCGCCTTCGACGCCGGCCGCGAGGTGCCGGACGGCAGCGCCGACCCGCGCTGGCCGGGCTGGACCCCGTTCACCTATCCGTTCAACCTCACGCAGCAGCCCGCGGCCACCGTCCCGTGCGGCTTCACGGCCGGCGGGCTCCCCGCCGGCCTGCAGATCGTCGGGCCGCGCCACGCGGACGCCCTGGTGCTGCGCGCAGCTCACGCCTACGAGCAGGCGCACCCCCAGACTACGGTTGCCCGTACCGATACCCCATAGGGGTATCTCATACGGTGAAGGCATGTTGCACATGCCCACCGCACATCCTGATCCGCCACTACCTCGAGATGGTCGTCGCGATGCTGCTCGGCATGGTCGTCCTCGGCATCCCGGGCAACATGCTGCTCGAGTCCGCCGGCGTCGCCACCGGGACCGCCGGCGTGCTGCTGATCGGCATGGCCACCTACATGACCGTGCCGATGGTCGCCTGGATGCGTCACCGCGGCCATGGCTGGCTCCCCTCCCTGGAGATGACCGCCGCGATGTACGTGCCCACGTTCGCCGCGTTGGCGCTGTACGAGGCCGGCGCGCTCAGCGACGCGCACGACGCGATGGCCGTCCAGCACGTCGTCATGCTCCCCGCGATGCTCGGCGTGATGCTCCTTCGCCGCAGCGAGTACTCCTCCCACGGGCCGGCCTGAACCGGCCCGCGGGCGGGACTACCGGCGCTAGCCGCCCGTGACGGTGAACGACTTCGTCAGCTCGCCTTCGAGCTGTTGCCCGCGAAGAGATCGATGCGGCCCGGCTCGACGACGAACTTCCCGGCGTTGTCGTAGAAGCCGAAGTCGCTGCGGTCGATCGTGAACGTGACGGTCTTCTTCTGGCCCGGGTCGAGCGTCACGCGCTCGAACCCGCGCAGCCGGCGGACCGGCTGCGAGATGCTCGCCACCGGGTCGTTGAGGTACAGCTGCACCACCTCGTCACCCTTCGGCCCGGCGACGTTGCGCACGTCGACGGAGGCCGTCAGCGACCCGTTCGACGACACGCTCGTGCGCGACAGCCGGAGGTTCGTGATCTCGAACTGGCTGTAGCTCAGGCCGTAGCCGAACACGTACTGCGGGTCGCAGCTCCTGATGTCCCGATGGCGCGAGTTGTACTTCGAGCCCGCGTCGCAGGGACGGCCCGTCGGCTCGTGGTTGTAGTAGATCGGTACCTGGCCGACCCGGCGCGGGAACGACACGGGCAGCTTGCCGCCCGGGTTGACCTTGCCGAACACCACGTCGGCGACCGAGTGGCCGGCCTGCACGCCCGGGAACCACGCCTCGAGGATCGCGGGCGCGACGCCCGTGACGCCCTCCAGCGTGAGCGGGCGGCCGTTGAAGAGCACGACGACGAACGGCTTGCCGGTCGCCTTGATCGCCTTGATCAGCGCCTCTTGGTTGCCCGGCAGGTCGATCACGCTGCGCGAGGCGGCCTCGCCGCTGTGCGCCCGGGACTCGCCGAGCGCGAGCACGACCTGGTCCGCCGCTTGCGCGACGGCCACCGCCTCGGAGAAGTCGGTGTTCGGGCAGTCCTGCGACTCGTCGTAGTCAGGCGGCTCCAGGCCGGAGACCTTGCAGCCCTCGGCGTAGGTCGCGCCCGGGCTCTGGGCGCGGATGCCCTCGAGCACGGTCACCTTCTTGGAGTCGTCGCCGCGGCCCCACCACGGGCCGATCATGTCCCTCGCGTTGTCGGCCAGCGGGCCGATCACCGCGGTCTTCTTGGTCGCATCGAGCGGCAGCACCTTGCCGTCGTTCTCGAGCAGGACCATCGAGCGCCCGCCCGCCTTGCGCGCCGCGGCGACGGCGTCCGGCAGCTCCTGGGCCGCCTCGGCCTTCGACGGATCGACGTAGGGGTTGTCGAACAGCCCGGCGCGGAACTTGATCCGCAGGATCCGGCGCACCGCGTCGTCCAGGCGGGCCATCGTGATCTTGCCGTCCTTGAGCAGCTGCACCCCGTTGTCGCGGATGTGCGTGGAGACCATCTCGGAGTCGGTGCCGGCCATCAGCGCCTGCGCGCCCGCGTCGGCGCCCGACGCCGCCGTGCCGTGCCGCAGCAGCTCGTCGACGGCCGTGTAGTCGCTCTCGATGAAGCCGTCGAAGCCCCACTCGCTCTTGAGGATGTCGGTCTCGAGCCGCTTGTGGGCGCAGCCCGGGACGCCGTTGATGGCGTTGAACGAGCACATCGCCGTATCCGAGCCCGCGTCGATCGCGGCCTTGAACGGCGGCAGGTAGAGGTTCCGCAGCCGCTGCTCGGACATGTCGGTCGTGTTGTAGTCGCGCCCGGCCTCCGGCTGGCCGTAGGCGGCGTAGTGCTTGACGCTCGTGACGACCTTGTCGGCGGCGGCGTAGTTCCGGCCCTGCGCGGCCTTCACGCGCGCGGCGGCCATCACGGAGTTCAGGTACGGGATCCTCGCCGGCGGCCTCGGAGATGCGGCCCCAGCGCGGCTCGTGCGAGACGTCGACCATCGGGCTGTAGATCTGCTTGAGGCCGACCGCGGCGGACTCGCGCGCGCCGAACCGGTGGTCCTCGGAGGCCACGTCCGGGTCGAACGAGCTGCCGGTGGCCAGCGGGATCGGGAAGATCGTGCGGAAGCCGTGGATCGTGTCGTAGGCGAACAGGATCGGGATCCCGTGCGGCGACTCCTCGACGGCGATGCGCTGCAGCTCGTTGATGCGCTGCGGGTCGACGAGGCTGAACACGCCGCCGACGCCGTCCTTGGCCTCGCGGTCGCCGCGGGCGCCGCCTCCTCGTTGATCTGCCCGTCGGAGAGCAGCTGTACCTGCTCGAGCTTGTCCTCGGTGCGACATCTTCGCCAGCAGCGCGTTCACGCGCCGCTCGACGTCCTTGCTCGCGGCCGGCCTGGCCGGCTCGAGCGCCTGCTCCTCGGGCGTGCCGCCGGCCGCGTACACGCCTCCGGCGACGGCCGCGGACGATCGCCACGGCGGCCATGGCCATGGCGAACTTGCCCCTACGCGATTCATGCGACCTCCCCTTCCCGAGGTGAGCGCGGGTCCCGTGCCCGCGCGGCGGACGCGGGCATAGGTACCCCGCGCTCGGGCCCGCCGACACCGCAGGGTGCCGGCGGGTGGGGGCGGCGGGTCAGCGCTCGCGGGACGTCGAGCCCCGGCGAGGTGCAGCGGGGGTCGTGGCACGGGTACGGACGGCCGTGCGCACCGCCGTGGAAGTGCACGCCGGAAGAACCGGGCGTCCACTCGGCGGTCAGGGTGCGGGTCAGCTTGGAGAGGAAACGGCGAGCCATCTCGGAGTCTCCTTTTCGGTCGGGGTCGGGGACCTTGCATCCAACTTGCATACAAGCCGTGCACTAGGCTACCAGCCGATGTCCCCGGCACCGAAGACCGGCGAGCACGAGGTGCTCCCGCGCGGGCGCTCGGCCGCCCAGGTCGCCTACGACTACGTCAAGGCGCGCCTGCTCGACGGCCGCTTCGCGGGCGGCACGCTGCTGAGCGAGAACGAGATCGCGCAGCGGCTGAACGTCTCCCGCACGCCGGTGCGGCAGGCGTTCGTGCAGCTCGAGGCCGAGGGGCTGCTCGAGCTCTACCCGCGCCGCGGCGCGCTGGTCGTGCCGATCTCGCCGTCCGAGGCCGAGGACGTGCTCGAGGCGCGGCATGCTGATCGAGCAGCACGCCGCCCGCCGCGCCGCCGGCGCAGGGCCGGCGCTCGCCCGGGCGCTGCGCGAGCACATCGCCGAGCAGGAGGCCTCGCTCGGCCGGCGACGGCGCCGGCTTCGCCTGGTCGGACCGCGCCTTCCACCGCGCGATCGTCGAGGCCGGCGGCAACCAGCTCCTGACCCGCCAGTACGACGCGCTGCGCGACCGCCACCAGCGGATCGCCGCCGTCACGATCGCCCGCGACCCGTCGCGGATCGAGCGCTTCGTCGCCGAGCACCGCGAGATCGCCGCCGCCTTCGAGGCCGGCGACGGCGACCGCGCCGCCGAGCTGCTCGGCACGCACCTGCAGGGCGCGCACGAGCTCGTGCGGCGCTGACGCTCAGAGCGCGGCGCGGATCACGGACGCGAGCCGGCGGCCGGCCTCGGCGAGGTCGGCCTCGCCGAGCGCGCTGAAGGAGAGCCGCAGCTCGTCGGCGCCCTGCTCGCCCGCGTAGAACGGCGCGCCCGGCACGTAGGCCACGCCGGCCTCGAGCGCCGCCCCGCGCAGCTCCATGGCGTCGAGGCCGTCCGGCAGCCGGACCCAGGAGAGGAAGCCGCCGGCGGGCTCGGTCCAGCTCGACGCCGTCGGGCATCTCGGCGCGCAGGGCGCCGTCGAGCGCGCGCCAGTGCGAGGCGTAGAGCTCGCGGGCGCGCGGGAGCTCGCGGTCGAAGTGGCCGCCGCGGCCGTACTCCTCGACCATCCGCTGGGCGAGCGCGCTCGCGCACTGGTCGGTGTTGGCCTTCGCCGCGGCGAGCTGGCGCACGACCTCCTCCGGCCCCGCCGCCCAGCCGAGCCGGACGCCGGGGAAGAAGACCTTCGAGAACGTGCCCGCCTGCACGACGACGTCGGGCGCGAGCGACCACAGCGTCGGCAGCGGCTCGGCGCCCCAGGCCAGCTCGCGGTAGGCGACGTCCTCGAGGATCAGCACGCCGTGGCGGCGGCAGAGCTCGACGAGCGCCTCGCGCCGCTCGAGCGGCAGCGTCCGGCCCGGTCGGGTTCTGGTACTCGGGGATGACGTAGAGCAGCTTCGGCCGCAGCCCGTCCTCGAGCCGCTCCGCCAGCGCGTCGACGACGAGCCCGTCCTCGTCCATCGGGATCTCGTGGACGTCGGCCTCGGCGGCGCGGAAGGCCATCAGCGCGCCGAGGTAGGTCGGCGCCTCGACGGCGATCGCGTCGCCCGGGTCCAGCAGCGCCGAGCAGACGAGCGCGAGGCACTCCATCCCGCCGCTGGTCACCATCAGCGCCTCCGGCCGCACGCCCTGCAGCTCCTCCTGGCGGTCGGCGAGGTACTCGCGCACGCTCGGCGATGCCCTCGACCGGCGTGTACTGCAGCGCCAGCCCGGGCTCGTCGCGCAGCACCCGCGCGGCGATGTCGCCGAGCACCTCGGTGGCGAAGGTGGCGGGATTGGGGAAGCCGCCCGTCAGCGCGAGCACGCCGTCGGGCACGCCGGCCAGGATCGCGGCCAGCTCCTCGCCGCCGCGCTCGCCGGCGCGGTGCGAGAACAGGTGGCTCCAGTCAGCGCGCGTCGACATCGATCGTGAAGGCGAGCGCGCTGCTCGCGGCCGGCGTCGAGCGCCGCCACGTGCTCCGCGTGGTTGGTGCCGTCATGCAGCGCCTCGCCGCGGGCCATCGCGGCGAGCAGCGCGCGCTCCTTGGCGCCGATCAGCTCGGCGAGCTCCAGCGCCGCCTCGATCTGCGCGGCGGGCGCGATCACGACGCCGTCGTCGTCGGCGAAGACCACGTCTCCGGGCGTGACGTCGACGCCGCCGACGCGCACCGGGGCGCGCAACGGCGCGCGCGAGACCGTCGAGCCCGACGCGGGGATCGTCCCGCGCGCGAACACGGGCAGGCCGAGCGCGCGCAGGCCGTGGACGTCGCGGCAGCGGCCGTCGATCACGACGCCGGCGAGGCCGCGGCGGCGCGCCTCCGTGGCGAACAGCTCGCCGAGCACCGCGAGCCGGCCGCCGTTGGTGGCGATCACGAGCACCTCGCCCGGCTCGGCCTCGGCGAGCGCGCTGAACACGGGCAGGTGGTCGTCCTCGGCGGTGACGGTCAGCGCCGGGCCGGCCATCCGGACGCCGGCGACCATCGCCCGGATCGCGGGGTCGCAGACGGGCAGCGCCTTGTCCGCGTCGCAGAGCGCGGAGACCTCGATCGCCCGCAACCGTTCCGTGAGGTGCGTAGGAACCACGGCCCGCACGATACGGGGTGCGCCGCCGCGGGTACAGCCTGCGGCACACCGACCTTGGGAGGGGTTCCGATGAAGCGACGCAACAGACTGGCCGCGCGCGGCGGCGACCGTCCTGCTCGCGGCCCTCGTGGGCTGCGGGGACGACGGGCGGCGGAGGCGGCAGCGACTCCGGCGGCGGCAAGGCGATCGAGAACGCGAAGATGATCGACGCCGCGCTCGATGGAGGGCGCGAAGGGCGAGATCACCTACTGCCAGGGCAAGGACACCACGGGCGAGACGAAGGCCTGGGGCAAGCAGTTCAACGAGAAGTTCAAGCCGACCAGGGCCTCTCGGTGAAGCTCGTCGAGTTCCCGGCCTCGGCGGACGAGCAGCGCACCCAGTTCGTCCAGCGCCAGGAGGCCAAGGCGGGCGACTGCGACGTCTTCCGCTCCGACGTGATCTGGACCGCCGAGTTCGCCTCCCAGGGCTGGCTGTACGACCTCACGCCCTACATCGAGGACCGCAGGGACAGTTCATCCAGCCCTCGATCGACACCGCGACCTACGAGGGCAAGATCTGGGGCGTGCCGCAGTACACCAACGCGGCGCTCCTCTACTACCGCAAGGACAGGATCGAGGAGGCCCCCGCGACCTGGCAGGAGGTCTACCAGCAGGCCGGCGACAACGGCGGCATCGTCTTCCAGGGCGCGGCCTACGAGGGCCTGACCTGCGACTGGCTGGAGATCGCGTACGCCGCGGGCGGCACCGTGCTGTCCGAGGACGGCAAGGAGGCGACGATCGACTCGCCCGAGAACGTCGCCGCGACGAAGCTGATGGCCGACGCCGTCAAGAGCGGCGCCGCGCCGAAGGCCGTGGCCACCTACATGGAGCCCGAGTCGCTGACCGCGTGGCAGACCGGCAAGCCGGCGATGATGCGCAACTGGCCGTACGCCTACGCGCTCAGCCAGGACACGCAAGAAGCTCAAGGGCAAGTTCGACGTCGCTCCGCTGCCCGCGTTCGAGGGCGACGGCAAGGCCGCGATCCTGGGCGGCGGCAACAACGTCATCTCCGTCTACTCGAAGAACCCGGGCGGCGCGCTGGCCGTGGTCGACTACCTCGCCCAGCAGGAGTGGCAGACCCAGCTGACCGCGGAGTTCTCGCAGGCCTCGCCGCTGAAGGGCACCTACGACCAGCCCGAGGTCCAGAAGGCGATCCCGTTCTACGAGGATCTGCGCACGGCGCTCGAGCAGGCCAAGCCGCGACCCGTGTCGCCGGTCTATCCGCAGATCTCGCAGGCGATCTACAAGAACGTCAACCAGGCGCTCTCGGGCCAGAAGTCGCCCGAGGACGCCATGAAGCAGGCCCAGTCGGACATCGAGAAGGCGCTCGAGACGTTCTGACCCGCCCGCACGCGTCGAGCGGTGGATCGATAGGCACATCGATCCACCGCTCGCGCGGACCGCGGCGACCCGCCCGCGCTACGGCAGCGGCTTCAGCCCGTGACCGCCGCGCTTGACCTCCGGGCGGTAGTCGACCTTCTCGCAGTTGCGGAACCTGTAGCCCTTCCGGCGCGACTTGGCGACGTGGTAGATGTCGCGGCCGGGCCCGCAGTCGACGTAGCCGCGGCCGAAGTGGACCGAGATCGCATCGTTGCCGGGGCCGCCGAAGATCACGTTGCGGCCGTGCGAGCCGTAGATGAAGTCGTTGCCGCTGCCGCCGTAGATGCGGTCGCGCTGGTTCGTCGGCTGGCTCGCGCCGCCCTGCCAGTCGCCCCACAGGACGTCGGAGCGGCCAAGGCCGAGGAGCGTGTCGGACCCGTGGTGGCCGAGCAGCTCGTCCGAGCGGCCTGTGCCGTGGAAGGTCCTGGAGTGGCCGTGGTTGGCCTTCTTGATCTTGCCGTGGATCGTGGGCCAGTACTCGTGCGAGGCGCAGTTGTTGCACGGGCGGCCGGGGATGTGGTGTGCGCGGACGGCGGCGAGCGGAGGGCACGGCGACTGAGCGCGAGGCGGAGCGCGAGCGTCACGGATCGGACCTCCGAGTCGAGAGCGGCACGGAGGGGCTCACCCTCCGGAGGTGATCGGCAGCCGCGCTCGACGGAGCGCCGTCACCTCGGCGGCCCGGGCCGACGCTCACTCGCGGCGGCGGCGGCCGCGCAGGAAGCGCGGCAGGGCACCGGCGGCCGCGTGAAGATCGTCTCGCCGTAGCCGCGGTCCTCGCGGCTGGGGCGCTCGTCGTCGTCGTGGGCGAGCGCGCGGACGCCGGCGAGGCGGCTCTCGGGCTGCGGGCGGCGGAGGCTCGGCGGGCTTGCTGCGCTTGAGCATGACGGCTCCTCGGGACGCGGGCGCGTGCACCCCGTCCTTCGTTGGGGGACGCTCAGTCTGTGACCGCGCCGAGCCGGGCCGCGGCTTCCGCCGCCGCGGCGCGCGCCTCCGCGTGCAGCGCGCGCACGAGCTCGCCGGCGGGGCGGTCGTCGATCAGCTCGTGCGCCTGCCCGGCCCACAGGTGCAGCGTCTCCGCGTCGCCCTGCTCGCGCGCGCGGGCGCGCAGCGGCGCCGTGACGTAGTGCACCGCGGGGTAGGCGTGCGGCGCGTCGGCGTCGTGCTCGCGCAGGAACGCGTTGACGATCCCGCGCGCGCTGCGGCCGGTGAACGCGCGCGTGACGGCGGTGCGGCCGGGCTGCGCGAGCGCGTCGCGGTGGACCGGCGCGGTGGCGGACTCCGGCGCGCGCATCAGCGCGGTGCCGACCTGCGCGGCGGCCGCGCCCGCGGCGAGCACGGCGGCGACGGCGCGGCCGGTCGCGATCCCGCCCGTGGCGACGAGCGGCAGGCCCGGCGAGCGCCGTGGCCACGAGCTGCAGCAGCGCGAGCAGGCCGACGTCGCCCGGGACGTCGTCGACGAAGGCGCCGCGGTGGCCGCCCGCCTCGTAGCCCTGCACGACGAGCGCGTCCGCGCCCGCGTCGGCCGCGGCGCGCGCCTCGGCGACGTCGGTGACCGTGACCCAGACCTCGCTGCCGGCCGCGCGGAAGCGCTCCACGAGCGCCGGCTCGGGCAGCCGAAGGTGAACGAGACGACCGGGACGGGGTCGGCGAGCAGCCGCTCGACCTTCTCGGCGAAGCCGTCGTCGTCGGAGCGCGGCTCGCCGGCGCCCGTCGCCGAGACGGGCGCGGAACGCCTCCAGCTCGCCCGGGTCGGCGTCCGTCGGCGTGACGAGGAACACGTTGACCCCGAAGCGGCGCGGTGGTGAGCGCGCGGATCGCGGCGATGTCCTCGCTCATCGCCTCGCGGCGTCTTGTAGCCGGAGGCGATGAAGCCGAGGCCGCCCGCGTCGCTGACCGCGGCGGCGAGCGCCGGGGTCGACGCGCCGCCCGCCAGCGGCGCTCCGACGATCGGGATGGCGAGCGACGTCGAGCATCAGACGGCCTGCGCGGCGTGCTCCACGGTCGGCTCCGACTCTGCGCCGAGGCGCGGCGCGAGCCCGGCGAGCGTGGCGACCGCGTCGCGCAGCACCTCGGGCGCGGCGGTGTAGGGCAGCCGCAGGTGGCGCTCGAACGTGCCGTCGACGCTGAACGCGGGGCCCGGCGTGATCGACGAGCCCCTCGCGCGCCGCGGCCGAGGCGAGCCGGGTCGCGACGGGGGAGGGCAGGCGCACCCACGCGCTCAGCCCGCCGTGCGGCCGGCGCACGCTCCAGGCCGGGGCGTGCTCCTCGAGCGCGGCCAGCAGCGCGTCGCGGCGCTCGCGCAGCAGCGCGACCCGCGAGCGCGACGACCTCGGGCCAGCGGCCGAGCAGCTCGAGCGCGAGCAGCTGCTCGAGCACCGGGCTGGCCATGTCGACGTCGGCGCGCACGGCCGCCAGCTCGCGCACGAGCCGCGGGCTGGCGCGGATCCAGCCGAGCCGCAGCCCGCCCCACGCCGCCTTGCTCATCGAGCCGAGCGTGACCACGCCGCCGCCGGCGTCGTAGGCGGCCAGCGGGCGCCGGCGCGGCGGGCCGTCGATGCGCAGCTCCGCGCTCGTCTCGTCGGCCACGACGAGCACGCCGGCGCGGGCGCACGCGGCGACGATCTCGCGCCGCTGCGCGTCGCCCATCGTCAGCCCGGTCGGGTTGTGGTTGTCGGGCATCGTCACCGCCAGCCGCGGCGCCGCCGCCGCGAGCGTCTGCTCCCACGCGCCGGCGTCCCAGCCCGCCGGCGCGAGCGGGACCGCGACGGGCCGGGCGCGCACGCCGCGGACCGCCGCGAGGCTGCGCGGGTAGGCCGGAGCGTCGACGAGCACGCGGTCGCCCGGCGCGCACAGCAGCCGCAGCACGAGGTGCAGCGCGTGCTGGGCGCCGGCCGTGACCAGCACCTGGTCGGGCGTCGTGTCGACGCCGCGCTCGCTGAAGCGCGCGGCGATCGCGGCGCGCAGCTCGGGCAGGCCGGCGGCCGCGTAGCCGTGCGAAGGGGCGTGGCGGGCGAGCGCCCGCGCGGCGTTGGCGGCCGCCTCGCCGAGCTGCGGCTCGGGCGCGGGCAGCGCGGCGATCGAGAGGTCGACGCCCCAGCCGAGCGCCGGCGCGGCCGCGGGCCCGCTGCGTCGGGCAGCGTCAGCCAGCTCCCGGCGCCGCGCGCGCTGACCAGGAAGCCATCCTCGCGCAGGCGGTCGTAGGCGCGCAGACCGTGCCGCGGCTGACGCCAGCTCGGGCGCGAGCGCCCGCTCGCTCGGCACGCGGGTGCGCACGGCGAGCCGCCGTCGACCACGAGCGCGCGCAGCGCCTCGGCGAGCGCCTGCGCGAGCCGCCCGGCCGGCGCCAGTCCTCGCCGAGCACGCCGGCCAGCGAGGCGGGGGCGACCGGCGCTCATGGGGCCATCATCGCGCGATTGGCTCTATCTGTCCAGGTCCAATTGACGCATCATGGACCCATGCTCGCCCGCCGCCTGCTCCAGCTCTACGCCGGCCTGCGCTCTACGGCGCGAGCGCGGCTGATCATCCTGTCGCAGCTCGGCAACGACCCGTGGGACGTGCTCCACCAGGGGCTCTCGCGCCAGACCGGCATCGGCACCGGCATCTGGGTCTGCATCGCCGGCGCGCTCGTGATGCTGCTGTGGATCCCGCTGCGCCAGCGGCCCGGGCTGGGCACGCTCAGCAACGTCGTCGTCGTCGGGCTGACGCTCGAGCTCTGCCTGGCGGCGTTCGAGCCGGCGCACGACCGCCGCGCGCTGGACGCTGCTGCTCTCCGGCGTGCTGCTCAACGGCGTCGCGACCGGGCTCTACATCGGCGCGCGCTTCGGGCCCGGCCCGCGCGACGGGCTGATGACCGGGCTGGCCGCGCGCGGGATGTCGCTGCGCGCGGTGCGGACCGGGATCGAGCTGACGGTGCTCGCCGCCGGGATCGCGCTCGGCGGCACCGTCGGGATCGGGACGCTGCTCTACGCGCTCGCGATCGGCCGCTCGCGCACGTCTTCGTGCCGGCGTTCACGAGCGCGCCGCGGCCGCGGCGGCCGCGCTCCCCGCTTTCGCTTCGGCTCAGGCTCGCTGCCCGCTCAGGCGCTGGGCCTCGAAGGCCATCAGCACCACGGCGGCGTCGCCGATCTCGTCGCCGTGCGGTTGCTTCTTGGCCCGCTCGCGCGCCGCCGCGTCGATCTTCTCGACCTGCTCGACGAACTTCAGGCACGCCTTGTTGAGCTGCTCCCAGCCCTTGGCGTCGAGCTTGATCGAGGTGCGCGAGAGGTGCGCCTCGCGCGCGGTCGAAGCCGCCCTCGGCCGCGGACTTGCGCGCGTACTCGTCGACCATCTGCAGCGCCGAGCCGAGCGCGGCCTGCTTGGCGATCGGCGGCGCCTGCTCCCACGCGCTCTCGGAGACCATCGGGCGCTTGCCGGCGCGGTAGTGGTGCTCGATCGCGCCGCGCACGCGCGTCTCGTCGGCGAGCTCGATCAGGCCGAGCTGGTGCAGCGAGCGCACGTGGTAGGCCGTCGTCCCGAGCGTCGCTCCGAGCCACTGCGAGAGCTCGGACGGGCTCGCCGTGCGCTCCTGGAGCATCGCGAGGATGCGGACCCGCAGCGGGTGGCTCAGCGCTTTCACATAGCGAGGGTCATCGATATTCGTGATCGGCTTCATCCGATTTCTGACTCCTGGAGGGGCGGCGGCAGGGTGCGAGTAGTCAACCAACTCAACCTAAGACGTACCGGAATGGCACCATTCGGGCCGTGCCGGCCGCGAGCGACGCCAGCGGGTACGCTCCGCCCGGTCGTGGGGGACGAGGGGCAACACGAGCGAGGACGGACTCGACCGCGAGCGGCTGGAGCCGTGGTTCCGCGAGGCGGTCCGCGATGCGCCGGCCGCCGCTGCGCTTCGAGCGCATCACGGGCGGGCGCTCGAACCTCACCTTCCGGGTCGCCGACAGCGACGGCGGCCGCTGGATCCTGCGCCGGCCGCCGCTCGGCGCGAGGCTCGGCTCCGCGCACGACATGGGCCGCGAGCACCGCATCCTCACCGGCCTCGCGGACACCGACGTCCCCACGCCGCGGCCCGCTCGCGATGTGCACCGACGAGTCGGTGACCGGCGCCGAGTTCTACGTGATGGAGCTCGTCGACGGGCTCGTCCTGCGCGACGAGGACGAGGTCGAGGCCGCCTTCGACGAGCCGGACCGGCGCAGGATCGCCGACGCGCTCGTCGACACGCTCGCCGACCTGCACGCGGTCGACCCCGACGCCGCCGGCCTCGGGGAGCTCGGCCGCCGCGACGGCTACGCCGAGCGCCAGCTCAAGCGCTGGATGCGCCAGTGGGAGGCCTCCAAGACGCGCGAGCTCGAGGCGATGGACGAGACGCACCGGCTGCTGTCCGCGCGCGTGCCGGCGCAGCACTCGACGGCGCTCGTGCACGGCGACTACCGGCTGGACAACGTGATCCTCACGCCGCAGGGCGACATCGCCGCGGTGCTCGACTGGGAGCTGTGCACGCTCGGCGACCCGCTCGCCGACCTCGGGCAGCTGCTCGTCTACTGGGCCGAGGACACCGACGAGGTCGTGCCGCTCACGCGCGCGCCCACGCTCGCGCCCGGCTTCCCGCGGCGCGCGGAGATCGTCGAGCGCTACGCCGCACGCTCCGGGCGCGACGTCGCGCAGCTGGACTTCTTCGTCGCGCTCGCCTACTGGAAGCTGGCGGCGATCCTGGAGGGCGTCTTCGCGCGCTACTCCGCCGGCCAGTACGGGCAGACCTCGGACGAGTTCCGCTCGTTCGGCAAGATCGTCGAGCAGCTCGCGGACGCGGCGCTGGACGCCGCGCGCCGGCTCGAGTGAAAGGAGCGCCGTGGCCTCGGAGAACGTGTTCGCGATCGTCCTCGCCGGAGGGGAGGGCAAGCGGCTCGCCCCTCTGACGGCCGACCGCGCCAAGCCGGCCGTGCCGTTCGGCGGCAACTACCGGCTGATCGACTTCGCGCTGTCGAACCTCGTCAACGCGGGGTTCCTCCAGATCGCGGTGCTCACGCAGTACAAGAGCCACTCGCTGGACCGGCACATCGCGACGACGTGGCGGCTGTCGCCGCTGCTGGGCAACTACGTCACGCCGGTGCCGGCGCAGATGCGCCGCGGCCCGTACTGGTTCTCCGGCTCGGCCGACGCGATCTACCAGAACCTCAACCTGATCCACGACGAGCGGCCCGACCACGTCGTCGTCTTCGGCGCCGACCACATCTACCGCATGGACCCGCGCCAGATGCTCGCCCAGCACATCGAGACCGGCGCCGCGGTGACGGTGGCGGCGCTGCGCGCGCCGATCGAGCAGGCCGACCAGTTCGGCGTCGTCGAGGCGGCGGCGGACGGGCACACGATCAGCGCCTTCCGGGAGAAGCCCAAGGACGCGGTCGGGCTGGCCGACGCGCCCGATCAGGTCTTCGCCTCGATGGGCAACTACATCTTCACCACGGAGGCGCTGATGGACGCCGTGCGCGCCGACGCCCAGGCGGACGCCTCCAGCCACGACATGGGCGGCAACATCGTGCCGATGCTCGTCGAGGCCGGCTCGGCGCACGTCTACGACTTCTCGCGCAACAGCGTGCCGGGGGAGACGGAGCGCGACCGCGGCTACTGGCGCGACGTCGGCACGCTCGACGCGTACTACGACGCGCACATGGACCTGATCTCGGTCCACCCGGTGTTCAACCTCTACAACCGCGAGTGGCCGATCCTGACCTGGCCCGACCCGCTGCCGCCGGCCAAGTTCGTCTTCGAGGAGGAGGGGCGGATCGGGCCACGCGCTGGACTCGATGGTCTGCGCCGGCGTGGTCATCTCCGGCGCGACCGTGCGCCGCTCCGTGCTCTCGCCCGGCGTGCACGTGCACTCCTACGCCGAGGTCGAGGACTCGATCCTGCTCCCGGGCGCGGACGTCGCGCGCTCGGCGGTCGTGCGGCGGGCGATCCTCGACAAGGACGTCCGCGTGCTGGAGGGCGCGCGGGTCGGCGTGGACCCGGAGGAGGACCGGGCGCGCGGGTTCACGGTCTCCGCCGGCGGCGTGACGGTCGTGGGCAAGGGCGCGGTGGTGGAGCCGTGAAGGTCGCGCTGCTCACGCGCGAGTTCCCGCCTGACGTCTACGGCGGCGCCGGCGTGCACGTCGAGTACCTCGCACGCGAGCTGGCGCGGCTCGAGGAGCTCACAGTCCACGCGTGGGGCACGAATCGCGACGGCGTGGTCGGCCACGAGGCGTGGGACGCGCTGGCGGGGGACGCGCCGCACCTGTCGGCGCTGCGCGCGATGTCGATCGACCTCTCGATGACGGCGGGCGCCTCGGATGCCGAGCTGGTGCACTCGCACACCTGGTACGCGAACCTGGCGGGCCACCTGGCGAAGCTCACCTACGACATCCCGCACGTGGCCACGGTGCACTCGCTCGAGCCGCTGCGCCCGTGGAAGGCCGAGCAGCTCGGCGGCGGCTACGCGCTCTCGTCGTGGTGCGAGAAGGTGGCGCTGGAGTCCGCCGACGCCGTGATCGCGGTCTCGGAGGGGATGCGCCGCGACGTGCTCCAGGCCTACCCGGCGCTCGATCCCGACCGGGTGCGCGTGATCTACAACGGCATCGACGCGGAGCAGTACGCGCCGGACCCCGGGACGCACGTCCTGGAGCGCTGGGGCGTCTCGCCGGATGCGCCGTCGGTGGTGTTCGTGGGGCGGATCACGCGCCAGAAGGGCGTCCCGTACCTCGTCGAGGCGGCGCTGCAAGTCGACCCGGCGGCGCAGATCGTGCTGTGCGCGGGCGCCCCTGACACGCCCGAGATCGCCGAGGAGGTGCGCTCGGGCGTCGAGCGCCTGCGGGCCGAGCGCGGCGGCGTGACCTGGATCGAGGAGATGCTCCCGAAGGCCGACGTCATCCAGCTGCTCTCCCACGCGACGGTGTTCGCCTGCCCCTCGATCTACGAGCCGCTGGGCATCGTCAACCTCGAGGCGATGGCGTGCGAGACCGCCGTCGTGGCGAGCGCGGTCGGCGGGATCGTGGAGGTCGTCGACGACGGCGTCACGGGGCTGCTCGTGCCGTTGGAGATCGAGCCGGGCTCGCTGGAGCCGCGCGACCGGGCCGGCTTCGTGGACGGTCTCGCCGCCGGGATCAACGAGCTCGTGCGCGACCCCGACCGCGCGGCGGAGATGGGTCGCGCCGGCCGTGCGCGCGCCGTCGAGAAGTTCGCCTGGCCGGCGATCGCCGAGCAGACCTCCGCCTTGTACCGGTCGGTGCACTCCGTCTAAGAGCAGATCACCGTCGTGATGGACGTTCCCGGGCTGAAGGCGTCCAGCTCGACGTCGAGCTGCTCGGCGACCGGCTGACGTGCGCGGCGAGCGCCCGTTCCCGCACGACGGCGAGGCCGAGGACGGCCGAGCTGGCGGCGGTTCGAGCGCGGCTTCGGCCGCTTCGAGCGGATCCTGCAGGTGCCAGAGGGGCTGGACCCGCAGGGGATCGTGGCGTCGCTCGCCGAGGGCGTGCTCACACTCGTGATCCCGATGCCTGAGGCCCGAAAGCCGCACCGCATCGCGATCCTCGGCGCGGAGGAGCAGCCCGTCATCGAGGCGCCGGACGAGGCCCGGCCGAGCACGATCGCGAGCCGGCCGGCGCGACGGCCTGAGGCCGCGAGGAGGTGACGCCGTGCATGCCCATCCCGATCCCCGCCTGCTCCTCGCCGCCGCGGCGGCGGCCTTCACGCTGATGCTCGCGGCGCTCGTGCTGCCGTCAGCTACGGCGTATCTCGACCTGCGTCTGGGCGCCGGGGGATCGCAGGCGGCCCCGGACGCGGCGCCGGCCGTCACGCGGACCGGCCCGTCGCAGCCGCGCTGGATGTCCGATCCGCTGAGCCCGCCCGCGTTCACGACCCGCTGATCGAGGCCGGGGCGCCGACGACGGGCGCCCCGGCGACCAGCGCGCGGGCGTATCGTGCGCTCCCATGAGCGTTGCGGATGCGAGTTGGGAGCGACTGCGGGACCTGCCGCTGACGATCGAGTCGGTGGTCTACGAGCGGCAGGCGGCGACGTTCGCCTACGGGTTCGAGCGGGTCACCACGCTCGTGCGGCTGCGCGGCGACGGCGCCGAGGGGCTCGGCGAGGACGTCTCGCCGTACGAGGACGAGGGCTACACGCTGCACGTCCTCGATCCCGACTTCGGCCTCGCGGGCACGTGGACGCTGGAGTCGCTCTGCGACCACCTCGCGGCGACCGACCAGTGGCCGGTGACGATCGAGTGGGACGTGGCGCGGCGCTGGCGCAACTGGGCGTTCGAGTCGGCCGCGCTGGACCTCGCGCTCGCGCAGGCGGGCGAGCCGCTGCACGAGGTGCTCGGCCGGGAGCCGGCCCCGCTGCGGTTCGTCAACTCGCTCGGCCTCGGAGATCCGCCGACCTTCGACCCGATCGCGCGGCGCCTGGAGCTGCACCCGGAGCTGCGCTTCAAGCTCGACGTGACGGCCGCGTGGAGCCCCGAGCTGATGGCCGAGGTGGCAGCGACGGGCGCCGTCGAGATCCTCGACTTCAAGGGCCACTACGGCATGGAGCTGGCCGAGCTGCCGCTGCTGCTCGCCATGTACGAGCGCGCGATCGAGCTGTTCCCCTCCGCGCTGCTCGAGGACGCGCACGACATCCCGGAGGTCGCCGCGCTGCTCGCCGACGCGGGCGACCGCATCTCCTACGACGCGCCGATCCACACCGCCGCCGATCTCGACGCGGTGCCGCTGGAGCCCCGCGCGGTGAACATCAAGCCGTGCCGGGTCGGCGACCTGCGCTCGCTGTTCGAGGTCTACGACGAGGTCGCCCGCCGAGGCGTGCTCGTGTACGGAGGCGGCATGGGGGAGGTCGGCGTCGGCCGTGGGCAGATCCAGCTGCTCGCCTCGCTCTTCCATCCCGGCGGACCCAACGACACCGCCCCGAGCGGCTACAACATGCACGTCCCCGAGGCTTCTCTGCCTTCGAGCCCGCTGGACCCGCGACCGGCTTCGATCGGCTTCCGCAGCGAGCGATGAGTTCCGGCGCCTGACCGGGTCTGCACCTGCATGCGCGAACTCATCGTCAACACGTTCCTCACCCTCGACGGCGTCATGCAGGCCCCCGGCGGACCGGAGGAGGATCCCAGCGGCGGCTTCGAGCACGGCGGCTGGTCGTTCGGCTACTGGGACGAGCAGATGGGCGAGTCCATGGGCGAGTTCATGGGCAAGCCGTTCGACCTCGTCCTCGGCCGCAAGACCTACGAGATCTTCGCCGCGCATTGGCCGCACAGCCAGGAGGACGGCGCCGAGGAGCTCAACGCCGCAACCAAGCACGTCGCCTCGACCACGCTCACCGAGCTCGACTGGCAGAACTCACGCCTGATCGAAGGCGACGTCGTCGCCGGTGTGCGCGCGCTCAAGGAGCAGGACGGCCCGGAGCTCCAGGTCCACGGCAGCGCGGCGCTGCTCCAGACGCTCATGGGCGCGGGGCTCGTCGACGTGTTCCGCCTGATGATCTTCCCGCTCGTGCTCGGGCAGGGGAAGCGCCTCTTCGACGCCGGCACGGTCCCGGACGGACTGGAGCTCGTGTCCTCTTCGACCGCCTCGACCGGGGTGATCATGGCCACCTACCGCACCGGCGCGGAGATCAAGAGCGGCTCCTTCGCGCTCGATGAGCCGAGCGAGGCCGAGCTCGAGCGTCGCGCCAAGCAGGCCTAGCCCACGCCGGGCTACCGTGATTTCAGCGTGATGGTCCGCACACCCGGGAATGCCGTGACCGTCGCGGCGTCCCGGGTGGCATGACCCCTTCGCACACCGCCCCGGCAATCGAGATCGACGACGGCCTCCTGATTCCCTACGCCGAGCAGGGCCACCCTGACGGCGTCCCGCTCGTGCTGCTCCACGGGCTCACCGACTCCCACCGCTCCTACGAGCCCGTGCTCGCGGCCCTGCCCGAATCGATCCGGGCGGTCGCGCTCACCGCCCGCGGCCACGGCGATGCCGGAAAGCCCGCTGCCGGCTACGACACCGACCGGATGGCGGCCGACGTGATCGCCGCCATGAACGTGCTCGGGATCGACCGCGCGATCATCGCCGGGCATTCCATGGGCACGTGGACCGCGCGCCGTGTCGCGGCCGGCCACCCGGACCGCGTCCTCGGACTGGTGCTCGCCGGCGCGTTCGCGAGCTTCCATGACAACCCCGGCATCGCCGGGCTCGTCGAGGAGTTCCGGACGCTGGAGGATCCGATCGACCCGGCCTATGCCCGCGAGTGGCAGGACAGCACCATGGCCCGTCCGGTTCCCGAGGCGTTCATGGAGATGGTCGTCGAGGAGACCTGCAAGCCCCCGGCGCGCGTCTGGCGCGCGGCGCTGCAAGGCCTGGTCGACGGCCGTCCCGAGCCCGCCGGGACGATCACCGCGCCGACGCTGCTCTGCTGGGGCCAGCGCGACGCGTTCGTCCCGCGCGCCGACCAGGACGACCTGTGCGCCCGGATCCCCGACACCGAGCTGCACATCTACGAGGGCGGAGGCCACGCCCTGCACTGGGAGCGCCCGGAGCGCTTCGCGGCCGACCTCGTCGAGTTCGCCGCGCTGCGGGTGGCCGCGTAGGATCGGCCGCATGCTCGAGCTCCGCCCGTCGTGCGAGTGCTGCGACCGCGACCTGCCGCCCGACAGCCCGGACGCGCGGATCTGCACCTTCGAGTGCACGTTCTGCGCTCAGTGCGTGGAGGAGCGCCTCGGAGGCGTGTGCCCGAACTGCGGCGGCGGGTTCGAGCGGCGGCCGGTGAGGCCTCCCGCGGCGTTGCTGAAGCACCCGGCTTCCACCGTGCGGGTGCACATGCCGCACAACTGCTGACCGCGCCCCCGCGTCACCCATCCCACCCCGTCAGTCCGATTCGTCGCGGACGCGCCTGTAGCGCTCGAAGATCACGCGCGAGCCGAACGTCCGGGTCTCGATCAGGTCCAGCTGGACGGCTTCGGCGACGGCGGCAGTAACGGCGTGCCGCCACCGACGACGACCGGATAGCGGAAGATGCGCAGCTCGTCGACGAGGCCGAGCTCGATCGCAGCCGCGGCCAGACCGGCGCCGCCGACCGAGACCTCCTTGTCCGTCGCGTCGAGCGCCGCAGCGATCTCCTCGGCGAGTGACGCCTCGGCGAGCCGGGCGTTGCCCTGGACGCTGCCGAGCGTTTGGCTGAAGACGACCTTCGGAAGCGCGCACCACACATCGGCGAACGCCGCCCTGGCCTCGCTGTCACGCAACGCCGGGTCGGTCTTCTCATCGTGCTGAGCCAGTCAGACCCAGGGGTCGGCGAGCCGCTCGGTGTCACCCCCCTTGGGCTTGCGCCCGCCGATGCAGATGATGTCGAGGCCCTCTGGGCCGGCCTCGAACGAGCGCACGACCGCCGGGGCGAGGCGCAGCACGTCCCAGGTCGAGAGCTCGACGATCTCGTCGTCGAGCTTGGCGCGGCCCGAGCCGGCCACCACGACGTAGGCCTCCTCCTGCTCGCGGTGCCGGTGGCCCCAGGGCATGCGCGCGCCGGGCTCGTAGGTGAAGCGGCTCACGCCGAGCTCGGGCGAGTGCAGAGCGTCGCGCGCGAAACGCCACTGGATCGGCACACCTTCCGGGCTGACGTCGCGCAGCTCGCCGAAGTTCGTCTTCGTCCAGGGCGCCGCGGATCGTCCGTCTCGGGGGCTTCGCGGCGGTGTCATGGTCATAGGCGTGCCGGCGCGGCGATCGTGTCGGCGGTGGCGTGCCAGCCGAACGTGCGCAGGGCGTCGAGGTCATCGGGGTCGATCGGGGAGCGGGGGGAGGACGCGAGCTGGACGGCGAACCTCTCGGCCGCCTCGGGCTGCGCTCCCGGACCCGAGAGCCGGTAGCGCGGCGGCAGCAGCGGGCCGAACATCAGCGGCTCGGTGAGCTCGGGCCAGTCGATCGGCTCCGGGGAGACGCCGAGCTGCTCCGCGAGCGTGAGCGCGAGCGCGTTGTGGGCGTCGAGCGGCGGTCTCGGCCGGGCGATCTCGGCGCGCATCTCGGCGTCGCCGGGCAGGCTCGCCTCACCGCTCCAGACGGACACGATCCAGCGGGCCTGCAGCTCCAGCAGCGGGAAGTAGGGCCCCTGGGCGAGGAACTGGCCGATGACGCCGAGGCCCGGCAGGTCGGGGTGGAAGGTGCGGTGGAAGAGGTCGAGCTCCGGCCCCAGCGCGTCCAGGTACGGGATGTCGACGTCGTAGCCCGTCGCGCAGACGATCGCCTCGACGGTCTCCGCCGAGCCGTCGGTGAAGGTGACGACGTGTCCGTCGACCGACGCGATCCCCGGCCGGCAGGCGATGCTCCCGTCGCGGACCTGCCGCAGGTAGTCCTGGCACAGCGAGATGCCCGCCACGCGCAGGTCCGCGTCCGGCGCCGGCGCGCCGAACTCGCAGGGGTCGCCGGCGAGCCGCAGGATCCGCTCGCGCTGCCGCATCGCCCACGCGTCCGGCACCAGCAGCCGTCGCTCCAGCGCACCGAAGAGCGTGTACCAGTGCCAGTCGGAGGAGACGCCGTCGACGACCTTCTGGATCACGTAGCGCGGCTTGCGGAACGCGGACACCACGCGAGCGTGCGGCGCGAGGTCCGAGGCGATCTCCAGGCCGCTGATGCCGTTGCCGTAGACGAGCGTCGCGCGCCCGGCCGGCGCCTCGGCGCCCCGGTAGTCGAACGCGTGCAGCAGCTCGCCGCGGAACGCCCGCAGACCCTCGGGGACCTGCGGCCGCCGGAAGCGGCCCGAGGCGACGACGACGCCGTCGAACGGCTCCCCGTCGACCGTCCAGCCCGGTGCGACCTCCGACACGCGCGTGCCGAGGCGGATCCGCTCCGCACCCCGAAGGCGTCGGCGTACGCCCCGAGGTAGGCGTGGATCTGGGTGGCCAGCGGGTGCAGCGCGTGGTCCGCGGGCGCCGGGAAGTCCGAGAACGCGGTCATCGCGCGGCTCGTGTTCGTCCGCATCCCGGGCCAGATCCCGCTGTGCGGAGCAGTCGAGTGCCATTGGCCGCCGAGCGCGTCGCTCGCCTCGAAGACCGTCACGTCGAAGCCGGCCTCGAGCGCGTGCTTGGCCGCGACGATCCCCGAGGGCCCCGCCCCGACGATGGCGATCCGTGCGCCGTCGCGCAGCCTCACGGGCCGACCCTACTCGATGACGTTGCGCGGGTCCGGGCGGCGCTCGGGCGGGGCCTGGGAGTAGTCGCCGAACGGGCCGTCGCGGTCCTCGATCGCGGCACGGACACCCTCCGCCTCCGCGCGCTCGATCCAGGCCAGCGCGTCGGGCGTGTTGCGCATCAGCCCGTCGAGGATCGGGCCGAGCGTCTGGGTCGAGCCGAGGCCCATCGCCTCGTAGGCCTGGTTGACGACGAGCTTCTGCGCGGCGAGCTGGGAGGCGGGGATGCGGGCGAGGCCCTCGGCCACCGCGGAGACGCGCGCCTCGAGCCGCGCGAACGGCACCGCCTCGTTGATCAGCCCGCAGGACGCCGCCTCGACGCCGGTCAGCGGCGTGCCGGTGAGCGCATGCCACTTCGCCTTCGCCAGCCCGAGACGGTAGATCCACATGCCCGACAGGTAGGCGCCCCACATGCGCGAGTAGGGCGTGCCGATGACGGCGTCCTCGCTGGCGATCACGAGGTCGGCGCACAGCGCGAAGTCGCTCCCGCCGCCGACGCACCAGCCGTGGACCTGGGCGATCACGGGCTTCGGGCAGCGCCACACGCTCGCGAGCTTCTGCGTCGGCGAGAGCTGCGGCGCCGTGGCCATCACGAAGTCCTTGCCCGGGTCCCAGCGCCCGTCCGTCTCCAGCGCGTCGCCCCAGCGCTTGAAGCCCTCGCCGAAGTCGTAGCCCGCGCAGAAGGCGCGCCCCGCGCCGCGCAGCACCACGACCTTCACGTCCGCGTCGCGCGTGGCCAGCCCGATCGCCGCCTCCACTTCGTCGGGCATCGGCGGCACGATCGTGTTCAGGCGCTCGGGCCGGTCGAGCGTGATGCTCGCGACCGGCCCCTCGGTGGCGTAGCGGATCGTCTCGAAGCTCATCCCATGAGGGATACCGGCTCGGGGACCCGCACGCGCGGGCGCCGGAACGGCCAGAGCGCGGAGACCGCCGGGCGCAGCTGAGGATGCGAGCCGAACACGAGCAGGACCAGCATCGCCCCGTAGACGGGCAGGTGGCAGATCAGCCTCGCCGGCGAACGACCAGTCGCTCGGGAACGGGCCGTCGGTGAACCAGGTCTCGTGCGCGAAGACGGTGGGTACGAGATCAGCCCTCCTCCCCGATGATGCGGGCGAGCATCCAGGTGATCGCGACCGCGAACGCGATCACGGTGCCGAGCGCGGCGATCAGGGTGACCGTCGAGGGCATCGCGATCACGAAGCCGATCGCGACCACGGCGACGACGATCAGCGCGGCGAAGATCGCCAGCAGGGGGAACTCGGGGGCGGGCTGGGGGTCGGTGGTGGGGGCGGGAAGGGCGGCCATGAGGCTCCTGTCGGGTCGTTCCTGGTGTCTGATGCGAACGTACGGCGACCCGTGCACGGCGCCATCGGGGTCCCGCCGCGCAGCGATTGCGGGAAACCCGCAGTCAGGTCAGGCGCGCAGCGCCTGGTGGGCGGCGAGGTAGCGCGCGACGCGCCCGTCGGCGATCTTGCCCGGCGCCGACCACAGCGGCCGCGTGCTCGCGGCGCTCGGCACGGAGGAGGCGGACGAGTGCCGCAGGTAGCACGGGGCGTCGCCCGTGAGCAGCACTCCGCGCAGCGCGGGCCTGTACGGCTCCGGCGTGATGTGCGCGCCGAGCGCGGCGGCCGGCGAGCGCGCCGCGACCTCCGCCTGCTGGGCCGCGAGCCCGCCCTGCTTCAGCGGTCGCGCGGTCGCGTCGCCCGCCGCCCACACGCCGGCCGCGCCGAGCACGCGGCCATAGCGGTCGACCGGGAGGAACCCATAGCGCGTCAGCGGGCAGGCCCTGGATGCCTGGCCCGGCCGGCTGCGGGAGCGCGACCACGACGTCGGCCTCCAGCGACGAGCCGTCGGCGAGCCACAGCGCCCCGTCCTCAACGGACTCGGGCAGTGCGCCGGGGAGCGCGGGGCCCGGTCTGGCGCCGACGGCGAGCACCAGCGCGTCGAACTCCAGCGGCCCGTGATCCCGTGTTCCCGCCCGCCGCTTCACGACATTGACGGCCTCGAGCACGTCGGAGACGAGCGCGCCTGCTTCGCCGACGGCGTGGCGACCTTCGCGATCGTCATAGTCGGCGATCACGATCGCCGAGGGCATCACGCCGCGTTATTAGCATGCGGCGGGCCATGAGCCACGGCCCCCTCGACGCCGCGCGCCTGCACCGGCTGATCGACGCCGGGCGCTCGCTCGTCTCGCACCTCGACCTCGATGTGCTGCTCGAGCAGCTGATCGCGGTCGCCGCCGACATCACGGACGCCCGCTACGTCGCGCTCGGCATCCTCGATCAGGAGCGGCGCGAGCTCGAGCGCTTCCTCACCTACGGCATCGGGCCGGAGGTGCGGCGGGCGATCGGCGATCTCCCGCGCGGGCGCGGCATCCTCGGCGTGCTGATCGAGGACCCGCGGCCGCTGCGGCTCTCGAGCGTCGGCGAGGACGCCCGCTCCTACGGCTTCCCGCCGGGGCACCCGCCCATGGAGACGTTCCTCGGCACGCCCGTGCTGATCCGCGGCGAGGCCTGGGGCAACCTCTACCTGACCGAGAAGGCGGACGGCGCGGAGTTCACGGCCGCCGACGAGGAAGCGGTCGTGATCCTGGCGGAGTGGGCCGGCATCGCGATCGAGAACGCGCGCCTGTATCGGGCTTCCGAGCGCCGCCGCGACGAGCTCGAGCGCTCCGTGCGCCGGCTCGAGGCCACGACCGCGATCGCGCGCGCGATCGGCGGCGAGACCGACCTGGACCGCGTGCTCGAGCTCATCGTCAAGCGCGGCCGCGCGCTCGTGGGCGCGCGCGGGATGGTGATCCTGCTCGACGAGGAGTCCGGCCTCGTGGTGGCGGCCACGGCGGGTGAGATCTCGCCCGGTTTCCGCGGGACGCGCCTCGAGGCGGGCGAGCCCGCCGTCGTACGCGCGGCGCTCGGGGAGCACGGGCTCGACGCCCAGGTGCTGGTGCCGCTGAGCTTCCGCGGGCGCTCGCTCGGCATGCTGGCCGCCGTCGGAGGCGAGCCGGCCGACGAGGACGAGTCGCTGCTGCTGGCCTTCGCCGCCAGCGCGGCGACGGCCGTGGCGACGGCCCGCTCGGTCGAGGCGCAGCGGCTGCGCGAGTCGGTCGCCGGCGCGGAGGCCGAGCGCGCGCGCTGGGCGCGCGAGCTGCACGACGAGACGCTGCAGGGTCTCGGCGGCCTGCGGATGCTGGTCTCCGCCGCCCGCCGCCGCGACGACGCCGAGGCGATGCGGGCGGCGCTCGAGGAGGTCGTGACGACGATCGACGGGGAGATCGAGGGCCTGCGCACGCTGATCCGCGAGCTGCGCCCGGCGGCGCTGGACGAGCTCGGGCCCGCGCCGGCGATCGAGGAGCTCGCGGCGCGCACGGGCGCCCGCCACGGGCTCGAGGTCACGACGGAGCTCGACTTCCGCGGCCGCCGGTCGCCCGAGGTCGAGACCGCGCTCTACCGGATCATCCAGGAGGCGCTGACCAACGCCGTCAAGCACGCCGGCGCCTCGCGCGTGGCCGTGACGGCGCGAGAGGCCGACGGGACACTGCAGCTCAGCGTCACCGACGACGGACGCGGCTTCGATCCGTCCGCGCCTGGTGCCGGCTTCGGACTCGCGGGGATGCGCGAGCGCGTGCTGCTGCTCGGCGGCACGCTCGACGTGGCCTCCGGCCCGGCGGGCACGCGCATCGAGGCGTCGCTGCCCGCGGGCTGAGGCTCAGAGGTCGAAGCGCGCGAAGACCGGCGCGTGGTCGGAGGCCTCCGCGTCCCTGCGGGCGGGCGGCACGGGCCCGATCGACTCCGGCTGCACGCCGCCCGTGTGCACGGACGCCGTCCGCGTGACGAGGAAGCGGCTGACGAGGATGTGGTCGATCAGCTCGGGGCGGCCCGCGAACACGCGCGTGTAGCGCTGGTCGGCCGGGATCAGCGGCGCCACGTTCCACAGCCGCCACGGGTCGCCCTGGTCGGGGCGGTCGAAGCCCGCCGTGCCGATCTCGGACCCCGGCGGCCCGAGCAGGATCTGGGTCGTCGCCGCCTGCGGCTCGTCGTTGAGGTCGCCGAGCACCACCACGGGGCGCTCGGTCCCGGCGCCGTCGAGCAGGCGGTCGGCGGCCGCGCGCACCGTGGCCGCCTC
This sequence comes from uncultured Solirubrobacteraceae bacterium, assembly GCA_963729155.1. Classification (GTDB taxonomy): domain Bacteria; phylum Actinomycetota; class Thermoleophilia; order Solirubrobacterales; family Solirubrobacteraceae; genus DATFQI01. The sequence continues at coordinate 141,344 of CAVSMP010000020.1, forward strand.
GGCACCGCGGCGCTGGAGCGCGTAGGCCGCGTAGCGGGCGCGCTCGCCCTCGTCGCGAGGCGAGAAGCGCCCGCCGGGGAAGGTGAGCAGCTTCGACTTGAGGTGGCAGACGACGAGGTCGATCCCGCCGGTCCGGACCCGCAGTGCCCCACGCGGCATCGCGTCGAGCGTGGCCCCCGCGTCGTCGGCCTGGACCGGCCGCAGCCGCGCGGGGAAGTCGCTGACCTGCTGGACCTCGCCGATCGGCATGCGCGAGAGCACTCCGACGCGGATCGGGTGCCGCGGCTCGAAGACCTCCGAGGTCACGACCTCCCATGCGCCGTCCAGCCGCGCGACGAGGTCTGCGAGCGCCTCGGGCTCGCCGACCTCCTGCACGGCCAGCGCGTCGGGCGCGGCGGCCTCGATCACCGCCGCGAGCCCGTCGAGCTTCGTCTCGTAGGTGGCCTCGTCGCGCGGCCCGAACTCCGAGCCGGGGCGGAACAGGTTCTCCAGGTTCCAGGTGCCGACGACGATGCCCGGACGCTAGCCGACCGTCGGCCCGTCAAGCGGCGTGGAAGACCCAGGTGCCGCGCAGGGCGGGCTGACCGCCCTCGCAGTGCTGCTCGAAGTCGGCGCGGAACGTGCGCAGCGTGCCGTCGGGGTCGTAGGCGAGCTCGTGGATGGTGAAGGTGGCGGTGAGCGTGTTGCAGCCGCGGCCGTTGCCGCCGTGGGCGAAGCCCGCCGAGCCGTCGTTGAACGGATACCGCTGCGCCTGGTAGGTCGTGCCGACGGCGAGGTCCTGACCGGGCGGGGCGGCGAAGTCGGTGGTCCACCAGCCGCCCTGGAACTCGGCGTCGGTGTCCATGCTGAAGGTGATCAGGCGCCGGTCGGCGCTCACCCTCAGGCGGTCGGCGGGCGGGCCGTGCGACCAGGTCCGGCCCGCCCCGATGTAGTCGCCGGGGTCGCTGGTCATGTTCAGTGACCACTGGCCGACGACGGGACTCCGCGGCTGCGGCGGCGTCGGTGCGGGGGCGGTCGAGCCCGGCGGCGGCGGCGCGCCGCCGCCCGGCGCCGGCGGGACCGCGCGCAGCAGCCCGGCCGTCCAGGTGCGCGTGCGGGTGTCGCAGCGGGTCAGCAGCCGGCGGCCGGAGCGGGTGAAGACGCGGGCGCGCATGCGCAGCTTCCCGGTCGCCCCCTCGCCGGACACGCGGCCCGCGAAGCGCACCCGGTAGCGCACGAGCGCGTCGGCGTAGCGGACGGCGAAGCGCTCGGAGCGGCTGAAGCTGCCGTCGCCACGCACCCGCATCGAGGGCGTGAAGTTCACGAGGTCCGCGCGCGGGCCGCGGCGGCAGTCGGCGAACGCCGTCCAGCGCGCGGCGATCCGGCGGCCGCTGCGCGTCGCCTTCAGCACCACGGGTCCGCGCAGGCCGTCGGCGACGCGGATCGTGCTCAGGCCGCCGAACGCGGCGCCCGCCGGCGGCCGCGGGGCGCCCCCGGGCGCGGGCGCGGCGACGCGGGCGGCGAAGGCGCGCGTCGGCTTGCGGTCGCAGGCGGTGCGGCGGCCGCCGGCGGTGCGGGTGCCGGCGATCCGCAGCGGTGCCTGACGCGTTGGTCCCGTCGGCCTGGCCGGCGAGCGTCCAGGCGAAGTCGATCCTCCCGCCGGGGATCCGGAAGCGGCGCGCCGCGGAAGCCGAGAAGCCGCGCCCGTCGAACGCCGCGAGCGCGCGGCCGACGACGTCGTAGCTCGTGCCGCCGCAGCGCAGGCTGGTGTCGAAGCGCAGCGCCATGCGGTCGCCGCGGGGCTGCAGGGCGATCCCGACCGTCGGCACGTAGCCCGTCTTCGGCACCGCCGCCGACGGCAGCCGCCCGCCGCCGTAGCCCGGGTTCTGCGCCGCGGCGGGAGCCGCCCAGAGCCGCCACCGACACCGCCACCGCACCAGCCACCCGGATCCAGCCCATCGCCGCCGCTCCTCTCCGACTGCCGAGAGAGTGCCCGCCGCGCGCGCGTCTCAGACGCGGGCTGTGACAATCCCGGCGATGACCGCCTCCGCCGCGCCCGTCGCGCGCGAGACCGAGCTCCTCTCGCGGCGCGCTCGACGCCGTGCTCACCGAGCAGCACGGCCGCGCGTTCGCCGAGCGCGTGCGCTGGATCCACCGCACGGCCGCCGAGCTGCGCGAGGGCGACGAGGACGCCCGCGAGGCGCTGATGGAGTGCCTGCAGGGCCTCGGCGACGACGAGGTCGAGCCCTACATCCGCGCGTGCTCGCTCCAGCTGCAGCTCGCCAACATCGCCGAGGAGCGCGAGCGCATCCGGCGCCGGCGCGAGTACGACGCCATCCGGAGAGGAGCAGCGCGAGTCGCTGGCCGAGACCGCCGAGCTGCTCGGCCGCGCCGGGGTCAACACCGCGGAGGCGCTGCGCGCGCTGCACCTCGAGCTGGTCCTGACCGCGCATCCCACGGAGGCGACGCGCCGGTCCGTGCTCGATCACCAGGCCGACCTGATGGACCTGCTGGACCGGCTCGACGACCCCCGCTCCGGCCGCGCCCGCCGCCGCGCGGTGCTCGCGGAGGTGCAGGAGATCGTCACGATCTGGTGGCAGACGGACGAGGTGCGCCGGGCGCGCCCGCGGGTCGAGGACGAGGTGCGCCGCAACCTGTTCGTGTTCGAGTCGGCGCTGTTCGACGCCGTGCCCGAGGTGCTCGACGAGGTCGAGCGCGTGTTCGCCACGCGGGTCGAGGCGCCCGTCCTCGCGTTCGGGTCGTGGGCGGGCTCGGACATGGACGGCCATCCCGAGGTGGGGGCGGAGACGCTCGCGCACACGCTGCGGCTGCACCGCCGCACCGCGGTGCGGCTGCTGCGCGACCGGGTGCGGGCGCTCGCGCGCCGCTACTCGCACGCGGACCGCCGCGTCGTCGTCACGCCGGCGCTCGAGCGGTCCCTGGAGCGCGACGAGCGCGAGCTGCCGACGGCGCCGGTGCTGCGGCGCACGCACCGCAAGTGGGAGCCGCTGCGGGCCAAGCTCGGCTTCGTCGAGCACCGGCTCGAGAACACGCTGCGCGCCTCGGGGCGGGAGCCCGGCTACGCCGATCCGGAGGAGCTGCGGCGCGACCTCGCGCTCGTGCGCGAGTGCCTCGGCTCCGAGCACGTCGCCGGCGGCGCGATCCGGCGGCTGCTGTGGCAGGTCGACGTGTTCGGATTCCACCTCGCGAGCCTCGACATCCGCCAGTCGGCGGGCGTCGTGCGCGAGGCGGCGGGCGCGCTGCTGCCCGGCTTCGCGGGCGCGGAGGACGAGGCGGGGCGGATCGCCGTGCTCGAGGAGGCGATCGCGAGCGGCCGCGAAGGGCTCTTCCGGCCGCCGGACGGCCCGGCCGGCGAGCTCGTGCGCGTGCTCGACACGGTCGCGCTGGCGCGCGACGCCTACGGGCGGGAAGCCGTGCCGACGATGGTGATCTCGATGGTCGAGCGGCCCAGCGACGTGCTGGCGGCGCTGTGGCTGGCGCGGCGCGCCGGGCTCGAGGCCGGCCACGGCTCGCCGCGGCTGCGCTTCGTCCCGCTGTTCGAGACCCTCGCCGACCTCGAGCGCGCGCCAGAGACGATGGAGACGCTGTACGCCTGCGCGCCCTACCGCGACGCGCTGCGCTGGCACGGGGACCGCCAGTGCGTGATGCTCGGCTACTCCGACTCGGGCAAGGACTCGGGCTTCGTCGCCAGCCAGTGGGCGCTGCACCGCGCGCAGGAGCGGCTGGCCTGGCAGGCGGGCGAGAACGGGCTGGCGCTCGAGCTCTTCCACGGCCGCGGCGGCTCGACCTCGCGCGGCGGCGGCCGCTCCTACCAGGCGATCCGCGCGCAGCCGTTCGGGACGGTGCACGGCCGCATGCGCCTGACCGAGCAGGGCGAGACGATCTCAGCCCGCTACGGCCATCCCGAGCTGGCCGTGCGCTCGCTCGAGCAGACCGCGTCGGCGGTGCTGCTGGCCTCCAGCGGCGCCGGCACCGAGGTGCGGCCGGAGTGGCGCACGGCGCTCGACGACCTCGCCGCCCGCTCGCGCGAGGTCTACCGGGGGCTGGTCTACGAGGACGAGGACTTCCTGCGCTTCTTCGAGCAGATCACCCCGATCTCCGAGCTCGGCCGGCTCAACATCGGCTCGCGCCCGCCCTCGCGCAAGGGCGTGGCGGCCGGAGTCGAGGCACTGCGCGCGATCCCGTGGGTGTTCGCCTGGACGCAGAACCGCGTACTGCTGCCGTCCTGGTACGGCGCCGGCACCGCGCTCGCGGAGGCGGATCTCTCGGTGCTGCGCGATATGCGCGAGGAGTGGCCGTTCTTCGCCTCGCTGGTCAACACGATCGAGATGGCGCTGTTCAAGACCGATCTGGGCGTCGCAGCCGGCTACCTGCGGCTCGTCGACGAAGAGCTGCGCGCACGACTGTGGGAGCAGATCTGCGGCGAGTACCGCGGCCTGCGCGCCCGGCTGCTGGAGATCACGGGCGAGGAGCGCCTGCTCGCCTCCACGCCCGCGCTGCTCGAGCGGCTCTCGCACCGAAACCCGTGGGTCGACCCGCTCAACCACCTCCAGGTCGAGCTCCTCTTGCGCGTCCGCGCGGGCGCCGAGCACGACCGCGAGGCCCTGCTCGCCACGATCTCCGGAATCGCGGCCGGGCTGCGCAACACGGGGTAGCGCAGCCCGGCCAGGCCGTCATCCGGCGAGGGCGTGACCGCCCACACCGACCTTCTGCAGGGCCTCGGTGTACATCGTCATCTCCTCGGCGACGGCCGCGCCCGTCGCGGCCGGCACGACGCCGAAGTTCTCGACGATGAGGTTCGCGTCGATGCATGCGCGCCGGAACTCCTCGTCGATCTGGAGCGCGGCGCACTGGTCCGCGCTGCCATGGAGCATGAAGAAGCCTCCGAGGTCGCCGCCGTGGGGGTCGAGCAGCGTGACGTCCATGTCCTCGATCCGGCCGTCGGCCTGCATGCGCCCGCACATGCCGACGAACTCGTTGAAGACGTCGACGGCGCGCTCCTCGCGACCGCGAACCGGCTGCCCGAACCCGATGAATACGGCTCGATCCGCCATGCCGACTCCCTTCTTGTCGTTGGACACTCCGAACCTCTCAGAACTCGCCGCGTGGGGCAAGCTTGCGGTCGGCGCGGTGGAGGGGGAGGATGGCCGGTCATGAGCATCCATCTCCGCGAGCTGCTGATGCGCGAGCTGCCGGCGCTGCGCTACGAGCCGATCGACAAGCGGATCCGGGGTGTGCTCGGCGGGGCCACCGTCGTCGACAGCACGCGCGCGCTGCTGGTCTGGGAGCCCCGCCGGGTCGTGCCCGAGTACGCCATCCCGGTGGAGGACGTGCAGGCGGAGGTCGTGCCGGTGCCCGACGGATCACAGGCTGTGGACGGGCACGGTGTGGAGGCGATGGGGGCGCCGAGGCTGGGCGACCGCGTGGTGCTCGACCCAAGCGTGCCGTTCTCCGTGCGCACCACGGAGGGCGAGCCGCTGACGCTGCGTGCCGGCGGGCGCGAGGCCGGCGCCTTCCGGCCCGCGGACCCCGACCTGCACGAGCACCTGATCGTCGAGTTCGCCGCCTTCGACGCCTGGTTCGAGGAGGACGAGCGCAACGTCGGGCACCCGCGCGACCCGTATCACCGGATCGACATCGTCCACTCCTCTCGCGACATCCGTGTCGAGCTCGACGGCGAGTTGCTGGCGGAGTCGAGCGCTCCGTACCTGCTGTTCGAGTCGCCGCTGCCGGTGCGCTACTACCTTTCGGCGGAGGACGTGCGCATGGATCTGCTGGAACCGAGCGACACGCGCAGCTTCTGCGCGTACAAGGGCGAGGCGACCTACTTCTCCCACGCCGCGGCGCCGGACGTGGCCTGGACCTACATCGCCCCGCTGCGCGAGGCGGCCGAGGTGACCGATCGGATCGCGTTCTTCAATGAGCGGGTGGACGTGCTGGTCGACGGCGAGCGGCTCGCGCGCCCGGTCACGCCCTGGTCGCCGCGCTGATCCCCTCGGCGAGTTCGGCGACGATCTCGGCGGCCGGCTGGATCCGAGTCACGGCGCCCGCCGACTGGCCGGCGTAGTGGGCCATCGCGTGCGTCGCGCCGGTCGAGTCGCGGGTCGGCGGCTGTGGGCCGAAGCGCGGCACGGGGATCTCGGCGCCGGCCAGCCGCAGCAGGCCGACGTCGCCGGGAGGCAAGGCGCCGGCGGCCTCGAGCGCGCCGCGCAGCACGCGGTGTGGGCCGGGTGGCGTGAGGCCCTCGTTGTAAGCGTTGCTGACGACCGCGTCCTCGGGCGCCGCGGCGAGCACGGCGGCGACCCAGTCCGGGTGGGCGTCGGACTCCTCGGCCGCGATGAACCGCGTGCCGACGCGAACGGCGGAGGCCCCCGCCGCGAGCGCGGCGGCGACGCCGCGGGCCGTGGCGATTCCCCCGGCGGCGACCACCGGCACGGATACGGCGTCGAGCACGCCGTCGAGCAGCGGCAGCAGCGTCGGCCCCTCGACCCGCTTGCGCCCGCCCGACTCCCACGCCTTGGCGACCACGAGGTCGCAGCCGGCGGCCTCGGCCGCGCGGGCCTCGTCCGCCGTCTCGGCCTGCCAGCCGCATACCGCGCCGGCCGCGTGCACGCGCTCGACGAGCGCCGCGTCGGGGTCCTCGAGGAAGAAGTCGACGTAGGGCGCGCGCTCGAGCGCCAGCTCGAGCGAGCCCGGGTCCATCATCGGCACGATGAAGTTCACGCCGAACGCGGCGCCGGCGTCCGCCAGCGCGTCGACCGCGGGCGCCAGCGCCGGCGGCGGGAGCGCGAGCGCCGGGTACATCGCGTGACCGCCGGCGGCGGCGACCGCCAGCGCGAGCCGCGGTGTGGCGCTGACGCTCCCCATCGGGGCGAGCTGGATCGGCAACTCGCTCCGCCACAGCTCCAGGACGCGGCGGTCCATGCGGCGAGCCTACAGCTACCTGTCGGCCTCGGCGAATGCTTCAGGACGGGTTGAAGTGCAGGGCCCAGCCGGGGTAGCGTCGGCGGACCCCAGTCGCACACCACGCAGGCGTGGCCTGGGTGTGGGCGTGGAGCGTGTCGCAGGTCGCGCTCCAGGCCGAGTACGAGAGCGACCTCATCGGCCGACGGTACCGCTGGCCGCATGGTTAGCCTGCCGCGGGTGAGCACGAAGGAGCGCATCGACGAGCTCGCGGCCCGCATGACCGAGCTGCGCGACGCCTACTACCGCGGCGAGCCGCTGGTGGCCGACGCGGAGTACGACGCGATCGAGGACGAGCTGCGGGCGCTGGTCGGGGAGCACCCCGACCTCACTCCGGACCCGAACCCGCTCGAGGAGGTCGGCGCGCCGAGCGTGCTGCACGCGCCCGTGCGCCACAGCCGCCCGATGCTCTCGCTCGAGAAGGCCACCAGGCCCGAGCAGGTGGAGGCGTTCTACGAGCGCTTCCCCGGCCAGCCGGTGGTGGTGATGCCCAAGCTCGACGGGCTCTCGCTCGCGCTCGTCTACGAGGGCGGCCGCCTCGCCCGCGCGGTCACGCGCGGCGACGGCACGACGGGCGAGGACGTCACGACCCTCGTGCGCGCGATCGCCGACGGCGTCCCGACGAATGTCTCCTCGGCCGCCACGACCGAGGTCCGCGGCGAGCTCGTGATGCTGCGCTCCACGTTCACGGCCTACAACGAGGCGCACCCCGACAAGCCGCTGATCAACCCGCGCAACGCGGCCGCGGGCACCGTCCGCGCCAAGGACCCCAAGACCGTCGAGGAGCGGCGCCTGCGGTTCTTCGCCTTCGACCTCGACACGGCGGGCGAGGTCCACGACGACCTCGAGGCGGGCCTGAAGTCGCTCGGCTTCGACGCCGCCGACATGCGCCACACCGACACGGCGGCGGAGGCGCAGGAGACGATCTCCGAGATCGAGGCGACCCGCCACGAGCTCGACTACGACCTCGACGGCGCCGTGCTCCGGCTCGCCGACCGCACGGCCTACGCGGCCGCCGGGACGCGCTCGAGCTCACCGCGCGGGGCGCTCGCGTTCAAGTTCGCCGCCGAGGAGAAGACGACGATCCTCGCCGACGTCATCTGGGACGTGGGCAAGATCGGCAAGGTCGCGCCGGTCGCCGTGCTCGAGCCCGTGTTCGTCGGCGGCACGACCGTCACCCGCGCCACCCTCGCCAACCAAGAGGTGATCCGCGCGCGCGACGTGCGGATCGGCGACACCGTGCTCGTGCGCCGCGCCGGGGACGTGATCCCGTTCGTGGCCGGGGTGCTCGACGCGTCGAAGCGGACGGGGCAGGAGCGCGAGATCGAGCCGCCGGCGCAGTGCCCGTCGTGCGGCCACGACCTCACGGAGCAGGGCAACTCGCGCGAGCTCTACTGCACCAACGTCGCCTGCCCCGCGCAGACGGTGCGGCGGCTCATCCACTGGGCCTCGCGGGCGGCGGCGGACATCGACGCGATCGGCCAGAAGTGGATCGAGCGCCTCAACGAGGCGGGCAGGCTCGACCGCGCCTCTGACTTCTACGCGCTCGACCGCGAGACCCTGCTCGAGTTCGACCGCATCGGCGAGGTCTCGGCCGACAACATGATCGCCTCGATCGAGCGCAGCAAGGGCGTCGGGCCTGCGCAAGGCGCTGATCGGCTTCGCGATCCCGATGGCCTCCGAGGGCACCGCGAGCAAGCTCTGCCGCGCCGGCTACGCGAGCCTGGAGGCCGTCGCCGACGCCACCGAGGAGGAGCTCCAGCAGGTCGAGGACATCGGCCCCAAGGTCGCCGCCAGCCTGCACGAGCACCTCAACCGCGAGGCCACCCGGGAGGAGATCGCGCGCCTGCGCGAGCGCGGGGTGGACCTCGACGTGCGCGAGGAGGACCTGCCGCCCACGGTCGTCCAGGGCGCGCCGCTGGAGGGCAAGACGGTCGTGATCACCGGGTCGATCTCCGACCCCCGCAGCGGGGAGAAGGTCTCGCGGCCGGTGTTCCAGCGCCTCGCCGAGCGGGCCGGCGCGACGACGGCCTCCTCCGTGTCGGCCAGCACGGACATGCTGATCACGGGCGCCGACGTCGGCGCGAGCAAGCTGACCAAGGCGGAGAAGCTCGAGGTCGAGGTCGTCGACCAGGGCGAGATCTGGAAGCTGCTGATCGACGCCGGCGTCGCCTAGCCGCACATGACGAAGCGGCGCGACACGGTCTTGCGGCGCAGCTTCTTCGAGCCCGGGCGCGTGAACACCACGCGGGCGTAGACACGCCCGCGCGAGCCGGCGGGGCGTTTGACGCGCAGCCGCACGACGTACGGCCGCCTGCCGTCGACCTTGCGGGCGCCGCCGCGAATGTAGAAGACGACACGGCGGATGCGCGGCGCGCGCGTGCCCGCACGCTTCCTCACCTTCAGGTTCACCTTGAGCCTGCCGCCGGGCGGGGTGCAGCGGATCCCTGCCTGGAGCCGGACGTTGCCGTCGGGCGTCGCCGCGGCGGGCGGCGGGGGCGGCGGCGGGGCGGGTGGGAGCGGGTCCCAGCTCAGCATGAGGCCGCCGAGCGACTGCCAGCCCGAGCCGACCGGCTCGGCGCTGCCGGTGACGAAGCCGCCGTCGCCGTCTCCGCGGTACATCAGCAGCCGCCCGTCGTCGGCGCGAGCGAGGATGTCCGGCTTGCCGTCCCCGCTGAAGTCGCCCCCGGCCATCAGCGCGGTGAAGCCCTGCCAGCCCGAGCCGATCTGGGCACGTCCCGCAAAGCCGCCCTTGCCGTCGCCGCGGTACATGATCAGCGCGCCGTCGGAGGTGCGGGCAAGGAGGTCCTGGTTGCCGTCGCCGCTCCAGTCGCCGGGGGCCAGGAGCGCCGTGAACCCCTGCCAGCCTCCGCCGAGCAGCTCGGCGCGGCCCGTCACGTAGCCGCCGGCGCCGTTGCCGCGGTAGAGCAGCAGGTCGTCGCCGTCGCGGGCGAGGATGTCGCGCTTGCCGTCGCCGTCCCAGTCGCGCGGCAGCAGCAGCGCGGTGAAGCCGCCCAGCCCGAGCCGACCTGCTCGGCCTGGCCGGTGGCGAAGCCGCCGCTGCCGTTGCCGCGGTACATCAGCAGCCGCCCGTCCTGCGCCCGGGCGAGGATGTCCGGCTGGCCGTCGCCGCTCCAGTCGCCGGTCAGGAGCGCGGTGAACGAGCCCCAGCCGGTCCCGATCCCCTCGCCGCCGCCGGCGAAGGCGCCCGCGCCGTTGCTGCGGTAGAGCAGCAGGCCGCCCGTCGGGGTGGACGGCGAGCACGTCGGCGGCGCCGTCGCCGCTCCAGTCGGCCGCCGCGGGAGCCGCGAGCGCGAGGGCGGTGAGGGTGGTGGCGAGCGCGGCGCGGAGCATCGGTGGCGCACGGTAGCGCTCGGCTACGGTGGACGCGATGCAGGTCGCCACGCACCCTGGCAACTTCCACGCGGACGACGTCTTCGCCATCGCCGTGCTCGAGCTCGCCCACGGCCGGCTCGAGATCGTGCGCACCCGCGATCCCGAGCGGCAGGCCGCCGCCGACCTGCGCGTGGACGTCGGCGGCAACCACGACCCGGAGACGGGCGACTTCGACCACCACCAGAAGGGCGGCGCGGGCGAGCGCGCCAACGGCATCCGCTACGCGAGCTTCGGGCTCGTCTGGCGTGAGCACGGCGAGGCCCTGGCGGGCAGCGCCGAGGCGGCGGCGGCGATCGACGAACGGCTGGTCTGCGGCGTCGACGCCAACGACGTCGGCCAGACGCTGGTCGAGCCGCTGATCGGCGACGTCCGCCCGATGAGCGTCAGCGGCGTGATCGCGGCGCTCAACCCGGCGTGGGACGAGGCGCTCTCGCCGGACGAGGAGGACGCGCGCTTCGCGCAGGCCGTCGCCCTCGCGCGCGGGATGCTCGAGCGCGAGATCGCCGGCGCGGCCGCGTTCGACCGGGCGCGCGAGCTCGTCGCGGCCGCGATCGGCCGCGCGGAGGACCCGCGCGTGATCGAGCTGGACTCCAACATGCCCTGGCGGGAGGCCGTCATCACGAGCGCGCCCGAGGCGCTCTACGTCGTCTATCCGAAGTCGGACGGCTGGGGCTCGCAGGCCGTTCCGCGTGAGGTCGGCTCGTTCGAGAACCGGCTCAGCTTCCCCGCCGGCTGGCGCGGCCGCAGCGGGGCCGAGCTCGCAGCCGCGACCGGCGTCGAGGACGCGATCTTCTGCCACGCGGCGGGCTTCTACGCCTCGGCCGGCTCGCGCGAGGGGATCGTCGCGCTCGTCAGCGCCTCGATCGCCGCGGCCGAGTGATGCGGATCCTGTTCGCCTTCGCCGGCGGGCAGGGCCACTTCGACCCGCTCGTGCCGCTGGCGCGCGCCGCCCTCGCCGCGGGCCACGACGTCGCGGTGACCGGCCGGGCCGACATGCTCGAGGCGATCCGCGAGCGCGGCCTCGAGGCGATCGAGTCGCCCGGCAAGGCGCCCGACCCGGCGGCGCGGATGCCGCTCGAGCCCTACGACCCGGCCGTGGAGGAGCGGGCGCTGCGGGAGTGGTACGCGGGCGAGCTCGCGCTGCAGCGGGCCAGGGCGCTGACCGCGCATCGCGCGGGAGTGGGGCGCGGAGCGGATCGTCCGCGACGAGGCCGACTACGGCGCCCGCGTGGCAGCCGAGCGGCTCGGGATGCCGTGCGCGTGCGTGCTCGTGATCGCCGCGGCGTCGTTCCTGCGGCCGGACATCGTCGCCGATCGCATTCCGCGCCTGCGCGAGGCTCTCGGCCTCGCCGGGCCTGCGCCGGAGGAAGCGCTGCTCTCCCCGTTCCCGCTGATCCTGCGCCAGGCGCCAGGCGCCTTCGCGTTCCGCGGCGGCGACCCGCCGGCCGCCGACGGCGATGCGGTCTACCTCACCCTCGGCACGGTCTTCAACGCCGAGTCCGGCGACCTGCTCCCGCGCGCGCTCGCGGGGATCCGCGAGCTCGGCGTGCCGCTGGTGGTCACGACGGGCCGCCAGATCGACCCGCTCGAGCTCGGGCGCCAGCCGCCGCACGTCCGGCTGCAGCGCTGGATCCCGCAGGAGGAGCTGCTGCCGTGGTGCCGGGCGGTCGTCTCACAGGCCGGCTCCGGGATCGCGCTCGCCGCGCTGGCCCACGGGCTGCCGTCGGTGCTCCTGCCCGTCGGGGCCGACCAGCCGCACACCGCGGCGATGGTCGCGTCTCTCGGCGCGGGGGTGGTGCTCGACCCCCTCACCGTGTCCTCGGCGGAGATCGGTCTCGCCGTGCGACAGGTGTTGGAGGACGGGGCGTTCCGCGCGGCGGCGTTGCGGGTGCGCGACGAGTGCCTGGCGCTGCCGTCGGCTATCGAGGCCGTCGCGTGGCTCGACCGAACGTCAACTGCGGCTGGGTAGGGAGGTGGGGAGGCCAGCGCCGGACGGATTCCGTCCCTGTACGCGCCACCCGCGGATCGAGTGGACGGAAACCGTCGGTAGCCGACGGTTTCCGTCCAGTCGATTTCGGGCGGGACCCGTACAGGACGGAAGCCCCGCGCTACGCCCCCGGCTAACGGGTGTACTCGCCCCGCCAGCGCGCTTCGGACCCGATCCGCGCCACGCCGACCGCCACCGGCCGCAGCGTCTCAGAGAACCGGTCGAGCTCCACGCGCGTCAGCGGCCACGGCGGGCCGTCGCGCGGCCCGTCGCCGTCCCAGATCCCCGACACCACGACCAGCGTCCCGCCCGGGGCCACGGTCCGCGCGATCGCATCGATCGCCTCGTCGCGCAGCACCACCGGCAGCGACTGCACCGTGATCGCCTCCGCGACGAGGTCGAACGCCTCGCGCCATTCGGCCGGGAGGTCCAGCAGGTCCGCGACGCGGTAGTCGACCTTCGAGTGCGGGAAGCGCCGCCGGGCGCGCTCGATCGCCGTCGGGGCGATGTCGAAGGCGGTCACGGCGTAGCCGCGCGACGCGAGCAACTCGGCGTCGTCGCCGAGCGCCGTCCCGATCACGAGCGCGCGGCGGCCGGCGCCGTCGGGCTCCCGCTCGGCCACCCACTGCGCGAGGAACGGGTTCGGGCCGCCCCGGAACCACGGCACCTGCGCGTCGCCGGTCTCCGCGGCCGCGTAGAGCTGCTCGAACCAGGCCGTCTCCTCGCGGCTCACAGACGCTCCGGCAGCCCGAAGCGGCCGAACACGGACGGGTCCACGAAGCCCGTGATCTCCGTGATCCTCTCGCCCTCGAAGCTCAGGACCTGCAGGACGGTCGGCAGGTGCGCGCCGGCCTCGTCGCTCCAGGAGTAGGTCCCGATCGCGGGCTGGCCGTTGGCGCGGGCGGGCAGCACGCGCACGTTGCGCCGGCCCTCGGCGTCGTAGACCCGCCCGGAGAAGGCCCACTCGCGCAGGAAGATCTCGACGCCCTCGCCGCGGAACCAGCTCGCCATCGGCGGCATCGTGATCGCGGCGTCCTCGGCCAGCATCGCCGTGACCGCCTCGACGTCGCCGCGCTCCCACGCCTCCATGTAGCCCTCGACGATCTCCTTGACCTTGTCGTCGCCGAGCGTGCGCAGCGTCTCCGCCTGGCTGCGCTCGGGCAGGGTCTCGTCGATCGTCTTGCGGGCGCGCTGCAGCGCGGAGTTGACGGCCGGGGCGCTCGTCTCCAGCGTGTCCGCGACCTCGTTGGCGGAGTAGCCGAGCACCTCGCGCAGGATCAGCACCGCGCGCTGGCGCGCCGGCAGGTGCTGGAGCGCGGCCACGAAGGCGAGCTCGACGCTCTCGCGCTGCTCGTAGCGCGCCTCGGGCGCCGCGCGGCCGTCCATCAGGCCCAGCTGGTCGTCGGGGTAGGGCTCGATCCAGATCGACTCCGTCAGCGGCATGCCCGGGCCCTCGTGGGCGTCCGACGGCGGCCCGTGGTCGATCGGCAGCACCTTCTTCGGGCGCTTGCCGATCAGGTCCAGGCAGGTGTTGGTGACGATCCGGTAAAGCCACGAGCGCACCGCGCTGCGGCCGTCGAAGCGGGGGAGGCCGCGCCACGCGCGCAGCAGCGCGTCCTGCATCGCGTCCTCGGCGTCGTGGACCGAGCCGAGCATCCGGTAGGCGTGTGCGTGCAGCTCGCCGCGGTAGCGCTCCACGAGCGCGCGGTAGGCGCCCTCCTCGCCGCGCCGGGCGCGCGCGACCAGCTCGCGCTCGTCGAGGTGGGAGGCGGCGCTCATGCCCCCGAGCCTAGATGCTCGAGCGCCCGCTCCAGGGCCTCGGACTCCGCGCAGGGCACGTCGGGGACGACGCCCGTCTGCTCCCAGTTGCCGCCCGTGACGGCGTCGCGCACGTAGCCGCGCGGCAGGTTCGCGCGCACGTGGGGGCCGAGCACGATCGGCGTGACGTGGTCGGCCGCGCCGGGGGTGCGCTCGCCGAAGAGCGGGCCGAGGCGCTGCGCCCGGAAGTGGTACGCGAGCGCCTCGCCGGAGGAGTACGTCCGCGGCCCGATCAGGGCGGCGCCCGGCCGGCGCGGCTCGTCGCGCGGGACCGAACGCCAGCGCCGGGAGCCGTCCCTGTAGATCACGTCGGCCACGTGCACGGGCTCGGGGCCGAGCAACCAACCCAGCACGGCCATCGCCGTGTCGAGGTCGCCGCCGCCGTTGGCGCGCAGGTCCAGCACCACCGCGTCGGCGCCGCGCAGCTCCTCGAGCGCGGCCTCGAGGAACGGGGCGGCGAGCGCGAGCGGGAACAGGTTGGCGACGCGCAGCACGCCGGTGCCGCCGATGCGCTCGGCGGCGATACCGGCGCGCAGCGCGGCCGCCTCGGCCGGGTCGGGATCGGGCCAGCCGCGCGACTCCGTGTCCGGCACGAGCCCGCCCTCGGGCACCCACTCGACGTCGAGGTGGCGGCTGTGGCGCCGTGCCGCCGCTTGGAGCTCCGCGCAGACGTCCGCGCCGACCTCCCGGCCGTCCTCGCCGAACCGCCCGCGGAGGGCCGCGAGCAGGCCGTCGCGCCGGGCGTCCGCGGGCATCAGCCGCTCGAGCCAGGCGGCGAGCGCCGCGCACAGGTCCCTCGCGAGCATGTGCCGGACGCTAACGCCCGGCGGTCAGCCCACGTCGACCATCGCGTCGATCGTGACCGCGCCGCGGGCACGGGCGACCGACACGCGGTGGTGGCCGTCGCGCAGCACGTACTCGTCCCCGAACGCCACGACGGAGATCGGCGGCAGCGTCGTGCCGCGCTCCTCCGCGAGCCAGACCCGCTGCCAGCGCGTGCGGGCGATCGGCGCCGGGCGGAAGTCGGGGTCGAACTGCGTGGCCCGGCTGGGCTCGAGCGTGCCGCGGATCGCGCCCACCGGGATCTCGCGCCGGCCGGCGCGCCGCGTGACCCGGCCGAGCGCCGTGCACAGCTCGTCGAACACGGGCAGGCGGCCGCACTCCGACGGCTGCCGGCGCAGCAGGCGCACCAGCGCGGCGCGGCGCCGGGCGCGGTTGACGCGGGCGAAGGCCCGCTCGGCGTCGATGAATCCAGAGCCCGTGGCAAGCATGCTTCGCATGATCGGCCTGAGACGGCCCGCGCACATCGGGAGAATGGAGCGGATTCGGCCTTACGGTTCGAGCCGCGGACCCTTACAAGCGGCCGTGTGGCTGGCGCGCGGCTCGGGTAGGGCCCCGACATGGCACTCAGACGACAAAAGAGCAAGAAGAGCCAGGTCGTCGACCTGCTCGAGACCTACCTGAAGCTCCAGGCCGCCAAGAAGGCGACGAAGGGCGCGCGGAAGGCCGCGAAGGGCACCGCCGTCTACAAGGTCGCCAAGAAGACGCCGCTCGTGCGGCGGATCCCGATCATCGTCGGAACCGGCATCGCCGCGGCCGTGGTGGCCGCCAAGCTGCGCTCCTCGGGCGGAGACTCCTCCGCCCCCGCGGGCGCCTGACACTTCGCGGTGGAGGGCGCCGCGCGGCGCCCTCCATGCGCGGGCCTCAGAGGCCCGGCTGGACGTCGCGCACGCCCTCGCCAGCACCGGGCCCGCTCGGCGCGGGCGCCCCCTCCTGACGGGTCGTGTCGCCGGACGCGTTCTCGTCGAGGCCGGTCGGATCGTCCTCGATCACCTCGACCGTCCCGCCGGCGGCCAGGTCGCGCGCCGCGAGCTCGGCGGCCTCCCGCGTGGGGTGCTCCTCGACGGGTGATTCCTGGCCTCGCATCGCGACGGACCAGCGGTCGGCATGGCGGCTCACGATCACGTCTGGCATGCGATCGACTTACCCGCGCCTTGTCGTGCGCACGCGCCGCGGCGATACTGCAGGCCATGACTCCGATCCCGGGAGAGCCGCTCGACCCGAAGGCGCCGGAGTTGACCACGAGCGACGGCCGCAAGGTCACGCTCAAGCTTCCGGGCCTCAATCCGCCGGTGAAGCCGCATGCCACGGAGCAGCGCGCCGGCACCGAACCGCCGCGGGACGATCCGCGGCCTCCGATGAACCCGAACTTCATCGGCCCGCCCGCCTAGCGGCGCGTGCGGACCAGCAGGACGTCGTGGGTCGGCGCGACCCTCACGACGCTCGGGTGAAGAGCTCGTCCAGGAGGTCTTCGTCCGCGCCCGACCCGGCGAGGAACACGCGTGCGGTGCGGAACGCCGCGGCGAGCGGTGTGACGCCGTGCTCGTCGGCGGCCGCGAGCGTGCGGCCGACCGCCTCCACGATGAGCGCCTCGATCCGGGCCAGCGCCTCGGGCGGGGAGTCGTCCTCGCGGACGCTCTGGTAGAGGTGGACGCCGCCGGCGTTGGCGATGAAGTCGGGGACGGCGACGATCTCGCGGCGATGGAGCTCCTCGACGGCGCCGGGGCCGTAGGGGACGTTCGCGCCCGGGGCGACGACCGCGCAGCGCAGGCGCGCGGCCACCTCGCGCGTGATCGAGTCCGGCCGCGCGCCGGGCACGAGCACGTCGCACTCCAGCTCGAAGAGCTCCTCGCGCGGACGCACGGGCGCCGGCCCGTGCGCCACGAGCCCGTCGCCGTAGCGCTCGCGCAACGAGAACAGCTCACCGACGTCGAGGCCTTCCGGGTCGGCGAGCAACCCGTCGGCCGTGCTGACGCCGACGATCCGGGCGCCTGCGCGCGCGGAGGCGAGCGCCATCCCGGCGCCGACCTTGCCGAAGCCCTCGATCGCGATCGCGGCGTCCTCGAGGGAGCGACCGCGGTGGGTGAGCGCGGCCTCCGCCGCCGCCTTGACGCCGTGGCCCGTGGCGAGGTCGTCCATGTCGACGCCCTCGTAGCTCTGCGCCCACAGGGGTGGCGGGCCGTCCAGATCTTCCGCGAAGTCGGCCGGGCCCGTGCCCATGTCGGGTCCGGTCAGGAACACGTCGCGGTAGGGCTCGAGCGCCCGCCGGTAGGCCGCGAGGACCTCGTCGCGTGCACCGCCCGCGAATCGCAGGCCCGCCTTCGCTCCCGCGTAGGGAATGCGCCAGACGGCGAACTTCCAGGTCATCGCGCGCGCGAGCCGCGCGACCTCGCCGACGTCCACGTCCGGCAGCATCCGCGTCCCGCCGGCCGCGATCGGGAACAGGTCGTGGTCGACGACCACGAAGGCCTCCAGGCCGTGGCGGTCGTCGCGGAGCTCGATCACCCGCACGATGTGAGCCTAGTGCCGCGGCCTCCCGCGTGCCCGCGCGGCGCGACCGGGAGTACCCTCGGGCCATGAGGAGCGACGCGCCGACGGTCGACGCCTATCTGGCCGGCCTCCCGGAGGATCGGCGAGAGGCGATCACCGCCGTGCGGTCGGTCATCCTCGAGCACCTCCCCGAGGGCTTCGAAGAGGGTATGCAGTACGGGATGATCGGCTACTACGTCCCGCTCGAGCGGTTCCCCGACACCTACAACGGCGAACCGCTTTCCGTGGCCGCCCTCGCCAGCCAGAAGCGCCACATGGCCCTGTACATGATGGGCGTCTACGGCAGCGACGACGCGTGGTTCAGGGAGCGCTGGGAGGCCACGGGCCGCAAGCTCCACATGGGCAAGAGCTGCGTGCGCTTCGGCCGGCTGGACGACGTGCCCCTCGACGTCGTCGGGGAGGCGATCGCGCGCACCTCGGTCGAGGACCTGATCGCCGTCCACGAGCAGGCGCGCCGGTAGTCCCCCACCGCCCGTCGACTCGTTCCAATCTCGGATAGGGTCCAGATGTGGGCACCGACCCGAGCGAGATCCTCCGTGAACGCGGCCTGCGCGTCACGGCGCAGCGCCTGGCGGTCCTCCGGGCCGTCGCGGGCGCTCCGCACGTGACCGCCGACGCGGTCGCGCAGACCGTCAGGGGCGAGATCGGTTCGGTCTCGGTCCAGGCGGTCTACGACGCCCTCGCGATCCTCACCGAGAAGGGCCTTCTCCGGCGCATCCAGCCGGCGGGGTCGCCGGCGCGATACGAGGGCAGGGTGGGGGACAACCACCACCACCTCGTCTGCCGCGTCTGCGACCGGATGGTCGACGTCGACTGCGCGGTCGGCGATCCGCCGTGCCTGACGGCGGCCGAGGACTTCGGCTTCGAGATCGACGAGGCGGAGGTCGTCTACTGGGGCCGGTGCCCCGAGTGCGTGGAGCGAACTGTGAAAGGAACGGCATGACCGAGAGCGTCAGCGAGAGCGAGAACCCAGCGATCCCGAGCCCGACCCCCAAGGAGGGCCGGCCGCACACCATCCAGGACTGGTGGCCGAACCAGCTCGACCTGAGCGTCCTCCACTGGCACTCGTCCCTCGCCAACCCGCTGGACGAGGGCTTCGACTACGCCGAGGCGTTCAAGGGCCTCGACGTCGAGGCGCTCAGGCAGGACCTCATCGAGCTGATGACGTCCTCGCAGCCCTGGTGGCCGGCCGACTACGGCCACTACGGAGGGCTCTTCATCCGGATGAGCTGGCACGCCGCGGGCACCTACCGCATCGCCGACGGCCGCGGCGGCGGCGGCACCGGCGCGCAGCGCTTCGCGCCCCTCAACTCCTGGCCGGACAACGCGAGCCTCGACAAGGCGCGCCGGCTGCTGTGGCCGATCAAGCGCAAGTACGGACAGAAGCTCTCGTGGGCGGACCTGCTCGTCTTCACGGGCGACGTCGCGATGCAGTCGATGGGCTTCAGGACGTTCGGCTTCGGCTTCGGGCGCGAGGACATCTGGGAGCCGGAGGAGGTCTTCTGGGGCCCCGAGGACACCTGGCTCGGGGACGAGCGCTACAGCGGCGAGCGGGAGCTGTCGGGTCCGCTGGCCGCCGTGCAGATGGGCCTCATCTACGTCAACCCGGAGGGCCCCGGCGGCGAACCGGATCCGCTCGCGGCCGCCAAGGACATCCGCGAGACCTTCGGCCGCATGGCGATGAACGACGAGGAGACGGTCGCGCTGATCGTCGGCGGCCACACGTTCGGCAAGACCCACGGCGCCGTCAGCCCGGAGCACATCGGCCCGGAGCCCGAGGCCGCGCCGATCGAGCAGCAGGGCTTCGGCTGGCACAACAGCGTCAACGGCGGCAACGGCAGCCACACGCTCACGAGCGGGCTCGAGGGCGCGTGGACCAAGGAGCCCACGAAGTGGGACAACGGGTTCCTCGAGAACCTCTACGAGTACGAGTGGGAGCTGACGGAGAGCCCGGCCGGCGCGAAGCAGTGGACGCCGACCAACCCCGAGGCCCGGGACACGGTGCCGGACGCGCACGATCCGTCCAAGCGGCACGCGCCGATGATGCTCACGACGGACCTGGCGCTGAAGGTGGACCCGATCTACGGGGAGATCACGCGACGCTTCTACGAGAACCCCGAGCTGCTCGACGAGGCCTTCGCCAAGGCCTGGTACAAGCTGCTGCACCGCGACATGGGCCCGGTGTCGCGCTACCTCGGCCCGTGGGTCGCCGAGCCGCAGCTGTGGCAGGACCCGGTCCCCGCGGTCGATCACGAGCTGATCGACGAGTCCGACGTCGCGGCGCTCAAGGACGCGATCCTCGCGATCGGGCCTGTCCGTTCCCCGGCTCGTCGCCACCGCCTGGGCGGCGGCGGCCTCCTTCCGCGGCACCGACATGCGCGGCGGGGCGAACGGGGCACGGGTCCGCCTGGAGCCGCAGAAGGGCTGGGAGGTCAACGAGCCGGCCGAGCTCGCCGCGACCCTGGAGACGCTCGAGCGGATCCGGCGAGAGTTCGGCAAGCCCGTGTCGCTCGCCGACCTGATCGTCCTGGGCGGCTGCGCGGCCGTCGAGCAGGCGGCCAGGAACGCCGGACACGACATCACCGTCCCGTTCACGCCCGGCCGCACGGACGCCTCCCAGGAGCAGACCGACGTCGAGTCGTTCTCCGTGCTCGAGCCCCGCTACGACGCCTTCCGGAACTACTTCCGGCCCGGCGAGAAGATGCCGCTGGAGCACGGTCTGCTGGACCGCGCCTACATGCTGACGCTGACCGCACCCGAGATGACCGCCCTGATCGGCGGCATGCGGGCGCTCGACGCCAACTTCGAGGGCTCGGCGCACGGCGTCTTCACCGACCGGCCGGAGACGCTGACGAACGACTTCTTCGTCAACCTGCTCGACATGGCCACGGAGTGGGCCCCGTCCGACTCGGCCGAGAACGTCTACGAGGGCCGCGACCGCACGACGGGCGAGGTCCGCTGGACCGCCACCGCCGCCGACCTGGTGTTCGGCTCGCACTCCCAGCTCCGGGCGCTCGCGGAGGTCTACGCCTCCGACGACGCCGGCGAGAAGTTCGTCCGCGACTTCGTCGCCGTCTGGGACAAGGTCATGAACCTGGACCGGTTCGACCTCCGCACGTCCGCATAGCCGCACCCGCGGCCGGTGACCGGGTCCCCCGATCCGGTCTCCGGCCGTCGTGGCTGCGATGAGTCTCGGCGCTTGCAGCGGTCCGCCCTCCGGAACAGCAAGCGACCGAAGGATCCGAGAATGCGCGAGCTCGTACTGCAGATGAGCGTGTCGATCGACGGCTACGTCTCCAACCTCGACGGAGCCCACGACTGGGGCTATGACGGTGAGGACCCGGCGATGGCGGGAGTGGAAGCTCGCGTCGCTCCGGGAGGGACTGGTCGACGAGTACCGGCTCGTGGTCCAGCCGGCGGCGCTGGGCGACGGCCTGCCGATGTTCAAGGACCTGCCGGGCCGGCTCGCGCTCGAACTGGTCGACGCGAAGACGTACTCGACCGGCGTGGCGGTCCACGTCTACCGTCCGCGGTGACCGACCTCGAGGAGACGTCATGAGCGAACACCGTCGCCACCCGTGAGCCCGCGCCGACCGGAGCCGTCGGGAGCGGCGCGAGCCGGCACGCGATGATCCGCCACGCCACGCCGGCCGATCGCCCGGACCTGATCGCGTTGGCGCTCGCCGAGGACGCCGCCTGGTCGGGAGCGCCCGCGGTGTCCGCCGAGGAGGTCGGCGAGTTCGTCGACTCGTGTGGGCTCGGGGTGGTCTTCGAGCGCGACGGCCGCGTGGCCGGGTACGCCGCGGTCGGCGAGGGCGGCCAGGCGATCCTGCTCGTCGATCCTGGCGACGCTCCGGAGCCGGCGCTGGAGGCGCTCGTCGCGTGGCTCGGGGAGCGCGGCCGGCACGAGATCGACAGCTACGGCCGCGACGCGCGGCGGATCGCGTGGCTCGAGGCGAACGGCTTCACCCACCGGCGCTCGTTCTTCGATCTCCGGCGCGGCATCGACCCGCCGCTCGCGGCCGCGGCCTGGCCGGGCGGGGTCACGATCGCGCGCTACCGGCCCGGTGAGGATGACGAGGCCGTCCACGCGCTGATCTACGTCGAGGCCGCGTGGGCCGACGTGCCCGGCCACACGGAGCGCTCGCTGGAGGCCTGGCGGTCTGCGCTCGCGCCCGACTACCGCGGCTGGATCGCGCGCCGCGACGGGCGCCCCGTCGGCTGGGTCGCCGGCCGCGTGTTCGGCGACGGGCGCGGCTGGGTCGAGCAGCTCGCCGTCGCCCGCTCCGCGCGCGGCGCCGGCCTCGGCCGCGCGTTGCTGCTGCACTCGCTCGCCGAGCTCTGCGAACGGGGCGCGACCTCGCTCGCCCTCGGGGTCCAGGGCGAGAACGAGAGCGCGATCGGCCTGTACCGCGCCGTCGGCTTCGAGCTCGAACGCGAGTGGCGCGTCTACTCGAAGCCGACGGACTGAGCGGTCAGTGCGCCACGGCGGGCTCGGCCGTGGCCTCGCCCGGGGCGTGCGCCTCGACCTTGATCGAGCGCATCAGCGTGCCGACGACGATCCCGCCGAAGGCGAACACGCCAGCCGCGACCCAGAACGCCACGGTGTAGCCGTGCATCGCGGCGTCGGTGGCGAGCTGCGGGCTCGGCGCCCTGCCCTCGGCGTACGAGGCCACCGCGCTGGCGAAGATCGAGCTCAGCAGCGCGGTCCCGATCGAGCCGCCGACCTGCTGCATCGTGTTGACCATCGCCGACGCGACGCCGGTGTCGGCTGGGGCGACGCCGTAGGTCGCGCTGGAGATCGCCGGCGCGAAGATGTTGCCCATCCCGATGCCCATCACGATCAGGCCGGGCATCACATGGCCGACGTAGCTCGAGTCGGCCTCGAGCTGTGCGAACCACACCATCGCCAGCGCGCCGAGGGTCATGCCGAGCACGAGCAGCGGGCGCGGCCCGGTCTTGGCGAGGAACCTGATGTTCACCGAGGTCGCGGTGATCATGATCGCCGCCGTCATCGGCAGGTAGGCGAGGCCGGTCTCGATCGGCGAGAAGCCCTTGGTCTGCTGCAGGTAGTAGGTCAGGAACAGGAACACCGCGAAGAGGGCGGTGCCCGAGATCCCGATCGCCAGGTAGGAGCCTCCGCGCACCCGGTCGGCGACCACTCGCAGCGGGAGCAGCGGGTGCTCCACGCGCGACTCGACGAACGCGAACGTGCTGAGCAGCACCACGGCGAGCCCCAGCGAGATGATCGTCAGCGGGTGCCCCCAGGAGTTCATCTCGGAGTTCGAGAAGCCGTAGACGAGCGCGAACAGTCCGGAGGTGGCCAGTGCGGCACCCGCGATGTCGAGCTTGGGCCGGTCGGGGGCGGCGACGTTCTCGATCAGCCGCAGCGCGGCGAACGCGGCGGGCACGGCGATCAGCAGGTTCACGTACAGGCACCAGCGCCAGTCGAGCCACTCGGTGAGGATCCCGCCGAGCAGCAGGCCGATGGCCGAGCCGCCGCCGGCGATCGCGCCGAAGATGCCGAACGCCTTGCCGCGCTCGGCGGGGTCGGTGAAGGTGATGGCGAGCAGCGCGAGCGCGGACGGCGCGAGCAGCGCACCGAAGACGCCCTGTGCCGCGCGCGCGCCGACCAGCACGCCGAACGACCCGGCGGCGCCGCCGACCGCAGAGGCGGCGGCGAAGCCGAGCAGGCCGCCGACGAACGCCCACTTGCGCCCGAACAGGTCGCCGAGCTTGCCGCCGAGCAGCAGCAGCGAGCCGAACGACAGCGCGTACGCGGTGATGACCCACTGGCGCGCGTCGTCGGAGAAGCCGAGGTCCTCTTGCGCGCTGGGCAGCGCGATGTTCACGATCGTCAGGTCCAGCACGATCATGAGCTGCGCGACGCCGATCAGGGCCAGGATCAGCCAGCGGCGCTCGTGGTGGGAAGTCGGTGACACTCGGTCTCCTCTCGAAGTGGAGGTATGCTCTCCTCTTCGACGGTAGCACCCAAGTGGAGGTGCTACCTCCCATTGAGCGGTACGGTCAACCCGAATGAGCGCCACACGCCCACTTCGCGCCGACGCCGAGCGCAACCGAGAACGGATCCTCGCCGCCGCCGCCGAGGTCTTCGCGGAGCGGGGCCTGGACGTCTCTCTCGACGACATCGCCGCCCACGCAGGCGTCGGGGTCGGCACGGTCTACCGGCGCTTCCCTGACAAGGACACGCTGATCGACGCGCTCTTCGAGGCGAAGATCGACCGCGCCATCGCGCTGGCCGACGCGGCGCTCGAGATCGAGGACCCGTGGGAGGGGTTCACCACCTTCATGCGCGGCATGTGCAGCCTGCAGGCGGCGGATCGCGGGTTCAAGGACGCGCTGCTGATGCGCGACCGCGGGCGCGAGCGCGTGGCCGCCGCGCGCGAGCGGATCGCGCCACGCGCGATGAAGCTGCTCACGCGCGCCCAGGAGGCCGGCGCCATCCGCGCGGACCTCGGGCCGTTCGACGTGCCGATGCTGAACCTCTGCGTCGGTCTGATCGCCGACCGCACGCGCGACATCGCCCCCGACTACTGGGAGCGCGTCCTCACGATCATCATCGACGGCATCTCGGCGAAGGGCCCGACCACGCCGATGCCGGTCGAACCGCTCGACCGCGACACGTTCGTCGAAGCGATGGCCAGCGCCCGCCGCCGGCGCGCCTGAGGGTCCAGGAGCCGGCCGCTGCGGCTACCCGCGCAGGCCGAGCGTCCACGGAGGGACGGCGCGATGTCCGCTCACCTGAACGTGAGGCTGCAGCGTGTCTTCCAGCGACAGGCGGTCACCGAGCGGCGGCCACTGATCCGGGTTCCTAGCGGGGCTGGACGCGCCGCTGACCCGAGCCAACCGAGGCGCAGGAGCCGGCGTCCGGGCTGCCACTCGCCTGGTGGCCTTGGCCCTCTCACGCTTCGCCGGGCTGGGCATCACGGGCTCGGGCTCGGGCTCGCGCATGGGCAGCATCGAACGCGGCGTCACGCCCGTGTCGACGTCCACGGCGCGAGAGCGGACCTCGCCCAACAGGCGATCACGGTCCGGCGACGCCGGAAGCCGCTCGAGCCGGTCCACCATGTCTCTCAGTCGTTGGACGCGTTGTCCCGTAGCCATTACGCCTCCTTGCGCTTGACCGTGTCGCAGCGCGCCGCACGGCGGCGCCAGCACGACCAAGGTATCGGACGCGGGCGACTCTGGATCACAACATCTGTCCGCATTCGGGCTCGATTCGATGGCGACGAGCCCGGAGCAGGAGCGCGAGCGCGATCATCGTCGGGAGCACGAGGAGGGACAGCGGGGAGGCTTCGGGATCGGCGCCGCCCTCGCCCGACAGCACGACGGTGAGCACCAGGTCGGTCTCCTCAACCACGACATCGGCGCCGATGACCCGGCCGCCCACCTGGATGATCGCCGCGTTGACCACCACGAGCAGCAGGAAGTGCCACCACGCCAACTCGCGTGCCGCGCGTTGAGGGACACCTGAGGCGTATCGTTGTGACGGACAGGACAAGGAGCGAGGACTCGTGGCGACACCAAAGGAACGTGAGGAGCAGCGCAAGCAGGAGCGGCAGCGTGACTACGAGCGCCAGGTGGACACCGGGTCGCTCGTCGTGCGGCAGATGACCGACGAGGAGCGCATCAAGTACGCCGAGTCGCCGCGGGCGGCCGCGGAGCGCGAATCCCGTCGTGCGCGCAAGCGCAGCTGAAGCCGACGTTGTGAGCTCAGCCTGCGTGGATGATGGTCACCTGGACCCGGCGGTTCTTGGCGCGACCCGAGTCTGTCGTGTTCGAGGCGATCGGCTGTGAGTCGCCATGGCCGTCCAGCCGGGGTCGTGCGCCGACACCGAGCTGCTTGAGCGCGCCGCACATCACCTTCGCGCAGGCGAGGCTGAGCCGTGAGCTCGCGGCCGGGTTGACGTTCGCGTCGTGCCCGTCGCAGCGCAGGCCCGCCACGGCCCTCAGCTTGCCGCGCAGGCCGCGGACGTAGCGCTTGCCGCGCGCGGTCAGGCTGCTCTCGTCGGGAACCCAGGCGCCGGCCGGGGTCGTGAAGCGCTCGACCCGCAGGATGGCCCGCGTGCGGGCGGTCGCAGTGCGGGAGCCGTCGCTCATGGCGCCGCTCGCGCGCACCCGCGTCCGGACGCCGCCCAGGCGGCGGGCGAGCAGCGACCTGCCGAACCTGGTCAGCCGCAGCTTCGGCGCGAGGCTGCTCCGGCCGTCCGTGCCGCCCAGGTCGACGTCGGCGTCGCCGAACCCGGTCACCGGCTCGCTGAACTCGACGTCGAACTCGATCGGGCTTACGCCGGTCGGATCGGCCTGGTCATCGGCCTGCTCGATGGTCGCTGACGGCGCCGTGGTGTCGACGGTCCACGTGAACGTCGCCGGGGTCGGGTCGACGTTGTCGGCGTTGTCGATCGTGCGGACCTGGAAGGTGTGCGAGCCGTCGCTGAGCGAGGTGAAGCCCTGGGGACTCGAGTGCAGGCCGTGAACGCCGGCGTCGAGCTTGCGACTCGAAGCCCGCGATCCCGCCGGCTTCCGTGCCGCTGAAGCTCGAACGCCAGCGTCCGGCATCGCTCGGGTCACCGGGCCGGTGTCGATCGTGGTGTTCGGTGGCGTGGTGTCCGGGTCGTCGTTGCGGATCGTGCCGGCGCCCTGGCCGTCGCTCACCGCCGCGCCGGCCACGTTGGTCACGTTGGCGAACATGGTCTCGTCCGGCTCGAAGGCCGTGTCGCCGTTCGCGAGCACGGTGAACGTGTACGTCGACGATCCTGCCGGGATCGTCTGACCCGTCAGCGCATTCGCGACGTAGTCGTCGTCCTCGGCGACCGGATTGCCGTCCCGAGCGGTCCCGTCGGCCGTGGCGATGTCGAAGGTCACTCCCCCCTGTGGGGCCGGAGTCGACAGGCTGACGGTGAACGTGAGCGAACTGGTTCCGGAGTCGCCCTCGTCGACGGCGACATCACCCACCGTGAGGCCGGGGACCGAGCTGGCCATCACGTTGAGCTCGTCGACGGCGAGCCCGTGATCCTGGGTGGTGCCGTCGTGGTCGGGGTCGGCCCAGCGGAGCATCACCTCGGACCCGGCCGGGATGTTCAGCCCGAAGATGGACGTGCTGCGCAACGAGCGGTTGGCCGCCAGATTGCCGTCAAGCGCACCGGCGGTACCGCCCGTGACCGGGCTCGTGAAGTCGAGGGCAGGGACGGGGACGCCGGTCGACTGGAACTCGGCGAGCGTGCCCACGACCGCGGGACTCCCGACGAGATACGAGAAGCCGACGGTCTGCGCTCCGGCGCCGCTGTTGCGCCACTGCTCGCCGACGTAGGAGACGTCCAGTGAGTTGATGGTGAAACCGGTGTTGTTCCGCAGGCGCACACCCCAGAACATGTTGCCGATCGCGGCGTTGCCGCTGGAGATCGCGCCGAGCGCACGATCCGTCGTCGCGCCCGTGCCGAAGCTGTACAGGTTGCCGGCGTTGCTCCCACGTTGCCCGCCACGATCACGCCACCGGTTCCGGTCCGCGCGTGGTACCAACCCGGGAGGGTCGAGTTGTTCGCCCATGAGGCCGACCCGCTCGCCGGCAGCGTGTCGAGCGGCTGGGAATAGGTGGTGCAGGCTGATGAGGCTGACCTGCCCGATCGCGGATTGCGCCAACGGGCCGCCGAGCATCCCGGCGACCACGGCTGCCGTCGCCACTGCCTTGAGCACCCGCCGGGTCATCTCGGTCCGCCTTGCGTCAGGAAGCCATGCGCGCCTGACGCTCGCGGGGTGTGTTGCTCGCGTCAACTCACGCGCCGGAAGCGGAGTACGGGCCAAACGCAGCAGTCAGTACACGGACCCGCGGCGCCGGGTGCCGCGGGTATCGTCCCGGCCCGCCGTGCAGAACGTCCACGTCATGCGGCCCGACGTGCGGGCGGAGTACGAGCGGCTGGGGCGAACGCTCGGCGGGGACGGCGCGTTCCACAACCGGCTTGCACGCTTCTTCACCGAGCTGCGCGACCCGCTGACCGCCGTCTACGGCGATGACCCGCGACTCGAGCGGGAGCTGGCGAAGCTGCTGGAGGCGATGGCCGGCGCGGCGGCCGCCCGCGCGCCGGAGCTGAAGGCGCTCGACCACGAGCGCGAGATCACCCCCGACTGGCTCCAGCGCGAGCAGGCGCTCGGCTATGTCGCCTACGCCGACCGCTTCGCCGGGACGCTCCAGGGCGTGCGCGAGCGTCTGCCGTACCTGCGCGAGCTGGGGATCTCCTACCTGCACCTGATGCCGCTGCTCGCGATGCGGCCCGAGCCCAACGACGGTGGCTATGCGGTCGTGGACTACGGAGCGGTCGAGCCGAAGCTCGGCACGATGGAGGACCTGCGCGCGCTCGCCGAGGATCTGCACGCGCACGGCATGGCGCTGTGCGTCGACGTCGTGGTCAACCACACCGCGCGCGAGCACCCCTGGGCGGAGGCCGCACTCAGAGGCGACGCCGGCAAGCTCGCCTTCTACCGGACCTTCGCGGACCGCGACGAGCCCGACGCCTTCGAGGCGACCCTGCCCGAGGTCTTCCCCGACATCGCGCCAGGGAGCTTCACCTACGTCGAGGAGCTCGGGCGCTGGGTGTGGACGACGTTCAACGAGTTCCAGTGGGACCTCGACTACACGAACCCGGCCGTATTCCGCGCGATGGCCGAGGCGATGCTCGGCCTCGCGAACGCCGGCGTCGACGTGCTGCGGCTCGACGCCGTGCCGTTCCTGTGGAAGCGCAGGGGCACCGACAGCCAGAACCAGCCCGAGGTCCACCAGCTGCTGCAGGCGTTCCGCGCCGCTCTTCGGATCGCCGCGCCCGGTGTGGCCTTCAAGGCCGAGGCGATCGTGTCCCCGCGCGAGCTCGTGCGCTACCTCGGCGCCGGCCGGCACGAGGGCAAGGAGTGCGACCTCGCCTACCACAACGTGCTCATGGTCCTGGGCTGGAGCGCGCTCGCCTCGGGCACGGTCGCGCTGCTCACGCACACGCTGCGGGCGATGCCGCCCGTCCCGCCCGGGGCGGGCTGGGTGACCTACGTGCGCTGCCACGACGACATCGGCTGGGCGATAACCGACGAGGATGCCGCGCGCGCGGGCGAGGACGCTCACCTGCACCGGAGGTTCCTCGCCGACTTCTACGCGGGCGAGTTCCCCGGCACGTTCGCGCGCGGCGCGCGCTTCCAGCCCGACCCGCGCTCCGGCGAGGCGCGCACGAGCGGCAGCGCGGCGTCGCTGGCCGGACTGGAGACGGCCGGCGACGAGCTCGCCGAGGAGCTCGCGATCCGGCGGATCCTGCTCCTGCACGCGCTCGCGTTCGCGCACGGCGGGCTGCCGCTGATCTACATGGGCGACGAACTGGGCCTGCGCAACGACCCCGGCTGGGCCGACGATCCCGCGCACGCGGCCGACAACCGCTGGATGCACCGCCCGCAGATGGACTGGGAGGCCGCCGAGCACCGGCACGACCCTGACACCGTCGAGGGCCGGATCTGGGCCGGCCTCCAAGGCCTGGTCGCCCGTCGGAGCGCCACGCGCGCCGTCCACGCACAGGGCCGCAGCGAGCCGCTGTGGACCGGCAACACGCACGTGTTCGCGTTGCGCCGCTCCCACGCCGGCGAGCGGATGCTGCTGCTCGCCAACTTCACCGCCCTCGAGCAGACCGTCCCGGCCGGCGTCGTGCCCGAGCCGACGGTCCTCGGGCCGTACGAGTTCCGCTGGATCGCCTAGCTAGCCTGCTGCGCCATGCCCGAACCGTGGTGGAAGTCCGCAGTCGTCTACCAGGTCTACCCGCGCTCGTTCGCGGACTCCGACGGCGACGGGATCGGCGACCTCCCCGGCGTCCGGGAGCACCTGGACCACCTCCAACAGCTCGGCGTCGACGTCCTGTGGCTGTCGCCGATCTACCCCTCCCCGCAGGACGACAACGGCTACGACATCGCGGACTACCAGGACATCGACCCGACGTTCGGGACGCTCGCCGACTTCGACGCGCTGCTCGACGAACTCCACGGCCGCGGGATGCGGCTGATCATGGACCTCGTCGTCAACCACACCTCCGACGAGCACCCGTGGTTCGTGGAGTCGCGCTCGTCCAGGGACAACCCCAAGCGCGACTGGTACTGGTGGCGCGAGCAGCCCAACAACTGGACCTCGGCGTTCTCGGGCTCCGCGTGGGAGCTCGACGAGGCGACGGGCGAGCACTACCTGCACCTGTTCTCGCGCAAGCAGCCCGACCTCAACTGGGAGAACCCGGAGGTCCGGCGCGCCGTCTACGCGATGATGAGCTGGTGGCTCGACCGCGGGGTCGACGGCTTCCGCATGGACGTCATCAACATGATCTCCAAGGACCCCGCGCTGCCCGACGGCCACACGGGCGAGGGCGGCTGGCGACGGGCCGGCGGCGAGCACTACATCTGCGGCCCGCGGATCCACGAGTTCCTGCAGGAGATGCACCGCGAGGTCTTCGCGGGCCGCGACGCGCTGCTCAACGTGGGCGAGATGCCCGGCGTGACGATCGAGGAGGCCAAGCTCTTCACCGACCCCGCGCGCGACGAGCTCGACATGGTCTTCCAGTTCGAGCACGTCAACCTCGACCAGCGCGGCACCAAGTGGGACTCCTTCCCGCTCGACCTGCTCGACCTCAAGCGCTCCTTCGGGCGCTGGCAGGAGGGACTGGCCGAGACGGGCTGGAACTCGCTGTACTGGAACAACCACGACCAGCCGCGGATCGTCTCCCGCTGGGGCGACGACGGCGAGCACCGCGTGCGCTCGGCGAAGGCGCTGGGCACGCTGCTGCACCTGCACCGGGGGACGCCGTACGTCTACCAGGGCGAGGAGCTCGGGATGACCAACGTCCCGTTCGAGACGATCGAGGCCTTCCGCGACATCGAGTCGCTCAACCACTACGCCGAGGCGGTCGCGAACGGCGACGACCCCGACGCCGTGCTCGCGACGATGCGGCCGATGAGCCGCGACAACGCGCGCACGCCGATGCAGTGGGACGGCTCCGAGCACGCCGGCTTCACCACCGGCGAGCCGTGGATCCCCGTCAACCCCAACCACACGGAGATCAACGCGGCGGCCGCCGTCGAGGACCCCGACTCGGTCTTCCACCACTACCGGCGGCTGATCGAGCTGCGCCGCGCCGAGCCCGCGGTCGCCCACGGCGACTTCACGATGCTCCTGGAGGACGACCCGCAGGTCTACGCCTACACGCGCGAGCACGAGGGCACGGCATTGCTCGTCCTGGTCAACGTGTCCAGCGAGCCGGCGAGCGCTGCAGGGATCCCCGACGCGTGGGCGGAGGCCGAGCTTGTCCTCACGAACGCCGAGTCCGAGCCGCGGGGGCTCGAGCTCGGGCCGTGGGAGGCGCGGGTCTACAGGCGCTAGCGAACCTCGCCGCGGGTGATCCGCAGCACGCCGATCGCCAGCGGCAGCAGGATCCACAGCGCGATGGTGGCCGCCACGCGCGCCCACTCGGTGCCGCTGAGCGCCTCCTCGAGCATCGGGGTGAACGTGCGCGAGCTGTCCAGCCAGCGCGCGGCACCCTCGAGGAAGGCCAGCGAGCCGACGATCGACCACGCGAGCGGCAGCACGAAGTAGAGGACGATCGCCGGCGCCGAGGCCAGCAGCGCCGCGCCGAAGGCGATGCCGCCGACGACGGCCAGCAGGAGGTAGAGGAAGTCCTGGTAGAGCAGCGCTCCCGGGAGGTCGAAGGCGCCGTCGACGCCACCCGCGGCCGTCGCGATCGTGGCCGCGAGGAGGCTGGCCGCGAACGCGGCCAGGCTCCAGACCAGGCCGGCGAGCAGCTTCGCCGTGAGCACCCGCATGCGCTTGGGGACGAGGCTGAACGTGATCTGCGCCGTGCGCTGCGACCACTCGGAGGAGACGAGCAGCACGCCGACGACCGGGCCGAGGATGCTCGCGGGCTGGATCGCGAAGGCGAGCGCGGTCTCGAGCGTCTTGTCCTCGTCCTCGCCGGTGAGCATGAGCGCCACCACGCCGATGATCGTCAGCGCGACGATGGCGAGCTGCAGCCAGAAGCCCGCGCGCGTGTCGGTCATCTTGCGCAGCTCGACGAGCGTGAGCCGGCCGAGGCCGGGGCGGGTGCCGCGCCCCTCGGCGGGGACGGCGGTGAGTCGCGGCGCTCATGCGGGGGCTCCCTCGGTCAGGTCGAAGAACAGCTGCTCGAGCCCGGCGCCCTCGGACGGGCCGAGGTGGATGAGGGCGACGCCGCCGGCGAGCGCGGCGCGGCCGACGGCCTCCGGGGCGGCGTCGACGACGTAGCCGCCGTCGACGGCGCCGGACTCCAGGCCGGCGGCCGCCAGCGCGGCCTCGAGCGCGGCCGCGTCGGTCGGCGCGCACGAGCGTGCCGGTGCCGGCCAGCAGCTCCTCGCGCGAGCCGGAGGCGGCGATCCGGCCGCTGCCGATGATCACGAGCTGGTCGGCGACTGCCTCGACCTCGGCCAGCAGGTGCGAGGAGAGCAGCACGGTGCCGCCGCGGTCGGCGAAGTCGCGCAGCAGCGAGCGCATCCAGCGCATGCCCTCGGGGTCGAGCCCGTTGGCGGGCTCGTCGAGGATCAGCACCTCGGGGTCGCCGAGCAGCGCGTGCGCGAGGCCGAGGCGCTGGCGCATGCCGAGCGAGTACTGGCGCACCCGCTTGCGCCCGGCCGAACGGTCGAGCCCGACCAGGCCGAGCAGCTCGTCGGCACGCCGCTCCGGAACGCCCATCAGCTTCGCGGAGAGCGCGAGCGTCTCCCGGCCGCGGCGGCCGCGGATGCTGCGCGGAGGCGTCGAGCAGCATCCCGACCCGCCGCCCGGGGTTCGGCAGCGCACTGGTAGGGGCCGCCGAGCACGGTGGCGCCGCCGGCGTCGGGCTCGGAGAGCCCGCACAGCATGCGCAGGGTGGTGGTCTTGCCGGCGCCGTTGGGGCCGAGGAACCCGGTCACGGTGCCGGGCTGACAGGCGAAGGTCACGTCCTGGACCACGGTGCGCCCGCCGTATCGCTTCGTGAGGCCGTTGGACTCGATCATGCGGCGAGGATCGCGGGTCGCGCGGCGGCCGCGACCGGAACAGCCGCGCGTCGATGCCGGCATCGACTTCGGTAGGGGGTCGCGACGCACCGGGCGGACCTACGATGCGAGCTGCGCATGACGGTACCCGACGCCGCACGTGGCCCGCTGGCAGCGCTCGCTGCTGCCCGGCGGGCCTGACGGCCGGC
Source organism: uncultured Solirubrobacteraceae bacterium (assembly GCA_963729155.1). Lineage (GTDB taxonomy): Bacteria > Actinomycetota > Thermoleophilia > Solirubrobacterales > Solirubrobacteraceae > DATFQI01. The sequence goes on from CAVSMP010000020.1 coordinate 174,134, forward strand.
GCGCGACGCGCCGCGCTCGCGCGCGCGACTGGGCGATCGACGTCGCTGCTGTCGGTCATCGCGGTGGCGCTCGGCATCGTGCTGATCGCGATACAGCACTACGACGACGCCCGCTGGATGTTCGACGCGGCGCTCGGGGCCGGCTGTCGATCGTCGCGCTGTGGTGGCGGCGGCCGCCACCCGGCGGCGATCGGCGCCGGCACCACGCTGGTCTCGATGGTCGTCGGCCTCCGCGGGCGGCGCCGCGCTGATCGCGCTCTTCAGCGCCACGCTGCGCGCCTCGCGTACGCGGCCTGATCGTCGTGTGGTCGATCGCGCTCGTGGCCGGCGTTCGTGTACCCGCTGGTGTTCCCGAGCGAGGACGGCTACTGGCTGGATCTCGCGCTCGGGCTGCTGATCACGGTCGTGGTGATCGGCTGGGGGCTGTTCGCCCGCGCCCGCCGCGAGCTCGTGCTGCTCGCTGCGCGAGCGCGCCGCGCGGCTGGAGGCCGAGCAGCGGCTGCACGTCGAGCAGGCGCGCGAGGCCGAGCGGCGCCGGATCGCGCGCGAGATGCACGACGTGCTCGCCCACCGCGTGTCGCTGCTGAGCCTGCACGCCGGCGCGCTCGAGTTCCGCCCGGACGCGCCGCCGGAGGAGATCGCGGAGGCGGCCGGCGTCGATCGCGCGCCTCCGCGCACTCCGTGATGGAGGAGCTGCGCGAGGTGATCGGCGTGCTGCGCGACGGCGAGGAGGGCACCGAGCGCCCGCAGCCGACGCTCGCCGACATCCCGGGCCTGGTCGAGGAGTCGCGCGCCGCCGGCATGCGGGTCGAGCGCGAGCATCGACGCGGACGCCGGGTGCGGCGCCGCGACCGGCCGCACGGCGTACCGGATCGTCCAGGAGGGCCTCACCAACGCGCGCAAGCACGCGCCGGGCGCCGCGGTGAGCGTCACGGTGGCGCGCGCGCGCCGAGGGCGGGCTGGCTGGTCGAGGTCGTCAGCCGCCGCGGCGGTCGGCGTCCCGCGGCCGGCCCGCCGCCGCCGGGCACGGGCACCGGGCTGATCGGGCTCGCCGAGCGGGTCGCGCTGGCCGGCGGCGAGTTCGAGCACGGGCCGCGCCTCGGCGGCGACCACGTCCTGCGCGCGACGCTGCCGTGATCCGCGTCCTGCTCGTCGACGACGACGCGCTGGTGCGCTCCGGCCTGCGGATGATGCTCGCCGGCGCCGAGCGGGATCGAGGTCGTGGGGGAGGCCGACGACGGCCGCGGCGTGCTCGCCGCCGTCGACCTGCACCGTCCCGACGTCGTGCTGATGGACATCCGCATGCCGCAGCTCGACGGCATCGCGGCCACGCGGCTGCTGCGCGCGCAGCCCGGGGCGCCCGCCGTGATCGTGCTGACGACCTTCGACGCCGACGAGCTCGTGCTGCGCGCGCTGCAGGCGGGCGCCGCCGGCTTCCTGCTCAAGGACACGCCGCCGGCGGAGATCGTGCGCGCGATCGAGCTCGTGCACGCGCGGCGACGGGATGCTCTCGCCGGGCGTGACGCGGCGGCTGATCGCGCTCGTGGCGGGCGACGGCGACGCGGGCGAGCGGCGCGACCGCGCCCGCGGGCTGCTGGCGTCGCTGAGCGAGCGCGAGCACGAGGTCGCGCTCGCCGTCGGGCGCGGGCTCTCCAACGCCGAGATCGCCGCCGAGCTGCACATGAGCGTCGCGACCGTCAAGGCGCACGTGTCGCGGCTGCTGACCAAGCTCGAGGCCGGCAACCGCGTGCAGGTCGCGCTGCTGGTCCAGGACGCCGGCCGCCGTAGGGCTGTCCGCACCCCCGCGGACGGGAGGCCCGGCTGACAGGCGGCGCCGGAGGAGCAGGATGTGCGCATGGCTCCCCTCTTCGCACGACCCCGGCCCAGCGCCGTCACCCACGGGGCGGCCCTGGACTTCGAGACGCTCTATCCCGACGGCGACCTCGCCCCGGTCCGCCTGCGCCCGCACCAGGACACGCTGCTGCGCGTCGTCAGCGGCGACGTCCGCCTCACGATCGACCGCGAGGTGCGGCTGCTCGGCACCGGCGAGGAGGCGATCGTGCCGGCCGGCACGCGCCACCGCATCACCTCGCTCGAGGGCGAGGCGCGCGTGATCGTCGGCTTCAGGACGAGCTAGCACCGCACAGCGCCGCGGCCATCGCGGCCCAGCCGGCCTTCAGCCGCTCGACGTCCCAGCCGAGCGCGCGGCGGGCGTGCACGTAGTGGCCCGGGCCGAGCGTGGCGAGCAGCGAGCGCGCCGTCAGCGGCGCGTCGAGCCGCGGGGCGGCCTCGGCGAGCAGGATCGCGAGGTGCGTCGCGTAGAGCGCGTACGGCCCGCGGCCGTCGCGCTCGAACTCGCCGGCGGCGACGAGCAGGTCGGAGTGGCGCTCCAGCAGGTCGATGTAGCGCTCGCCGAACGCCTGCAGGCGCCGCGCGGCGGGGGCGCCGGGGCCGAGCGGCGCGCGGGCCGGAGATCAGCGCGTCCTGGAACTCGCGCGTGTCCTCCTCGAGCAGCGCGAGCGCGAGGCCGGCGCGGTCGCCGAAGCGGCGGTAGAGGGTGCCGGTGCCGACACCGGCGGTACACGCGACGTCCTCCATCGAGACGTGCTCGATCCCCCGCTCGTCGACCAGCCGCGCCGCCGCCTCGAGGATGCGCAGGCGGTTGCGGGCGGCGTCGGCGCGCTCGCGCGGCGGCGGGCCGTCGTGCGATCAGCGGGAGGTCGGGCACATGGGCGATCATGCCGACTGCTCGACCGGCGCGCGAATCTCCCGGCACAGGTCGCCGAGGAGATCGCCCAGGCGGGCGCTCAGCTCGGGGTCGGCGAGCGAGTCGTCCTCGCCGAACGCGCCGTCGGCCATGCCGACGGGCAGCTCGGCCTCGAGCACGTGCGCGCCCGACGCCTTGAGCGCCTTGCGCACCTCGGCCTGCGCCCAGACGGCGCCGAACAGGCCGGTGCTCGCGCCGATCACGGCGGCGGGCTTCTCCTTGAGCACGTTGTCCGGGAACGGGCGCGAGGCCCAGTCGAGCGCGTTCTTGAGGCCGCCGGGGACGGAGGCGTTGTACTCCGGCGTGGCGATCAGGAGGGCGTCGGCCGCCTCGATCGCGTCCAGGAGCTCCTGCACGGGCGCGGGCGGGTCGTTCTCGAGGTCCTCATCGAAGATGGGCAGGCCGCCGAGGCCGTCCCACTCCACGAGCTCGACGCCGGACGGCAGGGTGTCCCCTGCCGCCCGGATCAGCCGGCGGTTGTGGGAGCCCCGGCGGACGCTGCCTGCGATGCCGAGGATCCGCATGGCGCTAGGCCTGCTGCTCGACGAGCGAGAGCTCGACGGTCAGGGTGACCTCGTTGGCGAGCGCCTTGCCGCCGGAGGGCAGCGGGGCGTTCCAGTTCATGTCGAACTCGGTGCGGTCGATGACGGCCTCGAGGTTGAGGTGGCCGCGCGTGTTGCCGAAGGCGTCGCCCTCGGGCGCGATCCAGGTGCCGGCGGCGGTGACGGGGCGGGTGATGCCCTTGATCGTCAGCTCGCCCTCGACCTTGGCGGTGCCGTCGTCGCCGAGCTCGACGTCGTTGGAGCGGAAGTCGACGGTCGGGTGGTTGGCGGCGTCGAAGAACTCGGCCGACGAGGACGTGGGCGCGGAACTGCTCGGGCGTGCGGATCGAGATCGACTCGACCTTCGCGGCGCCCTCGAGCTTGCCGTCGACGAGCTTGGCGTCGACCTCGTCGAGCGAGCCCTTGAACAGCGAGACGCCCTGGTAGCGGACGGAGAAGGCGAAGCTCGAGTGGACGGGATCGGCGGTGTAGGTGCCGGAGAGCTTGGTGGCGGTGGTCATTGGTGTTCCCCCAGGTGGTGGTTTGGAATCTTGCTAACCGGAGGGCATTCCGGTTATGCTCCACCAGAGTAGCACCGCTCGATTGCAGATGCAACTACCCTGCGTCGATGGTCACCCCGCTGACACGCAGCCGGTCGGCCAGCACGTCGCCCATCGCGGTCGCCGGGGTCAGCACGCCGCCGCCCTCGGGCAGGCGGTCGGCGTCGAGCGCCAGGCACAGCGCGCTCTCGCCGAGCAGCACCGCGGTCGCGGCGTAGCCGGGGTCGCCCTGCTGGACCACGCGCGAGTGTAGCGCCGGCCGGAGCTCGTGCGCGCGTGGATCGCGATCTCGTAGAAGCCGCGGCGCTGGGTCTTCTCGCTCGGGCCCTCGCCGGGGGAGGGGAGGACGCGGTCGAGCAGCGTGCGCGTCGGGCCGAAGCTCATGCCGGCGACGAGGCCGCCGAGGCCGGCGACGATCGCGCCGGCCTTGACCGGGGCGAGCGGGCCGCGAGCCCGCGCTCATCGACCTCGCGGTAGCGGAAGCGGCGGCCGTAGGCGTGGCCCTGCAGCGCGTTGGAGCGGCGCACGACGCGCGTGTTGATGCCCGCCATCACGAACGGCGCCAGCCAGCCGAGCTCGGCGTCGCGCTCGACCGACTGCAGCTCGCGCTCCTTGCCGAGGTCGGGCTCGGCGGCGCGGTCGGGGCTGAGCGCGTACGGGTCGCCGGCGATCTTGCGCTTGGCGGGGTCGCGGCGCATCTCGTCGAGCTGCCCGCGCAGCGAGTCCAGCGTGCCGCCGCTGAAGCCGCCGCTGACGCGCTCGAGCACGAACGTCGTGTCCTCGAGCTCGCCGGCGCCGTCGCGCTGGGCGGCGCGGTGCAGCGCGAGCACGCCGAGGTCGGACGGGATCGAGTCGAAGCCGCAGGAGTGCACGATCCGCGCGCCGCTCTCGCGCGCGGTCGCGTCGAAGCGGTCGATCACCTCGCGCATGAACAGCGATCTCGCCGGTCAGGTCGGCGTAGTGCGTGCCGGCCTCCGCGCACGCCTGCACGAGCGGGAAGCCGTAGCGCTGGTAGGGGCCGACGGTGGTCGCGACGGCGCGGGCGCGCTGCGCGAGCGCGGCCAGGGCGGCGGCGTCCTGGGAGTCGGCGACGAGCAGCGGCCAGTCGGCGGCGCGCGGGCCGAGCTCGGCGCGCAGCTGCGCGAGCTTGGGCTCGCTGCGGCCGCCGAGGCCGATGCGGGCGCCCTCGGGCGCGTGCTCGGCGAGGTAGCGGGCGGTCAGCCGGCCCACGAAGCCCGTGGCTCCGTAGAGGACGACGTCGAGGTCTCGTTCGGCGGTCATGCCGCCCACGCTACCCGCGGATCAGTCGGGCAGGAGCCCGAGCTCGGTCGCCCGCGCGCGCTGGGCCGCCGCCGCCGTCGGCCTCGCCGGCGGCGTCGGCGAGGACGGGGGCGAAGAACGGCTCGCGGCAGCGGCTGCGCCAGCTCGCCGAGCCGCGCGTGCGACGGCCGCCGCGTCCGTGCCCCGCGGCACCGCGAGCATGCCGTAGAGCCCGACGCCGGCCGTCGCTCGGGGCCGTGCTCCTCCGGGTAGACGTAGGAGTTGACCAGCCAGCCCTCGCTCGTTCACGGCGGTCGCGGAAGGCGACGCCAGGCGTCGTCGCCCGGGTCGATCGCGTCGAACGGGTAGGCGTCGACGGCGCTCGGCTCGAGCACCTCCCGCGCGCGCGAGCCGCAGCGGCACGTCCTCCTCGGGCTCGTCGAGCGGGTGACGGGTCGAAGAGCACGACCGCGCCCGCCCGCTGCTCGCCCTCGCGCGCGATCCCGACCACGCGCGCCGTGACCGGGCCGGTGCGGATGGCGGCGACCTCGTCGCGCGGGCCGAAGGACGACGCGTCACGGGCGCGATGTCGACGTCGACCGGCCCGTCGCCCTCGGGCAGCTCCATGCCGACGTCGGCGGCGGTGGCGCGCACGGCGGCCCAGTCGCCGAGCGCCGTCGCCGCCATCAGCCGCGACCAGCGCAGGCCCTCGGCCTCCTCCTCGCCGGCGCCATCGGGGAGCAGCTCGTCGACGCGCTCGCGGGCCGCGGCCCAGTCGCCGGCTCTCGGCGCAGCGTGCAGCCACAGCCAGCGCAGGCCGTCCGAGCCTCGGGGTCGGCGGCGAGCGCCGCGCTCGGCGAGCGCGGCGCGCCTGCGCGATTCTCGCCGCGCTCGACCGCCCAGCGGCCGCGCACCCAGGCGGCGTAGGCCGGCCGCATCGCCGTCGAGCCGCGCGGCGTGCGCGCTCGGCCGCCTCGCCGTCGCCGGCGCAGGACCGCCGCGAGCCCGGCCGAGCTCCACGCGTCGGCGCTCGTCCGGGTGCGCCTCGGCGAACGCCCACGAGGACGCGCGCTGGGCGGCGCTCGTCGCGGCCCATCGCCGCCAGCGCGCCCGCGCGCTCCTGCGCCAGCGCGAGCTCGTCGGGCCAGCGCCGCGCGCCGGCCGCGAGCCGCTCGGCGACCTGCTCCGGGTCGGGGTCCTCGTCGGAGGACGAGCCGCTCGATCAGCGCCTCGGCGGAGTCCGGCAGCTCGTCCCCGGCGTCGTCCGGCGCCGTCGGCGAGCGCATCCTCGCAGCGGCGCGAGCACCTCGCGCGCCGCGGGCGGGGTCGCGCAGCAGCTCCGCCAGCTCGCGGCCCGTCGCGAGCGCGTGCGCGGCGGTCTCGCGCGCGCCGCGCGCGAGCGCCAGGCGGCCGTGGATGCCGCGAGCTCGGCGCCGCCGCCACGGCGCGGCCGCGCTCGACCTGGACCGCGAGCAGCCGCTCGACTCGCCGCGCCGAGCCGCCAGTTGTTCTCGCGCTCGCCCGCGTCCGCGAGCCGCCGCGGCGACCTGGGCCCAGGGCAGCCCGTAGGCCGGCTCGCGCGAGGGCGATCTCGAACGGCAGCAGCGCCTCGCCCGCCTCCTGGGCGCGGTCGAGCGCCAGCAGCGCCCGCGCGCGCCGCAGCCGCCGGTGGCGCGAGAACGTGCTGTCGCGCTCGGGGTCGCGGCGGTCGAGCGCGTCGAGGCGCTCGAGCGCGTCCTCCGGGCGGCCGAGCTGCAGGAGCGCCTCCGCGTCGACCCCGCTCCTCGCCGCCGGGCTGCCGCCCGGCGGCCGTGATCTCCCGGCGCATCTCGTCGATCGCCGCGAGCGCTTCCTCGGCGCGGTCGGCGTCGAGCAGCGTGAGCGCGCGCTCGATCGAGATGCACTGGAAGCACGGCCAGCGCGGCGTCGATGCGCGCCAGCGTCTCGCTCGGAGACGTCGAGCCGCTCCCGCACGAAGCCGGGGCCGTCGGCGCCGGCGTAGGCGATCGTGAGGTCCTGCACCGTGCAGACCGACTGCGGGCAGTCTCTTGTGCTCCTCGCGGTGGCTGAACTCGAGCAGCTCGACGGCGTCCGGCACGGCCGCGAAGCCGCCGCCGCGCGCCTGCAGCTGCCAGTGGCGGAGGAAGATCTCGACCCAGGGCAGGTTCAGCGAGCGGGCGAGGCCGAGCGCCTCGGGGACCATCGCCTCGACCTGCTCGTTGGCGTCGTCGAGCACCGTGCCCGGGAGCTCGTTCATGAGCGTCGCGAGCCGCTCGTGGCCCGGCCTCGTGCGAGCTCCCGCTGGGTGCGGGAACACCCACGCCCAGATGTCCATCAGGCCTCCTCCGCCAGCCGCGAGACGGCGGCGCCGATGTCCGCCATCGCCGCGCCGAGGTCGATCCCCGAGCGCACGTTGCGCTCGCCCGCGGCGATCAGCGCGAGCACCGCGCGCAGCAGGCCGGTCGCCGCCTCGGTGTCGGCGCCGCGGCGGTGCGCCGCGAGCAGCGCGGCGACCGCGGGGGAGCCGACGTTGACGTAGAGCCGCGCGGCGCGCCCGCCCGCGATCGTCTCCGTGTGCAGCCGCGCGAGGTGCAGCGCGGAGGCGGCGATCCGCCCGTCGGCCTCGTCCTCCTCGAGGCGCTTCTTGAGCTCGGCCTCGCGGTCGGGGACGAGCACGAACGGCATCCCCTCGGGCTCGAAGGCGGCAGGGATCAGCTCGTCGCCGTCGCCGGCGAGCTGCTCGGCCAGCCACGCGCGCTCGGCCTCGGGGAGCTCGGCGCGGCGGAACAGCGCGCCGTCGCCGCGCTCGGTGCCGATCTCCACCAGCTCGGCCCCCCGCGCCTGGCACCAGCGGCGCAGGAACGGGAGCACGGCGTAGCGGGTGCCGAGCGCGATCGGCACCTTCAGCGCGCGGAAGCGCATCTCCTCGAAGCCGCCCTCGCCCATGCCCGACGTGGGCGCGGCCGCCGCCCGCCTCGAGCAGCTCGCGCGCGGACATGTCGCCGTCGCTGGTCGGCACGAGCAGGTCGTCGGCGACGAGCGCCTCGACGCGCTCGTCGGCCAGCGCGGCCCCGAGCAGCGCCTCGTTGTGGCGGTGCAGCACGCGCGACCACGCCTCGGGCTGCTCGCGGGCGACGGTCGAGAGGCCGGTCGACGAGGTCCTCCTTGAGCGTCGAGCGGACGGCGTCGTAGACCCGGTCGCGCTGGAGCTCCTCGCGGCTCGCGGTCGGGCGTCAGCGCGCGCGACTCGACGACGCCGCTGACGAAGCCGGCCCAGCGCGGCAGCAGCTCGCGCGCGTCGTCGTCGACGAGCATCCCGCGCACGTAGACGGCCAGCCGGCGGTTGTCCGAGCCGCCGTAGGTGGCGGCGTCCTGCACCCACAGCAGCCCGCGCGCGTCGCTGCCGAGCGTGGCCTCGGGCTCGACGTCGACGAAGCAGACCGGCTCGAAGGAGGGGTCGAAGGCCTCGGCGAACGCGCGCCGGCGGCGGTGCCCCTCCGCCGGGTGCGCGGTCGCGGGCGCGTCGGGGTCGCGCCACGGCGGCGGCGTGGAGTTGACCGCCTCGCCGGCGACGAGCACCGGCACGTCGAGCAGCCCGCAGTAGCGGGCGACGATCGAGCGCAGCGTGGCCGGGTCCGACAGCGGGCGGTGGTCGCCGCCGAGCTCGAGCTCGACCTCCGTGCCGGGCGGGCGCGGCTCGGCGTCGGCCAGCGCGTAGCGCTCGCCGGTCGTGCTGCGGTACTCGACGCCCTCGCCGGGCGCCTTGTGCGAGGTCGAGCGCACGCGCGTGCGGTCGGCGATGATGAACGCCGACAGGAAGCCGAGCCCGAACAGGCCGATCAGGTCCTCCTCGGCCTCGCCGCGCTCGCGCGCCTCGCGCGTGGCGCCGGCGCCGATCGTGGCCAGGAAGCGCGCGACCTCGTCGCGGGTCATCCCGGCGCCGTCGTCGCGCACGACCAGCAGCCCGCGCCCGGGTCGCCCTCGAGCTCGATCCGCGCCGCCCTCGAAGCCGGGATCCTCGATCCGGCGCCGGGTGATCGAGTCGTGCGCGTTCTGGACGAGCTCGCGGACCGCCACCGCCGGGGTCGAGTACAGGTGCGAGCCGAGGACGGTCAGCAGCCCCCCGAGATCGACCTCCGTGGCGTGGATCCCCGCTTCCACGATCCGAACGGTGCCACAGCCGGGGCCCGCGAGCGCCGGTCGTGCTAGCGTGCGGCCGATGCCGCGGCGCCGCGCGATCCTCGTCGTCCCGGCCGCGCCTGCGGCCAAGCTCGCCAAGGGCCGCACGCTGGAGGCCGACGAGATCGTCATCGACCTCGAGGACGCGGTCGTCCCGGCCGCCAAGGACGAGGCGCGCGAGGCGGTCGTCGCCGCGCTGGCGAGGCGTTCGCGGCGCCGTCGGTGGCCGTGCGGGTGAACGCGATCGGCACGCCGTGGTGCCACCTCGACCTGGTCGCGGTCGCGGGCTGCGGCGCGCGAGCACGTGACGGTGGTGCTGCCGAAGGTCGAGGACGCCGGCGACCTGGCGTTCGCGGACCGGCTGCTGGCCGGGGCGGAGGCGGCCGCCGGCCGCGACGACCCCGGTGCGGCTGCTGGCGCTGATCGAGACCGCGGCCGGGCTGCAGGCGCTGCCGCGCTGGCGGGCGCGAGCGCGCGGCTGGACGGGCTGATCCTCGGCTACGCGGACCTCGCCGCCTCGCTCGGGCGCGCGGGCGGCGCGCCGGGCGACTGGGGCTTCGCGCAGCACGCGGTGCTGGTCGCCGCGCGCGCGGCGGGGATCCAGGCGATCGACGGGCCGCACCTGCAGATCCGCGACGACGAGCCGTTCCGGGCCGAGGTCGCGCACGCCCGCGCGCTCGGCTACGACGGCAAGTGGGCGATCCACCCGGCGCAGCTCGGCGCGCTGCGCGAGGCGTTCACGCCGACGGAGGCCGAGGTCGCCGACGCGCGCGAGACGCTCGCCGCGCTGGAGGCGGCGGCCGCCGAGGGCGCCGGCGCGGTCGCCGCGGGCGACCGGATGCTCGACGAGGCGCTGGCGGTCTCCGCCCGGCGCGTGCTCGCGCAGGCGGGCGAGGCGCGCGTGAGCGGCGCCGCCGTTCTTCGAGGACCTGCAGGTCGGGGCCGTCTTCAGCGACGCTCCCGCGCTCACGCTCACCGAGGGCCACGCCGCGCTGCACCAGGCGATCTGCGGCGACCGGCTGCGGCTGGCGCTCGACCGCCCGCTCGGCGAGGCGGTGCTCGGCGCCGGGCCGCCGCTCGCGCACCCCGCGCTCGTCTGGGACGTCGCGATCGGCCAGTCGACCGTCGCGACCGGGCGCGTGATCGCGAACCTCTTCTACCGCGGGCTGCTGCTGCGCCGGCCGGTGCGGCTCGGCGACACGCTGCGCACGACGCACCGAGGTCGTCGCGCGGCGCGAGAACCGCTCGCGCCCGACCGGGCTGGCGGTGCTGCGGATCCGCACCGTCGACCAGGAGGACCGGCCCGGTGCTGGACTTCTCGCGCTGCGCGATGCTGCCGCTGCGCGGCGAGCCCACCGGCGAGGCGGGCGACGAGGTCGGCGGCGCCGAGGACCTCGAGCACGAGGACCTGGTGGCCGCCGCGGCGGGCTACGACCTGAGCGCGCTGCCGCGCCGGGCGGCGAGCGTCGCCGAGGGCGAGCTCGAGGGCGGCGACGTCGTCGACTCCGCGCCGGCGCTGGCGCGGCTGACGCTCAACGTCGCGATGGCCCACCTCGACGCGACCCGCGCCGCGCACGGGCAGCGGCTCGTCTACGGCGGGCACACGATCGCGATCGCGGCCGCGCAGGCGGCGCGGGCGCGCGCCCGGACTGGTGACGATCCTCGGCTGGCACGCCGCCGACCACACCGGCGCCGGTGTTCGAGGGCGACACGCTGCGCTCGGCGATCGAGGTCGAGCGGCGCGAGCCGCTCCCCGGCCGCGGCGAGCTCGTCCACCTGCGCTCGCACGTGACCGCCGTCGAGCGCGACGAGCACGTGCTCGACTGGCGCTTCGTGGGGGTGCTGGCGTGAGCGTCCAGCCGCTCGCCGACCTGCGCGTGATCGAGGGCTCCGCGTTCGTGGCCGCGCCGCTGGGCGGGATGACGCTCGCGCAGCTCGGCGCCGACGTGATCCGCTTCGACCAGATCGGCGGCGGCCTGGACCACAAGCGCTGGCCGCTCGCGCCGTCCGGGCGACTCGCTCTTCTGGGCCGGGCTGAACAAGGGCAAGCGCTCGATCCAGGTCGACCTGCGCAGCGACGAGGGCCGCGAGCTCGTCGAGGCGCTGGTGGCCGCGGCCGGGATCTTCCTGACGAACTTCCCGGCCCGCGGCTGGCTCGCCTACGACCATCTGCAGGCGCGGCGCGAGGACCTGATCATGTGCGCGCTGACCGGCAACCCGGACGGCTCCTCCGAGGTCGACTACACCGTCAACCCCGCGACCGGCTTCCCGTGGGCGACCGGCCCGCGCGACCTCGCCGTGCCGCTGAACTCGGTGCTGCCCGCGTGGGACGTCGCGATGGGCGAGCTCGCCTGCATCGGGATCCTCGCCGCCGAGCGCCACCGCACGCGCACGGGCGACGGGCAGCTGATCAAGCTCGCGCTCTCCGACGTCGCGTTCGCGATGGTCGGCAACCTCGGGCGGATCGCCGAGGTGCAGGTCGGCGGCCAGGACGCCTCGCGCGACGGCAACTACCTCTACGGCGCCTTCGGCCACGACTTCGGCACCAGCGACGGCCGGCGCGTGATGGTCGTCGCGCTCACCGGCCGCCAGTGGACCGCGGTGCAGGAGATCACGGGCACCGCCGAGGCGTTCCGCTCGCTCGAGAGCGTCACGGGCCACGACCTGAGCTCGGAGGACGGGCGCTTCGGCGCGCGCGACATCATCGCGGCGGTGCTGCGGCCGTGGTTCGAGGCGCGCACGCTCGACGAGATCCGCGCGGCGTTCGAGGGCACCGGCGTCTCCTGGGGGCCGTACCAGACGTTCCGCCAGCTCGTGGAGGAGGACCCGCGCGCCTCCGAGGAGAACCCGATGTTCAACACGATCGAGCAGCCCGGGATCGGCTCCTACCTCGTGCCGTCCTCGCCGCTGGAGCTCACCGCCGCGCGGGCGCTTGCCCGCGCGCCCCGCTCCCGCCCTCGGCGAGCACACGGAGGCGGTCCTGGCCGACGTGCTCGGCCTGGCGGCGCCGAGATCGGCCGGCTCTACGACGGCGGCGTCGTCGCCTGAGCTCAGGCGTGCAGGCCGCACTCGGTCTTGCCGGTGCCGGCCCAGCGGCCCTCGCGCCCCGCGCCGGGCAGCGTGCAGTGGGTGCAGCCGATCGTCGGGTAGCCCTGGTCGTGCAGCGCGTTGTAGGGCAGGTCGTGCTCGAGGATGTAGCTCCAGACGTCCTTGTCCGTCCAGTCCGCGAGCGGGTTGAACTTCCAGCGCGCGTGCTTGGCGTCCCAGGCGAGCTTCGGCGTGCCGGCGCGCGAGGGCGACTGGTCGCGGCGCAGGCCGGCGACCCAGGCGTCGACGTCGGCGAGCGCGCGTTGAGCGGCTGGACCTTGCGCAGGTCGCAGCAGGCGTCCGGGTCGCGCTCCCACAGCCGCTCGCCGTGCTCGGCGGCCTGGCGGCCGAGGCTCGGGCCCTGGAAGACCTCGACCTCGATCCCGTAGCGCGCCTCGACGGCCTTCCAGGTCTCGTAGGTCTCCGGGAACAGGACGTGCGTGTCGAGCGTGAAGACCCGCGCGTCGGGCGCCGCGCGCAGGATCAGGTCCAGGACGACCGAGGCCTCCTTCTGGAAGGAGCAGGCCACGACGAGCCGCGGGTGGAAGCGGTCGACCGCGTAGTCGAGCACGCCCTGGGCGTCCAGGTGCTCGATGTCTGGTGCCATCTGAACGCCGTAGCCACAGCCATAAATGTACTGAATCCGATCGGGTTTCCACTCATATGGCTTGAGCGCGCGCCGCTAGGGTCCGCGCATGAGGCCCTCACGCTGCCGCCCAACATCCTGCGCCACTTCTACGCCGGCGGCGAGCGGATCGCGGCGCTGCGCGGCACGGCGCCGCAGGACCACACGCCCGAGGAGTGGATCGGGGCGGCCAACACGACCTTCGACGGCTCGCGCGGGCTGTCGCGGCTGCCGGACGGCACGCTCGTGCGCGACGCGATCGAGGCGGACCCGGAGGCGTTCCTGGGCGCGGACACGTGGCGCGCTTCGGCGCCGACCCGGCGCTGCTCGTCAAGCTGCTCGACGCCGGCCAGCGGCTGCCGGTGCACTTCCACCCGGACCGCGAGTTCGCGGCGCGCGAGCTCGGCCTCGCCCACGGCAAGACGGAGGCGTGGCTGATCGTCGAGGCGGACCCCGGCGCCTCCGTCCAGGTCGGCTTCTCGCGCGAGGTGGGCCTCGACGAGGTCCGCGGCTGGATGGCGGCGCAGGACTCGCGGCGATGCTCGGCGCGATGCAGGAGCTTCCCGTGACCGCCGGCGACGCGTCTTCGTGCCCGCGGGGGTGCCGCACGCGATCGGCGCGGGGATCCTGATGGTCGAGGTGCAGGAGCCCACCGACCTGTCCGTGCTGCTCGAGTGGGACGGCTTCGAGCTCACGGAGGACGACGGCCACCTCGACCTCGGCTGGGACACCGCGCTGCGGGCGCTCGACCGCTCGGCCTGGGACGGGCACCGCGTGCGGCGCGCTGCGCGGCCCGGGCGCGGGCCGCTCGCTGCTGCCGGCCGCCGCCGACCCGTGGTTCCGCGCCGAGCGGGTCCGCGGCGGCGACGAGCTCGACGCCGGCTTCTCGATCCTCGTCGGACTCGCAGGGCTCCGGCGAGCTGGGCGGCGTGGCCGTTCGCCCGCGGGACCGCGCTGCTCGTGCCGCACGCGGCGGGCCCGCTGACGGTCTCGGGCGACGTCGAGGCGATCCGCTGCCGCCCGCCCGCGGCATGAGAGGATCCGGGCCCATGGCTGCGCACGGCGTCGCCAGCGAGGTCGGGACCGCTGGCGACGGTGATGCTCCACCGGCCCGGGCAGCGAGCTGCTGCGGCTCACGCCGCGCAACAACGACGAGCTGCTGTTCGACGGCGTGCCGTGGGTCGCGCGGGCGCAGGCCGAGCACGACGCGTTCGCCGACGCGCTGCGCGGGCGCGGGGTGGAGGTGCTCTACGTGCGCGAGCTGCTCGAGGAGACGCTCGCGGCGGCGCCGGAGGCGGCGCGAGGAGCTGCTCGACGCGGCGCTCGCGGCCGCAGTCGATCGGGCCGTCGCTGGCCGCGCGGCTGCGCGAGCGGCTCTCGGCGCTCTGGCGCCGGCCGAGCTCGCCGAGGTGCTGGTGGCCGGGCTCTCGCGCGAGGAGCTCGGCGACGGTGACGGGCTCGTCGAGCGGATGACGCCGCCGCAGGACTTCATCGTCGCGCCGCTGCCGAACCTGCTCTTCACGCGCGACTCGAGCGTCTGGCTGCGCGACGGCGTCGCGGTGACCGCGCTGGCGATGGCGGCGCGGCGCCGCGAGACCTCGATCACCGCCGCGATCTACCGCCACCACCCGCGCTTCGCCGGCACGCCGCTGCTGTACGGCGGCGACACGGAGCACAGCGCGTGGCTCGAGGGCGGCGACGTGCTCGTGCTGGCGCCGGGCGTGCTCGCGATCGGGGTCGGCCAGCGCACCTCGCCGGCCGGCGTCGAGGCGTTCGCCCAGCGGCTGTTCGCCGCCGGCGAGGCGCACGCCGTGCTCGCCGTCCCGATCGCCCAGGACCGCGCGACGATGCACCTCGACACCGTCTGCACGATGGTCGACCGCGACGCCGTCGTGATGTACCCGGCGATCGCGGGCTCGCTCGAGGCCTACGTGGTCACCGAGGACGGCGTGACCGGGCCCGAGCCGTTCCTGCGCGCGGCCGCCGCGGCGATGGAGATCCCCGAGCTGCGGGTGATCGACACCGGCCTGGACCCCGTCACCGCCGAGCGCGAGCAGTGGGACGACGGCAACAACACGCTCGCCCTGGCGCCGGGCGTCGTCGTCGCCTACGAGCGCAACACCAAGACCAACGCCCGGCTCGAGGCCGAGGGGATCGAGGTCCTGCCGATCGCGGGCTCCGAGCTCGGGACGGGCCGCGGGGGCCTCGCTGCATGTCGTGCCCGGTGCCGCGCGCCTGAGCGGCGTTCAGCTCGGGAGGCCAGGCCGACACTTGGGACTCCTGGGCCATCCTCGCCCGACGAGCTGGACCGAAGCCGGGCGGATCATCGCCTTGAGCTCGGTGATCAGGCCGTCCTCGTCGAAGGTGAGCTTGTCTATCCCCTCGACCTGCTTCCCGTCGATCTCGGTCGAGAACTCCAAGATCGCCACGCGATCTTCTGCGTCCTCGAGTTGGTGCACGTAGCGGAAATGGCCGCCGGTCCCGAGCACCTGGTCGGCCGCTCGCAGGATCTTCAAGACCTGATCGCGGCCCTCGGTATGGCTTGAACAGCACCGGGCTACGGAAGGCTGCGTGCTCGTGGAACAGCTCGCGAGCCTGCTCGACGTTCCTTGTTCGACGGCGGCGCGGAAGCGATCAGAGAGCATCGCCCGCAGCCTAACGCTGCCTCAGGATGAGCCGCCGGAGTCGCCTCCGCCGAAGTCGCTGCTCCCGAAGTGGTGACCCTGAGGGTTCTCGCCGCCGCCCCAGGGCTCACACGCCGCCGGCGGCTTCCGAAGCCTGGCGTTTCCAGCCGCGGGCGTGCGCGTGCCCGTCCTCCACGACAGGGGGACTCGTCGTGTCGGTCGCGGGGCCGAAGATCCGCCTCAACAAGCCCATCTCGGCGAGAGTACCCGGCGGGTTGCGCTTCTGAGGCGGTCGCGGCAGCGGGTGCCAGCGGCCCGCGCCTGCCTCTTCTCGCGCAATGCGGCACTCACTGCCGGTTGCCTTCGAGTGCTCCTGGCAGGCGAACGCGACAGCCCGCCGGCCGACGATCATGCTCGCGTCATTGACTTGGGTCACAAGGTGCGGTATGCTGCGACTGATGGAGTGATGGTCAAGCGACGACTGGAGGCTGGGATGCCAAGGACGAACTGGCTGCTGCTCGCGGCGGTCGCCGTGCTCCCCCTGCTCGTGCCGCCGAGTGCGCTGGCCTGGGAGTTGCTGCCTTTGAAGGACAGGCTGGCTTTGGAGGCCACGGAGATCAGCTCCGCGGAGGTCTGTGGGGCGAGCGAGTGCAGGGAGCTCTCCGATCCGGAGGCGGCGACGGCGCTCGCGGTCGGCCCCCCCCCCCGGGGTACGGACGCCCCCATGCGCGGGCTGCCCTGGTACAAGAGCACGCTCACGATCCCCGCCGAGGAGCGGCGGCGAGGTGGACCGCGTCTCCGTCTCCGTCACCGTGGTGCCCTCCGCCGGGCTGATGCGCGTGGCGGACGGGGTCGTCTGGGTGACCCTGCCCAGCGAGAGCAAAGAGGCCTACGCGAAGCTCACAGCCGGGCTTACGCCCCGCCCGGCGAGGACGCTTCCGGCGTGGGCGAGGACGCGCTGCCGGTCGCCCGCGTCGATGAGGTCGTCGAGGCCCCGAGCGCGGCCACCCCGGCGCCGGCGAGCGACGGCTCGAACGTTTGGATCGTCGCGCTGGGCGGCGGCGTGCTAGCGGCGCTCATGGCGGGGTTGCTGCTCAGGATCCGCCACCGCCGCGCGTCGACGCCGCCAGCGGCGCCCGAGGCACCCGGAGCAGCGTGACGAAACGGCCGCGTCCGGTCGTCCTCGCGGCCGCGTCTTGGACGAGCAGGAGCAGCGCGGGCGGGAGCGGCGCCACGGTGACGCCGCTACCGCTTCACCGATCGAAGAGACGATTCATCGGGCCGAGCCCGATGAAGTGTCTCCTCGAACCTTCGCGCGGTCCCGCGCCCGGCTCGTGGTCGGCTCGTCCTGACCGTCACCGTGGCGTGGTCGGTGCTCTGGCTCCTGAACGAGAGCCTGGGGAGCGGCGTCTGGTTCTTCGAGAACGCGATGCTCGATCTCGTGCTCGCGATCGCCATCGCGCTCGCGGTGGGCGTCGCGCTCGCCGTCGTCTGTGATCGCCTGTGGACCGCGTGCGCGGCCGCGGACCCGAGCTTATGCTCAAGCGCCGATAGCCACACGGCACGCTTGCAAAGCTACGGGGCCGATGCCCAGCGTCCTCTACTACGACCTCGCCTCGCCGTACGCGTACCTCGCGGTGGCGCGCGCCGCGAGACGTGCTCGGCGAGGAGCCCGGCTGCAGCCGGTCCTGGTCGGGCGCGATCTTCGGCTGGCGCGGGCGCGGCTCGTGGGCGCTGACCGACGCGCGCGACGCCGGCGAGGCCGAGATCGAGCGGCGGGCGGCCGCGTACGGGCTGCCGCCGGTCGTGTGGCCGCGCGGCTGGCCGGTCAACAGCCTCGGGCCGATGCGGGCCGCGGTGTGGGCGGACCGCCAGGGCGCGGGCCGGAGTTCGCGCGCGCGGCGTTCGAGCGCGAGTTCGCCCGCGGGGAGGACATCTCCGACGTCGGCGCTGCTCGACGAGATCGGCCGCTCGGTCGGCGTCGAGGGGATCCGCGAGGCGATCGCGGACCCGGAGGTCAAGCGGGCGCTGCGCGAGGCGACCGAGCCGGCGTGGGAGCGCGGCGTGCAGGGCGTGCCGACGCTCGAGGCCGGCCGCCGCCTGTACTTCGGCGACGACCGGCTCGAGGAGGCGGCGCAGAGCGGTTAAGGTCCGAGTCGTGATCGCGGCTCAGACCTTCGCGCCCGATGCCGATGACGCGGGCGTGGGATCGATCCGTCCACGAGCGCTTCACAGACCCGCTCAGGCTGCTGCTGTGGGTCGAGCCGTCTGCGCCTGGCGATGTTCATGGCGGTGCTGGCGATCGTCGGCGTCGTCACCGCCGTGGTCGTCGTCCTGCGCGAGCAGGCTGGCGTCGTGCTGCGGCTGCGCACGCTCGCGAGCCACGACGCTGACGCGCTCAACCGCGGCGCCTTCGAGCAGCGCCTCGACGCGGAGCTGGCGCGGGCCCGCCGCTCCTCGACCGACCTCTCGCTCGTGATCTTCGACGTCGACCACTTCAAGCGCCTCAACGACTCCTACGGCCACGCGGCCGGCGACGCGGCGCTGCGCGCGATCGGCGACATCGTCGCCGCGGGGATGCGGCGCTCGGACGTGCTTCGGCCGCCTCGGCGGCGAGGAGTTCGGCCTGCTGCTGCCCGACACCGGCATCGCCGGCGCCGCGACGGTCGCCGACAAGCTGCGCCGCCGCCTCGCCGCCCCGACGGCCGGCCAGCGGTCGCTCACGGTCTCCTTCGGCGTCGCGCGAGGTCCACGCGCGGCACGAGCACCGCGCGCGCGATGTTCGACGACGCCGACCGCGCGCTGTACGCGGCCAAGCGCGCCGGGCGCGACCGCGTGATGCGCTCGGACGAGCTTCCCGCCGCCGCCTAGCGGCGCGGCTTCTCGTCGGGCCAGTGCCCGTGCTCGGCGAGGTAGTCGCGCGCCGCCTCCTCCTCGTCGCGCTCGCGGTCGCCCGCGGCGCCGACGCGGAAGAGCCAGTTGAGCAGCCACAGCGCCAGCCCGGCGCCGACGCACATCGAGAAGCCCTCGTAGCGCGTGCTGTCGGGCGCCGCGAACAGCAGCACGAAGCCGGCGACGACGAGCAGGGCGGGGAGCCCGTAGCGGACGAAGCGGAGCATGTCCTCGAGGCTACCGGTCGCGGCCGGATCGCGCCG
Source organism: uncultured Solirubrobacteraceae bacterium (assembly GCA_963729155.1). Lineage (GTDB taxonomy): Bacteria > Actinomycetota > Thermoleophilia > Solirubrobacterales > Solirubrobacteraceae > DATFQI01. The sequence goes on from CAVSMP010000020.1 coordinate 192,933, forward strand.
GTCGCCCATGTCGGCGACGCGCAGCTGCACGGCGCGGCCGCCCGCGAGCCGCCACGTCCACACGCGGCGCGCCGGAACGGCGCCGTCGCTCGCCCTGGCCCTCGACGTGGCCCATCACGACCACCGAGCCGGGCACGACGCGGTAGTCCTCGGCGTGGATCTCGAGCTCGTGCCAGACGGCCTCGACGTCGGCGAAGTACTGGCGCAGGCCCGTCGTGGCCGACGTAGGGCCCGCGCGGCCGGCCGCGCGCGCGGTGCCCTCGACGTGGATCTCGCAGTCGGGCGCGACGAAGTCCAGCGCGCCCTCGAGGTCGCGTACCGCGAACGCGGCGTAGATCGCCCGCACGACGTCGATGTCCTCGGTCAGGCCGGCCGGGTTGCCGTAGTACTCGGGACGCGGCACGCCCGCGAGGGTGACAGATGCGCCGGCGCGCTCAGCCTGCCGCGCGGGAACCGCCGGCCCTCGGGGACGGTGCGCGACCAGGCGCTCGCGGCGCGCTCGGCGAGGCCGCGGGCCGCGGCGCGGCGCCGGGCCGGACCGGGATCGGGTGGGCGCGCGGGTAGGCGCGGTGGTGGGGCGGGAGCGGCGGCTTCTTGTCCATGCGCGCGCATCCAACCGGCGCCGGGCGGCCGCGCTCCATGGCCCGGCGGACAGGCTCCCGGCGCCCGGCTTGGCCCGGATGCGGCAAGCTCCCCGGCCGTGCCGCGCCCGCATCCCATCCGCCGGCTGATCGACGGCCGCCCCGACGACCGGGCCGCCGGATCGCGCGCCGCACGACGCTGCTGATGGTCCCCGCGATCGTCGGCGCGAACTTCACGGGCGCCGTCGTCGTGTTCGCGCTGCTCGCGTGGGTGCTGCCGCTGCCGGACGTCGACGACGAGGACGCGGTGCTGCTCGTCAACCTCGTCGTCGGCCGGCGCCTACGTCGCTGGTCGCGTGCGTGATCGGGACGGTCTGGGGGCTGCGCGCGCTGGCGCGCGACGCGCAGCTGGCTCGTGCGCGACCGCGAGCCCGAGCGCCGACGAGCGCCGCGACCGCGCTGCGCGTGCCGCTGCGCCACCTGCACGTCTCGCTGGCGCTGTGGCTGGTCGCCGTCGCCGGCGTGTTCGCCCTCAACGTCGCGTTCTCGTTCCTGCTGGCGCTGATCGTCGCGCGTGACGACGCTGCTCGGGCGCGGTCACCACGGGCGCGATGGCCTACCTGCTGGCCGAGCGCATCATGCGCGCCGCCTCCGCGCGGGCGCTCGCGCACGGCGTGCCCGACGAGCCCGTGCTGCCCGGCGTCGACGACGCGCGCGCTGCTGGCCTGGGCGCTCGGCAGCGGCGTGCCGCTCGTCGGGCCTGTGCGCGGTCGCGATCGTCGCGCTGGCCGGCGCCGAGATCGGCGAGCAGGAGCTGGCGCTGACCGCGCTCGTGCTCGGCGGCGTGGCGCTGGTCGTCGGGCGCGCTCGATCACCTGGCAGGCGGCGCGCGCGGTCGCCGACCCGGTGCGCTCCGTGCGCGACGCGCTCGCCCGCGTCGAGGCGGGCGACCTCGACGCGCGCGTGCCGGTCTTCGACGGCAGCGACCTCGGGCTGCTGCAGGCCGGCTTCAACCGCATGAGCGACGGGCTGCGCGAGCGCGAGGAGCTGCGCGACCTGTTCGGCCGCCACGTCGGCGAGGACGTCGCCCGCGCCGCGCATGGAGCGCGGGATCGAGCTCGGCGGGGAGGAGCTCGAGGTCGCGGTGCTGTTCGTCGACCTCGTCGGCTCGACCTCGATGGCCGCCGAGCGCCCGCCGCAGGAGGTCGTGGCGCTGCTCAACGAGTTCTTCGGCGTCGTGGTCGAGGTCGTCGAGGACCACGGCGGCTGGATCAACAAGTTCGAGGGCGACGCGGCGCTGGCCGTGTTCGGCGCGCCGCTGCCGCTCGACGACGCGGCGGGCTGCGCGCTCGCCGCCGGCGCGCGACGCTCGCGGAGCGGCATCGAGGCGGACCTCGACGGGCTCGAGGCCGGGATCGGCGTCTCGGCCGGCCGCGCGGTGGCGGGCAACGTCGGCGCGGAGTCGCGCTTCGAGTACACCGTGATCGGCGACCCGGTCAACGAGGCGGCGCGGCTGTGCGAGCTGGCCAAGGAGGCCGACGGGCGCGTGCTCGCCTCCGCCCGGCGCTCGAGCGCGCCGCGCGAGGAGGAGGCCGCGCCGCTGGCGCGAGGACGAGGCGGTCACGCTGCGCGGGCGCGGCGAGCCGACCCGGCTGGCGGTCCCGGCCGTAGGGCCGTCCCGTAGGCTCCGCCGCGATGCCGGACCAGACGACGCGCTCGAGCGCCTCTCCTCGCCCGAGCTCCACGACCTCGCGGTCAGCCACGCCAAGCGCCACCTGGACGTGCGGTTCTTCTACCTGCTTGAAGTACCTCCCGGCCGCCGAGGCCGCGGCCGGCGAGTAGGAGGAGGCCAACACCGACATCCAGCGCATGAGCGCCCACATCGACGACGTCACCGACGCCGGCCGGGGCGAGGTCGCCGAGATGCTGCGGCCGTTCTACCTCGAGTACCTGCGCAAGCACGACGTCACGCCCGAAGGCCCCTAGGCGCACGTCAACGGCGCTGGGTAGGGAGTGGCGCGGGCCGAGCGAGCGCCGAACGGCACGCGTCGCCGAGCACCGCCGAGCGTCCGACGCAAGCGCCGACAGGCGCCGGCGACTCGACGGCGCCAGCGCCGACGAGCGGCACGCCGACAGCCACGACCGCGACGGCAGCGCCACGTGGCGCGACGCCGCGCGCGCCGGCGACGACGGCGCCGATGCCGCGCGGCACGCGGCTGCGGGAGCCGCCGCTCGGCGGCGAGCAGCAGCAGCGCGCCGAGCAGCCCGCGGCCGTAGACGATCCGCTCGGCCTCGGCGACCCGGGCCTGCCAGCGGGCGGCCATCTCGCGCGCCTCGCGGCGGCGGCGGAGGGCGTGGCGCGGCAGCGTGCGCGCGCGGTGCTCCCAGTAGGCGAGCGACTCGCGCGCGTCCTCGAGCTCGCGGTCGGGCCGAAGGTGGCGGGCGCGAGCGCGGCGAGCATGCTCAGAGCCTAGCCGCGGCCGGCGCCTCGTCCAAGCCGCCGCGGCCGGCGCGCGGTGCTCGCCGTCTCCACGGGCGCGTCGCCGCCGGCGTCGGCGGCGGCCGCGAAGCGCGCGCGGCGCGGTGCCCTGGACGGCGTCCCAGGTGAACACGGCGAGCGCGACCCAGACGAGCGCGAAGCCGGCCAGCCGCGAGGCCGGCATCGGCTCGGAGTAGATCAGCACGCCGATCGCGAACTGCAGCGTCGGCGCGAGGTACTGGATCAGCCCGAGCTGGTCAGCGGGATCCGGATCGCGGCCGCGCCGAACAGCATCAGCGGCACCGCGGTGAAGACGCCGCCGGCGGCGAGCAGCAGCGCGTGGCCGGCGCCCTCGGTCGTGAACGTCCCGTCGCCGTTCGCGCCGAGCACGAGCAGGTAGGCGACCGCGGGCAGCGCGAGCACGCCGGTCTCGAAGCCGAGGCTCTGGATCCCGTCGACGCCCGCGCGCTTCTTGATCAGGCCGTAGAGCCCGAACGAGCAGGCGAGCGTGAGCGCGATCCACGGCGGGCGCCCGTAGTCGACCGTGAGCACGACGACGGCGGCGGCCGCGATCGCGACCGCGACGCCCTGCAGCCGCGTCAGCCGCTCGCCGAGCACGGTCACCGCGAGCGCGACGGTCACGAGCGGGTTGATGAAGTAGCCCAGCGACGTCTCGACGACGTGCTCGGAGTTGACGCCGTAGATGTAGGTGCCCCAGTTGATCGTCACGAGCACGGCGGCGAGCGTGAGCAGCCCGGCGCGCCGGCGGCCGAGCCCGCGCAGCCAGCCGAAGCCGGCGGTGAGCGCGAGCAGGCCCGCGACGAACACGAGCGACCAGGCGATCCGGTGGGCGAGGATCTCGACCGGCGCGGCCGGCTCCAGCAGCGGCCAGTAGAGCGGGAACAGCCCCCACAGCAGGTACGCGCTCACCCCGGCGGCGAGTCCTCTGCGGTGGTTGTCCACGCAAGTGACGGTAGCGGTGCCCTAGTCGCCCATGAGCCGCCGGTCGAAGCCCGCGGGGGCGTGGATGTTGAGCACCCGCACGGGCTCGGCCGTGCGGTTGGCGAAGGTGTGCTCGACGCCGGGCGGCACGAGCACGAACGTCCCGGCCGGCGCCGGCACCTCGCCGTGGCCGACGTCGAAGGTCAGCTCGCCGTCGAGCACGTAGAAGACGTCGTCCTCGTCCTGCGTGCACGTGCGACTCGGGCCCGTCGCGCCCGGGCGCCATCGTGATCACGCTCACGTTCACGCGCGGGCGTGTGCTCGCTGAGCCCGAGGAACTCGACGTTGCCGAAGCGCACGCCCCCGCCCGGGGGCACGATCACCGCGTGGTCTGGCTGCATCGGCGCATCCTCTCCGACGCGCTCAGATCGTGTCCACCGCGATCGTGAACGCCGCGGTGTAGGGCCGCGCCGGGCGCGGCGACCGCGAACGCGCCCGTGCGCAGCGCGTCGCCGGGCGCGGTCATCGGCTCGAAGCAGATCAGGTCCTTGTCGGGCGGCGCGAACACCTGCGCGCAGGGGAAGCCGGACTCGAAGCGCAGCGCGACCCGGCGCCCGCCGCCCGTGACGGCGAAGACGGCGCCGTCGGCGACCTCGTCGAAGCCGTCGTCGAGCTCGCGCTCCGGCAGCGCGCCCGCGAACGCGTCCGCCGCGCTCGGTCGCGCCCGTCGGCAGGTGCTGCTCGTCGAGCTCGAGCCGCCGCATCGCCGGCAGCTCGACCGCGTACTCGGCCGCGCGGCACGCCCGGCAGCGCGATCCACGGGTGGAAGCCGAACGCCACCGGCACCTCGCCCTCGAGCGCCTCGAGCGTGGTGGCGATCCGCAGCGCCGTGGGGGAGAGCTCCGCCTCGAGGCGGATCCGGTGCGGGAACGGGAACGCGGCGCCGTCCGGCGCCAGCTCGGCGACCGACGCGCGCGGCCGCGCTCGGCTCGACGACGTCCCACGGCCGCGGCAGCACGCCGTGGATCGGCAGCCCGGTCTTGCGGTCGCGGACGACGACGTCGCCGGCGAGCGGGCGCCAGGTCGACGCGGCGCCCGAGCGCCTCGTAGTCCCACTCCGTCGAGCCGGTTCGCCCACGGGTGCAGCAGCGGGACGCCCATCCAGCGCCCCGTGCGCACGTAGCCCTCGACGCCGTCGCGCTGGGCGAGCAGCTCCTCGCCGTCGTGGCGCAGCGAGTGGCAGACCATCCCCGCCTCGCGGGGCGAAGCCGCGCCTCCAGCTCCCCGGCCGCGAGCGCGATCACCGCTCGACGAAGTAGGCCCCGCTGCCCTGGCCGCTGGAGAACCAGCGCGACGTGACGGTCTTCTTGCGCGTGTAGAACTCGACCGCGTCCGGGCCGTGCGCGTGCAGGTCGCCGAGGAAGGAGTCCTTCCAGCCCGAGAACGGGAAGAAGGCGACGGGCGCGGCGACGCCGATGTTGACGCCGATCATGCCCGCCTCGACCTCGTGCCGGTAGCGCCGGACCGACGCGCCGGACTCCGTGAAGATCGAGGTGCCGTTGCCGAACCGGCTCGAGTTCACGAGCTCGATCGCCTCGTCGAGCGTGTCCGACGTTGATGATCGAGAGGACCGGGCCGAAGATCTCCTCCTCGGCGGCCTCGGAGCCGGGCTGCGACGCCGTCGAGGATCGTCGGGCCCACGAACGAGCCGTCGCCTTCGGCGTCGCGGCCGTCGACGACGATCTGCGCGCCGTCGGCGCCCGCCTTCTCGATCGCCGCGCGGATGCGCTCGCGCGCGGACTCCGAGACGACCGGGCCGACGTCGACGCCGTCCTCGAGCCCGTCGCCGACGCGCAGCGACTCCGTCGCCTCGCGCAGCGGGCCGAGCAGCTTGTCGTGCGCCTCGCCGACCGTGACCACGACCGAGCCCGCCATGCAGCGCTGGCCGGCGGCGCCGAACGCCGAGCCGATGATCCCGTCGACGGTCCTGTCGATCACGGCGTCGGGCATCACGACCATGTGGTTCTTGGCCCCGCCGAGCGCCTGCACGCGCTTGCCGGCCTTGGCCGCGCGCTCGTAGACGATCCGCGCCACGGGCGCCGAGCCGACGAACGAGACGGCGTCGATGCCCGGGTGGTCGAGGATGCCCTCGACGATCTCGCGCCCGCCGTTGACGAGGTTCACGACGCCCGGCGGCAGGTCGAGCGCCGTCGAGCACCTCGAACGCGATCTGCTGCGTCATCGGGACCTGCTCGGAGGGCTTGAGCACGAACGTGTTGCCGCAGCCGATCGCGAACGGCAGGAACCAGAACGGCACCATCGCGGGGAAGTTGAACGGCACGATCGCGGCGCAGACGCCGACGGGCTGGCGGATCGTCTCCGCGTCGACGTTGCGGGCGACGTCCTCGAGCACGCGGCCCTGCATCGTGGTCGGCAGCGCGCACGCGGCCTCGACCATCTCGATCATGCGCGCCACCTCGGCGCGCGCGTCGGGCAGCGTCTTGCCCATCTCCGTGGTGACCGAGCGCGCGAGCTCGTCGCTGCGGGCGACCAGGCCCTCGCGCAGCTCGAACAGCTTGCGGGCGCGGCGCGATCGCGCTCACCGCGCGCCACTCGGGCAGCGCGGCGCGCGCGGCGCTCACCGCGGCGTCGAGGTCCGCGGCGGCCGAGAGCGGGACGCGCGCGATGCGTCTCGCCCGTGGCGGGGTTGGTGACGTCGAGGGCGTCGTCGCCGGTGGCGGGGGTCCAGCGGCCGGCGACGTAGTTGTCCAGCAGGCGGGTGGAGGGCGTCGTGGTGGCCATCCACCGATCCTAGGCCTCCTAGGGCCCGAGGTCGAGCACGGCGAACCCGAGGCCGAACACGAGCGCCAGCTCGACGGCGAGCGTGACGAGCCCCCACAGCACCGCGTCGAGCCGGCCGTGGCGGCGGCCGACCCAGGCCGAGAGCAGCGCCGGCACGAGCAGGCAGCCGGCGACGACGAGCACGGCGGCGGTGGTGGAGAGCTCGCGCAGGTCGCCGCCCTGGCCGTCGATGATCGCCAGCAGAACGCCGGCGCCCGCGGCGGGCAGGGGGAACAGGCAGATCAGCCAGGGCGCCAGCGGCGGCGCCGGTCGCGCTTGGCGAGCTGCTCGCGGCGCGCGGCGCTGCGTGACTCGAGCCGGCCCTCCGCCTCCTCGACGGCCTTCAGGTCCGACGCCCTCAGGTTCTAGACGACCGGCTTGGTTCCCTTCGCGACGAGGGCGCCGAGCCCGTAGCCGATCGCGGCGGCGACCATGCCGGCGGCGATGTCGAACACGTAGTGGTTGCCGGTGGCGACGACGGCGAGCGCGACGGTCGGGCCCCACAGGTGGCCGGCGACCTTCAGCCAGCGGTTGGAGGTGGCCGAGGCGACGACGATGCCGATCGCGAACGCGAAGCCGACGTGCAGGCTCGGGACGGCGGCGAGCTCGTTGTAGAAGGAGGTCGTCAGGCTCGAGTCCATCGCGAAGCCGGTCTGGCTGGAGATCGTGTCGACCATGCCCGACGTCGGCCAGCCGCGGCGGGGCGACGGGGAACAGGCCGTAGACGGGGATCGACAGCAGCCAGGTGGCGAGCACCGTGTTGCGCAGGCGGACGTAGTGCGGGGCGCGCCTTGCGGTGCAGCAGCCAGAGCGCGCCGGGGAGCACGACGAGCTGGGCGGCGAGGTAGACGTGGTTGAGGATCCAGAGCACGACCGTGCCGGTGAGCGCGGTCTGGACGGCGCTCTCGATGCCGACGCCGAGCGTGTCCTCGAGGTCGACGATCCAGTGCGCGTTCGCGGTCGCGTCGCCGAGGTCGCCGATCGTGAAGTAGCGGGCGCCCGAGTAGACGAGGTAGGCGAGGAAGAAGAGGGCCACCTGCGCCCCTCCGCGCGACAGCCGCGGGAGCCGCAGGACCCGGCTCGGGGCGGGTGCGGGATAGGGGAAGGTGGACATAGGCCAAACCTACGGCCGCCCGTGGCGCGGCTCCACGGAGCAGGCTCCAGTCCGCGTGTGCGGCGAACCGCACCCCGCGGGGCGGTGGACCTCAGGCGTCCTGGGCGGAGCGCCGCCGCGCGGCGGCGCGGGCGCAGGGCGCGCCAGACGGCGGCGCGGTCCGGCGCCGGCGCAGATGACGCCGACGGCGAGCACGGCGCCGGCGACCGTGAGCAGCAGGCTCATGCCGACCATGAACGCGGCGACGTTGGCGGCCGGCGACGTGCGTGCCGGTCGCCGGGCCGAAGCCGGCGGCGAGCATCGCGACCGAGGCGGCGGCGGAGGCGGGCGCGAGCGGCAGCAGCCGCCCGCCGCTCTGGGCGAGCATCACGAGCAGCACCGCGGCGGCGCCGGCGGGCAGCGAGAAGGCGAGCAGGAAGCAGGCGATCGCGGCGGCGCGCAGGGCGCGCGAGCCGACCTGCCACGGGAGCACCGGCAGCGCGAAGACGACGCGGGTGCCCGAGCGGCGCGCAGCCGCGGCCGACGCCGGCGGCGATCCGCGCGAGCGCGGCCGCCGCGGCGGCGCAGCACGAGCGCGAGCGACGGCCAGCAGCGCGAGCGCGCCGCCGGCCCACGCGAGCGTCTGCGTGCCGGGCAGGCCGAAGCGCGGGGGCGGCGCCGAGCGCCACGGCGAGCCCGATCACGGCGGCGCCGACGAGCGCGTCGCCCGCCGCCTCGGCGACGAGCGTGCCGGTGAGGACCGAGCCGCGGGTGTCGCGGGCCCGGCGCGAGAGCAGCATCACGCGCACGACGTCGCCGCCGCGCGCGGACACGACGCCGCCCGCTCCGGCGCCCGCGACCCAGGCGAGGATCGCGTCGCGGCGGCGCAGCGTCGGGTCGTCCGGGCTCGCGGCGCGCGCGACCGCGTACCAGCCGCGACCGCGGACGGCCTGGTTGGCGAGATGCAGCAGCACGCCGAGCGCCAGCCAGCCGGCCGAGGCGCCCGCGAGTGCGTTGGCCATCTCGCTCACCTAACCCATAGTACGGCCAGTACCCGCAGAGCGGTACGGGCAGCCGTACCACGCGAGAAACGATTCGGATCACCGCCTCGTGCATCGGCAGCGTGCGTTCGTAGGGTGAAGCGCATGGACATCGATCTCTCCGGCCGCGTCGTCGCGGTCACCGGCGCGTCCTCGGGCATCGGCGAGGCGACCGCGCTCGCCTGTGCCGAGGCCGGCGCCGCCGTCTCGCTCGCCGCCCGCCGCGCCGACCGCATCGAGGCGCTCGCCGAGCGCATCCGCGGCGCGGGCGGCACCGCCCTCGCCGATCGAGACCGACGTGAGCGACGAGGCGCAGGCCAACGCGTTCGTGCGCCGCACGCACGACGAGCTCGGCCGCCTCGACGTGCTCGTCAACAACGCCGGCGTGATGCTGCTGGGCCCGATCGAGGGCGCGCCGACGGAGGAGTGGCGGCGCATGATCGACGCCAACGTCTACGGCGTCCTCTACTGCAGCCACGCCGCGCTGCCGCTGATGCGCGAGCAGGGCGGCGGGCACATCGTCAACGTCTCCTCGGTCGCCGGGCGCGTGGCGCGCGCCGGCTCGGGCGTCTACAACCTCACCAAGCACGGCGTCGGGGCGTTCAGCGAGGCGCTGCGCCAGGAGAACGTCGAGCACGACATCCGGGTGACGCTGATCGAGCCGGGCGCCGTCGACACCGAGCTCCCGGACCACAACAACCCGGAGATGCAGGAGGCGCTGCGCAAGCGCTTCGAGGGCGTCGAGCGGCTGACGGCGGAGGACATCGCCCGCGCGATCGTCTACGCGATCGGCCAGCCCGACCACGTCGCGATCAACGAGGTGCTCGTGCGGCCGACGCGGCAGCTCGGCTGAGCCCGGATCACGCGATCCGGGCTCGGCCTCGAATTGGGTTTCGCCTGCCAGGCGAGCGAGCTCCTTCGTCGCCGCTCGCCTTCGGAATTTGGGTTTAGCCTGCCAGGCGAGCGAAGCTACTTCGTCGCCGCTCGCCTTCGGCGACGTTACTTGAACGCGTGCCGATTGCCCCAATGGGCGACCCGCCGCCCGATCTTCGCGAGCCTGTCATCGGCGGCGGCGTGGACCATCGCCAGGTCACCGTAGACCGCGCGGCCAGGCGCCGGGGAGAGCGGCATTTCCCGGCGACTGCAGCGCCGCGGCAGCGGTCGCGTTCCAGTCGGTGACCGTGTCCGCGCGCGCCGGAGCGGCGATCGCGGCCAAAGCGGGCAAGGCGAGCACGGCGAGGGCCAGAACGGACAGCGAACGCCGGCGCCACATCGGGCGCGCCGAGTGACTAACGCGAGACCGTCATCACAGCTCCTCTTGTAGAGCGACAGCGATGCCGAATCTGCTATCGCGATTGCGGCGACACTACCGCAAGTCAGCAGCTGGATGTCAAGAGTTCGTCGGGCTGCGGTCCGCGCTCGCCCGCGGCGGGCCGGGCGGGTCGACCTGGGCGAGGCGGCGGACCTCGCGGGCGATGGCGAGCAGGTCGTGGCCGGTGTGGAGGGCCTCCTCGGCGGAGTCCAGCTCGTCGAGCACGGCGCGGATCAGGGCCGCCTCTCGGACGTACTGCGAAACGCTGATCCCCTGCGCATCGGCGGCGCGAGCGATCGCCGTATATGCACGGTCCGCGAACCGGATCGTGGTCGCGTGCAAGGCCACGGGGCGGAACTTAAGGCATCTCGCCGCCGAGCGCGCGCACGTAGCGCTCGGCGGAGCGCCGCACGACGCCCTTGCCGTCGCGCGGCACGGTGGTCCCCCACCAGGCGCCCTGGATCGTCTCGAACGCGAACGGCTCCAGGGCGCCGGCCATCCGCTCGACCTCGGCCGCCGGCAGCGGGATCAGGTTCGGGTAGGAGTACATGAACGAGACCCACTCGCGGTCGGGGATGACCTGCACGATGTCGCCGGAGAGCAGCGTGCCCGTCGCCGTCGGGGCGGTGCAGCACGGTGCCGCCGCGGAAGTGCCCGCCGAGCCGCAGCAGCGTCAGCCCGCCGAGCTCGCGCGTCTCGCCCGTCCACAGCTCGATCGCCGGGTCGCGGGCGCATGATCCACTGCGCGTCGTCGCGGTGCAGCAGCACCGGGCAGTCGAAGCGGTGCGCCCACTCGACCATCGACGGAGTAGTAGTGCGGGTGCGAGATCGCGATCGCCGCCAGCCCGCCGAGCGCCTCGACGGCCTCGGCCGTCGCGTCGTCGAGCAGCGTCACGCACTCCCACAGCACGTTGCCGATCGCGCTCGGCACGACGAGCGCGCGCTGGCCGATCGCGAACCGCGGCTCGGTGCCGATCCCGATCAGCTCGCCGTCGCGGCGGACCGTGTTCACGTGCGTCGCCGCGAGCTCCGCCATCGTCGTCCAGCGCTGCCCGCCGGCCGGCACCCACTGGCGCGCGTCCTCGCAGATCGGGCACGTCTCGGGCGGGCGCTCGGAGGCGGCGTACTGGACGCCGCACGTGTGGCAGATGGAAAGCTCAGCCGGCACCACGCGTAATCAAGCTACATTTCCTACATGACGGTGGCGGTCGAGGCTCAGGGCGAGCGTCGCACGCGGACGTTGACAGCGGAGCCGGGCGCAGTATCCGAGGCTCGCCGCTGGGCGGCCGCGGTGACGCACGGGTTGCTCGAACGGCGACCAGGCGCAGAGCCTGCGGCTGATCATCTCCGAGCTCGTCACCAACGCCCTGCGCCACGGCGCACGAGGGCGAGCGGATCGACCTCGCGGTCACCCCCAAGCCCGAGTTCCTGTGCGTGCAGGTCACCGACGACGGGCCGGGCCTCGCGCCGCGCCCGCGCGCGCTGGAGACCGACGACGGAGGGCGGCTTCGGGCTGTTCTTCGTCGAGCAGCTGACGCGCCGCTGGGGCGTCACGCGCGAGAACCGGCGCACGCGCGTCTGGTTCGAGCTCGACTATCGGTGAGCCGGGCGGGTAGCCCCGTCCCGTGACCGAGAACAAGTGAAAGAGACCGCCGGCGGCCTCATGGGCCGCCTGGCCGGTAAGACCAAGGAGGCCGCCGGCTCACTCACCGGCGACGACGACCTGGCCCGCGAGGGCCGGCTCCAGCAGGAGGCCGCGGCCGCCGCAGGAAGAGGCGCAGGAGCGGGCCGCCGAGGCGCGCCAGGCCGAGCAGGAGGCCGAGCTGGCCGAGGACCGCGCCCGCAACGAGCAGCGGCGCAAGGAGCTCGAGAACGAGCTCTCCGCGGAGCAGCGCGAGGAGCAGGCCGCGCGCGACCGCGCGGCCGCCGAGGCCGAGGCCGCCGCCGAGGAGCGCCGGCGCGAGCGCAGCGCCGAGACCGAGCGCGAGCTGCAGGAGGGCGCCGCGCGCGCCGACGAGACGCGCGCGGCGGTCGACGAGGCGGACGATCTGCAGGACGCCGCCGCGCTCGAGGCGCGAGGCCCGCAGGGCCGAGGCGCGCGCCGAGGCGATCGAGGGCGAGGAGCGCTGACATGGGGCTGCTCGACATCCCGCGCTTCGCCATCGGCACGTCGCTGAAGGTCGCCAAGCTGCCGCTCGACCTCGCCGGCAGCCTGCTCGCGGCCCTCGCCCGCCGACGTCGAGCGCGAGCGCGCCGAGGCGATGCGCCGCGCCGCCGAGGCGCAGGCGGAGGTCGCCGAGGAGGAGCGCGAGCGCCGCGAGGACGGAGGCCGGAGCGCCGGCGCGCCGAGGCCGCGCGGCGCGAGCGCGAGAAGAAGCAGCAGGCCGAGCAGGAGCGCGAGGCCAAGCAGCGCCGCGCCGCCGAGGCCGAGCAGCGCCGCAAGGAGGCCGCCGAGCGCGCCGCCGCGCAGCGCGAGGAGGCGATCGAGGCCAAGGCCAAGCGCGACGAGCTCGAGGCGCTGGAGGCCGAGAAGGCGGCGCTGAACGAGCGCGAGGAGGCGCTGACCGCCGCCGACGAGGCCGACCGGCTCGAGGAGGCCGCCGCGCGGGTGAAGGGCAAGCGCAAGGGCTGACGATCGGGCCGCTAACGTGGGAGGGGCCGCAAAGCGACGGGAAGGAGGCCCCCCTTGACCGCTCCGGCGGCCGCCTCCCGCGGCCCGAAGCACCACGACCGCGCGACCGACGACGCGCGCCTGCGCCGGTACGGCGCCGAGCGCGATCCCGAGGACCGGGAGTGGCTGGTCGAGCGCTACCTGCCGCTCGCCCGCCACGTCGCCGCCCGCTACCGCGGCGGCAGCGAGCCGATCGAGGACCTCGAGCAGGTCGCCTCGCTCGCGCTCGTGAAGGCGATCGACCGCTTCGACCCCTCGCGCGGCGCGAGCTTCTCCAGCTACGCCGTCCCGACGATCTCCGGCGAGCTGCGCCGCCACTTCCGCGACCACACGTGGGCGCTGCGGGTCCCGCGCGACCTCCAGGAGCTGGCCGTCAAGGTCGGCAAGGCCGAGTCGGCGCTCCAGCTCGAGCTCGGCCGCGCGCCGACCGCCGCGGAGGTCGCCGACCGGCTCGACTGCAGCGTCGAGCAGCTGCTCGAGGCGCGCGACGCCGCCGGCGCCAACCGCATGAGCTCGCTCGACGCGCCCGTCTCCTCGGACGACGACGAGGGCGCCTCGCTGGCCGACCTGCTCGGCGCCGAGGACGAGGGGCTCGCGGGCGTCGAGCGCGCGCTGACCGTCGACTCCGCGCTCGAGGCGCTCGACGAGCGCGAGCGCGAGATCCTGCGGCTGCGCTTCCAGGAGGAGCTCACGCAGGCGGCGATCGGCGAGCGCGTCGGGCTCTCCCAGATGCACGTCTCGCGCCTGATCCGCCAGGCGCTGGAGACCCTGCGCGCCGCCGCGAGCGGCGACGGCCTGCGCGACGCCGCGTAGGGAGCCTAGAGCTCGGCCGGGTCGTCGACGATCCGCAGCTTGCGGTCGAGCTGCATCACGGCGAACAGCCGCTCGACCGCGCGCGGGCCCGCGCACGACGGCCAGCGTCGACGCCCTGCGGCCCGCGTGCGCGCGTCGAACTTGAGATCGCCTCCAGGCCGGTCGAGTCCAGGAAGGCCAGCTCGCGCAGGTCCACGACGACGAGCTCGAGCCCGTCGAGCGCGGCGACGCGCTCGAACTCGGCCTCGAGCTGGGGCGCGGTGGCGAGGTCGAGCTCCCCCTGGATCGCGATCTCGACCCGGGAGCCCGACTCGTTCGTCAGGATCCTGAACGCCGGAGGTCGAGTCATGCGGCGGGCAGGGTATACAAAGACGGCCAATGCTCTCCTTGACCCTCGAACTCGAGCGCGACCAGACCGCGCCGGCGCGGGCGCGGACGATGGTCCGCGGCCTCCGCCCGCTGCTCGGGCCGGAGCGCACGGAGGACGCCACGCTGCTGGTCTCAGAGCTGGTCACGAACGCCGTCAAGTACGGCAGCGGGCCCGTCGAGCTGCACGTCGAGGCCGGCGAGGACCGGCGCGGCCGCTTCACGATCTCCGACGCCGGCGGCGGCGAGACGCCCGGCGCTGCGCGAGACCGGCGGCAAGGCTCCCGGCGGCTACGGGCTGCACCTCGTCGACCGCATCGCGGACGGCTGGGGCGTGCAGCACGCCAGCATGCACGTCTGGTTCGACCTCAGCTACTGAAGGAAGCTCTCGCGGCCGCGCACGTGCGCGGCCGCGTCGCGCAGCCGCCCGGCGAGGGCGCCGGCGTCGGCGAGCTCGGCCTCGACCGTGTCGGCGGCCAGCTCGAGGTTGCCCGCGAGGTGCTCGAGCGGGAAGTCGCGCGCCTCCAGCACGCCGGCCAGCCAGCCGACCTGGTGCTCGAGGTCGACGTGGCCCTCGACGTCGCCGATCGCCCAGTTGAGCAGGTGCTGGGTGTCGTGGATCTCCCACTGGCGCGCGAGGTCGCCGTAGCGCTCGAGGTCCTCGGGGTAGCGCTCGAAGTAGCGCTCGGAGACCGCGCGGGCGAGCGGCGGCAGCTCGATCTCGCGCCCGCCGAGCCGGGCGCGGCTCGGGCGGCGGCCAGCCGCCGGGCGGCTGCGTCCGGCGGTCCGTCACTCCGCGACCACCTCGTAGGTGTGCAGGTGCTCGAGCCGCTCGAGCTTGATCGCCGCCTGCAGCTCCGGGTCGATGCGGTCGTGCGAGACGCGGTGGTCGGCGGAGCGCATGTAGGCCTTGAAGGCGTCGCGGTCGCGCCAGCGGCTGACCATGATCAGCTCGCCCTCGTCGCGGTCGGACTGCCAGACCTGCAGGTCGACGAACCCGTCGTGGCGATCGACGAGCCCGACGCGGGCGCGGAAGGCGGTCACGAGCTGCTCGGCGCGCTCGGCCGGCACGCGCAGGCGGGACATCGAGACGTACATCTCACCGCAACGCTAGTGGGTCTGACGCGGTGGAGGCCGTGGGTAGAGTGCCGCGAGATGCGCGCCGACACAGCAGCTCCCGCGCGCGGCGGCTCGCCGGAGCAGGTCCGCGACGGCTACCTCGGCGCGCTGCTGGCCTCCGACCTCGCCGGCGCGCGCGGCGTGCTCGACGAGGCGATCGCCGCCGGCATGCCCGTGCGCCGGATCTACCTCGACGTGCTGCAGCCGACGCTCTACGAGGTCGGCCGCCGGTGGTCGCACGCCGAGATCTCGGTCGCCCAGGAGCACCTCGCCACCGCCGCCACGCAGTCCGCGATGGCGCGGCTGGCCGAGAGCCTCTCCGACGGCCGGCGCCGCGTGCGCCCGGGCACCGCGGTCGTGGCCTGCGTGAGCGACGAGCTGCACGCCGTCGGCGGGCGGATGGTCGCCGACTTCCTCGAGGCCGACGGCTGGCGCGTCGTGTTCCTCGGCCAGCTCACGCCGGGCACGACCTCGCCGCGCTCGCGGCCGAGCAGGGCGCGACGCTCGTCGCGCTGTCCGCCGCGCTGCCCGAGCGGGTGCCGCAGGTGGCCGAGACGTGCGCCGCGCTGCGCGGGCTCGACCCGGCGCCGTTCGTGCTCGTCGGCGGCCAGGCGTTCGGCGGCTCCGCCGAGCGCGCGCTGCGCACGGGCGCCGACGCCTACGCGGACGACGCGGAGGCGGCGGTCGCGGCCGTGCGCGAGCGCTTCGCCGCGTCGCCATGATCCGCGAGCAGATCGAGGGCTACACCTGGGAGAGCACGGCGATGCTCGCCGCGACCCTGGCGCCGGACGGCACCGTGCTGGAGGCCAACCCGGCGCTCGAGCGGCTCGCCGGCGGCAGGCTCGGCGGCAGCGCCTTCGACGAGCTCATCCAGACCGCCCAGCGCGACGCCTTCGCGCGCCGGCTCGCCGCCGCCGGAGGACCGGTGGGCGGGCGGCCACGTTCGCGTTCTCCGGCGAGCGGCGCGGAGACCGCGACCGACCGGCGCGTGTGGCTGCGCCGCGCCGGCGACGCGGTCCTGCTCGTCGCCGAGCCCGCCGTCGGCGAGCAGGAGCACCTCGTCGAGAAGGTGCTCGAGCTCAACGACGAGCTGGTCGTCGCGCACCGCGAGCTCGTGCGCCAGCGCGAGGAGCTGCGCGCCGCCGCCGACCGCATCCACAACCTCGAGGCGATCTCGGCCGCCGGGCTGGTCAACCTGCGCCTCGACGACCTGCTCGACGAGGTGCTGCGGATCATCGCCGAGGCCGTCGGCTCCGAGCGCGCGGTGCTGCTGCTGCTCGACGGCGGACGAGCTCGTCGCGCGCGCGGCCGTCGGGCTCGGCGGGCGTCGAGCTCGACGAGATCCGCGTGCCGCTCGGCGTCGGGCGTGGCGGGCGGGATCGCCCAGGAGAACGCCCCGCGGGTGATCCCCGACCTCTCGCAAGGTCGAGGTCCACAGCGCCTACCTGCGCGAGAGCTCGCGCTCGATGGCGGGCGTGCCGCTGACGCTCGACGGCGAGGTGATCGGCGTCCTGCACGTCTCCTCGGGCGAGCTCGACCGCTTCGGCGAGGACGACCTCGGGCTGCTCGTGCCGGCCGCCGAGCGCGCCGCGCTGGCGATCGGGCGCGCGCGGGTCGTCGAGCGGGAGCGGCGGATCGCCGAGACGCTGCAGCGCGGCCTGCTGCCGGAGTCGCTGCCCACGATCGAGGGCCTCGAGCTGGCGGCGCGCTTCATGCCGGGCGCGGGCGTCGAGGTCGGCGGCGACTGGTACGACGCGCTGCCGCTGCCCTCGCGGCGAGCTGGCGGTCGTGATCGGCGACGTGGCCGGCAAGGGGCTGCGGGCCGCGACGCTGATGGGCGAGCTGCGCGCCGGGCTGCGCGCGTACGCGATCGAAGGCGGCGGGCCGATGGACACGCTGGTCCGGCTCAACCGGCTCGCCCTGCGCTCGTTCCAGATGGCGACCGTCGTGCTGATGCACGTCGCGCCCGACCTCGCGCCGCGTCACCTACGCCAGCGCCGGCCACCTGCCGCCGCTGCTGCTCGCCGCCGACGGCTCCGCCCGCTTCCTGCGCGACGGCGCCTCGACGCCGCTGCTGGCGCTGCGCGAGGACGTCGCCGACGGCGTCGCGGAGCTGGCGCCGGGCGACACGATCGTGCTCTACACGGACGGGCTCGTCGAGCGCCGGCGCGAGCCGATCGACGACAGCCTGGAGCGCCTGCGCAGGGCGGCCGAGGGCTTCGACGGCGCCGTCGAGGCGCTGTGCGACCACCTGCTCGCGGAGCTCAGCCCGCCGCCGGGATCGCCGCACGACGACATCGCGATCATCGCGCTGCGGCGCAGCTCCTGAGTCAGGCGTCTCCAGCGGACGGGCAGCGCGTCGAGCCCGTAGATGCCGTCGATCGAGCCGTACACCGGCTCGCCGTCGAGCGCGAGGCCCGGCATCCGCGGGGCGAGGAAGGCGAGCGCCTCCTGCATCTCCGCGCGGGCGAGGTTCGCGCCCAGGCAGTAGTGCACGCCGGCGCCGAACGTGAGCGGCTTGGCGCCCGTCCGGTCCGCGGTGATGTCGAAGCCCTCGGCCGTGCCCTCGCGGTTGCCGGTGAAGGCGCTGACGAGCACGACCGTGCCCTCGGGGAACTCGACGTCGCGGTAGGTGACGTCCTCCATCGCGATCCGGGCGGTGAACGGCGTGATCGGCTCGAAGCGGACGACCTCCTCGACGGCGGCCGGGGCGAGCAGCGGGTTCTCCGCCAGCATCGCCCACTGCTCCGGGTGCTCGGCGAACAGCCGCAGCGCGTGCGCGAGCTGGCTCTGCGTCGTGTCGACGCCGCCGACGAGCACGTTGAGCACGAGGTTGAGCGTCTCGACGTCGGAGAGCCGGTCGCCCTCCTGCTCGGCGGCGATCAGGGTGGAGATCAGGTCGTCGCCGGGCTCGGCGCGGCGGCGGCCGAGCAGCTCGCCGGCGTAGGCGTAGAACTCGACGACGGCCTCCTCGATCTGCGCGCGCTCGGCGACGACGTTCATGCCGAACTGGCGCTGGATCCAGCGGGACCAGTCCCACAGGCGGTCGGCGTCCTCGATCGGCGCGCCCATCACCGTGGCGATCACCTGCGAGGGGTAGGGCTTGCAGAACGCCTCGACGGCGTCGCAGGCGGTCGCGCCGTCCAGGTCGTCGAAGAGCCGCTCGAGGAAGCGGCGCATGTCCGGGCCGCCAGCGCTCGACCGCGCGCGGGGTGAAGAACGGGTTCACGAGCCCGCGCAGGCGGCGGTGGTCGGCGCCGTTGATGTGGAGGATGTTGCGGCGGATCTCCTCGTAGAGCGGCCCGTCGTCGATCCCGAAGATCTCGGCGATCTTCATGCCGGGGAACGTGAAGCTCCTGCTGCGCAGGAAGAACTCGCCGGCCTCGCGGTCGACGGCCACGCAGCCGAGCGGCATCGTCGCCAGCCAGCCCTGCTCGGCGAGCTCGGCCATCGCGGTGTGGAAGCGCTCGCCGCGCAGCTCCGGGTCCAGGTAGTCGAAGCTCGGCAGCTCGAGTTCGGCCAGGGCGGTCATCCGCGGCGGAGCCTATCCGGGGCGGTACCGTCGGGGCGTGGACTCGCCGCTGCTCGTGGCCGCGCTGGTCGCGATCGGCCTCTACGCGCTCTTCGTCGGCGGGCTCGCGCTCGGCGGGCGGGGCCCGGAGGCGCGCGCGCTCGCGCGGCTCGTGCCCGACTGCTTCGTGCTCGCGCGCGGGCTGCTCGGCGACGCCGAGGTGCCGGCGCGCTGCAAGGTCGCGCTGGTCGGGCTGATCGCCTACCTGGCCTCGCCGATCGACCTCGTGCCCGACTTCCTGCCCGTCGTCGGCGTGCTCGACGACGCGATCCTCGTCGTGCTCACGCTGCGCTGGATCCTGCGCACGGCGGGCCCGCGCCGGCGTCGCGCGCCACTGGCGCGGCTCCCAGCGCGGGCTCGAGCTCGTGCTGCGGGCGGCCTACAGACCCGGCGGGTGACGCACCACGTAGCCCGCCGACGAGCGGTCGGACGCCTGCCAGCGCGTGCCGCTCTCGCTGCGGCCGGTGGTGTCGAAGCGGCGGCCGTTGACGACCATGTAGACGTGGCCGGGGGCGGCGTAGATCGTCACCCAGCGGCCCCTGCCGGGGGAGCCCCAGCTCATGAAGCCGCCGCTCGTGAGCGCGGAGCTGAGGTAGCCGGCGCCGTGCAGCGCGTAGGAGACCGAGCCCGAGCAGTCGTAGCCCGAGTCGTCCCACTGCCCGTGGCCGCCGCCGTACTTGTAGGGCTTGTCCGCGATCCGGTTGCCGGCGGCGATGATCCGGCGCACGCGGATCGGCAGCCCGCCGGCGCGGCGCGGCGAGCCGCGGTGGGAGCGCTTGAGGACGGTCGTGATGCTCGCGTGCCCGAGCGCCGCCCACGTGGCGGGGCCGACGATGCCGTCGGGCGTGAGGCCGCGGCGGCGCTGGAAGCGCCTGACCGCCGCCTGGGTCGCGGGGCCGAAGACGCCGTCGGCGGTGATGCCGAGCCGGCGCTGGAGCAGCCGGACGCGGCCGCGCTTGCTGGCGCCGCCGCGGTGGGAGCTGGTCGTGCGTCGCGAGTGCGCCGCGCGCCGGAGCGCGGCCCAGGTGGCCGGCCCGACGATGCCGTCGGGCGTGAGGCCATGGCCGCGCTGGAAGCGCTTGACGGCGCGCTTGGTGCCGCTGCCGAAGATCCCGTCGGCGCGGACGCCGAGCCAGCGCTGGGCCTTGCGGACGCGCGGGCCCTTGGAGCCCTTCTTGAGCGGCTTGGCCGCGGCGTGCGCGGGGGCAGGCGCGAAGATGGCCGACGTCGTCGCGACGCCGGCCGTGGCCAGCACGAGCGCGAGCGCCCAGTACAGCAGCAGAGATCGCAAAATCCGTTCGTTCCTTCGAATGTGGCGTCCGTCAAGCGCCTACGAGGTGAGCTGACGGGCTCGCGCTGCCTGCGCTACGCCACCTGAAACGACGGCGATTCGCCCCCGCGGCCACTCTGGGCCGCTCCGGTTCCCCCGTTCGCCACCGCACGGGGCGGAGGCGATTCGGCGGCCGTCGTTCTACCACCGAAATGTCCTGCGCCTGCAGGATTTCTTGCACGCCCGCGAATCGAACCCGGAGTTGTTCGGCCTGAGGCCGAACAACTCCCGACTCGGCGCGCCGGAGAGCCGCTACGCTTGACGCGCTCGCGGCTGTGGCGGAATTGGTAGACGCGCAGGCTTCAGGTGCCTGTGAGCTTTACGCTCGTGGAGGTTCGAGTCCTCTCAGCCGCATCCGTTCGCTACCCTGCGACACGGTTCCTGCCGCTATCGTCTAGGGGACTAGGACGCCGCCCTCTCACGGCGGAAACCGGGGTTCGAATCCCCGTAGCGGTACCTCCTGAAGCCCCGCGCCGAGCGGGGTTTCGTCGTTAAGCGGCGAACGGGGTCGGCATGAAGATCACCACGACGGTGCGCCTCGACATCGACTCGGGCGGCGAGCACCTCTTCGGCCCGCGGGCGGCCAAGCACTACAAGCCCGGGCGCAAGGTCTCCGCCTGGATCGACGCGGAGGATCCCGAGGCGATCTGCCCGGGCCGCTGACGCGCCAGACCGGTTTCGCGCGAGGGCCGGCGGGTACGCTGGTTGCGTGAGCAACCAGACTGCGACGAGAGAGACGGGCGGCGGGCGCTTCGTCCGCCAGGACAGCCGCTTCCGCGACCGGGTGACCGCGGACGGCAGCTCGGGCTTCCCCGCCGAGGCCGGCCGCTACCACCTGTACGTCTCGCTGGCCTGCCCGTGGGCGCACCGGGCGATCATCGTGCGCAAGCTCAAGGGGCTCGAGCACGCGATCGGCATGACGGTCGTCGATCCGATCCGCGACGACCGCGGCTGGCGCTTCAGCCGCGCGTTCCCCGACCCGCTCAACGACTGGCAGCTTCCTGAGCGAGGGCTACGACGCCACCGACCCCGACTTCGAGGGCCGCGTCAGCGTGCCCGTGCTGTGGGACACGCAGACGCGGCGGATCGTCAACAACGAGTCGGCCGACGTGATCGAGATGCTCGACGACAGCTTCCAGGCGTTCGCGCGCCACCCCGAGCGGGACTACGGCCCGCTCGAGCTCCGCGACGAGATGGCCGAGCTCAACGAGCGCGTCTACGAGACGCTCAACAACGGCGTCTACCGCGCCGGCTTCGCGACCTCGCAGGAGGCCTACGAGGAGGCCGTGTTCCCGCTCTTCGAGACCCTCGACATGCTCGAGGAGCGGCTCGCGGACCGGCGCTACCTGTTCGGCGACGAGCAGACGCTGGCCGACTGGCGGCTGTTCACGACGCTGCTGCGCTTCGACACCGTCTACTACAGCCACTTCAAGTGCAACCTGCGGCGGATCGCGGACTACCCGGACCTGCAGGGGTACCTGCGCGACCTCTACCAGGTGCCGGGCGTCGCGGACACGGTCGACTGGGACCACATCAAGCGCCACTACTACGGCACCCACAAGAGCATCAACCCGACGGGGATCGTCCCGGCGGGGCCGATCCTCGACCTGGATGCCCCGCACGGCCGCGGCTAGCCTCGCCGCCGTGGAGATCTCCACGGACCGCGACCGCATCGACCGCGAGCTCGTCCACGGCTTCCTGAGCGAGCACAGCTACTGGGCCCGCTGGCGCACGCGCGAGCAGAACGACCGCATCATCGAGGCCTCCCTGTGCTTCGGCGCCTTCGAGGACGGGCGGCAGATCGCGCACGCGCGCGTGGTCTCCGACGGCGTCGCCTTCGGCTACCTCGGCGACGTCTTCGTCCTGCCCGAGGCGCGCGGCCGCGGTGTCGGGAAGGCGTTGATGGAGGCCGTGCTCGCGCACCCGGACGTCCGCGACCTCAAGCGCCTCGCGCTGGTCACCGACGACGCGCACGGGCTCTACGAGCGCTACGGCTTCGAGCCGCTCGACGACGCGCGCAAGTGGATGCAAAGACGCCGCTGACGCGGCTTATCCTGTGGTGTGGCCATCACCGCCAAGCCGCACGGGCACTTCCTCGCCGGCGAGGCGGGTGAGCTCGCGGGCGTCTCGGGCACCACGATCGGCCAGTGGGCCCGCTGGGGCTACATCCGCGCCTCGCAGTCCGCGGGCGACCCGCACGTGTACTCCGTCGAGGACATCGCGGAGGCCGCGATCGTGCGCGTGCTGCTCGAGCGCGGCGTCCGCCACGCCGACGTGCGCAAGGCCGTGCGGCGGCTGGCGCGCTACGGCGACTGGCCGCTCAGCGAGGCGCCGCTGGCCACGACCGTCGGCACGCCGCGGCCGCTGATCGCGGTCCGCGAGCCGGAAGGGATCTTCGTGCTCGGCGCGCGCGGCTGGCAGGAGGTCGTCGCGCCGCCGCCGCTGGAGGACGTGCGGCTGCGACTGCGCCGCAGCTAGTAGCGGTCGCTGGCCTTGCGCGCGGCGCGGCCGACGACGGAGCCGTCGATCGCCTCGCCGAGCGTGCCGAGCGCGTTCGCGAGCCCGTGCCCGGCGCGGCCGGCCGCGGTCTGCGAGGCCGGCAGGATCGCGTCGTCCGGGTCGGCGGCCATCGCCACCACCGTCGCCATCACGCGCTCCTGCGCCTCGCGCAGACGGACCTCCCAGCGCCGGTGCCAGGCGGCGAGCATCGCGTCGCCGCGGCGGTCGGCCAGCCCGGCCAGGTAGGCGAGCAGCGTGGTCACGTGCGCCACGTCGAGCACCGCCGCGCGCAGCGCCTGGTTGCGCTCGAGCACGAGGTCGCCGGCCACGTTGCGCGCTCCCGCGAGGCGTCCGCCGACGCCTTGGGCGGCCGGGAAGCCGTGCAGCCCGTGAGTCGCGGTGCGCGCGGCCAGCTCGTGCAGCAGCTCGCGCGCGGCGTCCGCTCCGCCCGACAGCGCCTCGCCCGGCGCGCCGCCGAGCCGCCCGCCCAGCCGCGTCCAGTGGGAGGCGAGCTGGCTCGCCATCGCGTAGAGCTCCCGCAGCGCGCGGTGCTCGGCGGGGTGCAGCCCCGAGTCGCTCACGACTGCCCGGCGCCCGGCTGCCACAGCGGCTCCTCGCCCGAGACGGCGAGGTTGGCGCCGCGGGAGAGGATGAACAGCAGGTCGGAGAGCCGGTTGAGGTAGCGCACGCACTCGGGGTTGACCTCGTCGCCGCAATCGATCGTCCGGCGCTCGGCGCGGCGGCAGACCGTGCGGCACACGTGCAGCTGCGCCGCGGCCGGGGTGCCGCCGGGCAGCACGAACGACTTGAGCTTCGGCAGGTCGGCGTTGACCTCGTCGCAGGCGTGCTCGAGCCACTCCGTCTGCTCCGGCGTGACCCGCAGCCGGCTGCGGTCGCCGCCGTGCGGGACGGAGATGTCCGCGCCCACGTCGAAGAGGTCGTTCTGGATCCGCCGCAGCCACTCGGCGTAGCGGTCCGATAGCGCACCGCCCGCGAGCGCGACGCCCAGCTGCGCGTTGAGCTCGTCGACGGTGCCGTAGGCCTCGATCCGCGGGTGGGTCTTGGGTACCCGGCTCATGTCGCCGAGGTGGGTCTCCCCGCCGTCGCCGAGCCGGGTGTAGATGCGCGTGAGGTTGACGGTCACTCCACGTATAGAATCACCCGGACCAGGGTCGGTGGACAGGGAAGCCGGTGAGAATCCGGCGCGGACCCGCCACTGTCACCGGGGAAGCCCGCCGCATGCGCAGAGCGAGCCACTGGTCCGTGATCGGACCGGGAAGGCGCGGAGGGGTAGGCCCGGAAGCCAGGAGACCTCCCTCCGACCACAAGCCCGAAGCCCTCGTGGAAAGGGGTGGCTCCTTGCATCTCCAATTCCGTTCAGCCGGCCTGTCGGCCGGTCTTCTCACGCTCGCGCTCGCCGCGCCGGCCGCTGCCGCGCCGTCGAACGTGACGGTCCGTATCGAAGGCGCGTCCGACACGCTCGTGGAGGAGGGCGGACTATCGCACGACCACGACGCCGGTGAACAAGGGCGAGGGGGACTGCAACGGCACCAGCGCAGCCGGTGCGCTCGAGCTGGCCACCGGCGGCGACTGGGACGGCACGTACTACGGCGCTGACACCGGCTACGGCGTGGAGCGGATCCGGAGCGAGACGTACACCTTCAACGCGCGCGGTGACTACTGGGCGTTCTGGATCAACGGCCGGGCTGCTGGACAGGGCGTGTGCAAGGAGGAGCTGCAGGAGGGCGACAGCCGTCCTCTTCTTCGTCGACCAGTGCTTCGATGCCCAGCCGCCGGACTACGCGTGCAAGAACGACCCGGTGCGCCCGCTCGAGCTGACCGCGCCGGGCTCGGCGCAGACGGGCGCGCCGGTGACCCTCAGCGTCGCGACGCTCGACGGCAACGGCGGCTCGAGCCCGACCGCGGGAGCGCGGATCACCGGCGGCGGCGTCGACACGACCACCGGCGCCGACGGGAAGGCGACCGTGACGTTCTCCCAGGCCGGCCCGGCCACGCTGAAGGCCGCCAAGCCCGGCAGCGTGCGCTCCGCGGCCGAGAAGGTCGCGGTGTCCGCGCCCGGCCAGCCCGTATCGCCCACGACGCCGGTCGCGCGCGACACCGTCGCGCCCGCCGCGCGGATCCGCGGCATCCGCGACGGGCGCCGCTTCAAGCGCGGGAAGGGGCCGCGGACGCTGCGCGGCAGCGTCTCGCCGGATCCCTCGGGCCTGCAGGCGGTCAAGCTCAGCCTGACGCGCTCTTCGGGCGGGCGCTGCTGGATCTACTCGCCCACGCGCGAGCGATTCCGCCCCTCGCGCTGCGGGCGCCGGGTGAACTTCAGGATCGGCGACCGCCAGGACTGGAGCTACCTGCTGCCCAAGCGGCTGGGCAAGGGCCGCTACGTGCTCGACGCGATCGCGATCGACAAGCTCGGCAACCGCGACCGGCCCGTGCGCGGGCGCAACCGGGTGGGGTTCACCGTCCGATGAGGCTCCTGCTGCTCACCGCCGTGGCGCTGCTCGCGGCGCCGCAGGCCGCCCAGGCGGCCACCGTGACGACGATGGTGGTCGGCAAGGAGCGCGTGCTGCGCGCCGCCAAGCCGGTCAAGCTCGCCGACACGCGGCGCGTGAAGGTCGGCACGCGCCGCTGCACGGTCTCCGGCCGCACGCCGCTCGGCGTGCTCGCCACGACGTCGCTGGCCTTCCGCCTGCGCGACTACGGCTCGTGCGGGGGCCGGCCGGCCGACGCGGCGTCGCTGTTCGTGACCCGCATCGCCGCCGATCGCAACCGCGGCCAGGACGGCTGGGTCTACAAGGTCGGCCGCAAGGTCTCCTCGGCGGGCGCGGGGGACCGCTCCGCCGGGCGCCTGCGCGCGGGCGACCGGCTGCTGTGGTTCTACTGCCGGATGAACCGCGCCGGCGGGTGCCAGCGCACGCTGGAGGCGACGCCCGACCGCACCGCCGCGGCACTCGGCGAGACGGTCCGCGTGACCGTGCGCGGCTACGACGACCAGGGCCGCGGCGTCGCGGTCCCGGGCGCCGCGGTGACGCTCGGGAGGGCCACGGCGACGACGGACGCCGCCGGCGTCGCGCAGGTCACCGTGCCCTCCGCCGGACGCTTGATCCTCGGCGCCACCCGCGCCGGCATGGTCGCGGCCTTCCCGCGCGAGGTCCGCGCCGGATGAGGCGCGCCCTCGCCGCCTGCATCCTCGCCACCCTCGCCGCGGCCGCTTCCGGCTGCGGCCTCGGCCCCGGCGAGGAGACGGCGAGCGAGGGCTCGCTGACCGTCACGCGCGACTTCGGCGCGGAGCCGGTCGGCCGCCACACCGTCGCCGGCGTGACCGAGAGCGACACCGTGATGCGCGTCCTGCAGCGCAACTTCGATGTCGACACGCGCTACGGCGGCAACTTCGTGCAGGAGATCGACGGCGTCGCCGGCGGGCGCGAGAGCGGCCGCCGCGTCGACTGGTTCTTCTACGTCAACGGGATCGAGTCGAGCAACGGCGCCGGCGACCGGCGCGTCGAGCCGGGCGACCGCATCTGGTGGGACCACCACGACTGGGGCGCCACGATGCGCGTCCCGGCCGTCGTCGGCTCCTTCCCCGAGCCGTTCGTGTCCGGCAGCGAGGGCCGCAAGCTGCCCGTGCGGCTCGTGTGCCTGGAGTCCGACGCCGCCTGCGACGAGGTGGAGACCCGGCTGCGCGACGCCGGCGTCACCGAGCCCGCGCGCTCCGTGCTGGAGCAGTCCGCAGGGCGCGAGGTGCTGCGCGTGCTCGTCGGCCCCTGGTCGCAGGTGCGGCGCGACGCCGCGGCCCGCAAGCTCGAGTCGGGCCCCGTGGAGTCCGGCGTGTTCGCCCGCCCGGCGAAGGCCGGCGACCGGATCGAGCTGCTCGACGAGCAGGGCCGCGTGGCCCGCTCGCTCGGCGCCGGGGGCGGCCTGCTGGCCGCGACGCGGCTCGAGGCGCAGCAGCCGACGTGGATCGTGACCGGGGTCGACGGCGCGGGCGTCGCGGCCGCGGCCGCGGCCCTCAGCGAGGACGAGCTCGGGGACCGCTTCGCGATCGCGATCGAGGCGGGCCGCACCGTGCCGTTGCCCGTGGCCGAGGCGGGGGCCGAGCGGTGATCTACGAGCGCCGCCCGAGCCCGCTCCATGCGGCGCGCGCGTGGATCGGCGCCGTGTGGTGCGTCACGCTCGGGCTGGTCGCCCTCTCGACGGAGCAGCCCGTGGTGCTCGGCCTGCTGCTGGCGGCGGTGCTGGCCGCGGCCGCCGCCGCGCGGGCCGGCCGGCGCGTCGCGCTCGCACTGGCGTGGGGCGTCCCGTTCGCGCTCGTCATCGCGCTGGTCAACGCGCTCGTGACCCGCGACGGCGTGACCGTGCTCGTGCGCGGCATCGGGGTGCCCGCGCTCGGCCAGATGGACATCACGCTCGAGGCCGTGGCCTACAGCGCGATCCTCGGCCTGCGCTTCCTCATCGTGATCGGCTGCGCCGGGCTGCTCGCCGCCGCCGTCGACCCCGACGAGCTGCTGCGGGCGGTGCGCCGCGTGTCCGTGCGCTCCGGCGTGACGGCCGCGGTGGCGACGCGGCTCGTGCCGGTCCTGGCGCGCGACGCGCGCCGGCTCGCCGAGGCGCGCCGGACCGTCGGCGCGGACGGCGAGCGCCGTGTCGCCGTGCTACGCGCGGTCACCGCGGGCGCGCTGGACCGCGCGACCGACGTCGCCGCCACGCTCGAGCTGCGCGGCTTCGCGCTGGCGCGGCGGCCGGGCCGGGAGCGCCGCCCGTGGTCGCGCCACGACTTCGCGT
This sequence comes from uncultured Solirubrobacteraceae bacterium, assembly GCA_963729155.1. Lineage (GTDB taxonomy): Bacteria > Actinomycetota > Thermoleophilia > Solirubrobacterales > Solirubrobacteraceae > DATFQI01. The sequence goes on from CAVSMP010000020.1 coordinate 220,387, forward strand.
TCCTCGCCTCCGCGGTTGCGCTCGCCGTGCTCGGCGTCGCCGCCGCGCTCCAAGGCTGGGGTGCGTTCGCGGCGTTCCCGCGGCTCGGGCCCGCGCTCGAGCCCGAGCCGCTGCTGCTCGCCGCAGTCGCTCGCCGCGATGCGTGCTGCTGCCGTTCGCCGACCGCCGCGGGGTGGGGCGGTGAGCGTGCTCGAGCTGACCGGCGTCTCCTACGCCTATCCCGGCGAGCCGGACGCGCTGCGCGACGTCTCGCTCACCGTCGAGCCCGGCGAGTTCGTGGTCGTCTCGGGCGGCTCGGGCTCGGGCAAGTCGACGCTGCTGCGCGCGGCCAGCGGCCTCGTGCCGCACTTCCACGGCGGCGTCTTCGCCGGCCGGCTGCGGTGCGCCGGGCTGGACACGCGCGAGTACGGGCCGGGCGAGCTGGCCGCGGTCGCGGGGACCCTGCTGCAGGACCCGGAGACGCAGGTGCTGATGGGCACGGTCCGCGCGGAGCTCGCGTTCCCGCTCGAGAACCGCGGGCTCGGGCCGGCCGCCGTCGCACGCGGGGTCGAGGAGGCCGCGCTCGCGCTCGGGATCGCCGGGCTGCTGGACCGCTCCACCCACGAGCTCTCGGGCGGAGAGCTCCAGCGGGTCGCGCTCGGTGCCGCGCTGGCCGGCCGTCCCCAGCTGCTGCTGCTCGACGAGCCGACCTCCCAGCTCGACCCCGTGGCGGGCGACGAGCTGCTCGGCGTGCTGCGGCGCGTCAACGAGGAGTGGGGGACGGCCGTGCTGCTCGCGGAGCACCGGCTCGAGCGCTGCCTGCCCGCCGCCGACCGCGTGCTCGCGCTGGAGGCCGGGCGGCTCGCGTTCGACGGGACGCCCGAGGACTTCCTGCTGTGGAGCGCCGAGACCCCGATCGCGCGGCTGTTCGCGCTCGCGGGCCGGGCCGAGCGCCCCGTCTCGGTGAAGGCCGCGCGGCGTGCGCTCGGCGCGGAGCCGCGCGGGGTGGCGGAGCCGGCCGGCGCGCCCGCGCCCCGCCGCAGCGCGCGGCGTCCGGCCGCGGTGGCGCTCGAGCGCGTCTGGCTCGAGCGCGACGCCACGATCCTGCGCGGGTCGACCTGCGGATCGAGGCGGGCGACGCCGTCGCGCTGATGGGCCGCAACGGCGCCGGCAAGTCGAGCCTGCTGCGCGTCGCCGCCGGGCTCTGGAAGCCGACGCGCGGGAAGGTCTCCGCGACCGGGCGCGTGGCGCTGCTGCTGCAGAACCCCGGCGACTACCTGCTGGAGGAGCGCGTCGACCGCGAGCTGCCGGCGCCCGAGCTCGAGGCCGCCGGTCTCGGCCACCTCGCGGCGCGTCACCCGCGCGACCTCTCCGGCGGCGAGCGCCAGCGGCTGGCGCTGGAGATCGTGCTGCGCGCCGCCGACGCGCCCGCGGCGGTCTGCCTCGACGAGCCGACGCGCGGCATGGACCGCGGCCACAAGGAGCGGCTCGCCCGCCGGCTGCGCGAGCTGGCGGCGGGCGGCACCGCTGTCGTCGTCGCCACCCACGACGCCGAGTTCGCCGCCGCCTTCGCGGCCCGCACCGTCCTGCTCGGCGACGGCCGCCCCGTCGCCGACGCCCCGACCGCCGAGGTGCTCGGCGGCGGCTGGTACTTCGCCACGCAGACCGCCCGCGTGCTCGGGCAGGGGGCCCTGACCCCCGAGCAGGGGCGGCGCTGGTGATCGCCTCCGAGGAGGTGAGATGATCGACTCCACGACCACCACGACCCCTCGGAGCTGTCTCGCGGCGACGGACGGTACCCGCCGAAGGGGCCTGTGGGATCGACCACTATTCCCCTTCGGCGGGACCGCCCGTCATCCACGATCCAGGTCCGAGGAGCCGCGGTGGCCATGGAGTCGATCATCTGATGACCTGGATCCTGGCCTCGTCGCTGCTGCTCGGCGCCGTGCTCGTCACCGGCTTCGCCTGGTACGAGCGCACGCACCCGACCACGCGCGTGCTCGCGCTCGTGGCCACGCTCGCCGCGCTGGCCGCGCTCGGGCGCGTCGCCTTCGCGCCCCTGCCCAACGTCAAGCCGACGACCGACATCGTCCTGATCGCCGGGCTCGTGCTCGGCGGCGCGCCCGGGTTCATGGTCGGCGCGGTCGCCGCGCTCGCGTCCAACCTGTTCTTCGGGCAGGGCCCGTGGACGCCGTGGCAGATGGCCGCCTGGGGACTCGTCGGGCTGCTCGGCGCGGCGATGGCGCGCTTCGCGGGCCGCTCGCCCGGCCGCGTGCCGCTCGCGCTCGCCTGCGGGCTGGCCGGGCTCGGCTTCGGCGCGGTCATGAACCTCCACATGTGGATCACCTACTCCGGCGACCACAGCCTGGCCAAGCTCGGGGCCTACTTCGCGACGTCGCTGCCGTTCGACCTCGCGCACGCCGCGGGCAACGTGGTCTTCGCGCTCGCCTTCGGGCCTGCGCTGATCCGGGCGCTGCAGCGCTTCCGCTCCCGGATGGAGGTCACCTGGAGGCCCGCGCCCGGGGCGGCTGGGGTGGCCGCCGCGGCCCTGCTCGCGCTCGTGCTGGCCGGCGCGGCCGCCGCACCCGCGGCGCGCGCCCAGAGCGCCGACGCGGCGGCCGCCAAGGCCTCGCTGCGCTACCTGGCCGGCGCCCAGAACGACGACGGCGGGTGGGGTGGCGCCGCCGGGCAGTCCTCGACGCAGCTGCACACGGGCTGGACGGCGCTCGGCCTCGCCGCGGCGGGCCGCAACCCCCGCGACGTCGGCAAGACGACCGCGATCGACTTCACGCGCGCCCGCGCCAGGGAGCTCGACGACCTCGGGGAGCTCTCGCGCACGATCCTCGTCTACGTCACCGCCGGGCTCTCGCCGCGCGACGTCGGCGGGCGCGACCTCGTGGCGGAGCTGCTGCGCAAGCGCCGGGCGAACGGCAACTTCGCCGGGCGCGTCAACACCACCGCGTTCGCGGCGATGGCGCTAAAAGCCAGCGGCGGCTCGCCGCGCGCGCTGCGCGGCGCCGGCCGCTGGATCGCCGGCCAGGCCAACCCGGACGGCGGCTTCAACTTCGCCGGCCGCGGCGGCCCGTCCGGGATCGACGACACCGGCGCGGCGATCCAGGGCCTCGTCGCCGCCGGCCGCAGGGGGACGAAGACGGTCGGCAGGGCGGCGCGCTTCCTCGTGCGCCGCCAGAACGCCGACGGTGGCTTCCCGCTGGTGCCCGGCGGCGCCTCCAACGCGCAGTCCACCGCGTGGGCGGTCCAGGGTCTGCTCGCGGCCGGCCGCGACCCGGCCAAGGTGCGCCGCTCGCGCGACCCGCTCGCCTACCTGCGCTCGCTGACCACGACCTCCGGGGAGGTCCGCTACTCGCGCACGAGCCGCCAGACGCCCGTCTGGGTCACGGCGCAGGCGGTGATGGCGCTCGCGCGGAAGTCACTGCCGTTGAAGCCGGTGCCGCGTGCCCGGCGCTCCGCAGCGAGCACGCCCGCCGCGCCCGCGCCCACCGCGGCGCCGGCCGGCGCCGCGAAGCCACGCGCAGCGCGGCCCAGACGCAGCGCGCGCAGCACGGGCGAGACGACGAAGAAGGCCGCCGCGACCGCCGCGCCGGCCGCCGTCGCGCCCCAGCACGCCGTGGCCGCGGCGGTGGCGGACCCGGGCCGCGCGCACCAGGCCGGCTACGTCGCCGGCCTCGCGGCAGCCGCGCTCCTGTGAGGAGTTGCACGACGCAACCGACCTGCCGTCTCGTATAAGTTCCCGCCCCTCGTGCGAGTCGGAGTCCCCAAGGAGACGGCCGAAGGCGAGCGCCGCGTGGCGCTCTCGCCCGACGTCGTGCGTCGCCTGGGCGCCGACCACGAGGTCGTCGTCGAGGCCGGGGCGGGCGACGCCGCCGGCGTCCCCGACGACCGGTTCACCGAGGCCGGAGCGACGATCGGCGACCCGTGGGGCGCCGACGTCGTGGCCAAGGTGGTCGCGCCGACCGAGGCCGAGACGGCCAAGCTCGGCAAGGACTCCGTCCTGATCGGCTTCCTCGGCCCGCTCACCAACGGCCCGGGCATCAAGGCGATCGCCGCCACGGGCGCCACGAGCTTCGCGATGGAGGCGATCCCGCGCATCAGCCGCGCGCAGTCGATGGACGCCCTCTCTAGCCAGGCGACCGTCGCGGGCTACCGCGCCGTGCTGATCGCCGCCTCCGAGCAGGGCCGCTTCTTCCCGATGCTGATGACCGCCGCGGGCACGATCCCGCCCGCGCAGGTGCTCGTGCTCGGCGCGGGCGTGGCCGGCCTGCAGGCGATCGCGACGGCCCGCCGGCTCGGCGCGGTCGTGACGGCGTTCGACATCCGCAGTGCCGTCAAGGAGCAGATCCAGTCGCTGGGCGCGAAGTTCTTCGAGGTCGAGGGGCTCGGCGACGCGGAGGCCGAGGGCGGCTACGCCCGCGAGCTCACGCCCGAGGAGCAGGAGGTCCAGAACCAGGCGCTCACCGTCCAGATGGGCAAGTCGGACGTGATCATCACGACCGCGCTCGTCCCGGGCCGGCCCGCGCCCAAGCTCGTCTCCGCAGAGGCCGTGAACGGGATGAAGCCCGGCTCGGTGATCGTCGACCTGGCCGGCGAGGCGGGCGGCAACTGCGAGCTGGCCAAGCCGGGGGAGACCTACGTGACCGACGGCGGCGTCACGATCGCCACCCCGCTGAACGTGCCGTCGAGCATGGCCGAGCACGCCTCGCAGCTCTACGGGCGCAACGTGCTCAGCCTGCTCGAGCTCATGACGGGGGACGAGGGCGCTCTCGAGCTGGACTTCGAGGACGAGGTCATCGCCGGCGCCTGCATCACGCGCGGCGGCGAGATCGTGCACGCGCGCGCCAAGGAGGTGGCCGATGGACCTGCTCACTGAGCTGGCGATCCTCGTCCTGGCCGCCTTCGTCGGCTTCGAGGTCATCTCCAAGGTGCCGAACACGCTGCACACGCCGCTGATGAGCGGCACGAACGCCATCCACGGCATCGTCGTCCTCGGCGGCCTGCTGCTGATCGGGCCCGCGCACGGGTTCCTGGAGGACCTGCTGCTGGTGATCGCGATCGCCTTCGGCACGATCAACGTGGTCGGCGGCTTCCTGGTCACGGACCGCATGCTCGGGATGTTCAAGAATAAGCCGGCGCCAGCCGATGCTGGTGCGAGCGGTAGCGAGAAGCCAGACCCCGTGGTCGAGGGCGGCGAGGAGACCAAGCAGCTGCCGTGAGCCGCGTCGACGCCATCAACCTCGTCTACATCGTCGCCTTCTCGATGTTCATCGTCGGGCTGCGAATGCTGCGCGGCCCGCGCACGGCGGTCCGCGGCAACCAGGTCGCGGCCGTCGGGATGGCGATCGCGGTCGGCGCGACCCTGCTGCAGCCGGGGGTCGGCGACTGGCTCCTGATCGTCGTCGGCGTCGCCATCGGCACGGCCGTCGGCATCCCCAGCGCGCGCAGCGTGAAGATGACCGCGATGCCGCAGATGGTGGCGCTGTTCAACGGCGTCGGCGGCGGCGCGGTGGCGCTGATCTCGTTCGTGGAGTTCCGCGAGGCGGGCGGCGAGCTCGAGCTCGAGGCGCTCATCCCGATCCTGTTCGCGGCGATCATCGGCTCGATCTCCTTCTGGGGCTCGATCATCGCCTTCCTCAAGCTGCAGGAGACCCTCAAGCGCTCGATCAAGGTCCCGCGCGCGGTCAACGCGGCGCTGCTGCTCGTCGCCGTCGCGCTGGCCGTCGTGATCGCCGCCGGGTCGGAGTCCCAGCTCGTGTTCTTCCTGATCCTGCTCGCGGCCGGGCTGCTGGGCGTGCTCGCCGTGGTGCCGATCGGCGGCGCGGACATGCCCGTCGTCATCTCGACCCTGAACGCCTTCACCGGCCTCTCCGCCGCGGCGGCGGGCATCGCGCTCGACAACACGGCGCTGATCGTCGCGGGCATGCTCGTCGGCGCCTCCGGCTCGATCCTCACCAAGCAGATGGCCGACGCGATGAACCGCTCGATCGGCAACGTCTTCTTCGCCGGCGTCGGCGCCGGCGGGCCGGCGTTGGCGGCCGACACCGGCGGCACCGTGCGCTCCACGAGCGCCGCCGACGTCGCGATCCAGCTCTCCTACGCGCGGCTCGTCGTCGTGGTCCCCGGCTACGGCATGGCGGTCGCCCAGGCGCAGCGGGCGGTCGCCGACCTCGCGGCGGAGCTGGAGAAGCGCGGGGTGGAGGTGCTCTACGCCATCCACCCGGTCGCGGGCCGCATGCCCGGCCACATGAACGTCCTGCTCGCCGAGGCCGACGTCGCCTACGACAAGCTCAAGGAGATGGACGACATCAACGGCGAGTTCGCGCGCACGGACGTCGCCCTGGTGATCGGCGCCAACGACGTCACGAACCCCGCGGCACGTTCGGTTGCTGACTCGCCGATCTACGGCATGCCGATCCTCGACGTCGACAAGTCCAGCAGCGTGATCGTGCTCAAGCGCTCGATGAACTCGGGCTTCGCAGGGATCGACAACCCGCTCTTCTACGACCCGAAAACGTCGATGCTCTTCGGCGACGCCAAGTCCTCAGTTTCCGAGGTTCTCGGCGAGGTACAACAACTCTGACACTCGCCGCGCGCCGAAGGGAGTACGTTGGCGCGCAATGCGACACATTTCGATAACCACGGCGCTCATCGTCGGCGCCCTTGCCGTACCGACCCAGGCGAGCGCGGCATCGCCCGATGTCGTCATCTCCGAGGTCTACGGCGCCGGGGGCAATTCCGGCGCGGTTCTTCAGAACGACTTCGTCGAGCTCTACAACCGCGGCACGACCACCGTTCCGCTCGCCGGCAGGTCGGTTCAGTACGCCAGCGCGGCCGGCTCGGGCAACTTCACCGTGATCGCGACGCTGACGGGCGATCTGGAGGCAGGCCAGCGCGCGCTCGTGGCCGCTTCGGGCGGCGCCAACGGCGACCCGCTGCCCAAGCCCGACTTCACCGGCAGCACGGCGATGGCGGCGGGCGCCGGCAAGGTCGCGCTCGTCGACCAGGCCGCCGCGCTGCCCTGCAACGGCTCCAGCGACGTCTGCGACCCCGCCGAGCGCGTCCTGATCCGCGACCTTGTCGGCTACGGCAACACCGCCAACTTCTATGAGGGCGCGGGCCCCACCCCGAACACCAGCACCACCCAGTCGGCCAACCGCAAGGGCGGCGGCTCGATCGACACCGACAACAACAACGCCGACTTCGAGCTCGCCGCTCCGACGCCTCGCAACCGCACCGGAGAGGGCCCGGGCACGCAGGAGCCGGTCCCGGGCACGCCCTCGCGCATCCACGACGTGCAGGGCGCCCGGCACGTCTCGCCGCTGCTCGGGCAGCGCGTCGAGGTCCCGGGCGTGGTGACCGCGGTGTCCTCCCAGGGGTACTGGATCCAGGACCCGAACCCCGACGCCGACCCGCGCACCTCGGAGGGCATCTACGTCTTCCGCGGCACGGGCGTGTCCGTGAACGACTCCGTCATCGTGACGGGTGACGTGACCGAGTTCCGGCCGGGGACCGGCCAGCTCACGCTGACCGAGCTCAGCAACACCTTCGCGGTGCCGAACGGGCCAGACGGGGACATCCCGTCGACGCTCGTCGGTCCTGGCGGGCTGATCCCGCCGACCACGGTCATCGAGGACGACGCGAGCGATGTCGAGGATCCCGCGGACAACGAGTTCGACCCCCAGCAGGACGGCATCGACTTCCACGAGAGCCTCGAGGGCATGCTCGTGCGGATCGCCTCGCCGCAGGCGGTCGGGCCGACCAACGGCTTCGGTGAGACCGCGACGGTGCCGGAGGGCATCGGCGGCCCGTTCACAGTGCGCGGCGGCATCTACGTCACGCCCGCCGACTTCAACCCTGAGCGGCTGATCTTCGACGACGTCGTCGCCGAGGTGCCGGACGTGAACACGGGCGACGCGTTCGCGGGCCCGGTCGAGGCGGTCGTGGACTACGCGTTCGGCAACTACAAGTACTACCCGACGGCCACGCCGGCCCGGATCGACAACGGCCTGCAGCGCGAGGTCACCGAGGAGCCGCGGGCGAACCAGCTGGCCATGGGGTCGATGAACGTCGAGAACCTCGACGCGCTCGAGTCCGACGAGAAGTTCGAGGAGCTGGCGTCGATCGTGGTCGACAACCTCCGCAGCCCGGACATCCTGGCCGTGGAGGAGATGCAGGACAATGACGGCGCCACCACACCGGCGCCGACCAACGCCGACGCGACGTACCGCCGCTTCATCGCGACGATCGCCGCCGAGGGCGGGCCGGCCTACGAGTTCCGGCAGATCGACCCGAACCCCGGCACCGACGGCGGCGAGCCGGGCGGCAACATCCGGGTCGGCTTCCTCTACCGCACCGACCGCGGGCTGCGGTTCGTCGACCGGCCGGGCGCGACGGCGAGCACCGCGAACAGCGTGGTGAGGACCCGCAAGGGCGCGGCCCTGCGGTACAGCCCGGGGCGCATCGACCCGACCAACCCGGCGTTCAACAGCAGCCGCAAGCCGCTGGCCGCCGAGTTCGAGTGGCGCGGCCGCACCGTGTTCGCGATCGCGAACCACTTCAACTCCAAGGGCGGGGACCAGCCGCTGTTCGGCCGCAACCAGCCCCCGGAGCAGACGACGACGGTCCAGCGCCACCAGCAGGCGGAGGTCGTCGGCGGGTTCGTCGAGGACATCCTGGCGGCCGATCCGCGCGCGGCCGTCGCGGTGCTGGGCGACCTCAACGACTTCCAGTTCTCGGAGACGCTCGAGATCCTGGAGTCCTCGGGGCTGGCCAACCTGATGGAGACGCTGCCCGCGAACGAGCAGTACTCCTACGTGTTCGACGGCAACTCCCAGGTGCTCGACCAGATCCTGGTCTCCAAGGAGCTGCTGACGCCGAAGCCGGAGTACGACTCCGTACACGTCAACGCGGAGTTCGCCGACCAGGCGTCCGACCACGACCCGCAGATCGCGCGCGTGGTCGTGCGCGGGACCGCGAACGCGAAGTAGGGAACCGTTCCGAAAACGGCTGCGCCCCGGGCGAGACCGGGGCGCAGCTGCGGAACGGATCTGACGGACAGATCTCTGGGAACGCGCTAGGCGCCGGGGGGCGGGGTGCTCGAGGCGACCGGCACGGCGGGCGCGGGCGGGACGGCGGCCTGCTCGGGCGCGCCGCCCGTGAGCATCCACTGGACCTCGGCGGCCGGGTCGGGCGCCTGGCCGTCGCGCGGCTCGCGGCGAACCGACAGCAGGCGCTCGTTGCCGAAGCGCAGCACGGTGACGGCGTAGGTCGAGATGTCCAGGCCGTGGCGGCGGGTCAGCCACGCGGCCATGGAGAGCGCGTTCGGGTCGTAGGCGCCCGCGACGAGCACGAGCTGCGGGGTCTCGCCGGGCACGGCGGCCGAGAGGGCCTCGTGCACGGAGGCCAGCTGGGCGGCGTCGAGCGCGGCGACGCCGGCCGCGGCCTGCAGCGCGCGGTAGAGCTGCCATTCGACGGTCTCGCCGGTGACCTGGAGCACGACGGCGCGGCCGCCCTCGGGGTCGAAGGCGAGCATGTCGACGCCCGGGAGCGGCTCCGTGGCGAGCAGCTTGAGGGCGGGGAGGCCGAGCTCGGCGGCGAACGCCTCCCACGAGGCGCCGACGAGCGACAGCAGCTCCTCACGGTCGGGCGAGGCCTCGGTGACCAGGCCACCGGCCTGGGGGGCCACCAGCGTCTTGGACGTCTCGTCGATGCGCAGCACTTCTCTTCCTCCAGTGGGAGCGGGCGAGAGCCTTATCGGCCGTTCCGGGGAAATCCTGAATTCAGGACGCCCGGATACGCACCTGTTCGCCCGCGTGCACGCGACCGGCGGTCACGACGCGGGCGAGCACGCCGAAGTCCTGGCCGTGCTCGGCGGTCAGGTGCTTGAGCAGGCCGGGCCACTTCTCCCGCGTGTCCGGGTCGCGCGTCGGGATCGCGCAGCGCTCGCACGCGCCGTCCACCCGCAGACGGACGCCGCCCTCGAGCTCGATCTCCGCGCCCGCCCACGCGTGCTCCGCCCACGGCTCGGCATCGAGCTCGAGGTGGAGGTTGGTGCGGAAGCGGCGCGGGTCGACCTCCGTGGCGAGCTCCTGTCCGAGCGCCGCGAGCGTGGCCGCGACGGTCACGAGCACCGTGCCCGGCACGTCGGGGATGCCGGTGACGTCGCGCTCGAGCCGCACGGGCCGGCCGAGGTCGCGCTCGAGGGCGGAGCGCAGGCGCGGGTCGCCCCAGCGCCAGTGGCGGACCCCCACGGGCTCGGTGACGATCGCGTGCGGCGGGCTCTCCGGGTCCAGCCCCGCGTCGAGGTTGAACGGATATGCCGCCTTCCAGGCGAGCAGGCCCGGGGCCTCGCGCGCGGTCAGGGGCCGCCAGGCGCCCTTGTGCTCGTGCAGCACGGCGTGGGCGCGGTCGCCGCCGACGCCGCGCGGACCGAGGCTGAGGGCCCGAAGCTCCTCGCCGGCCATCGACTTCACGGGCCAGCGCCACAGCCGGCTCACGGTCCCGGTCGCCATCTTCGGGCGGCAAGATAGCCTGATCCCGCGTGGAGCTCGACGAGCTGATCCGCACGCGCCGCACGCAGAAGGCCTACGAGCCCGGTCCCCTGGACCGGGACACGCTCGACGAGCTGTTCGAGCTCGCGCGCTGGGCGCCCAACCACCACCTGACCAACCCTTGGCGCTTCCGCGTGCTCGGCCCGGCCGCGCTGGAGGCCTTGAAGGCCGCCGCGGGGCCGGAGGCGGCGGGGAAGCTCGACCGTGCGCCGACCCTCGTGGCAGCCACCGTCGTGCAGACGGGCGACGCGATCGCCGACGAGGAGGACTTCGCGGCCGCCGCGTGCGCGAGCTTCATCGTGCTGCTCGGCGCCCACGCGCGCGGGCTGGACGGCTACTGGCGCACGCCCGAGGTGCTGCGCACGCCCGAGGGCCGCGCCGCGTGCGGGATCGTCGACGGCGAGCGCGTGCTCGGCCTGCTGCACCTCGGCCGCGGCAAGGGCAGCAAGCCCGCGCCCGAGCGCGCCCCGCTCGAGGACTTCCGGACCTTCCTCGCCTGATGCTCTCCCGCGCGGACGCGATCGGGGCACTGGACGGCGAGCCGTTCGACCTGCTCGTCATCGGCGGGGGTATCACGGGCGCCGGAGTCGCGCTCGACGCCGCCACGCGCGGGCTCTCCGTCGCGCTCGTCGAGCGCGGTGACTTCGCGATCGGCACGTCGTCGCGGTCGAGCAAGCTCGTGCACGGCGGCCTGCGCTATCTGCAGAATTTCGACCTCGGACTGGTGCGCGAGGCGCTGCTGGAGCGCCAGATCAACGCCGCGCTGGCGCCGCACCTCGTCCGCCCGCTGCCGCTGATCGTGCCCGCCTTCGACGGCGCCCGGCCGGACCGCCTGGTCGGCATCGGGCTGAACATGTACGACGTGATGGCGGTCGACCGGATCGCGTCGCTCGGGCGCCGGCGCGATCGCAACCGCGACGGGATCGAGGACTGGAGCCCCTCCCGGCACCGCGTGATCTCCGGCGAGGAGGTCGCGGAACTGCTGCCGGCGCTGGCCGCGCGCGAGCCGAGCGGCGGCTACCTGTTCTACGACTGCCAGACCGACGACGCCCGGCTCGTGCTGACGGTGCTCGCCGAGGCCGAGCGCTTCGGCGCGGTCGCGGTCAACGGCGTCGAGGCGGTCGGGCTGCTGGAGGAGGGCGGCCGCGCGGTCGGCGCGCGCCTGCGCGAGGTCGAGGGCGGGGCCGAGCTGGAGGTCCGCGCCGCGAGCGTCGTCAACGCCACCGGGGTGTGGGCCGACCGGCTGCGCCCGGAGGAGCTCCACGACGAGGCCGAGGTGCCCGTGATCCGCCCCAGCCGCGGCACGCACATCATCGTCGAGGGCGCCACGCTGCCGCTGGTGGCGGGCGCGATCGCCCCCGCGGGCGGCGGGCGCACCATCTTCGTGCTCCCGTGGCTGGGCCAGACGCTGATCGGCACCACCGACAACGACTACGAGGGCGACCTGGAGCACGTGCAGCCCTCGCTCGACGACGTCGAGTACCTGCTGGCGGCGACCAACGAGTTCTTCGCGACGGACCTCGGCCGGGAGGACGTGGCGGGCGCCTACGCGGGCGTGCGGCCCCTGATCTCCACCGGCGACCCGAAGAAGTCCGTCGACATCTCGCGCAAGGCCGAGCTGTACGAGACCTCGAGCGGGATGGTGACGATCACGGGCGGCAAGCTCACGACCTGGCGGCGGATGGCGAAGATGACCCTCGACCGGATCGTGGAGCGCGAGGGCCGCGACGCCCCGTGCCGCACCGACAGGGTCCCGCTCGGGATGGCGGTCGAGCCCGAGGACCTGCCGCAGGTCCCGGGCGTGGCACCGGAGGCCTACGAGCAGCTGGCCGGGCGCTACGGCTACGCCGCGCACGAGGTGCTGCGGATCGCGGGCGAGCGGCCCGAGCTGGCAGAGGCGGTCGTGCCCGGGCGGGTCGACCTGCTCGCGGAGGCCGTCTACGCGGCCCGGCGCGAACAGGCCCGCACCGTCGGCGACGTGCTGCTGCGCCGCACCCGCCTGGGGCTGACCGCGGCACGGAGGGTGTGCGCCGACGGGGCGGCCGCGGCCGGCCGCGTCGCCACCGCGATGGCGGCCGAGCGCGGATGGGACGACGCGCGGCGCGACCGCGAGGCGGCGGCCTTCACCGCCGAGGCCGCGGCCGAGGGGATCGTGGTCTCCTAAAGGACTGCCGTCCTGGCCAGGCCGTAACTTTCACCGCCCTCGCCGGTTGCACCCCTCCGTATGCGCCGTCTCATCGCTCCCCTCACCGTCCTCGCCGCAGCCCTCACGATGGGGCTCGCGCCCGCCGCGAACGCCGCCTGGTTCGCGGGCGGTGTCGTCGACGGCCCGGCCGAGATCACCGCGCTCGGCGACGTCGACGTGGCCCGCGACGGGTCGGGCGGGCTCGTCTACCTCAAGCGCGACGCCGGCGTGCCGCAGGCATTCCTCTCGCGGCTCGATAACGGCGCGTGGCAGCCGCCCGAGAAGCTCTCCGGCGGCGCCGGCGTGAGCGAGGTGGCCGTCACCGCGACCGACGGGGGCCGGCTCGCCGTGGCGTGGATCGCCGGCGGCGAGGTGTTCGCGACGGTGATCCCGGCCGCGGCGCGGGCCCAGGCGCCGGCTCCGCCGACGCCGCTCGGCGGCGGTGGCGCGGGCGGGATCGCCATCGACATGGGCATCAACGAGGACGGCTACGCCGTCTGGTCGGCGGGCGGCGACGTCCGCGCCGCGCGCCTGGACGGAACGAAGTGGACCCCGCTGGCCGGGCCGCTGGACCTGGATGCGGCCCGCCCGGCAGGCGAGGGCCGCGGGCGCCCGCGCGTGGCCGTCAGCGCCGAGGGCAACGCCATCGCGACCTGGGCGGAGATCGACGTGAACGGCCGCAGTCACGTCGCCGCCCGGCGCCTGACCCGGCTCGCGCCCTCCTCGGCGCCGCAGGACCTGACGCTCGAGGCGTTCGGCGGCGAGTCGGCGGGCAGTGCCGACTCGCCGGACATCGACGTGGAGGACGACGGCTCGTTCGCCTGGATCGCCTTCCGCCAGGACGTCGGCGGGCGCTCGCGCACCGTCGCGCGGCGCCTGCGCGGCTCGCTGTTCGAGGACCCGCTCGCGATCGACGGCGGCGTGACCAGCAACTCGCCGCGGATCGACTTCGCGGGCAAGGGGATCGGCGGCGCCGTGGCTGCCGCGGACGGCAACGCCGTCTACAGCGCATACCTGAACAAGTTCAACGCCTTCGACGCGGCGCGGCGCATGGATGCCACGCCGGGTGACGCTGCGCCGGCGCCGGTGATCGCCGCCTCCGAGCGTGACGACGTCTACGTCGCCTGGCGCACGGGCGCGGGCGCCGGCGGCGACGTGCGCGCGCGGCGCAACGGCAGCGGGAAGGGCTTCGAGCCCGAGTTCGTCGCGTCCAACCCGGCCTTCGGGCCCGTGGTCCCGGGCCAGCTCGCCATCTCCTCCGACCGCCTGGGCAGCACGATCGTGGCGATGCTGCAGGGCTCGGGAACGCAGGCCCGCATCACCGCTGCCGCCTGGGACCGGCCTCCCGGCAGACCAGGCTTCATCGGCAAGCTGCCCCGGTACCGCGCGCGGGGGCTGCTGATCAGGTGGATGCCCGGCGCCGAGCTCTGGGGCCGGCAGACCTTCACGGTGCGCCTGGACGGCAAGGTCATCCGCACCACGACCGGCAGCCGCTACTCGTACCGGCGCAAGCTCAAGACGGGCAGGCATCGCCTCACGGTGACGGCGACGGACCGGCGCAGGCAGGCCGTGACGAGCCTCACGCAGAGCTTCCGGGTGCGCCGCAGCGGCCGCAGCGTGACGATCTCCCGGTGACCCTTCGGCTGCGGGCGGCGGGCCGGGTCCTGTCGCTGCAGCGGCCGCTGCTGATGGGGATCGTCAACGCGACACCCGACTCGTTCTCCGACGCGGGCGAGTTGCCGACGACCGAGGCGCGGCTGGCACGCGGGCGCGCGCTGCTCGCGGCCGGCGCCGACGTCCTCGACGTGGGCGGCGAGTCCGCCAGCGGTCACCGGCCCGCCGTGCCGGCCGAGGAGGAGACCGCGCGCGTGGTGCCGGTCGTCGCCGGCCTTACCGCCGAGGGCGCCGTGGTCTCGATCGACACGCACAAGCCGGCGGTGGCCGCGGCCGCGGTGGCCGCCGGGGCGGTGATCGTCAACGACGTCTCCGGCCTGCGCGACCCCGAGCTGGCGGCGATCTGCGCGGAGTCCGGCGCCGCGCTCGTGATCACGCACACGCGCGTGGAGCCGAAGGGCACGCTGCTCGACCCGGACCGCTACGAGGACGTGGTGGCCGACGTGACCGGCTTCCTGCGCGAGCGGATGGCGGTCGCGCTGGAGGCGGGCGTGGGGGAGGAGCAGATCGTGCTCGACCCCGGGCCGGACTTCGCCAAGACGCCCGCCCAGACGGTCGCCGTCCTGCGCCGGCTTGACGCGGTCCTGGCACTCGGGCGGCCCGTGCTGCTGGCGGTCTCGCGCAAGGACTTCGTGGGCGCCCTGACGGGTCGCCCGGCCGGTGAGCGCGGCGCGGGGACGCTGGCGGCGATCGCCCACGGGCTCGACGCCGGCGCGCACCTGCTGCGGGTGCACGACGTCGCCGCGGCCGCCGACTTCCTGGCCGTCCGCGCCGCCCTGCGCGGCGACCGCGAGCTCGCCCCGGGCGAAGGGCTCACGCCCGACCGCTTCCCGACCTAGGGGGACTGTCCCCTCATCTCGCTAGCCTGAGGAGCGAACGGTTGCCGGCCGCTGCGCACAACGCGGCCCGGTGCCCACCGACCGACACACACCGAAAGGGAGACACATGTCCTCCGTCCTGGACCGCTCCGGGCTCGAGAAGAGCCCCCTCGCCGACCTCCACCTGCTCGCCTCCGAGCTCGGCGTCGAGAACTTCCGCCGCCTGCGCAAGGCCGATCTCATCGACGCGATCCTCGATCGCCAGAGCGGCGCCGACACCGGCGTCGACGACGCCGAGGAGGCGCCCGAGTCCGACGAGGAGGGCAAGGGCCGCTCGCGGCGCGGTCGCCGGGGCGGGCGCTCGCGCGCGCGCCGTGACTCCGACACCGACGAGGACGCCTCCGAGGACGACCAGGAGGACGCCGACGAGGAGCCCGTCGCCGCGAAGCAGCCCCGCGGCCGTTCGCGCGGCGGTCGCGACCGCGACGAGGACGCCGAGAACGACAAGCCCCGCGGACGCTCGCGCGGCGGCCGCGACCGCGACGGCGACGACGCCGGCGAGGACAAGGTCGCGGAGGGCGTCGTGGAGCTGCTCGCCAACGGCTCGGGCTTCGTCCGCCTCGCGCCGCCGGAGCCCACGGACGACGACATCTACGTCTCCGCCGCCCAGGTCAAGCGCTGCGAGCTCGTCTCGGGCGACCGCGTCAGCGGCCCCGTGCGCGCACCGCGCCGCTCCGAGCGCTTCCCGTCGCTCGTCCGCGTCGACACCATCAACGGCCGCCCGGCCGACGAGGTCGCCGAGGGCACGCGCTTCGAGGACCTGCCCGCCGCGTTCCCGGCCGAGCGCTTCGAGCTCGGCTCGGAGGACCCGACCGTCAAGGCGATCGAGTGGCTCACGCCGTTCGGCAAGGGCTCGCGGGTCGTGATCGCCGGGGCCCCGCGCGCCGGCAAGAGCGAGGCGCTCAAGCGGATCGCGGCCGCGCTGGCCGGCCGCGAGGGGCTGGAGGTCAGCGTCGTGCTGGCCGGCGTGCGCCCCGAGGAGGCCGGCGAGTGGGCAGAGGGGCCGGTCGCGCCGATCGCCTCGCTGTCCTTCGCCGAGCTCGCCCGACGCGCAGGCCCAGGCCGTCGAGCAGGCGATCGAGCAGGGCCGCCGCGTCGCGGCCCGCGGCGGCGACGCCGTCGTGCTCGCCGACACGCTCGAGTACCTCGGCGCCGGCGCCGCCCGCCGCGCGATGGCCGCGGCCCGCAACATCACGGGCGGAGGCTCGCTGACCGTCATCGCCACGGCCGCCGCCCCGCTCGGCGGCGAGACCACTGTCGTGACCCTCGACGACACGCTGACCGCCCTCGGCCGCTTCCCGGCCGTCGACCTGACCCGCTCGGGCACCCTGCGCCCGGAGCTGCTCGTCGGCGACGCCGGCGCCGAGGCGATCGCCAAGGCACGCGCCGAGACCGCCTCGGCGTAGCCGCCGCGCGTTCCCGTCGACGTTCGGCCGCGAATGGCGGCCCAACGTCGGCGGCGTCGCCGCGCAACGTTTCCGGTCGACGTCCGGCCGCGCATGGCGGCCGAACGTCGGCGGCGCGGCCGGCGGGAGCCCCGCCCACCGAGCTACCGCGGCTGGTAGGCGACCCGGCCCCAGTTGGGCTCGGGTGACAGCTCGATCGGCTCGCGATCGCGCTCGGGCTGCACGTAGCCGAAGGACTGCGTCAGGTCGTCGAAGACGACGTCCAGCTCGCCCTCTTTGACACGCTGGTCCAGCCAGGCGGAGCGGAAGACGAGGCGGCGCAGCCAGTGCACGAGCGAGCGCTCGGCGGGGCCGACGAGCTCGGGCCAGCAGTCGTTGACGTGCTCGCCCAGCGCGGAGGCCGGGTCGTGCACCTCGCCGTTGACCGTGAGGTTGACGAGGTCCTCCAGCTCGTTGCCGCCGAGCCGGCCGCCGACGAAGCCCAGCTTCCGCGCGGACTGCTCGACGCGTTCGCTGAAGTCGCGCTCGTTGAACGTGAAGCGCAGCTCTCCGTACTCGAGGACGTAGTCCTGGCCGGAGTCGTAGTTTCCGCGTCGAATCTGATCCATCGCCATTAGAAGCCCCGGCTGCGCCGGGGCGTCTGCATCTTATGCCCGACTCCTGCCCGCTCAGGCGCCTGAAGGGAAACTTTCAGTCGCAGCGGTCCCGGAGGTCGAACGCCCGGATCCCGTCGCGGCCCGCGTCCGGCCAGTCGAAGAATCGCGGGTTCACACAGCGCTCTCCCGCGCCTTCGTGCGCCCGCTCGACCTCGAACCGGCAGTGGGCCGTCGGGTATCCGGCGAGCCGCACCGTACCGAAGCCCGCACGGGTGCGCTCCGCCGCCCGGAACAGCTCCACGTCGATCTCCGTCGCGAACACCTTGTGCATGCAACCCATGAAGCGGCGGCCGCTCAGCGGCTCGTCGTAGGCGTAGAGGAACGGGCACTCCTGGGCGACGCAGGCCGCGGGCGCGATGACCCGGTCGCAGTAGGCCGAGCAGCGGCGGCACTCGTTGGCGTCGGTCTGGCGGACGATGCGCGCCATCGCCGGAGGATAATGGCCACGTGCCCGCGCGCATCTCCAGCCGCCGACTCGTGGAGCGCCGCGCGGAGCTCGAGGCGCTCGAGCGGGCGCTGGAGCGGGCGGGGGAGGGCGATCCGACGGTGACGCTGGTCATCGGTGAGGCGGGCATCGGCAAGAGCCGCCTGCTGCGTGAGGCGGAGCTGCACGCTCGCGCCCAGGGGATGGCGGTGCTGCGCGGGGAGTGCCTGCGCCTCGACGGGGGCGAGCTGCCGTTCTCACCGCTGGCCGCGCTGCTGCGCGACGCGCCGCACGCGGAGCTCGAGGCGGCGCTGGCCGAGCTGGGGCCCGAGGTGCGCGCGGAGCTCGAGCGGGCGTTCCCGCACCTCGGCTCAGGGCTGCCGATCGGCGGCGGGTCGGCGCCGGACCGCTTCGCCCAGGCGCGGGTGTTCGAGGCGATCGTGCTGGCGCTCGGCGCGCTCGGGCGCGCCATGCCGCTGCTCGTCGTGCTCGAGGACGTCCACTGGGTCGATCACTCCACGCGCGAGTTCGTGCGCTTCCTGGTGCGCGGCCTGCGCCGGGAGCGGCTCGCGGTCGCGATCTCCTTTCGCACCGGCGAGCTCAGCAGCGCCGACCCCGTGCGCGAGATGCTCGCCGAGCTGCAGTACCACGAGCGCGTGACGCTGGTGGAGCTCGCGCCGCTCGGCCGCGAGGGGATCTCCGCCCAGCTCGAGGGGATCCTGGGCCGGGCGCCCGAGCCGTCGCTGGCCGCGGAGCTGCACGAGCGCTGCGGTGGCAACCCGCTGTTCGCCGAGGAGCTGCTCTCCGCCCACCGCGACCCCGGCGGCGAGTCGCTTCCCGCCCGGCTGGCCGACGCCCTGCGCGTGCGGCTGCGGCGCGTGCCGGAGCCCGCGCGGAGGCTGCTGCCCTACGCGGCGGCGATCGGGCGCCCGGCGCCGGCGGCGCTGCTCGGGGCCGCCTCCGGCACGGGCGAGCCCGAGCTGTCGGCCGCGCTGCGCGACGCGGTCGACCATCACCTGCTCGTGCATGACCGCGAGCGCGACGCGTTCGCCTTCCGCCACGACGTCGTGCGCGAAGCGGTCTACGGGGATCTGCTGCCGGGCGAGCGGGCGCCGGTGCACGGCGCGGTGGCGGGCGCGATCGGCGAGGCGGGCGCGCAGGCCGAGCTGGCGGTGCACTGGCGCGCGGCCGGCGAGCGCGACCGGGCGCTGCGGGCGTCCGTCGCGGCGGGACTCGAGGCCGAGGGGGCGCGCGCCTTCGCCGAGTCGCTGCGGCACCTGCGCGCGGCGCTCGAGCTGTGGCCCGAGGACGGGGATCCCGACGTCGCACTGGATCGCATCGAGCTGCTGGGCCGCCTCTCCGACCTGGCCCGCCACACGGGGGAGCACGCGCAGGCCGTGGCGTGGTGCGAGCAGGCGCTGGCGCAGCTCGACGGGACGGCCGACGCCGCGCGGGCGGCGCGCTTCTTCGAACGACTCGGCCGGCTGCAGTCCTTCGAGGACGACAGCGGCCTGGCCGCCTACCAGGAGGCGCTGCGGCTGCTGCCCGAGGGCGACCGCACGGCCCGCGCGCGGCTGCTCGGCGTCGAGGCGTTCGCCCTGTGGGCGCTGCACCGCTACGACGAGGCGCGCGAGCGGGCCGAGGCGTCGCTGACGATCGCGGGGGAGGTCGGCGCCGCGGGAGAGGCGGCGTACGCGCGCACCGTGCTCGGGCTCGTCATCGCCTACGCGGGTCGCCCCGCGACGGGAGCGGAGCACCTGCGCACCGCGATCGGCGAGCTCGTCGGCCTCGGGCGCCCGGAGGACCTCCTGCACGCGCACTTGTACCTCGCGGAGTCACTGCGGCTGGTGGGCGACTTCGAGGGCGCGCTCGCCGTGACGACGGACGGCGAGCGGCACGCGCGGCGGCTGGGCATGCAAGCGTCCTTCGGCCGCTTCCTGGCGCTCAACGCCGCCACGGACGAGTTCCTGCTCGGCCGCTGGGAGGCCGCCGAGGCGCGCCTGGGCGAGCTCGACGACCGCGATCTGGAGCCCTGGAACGCGATCGCGCGCGGCCAGGTCGCGGGCCAGCTCGCGCTCGCGCGCGGGGAGCTGGAGGCTGCGGCGCGCGAGCTGCGCGACGCCGAGGCGCTGTGCGAGGGCGCGCCCGCCGAGTACCTGCCCACGGTCTACGCCGGGCTGGCCGAGCTGGAGCTGTGGCAGGGCCGCCTCCCGGCCGCGCGCGCGTACGTCGAACAGGGTCTGAAGGCGATGCGCGGGGCGGGCGAGCTCCTCTACGCGCCCTCGCTGTTCGCAATGGGCGCACGGGTCGAGGCCGAGGCGGCCCTGGCGGCGGCCGGCGACGCGGCCGAGCGCGAGCGCGCGGCAGCCGCGGCGGAGCGGCTGGCCGGTGAGCTCGAGGCGCTCCTGGTCGGCCAGGGCACGCCGCCGTCCGCGCTCGCCCACGCCGCATCGGCGCGCGCCGAGGCCGCACGCGCCGCCGGGGCCGACTCGCCGGAGACGTGGGAGGCGGTCGCGGGGCGCTGGGACGAGCTCGGCGCGGCCTACCCGGCGGCCTACGCGGGCTGGCGGCGGACCGAGGCGGCGGTCCGGCAGGCGGGGGCGCGAGCGGGCCGCGAGCCCTGGCGGGCCGCGTATGCGCGGGCGGAGGCGCTCGGCGCCGAGCTCGTGCGCAACGAGCTCGCCCAGCTCGCCAGCCGCGCGCGGATCGCGACCGGCGACGCGCAGCCCACGCCGGACATCGTCTCCGAGCCCCCGCTGATGTCGCTCGGGCTGACGACGCGCGAGGCCGAGGTGCTCGCCCTGGTCGGAGAGGGGCTGACGAACCGGCAGATCGCCGAGCGGCTGTTCATCAGCCCCAAGACCGCGGGCCTGCATGTCTCCAACATCCTCGCCAAGCTCGGCGTGGCGAACCGCACCCAGGCCGCCGAGGTGGCTCACCGCGCCCGCGCCACCGCGGGCTAGGCGTCCGGGTTGCTCTCCTCCGCCGCCTCGTCCTTGAGCGCCTTGGCGATCTCGATCTTGGCGTCAGGGCCGTCTTCGCGCGGGATGAAGAGGAACGGGCCTCGGATGTAGGGGCCCCGGATGTACGGCACCTCGGTGCCGCCGCCCCAGCCGAGAGCAGGCCCGTCGCCATCGTCCTCGATCGTGATCGTCACCTTCATGGACTTCCTCCTGGGTCGTGGTGTCGTGGGGCGGGCGGGCGCCGTGGCCTCCATGCCCCACTCGATCAGCTGGGCGATGTCCGGCCGGTTGCCGATGCGCTGCAAGGTGCCGTCGTTCGCCCGCTGCTGCTCGGAGCCCGTCTCGCGCAGAGCGGTGCGGGCCTCACGGGGCGTGAGCGGCGTGCGGCCCGCGGCGCGTAGGACGCCCTGCACGCAGGCCAGCGCGCCCGCGACCATCGGCGCGGCGCTCGAGGTGCCGGCGAAGGCTTCCGTGTACCACGCGTCCTCGTCGTCCCCGGGGCGCGCCTCGTCGGCGCCGGCGCCGAGCCCGCCCGTGGTCGCGACGTCGCGCCCCCAGCCCTGTGCGTCGAGGGCGGTGCCCCAGTTGGAGAAGCGCAGGCGCGAGCGGTCGGGCCCGCGGCTGGGTGGCGCGCCGGCACCGACCAGGATCGACCCCGAGTCGAGCCCGTCACGGGCGAACGGGTTGGGGCGGTGCGGGCGGAAGCCGGGGCCGGGCCCCGCGAAGACCGCGTCGTCGAGCTCCACGGCGCCGTTGCCGGCCGCCTCGACGACGATCACGCCGCGGCCGACCGCGTACTGGATCGCGGTCAGGTCGTCGGGCCAGTAGCTCACGGGGAGGTAGCCGTCCTGGCTGTCGCCGTCACCATCGGCACCCGGCCGCCGCTGCATCTCCACGAGCAGGATGTCGCCGGGGGCCAGCCGCCCGGCGGCGTGGGCGATCGCCCGCGCGCTGCCCCAGCGGTCCTCGGGCTGCCACGAGACGGTGCCGACCCGGGTGTCGGGGCAGATGCCGTCGACGCCGCGCTCGTCGTGCACGCCGAGCAGCATCCCGAGCACGTTGGTGCCGTGGTTGCGGTGTGTCACGTCGCCCTCGGGGCGGCCGCCGAGCAGGGTGCCGCGACGGCCCAGATCCTGATGGGTGAAGCGCCAGTCGCCTTCGACGTCGATCAGCCGGACGCCGTTGCCGCGGCCGCCGGGTCGCTCCCACGCGGCGCGGGCGCCGATGCCGCCGGGCGGGACGTCGAGGTAGCCCTGGCCGGCGCGCAGGTCGTCAGCGGCGGGAACGGACGGCAGCGCGACCGGCGGCTTGGGGTAGGCGAACTCGACGGGGGAGAGCTCGCGCAGGTGGTCGGCCAGCTCGGGGTCGGGCGCGCGACCGCCGCCGTGGACTACGAAGTAGCAACCGATGTCCGCGACGGCCTGGTGCTCCCCGCCCAGGGGGCGTGCGCAGAGCGGGGAGAGCGTCACCCCGGCGTCGCGCAGCGTCCGCTCGAGCTTCTCGCCACCGTCGCTCGTGATGCGACCACGAGCACCGACCCGGAGCCGGACGTGCTGGTGCGTGCGCAGGATCAAGACGCAACCCTCTCATGCCGCCACGGCGCAGGCGAGCGCTGTGTCAGAGCGCAACCGCTCGAAGGCGCGTTCGCGGGTCGGGCCGATCGAGCCGATCGGCATCCCGATCGCCTGCGAGACCTCGTCGTAGGAGAGCTCGGGCTGGTCGACGAGCACCGTCAGCAGCTCGCGCTGGCGGCCGCTCAGGCGGGCGATCGCGGCGCGCAGCTCCGAGCGGCGCTCGCGGTCGATCGTCTGCTGGTCGGGCGCGGGCTCGGTGGTGCCCGGCTCGGGCGGCTCCGCGGCGGGCAGCTCGCGCACGCCGCGCTGCAGCGTGCGCATCGCCTCGCGGCGGGCGGTCACGGCGAGCCAGCCGGCGACGGCGCCGGGGTCGTCGAGCCGGTCGAGGTGCAGCAGCGCGCGGCCCCAGGTGATCTGGACCACGTCGTCGGCGTCGGCGTCGCAGAGGCGGTAGCCGCGGGCGATCGAGTGCAGCATCGGGTCCAGCAGGGCGACGAGGGCGCGCCAGGCGTCCTCGCCACCGGCGGCGGCCTCCCGGGTCAGGTGGGCGAGCGCGAGAGAGGACATCTCAGGCGGGGCGCGGGCGGCGGATCCGGGGGGCGCGGCGGGCCGCGGGCGTCTGCGCCTCGGGCTGCGCGGCGGCCGCCGCGGCGCGGCGGGCCTTGGCGACGGCGTCGCGCTGGACCTTCAGGCGCGCCGCCTCGTGCTGGCGGACGATCAGGGCGACGAGGTGGGCGTGCTGCATGTGGAGCATGGCGGCCTCCGGTCGGGTCGTTGGCATGCGCCGATCCTTCCGGCGGCCCCACGCGCGCGCATCGGGCAAGTTCCCTATCCGTGCTCCCTATCTTCGGCGCGCATGTATCAGGCACCCGGGGTGGGTGCTCCTAGGGGGCGTGAGACATCGAGGCCGGATAGCCGACGGGTAGGGACGCCGCCGGCTGAAGCACCGGAGGTCACGGAAGGCCTTCCTCGCGGAGCGGCGATCCCGGGTGTTCCTCCTCAGGGGTTCCTGACCCGGACCCTCGCGCCCGGCCCCTCCCGGCCCGAATCCCCCCACGGGCCCGGGAGGGCCGCCCGCTCACTTCGCCCCCGCCGGACTCATGCGACCGGCGGGGGCGAAGTTTCCTCGCGCGACCCCTAGAGACGCATGAGCGCGACCGACCCGACCGTCCTGCTGGTGGAGGACGACCCGCTCGTCCGGGGCTTCCTCGCCGACAACCTGATCGCCGACGGCTTCGCCGTGGTCTCCGCCGAGTCGCTCGGGGAGGGCCTGCGCCGGCTCGAGCTCTCCCCGCCCGACGTGGCGGTGGTGGACCTCGGGTTGCCCGACGGGTCCGGTCTCGAGCTGCTCACCCACGTGCGCGGGGCGGCCGGCGCGGGCACGCGCGTGGACCCCTTGCTGCCGATCCTCGTGCTGTCCGGGCGTGGGGCGGAGCTGGACCGCGTCCGCGGGTTCGACCGCGGGGCGGACGACTACGTGGTCAAGCCGTTCTCCTATCCCGAGCTGCGCCGCCGGCTGGAGGCGCTGCTGCGGCGCACGGGCGACCGAGTGCTCAGCGGGCGGTTGCGGGTCGGCGACCTGGAGATCGACCCCGTGAGCCGCGACGTGCGGGTGGCGGGCGCGCGGGCGGTGCTCTCGCAGAAGGAGTTCGCGCTGCTGCTCGCGCTGGCCACCCAGCCCACGCGCGTGTTCACCAAGGAGGAGCTGCTGCGCGACGTGTGGGGCTATCGCTCGATGGGGCGCACCCGCACGCTGGACTCGCACGCGTGCCGGCTGCGGACCAAGCTCGCCGCCGCGGGCGGGACGTATGTGGTGAACGTGTGGGGCGTCGGCTACCGGCTGGTCGACGGGCGGCCGGGGGCCGAGCCGGCGCGCGGGGTGGCGGCATGACCGCGCTGGCGCTCCTCCTGGCCGTGGCGGGGCTGGCCGGCGGCGTGCTGCTGTGGCGGCGCCGCTGCCTGTCGCTCGTCGCGCAGGCGAGCCACGAGCTGCGCGGTCCGCTGCAGGCGGCCCTGCTCGGCCTGCACGGGCTCGAAGACCCGGGCGGCGGCGCCCGGCTGGCGGCGGTCGAACTCGAGCTGCGGCGCGCGGCGCGCGCCGTCGACGACCTGTCGGCGGCCGCGAGCGGACGGCGGCCTGGCGAGTGCGCCGGCGAGCTCGAGCTCGGAGAGCTGCTCGCGGACGCCGGGGTCGCGTGGGAGCTGCTGGCCGCACACCGCGGCGTCGGGCTCGTCGTCGAGCCGGCGGCGGCGCCGCTCGTCGTGCACGCCGACGGGTTGCGGATCGCGCAGGCCCTGGCGAATCTCGTCGCCAATGCGGTCGAGCACGGCGCCGGCGAGGTGCGCGTACGCGCGCGGATGGCGAACGGCAGTGCCCGTGTGGAGGTCACCGACGGCGGGCCCGGCCTGCCGGCCCCGCTGCCGGAGCTCGTCGCCGCCGCCCGCGGCCGTCGCGGGCGCCGTGGGCATGGCCTCGCGCTGGCCGCCGGGATCGCGCGCCGTCACGGCGGGCGTCTCGTCACGGCGCCGTCGCCCCGCGGGGCGCGGCTCGTGCTCGAGCTCCCGCTCGCCGACGCGGCGCCCGCCGGCCGGTTGCGGTCCGCGCCGCCCCGGCGCCGCCTGGCCGTCCCGCGGCGGCGCATCGGGCCGCGCGCGGTGCTGCGGGCGCGATGAGCCGGCGCCGCCGTGCCGCGCTGCTGCTCGGTCTCGCGCTCGTGCTGGGCGCGCTGGCGGCCTCCGACGTCGCGCGGCGCGAGGCGGCGCTGCAGGCCGAGCTCGCGCCTCTGGTCGACGTGGTCGTCGCGCGCGGGCCGCTCGAGGCCGGCGAGCGGCTTCGGGGCGAGGATCTCGCGCGGCGCTCGCTGCCGGCACGGTTCGCGCCCGCCGGGACCGCCGGCGTCGCGCCCGAGCTGCTGATCGGAGGGCGCCTCGCGGTGCCGGTCCCCGAGGGCGGGCCGGTCGGGCCGCTGCTGCTCGAGCCGGCCGCGCCGCCGTCCGGCGCCGGCGTCGGCCGCGGCCGGCGCGCGGCGGAGGTCGTCGCGGCGGCGGCTCCGGGCACGGTCACCGCCGGTGCGCGCGTGGACGTGCTCGTCACCCGCGACCGCGGTGCGGGCGCGGGCGCCACACAGCTCGCGCTCCAGGACGTCGAGGTGCTCGCGGCCCGTCCCGCCGAGGCCGCCGAGGGTGAGCGCCGCACCGCGCGGGTCGCGGCCACCCTGCGGGTCAGCGTGCGCCAGGCGGTCCACCTCGCCGCGGCGGGCGCCTTCGCGCGCGAGATCCGCCTGCTCGCGCGCGCTCCCGGTGACCGCGGGCGGGTCGGTGCGATCTCAGCCGCGGGCTGAGGAGTCGACTGGTGGTGGGCGACGCCGCTGTCGGCGCCATCATGAGGGCGAGCGTGCGGCCGAACCTGGGAGCCGTCTGGGAAGGTGCCTCCAGACTCTTAGGCTGTTCTCAGACGGCGAGCCGAATGTTGCTCTCATGACGCCCAAGGCAAAGTCCACCGCACTGATCCTCAGCGGCGCCGTCGCGCTCTCCTTCACCGCCTACGCGATCGGCAGCCAGACCGGCAGCGGCGACGCCGACGCCCAGTCGGCGACCGCCAAGTCGAGCTCCTCCACCGCATCCGCGCGCCCGGCCGGCTTCGGCCGCGGCGGCCCGGGCGGACCCGGCCACCGGGGCGGCCCGGGCTTCGGCCCGGCTCTCGACGACCTCGCCGACGAGCTCGGCGTCACGACGTCCGCCCTGCGGCAGGCGTTCGAGGACGCCCGCGACGAGCTCAGCCCGCCGAATGGCAAGCGGCGCGACGACCATCTGAAGACGCTCGCGGACGCGCTCGGCGTCACCGAGGCCAAGCTCCGCAGCGCGCTCGGCACGGTCAGGCCCGGCCGCGGGGACCGCGAGAGGCACCACATCGAGCTGGCCGCCGCCCTCGCCAAGGAGCTCGGCCTCAGCACGGACAAGGTCGAGGCCGCGCTCGAGCAGGCGCACGACAGCCGCCGCCGCGGAGATCGCGGTGCCGCGCTGGCGAAGGCGCTCGGCGTCACGAAGGCCAGGCTCCGGGAGGCCTTCGAGAGCATCCACGAGGGCTTCCGCAAGGATCACGAGGGCGACCGCGCCGCGGCACTGGCGAAGGCGCTCGGGATCTCGCAGGCCAAGGTCGAGGCCGCCTTCGAGAAGCTGCGCGCCGCCCACGAGGCCGAGCACGAGAAGAGGCGCGACGCGCTCGCTGCCTCGCTCGCCAAGAGCCTCAAGCTCGACGAGGCCAAGGTGAAGGCCGCGCTCGAGGACCTCGCTCCCGAGCGAGGGGGCCATCGCCACCCCTGAGCGCGAACCGCTCGTCCTCGTCGTCGACGACGAGGCGTCGGTCCGGACGGCCCTCGAGCGCGCGCTGCGCCTCGAGGGCTTCGCCGTGTCCACGGCCGCCGGCGGCCGCGAGGCGCTCGAGGCGATCGCGCAGCGCCCGCCGGCTGTCATCGTCCTCGACGTGACGATGCCCGACCTCGACGGGGTCTCCGTGGTGCGGCGCCTGCGCGCCGGCGGCATCGACGTGCCCGTCTGCATCCTGTCCGCGCGCGACGAGGTCGAGGACCGCGTCGCCGGCCTGCAGGCCGGCGCCGACGACTACCTGGTCAAGCCGTTCGCGATCGCGGAGCTGACCGCGCGGCTGCAGGCGCTGCTGCGGCGCCGCGGCAACGCCGGCGCCGGCCCGCTGGTCGTGGGCGACGTGGTCGTCGACGCCCGCCGCCACGTCGCGACCCGCGGCGGTCGCGACCTGGGCCTCACCCGCCGCGAGTTCGACCTGCTGGAGGTGTTCGCCCGCCATCCCGGCCAAGTGCTCTCGCGCGAGCAGCTGCTGCGGCTCGTATGGGGCTACGCCTCCGACGTGGAGACGAACGTGGTCGACGTCTTCGTCGGCTACGTGCGGCGCAAGCTCGAGACGGGCGGGGAGCCGAGGACCCTGCACACCGTGCGGGGGGTCGGCTGGGCGCTGCGGCCATGAGGCTGCCGGGCAGCCTGCGCGCGCGGCTCACGCTCGCGGCGCTGCTGGCCGTGGCGATCGGCGGCCTGATCGCGGGCCCGCTGCTGCTCGCCGCGGTCGAGCGCGACGGCCGCCAGGCGATCGACCGCGAGCTGCGCCAGCAGACCGCCGAGGTGCTGCGCGGCGGACCGGGGCCGCGCGACGGCCGCTTCGGGCGCGGGCCGCGCGGGGGCCAGCGGCTGCTGCGCGGCTCGGGCAGCTTCGTGCAGGTCGCCTACGGCGACGAGGTCGTCGCGCGCGAGGGCGACGTGCCCGACCGCGCGCCCGCGCCGCCACGCCGGGAGGGGTTCTCGACGGTCGAGATCGGCGGGGCGAGCTGGCGTTCGCTGACGATCGCGCTCGGCGGCCCTGCCGACGCCCGCTTCCAGGCGCTCGCCACGCTCGCTTCGGTCGAGGACCGGGTGGCGAGCACGCGCCGGCTGATCGTGCTCATCGGGCTGCTCGCGCTCGCCCTCACCGGTCTCGCCGCATGGATCTTCAGCTCGCTCGCGGTGCGCCCGCTCGCGCGCCTGCAGGCCGGCGCCGAGCGCGTGACCGGCGCCGAGGACCTCTCCACGCCGCTCCCGGACGAGGGTCCGGACGAGGTCCGCTCGCTCGCGGGCACGCTCAACGGGATGCTCGCCCGGCTGCAGGCGTCGACGGCCGCGACCCGCCGCTTCGCCGCCGACGCCGGCCACGAGCTGCGCACGCCGCTCACCAGCCTGCGCGCGAACCTCGACGCGCTCGCCCGCAACCCGGACCTGCCCGAGGCGGAGCGTGCCGCCCTGCTGCGGGAGAGCAGCGCCGAGCAGGACCGGATCGTGCACCTGCTGGAGGGGCTGCAGGCGCTCGCGCGCGGGGAGGCCGCCGAGGCGCTCCCGCGCGAGGACGTCGAGCTCGGCGACCTCGTCGACGCCGCGATCTACGGCGCCCGCCGCCGCCATCCCGGCGTGGCGTTCGCGCTGCGCGAGCACGGGGAGCAAGGCGGGACCGTCCACGGCTGGGCCAACGGCCTGCGGCTCGTCATCGACAACCTGCTCGAGAACGCGGCGCTGCACGGCGCCGGGCGGGTCGACGTCGACCTCGCCCGCGAGGACGGGCGGCTGGCTGCTGCGCGTCGCCGACGACGGGCCCGGCATCCCCGAGTACGAGCGCGAGCGCGTGCTCGAGCCGTTCGCACGCGGACACGCCGTGACCGCGCAGGGGACGGGGCTTGGCCTGGCGATCGTCGCGCAGCAGGTCGGCCTCCACGGCGGGGAGCTGCGGCTGGCGGACTCCGAGCTGGGCGGCCTCTCCGCCGAGGTGCGCCTCCCCGCGCGGGCCTGACCGCACGGCTGCCCCTTTCGCCCTTGCCCGAACGGGCACCGGATGGATAGGTTCGCGGCTCCCGGCTCCATGCCCGAGTCCACTCCACAGATCGAGCAGGAGCTCGCCGCTCCGACGGTCACCGCCACTCCGGCGGCCGTCGGCGCCGCCCCGATGGGGGCGTTCTCGGCGCCGATGGCAGCCTCCGTCCGCGCGTTCTCCTCGGGCCGCGCGGGGCTGCCGACAGGCTTCGGCGTGGGCCAGGTCTCCGCGCTGCAGCGCTCGGCGGGCAACCAGGCGGTGGCACGGCTCGTCGGCGCCGCCGCTGTTCATCGCCCGCCAGCCCGCCCCCGCGCCGGCGGCCGGAATGGCGCCGCCGTCCCCTGCCCCGCCCGGGCCCGCCGGGCCGTCCTCCGCTCCCGCCGTGCCGCAGCCCGCCGCCTCCCCGGCGCCGAACGCGCCGACCGCCGCCAACCCGCAGAGCGGCATCAACTGGGACGAGTTCTGGACGGGCAACGCCCCGAACGTCATCCGCACCTTCCTGGAGATCGCGCGCCTGTACCCCGGCTGGGGCCTGCTCGCCGGCGGCGCGGCGGACCTGATGAACGCCAAGCAGGACTTCGCCGCGATCCAGGGCGAGGACGCGCCGGAGATCAAGGCGTTCATGGCCGGCCGCCACGCGGTGGCGATCCTCAACAACGGCCTCGGCCACGTCATCTACGTCGTCGAGCTCGTACAGGACATCGCGACGGCGTCGGTCGTCGGCGCCGAGGTCGACGCGATCACGATCCCGCTCAACGAGATCCTGCTCGGAATCAAGGTCGGCGTGGACGGCGTCCAGTTCCTCGCCGACTTCGGGCTCACCTGCGCCGCGCAGTACCGCTCCATGAAGGCCCCGCCCGGCCCGGCGGGCGCCGGATCGCGCGCGGCCTGGGACGGCATGGTCGCCAACTACGAGGCCAACCTCGTCGGCGACCTGGTCGGCGGCATCTTCGACATCATCGATCTCTCCAGCGCGGGCTTCTCCAACGCCCAGCCGGTCAAGCAGGGCGCGAAGGCCGTCAAGGCCACGTTCGACACCGCCAAGCTCGTCAAGGGCCTGATCAAGTCGGTCCTGCAGGGCTGGTTCGGCGTCTGGGGCGGCAAGGCGTTCGAGCGCGGCGCGCCCGGCGGCGGCGTGCACGGGCTCGCGGAGCGGGCCGCCGGCGGCATGATCCTCACCGAGCTGCAGGCGATGAAGGCCTGTTACACGGTCGGCGACATGATGATCACGGCGGCCGCCGACCACATCGCCAGGCAGCTGACAGAGCTCAACCAGGCGGCGACGATCGCGCTCGGCGGCAGGGACCCGTTCATCACCGCCCGCGACGCCGCGGTCGAGGGCCTCGGCCACGTCGAGGCCCGGATCGGCGACCTCGCCCAGATGCAGGCGCTCTCGAGCACGGCCAAGGAGAAGACCGTCGCGATCGAGACCTGGTGCACGGAGATGGGCGGCAAGGTCACCTCGCTGCAGGTCCCGAACATCGAGATCCCCGAGGCCGACATCGGCGACGACGCCCTCTCGGACCTCGCCGAGGGTGCGCTCAACATGGCCGGCGACCTCGCCGGGGCCGGGCTGCAGCTGCTCGTCGATCAGCTCAACGCGGGCGTCGACGAGCTGAAGGGCATGCTCACGCCGCCCATCGACACGATCAAGACGCACGCGACCGATCTCGGCCAGTTCATGCAGATCGTCACCGACGAGGCGCGCGAGCAGATCGCCTCGACGCAGGCGCGGGTCGCCGAGATCAAGGCGAAGCTCGCGAAGTGCAACAGCTTCGAGGACGTCGTCAACCTGATCATCCAGCAGATCTTCGACATGGTCGGCCTGGAGACCGACTTCGAGATCGACGACATCCGCCAGCTCTGGGCGGACGTCGGGACGATGATCGACGAGGGCATCGCGTGGGCGACCGCCCTGGCCAGCGGCCAGCCGCAGGAGCCTCCGGCGGGCACGAGCGTCGCTGCCGATCCGCAGGCCGGCATCGAGGGCGGCGCGCCCGGAGCGAGCGGCGCGGGCTCTGCGGCGCCGGGTGGCGCCGGTGGCGGCGGCGCCGGTGGTGGCGGCGCCGCGAACGCCGTGGCCGGCGGTGGTGGCGGCGGGGTGCCCGCGGGTGCGGCCGCGGCAGCGGCGGCGTCGCCGCCTTCGGCACCCCCGAGCGGCGCGGCCGCCGGCCGCGATCTTGAGCAGCCGGGCGCGGCCGCGGCCCATGCCGGCGCCGCAGGTGGCGCGGCCGGCGGCGCGCCCGCGATCGATCCGGGTGCCTTCGCCGGCGGCGCGGCCGCCGGTGCGGCCGGTGCGGTCGGGTCGGCCGCGGGCGCCGCGGGTGCCGCCGCCGCAGGAGGAGTCGGATCGGCCGCGGGCGCCGCGGGTGCCGCTGCGGCGGGCGCGGTCGGAGCCGTCGGGTCGGCGGCCGGCGCCGCGGGCGCAGCCGCGACCGGCGCGGCCGGACCGGTCGGGTCGGCGGCGGCCGGCGCGGCCGGTGAAGTCGCGTCTGCCACGGGTGGTGCCGGCGGCGGCATGGGCGGGATCGCGGACATGATCCGCAAGGCGGCCGAGCAGACCCAGGGCGGCGGCGCTGGTGGTGGCGGCGCCGAGGGTGGCGGTCTCAGTGGCGGCATGGGCGGGATCGCGGAGATGATTCGCAAGGCGGCCGAGCAGAGCCAGGGCGGCGGCGCGGATGGTGGTGGTGCCGGCGGTGGCGGAGGCTGGGCGGCGGCATGGGCGGGATGTTCGATCAGCTCCGGAACATGGCCGACCACATCGAGGAGGGCACCCCGGAGTCCCGCGCCGGCGGCGGCGGCGGGGGCGGCGGCGTAGGGGCCTGAGCCGGTCCGGGCGGCGTGCGACTCGTCTGGACGGCGCTCGAGGGGGCGAACTCCGCGTCCGGTGCCCTACTCCGGAGGTGGACGCGGATCTCGACACGCTGGCGGGCGCGCTGCGCGAGCGGCTGCTGGCCGCGGCGGGGGAGGGGGAAGACGGTGCGGGCCCGGAGCGGATCCGCGCGCTGGTCGACCGCGAGGCCGGCGTGCTCGACGCGGGCGCGCGCGAGGGGCTCGCGGCCCGGATCGCGGAGCGCGCCTTCGGCCTCGGGCCGCTCGAGCCGCTGCTTGCCGATCCCGAGGTCGAGGAGATCATGGTCTCAGGGACGCGGCCGGCGTGGGTCGAGCGCCGCGGGCGCCTGGAGCGCACCGAGGTCGCGTTCGCACGCGAGGCGGACCTGCGCGAGGCGATCGAGCGGATCCTCGCTCCGCTGGGCCGGCGCGTGGACGAGGCCGAGCCGCTGGCCGACGCGCGGCTGCCCGACGGCTCGCGCGTGAACGTGGTGATCCCGCCGCTGGCGCTCGACGGGCCGGCCCTGACCATCCGGCGCTTCCGCCGCCGCGGGTTCTCGCCCGACGACCTCGTCGCCAACGGCACCCTCACGCGGCCGCTGCTGGACTTCCTCGCCCGCGCGGTGCGGTGCCGGGCGACGATCCTCGTCTGCGGCGGCACCGGCTCCGGCAAGACCACGACCCTGAACGCGCTGTCCTCGTTCATCGGGACGGGGGAGCGCGTGGTCACGATCGAGGACGCGGCGGAGCTCTCGCTGCGCCAGCCGCACGTCGTCCGCCTCGAGGCGCGTCCGCCCAACGTCGAGGGCCGCGGCGAGGTGACGATCCGCCGGCTCGTGCGCAACGCGCTGCGGATGCGCCCTGACAGGATCGTGGTCGGCGAGGTCCGCGGCGGCGAGGCCCTGGACCTGCTGACCGCGCTCTCGACCGGCCACGACGGCTCGCTCTCCACGGTCCACGCGGGGTCGCCCGCCGAGGCGCTGCGGCGGGTCGAGACGCTGGCCCTGATGGCAGGCCTCGGGCTGCCGCACGCGGCCCTGCGCGAGCAGGTCGCCGACGCGTTCGACCTGGTGGTCTGCCAGGCCCGCGCCGCCGACGGCGCACGCCGCATCGTCGCGGTCGCCGAGGTCGTCCGCGTCGCCGGCGGCGCCGCCGCACGCGAGCTCTACTCCTGGCGGGACGGCCGCGGCCGCTGGCGCGCCGCGCTCTCCGACAGCTCGCCACGCGCCTCAGGGCGGTCCCGTGACCGCCGAGTCCGGAGTTGTTCGGCCTCAGGCCGAACAACTGCCAGGTTCGACGCGCCGGGGGCGGGTGGTGACTGCCGCGACGGCGTTCGCGTTCGCGGCGGGCGTGGCCGGGACCGTCGGGCGCGTGGGAGCTGCTCGCGGCCGCGGAGGGCACGCGGGCGTCCGCGGCGCTGGCGCGGGTGGTGGAGCCGCTGGCGCGGGCGGGCCGCGAGGGCCGGGCGCCGACGGCGCCGGAGCGGCGGCGGCTGGCGCTGCTGGCGGCGGGCGCGCTGCTCGCGGCCGGGTGGCTGCTCGGCGGCGTCGTGCTCGCCGTGGTCGCCGCGACGGCCGGGCCGGCGCTCGCCGTCGCGCTCGTGCGCGCGCGCTCGCGCCGCTACGCCGCCGGCCTCCGCCGCGGGGCCCCGGAGGCCGCCCGGGCGCTCGCCGACGCGCTCGCCTCCGGGCATTCGATGCGCGGCGCGATCGCCGCGGCGGCAGCCGGCGTGCCCGGGCCGGCGGGCCACGAGCTCCGCCGCGCGGCCCGCGCGCTCGCGCTCGGCGAGCCGACCGCGGAGGTGCTCGAGCGCCTGCGCCGGCGCGCGAGCGGTGCCGCATGGGACACGCTCGTCGCCGCGATCCTGCTCCAGCGCGACGCCGGCGGCGACCTCGCGGCGCTCCTGCGGGCGCTCGCCGCCTCGCTCGAGGAGGCCGCCCGCGTCGAGGCCGACGCCCGCGCGGCGACCGCGCAGGCCCGCTTCACCGCGCGCGCTGGTGCTCGGCCTGCCCGTCGCCGCCGCCGCGCTGACCGAGCTCGCCGCGCCCGGCTTCGCGGCGTCCGTGTTCGCGCAGCCGCTCCCGGCCGCGCTCGTCGCCGCCGCGGCGTTCCTCCAGGTGCTCGCCGTGCTCGCGATCCGCGGCCTCATGCGGAGGCCGGCGTGACGCCCGTGGCGCTGCTCGGCGCGGCGGCCGCCGTGCTCGCGACCTACGGCACTGCGGACGTGCTCGCGCTGTGGGCCGCCCGCCGGCGAGCACGCGAGCTGCGCCCGGCGCGGGCGGTCGCGGTGCTCGGCCGGATCGGACGCGGCGCGGGCCTGCGGGCGCCCCGATCGCTCGCCGCGCGGATCGCGGCGGCCGGGCTCGACGCTTCAGCCGCCGACGTGATGGCGGTCAAGGCGGGAGCTGCCACCGCCGCGCTCGCGCTGGCCGCCGCGACCGCGGGCCATGCGCCCGGGCGGCTCGGGCTCGCGCTGCTCCTCGCGGCCCCTGCCGCCGCGTACCTGGCTCCCGACCTCCACCTGCGTCGCCGTGCCCGTGCGCGCGGGCGCGCGATCGAGGCCGAGCTCGCCGACGTGCTGGACCTGCTGCGCGTCGCGGTCGCGGCCGGGCTCGCGCCACGGCGCGCGCTGGCAGAGGTCGGCCGCCGCCATCCGGGCCTGCTCGCCGGCGAGCTGCGCCGCGCCGCGGACCGGTCCGCGCTCGGGATCCCGGTCGCGCAGGCGATCCAGGAGCTCGAGCAGCGCGCACCCGCGGCCGGGATCGCGCCGCTGGCCGCGGCGCTCGCGAGGGCGGAGCGCCACGGCGCCCCACTCGCTCCCACGCTCGCGGCACAGGCGCACGAGGCCCGCGCACGCTCCGCTCAGCGGCAGGCCGAGGCTGCCGCGCGAGCCGGTCCGCAGATCCAGCTCGTGGTCGCGCTGCTGCTGGTGCCGGCGGTGATGCTGCTCGTGGCGGCGGCGCTGTTGCCGGCTCTCAGTGGTGCCTGAGGCGCCGGCGAACGTCAACGGCGGCTGGGTAGGGGGAGTGAGGGGTGGCCGGGTCTGGGTGGGGACCGTTGACCCCGCCATAGCGTGCCAACGGTCCCCACCCGGGCCGAGTAGAGCGAGTTGACCCCTCTATGGCGTGCAAACTCGCTCCAACCGGCCGACCGCCGCCGAACCGGCCGAATCGGCCGAACGGCCGAACGGCCGAACGGCCGAACGGCCGAACCGGCCGAAGCGGCCGAACCGGCCGAACCGGCCGAACCCGCGTCTGTACAAGCCCGCCATTCGAACGCCCCGCGCCGCCGCTCGGCCCAAGCGCGCCAGCCGGCGATGCGCGACACGGCGCCCGCGCTACTTCAACTCCGCCGCCGTCCGCGACCGCGCGGTGTCCCCGTCGCGGCTCGACCCTCCGGCCACGACGCCGAACGCCTCGAGGTAGGGCCTGGCCTTCTCGAAGTCCGCGCCCGCGTCGCCGCTCGACTGCGCGATCTCGAGGACGGCCGGCATGGAGAGCAGGAAGCCCGGCTCGACGTCCCCGAGCACCGACTTCGCGGCGCCGTAGGTCTCGCTGTCGGCCAGTCGCTCGCCGCCGCCGAAGGCGTCCGTGGCCGCCTCGCGGCCGAATGCGATCACGACGCGGTCGTCGGAGCGCGCGGCCACCACCGGCTTCGGGGCGCCGGGCGCGGCGACCTCGAAGGCGGTCTCGGCACCTTCGATCTTCACCGGCCTGGCTGACGTGTTGCCGCGGCTCTGGGCCAGGCCGACGAGCTTCCCGAAGGCCGTCTGGGCCTTCGCCGGGTCCGTGACCTCGATGACCACACCGCCGTCGATCGCGTCCTCGGACCTCCCGCGCGCGAAGACCGCCAGGTCGCCCACCCAGGAGAAGACGTCCTGCTGGAGGTCGAGCCCGAGCTCTTGGCGCAGCTGGTTCTCGATCGCCGCGGCGCCCAACGCCCCGGCCGCCTGCTCGTAGACGCCCTTCAGCGCCGGGCCGAACCCGGGCACGCCGAACGCGACCCACGAGTCGCCCGGCAGCTCGCCGAGCAGCGGCGTGGCTCCGCCGCTGACCAGACCGCCCATCCCGGCGGGGAAGGCATCCTCCGGCACCTGCGCGGTCGCGTCGACCGCGAGCCGCTCACCGTCGGCCATGAACGCGCCGGCCAGAGAGCCGATCCTGTCGAACGCGAAGAGCCGCTTGGCCTGCTCGAACTGCGCGGCGGCCTCCGGGTCCTGCCGCACCGCGGTGTCGAGAAGCGCCTTGACGTCGACGTAGAAGCTGCCGAGCCGATCGTCCTCGAGCCCGTCCATCGCCTTCTGGAACCGATCGTCCGAGTCCAGCCCGTCGCCCTTGGCCGCGTCGACGGTCTTCTTGAACTCCGCCTCGGTGCCGAACACCGCGAAGCCCTCGACCAGGCCGGCGGCGCCGTCGGGAGAGGCCTGATAGTCGACGTCCTTGTAGGTCCGCTCGCTGAAGGTCTTCTCGCTGCCCTCGATCGCGCGGTCGATCGCCGCCTGCGCCGCGTCCTCGTCGGTGACCGTCGCGACGACGGCCCCGCGGAAGTCCTCTTCGGCGTTGGCCGGGACGGCGCCCCAGAGCGCGACCTTCTCGCCGAGCCAGGGCGCGACGTCCTTCTTGTAGTCGACCTTCGGATCCTCGGACTCGGCGAACGCCTCCGCCACCAGCTCATCGATCTCCGCCTGCGGGTCCTGCGTCCGCAGCACCTTGCCCGCGGCGGCGAGCGCGTCGTCGCGCAGATCGCCCTCCGGGCGCACGGTCGCCTCCGCGTAGAAGGCGGCGTTCGCCGGGACGGCGCTGGCGGGATCGTCACCTCCCGACGCGGTCGAGCCGCCGCAGCCGGCGGTCACCAGGGCAAGGGAGATGAGAGCGGGGAGAACGGCGCGGGGCATCGCCGAAGCGTACGGCCGACCCCCCGCGAAGCGCAAGAAACGCTGCAAATCGGAGCGATGCAACCGGTCGTGCGCCGGACAGGCCTCCGGGGAACGCTTCCGTCCCACCACGCAACACGGCGTATTTGCAGGGATTTTCGCCCGCGTCAGCGCCGATGCTCAAGAAATGTGGGACAGATGCCGACAGTTGTGTTGCAAAGTGGGGTGAAGTGGGGTACGTTCCCGACGCGAAGCCGGTCCGGGGTGGCGGGGCTCCTCCCACTCCGCCACCTCGGATCGACTGACCTTCCTGGATATGCGCCTTGGCCTTTCACGGCACCTTCGATCACTCGCTCGACGCCAAGCACCGGCTCACGGTGCCGTCGAAGCTCCGCGCCGCCTTCTCGGAGGGCGCCTTCCTCGTCGAGGGGGCCGACCGGTGCCTGTCGCTGTATCCGGCCAGGACCTATTCGGCGCTCGTGGACGCAGCCCTCGCGGGAATGAACCCGTTGTCCGCGCAGGCGCGGGAGCTCAACCGCTTCTTCCGCTCGAACGCGCACGCGGTGGAGCTGGATTCGGCCGGCCGCGTGATGCTCGGGTCGAGGCTGGCGGAGCGCGTGGGCATCGATCGGGACGTCGCCGTCATCGGCGCCGGCGACTGCTTGGAGCTCTGGGACCCCTCCACCTGGGAGGCCTACCACCGGGACCTCTCGTCGCGTGGAGCTGACCTCACCGCATCTCTTGGCCATCCTGCTTGACATGCCCCGCACGCACGTCCCCGTCCTCGCCGGGGAGCTCATCGAGGCGCTGGACCCGCAGCCGGGCCAGATCGCCGTCGACTGCACCCTCGGCGCCGCCGGTCACGCGCGCCTGGTCGCGGACCGGATCGGCCCGTCCGGGACGCTGATCGCGATCGACCGCGACCCGCTCGCGGAGGAGGCCTTCGCCGAGCTGGCCGTCGAGGTGGCGTGCGCGACCCGCTTCATCCGGGCCGACTTCGAGCACGGGCTGCGCCAGCTCGCCGAGGAGGGCCTCGTGGCCGACCTCGTCTACTTCGACCTCGGGATGTCCTCGATGCAGGTCGACACGCTCGAGCGCGGCTTCTCCTACGCCTACGACGCCCCGCTGGACATGCGGATGGACCCGAGCCAGGAGCTCACCGCGCGCGAGGTCGTCAACACCTGGGATCGCCGGCGCCTCGCGCGCGCCCTGCGCGAGTACGGCGAGGAGCGCTACGCCGACCGGATCGCCGGCGCGATCGAGCGCGCCCGTCCGCTGGCGACCACCTTCGAGCTCGTCGACGCGATCACCAACGCCATCCCGACCCCGGCCCGCTTCGCCGGCGGCCACCCGGCCAAGCGCACCTTCCAGGCGATCCGGATCGCCGTCAACGAGGAGCTCGCCCAGCTCGACGCCGCGCTGCCGCTCGCGTGGCAGATCCTGCGCGCGGACGGCCGCCTGGCCGGCATCTCCTTCCACTCGCTCGAGGACCGGCGCGTCAAGCGGTTCATCGCCGACCGCACCCGGGGCTGCATCTGCCCGCCCGACCTGCCCGTGTGCGGCTGCGGCCGCACGCCCGAGGCCGAGCTCGTGTTCCGCCGCTCGATCGCCCCCAGCGCGGGGGAGGTCGCCGCGAACCCGCGCGCCCGGTCCGCGCGCCTGCGCGCCGCCCGCAAGCTCAAGGAGGAGCACTAGATGGCCAGCCACACCGCCGCCCGGCGCTCTCACGCCCGCCGGCACGCGACCGCTCCACGCCACCCGCGGCGCATGTCGGGACCCGTCGCCCGCCCGGTCCCGAGCGTCGCGCTCCCGCAGCCGGCACGCCGCGGCTCCACCGGCGCCTTCGAGCGCCTGCGCGCGCTCCCCGAGCACCGGCTCGTCGACCGGCTGTTGCGCGGTCGTGCGTGGATCTGGCTGATCGGGATCATGCTCGGCGGCATCGTGGCGATGCAGGTGTCGCTGCTGAAGCTCAACTCGGGCATCTCGCGGGCCGTCACGGCGGCCGGGACGCTCGAGCGCGTCAACGCCGACCTCGAGACCGAGGTCGCGCGGCTGTCCTCGGGCTCGCGGATCCAGAGCGCCGCCGCCGACGAGGACATGGTCGCCCCGCCGGCCGGCGACGTCGGCTACCTCACCGCGCGGCCCGGTACCGACGAGCGCCTGGCCGTCGAGCGCATGCAGTCGCCCAGCGAGGACGCCAAGCAGGTCATGGCCAACGGCGGCAAGGCGCCGCCCGAGCTCGCGCCGAGCACGGTGACGCCGGTCGTCCCGGAGACGGTGACGCCGGTCACCGCCCCCGTGCCGGCCGCCACCGTCGCGCCCGCGCCGACGGCGACGCCCGTCCCGACCGCCACCCCCGAGCCGCTCCCGCCCGCCGCCGCGGGCACGGACACCGGCGCGACAACCGCCCCCGCGGGCTAGATGGCCGCTCAGATGGTCACCACGACCTCACGCCGGCGTCTCGCGGCGCCGGATCGGCACCCGTCGAAGCGGCCCGTGCCACAGGCACTGTTCCACTTCGACGTGCACCGCCCGGCATCCACGATCCGCAGCCGTGATGCCGCGGTGACCACCCGAGCGACCATCTGATGAAGCTGGTCGAGCGCCGGATCGGACTGCTCTTCGCGGTCTTCCTGGGCCTGCTCGTCATCGGGGCGGCGCGCTCGGCGTGGCTCGGCGTGGTGAAGGCGGGCACGCTCAAGCAGGCCGCGGCGACCCAGCAGGAGGCCGACCTGATCGTGCCCGCCCGGCGCGGCGCGATCACCGACCGCACCGGCACCGAGCTCGCGGTCTCCCAGCCCGCGATGACGATCGCCGCCACGCCCTACCTGATCAAGGACCCGGCGAAGCTCGCCGCGCGCCTGGCCGGGCTGCTCGACAAGCCCGAGGACGAGCTCCTGCGCCAGCTCGCCCGGCGCGACACCGGCTTCGCCTACGTCGCCCGCCATGTCCCGGCCGCGCGCGCCCGCAGGGTCCAGAAGCTCGGGCAGGAGGGGCTGGAGTTCATCGCGGAGTTCACGCGCGTGTACCCGCGCGAGTGGATGGCCTCGCAGCTGCTCGGCGACGTCGGCACCGACAACCAGGGCCTGTCCGGCTTGGAGTACTCCCAGGACAAGGTCCTCGCGGGCACCGACGGGGAGCGCCGGCTCAAGAAGGACGCGCTCGGCGGCGCGATCGAGCTCACCGAGGTCAAGCCGACCGAGCCCGGCCAGGACCTGCGCCTGACGCTCGACGCCAACATCCAGGACAAGGCCGAGGAGGTGCTGGCCAAGGTCGGCGAGGAGTGGAAGCCCAAGGGCGCCACCGCGATCGTCATGGACCCGCGCGACGGCGGCATCCTCGCGCTCGCCAACTGGCCGCGGGTGAACGCCAACGAGCCCGGCGACGCCCCCGAGTACGCGCGCCAGAACCGGGCGATCGGCATCACCTACGAGCCCGGCTCGACCTTCAAGGCGTTCACGGTCGCCGGTGCGCTCGAGCAGAAGGAGGTCACGCCCGAGACCGAGTTCAGCCTCGCCCCGACGATCATGGTCGCCGACCGCGAGATCGAGGAGTCGCACCCGCGCGGCTACGTCACGCTCAACACGCGCCAGATCCTCGAGCAGTCCTCCAACGTCGGCGCGATCACGATCGGCCAGCGGCTCGGGGCGAAGGACTTCGACAAGTGGGTGCGCCGCTTCGGCTTCGGCCAGCAGACCGGCATCGACCTGCCCGGCGAGGAGCAGGGCATCGTGCTGCCACTCGAGCGCTACTCGGGCTCCTCGATGGGCAACCTGCCGATCGGCCAGGGCATCGCGGTCACGCCGATGCAGATGGCCACCGCCTACTCCGCGATCGCCAACGGCGGCATCCTGCGCCCGGCGCACATGATCGAGTCGATCGGCGGCCGCGCGGCGCGCAAGCCGGACGGCCATCGCGTCATCTCCGAGTCCACGGCCTCCTCGTTGCGGCGCATGCTCGAGGGCGTGCTCGGCCCGGGCGGCACCGCCTCGGGCGCGGCGATCCCGGGCTACCTGCTGGCGGGCAAGACCGGCACGGCGGAGAAGCCCGACCCGGTCACGGGCGGCTACTCCGAGAGCAAGTACGTGTCCTCGTTCGTCGGCTTCGCGCCGGCCAAGCGGCCCAAGCTGCTGGTCGCGGTGATGGTCGACGAGCCGCAGGGGGAGATCTACGGCGGCCTCGTCGCCGGCCCCGCGTTCCGGGACATCACGAGCTTCGCGCTGAACTACCTCAAGATCCCGCCGGACTAGGTGAACTGCAGCACGCCGTCGTCGACGCGCGCCCGGCGGATCTTGGCCACGTCGATGATGTAGCTCATGCTCAGCCGCCAGGGCGGCTCGGCGCCCTGCTTGGGGAGGCTCTCGATCGAGCGCAGCACGTAGCCGGGCTCGAACTCCAGGAACGGCCGTTCCTCGACCGCCGGATCGCGCTGGGCGACGGCGATGCGGTGCCCGTTGGCGTCCATGTGATTGATCAGCCGGCAGGCGTACTCGGCCACCAGGTCTGCCTTCAGCGTCCAGGAGATGTTCGTGTAGCCGACCGTGTAGACGAAGTTCGGCACGCCGCTGAGCATCATCGACTTGTAGGCCATCGTGCGCGGAAGCTCGACCGGCTCGCCGTCGACGGTGAACTCGATGCCGCCGAACACCAGCAGGTTCAGCCCGGTGGCGGTCACGATGACGTCGGCCGCGAGCTCCGCGCCGTCGCGCAGACGTACGCCGCCGGGGGTGAAGCGGTCGATCTCCGCGGTGACGACCTCGGCGTCGCCGGTCGAGAGCGCCTTGAACAGGTCGCCGTCGGGCACGAGGCACAGGCGCTGGTCCCAGGGGTCATAGCGAGGGTTGAAGTGGGTGTCGACCGCGAAGCCCGCCGGGAGCTGGCGCAGCGCACCCGCGCGGTAGAGCCGCCGCATCGGCCGCGGGAACCGCTGGCTGAGCTGGAAGAGCAGCGTGGCGAAGGCGACGTTCTTCCAGCGCGCGAGGGCGTAGCCGCGACGGTCGCCGAGCCGGCGCTGCAGCGCGCGCGCGATCGGGTCCTCGTCGGGCAGCGAGAGCACGTAGGACGGCGAGCGCTGGAGCATGGTGACGTGAGCGGCGCCCGAGCGCACGAGCGCCGGCACGAGCGTCACGGCCGTCGCGCCGCTGCCGATCACGACCACGCGCTTGCCGGCGTAGCCGAGGTCCTCGGGCCAGAACTGGGGGTGCACGATCTCGCCCGCGAAGTCCTCGCGACCCGCGAACGGCGGCGTGTAGCCCTCGTCGTAGCGGTAGTAGCCGCTGCATCCCAGCAACACGTTGCAGGTGAGCGGCTCGCGGCCCTCGACGTGGACGGTCCAGCGCGCGTCAGGCGTCGACCACTCCGCCCGCACGACCTTGTGGCCGTAGCGGATGTGCTCGTCGATCCCCGACTCCTCGGCGGTCTCGCGCACGTAGCGCAGGATCGACTTGCCGTCGGCCAGGGCCTTGGCGCCCGTCCACGGCTTGAAGCGGTAGCCCATCGTCTGCATGTCCGAGTCCGAGCGGATGCCCGGGTAGCGGAACAGGTCCCACGTGCCGCCGCTGGCCCCGCGCGCCTCGAGGATCGCGTAGCGCTTGCCGGGGCAGCGGTCCTGCAGGTGCCAGGCCATCCCGATGCCGGAAAGGCCGGCGCCCACGATGACGACGTCGAGGTGCTCCATCCCGGAGAGCCTACTGAACTGTGATTCACTTCTTGTGAGAGATGGCGTACAGACCGACCGACCGGACCCGTGCCCGAGCCGCCGCCGCCCGCGAGCGGATCGTCGCCGCAGCGCTCGAGCAGCTCGCCGAGGGCGGCTACGCGTCGGCCTCGATGGCCGCGGTGGCGCGCCGCGCGGGTGTCGCGACGGGCAGCGTCTACCGGCACTTCCCCTCCAAGGGCGATCTGTTCGCGGAGGTCTTCCGGCAGGCCTCGCAGCGCGAGGTGGACG
The DNA here is from genome assembly GCA_963729155.1 of uncultured Solirubrobacteraceae bacterium. Classification (GTDB taxonomy): domain Bacteria; phylum Actinomycetota; class Thermoleophilia; order Solirubrobacterales; family Solirubrobacteraceae; genus DATFQI01. The sequence goes on from CAVSMP010000020.1 coordinate 262,707, forward strand.
TGCTCGTGGCGCTCGGGCACCGCACCATGCCGGTCCAGGACCGGCTCGCCGCGTGGGTGCGGGGCGTTCGTGCACCGCGCGCTGGCCGAGCCCGTGCGCGCCTACGCGCTGATCGCCGAGCCGGTCGACCCCGCCGTGGAGGCCGAGCGCCTGACCTTCCGCCGCGCCTACGCCGACCTGTTCGCCCGCGCGCTGGCGGACCTGCCGCACCCGCAGCCCGACATCGCCGCCGCGGCGATCGTCGGCGGCCTGGCCGAGGCGCTGGTCGGCCCGCTCGCCCGCCGCGACGCCGACGCCGACCAGCTCGCGGCCGCCCTGACCGACTTCGTCCTGTCCGCCGTGGGAGCCGAACGCCATGTTGCTGAACCAGTCCTCTGACGTGCTCAACCAGTCCGTCCCGTTCGAGGACGTCGACCTGCTGGCGGCCGACGTGGCGCTGCAGGAGGCGCTGGAGCGGGAGGGCGCGGGCTGGGCCGTCGACCGCGTGCGCGACTGCGGCCTCGTCGCCGGCTCGGCCGAGGCGCAGGAGCACGGCCGGCGGGCCGAGCGCAACGAGCCGCGCCTGCTCACGCACGACCGCTTCGGCCACCGGATCGACCAGGTCGAGCTGGACCCGAGCTGGCACTGGCTGCTGCGCGGCGCCGTCGAGCGCGAGATCCACGCGCTCCCGTGGCGCGACCCGCGGCCCGGCGCGCACGTCGCCCGCGCCGCGCTCGAGCTGCTCTGGACGCAGGCCAACGCGGGCGTGATGTGCCCGGTCTCGATGACCTACAGCGCCGTGCCGGCCCTGCGCGCGGACCCCGCGCTCGCGGCCGAGTGGGAGCCGCGGCTGACGCTCCCGGACTACGAGCGCGGCGCGCTGTGCGGGATGGCGATGACCGAGAAGCAGGGCGGCTCCGACGTGCGCGCGAACATCACGCGCGCCGAGGCGGCCGGCGACGGCTGGTGGGAGCTGCACGGCCACAAGTGGTTCTGCTCCTATCCGCCGTGCGAGGTCTTCCTCGTGCTGGCCCAGGCGCCGGCCGGCCTCTCGTGCTTCCTGCTCGAGCGCGGGCCCGGGATGGAGTTCCAGCGCCTCAAGGACAAGCTCGGCACCCGCTCGCTGCCCTCGTCGGAGGTCGAGTTCCGCGGCGCCGCCGCGCGCATGCTCGGGGCGGAGGGCCGCGGCGTGGCGACGATCATCGAGATGGTCACGCACACGCGGCTGGACTGCGTGATCGGCATGCCTCCGGCATCCGTCGCGGCGTCGCCGAGGCGGTCTGGCACGCGCGCCACCGCAGCGCGTTCGGCGCCCGGCTGATCGAGCAGCCGCTGATGCGCAACGTGCTCGCCGACCTGGCGCTCGAGTCCGAGGCCGCGACCGCGACCGCGCTGCGGCTCGCGCGCTCCTACGACGAGGGCGACGGGACCTTCCGGCGCTTCGCCACCGCCGTCCTCAAGTACTGGATCTGCAAGCGCGCCGCCGCGCACGCGGCGGAGTCGCTCGAGTGCCTCGGCGGCAACGGCTACGTCGAGGAATCGCCGATGCCGCGGCTGTTGCGCGACTCCCCGCTCAACGGGATCTGGGAGGGCTCGGGCAACGTGATGAGCCTCGACGTGCTGCGCGCGATGGCGCGCGAGCCCGACGGCCTGCCCGCCTTCCTGGCCGAGTGCGAGCTCGCCCGCGGCGCCGACGCCCGGCTCGACGCGCACCTCGACTCGCTGCCGGGAACGCTCGCGTCGCTGGCGGGAGAGGACGCGCAGTGGCTGGCCCGTCGGGCGGTCGAGGACCTCGCGCTGGCCTTCCAGGCCTCGCTGCTCGTCCGCACCGCGCCGCCCGCGGTGGCCGACGCGTTCTGCGCGGGGCGGCTCGGCGAGGCCCGCGGCCGGGTCTACGGCACCTTGCCCGCGGGCGTCGACGCGGAGGCGATCCTCACCCGCGCGCTGGCGCTCTAGAGCCGAGCCGTGCCAGACCAAATAGTCGAAAGGTTGGCTGCGTAGGTCACTTATGGTACGTTCCGCCCCGAAGGCGGAACGTGCACGACTACGGTCTCTTCTCGTTCGACTCCAAGGCGGACTTCCTGCGCCGCTCCGAGGAGTTCTGGAACCCGGACAAGACGCGGTTCTGGCAGGACGCGGGCGTCGACCTCGTGATCGACCGCCGCGAGGGCTACTGCTTCTGGGACATGGAGGGCAGGCGCCTGATCGACCTGCACCTCAACGGCGGGACGTACAACCTCGGCCACCGCAACCCCGAGCTGATCACGACGCTCGAGCAGGCGATGGGCCGGTTCGACATCGGCAACCACCACTTCCCGGCGCTCGCGCGGACCGCACTCGCCGAGGCGCTCGTCGCCACGTGCACGCCGAACATGCGCCGCGTCATCTACGGCTCGGGCGGGGGAGAGGCGACCGACATCGCGATCAAGACCGCGCGCCACACCCGCCAGAAGCGCAAGATCGTCTCGATCCGCAAGGGCTATCACGGCCACACCGGGCTGGCCGTGGCGACCGGCGACGACCGCTTCAGCACGCTGTTCCTCTCCGACCGCCCGGACGAGTTCGTCCAGGTCCCGTTCAACGACCTCGGCGCGATGGAGGAGGCGCTGCGCGCCGGCGACGTCGCCGGCGTGGTGATCGAGACGATCCCGGCGACGTACGGCTTCCCGCTGCCCGAGCCGGGCTACCTGCGCGCCGTCAAGCAGCTGTGCGAGCGCCACGGGGCGCTCTACATCGCCGACGAGGTCCAGACCGGGCTGATGCGGACGGGCGAGATGTGGGGGATCGCCAAGGCCGGGATCGAGCCCGACGTCATGATCGTCGGCAAGGGGATCACCGGCGGCATGTACCCGATCGCCTGCACGGTGGTCAGCGAGGAGTGCTCGGCGTGGCTGAAGGAGGACGGCTTCGGCCACATCTCCACGGGCGGCGGCGCCGAGCTCGGCTGCATCGTCGCGCTCAAGGTGCTCGAGATCTGCGGCCGCCCCGAGGTGCGCTCGATGGTCCACTACATCTCCGAGCGGTTCCGCACCGGGCTGCGCGCGATCCAGGAGCTCTACCCGGAGTGGCTCGTCGGGATCCGCCAGGACGGGGTGGTCATGGGGCTCGAGTTCGACCACCCCCAGGGGGCCAAGCTCGTCATGCGCCGGCTCTACGAGCACGGGGTGTGGGCGATCTTCTCGACGCTCGACCCGCGCGTGCTGCAGTTCAAGCCCGGGATCCTGCTCGAGCCCGATCTGGTCGAGGAGATCCTGGACCGTACGGCGGTGGCGATCGGCCAGGCGCTCGCCGACGCACCGAGGGAGGCTGCCCTGCGATGAGCGCGCTGATCGCCGCCGACCCGCCCGGCGCCCCGCGCGCCCGCATGATGCTCGCCCGCGCGCGCTGGGCGTCCACCGCGTTCGCTGGCTTCGACGCCGCCCGCACGCGGCGCGTGGTCGATGCCGTGGCGGAAGCGGCGTACCAAAACGCCGAAAGGTTCGCCCTCGCCGCGGTGGAGGAGACGGGCATGGGCGTCGCCGAGCACAAGCGCCGCAAGAACGAGGCCTGCTCGCGCGGGATCGCCGAGCGCTACAGCGTCGACGACTACGTCGAAGCGCAGATCGACGCCGAGGCCAAGATCGTCGCCGTGCCCAAGCCGGCCGGGGTCGTGCTCGCGCTCACGCCGTCGACGAACCCGGTCGCGACCGTCTACTTCAACGTGCTGCTGGCGCTGATGACCCGCAACGCGGTCGTCGTCTCGCCGCATCCGCTCGCGCGCCGGTGCTGCGCCGAGGCCGTCCATGCGCTCTCCGCCGCGGCCGTCGCGGCCGGAGCCCCGGACGGCTGCCTGCAGGTGGTGGAGGAGCCGACGATTCCGCTGATCGAGGCGCTGATGGCCGACTCCGCGGTGGACGTGATCGTCGCGACGGGAGGGACCGGCGTCGTCCGCGCCGCCTACCACTCCGGCAACCCGTCGCTGGGTGTCGGGCCTGGCAACGTGCCCGCGCTCGTGGACGCCACCGCCGACGTGGCCAAGGCCGCCGCGTGCCTCGCGGACTCCAAGGCGTTCGACAACTCGATCCTCTGCACGAACGAGTCGGTGGCGATCGTCGAGGAGCGCGTCGCCGACGCGTTCGCGCGCGAGCTCGCCCGTCGCGGCGCCCACGTGCTCGACGAGGCGGAGACCGGGCGCGCCCGCGCCGCGCTCTACCCCGACGGGCGCATCGAGACGAAGCTGGCCGGCAAGGACGCCGCCGCGCTCGCCGCTGCGGCGGACATCAAGATCCCGGCGGGCACGCGCGTGCTCGTCGCCCCGTTCGGGCTCATCGTCCCTGAGGAGCCGCTCGCGCGTGAGAAGCTGTTCCCGCTGCTCGGCCTCGTCCGCGTGCCCGACGCCGCCCGCGGCATCGACGCCGCGCGCGCCCTTCTGCGCATCGGTGGCGCGGGCCATTCGGCCGTGATCCACTCGACCGATCCCCGCACGATCCTCGCCTACGGCGCCGCTCTCGGAGTCCTGCGCATCGCGGTCAACGCGCCGGGCAGCACCGGCTCGGCGGGGCTGGACACCAACCTCGCACCGACGATGACGGTCGGCACCGGCTTCTTCGGGCGCTCGTCGCTGACCGAGAACCTCGAGCCGCGCCACCTCACCCAGTGGACGCGGCTGGCCTACGACAAGGATCCGGGCGAGCGGTTCGGCGACTTCGCCGGCCTCGAGCCGTGGTCCGCGCGCCCCGCCTCCGCACCGGCCGAGCCGCCGCCGGCGAGGACCGACGGCGGCGCGCTCTCGCGCGACGACGTACGCCGGATGATCCTCGACGAGCTGCGCGAGCTGGTCAGGAGCTGACGTGGCCGAGCTGCGGTCCGCGATCTTCATCGACCAGCTGCAGCCGCAGACCATGTGCTACCTCGGCACCTGGATCCGCGGGCGGCTGCCGCGCACCGGCATGGCGGCGGCCGTGATCGAGGTGGCGCCCGGCCTGGACATCGAGCCGCTGACCGACGTCGCGGTCAAGCACACGCGGCTGCAGGCGGGGATCCTCGTGGTCGAGCGCCAGTTCGGCTATCTGGAGTTCCACTCGCGCTCGACCGCGGCCGTGCGCTCGGCGAGCCATGCCGTGCTCGACGCGCTCGGCGCCAGCGCGGCCGACGCGACGAAGCCCGCGATCCTCGCCTCGACGCTCGTCTCGCGCCTGGACCACCAGCACACCTTCCTGATCAACCGCAACAAGCTCGGCTCGATGGCGCTGCCGGGCGAGTCGCTGTTCGTGCTCGAGATGCAGCCGGCCTCGTACGCGATGCTCGCCGTCAACGAGGCGGAGAAGGCCGCCCGCATCAAGGTCGTCGACTACCGGATGATCGGGGCGACCGGCCGCGTGTACCTGACCGGCGAGGAGTCCGACGTGCGCGCCGCGGCCGAGGCGGCCACCGGCGCGCTGGAGGCGGTGTGAGCGAGCGCGACGCCGCACGCGAGCTGATCCGCGAGCTGCTCTCCGAGGCGCTGGCGGTGCCCAACGGCAACGGCAAGGGCGGTGACGCCGTTCCGGCGGTCTACCCACCGCCGCCCGTCGCCGCCGTCCACCGCCCCTCGACCTGGGCCGCGCCGGCCGCGGAGCCGGTGACGCTGCGCACCGACGAGGACCTCGAGCGCTTCGTGCTCGCGCTGCTGGTCCGCCTCGAGGACCCCACCCAGCGCGAGGCGATCCGAGCCGGGCGCGTGCGGTTCACGCTCGGCGGGGCCGCCGCGCCCGCGCACGGCGATGCGCGCGGCGTCGGCGGCCCCCCGGCGCACGCCCGCGCGCGCGGAGCCGGCGGCGCCCCCGCGCACGCCGGCGTCATCCACGTCGCGCGCGGCGCGGTGACGGAGCGCAAGGTCGCGGAGGCGGCGAAGGCCGGGGCACGGCTCGTGCTCGGGCCGGGCGCCGTGCTGACGCCGCTGGCGCGGGAGAAAGCCCGCGCGCTGGGGATCGAACTCGAACGGGAGCGCTGATGCTGAGGGCCACGGTGACGGGATCTGTATGGGCGACCAGGCGGCTCGACGCGCTGCCCAACGGCGCCTTCCTGGAGGTGCGCACCGACGACAACGCGACGCTGATCGCGTTCGACGTCCTCGGCAGCGGCGCGGGCGAGCGCGTGCTCGTCGCCACGGGCTCGGTGGCCTCCGGCTACTTCGGGCCCGAGCACCCCCCGCTGGACGCGCTGATCATCGGATCACTCGACGAACCGAAGGAGGAGTAGGCATGAACGAGGCACTCGGCATGATCGAGACGAAGGGCTACGTGGCGGCGCTGGCCGCCGCCGACGCCATGGTCAAGGCGGCCAACGTCACGATCGTCTCGCGCGAGGAGGTCGGCGACGGCCTCGTCTCCGTCGTCGTGCGCGGCGACGTCGGCGCGGTCAAGGCGGCCACCGAGGCGGGGTCGGAGACGGCCTCCACCGTCGGCGAGCTCGTCTCTGTGCACGTCATCCCGCGCCCGCACTCGGAGCTCGGCAGGTACTTCGAGACCGCCGCCGCATAAGGTGGCCGGCGAGGTCGAGCTCCGCGTCTACCTGCCGATCCCGGAGCTCGGGCGGCAGTTCGCCGCCTACCTCGGCACGCCGCTGCGCGCCCGCGGCTACCCGCCGGTCGAGGGCGACCACGCGTTGATCGTCGAGGTCGCGCCCGGCCTGGCGATCGAGCGCGTCATCGACCTCGCGCTCAAGTCCGTCCCCGACGTCGAGCCCGGCATCCACTACGTCGAGCGCCAGTTCGGCGTGCTCGAGGTCCACTCCCCCGACGACGAGCTGGTCGCGCGCGCGGGCGCGGCGATCCTGGAGGGCATCGGAGCCGCCGCGGAGGACACGCTGCGCCCGACGGTCACCTACATCGACGTGATCGAGGACGTCACCGACCAGCACGCGGTGATCGTCAACCGCAATCGCGAGGCCTCGATGCTGCTGCCGGGCCAGACGCTGCTGGTGGTCGAGGTCGTCCCGGCCCTGTTCGCCGCGGTCGCCGCCAACGCGGCCGAGCGGGTCTCGCCCGAGGCCACGCTCGTCACCGTCTCGATGATCGGTGCCGCCGGCAGGGTCTACCTCGCGGGCGCGACCCCGGATATCGTCCGCGCACGAGACGAGATCACGCGCGTCCTGGAGGGCGTGAGGGGGAGATCGGGATGAGCATGGACGAGCTTGCCGCCGCGGCGCTGCCGCGCTTCGGCCTGTCGGCGGAGGCGACCGCCGAGCTGTGCAACGTCTCCGAGAACCACACGTACCGCGTGGAGGATCCGGACACGGGGCGCCGCTACGCCTTGCGGCTCCACCGACCCGGCTACCGGACCGCGCACCAGATCGCCTCCGAGCTCGAGTGGGTGGACGCGCTGCGCCACGACGGGGCGGTCGACACCTGCGTGCCGGTGCCCACGCCGGACGGCGAGCTGGTCGTCCCGGTGTCCGCGGACGGCGTCGGGGAGCGCAACGTCGTGCTCTTCGACTGGCTCCCCGGCCGCGAGCCCGACCCGGAGGGCGACGACGTGATCGCCGGCTTCCGGCTGCTGGGCGCCATCTCGGCACGCATGCATGCGCACGCCCGCGCCTGGGACGTGCCCGCGGGCTTCGATCGCCCGGTGTGGGACTACGACCACACGCTCGGGCGGCAGGGGTACTGGGGCGCCTGGCAGGACGGTCTCGGCATCGGGCCGGAGGAGCGCGCCCAGCTCGAGCGCCTCGACTCGGCGATCGCCCGCCGGCTCGCCGCCTACGGCCGCTCGGAGGCGCGCTTCGGGCTCGTCCACGCCGACATCCGCCTCGCCAACCTGCTCGTCGACGACGGCCAGGTCCGGGTGATCGACTTCGACGACTGCGGGTTCGCGTGGTTCATGTACGACTTCGCCACCACGGTCTCGTTCATGGAGGACCACCCGCGGGTGCCCGAGCTGCGCGAGGCCTGGCTGGAGGGCTACCGCTCCGTCGCGCCGCTCACGGCCGAGGACGAGGCCGAGCTCGACACGTTCGTGATGCTGCGGCGGCTGCTGCTCGTCGCCTGGATCGGCTCGCACCACACCTTCGCGACGGAGGCCGCGGAGCTGGGCGCGGGGTTCACCGCCGGCACCTGCGCGCTGGCGGAGCGCTACCTGTCAACCCATACCTGAAGGGATCGCCCGTGTTCACGCCTCTCACCGGCCGCACCGTTCTCGTCACCGGGGGCACCATGGGCATCGGCAAGGGCATCGCCGGGGTCTTCGCGCGGGCCGGGGCGAACGTCACCGTGGTCGGCCGTGACCGCGCGCGCGGCGAGGCGGCGGCGCAGGAGCTCGGCGCCACCTACGTTCCGGCCGACGTCGGCAGGGCGGAGGACTGCGAGCGGATGGCGGCCGAGACCGAGGAGCGCTTCGGCGGCATCGACGTGCTGTGCGCCAACGCCGGCGTGTTCCCCGACAAGATGCTCGAGGACATGGGCGAGGCGGACATCGACGAGATCTTCGCCACCAACGTCAAGGGCACGATGCTCTCCGTGAAGGCGTGCATGCCCGCGCTGCAGCGCAGCGGCCACGGGCGGATCGTGCTGACGTCCTCGATCACCGGTCCGATCACCGGCTATCCGGGCTGGAGCCACTACGGCGCGACGAAGGCGGCCCAGCTCGGGTTCCTGCGCACGGCCGCGATCGAGCTCGCGCCCAAGGGCATCACCATCAACGCGGTCATGCCGGGCAACATCGAGACGGAAGGCCTCGCGGAGCTCGGCCCCGAATACCGGGAGAAGATGGAGTCCTCGATCCCGCAGCGCAAGCTCGGCAGAGTCGAGGACATCGGCTACGCGGCGCTGTTCCTCGCCACCGACGAGGCCGGCTACATCACGGGCCAGACGATCGTCGTCGACGGCGGCCAGGTGCTGCCGGAGTCGATGATGGCGATGGAGGCCCTCTAAGCGCGTGGAACGGTCCGCCGTCTCGCTCGGGCCGACGGCGCTCGCGGCCCGCGAGAAGCTGCTGGCCGGGCTGGGGGGGCCGGGGGAGCGGCTGGGCGCAGAGCGCGAGCTCGCGGAACGGCTCGGCGTCTCGCGCTCGACGATCCGCGCGGCCCTGGCGGACCTCGAGCGCAACGGCGTGATCCGCCGCGGCCGGGGGCGCGGCGGCGGGATCTTCGTCGCCGAGCGCAAGGTCGAGCGCGACCTCTCCAGCCTCTCCGGCCTGCCCGCCTACCTGCGCCGTCAGGGCTTCCACTCCGACGCGCGGGTGCTCTCGACGGCGACGGTCGAGGCCGACGCCGAGACGGCCGCGGCGCTCGGGCTCGAGCACGGGGCGCTCGTGCTCGAGGTCGTACGCGTGCGCCTGGCCGACGGCGAGCCGATCTCGCTCGAGCGGGCGCTGTTTCCCGCCGATCGGTTCCCCGGCCTGTTGGACCGCTCGCTCGCCGGCTCGCTGTACGAGCTCCTGCAGACGCAATACGGGCTGGTGCCCGGCGAGGCCGAGGAGCGCATCGAGGTGGTGGCCGCCGGCGGCGCCGAGGCGCGGCTGCTCGGGCTGCGCCGCGGCGCGCCGCTGCTGGCCGTCGCGCGGACGGCTTGGGACGCGGAGGGGCGGGCGTTCGAGCGCTCCCACGACCTGTTCCGCGGCGATCGCGCGCGGATCGTCGTGCGCGCCCGCTCGGCGCCTACCGCCCCGACGCTGGTGGGCGCATCCGTGCAGGTTCAGTAGCACTCATCTGCGCTCTTGTCAGGGCGCGAACCAGATGGTTGAATGCCGCACAGCTGTCGGACAACTTGTCCCCCAGCGGCAACGCAAGGAGAGGGGGAGTATGGCCACCGTCCAGCCGCCGGACCCCAAGATCGAGGTCCGCCACGAGGGCACCGTCGAGTCGGTCTACGCCGGAGACCACGGCGTCGACCGCCTGAAGCCCAACGCCGTCGGGCTCTTGGGGGTGATCTTCGTCGCGGTGACGGGTGCGGCGCCGATCTCGGCGATGCTGTTCAACGTCCCGTTCGCGACGGGATTCGGCACCGGCCTCTACACGCCGGCGGCGTTCCTGTTCGCGACGATCATCCTCACTATCTTCTCGATCGGCTACGTCGCGATGGCGTCGAAGCTCCGCGCCGCCGGCGGGTTCTACACGTTCATCTCGCACGGCCTGGGGCGAGAGCTCGGGCTCGCCACCGGTATCGGCGGCGCGCTCGCCTACTCACTGTTCGAGGTCTCGCTGCTCGGCGGCTTCTCGTACTTCGCCGCCACGAACTTCAACTCCTGGTTCGGCTGGGAGATCCCCTGGGTCGCGTTCGCGGTGGTCGCGGCGCTGCTGATCAGCGTGCTTTGCTTCTTCGACGTCAAGCTGTCGGTGAGGGTGCTCGGGGCCGCGCTGATCGGCGAGATCGTCATCCTCGCGATCTTCGACCTGCTCGTCTTCGGTGGGGGCGGCAGCGAGGAGAGCGGCATCCAGTTCGAGAGCCTGAACATGTTCCAGCTCACGGACCCGGGCGTCGGGCTGGCGGCCGGTGTCGGCGTCTTCCTGGCCTTCTGGTCGTGGGTCGGCTTCGAGGCGATCCCGAACTACGCGGAGGAGTCACGGGAGCCGAGGAAGATCATCCCGCGGGCGACCCTGATCTCGGTGGTCGGGCTCGGCATCGGCTACGTCATCACGTCGCTGGCCTTCGTCTCCGCCTTCCCGGAGTCGTCGCTGGTCGAGGACGCGCAGAACCCCGCCGGGCCGTTCTTCGTGGCGATGAGCGACTTCGGCTCGGAGGGCCTGACCACGGCGATGGAGATCCTCATCCTCACGGGCTCGTTCGCCTGCGCGATGGCCTTCCACAACGTCGCGATGCGCTACGGCTACGCGCTGGGCCGCGAGGGGATCCTGCCGAAGTCGTTCGGCCGTACCCATCGCAAGCATCGGTCGCCGTACGTGGCGAGCATCGCGCAGACGGTGTTCGCGCTCGTGCTCGTCCTCGCGTGGGGCATCGGCGCCGGCTTCTCCTTCGACAAGGCGTTCGACACGGCCTACGTGCGCATCTACACGATGATGGCCGTCCAGGGGGTGGTCTGGATCCTCGCCATCCAGGCGACGTGCGCGCTGGCCGTGCTCGTCTGGCACCGACGCCACAAGCACCCGGATTCCTTCTGGGTGGTCACCGTGGCCCCGATCATCGCGATCCTCGGCCAGACGTTCGCGATCTACCTGCTGTTCGCGAACATCGACACACTGGCCGGCACGATCGGCTACGTCGACCTGATCGCGCCGATCGCCGTCGTCGTGATCGTCGCCGCCCTGCTCTTTGCTCTGGTGCTCAAGCGGAACAACCGTGCGAAGTTCGACACGATCGGCCGGATGATCGACGAGGGGAAGGCGACCCCGTAGGGCCTGGGGCGCGCGCGTCGCTCAGGCGCGCGCGCCGCTCGCCCCGGCGGCCTCGAGCGCGGCCTCGAGCTGGCCGCCCAGCGGGGCGCCCTCCACGAGCACGCCGTCGAGCGCGGCGGTGCCGATCGTGAAGCCCCAGGCGCCGGCGGCGCCGAGCGCGCGGATGCGCTCGACCGAGTCGACGGAGCCGGCGCAGATGACCGGCAGGTCGGTGGCGCCGACGACCGCGCGCACGAGCGCGTCGACGTCGCCGTCGTAGCGGTAGGCGAGCAGGTTGATGCCGTCGACGCCGAGCTCGGCGGCCCGCCGCGTGTCGGCGACGATCTCCTCGATCGAGCCGCGGAGCAGGCACGGGTGGTCGACGATCCGCCCGACGTAGGGCCAGAACTTCACGCCCGTGCCCGCGAGGATCTCCTGGACGGGCTCGATCAGCGTGCCGCCGACCAGGTGATCCGGGCGGATCTCGGCCGCTGCGCGGGCGGAGGCCAGCGTCGCCTCCTCGGTCTCCGAGACCACCTCGATCCACGTCTCGTGCCCGTTCGCGCGGATGTCGTCCATCAGGGCCGACAGCTCCTCCGCGGGCAGTCCGACGTCCTTGCACCCGACGTGCCGGACGCCGGTGCCGGAGATCGAGGCGTACACCTCGCGGGCGTCCCCGAGGGTGACGTCGTCGCGCGTGAGCATGAAGATGAACTCGAGCATTCGCGTCTCCAGATCGGAGGCAAGTTGTCCGACAACTGGTACGCTACCACCGCTTCGAACCACTGGAGGAGGCGGCGTGCGCGCAGCGATCTGGACCGGGCCGGGCAGCATGGACGTCGGCACCGCACCGGACGCAGAGTGCCCCGAGGACGGCGTGCTGCTGCAGGTGCTCGCCTGCGGCGTCTGCGGCACCGACGTCCGCTCCTTCTACAACGGCGACCGCCGCATCGAGGCGCCTTGGGTCCTCGGCCACGAGATCTCGGGCGAGGTCGTGGAGATCGGCCCGCGCGCGCAGGAGGAGGTCGCCGCCTCCGGGATCGCGCTCGGCGACGCGGTGCACTGCATCTCGACGCTGTGGTGCGGGCGCTGCCGGATGTGCCGCGGCGGCGCCGAGAACCTGTGCCTGCACGGCGAGCTGATGGGCTTCGACCACCCCGGCGCCTACGCCGACCGCGTCGCGATCCCCAACATCGCGCTCAAGAACCTGTTCCGTATCCCCGACGGCCTCTCACCCGCGCACGCGACGTTCGCGGACCCGCTGTCGGACGTCATCTGCGGCCACAAGGACATCGGCATCGGCCTCGACGACGTCGTCGTGGTGATCGGCGCCGGGCCGGTCGGCACGGCGCACGCGGCGCTCGCCCGGCTGCAGGGGGCCGGTGCGGTGCTGATGCTCGAGCGCGCCGCACGCCGGCTGGACCTCGCGCGCGCCATCCTCGGCGACGACCGGATGGCCTACGTCGACACCGAGGGCGAGGACGGAGGCGAGGCCGTGGCGCGCGACACGGACGGCTTCGGCGCCGACGTCGTGATCGTGGCCTGCTCGAGCGACGCTGCCCAGCAGGACGCGATGCAGATGGCCGCGCCGCGCGGCCGCGTGCTGTTCTTCGGCGGCCTGCCGAAGGGGACCACCCACATCGCGTTCCCCTCGAACGTCCTGCACTACAAGGAGGTCCAGGTGCACGGGTCCTACGCCTCGCGGCACCGCGACCAGGTGGCGGCGCTTGACATGCTGGCCGCCGACGCGGGCGGGATCTGCTCCGTGGTCTCCGACGTGATCGGCCTCGACGAGACGCCCGACGCGTTCCCGCGCATCCGCGCGGGCGAGGCGCTGAAGGTGGTCGTGGCTCCGTGAGGCGCTCGCTGCGCCACAGCCTCGCCTCCGAGTTGCGCGCGCGCATCCGCTCGGGCGAGTGGCGGCCCGGCGACCGGATCCCCTCCGAGCCCGAGCTCGCGCGCCGGCGGACCGTCTCGCGCTCGTCCATGCGCGCGGCGATCACGCTGCTCGAGGAGGAGGGCTTCGTCAACCGCAAGCACGGCTCGGGCACCTACATCACGTACCGGCCCGCGCTGCGCAACGACCTCGGGCGCAACTTCGGCGTCTCCACGCAGATCGCCTCGACGGGTCTCCAGCCGGGCGCGGTCGACGTGCGAGCCGGCGCCGAGCCCGCCCCGGACTTCGTCGCCGAGGCGCTCGGCCTCGAAGCCGGCGAGCCGGTCAGCACGCTGCGCCGCGTGCGCACCGCCGACGGGCGGCGCGTGGTCGACGATGACGGACTGGTGCCGCACCGACCACGTCCCGCCCGAGGAGCTGCCGGCGATCGGCTCGATCTACGCGGCGCTGGCCGAGCGCGACCTGACCGTCGCCCTCGGCGTCGCCGACCTCACGCCGGGTAACGCCTTCGGCGAGGTGGCCGAGCGCCTGCGCGTCCCCACCGGCACGCTGCTGCTGACGATCGACCAGGTCGACCGCACGGCCGACGGCGTGGCGGTGCTGGTCTCGCGCGAGCACCACCTCGCGGACGCGTTCTCCTTCACGGTGCTGCGCCGCGGCCCCGGCGACGCGGGCGAGGAGGAGCGCTGAGCGCGCCGCTGGTCGTCGGCATCGACGTCGGCTCCCAGGGAACCTGCGCGCAGGCGCTCGAGCCGGACGGAACGCTCGTGGCCACCCGCACGCACGCGCATGCGCTCTCGTACCCACGCGCGGGCTGGGCGGAGCAGGGCCCCGCGGAGTGGACGGCGGCCCTGGTCGCCACGCTGCGCGCGATCCGCGAGGCCACGGCGGGGCGCGAGATCGTCGCCGTGTCGTTCGGCTCCCAGCTCGACGGGCTGGTCGCCTGCGACGCGGGCGGCGCGCCGCTGCGGCCCGCGATCATCTGGGCCGACCGACGGGCGGGAGCGGAGTGCGCGGCGGTCGCCGGCCGGTGCGATCCGGAGCGGCTGCGGGCGCTGACGGGCTGCAACCTGGATCCGGGCCACGTCGCAGCGAAGATCGCCTGGCTGGCGGCCAACGAGCCCGAGACGGACGAGCAGGCCGCGGTGTTCGCGCCGCCCGGCGCCTGGGTGGCGTGGCGGGTCACGGGCACGCTCGCGGTCGATCCGTCGAACGCGTCGTCGTTCGGGCTGCTCGACCCGCGCAACCGCGAGTGGGCCGACGAGGCGTGCGCCGCCTACGACATCGACGACGCGCGGCTGCCGGAGGTGGCGCGGGCGGACACGGTGCTCGGCCCGATCCTGCCGTGGCTGGCGTCGGCGACCGGGCTCGACGAGCGCACCCTCGTCGTGCTCGGCGCGGGCGACGAGATGGCGGCGACGCTCGGCGCCGGCGTCGTCGAGCCGGGCGTCGTGTGCGACGTCATGGGCACCGCCGAGCCCGTGTGCGCGGTGGTCGGCGAGCCCGCCCACGACCCGAGCGGGCTCGTCGAGCTCCATCCCCACGCCGACCCCGACACGTGGCTGCTGGAGAACCCGGGCTGGCTGTCCGGCGGCGCCTACCGCTGGTTCCGCGACGAGCTCGGCAGCCCCGAGCTGGCGCGCGCCGCCGCGGACGGGCTCGACGTCTACGAGCTCTTGGACGACCTCGCCGCCTGCGCGCCGCCCGGCTCGGACGGCGTCTCGTGGGTGCCCGCGCTCGCGGGCGCGATGGCGCCGGAGTGGAACGCCCACGCGCGCGCGGCCTGGTTCGGCATGACCGCGGCGCACGGCCGCGCGCACCTGGCGCGGGCGTTGCTCGAGGGCAACGCGCTGGCGCTGCGCGACGTGATCGAGGCGATCGCCGGCGCCGGGCAGGTGCCGCGCGAGGTGGTCTGCGTGGGCGGCGGCGCGCGCGGGCGGCTGCTGTGCGAGCTGCGCGCCCACATCACCGGTCTCCCGGTCTCCGTACCCGACGACGTCGAGACGACCGCCCGCGGCGCCGCGATGCTCGCCGCCGCCGGCGCGGGTCTGCACGGCAGCGTCGCCGAGGCGGGCGCGGCGATGGCGGGGCCGCGCGGCGAGCCGGTGCAGCCCGACCCCGAGCTGCGGGAGCTCTACGACGCCGTCCACCGCCGCCACCGCGCCCTCTACTCAGCCCTCCGACCGCTCTTCGACGGTGGCTAGCGGCGCCCTGGACCCGGCGGCACGTCGGCGCGCGCTCGACGCCCTGACCTCGGGCGAGCTCGACGTGCTCGTGGTCGGCGGCGGGATCACGGGGACCGGCGCGGCGCTCGACGCGGCCACGCGCGGGCTGTCGGTCGGGCTGGTGGAGGCTCGGGACCTGGGGTCGGGCACCTCGAGCGCCTCGAGCAAGGTCATCCACGGCGGGCTGCGCTACCTGGAGATGGGCGACGTCGGGCTCGTGCGCGAGGCGCTGCGCGAACGCGAGCTGCTGCTCACGCGGATCGCACCGCATCTCGTCTCCCCGGTGCCGTTCCTGTGGCCGCTGCGCGGCCGCGGGTGGGAGCGGGCGTACCTGGGCGCGGGGCTGGCGCTCTACGACACGATCGGCGGCGCGCGGTCGGTGCCGCGGCACCGGCACCTGTCGCGGCGCAGCGCCCTGCGGGTCGCGCCCGCGCTCCGGCACGACGCGCTCGTGGGCGCCGTGCAGTTCCACGACGCGCAGGAGGACGACGCGCGCATGGTCGCGGTGATGGCGCGCACGGCGGCCTCGCACGGCGCGAGGATCGCCACGCGGGTACGGGTCGTCGGCTTCCGCGCGCCGGGCGAGGTCGAGGCCGTCGACGCGGAGAGCGGCGAGCCGCTGCTCCTGCGCGCGCGCCACGTCGCGTCGGCGGTGGGCGCCTGGACCGACGGGCTGCGCGAGCTCTCCGGCGGGCTGTCGTCGCGGCGGATCGTGCCATCGAAGGGCGTCCACATCTTCGTCCCCGGCGACCGGATCGACATGCGGACGGGCGTGCTCGCGCGGACCGAGAAGAGCGTCCTGTTCGTCGTGCCCTGGCTCGGCGGCTGGCTGATCGGCGACACGGACACGCCCTGGGCGGGTGAGCCGGGCGAGGTGGTCGCGAACGGCGCCGACGTCGACTACCTGCTCGCGCGGGTGAATAGCCTGCTGGTGTCGCCGCTCACGCGCGAGGACGTGTGCGGTGTGACGGCGGGCCTGCGCCCGCTCGTGGCCGCGGGCGCGCGCCGCGACACGACCCGCATCAGTCGCAGCCACGTCGTCGAGTCGCCGGCGCCGGGGCTCACCACGATCGCGGGGGGCAAGTACACGACCTACCGCGTGATGGCGGCGGACCTGATCGACGAGGTCGCCCGGCAGCTGCGCGCGCGCCCCGCGAGCCGGACCCGCGACGTCCCGCTGCTCGCCGGGCGCGGCACGGAGCTCGCCGGGCTGATCGACGACCGGCCCGACCTCGCCGAGCCGCTGGAGGGCGGGCACGGCCACCTCCGCGCCGAGGTCGTGCACGCGTGCCGCTTCGAGGGTGCGCTCCACCTCGACGACGTGCTCGAGCGACGCACCCGCCTCGGCCTCACCTCGCCCGATCGCGGGCTCGCGGCGGCCGCACCCGCTGCGGCGCTGATGGCCGACGCGCTGGGCTGGGATGACGAGACGATCCGGCGCGAGGTGACGGCGTGGCGGGCCCGGGTCGCCGCGGCGCACGCCGCCGAGGGGGAGCGCACCGACGCGCGCGCCGTCGCCGCCCACCGCAAGGTGCTGGCGGAGCGGCTCGAGACGGTGCGACGGTGAGCGGGCTCGTCCTCGGGCTCGACCAGGGCACCTCCAGCACTCGCTGCGTCGCCGTCGACCTGGAGCTGCGCGAGCGCGGGGCGTGCTCCGTGCCGGTGGCCTGCTCCTACCCCGGGCCCGGGCTGGTCGAGCAGTCTCCCGACGAGCTGGCCGACTCGGCGGGACGCGCGATCGCGGGCTGCCTGGAGGCGGCGGGCCGGGGCGAGGTCCTCGCGGTCGGGATCGCCAACCAGACCGAGACGTTCGTCGTGTGGGATCGCGAGACGGGCCGGCCGGTCCATCCGGCCATCGTCTGGCAGGACCGGCGTACCGGCGCCGCCTGCGCCGCGCTGCGCGAGCACGCCGCCTTCGTCCGTGAGCGCACCGGGCTCGAGCTCGACGCCACCTTCCCGGCGACCAAGCTGCGGTGGGTGCTCGACGCCGTCGGCGGGACGGAGGCATTGGCCTACGGCGACGTGGCGAGCTGGCTGCTGCACGCGCTCGGCGGCGTCTGGGCCTGCGACGCCGGCAATGCGGGCCGCTCGCTGCTGTGCCCGCTGGGCGGGACCGACTGGGACGACGAGCTGCTCGAGCTGTTCGGCGTGCCCCGCTCCGTGCTGCCGCCGATCCTGGACACGGACGCGATCGACGCGGTCGTGGCGGGTCTTCCGGTCCGGGCAGCGCTCGGCGACCAGCAGGCCTCGCTGTTCGGGCTGCGCTGCCTCGAGCCGGGGGCCGCGAAGGTCACGCTCGGGACCGGCGCGTTCGTCCTGGCGTCGGCCGGCGGGGCGCCGCCGGTTCCGCCTCCAGGCGTGCTCGCGAGCTGCGCGTGGCGGCGAGCGGGTGGGACGACCTATGCGCTCGAGGGCTTCGTGCCGGCGGCCGGCGCGGCGGTCGACTGGTTCGCCCGCGAGCTGGCGCTACCGGCCGGCCCTGTGCTCGACGCGCTGCTGCGCGAGGGTCGCCCGGGTCCGATCTGCGTCCCGGCGCTGGCCGGCTTCGGCACGCCGTCCTGGGACGCGGGCGCCCGCGGCGTGGTGCTCGGGCTCGGCCTCGAGACGACCCGGGCCGACCTCGCGCGGGCCGTCGTGGACGGCGTCCTGCATCAGGTCGTCGACGCGCTCGACGCGATGGGGGTCGGCTCGCTCTGGGTGGACGGAGGCCTCTCCCGCTCGGACTGGATCGTCCAGCGGCTCGCCGACCTCGGGGGCGTCCGGGTGCAGCGCACGTCGCGAGCGGACTCCACCGCCCTGGGCGCCGCCATGCTGGCCGGGCTGGCGGCGGGCGCCTGGTCCAGCTCCGATGAGATCCCCCGGGTCGCGGCAGACCTCGTCGCGGAGCCGCGCGAGTGCGACCGCGAGGCCGAGCGGGCGCGCTGGGCCGCGGCCACGGAGCTCGCTCGCGGAACCGAAGTCAACCGGTCCCGCTCGTAGACTCCCGGCCGATGACCCTGCGCGACCTGCTCGGCGAGGGCCCGGACGACGTGCAGATCACCGGTCTGGCCTACGACAACCGCGCGGTGGAGCCCGGCTTCCTGTTCTTCTGCGTGCCCGGCTTCACGCGCGACGGTCACGACTTCGCCCCTGACGCGGTGGAGCGCGGCGCGGCCGCGCTGGTCGTCGCCCGGCCGCTCGGGCTCGGGGTCCCCGAGGTACGCGTCGATGACGTCCGCTCCGCGATGGCCGTCGCCGCGGCGCGCTTCCACGGCGACCCGACGGCGCGGCTGCCCGTCGTGGGAATCACCGGCACCAACGGAAAGACGACGACCGCGTTCCTCGTGCGCTCGCTCCTGGAGGCCGGCGACCGCCCGTGCGGGCTGCTCGGCACGGTCAAGTCGGTGATCGGCGGCGAGGAGCACGCGGTCGTGCGCACGACGCCGGAGGCGATCGACCTGCAGCGCACGTTCGCCGCGATGGAGGCCGCCGGCGACCGGGCGTGCGCGATGGAGATCTCCTCGCACGCGCTCGAGCTGCGCCGCGCGGACGGGATCCACGTCGCCGCGGCGGTGTTCACCAACCTCACGCAGGACCACCTGGACTTCCACCCGGACATGGAGGCCTACTTCCAGGCCAAGCGGCTGCTGTTCGCCTCGCCGCTCACCCGCGCGCGGATCGTCAACGCCGACGACCCCTACGGCCGCCGGCTGGCGGCGGAGTTCGCCGGCACGATCACGTTCGGGCTCGACGACGAGTCCGCGGACTATCGCGCCGTCGACATCCAGCACAGCTTCACGGGCACGCGCTTCACCGCGCTCACGCCGGACGGGGAGTTCGACGTCCGTATCGGCCTCCCGGGCCGCTTCAACGTGCTCAACGCGCTCGGCGCGTGGGCCGCGGCGCGCGTGATCGGGGTCGCCGCCGCGACGATCGCGGGCGCGCTGGCCGGTGCCGGCCGCGTCCCCGGCCGCTTCGAGCCGGTCGACGAGGGGCAGCCGTACGCCGTGCTCGTGGACTACTCCCACACGCCGGACTCGCTCGAGAACGCGCTCCGGGCCGCGCGCGAGCTGGCCGAGCACCGCGTGATCGCGGTCTTCGGCGCCGGCGGGGACCGCGACCGCGGCAAGCGCCCGCTGATGGGCGCGATCGCCGCTCGCGTGGCCGACGTGGCGATCGTCACCTCCGACAACCCGCGCTCCGAGGACCCGGACGCGATCATCGGCGAGATCCTCGCCGGGATCGACGACCGGACCGGGGTGGAGGCCGACGCGGACCGCCGCGCGGCGATCCGGCGCGCGGTCGAGCTCGCCGAGCCGGGCGACGTGCTCGTGATCGCGGGCAAGGGGCACGAGCAGGGCCAGGAGTTCGCGGGCGGGCGCAAGGAGCCCTTCGACGACGTGGCCGTCGCCCGCGAGGCGCTGCGGGCCGTCAGGGCGGGCGCGTGAAGCACTGGAGCGACCGCCGGATCGCCGGCGCCGCGGGCGCCGAGCTGCTGCGCCCGCATCCGGACGGCCGTGCCGCCGACGGCCCGTCGCGGGTCACGATCGACTCGCGCGAGATCACCTCCGGCGATCTGTTCGTCGGGATCCCTGGGGAGAACGTCGACGGCGGCTCGTTCGCCTCGATGGCGCTCGCCGCCGGGGCCTGGGGCGTGCTGGTGACGGGGGACTGGGCGGCCGAGGCCGTGGAGGTCGACCGCGGCGCGGTGCTGCTCAGCCAGACGCCGACCGCGTCCCTCGGGGCGCTGGCGCGCGCCTGGCGGCGCGACCTGGCCGCCCACGTGATCGCGGTCACCGGCTCCGTCGGCAAGACCTCCACCAAGGACCTGATCACCGCGCTGATCACCCCGCAGCGGACCGTCGCGTCGAATCCGCGCAACTACAACACGGAGATCGGCCTGCCGCTGGCGATCCTCGGCGCGCCGCTCGGCACGCAGGTGATGGTGCTCGAGATGGGCATGCGCGGCTTCGGCCAGATCGCGGAGCTGGCGGCGATCGCCGAGCCCGACGTCGCCGTGATCACCAACATCGGGCCCGTGCACCTGGAGCAGATGGGCTCGCTCGAGGGGGTCGCGAAGGCCAAGGCGGAGCTGCTCGAGGGCCTCTACGACGGCGCGACGGCGGTGGTGCCGAGCGATGAGCCGCTGCTGGAGCCGTGGCTGCGCGAGTCGCTGAAGATCGTGACCTTCGGGCCGGGCGGCGACGTCATCTTCGAGGGCAGCTCGCTGCGCGGCGGCTCCGTGCCCGACGCGCTGCCCTCCAGCCACGTGGTGATCGCCGGCGGCGAGCGGATCGAGCTCGAGCTGCCGTTCGACCAGGCGCACAACCTGATGAACACGCTCGCCGCGGTCGCCGCCGCACGGGCGGTCGGCGTGACGCCGGGCGGGCGCGTGGACGTGCGCTTCTCCGGCCTGCGGGGCGAGCGCGTCCTGCTCGGCACGGGCGCCACCGTCATCAACGACTGCTACAACGCCAACCCGCTCTCCATGCGCGCCGCACTCGACGACCTCGCGACACACGAGACCGCAGGCCGTCGCCTCGCGGTGCTCGGCGACATGCTCGAGCTCGGCCCGGCCGAGGACGAGCACCACCGCGACGTCGGCGCCTACGCCGCGACCGCGGGCGTGGACGTGCTGGTGACGGTCGGCCCGCGCGCCGCGCGGATGCTCGACGCCTTCGACGGCGAGAGCTACGCGGTCGGCACCGCGCAGGAGGCCGCGGCGCTGACGGCGGACCTGATCGCGCCCGGCGACGTCCTGCTCGTCAAGGGCTCGCGCGGCGTCGGCCTCGAGGTGGTCGCCGAGGCGCTGTCGGAGGCGGAGGGCTGATGGGGGAGGTCCTCATCGCCGGCACGGCCTCCCTGCTGATCTGCATCTTCCTCTCGCCCAAGTTCATCTCGTTCCTGCGGCGGCGGGAGTTCGGGCAGCAGATCCGCGAGGAGGGCCCGCAGGAGCACCACGCGAAGGCCGGGCACGCCGACGATGGGCGGGATCATCATCTTCACGGCGATCGCGGTGCCGTTCCTGCTGCTGACCGACTTCGACCCGCGCGCGGTCGGGGTGTTCGGCGTGGCGACGGCGTGCGCGCTGCTGGGGTTCGCCGACGACTACGTCAAGGTCGCGCGGCGGCGCTCGCTCGGGCTCCGCGGGCGGACGAAGCTCGTCGTGACCATCCTGATCGCGGTGGGCCTGTGGCTGGCGGCGACGGAGTGGGCGAACCTGCCCGACACGATCAGGCTTCGGGTCATCGACGCGACCGTCGACGTCGGGATCCTCTACCCCGTCTTCATCTACCTCGTCCTGGCGGGGACCACGTCCGCCGTGAACCTCACCGACGGGCTGGACGGCCTCGCCGCCGGCTGCGCGGCGATCGTGCTGCTGGCCTACATCGCGATCACGTTCACCACGCGCCAGACCGACCTGGCGCTCGTGGCGGGCTGCCTCGTCGGTGCCTGCGTCGGCTTCCTCTGGTTCAACTCGTTCCCGGCCTCGATCTTCATGGGCGACACGGGCTCTCTGGGCCTCGGCGGCGGGATCGCGGCGATGGCCGTGATGACCAAGACGGAGGTGTTGCTGATCATCCTCGGCGGCATCTTCGTCATCGAGGCGCTGTCCGTGCTGATCCAGGTCTTCTCCTTCCAGGCCTTCCGCAAGCGGGTGTTCCTGATGGCGCCGATCCACCATCACTTCGAGCTGCAGGCCTGGTCGGAGACGAAGATCATCCTGCGCTTCTGGATCGTCGCCGCGGTGTGCAGCGCGATCGGCTTCACGCTGTATCAGCAGTCGCTCACCTGACGCGCGCTCCGCGTCAACTCTGCGCCGACTCGCCGCAAGCGGGGCGAGGTCGCGCGGCGGCGGCCTCTCGGGGTCAGACCACCACCGAGAGGAGTCCCCCAATGGATGCCGACCTGCTGCCCGGGATCGTCGGCTCGATCCCGCCCGGCGCCTGGATGAGCTACGGCGACGTCGCCCGCGCGGCCGGCGGCGGCGATACCCACGCCCGCTCGCTGAACGGTCGCTTCACCCGCACGGGCCTGGCCGGCGCCCACCGCGTCCTGAAGTCCGACGGCACGGTCGGCGGCACCGCGCTGGGCGACCCGGCGGCGGTCCGCCGGATGCTCGAGGCCGAGGGGCTGGAGTTCGAGAACGGCCGCGCGCCGCAGTCGGCCCGCATCCGCCCCGAGGTCCCGGCATGACCCGGTGGCCGGGAGCCTCGCGCCGGCCCGCGCGGCGGCTCCGTCGCCGGCCGGTCTTGCGGCCCGCCATGCTGCTCGTGGCCGCGCAGCCGCGGCGTTCGCGGCCGCCGCGGCGCCGGCCGAGGCGGGCACGTTCCGCTTCTCGCAGTGCCACGCGGTCGCGGGCGGCGGGCTCTCGCCGCGGACGTTCCAGGCCGGCCTGTGGCGGGTGGAGAACGGCTGGGCGGCGGCTGACTGCGGCGGCGGGCGGCGGCGCCGTGCGGATCGGAACGGGCCACTGGCGCCTGCCCGAGAGCGGCATCACCGTCGCGAGCCTGAGCCTGCCGGGCGCCCTGCCGCGGACGTCCGCCCGCGCGGCGTGGCTGGACTGGCGCTTCAACCCGCAGGCGCAGAGCACGAACCCCGCGTTCCTGACCGTCACGGCCGGCGGCGCGAGGCTCTTCGACGCGCGGGCGGGCACGGGCACCGCGCCCGGCGGCGCGACCCATCTCCAGCTGCCCACGGGCTCGCGCGGGCTGGAGCTCATGGTCTACTGCTCGACCGCCAACGGGCCCGGCTGGTGCGTCTGGGACGACTACATGCTCGACGTCCGCGGAGTGACGCTAGAGCTCGAGGAGGACGGCGAGCCGTCGGCGACCGCGGCCGGCCCGCTCGCGGCGGCCGGCGAGCACTCGGGCGTGGTCCCGCTGGAGATCCTCGCCACCGACGGGGATTCGGGCGTCCGGCGCGTGTCGGTCAGCCTCGCCGGCGTGCCGGTCGGGACCCTCGAGCCCACCGAGCCGTGCACGGACGACCGCCTGCCGCCGTGTCCTCAGACGCTCCGCGGCACCTTGGACGTCGACACCCGTCTCGTGCCGGACGGCGCCCGCCGCCTGCGGCTCGTCGTGGTCGACGCTGCGGGCAACAGCCGCACGATCGACGCGGCGACCGTCGTGGTCGCCAACCGGTCCATGGTGGACACGCCGCAGCATCCCGCTCCCGGGCCGGGCTCCGGCTCTGGCACGGGGACCGGCCCGGGCGCGGGGAACGGCCCCGGGGGCGGCGTCAGCTCCGGCGCGGGCGCGGGCGCGGGTCCGGACCCGGCCCGCGGCTTTCCGCCCAACCCGCTCGCGGGCCGCGGCCATGTGCCCAACGGCCGCCACGCGACCGAGCGCGCACGGCTCGCGGCGTGGCTCGAGCCCACCCGTCGCTCGCGCCGCCGCAGCGTGACCGTCCCGCACGGCGTGCGCATGCGGATCCGCGGCCGCCTGACCGACGAGCGCGGCCGGGGGATCGGCCGAGCGACCCTCGCGGCGATCCGCCGCGAGCCGGGCCGGCCGTGGCGGGTGGTCACCGGCGTCCGGACCCGCCCCGACGGTCGCTTCACGGCGTTCAGCCGGATCGGCCCGTCGCAGGCGCTGCGGTTCGTCTACTACGCCTACGGCGACTCGGTCCGCGGGCGGGACAGCCCGACGCTCCGCGTGCGGGTGGTGCGGTGAGCCGTGCCGTGCGCGCCGCGCCGCGGGAGACTCCGCGGCGCGGCGCGGTTCGCCGGCTGGCGCGCTTGGGCCGGGTGGCGGGGTGGCAGGTTCGAACGGCGGGCTTGTACGGAGGCGGGTTCGGCCGCGTTGCCGGAGCGAGTTTGCACGCTAACGGGGGGTCAACTCGCTCCAGACTTGGTCGGGTGGGGACCGTTGGCACGCTATAGCGGGTCAAGGGTCCCCACCCACGCCCGGCCCACCCCTCACTCCCCCTACCCAGCCGTCGTTGACGTTCGCCGGCGCCGCCACACACGCCCGTCGTCCCCGCGCCGCGGCCGCGTCGCCCGCTTGAATGGTCCCCGTGATCCCGCGCCCGCCGCTGCCGCCCGGCCCGTTCGTCGTCGTCGGCCTCGCCCGCTCGGGCGTGGCCGCGGCGCTGGCGCTGCGCGAGCGCGGGGCGGAGGTCGTGGGGGTCGACTCGGGGCCCGTGCCCGAGGAGGCGGTGGAGCGGCTGCTCGCCGCCGGGGTCGCCGTGCACGCCGAGGCGGACGGCGTCGACCTGCTGGACCGGGCCGGGAGCCTGATCAAGAGCCCCGGCGTCCCGCAGGAGGCGGCGGTCGTCGCGGCGGCGCGCGGGCGGGGCCTCACCGTGGTGGGGGAGTACGAGCTCGGCTGGCGACTGCTGCCCGACCACGAGTTCGTCGCGGTCACCGGCTCCAACGGCAAGACGACCACCGTCGAGCTGATCGGCCACCTGCACCGCGAGGCCGGGCTGCCGGTGAAGGTGGCCGGCAACGTGGGGACGGCGCTGACGAGCCTTCCCGGCACGCTCGCGCCGGGCACGGTCGTCGTCGCGGAGGCGTCGTCGTTCCAGCTCGAGGACACGGTGGCGTTCGCGCCCGAGGCGGCGGTGCTGCTCAACCTGGCCGAGGACCACCTGGACCGCCACGGCACCTTCGAGGCCTACCGCGCCGCGAAGCTCGAGATCTTCGCCCGCCAGCCCAACGAGGCCGTGGCCGTCGCGCCGCTCGGGCTCGGGATCGAGGACCTCGGCGGCTGCGCCCGGCGCGTCTGCTTCGGGGCCGGCCCGGGCGCGGAGCTGGCCGACCGCGCCGGCCAGCTGTGGTGGGACGAGCGGCCGCTGCTGGCCGTCTCCGAGCTCGGCCTCCGCGGCGCCCACAACGTCCAGAACGCGATGGCGGCCGCCGCGGTCTGCCTGGCGCGCGGGGTCGTTCCCGATGCCGTCGCGGCCGGGCTGCGCTCGTTCGGCGGCCTCGCGCACCGCCTGGAGGAGGTCGCGACCGTCGCCGGCGTCCTCTACGTCAACGACTCCAAGGCGACCAACATCGCCTCGGCGCTCGTCGGCATCGACTCCTTCCCCGGCGGCGTGCACGCGATCCTCGGCGGGCGCAGCAAGGGCGGCGGGTTTACGGAGCTCGTGCCCAAGATCGCGGAGCGCTGCCGCGCCGCGTACCTGATCGGCGAGACCGCTCCCGCGCTGCGCGAGGCGCTCGCCCCGGCGGGCGTCCCGCTGCACGACTGCGGCGACCTGGAGCGCGCCGTCCACGCGGCGAGCGCCGCCGCCGAGCCCGGCGACGTCGTCCTTCTCTCGCCCGCCTGCCCGTCCTATGACCAGTACACGAGCTACGAGCAGAGGGGCGACCACTTCCGGGCCCTCGCGCGGGCCCTGATGAGCTCGACATAAATCCGGCGCACGCGCCTGCAGGCGTGGCGAACGGGGCGTCGAAAGCAGGTCTGATGCCACGCCGGAGAGAGCAGCCGCTCGAACACCGACTGCTCCTCACCGCCACGTTCTGCCTGCTGGCGGGCGGCGCGGTCATGGTCTACTCGGCCTCGTCGGCGCGCACGCTGCTCGAGGGGCAGGGCGACGGGACGCTGTACCTCGTCAAGTACCTCGCCTACGGCTCGATCGGCCTCGTGCTCATGCACCTGCTCTCGCGCCACGGGCTGGAGAGCGTCCGCCGCTACACGCCGTTGTTCGTGCTGGCCGCGTTCGTGCTGCTGCTGCTCGTGCTGATCCCGGGCCTCGGGGTGAAGATCAACGGCGCCCGGCGCTGGCTGGGGGCGGGGCCGCTGCAGTTCCAGCCCTCGGAGCTCATGAAGCTCGCGCTCGTGCTACACGCCGCCGCGGTGCTCTCCGCGCGGCCGAGGATCTCGCGCAACATCCGCCTGCTGGCCGGGCCCGTGCTCGGCGTGGGCGGCGCGGCGGTGCTGCTGGTCATGGCCCAGCCGGACCTCGGCACCAGCCTCGTCATCTGCTTCACGCTCGCCGCGATGCTCGTCGCGGCCGGCGTGCCGATGCGCCAGCTCGGCCTCGTGGCGGCGGTCGGCGCCGTCCTCGTCCTGCTCTTCGCGCTGTTCGAGCCCTACCGGCGCGCCCGCCTGACCAGCTTCATCAACCCGTGGGACCACGCGGGCACGATCGGCTTCCAGTCCGTCCAGGGCCAGATCGCGATCGGCTCGGGCGGGTTCTTCGGCCTCGGCCCCGGCCAGTCCGTGCAGAAGATCTTCTACCTGCCCGAGGCCCACACGGACTTCATCCTCGCCGTCATCGGCGAGGAGCTCGGCGTCGCGGGGGTCTGCGGCCTCCTGTTCCTCTACGGCATGATCGGGTACGCCGGGCTGCGGACCGCGAAGAACGCCAAGGGCATCTACGCCAAGCTGCTCGCCGGCGGCCTGACCTCCCTGATCCTGTGCCAAGCCCTGCTCAACGTCTACGCCGTGCTCGGCCTCGCCCCGCTCACCGGGGTGCCCTTGCCCTTCGTCTCCTCGGGCTCGACGTCGCTGATCGTGCTGCTGTGCTCGATGGGGCTGCTGCTCAACATCGCCGGCGGGGGCTCCGCGCACCTGCGCGCCATCCCCGCGCGGCCGCGACGTGACGGCGACCAGCGGCGCACCGACGCCGAGGATCGTGATCGCCGCAGGCGGGACGGCGGGCCACGTCGTTCCGGCGATCGCGGTCGCGGACGCGCTGCGGGCTGAGGGCGCCGAGGTCACCTTCGTCGGCGGCGAGCGCGCCGAGGCGGAGCTCGTGCCCGCCGCCGGCTACCCGCTGGACCGCATCGCCGTCGAGGGCATCAGCCGCTCCAATCCGCTGAAGGCCGCGCGCGCGATCGTCAAGGCCGCGGGCGCGCTCGGCGCCGCACGGAGGATCCTGCGCGTGCGGCAGCCCGACGCCGTGCTGGGCGGCGGCGGCTACGTGGCCGGCCCCGTCGGGCTCGCCGCGAGCCTGAAGCGGATCCCGCTCGTGCTCGCCGAGGCCGACTCCCACCTCGGCCTGACCAACCGCGCGCTCGCCTCGCGGGCCCGCCGGGTCTGCCTCGCCTTCCCGCTCGAGGGCCGGGAGGGCGAGCGCTACCGCGTGACCGGGCGCCCGGTGCCGCCGACCGTCACCGACCGCGCGGGCGCCCGGACGGAGCTCGGCATCGGCCCCGACGAGACCGTCGTGCTCGTCTTCGGCGGCTCGCTCGGCGCCCGCTCGATCAACCTCGCGGCCGTCGAGGGCCTGGCCGGCACGTCCTACCGCGTCCTGCACGTCGCGGGCCGGCGCGACTTCGCGGAGCTCCGCGCCCCGGACGACCGCTACCTGCTGCGCGACTACGTCACGCCGTTCGGCACGGCGCTCGCCGCCGCCGACCTGGCCGTCGCCCGCTCGGGCGGCTCGATCTTCGAGCTCGCGCAGTACGGCCTGCCGGCCGTGCTGATCCCGTATCCGCACGCGTCCGCCGACCACCAGACCACCAACGCGCGCTGGATGGCCGACGCCGGCGCCGCGGTCGTGGTCCGCGACACCGAGCTCACCCCGCAGCGGCTGCGCGAGGAGGTCGACGAGATCGCGCTCGACCGCGAGCGGCTGCGCGCGATGAGCGCCGTCTCGGAGCGGCTCGCCCGCCCTGACGCGGCCCGCGACATTGCCGCCGAGGTGCTCGAAGCAGCGGGGCGCGGCGCTTCCGCGCCGCGCCCCTAGACCTGGTCAGGGGGTCAACCGATCATGGCCAGGCCTGCATCTAGTCTGACGCCCGCGGGCGCCGAGGGCGAGTAAGCGCGCGGACGTATCCGCAGGTTTTCGCGGTCCATGTCGTATTCGCGGCGGCCCGTTCGACGCATCGGTAGAACGCACCCCAACCACCACAGGAGGATCCGATGCGTTTCATGGTCATGGTCAAGGCGACCCCCGAGAGCGAGGCGGGCGAGATGCCGGGCACCGAGATGCTCGAGGCGATGGGCAAGTACAACGAGGAGCTCGTCAACGCCGGCATCATGCTCGCGGGCGAGGGCCTGCAGCCGAGCTCGAAGGGCGCGCGCGTGACGTTCAAGGGCTCTGACCGCAGCGTCGTCGACGGCCCGTTCACCGAGACCAAGGAGCTCATCGCGGGCTTCTGGCTGTGGGAGGTCCGTTCGCTCGAGGAGGCGATCGAGTGGGTCAAGCGCTGCCCGAGCCCGATGGAGGGAGAGTCCGTGATCGAGATCCGCCAGGTCTTCGAGGCCGAGGACTTCGGCGAGAACTTCACGCCGGAGCTGCGCGAGCAGGACCAGCGCCTGCGAGAGCAGGTCGACCAGAGCGCCTAGCCCGCCCGTCCGCGACGCGCGACGGCGGCGTCAGGCCGGCTGCAGCAGCGAGCGCTCGGTGACCACCTCGAGCGCGAGCGTCTTGTAGCCGACCTCGTCGAACAGGACGACCACGGCGTCGTCGTCGTAGCGCTGCACCACGCCCTCGCCCCACTGGCCGTGGGCGACGCGCGAGCCGATCTCGAAGGGGACCTCGTCGGGCATCGCGGCCTCCGTCCGGCCGTCCAGGCAGTTGTCACAGGCGCCGCACGGCGGCTCGAACGGCTCGCCGAAGTAGGCGAGCACGAAGGCGCGCCGGCAGCCGTCGGTCTCGGCGTACCCGCGCATCATGTCCACCCGGGAGCGCTCGAAGCTGCGGCGCTTCTCCTCCGCCTCGGCGGCGGCCTCCACCGCCTCGCGACCTTCGGGCGCGCCGTCCGGCGAGGCCACCTCGCCGGAGGGCAGCACCTGCACCGCGCCCGCCTCCTCCAGCCGCGAGACCGCTGTGGTCAGCTTGGTCTGCGAGAGGTCGGTCTCCTCCTGCAGCTCGGCGGGCTCGACCGGCCCGTCGTGGTCGCGCACGGCGGCCAGCACCTGGGCGATCTCGTCGACCTCGACGTGGCCCGTGCCGGAGAAGAAGCGCCGCAGCCCGAGGTCCTCGCTGCGGTAGAAGAGCACCGCCTCGGCAGGCTCGCCGTCGCGCCCCGCGCGGCCGACCTCCTGGTAGTAGGCGTCCAGCGACTCGGAGATCTCGCTGTGGAAGACCCAGCGGACGTCGGCCTTGTCGATGCCCATGCCGAAGGCGGTGGTGGCGCAGACCACGTCGAGGTCGCCGTCCATGAAGCGCTGCTGGACCTCGTTGCGCTCCCGGCTCTTCATCCCCGCGTGGTAGGAGGCGGCGCGCAGGCTGTCCCCGCAGAGCGACTCTGCCAGCTCCTCGGCCTGGCGGCGCGTGGCCACGTAGACGATCCCGGGCGGCCGGGAGGCGGCGATCCGCTCGGCGAGCGCGCGCAGCTTGCGCTCCTCGCCGCCCTCGCCGTGGAAGCGCTCGACGGACAGCCGGATGTTGGGGCGGTCGAAGCCGCGGATGATGACCTCGGGGTCGCGCATCGCCAGCCGCTCGACGATCTCCGCGCGCACGGGCGGAGCGGCCGTGGCGGTCAGGGCGAGGATCGTGGGGCGCCCGAGCGCTTCGACGGCGGCGCCGAGGCGCAGGTAGTCGGGCCGGAAGTCGTGACCCCATTCGGAGATGCAGTGGGCCTCGTCGACCACGAGCAGGGACGGCTCGGCGACGGCGATCTCGGCCAGCACCTCGGGGTTGGCGAGCTGCTCGGGCGCCAGGAACAGGAACTCGAGCGCGTCCTCGGCCAGTTCGGCCAGCGCCCGCTCGCGCTCGGAGACGCTGATGTGCGAGTTCAGCTGCGCGGCGCCGCCCGCCGCGCGCTCCGCGAGATCCTCCACCTGGTCGCGCTGGAGCGCGATCAACGGCGAGACGACCACCGTGGACCCCGGCATCAGCAGCCCGGCGATCTGGTAGATCGCGGACTTGCCCGACCCCGTCGACATCACCGCGACGGTGTCGCGCCCGTCGAGCACCGCCTCGATCGCCTCGCGCTGCCCAGGCCGCAGCGCCTCGAAGCCGAACGCCTCGCGCGCAACCCGGTCGATCCGATCCCTGGTGCCCGCCACGTGGCGCGTACCTCCCCGAGGGGCGGGTCAGGGAAACGCCACCGCCGCGAACCGCGTCCGCGATCTGTGCGTAAGGGGGACCATGAACCGCTCCGCAGCCTCCTCCTCGCCGTCTCCGGGGCCGCTGATCGTCCCGGCCGCCACGGGCACGGGCCACTTCCAGGGCCGGCGCCGCGACGCGACGGCCACCGGCACGGTCGTCGTGAACGGCGAGACGCTCGTCGACGGCACGACCGACAACGCGGAGATCGAGACGCTGGAGGACACCAACACGTCCCGGCCGGGCTGAGCGCACGGGCGGCCGGGGCGTCTATGTTCCCCGGCCGTGAGCACGACCCAGCCCTGGAGCGGCCGCGCGATGCACTTCGTCGGCATCGGCGGCGCCGGCATGAGCGGCCTGGCGCTCGTCGCCCGGTCGCTCGGGGCGGCGGTCACCGGGTCCGACCGGTCGGCCGGCTCGACGTACCTCGGCCCGCTGCGCGCGCTGGGGGTCGAGCCCATCGCCGGGCATGCCGCCGCCAACGTCCCCGAGAACGCCGAGGTCGTCGTCTCCAGCGCGATCCCGCCGGAGAACCCCGAGCGCGCCGTCGCCCGCGAGCGCGGCCAGCGCGAGCTGCACCGCGCCGACCTGCTCGGCGAGCTGACCCGTCTGAAGCCGACGATCGCGGTCAGCGGCACCCACGGCAAGACGACGACGTCGAGCATGGTCGTGCACGCCCTACGCGGTTGCGGCATGGATCCGAGCTACCTGGTCGGCGGCGAGGTCCGCTCGACGGGGTCCAACGCCGGCTGGGGGGCGGGGGAGTGGCTCGTGGTGGAGGCCGACGAGTCCGATCGCTCTCTGCTGAAGCTCTCGCCGCGGATCGCCGTGCTGACCAACGCCGAGCTGGACCATCACACGACCTACAGCTCCCGCCGCGACGTCGACGACACCTTCCGGCAGTTCCTCGGGCTGGCCGCGCAGGCCGTCGTGTGGGACCGCCCCGACCTGCTCGCGCTGGCCGGCGACAGACCCGTGACGCCGTTCGACGTCCCGGCTCCGCAGCTGGGGGAGACCGGCTCGCGCTTCGCGCTCGACGGCGTGCAGGTCGCGCTGTCGGTGCCCGGCGCCCACAACGCCCGCAACGCGGCGGCAGCGCTCACGGCCGCGCGGCTGGCGGGCGCCGACCTCGCGCAGGCGGCCGCCGCCCTGGCGGACTTCGCGGGGGCGGGCCGGCGCTTCGAGCGGCTCGGCACGACCGACGTGGGCGCGCTCGTCGTCGACGACTACGCCCACCACCCGACGGAGGTGCAGGCCACGATCGAGGCCGCCCGCACGCTCGGCACCCGCCGGGTCGTCGCCGCCTTCCAGCCGCATCTCTTCTCGCGCACGCGACATCAGGCGCGCGAGTTCGGCGCCGCGCTCGCGCTCGCCGACCTCGTCGTCGTGCTCGACATCTACCCCGCCCGCGAGCGCGCGGAGGACTTCCCGGGCGTCACGGGCCGCCTCGTGGCCGCCGCGGCGGCCGACGCGGCCGGCGGGCGCCCGGTCGCGTGGCTGCCGGGCTTCGACGAGGCCGAGGCCTACCTGCGCTCGGCGCTGCGGGAGGGGGATGTGGTGCTCACGCTGGGCGCGGGCGACGTGGATGCGCTCGGGCGGCGGCTGGTGGTGGGCTAGGGCGCAACGTCAACGGCGCTGGGTGGGGAGGTGAGGGGGCCGGCCGCGCCCCTGGTCCCCCGGCCCGCTTACAGCGCGGGGCCGAGATGCACGCTGGGCGCGCATCTGGGCCCCAGCGTTTCGGCGCTCGGATCGCTGGGGCCGAAACGCGCGCTGAGCGCGCATCTGGGCCCCAGCGTTTCGGCGCTCGGATCGCTGGGGCCGAAACGCACGCTGAGCGCGCATATGGGTCACGGCGCCGTTAGTGGCGCCCGCCGGCAGCCGCCCGGCCGGCCCCTCACCTCCCCACCCAGCGCAGTTGACGTTGCGCCCTGCACGGCCCTCACGGGCAGGACTAAGCCACGGCAGGTCGAAGCTCGCGGTCGTGGCTGTCGAACCCGCAATGACCCGGCGCGCCGGCGTGCGCCTGCGCGCGCCCCGGGTCCCCGTTCGGCTGCTGCTGGCCCTGCTCGTGCTGGCCGCGCTCGGCTACGGCGGCTGGATGTGGCTGCGCGACTCCTCGCTCGCCGCGGTCCGCGACGTGGAGGTGACGGGCTCGACGTCCAGCGAGGAGGCCAAGGTCCGCGCCGCGCTCGACGACGCCGCCCGCGACATGACGACGCTGCGGGTGCGCGAGGGCGCCCTGCGCGACGCGGTCGCCCAGTACTCCTCCGTGGCCGGCCTGCAGGTCGAGACCGACTTCCCGCACACGCTGAAGATCCGTGTGCTCGAGCACACGCCCGTCGCCGTGCTCCTGTCGGGCGACCGCGAGCTCGCCGCCTCCGGCGACGGGCTGCTGCTACGCGGCGTCGTGGCCGACGGCGACCTGCCCGTGATCAAGATGGACGCGCCGCCCTCGGGCGACCGGGTCGGCAACCGCAACACGCGGACCGCGCTGACCATCGCCGCGGCCGCGCCCGACCCGCTCCGGCGCCGGATCGACCGGCTGTGGACCGGCCCGCGGGGCATGATGCTCACGCTCGTCGACGGCCCCGACGTGATCTTCGGCGACGCCTCCGACGCCCGCCGCAAGTGGCTCGCCGCCACCCGCGTGCTGGCCGACGAGAGCTCGGCGGGAGCCACCTACCTGGACGTCCGCGTACCCGAGCGCGTGGCGGCCGGAGGGCTCGGTCCCGTACCCGATCTGACGCCGGTCCCGACCGGCACACCCGTCCCTCAACCGGTTCCCGAGACCAACCCTCAACCGTAGGGTGAGAATGAGGCATCTCTCAACTGGAAGTCGAGACTTCGGCGCTCTGCAACGTCTCTTGCCGAGGTTCGGAGATTTTGACATCGGGAAGGAATTGCGCCTAACGTGCGGGTTTCCGCGCCGCGGCGGGGCGTGCTAAAACGCTCGACTCCAACCTGAGGTCCGGAACTACTCTCCCATGGAAGCTGGCAGCTATCTCGCAGTCATCAAAGTCGTCGGCGTCGGCGGCGGCGGCACCAATGCGGTGAACCGCATGATCGACGCCGGCCTGAGCGGCGTCGAGTTCATCGCGTGCAACACCGATGCGCAGGCGCTGCAGATGACCGACGCCGACATCAAGCTCAACATCGGTCACGAGCTCACGAAGGGCCTCGGCGCCGGCGCCAACCCGCAGATCGGCCAGGGCGCCGCGGCGGAGTCGCGCGACGAGATCAAGGAGGCGCTCAAGGGCGCGGACATGGTCTTCGTCACGGCCGGTGAGGGCGGCGGCACCGGCACGGGCGCCGCGCCCGTGATCGCGGAGATCGCCAAGAACGAGATAGGAGCTCTGACGGTCGGCGTCGTCACGCGCCCGTTCGACTTCGAGGGCTCGCAGCGCTCGCGCCAGGCGCAGGAGGGCATCGACCGCCTGCGCGAGATGGTCGACACGCTGATCGTGATCCCGAACGAGAAGCTGCTCTCGATCGTCGAGCGCCGCACGAGCATCCTCGACGCCTTCCGCGAGGCCGACAACGTCCTGCGCCAGGGCGTGCAGGGCATCACGGACCTGATCACGATCCCCGGCCTGATCAACCTCGACTTCGCCGACGTCCGCGCGATCATGCAGGACGCCGGCTCCGCGCTGATGGGCATCGGCTCGGCGAGCGGCGAGTCGCGCGCCTCCGAGGCCGCCAAGGCCGCGATCTCGAGCCCGCTGCTGGAGGAGTCCGTCGAGGGCGCCACCGGCATCCTGCTCAACATCACGGGCGGCAACGACCTCGGCCTGTTCGAGGTCAACGAGGCCGCGGAGCTGATCCACTCGGCCGCCGACGCGCAGTCGAACATCATCTTCGGCGCCGTCATCGACCCGGCGCTCGGCGACGACATCCGCGTGACCGTGATCGCCACGGGCTTCGACCACGGCCGGGCGCGGCCCCGCAGCGCCCGCGAGGAGGCCCGTGCGGGGCGCCGCGACCGCGACGTCCGCATGGACGATCGCCAGCGCTCGTCGCTGGAGATCTCCGACGACGACCTCGACATCCCGCCCTTCCTGCGCTGACGCCCTGAGGGCGGTTTCAGAAGCGACCGCTCCGCGCCGATAACCCGGCTATGGAGCGCCTCGGCGCAGTCAGCCGGACCTGGTCGCGCGCCGCTTTCGCGGCGTGCGCCGCGTGGTTGGCGCTCTACGAGCTGCGCGTGATCGTCGCGCCGGACCTCGACGCGGGGCCGCTGACCTCCCGCTTCGCCCACGACGTGGTGCTGCTGACCGCCTCGGCGCTGATCCTCGTCAAGGCGCTGCAGGCGGGCCGGGAGCGGCTCGCGTGGCTGCTGATCGGCGCCGGCGTCACCGCGTGGTCGCTCGGCGAGGTCTATTACACGCTCGCCCTCTGGGACGCCGAGGTCATCGCGATCCCCTCCCCGGCCGACGTGGGCTACCTGCTCCTGCCGCCCCTGGTGCTCGCGGGCATCGTGCTTCTGCTCCGCGCCCGGGCACGCGCCGTCCCGCGCACGCTCTGGGTCGACGGCGTGGTCGCCGCCCTCGCGGTGGCCGCCCTGAGCGCCGCGCTCGTCTTCGACACGGTGCTCGAGAACGTCGAGGGCAACGGCGCGGCCGTGGCCACCAACCTCGCCTATCCGCTCGGCGACCTCGTCCTGCTGAGCCTGATCGTCGGCGCGCTCGCCGGCACGGGCTGGCGCCTGGACCGCACCTGGATGCTGCTGGCGATCGGCGTCTCCACCTTCTGGCTGGCCGACTCGCTCTACCTCGTCAAGACCGCGGAGGGCACGTTCGTCTCCGGCGGCCCGATCGACACGGGCTGGTGGGCCGGGCTGTTCCTGATCGCGGCGGCCGCCTGGCAGCGCCCGCCGGCGCGCGTGCGCGCCCCGCAGGGAGAGAGCATGCGGCTGATCGCCGTGCCGCTCGGGTTCGGCCTCGTCAGCCTCGCCCTGCTCGTCTACGACTCCTTCTGGAGCCTGAACCCGCTCGCGATCGCGCTCGCCGCCGCCTCGCTGCTCGCCGTGATGTTCCGCCTGACGCTGACGTTCCGCGAGAACGTCGCGATGCTGCGCGCCTCGCGCGACGAGGCGATGACCGACGCGCTGACCGGCCTCGGCAACCGCCGCGCTCTCGCGGCCGCCATCGAGGATCTCCACGGCGGGCCCGAGCGCGAGCTGGTGCTCGCCCTGTTCGACCTCGATGGCTTCAAGCACTACAACGACACCTTCGGCCACCCCGCCGGCGATGCGCTGCTCGTGCGCCTCGGCGGCAACCTCGCGGCCTGCCTGGCCGGCCGCGGCGGCGCCTACCGCATGGGCGGCGACGAGTTCTGCGTGCTGATCGAACCCGGCAACGACGAGCCCGAGCAGCTCGTGCGCTCGGCCGCCGCCGCGCTGTCCGAGAGCGGCGACGGCTTCACGATCGGCTGCTCCTACGGCGCGATCCTGCTGCCCGAGGAGGCCTCCGACCCGGCCGAGGCGCTGCGCATCGCCGACCAGCGCATGTACGCCCAGAAGCACGCCGGCCGGATGTCGGCCGGGCGCCAGAGCAAGGACGTCCTGCTGCGCGCGCTGACCGAGCGCAGCCCCGACCTGGGCGGGCACCTCTCGAGCGTCGCCGAGCTCGCCGAGCGCACCGCGCGCCGGCTCGGGCTGCCCGCCGACGAGGTCGAGCGGATCCGCCACGCGGGCGAGCTCCACGACGCCGGCAAGGTCGCGATCCCGGACGGGATCCTCGCCAAGCCCGGCCCGCTGACCGAGGACGAGTGGGGCTTCGTGCGCCGCCACCCGCTGATCGGCGAGCGGATCGTGCGCTCCGCGCCGTCCCTGAGCCGCGTCGCCGAGCTCGTGCGCTCGACGCACGAGCGCTTCGACGGCGCGGGCTACCCCGACCGCCTGCAGGCCGACGCGATCCCGCTCGGCTCGCGCATCGTGGCCGTCTGCGACGCCTTCGACGCGATGACCTCAGGGCGGCCCTACGCCGCCGCCCGCACACCCGGCGAGGCGCTCGACGAGCTGCGCCGCTGCGCCGGCACGCAGTTCGATCCCGCGGTCGTGGAGACGTTCCGCGCCGTGATCGCCGAGCACACGCTCCGCACCGCCGCATAGTCGTTCCTCGCTGCTAGCGTCCGGCCACCCATGGCCGCGGCCTCCGACGCCCTCCAGCGCACGCCCCTGCACGACCGCCACGTCGCGGCCGGGGCGCGGCTCGTGCCCTTCGCGGGCTGGGAGATGCCCGTGCAGTACGAGGGCATCCGCGCCGAGCACCTCGCCGTGCGCGAGCGCGCGGGGGTGTTCGACGTCTCGCACATGGGCGAGATCGAGACGCGCGGGCCGGACGCCGAGGCGTTCCTCCAGCGCATCCTCTCCAACGACGTGACCAAGCTGGCAGACGGCGGCGCCCAGTACTCCGTGCTCTGCCAGGACGACGGCGGGGTGCTCGACGACCTCTTCTCCTACCGGCTCGGCGATCGCTTCCTGACCGTGACCAACGCCTCCAACCATGAGAGCGACCTCGCCTGGTTCCGCAAGCAGGCCGAGGGCTTCGAGGTCGAGCTGACCGACCGCCTGCACGACCTCGCGATGCTCGCGGTCCAGGGACCGGAGGCGCGCGGGATCGTCGCGGGCCTCACCGACGGGGAGCTGCCCAAGCGCTTCAAGACCGCCACGCTGACGGTCGCCGGGCAGGAGGGCGTGCTCGTCTGCGGCACGGGCTACACGGGCGAGGACGGGGTGGAGCTGATCGTCCCCGCCGGCGGCGCCACCGCCGTCTGGGACGCGGTCGTCGACGCGGGCGCCCGGCCCGCGGGCCTCGGCGCGCGCGACACGCTGCGGCTGGAGGTCTGCTTCCACCTCTACGGCAACGACCTGATGACCACCCGCGGCCCGATCGAGGCCGGCCTGGGCTGGTGCTGCAAGGAGGACACGGGCTTCGTCGGCTCCGACGCCGTGCGCGCGGCACGCGAGGCCGGGCCGGCCGAGAAGCTCGCGCCGTTCGCGCTGACGGGCTCGGGGATCGCGCGCCAGGGCAACCCGGTCCTCGGCGGCGGCGAGGTGACCTCGGGCACGATGTCCCCGAGCCTGGGCCACGCGATCGGGATGGCGTACCTGCCGGTCGAGAAGGCGCAGCCGGGCACCGAGATCGAGATCGACGTCCGCGGCAAGGTCCGTACCGCCGAGGTGCGGGAGAAGCCGCTCTATTCGAAGGAGACCTGAGCCAGTGGCCGCTGCGAGCTACCCGGACGACCTCAAGTACCACTCCGACCACGACTGGGCGCGGATCGACGGCGACACCGCGACTCTGGGCATCACGTGGTACGCCCAGGACCAGCTCGGCGAGGTCGTCTTCTTCGACCCGCCCACCGTCGGCGCCAACTTGACCAAGGACCAGCCGTACGCCGAGATCGAGTCCGTCAAGGCCGTCTCCGACGTGGTCGCGCCGCTGTCGGGCGAGATCGTGGAGGTCAACGAGGGCCTCGCGGACTCGCCGGAGAACGTCAACGAGGACCCGTACGGTGAGGGCTGGCTGGTCAAGATCCGCCTCTCGGACGTATCCGAGGTCGACGACCTGATGGACGCATCGACCTACGAGGGCAGCCTGTCTTGAGCCGATACACCTCCGCCACCGACGCCGACCGCGCGGCGATGCTCGAACGCATCGGCGTGCAGTCGATCGACGACCTGTTCGAGACGATCCCGGAGGGCGTGCGGCTCGGCCGGGCGCTGGACCTTCCGCCGGGGCGGCCGGAGCAGGAGGTGTTCGCCCACCTGCGCGAGCTCGCCTCGCGCAACGTGTCCACCGACGACGAGCTGTCGTTCCTCGGGGCGGGGATGTACGACCACTACGTCCCCGCGCTGGTGGACTCGATCATCAGCCGCTCGGAGTTCCTGACGCCGTACACGCCCTACCAGCCCGAGGTCTCCCAGGGCACGCTGCAGGTCATGTTCGAGTACCAGACCGCGATCAGCGAGCTGACCGGCCTGCCCGTCTCCAACGCGACGCTCTACGAAGGGCCGAGCGCGCTCGGCGCCGCGGGCTTCCTCGCCTACCAGCACCACAAGCGCACCCGCTTCCTGATCTCCCGCGGCGTGCACCCGC
This sequence comes from uncultured Solirubrobacteraceae bacterium, assembly GCA_963729155.1. Classification (GTDB taxonomy): domain Bacteria; phylum Actinomycetota; class Thermoleophilia; order Solirubrobacterales; family Solirubrobacteraceae; genus DATFQI01. The sequence goes on from CAVSMP010000020.1 coordinate 301,127, forward strand.
ACGCCCGCGAGACGCTGCGGACGATGAGCGCGGGCTGGGGGATCGAGGTCCAGGAGATCCCGCTGCGCGACGGCGTCACGGACGCGGACGCGCTGCGCGAGGCACTCGGCGACGACGTCTCGGCCGTCTTCCTCGCCCAGCCGAACTTCCTCGGTGCCGTCGAGGACCTCGAGGCGCTCGTGCCGCCGGTCAAGGAGTGCGGCGCCATCGCGATCTGCTCGACGGACCCGATGACGCTCGGCGTGCTGCGCCCGCCCGGCGACTTCGGCGTGGACATCGCCGTGGGGGAGGGCCAGCCCGTCGGCAACCGGCTCGACTACGGCGGCCCCTCGTTCGGCTTCTTCGCCGCCCAGCAGGCGTTCCTGCGCCGCATCCCAGGGCGCATCGCCGGAGAGACGACCGACGTCGACGGCCGCCGCGGCTTCGTGCTCACGCTGCAGACGCGTGAGCAGCACATCCGGCGCGAGCGCGCGACGTCGAACATCACGACGGCGCAGACGCTCAACGCGCTCGCCGCGATCGTCTACCTGAGCTGGCTCGGCCGCCAGGGGATCGTCGAGCTCGGCGAGGTGATGCTCCAGCGCACCGCCTACGCGCGCAAGGCGCTGGCGAACGTCGAGGGCGTCGAGCTCATCCACGAGCAGCCCGTGATCCGCGAGTTCGCGATCCGCGTCAATGCGGACGTGCGCGACGTGATCGAGCGTTGCGCGCAGCAGGGCGTCAACCCCGGCTACCCGCTGGGCGCCGACTACGAGGAGCACGAGGACGGCCTGCTGGTGGCGATCACCGAGCAGCGCACGCGCGAGGACATCGACCGCCTGGCCGAGGTGCTCGGCGATGCGGTGGCCGGCGCGCGCCGCGCCCGCCGCCCGGAGGAGGTGACCGCGTGAGCCCGCTCGCCGAGACGCCGCAGCAGCGCGACCACGCGAAGACGATCTTCGAGAAGTCCCAGGCGGGGCGGCGGGCGTTCGTGGCGCCCGCACTCGACGTGCCGGAGGACCCCGACGCGCTGCCCGAGCGCTTCCGCCGCAAGGACCCGCCGCGGCTGCCGGAGATCGCCGAGCCGGAGATCAACCGCCACTTCAACCGCATCTCCAAGCGCAACTTCGACCTCGACACGGGCTTCTATCCGCTCGGCTCGTGCACGATGAAGCACAACCCGAAGCTGCACGAGCGCGTGGCGGCGCTGCCCGGCAACGCCCGGCTGCACCCGGCGCAGGCGCCCGCGCGCGCCCAGGGCGCACTGCAGCTGATGTACGAGCTCCAGGGCGCGCTGGCGGAGATCGCAGGCCTGCCGCACGTCTCGCTGCAGCCCAGCGCCGGCTCCCACGGCGAGCTGGCGGGCGTCTTGCTCACGCGCGCCTTCCACGAGGCCAAGGGCGACCAGCGGACGAAGATCCTCACGCCCGACACGGCGCATGGCACCAACCCGGCGACGGTGACGATGGGCGGCTACGAGGTCGTCAAGATCGGCACGGACGAGGCCGGCGGCGTCGACATGGACGACCTCCGGGCGAACCTCGACGACGAGGTCGCCTGCCTGATGCTCACCAACCCGAACACGCTCGGGGTCTTCGACGAGAACATCGAGGAGATCGCCACGCTGGTTCACGGGGTGGGGGCGACGCTCTACTACGACGGGGCGAACCTCAACGCCGTCATGGGCCGCGCGCGCCCGGGCGACATGGGCTTCGACATCGTCCACTACAACCTGCACAAGACCTTCACGCAGCCACACGGCGGCGGCGGGCCCGGGGCGGGGCCGATCGCGGTCTCCGACCGGATCGAGCCGTTCCTGCCGCGGCCGCAGGTGGTGCAGCGCGACGACGGGACCTACGACCTGGACTTCGACCGGCCGAAGTCGATCGGGCGGCTGCGCGGCTTCCAGGGCAACTACGGCGTCTTCGTGCGCTCCTACGCCTACATCCTGTCCCTGGGCGGCGACGGCCTGCAGGAGGCCTCCGAGACCGCGGTGCTCAACGCGAACTACCTGCTGGCGCGGCTCAAGGAGGAGGGCATCGGCGAGCACCTGCCGCTCGCCTTCGACCGCCTGTGCATGCACGAGTTCGTGCTCTCGGGGGCGCCGATGAAGAAGAACCTCGGCCTGCGCACCACCGACCTCGCCAAGCGGCTGCTCGACCACGGCTACCACCCGCCGACGGTCTACTTCCCGCTGCTCGTCGACGAGGCACTGCTGATCGAGCCGACGGAGACCGAGACGCGCGAGACGCTCGACGGCTTCGCCGACGCGATCGCCGACATCCTGCGCGAGGGGGCCGAGGACCCCGAGATCGCGCGCAACGCTCCCTACTCGACGCCGGTGCGGCGGCTCGACGAGGCGGGCGCCGCCAAGCGCCCCGTCATCCGCCAAGACCTGGACTGACGCGCGGCGGCGCGCCGCGCTGATAACCGGCGTGTAACCGATGTGACGGATTGGTCCCGGTCGGTACCGCGAGCCGGACGGCCGGAACTCGCGTGGCTGTGCGGGTCCAGGCCGGGTCCGGGTGACGAAGATCACCCGGAGAGGATGAGGGTGCATCGATGCACCCTGTTTTGGGTGAACGACCCCTTGGGCAGGCCGTGAAGCGGACGTCAACCGACCCACCCCACACGGGAGGACCCCATGAACCGAATCCGCACGGCCGCTCTCGCGGTCCTGATGGTCTGCGCCGTATCCCTCGGCGCTGCAGGAACCGCTTCCGCGGCGCAGCAGCCCGCCACGACGCCCCTCACCAAGAAGGTCGCGCTGACGGGTACGAAGGGCTTCAAGGGCACGTACACGATCGACCGCTTCGCCTCCAGGGGTGGCAAGCTCGTCACGTACGGCACGCTCAAGGGCACGATGCGCAAGAACGGCAAGACCCAGCGCGTCAGCAAGAAGAACGTCGTGATGCCCGCGACCGCGACCGGCGCCGGCCCGGCCACGCCCGCCAAGGCCGCTCAGGTCCCGCCCATCCCGGGCGCCTGCCAGGTGCTGAACCTCGTGCTCGGACCGATCAACCTGAACCTGCTCGGCCTCGTCGTGAGGACGAACCAGATCAACGTGCGGATCGACGCCATCCCGGGTGGCGGCCTCCTCGGCGACCTCCTGTGCGCCGTGACGAACCTGCTCAACCCGACAGGTGCGCTCGGTCAGCTGACCGGTGCGATCAACAACCTCGCCGCCGCGCTGAACGCGATCCTGGCGCTCGTCCCGACGAGCCCCGCGACCGCCGCCACCGCCGCAGCGGGACGCTAGTTCCTCACGCGGCCGCAGGGTGCCCTCGCGGTACCCTGCGGCCCGCGTGATCGTCTTCTCCGGCATCCAGCCCACGGGCACCAAGCACCTGGGCAACTACATCGGCGGATTCCTGGGCTACCTCGCCGGCCAGGAGCGCGGCGACCCGTCGATCTACTGCATCGTCGACCTGCACTCGATCACGGTCGAGTTCGACCCGGCGGAGCTGCGGGCGCGCACGTACGACCTGTTCGCGCTCTTCATCGCCGCCGGGCTCGATCCCGAGCGCTCGATCCTGTTCCGCCAGAGCGACGTCCCGGAGCACACGGAGCTGAGCTGGCTGCTGTCGAGCGTGATCCCGCTCGGCACGCTCAACCGCATGCACCAGTTCCGCGACAAGTCCACGCGCCAGCGCGAGATGGTGCGCTCCGGGCTCCTCTTCTACCCCGTGCTGATGGCCGCCGATGTGCTCACGTACCGCGCGCACGAGGTTCCGGTGGGGGAGGACCAGCGCGAGCACCTGGAGGTCATGCGCGACGCCGCGCGCACGTTCAACGAGCGCTACGGCGAGACCCTGGTGGTGCCCGAGGCGCGGATCCCGCAGGTGGGCGCGCGCATCGTCGACCTCCAGGACCCGACGCGCAAGATGTCGACGACGGGCGGCACGGAGCAGGGCACGGTCTACGTGCTCGACGAGCCCCACGTGATCCGCAGGAAGTTCAAGCGGGCGCAGACCGACTCGGGCCGCGAGATCGTGCGCGGCCCCGACAAGCTCGGCGTCAGCAACCTGATCGAGATCCTGGCGATCGCCCGCGGGGCGGACCCGGCCGAGATCGAGCGCGACTTCGAGGGCCGCGGCTACGGCGACCTCAAGACGGCGGTCGGCGACGAGGTGGTCGCCTGGCTGGCGCCGGTGCGCGAGCGCTACCAGGAGCTGCGCGCCGACGAGGCCGCGCTCGAGGAGCGCCTCGCCGAGGGCGCCGAGCGCGCCCGCGCGATCGCCGCGCCGGTCGTGGCCGACGTGCGCGACGCGATGGGAGTGGGTCCCGCGCGCCGGTCCGTCGGGCCCGCCGCCTAGCCTTCGCGGTCCATGGCCTCCGCGGTGCATCGCCTGGAGCTGGACCTCGATGTCTTCGCGGGGCCGTTCGACCTGCTGCTGTCGCTGATCCTGCGCGAGGACGTGGACCTGCTCGAGGTCGAGCTCGCGGACATCGTCGTCTCCTACCTGGACCACCTCGAGGCGAGCGAGCGGCTCGACCTGGAGTCGGCGACCGAGTTCCTCGTGCTGATCGCGGCGCTGCTGGAGCTCAAGTCGCGGCTGATGCTCCCCGGCGAGGAGCTGCCCGAGCTCGACGAGCTCGCGCCCGCCGAGGCGGCCGAGGAGCTGCTGGAGCGGATGCTGCAGTACGCGCGCTTCCGCGGCGCCGGCGGGCACCTGGCCTCCCGCCACGAGGACGAGCAGGGCCACCTCTACCGCTCGGCGCCGCTGCCCGACGCGCTGCGCCGTGCTCCGCTGGCCGCGGCCCGGCAGGCCTACGACCCCTCCGTGCTGGGCGCCTCGCTCGGCGGGCTGCTGCGCACGCCGCCGCCGATCGACCTCGAGCACATGGCGATGCCGCGCGTCTCGCTGGGCGACCGCCTCGCGGTCCTGCGCGGGCTGCTGCGCCGCGGCGCGTTCTCCTTCGAGGACGCGGTCCGCGACGCCGATCGCATGACCGTCGCCGTGACGGTGTTCGCGCTGCTCGAGCTCTACAAGCGCGGCGAGGCCGAATGGGAGCAGGACGAGCCGTTCGGAGAGATCACCGTGCGCTCCGAGGCGCCCGTGCCTGCCCTGCGCGTGGTCGCCGCGGCGCGGCGCGACGCCGCCTCGCGGACGGTGCCGTCGTGACCGGCCTGGCCCGCCTGATCGAGGCGCTGCTGTTCCTGGCGCCCGAGCCCGTCCCCGTCGACGAGCTCGCCGATGCCCTGCAGGCCTCCGAGGACGACGTCACGGAGGCCCTGGGCGAGTTGCGCCACACGCTCGCCGGCCGCGGCGTCGTGCTGCGCGAGGTCGGCGAGGGCTACGCGCTCGCCTCGCACCCCCACGCCGAGGAGGCCGCCCGCCGCCTGCTCGCCCGCCCGCGCACGCCGTCGCTGACGCCGGCACAGGCCGAGACGCTGTCGATCGTCGCCTACCTGCAGCCGGTCTCCCGGCCCGAGGTGGCGCGGATCCGCGGGGTCGCGTCCGAGTCGGCCGCCGCCGCGCTGACCGAGCGCGGGCTGATCGAGGAGTCCGGCCGCTCGCAGTTCGGCGCCGTGCTGTACCGCACCACGCCGCTGTTCCTGAAGCTGTTCGGGCTCAAGTCGGTCGAGGACCTGCCCGACCCGTCGGCGTGGGATCCCTCGCCCGAGGACGAGGCGGCGCTGCGCGACCGCCTGCTGCGCGCCGGCGACGAGCGCGCGAGCTAAGCCGCGGCCTTGGCGGCGAGCTGGCCGCAGGCGGCGTCGATGTCGCGGCCGCGGGTGAGCCGGACCGTGGCGTTCATCCCGTGCTCCTCCAGCGCGGCCTTGAAGGCGGCGATCGCCTCGCGCGAAGAGCCCTCGTAGGTGGCGTCGGTCGGGTTGAACGGGATCAGGTTGACCTTGAAGATCCGCGGGTCGAGCAGCTGCGCGAGCTGTACCGCCTGGGCGTAGCCGTCGTTGACCCCGGCGAGCATCACGTACTCGATGAAGACCTTGCGGCGGCGGACGGCGTAGTAGCGCTCGCACGCGGCGAGCACGTCGGCGAGCGGGTAGCGCTCGTTGACCGGCATGACCTGCGAGCGCAGGCCGTCCTCGGGGGCGTGCAGGCTGAAGGCGAGGCGGAGCGGCATGTCGGCCTCCGCCAGGCGGTCGATGCCCGGCAGCCAGCCGACCGTGGAGATCGTCGTGCGGCGGTGGGTGATGCCGACATCGGGCAGCCGGCGCGCGGCGGCCAGCACGTGGTCGAGGTTCATCATCGGCTCGCCCATGCCCATGAACACGAGGTGGTCGACGGGCTCGATGCGGCGGAAGTGCAGCACCTGGTCGAGGATCTCGCTCGCCGTCAGGTTGCGGCCGAACTTCATCGCTCCCGTGGCGCAGAAGGTGCAGGTGAGCGGGCAGCCCGACTGCGAGGAGACGCAGACGGAGCGGCGGCCGTCGCGGTAGCGCATCAGCACGGCCTCGACGGCGCGGCCGTCGTGGGTGTGGAAGAGCGCCTTGACGGTGCCGTCGGCGCTGTGGGCCTCGTGGACGAGATCGAGCGAGGAGAACGGCACCTCGGAGGCCAGCCGCTCGCGCAGCGCGGCGGGCAGGTCGGTCATCTCGTCGTAGCCGCGCGCGCCGTTGGCCGTCCAGCGCCACACCTGGCGGGCGCGGAAGGCGGGCTCGCCCTCCAGGGCGGTTTCGAGCAGCTCAAGGTCCACCCGCCTATCGTGGCAGGCTGATGAGGCTCGCCAAGTACCTCGCCCACGCCGGCGTGGCCTCGCGCCGCGCCTCCGAGCAGCTCGTCTTCGGCGGCCGCGTCACGGTCGGCGGCGAGGTGGTACGCGACCCGGCGCGCGACGTCGACGGCAGCGAGGGCGTCGAGGTCGACGGCAAGCCGGCCCGCGCCTGGAAGGGCGATCGGGCGGTCTACGCGGTCAACAAGCCGGCCGGGGTGGTCTCGACGGCGGCCGACACGCACGGGCGCCCGACCGTCGTCTCGCTCGTCCCGAGCGGGCGGCGCCTGTACCCGGTCGGCCGCCTGGACGCCGGCACGACCGGTCTGATCCTGCTCACCGACGACGGCCCGCTCGCGCACCAGCTCACCCACCCGTCCTTCGAGGTGCCGCGCGTGTACCGCGCCAAGGTCCGGCGGGCGCCCGTGCGCTCCGAGGCGCTGCGGCGGCTGCGCGACGGGGTCGAGCTCGACGACGGGATGACGGCGCCCGCCCGGGTCAAGCGGCTCGCCCCGGACCTGATCGAGATCACCATCCGCGAGGGCCGAAAGCGCCAGGTGCGGCGGATGTGCGAGGCGGTCGGGCATCCGGTCGCCTCGCTGGAGCGCGTCGCCTTCGGCCCGCTCGGCCTCAAGGGCCTGGGGCCGGGCGAGCACCGCCGGCTGACGGCGTCGGAGATCGAACGCCTGCGCGGCGCCGGCAAGGCCCGCCGCGGGCGCCGTTGATTGAATGCCCCGGCCTATGCGGCTGATCGCGCTCCGCGGCGCCACCACCGTCGAGCTCAACGAGTCCGCGCCGATCCTCGGGGCCACGGGCGAGCTCATGCACGAGCTGCTCGAGCGCAACGGGCTCGAGGCGGCCGATCTCGTGAGCTGCATCTTCACGCTCACGGAGGACCTCGACGCGGAGTTCCCGGCGGTCGCGGCGCGCAACATGGGCCTGAGCAAGGTGCCGCTGCTCTGCGCGCGAGAGATCCCCGTCCCCGGCAGCCTCCCGCGCGTGATCCGGGTGATGATCCACGCCTACGCCCACGAGGGCCACGAGCCCCAGCACGTGTATCTGGGCGAGGCGCGGGCGCTGCGGCTCGACCTCGAGGGGGCCCAGTGAGCGAGCGCCACCGCCGGCTCGCGGCCGCGCTGCCGCGGCCCGCGCTCCCGCGCGTGGTCGACCTCGGCTGCGGCGGCGGGCTGACGCTCGCCGCGCTGCGCGAACGCCTCGGGGCGGAGGTGGAGCTGATCGGCGTGGAGCGGCGCGAGCCCGAGCTCGACCCCGCCCTCGCCGCCGACCCGGCGCTCACCACGGTCGTCGCCGACCTCAACAAGCCGCTGCCGTTCGAGGACGGCAGCATCGGGGCGGCGGTCTGCCACAACACGCTCGAGGCGCTGCTCTCCGTCGACGCCTTCCTCGGCGAGGTCGCCCGCGTGCTCGCGCCGGGCGGCCACTTCCTGCTCGGCCACAACGACCTCGACACGATCGTCTTCAGCTCCTCCGAGCTGGACCTCACCCGCCGCCTGGTGCATGCGTTCGCCGACTCCCAGCAGGAGTGGATGGACGCCGCCGACGGCACGATCGGCCGCAAGCTGCCCACGATCGCCCGGCGGACCCCGCTCGAGTACGTGGAGACGATGGCCTGGGTGGTGCTCGACACCGATCTGGCCGCGGGCGAGCCCGCCGACACCGCGATCCGCGGGATCACGGACGCCGTGCGGCGCGACCAGCACCACGACCTGGCCTCGCAGCTGGAGGCGTGGATCGACGACCTGCGCGTGCGCGCTGCCCGCGGCGAGTTCCTCTTCAGCGTCAACGACTACGCCGTCCTGCTGCACAAGCCCGGCTAGGCTGCGAGCAGAGATGTCGATCGAGTTCTCCGACCGTGTCCGGCGCATCCCGGTCTACCCCGCGGCCGACGGCTACGCGCTCGAGGGGCCGGTCTCGCTGCTGGCCTCCAACGAGTCGCCCTACCCGCCCGTCCCCGCGGTCGTCGAGGCGGCCGCCGCGGCGCTCGCCGGGGCCAACCGCTACCCCGACCCGTCCAACGCGGCGCTGCGCCGCGCGCTGTCGGACCGCCACGGCGTGCCCGCCGGCCGGATCGCGATCGGCAACGGCTCCTGCGACATCCTGCTGGCCGCCGGCGAGGCGCTGCTCGAGCCGGGTGCCGAGCTCGTCTACGCGTGGCCGTCGTTCTCGGTCTATCCGCACCTCGCCGCCGCCTCGGGGGCGCGCGCGATCGAGGTGCCGCTGGACGACGAGCACCGCCACGACCTCGGCGCGATGGCGACCGAGATCACCGGCGCCACGCGGCTCGTCATCGTCTGCAACCCGAACAACCCGACCTCGACCGCGCTGCCGCTGGACGAGGTCGCGGCGTTCGTGGAGCGCGTCCCGCGCCACATCGCGGTCATCCTCGACGAGGCCTACGTCGAGTTCTCGCTGCTGCAGGACCCCGAGGAATCCGTTGAGCTGCTGGCCAGGCACCCGAACCTCGTGCTCCTGCGGACGTTCTCGAAGATCTACGGGCTCTGCGGCCTGCGCGTGGGCTACGCGCTGTGCGGCTCGGAGGCCTTCCGGACCGCGGTCGACCAGGTCCGCCAGCCCTTCTTCTGCAACGCGGCCGCGCAGGCCGCGGCGATCGAGGCGCTCAAGCACCAGGACGAGGTCGCGCGGCGCGTCGAGCGCAACCTCGCCGAACGCACCTCGATGGTGACCGAGCTCGAGGGGCTCGGGCTGGACGTCGCCGAGTCACACGCGAACTTCATCTGGTTCGACGTCGGCGAGAACGAGCCCGAGATCGTCAAGGAGCTCGGCCGGCGCGGCGTGCTCGTGCGCGCCGGCGGCGCGCTCGGCCGTCCGGGCGCCCTGCGCGTCACGGTCGGCACGCAGGCGGAGAACGAGCGCTTCATCGAGGCGCTCGGCACGCTGCTCTAGATGCGCCCGCCACTGGAGGCGGCGCTCGAGGCGGTCGCCCTGCGGCTCGACGCGGCCGGCGTGCCGTTCCTGCTCGGCGGCAGCGCGTTGCTCGACGCGCTCGGCCTCGACGTCGAGGTGCGCGACGTCGACCTGATGCTCCGCCCGGGCGACCGCGAAGCCTTCGAGGCCGCCTGCGGGCAATGGCTCGTGTCGGTGACCACCGAGCCGGGCGAGATCCTCACCAGCGACTGGAAGGCGACGCTCGACGTCGACAGGATCGAGGTCGAGGGTCTCGGCGGGCTCGGCGTCAGGGGCGGCCCCGCCGCGCCGTTCCGCTCCGCGGGCACGCGCCGCTACAGCGCCGCCGACGTGCCACTGTGCGATCCGGCGGTGTGGCTGGACCTCTACCGGGTCTACAAGCCCGAGAAGGCCGAGCTGCTCGAACGTCGACTGCGGCTGGTTGAGGAGAGTGAGGGCTCGGCCGCGGCGCCTGTTCCCCGCGAGGAGACGATTGATCGGTCTCAGCCCGACTAAGCGTCTCCTCGCGGGGCCGCGAGCGCTCGAACCCCATACAAGCCCGCCGTGGGAGCGGTCGGCGCCACGCCAACGGCCGGTCGCCGTCAGGCGCCGACCAGGTGGGCCGTGTCGTTGAAGGACCGCAGCAGCCGGTGGCCGACCGAGAACTGCACGATCCGCGTGACCGAGCAGTTGTCGGCGTGGATGAAGGCGAACGGGCGCGAGCGCGTGATCTGGCGGCACAGCTCGCCGATCACGCCGCCGTGCAACACGGCCGCGCCGAGGCCGCCGGGGCCGATGGCCTCCAGCATCGCGTCGAAGCCCGTGGAGACGCGCGCCGCGAGCGCGTCCATCGACTCGGCGCCCGGGATGGCGTCCCAGCGCTCCTCCATCAGGGCCTTCATCGCGATCGGGTCGCGCTCGTGCATCCGCCGCCGGTACTCGCCGCCCTCCCACTCGCCGAGGTGGACCTCGCGCAGGTCGCCGATCACCCGTGGCTTCAGGCCCGTGGCGGCCGCGAGCGGCTCGGCGGTCTGGTGGGTGCGCTGCAGAGGGGTGACGAAGAGCGCGCGCAGCGGCTCGCCGTGCAGGCGCTCGGCGACCTGCAGCGCCTGCTCGCGGCCCTCGGGCGCCAGCGGCGGGTCGCCGTGGCCCTCGACGAGCTCGAAGGTCTCGCCCGGCTCGAGGGCGGCCGAGGCGCCGTGGCGGATGACGATCAGCTCTGTCGCGTCGCGCGGGACGGCGAACGCCCGCTGGCGGTAGGTCTCACTCACGGGCGAGCACGATAGGACCGATGCATGTCCCGTGCCGATCGCGGGGCCCGTGTTCACGGAGTGGTACTGGACGCCGATTTTCTTCGCGATCGTCTACGGCCCGCCGATCGCGGCCGTCGCCGGCGGGCTGTACCTGGCGCTGCGCCGCACGCGCTGGCCGCGGGCGGCGCGGGCCGCGCTCGCGCTGGCCTCGCCCCGGCGATCGTGCTGGGCGGCGTGGCCGCGGTGCGCCACCGTCAAGCACCGGCGCGCCGAGGCCGCCGACGCGCGCAGCGTGACCTTCGCGACCTTCGCGGCCCCCGGCCTGCACCAGACACGCGCCGACGTGTTCCCCGACTACGCGGCGAAGCTGCACCTGGAATACGAGCGCGAGGGCGGCGAGCTGTCGCTCACGCAGGTCGCGTCCGACGCGGACGACGTCACCCCGCCGCGGTGCGAACTGCACGACGGCACCCCGTTCCACGCCTGGTACGGCCCGTGCCGGAGCGCCCGCACGCCCGAGGGCCGGCTCGTCGCCGTCATGGAGATGCAGACCGGCGTCCCGAGCATCGCGCAGGTGCGCAGCGGGACGCTGATCGTCGCGGCCGCCCACGCCCCGGCGGACGAGGCCGACCTGCTCGCGCTCGCGGACGCGCTGCGGACCGTCGACGTCGACGACATCGATTGGGAGCGGTGAAGGTCTCCCGTCGTCGTGCCGATGTTCTGGTACAAGTAGCGCCTCGAAGCCATGACCTACCGGCCGCACATCTCGCGCAGCGCCTTCGCCGGCTACGGCTTCGTCTCCTATCGCGCCTGGCGATTTAGCTAGGCGCTCTCGGCCGGCGGCGCCTCCGCGGCGTGCCGACCAGCCAGGGTCCGACAGGGACCGAGCGCCGACTTCGCGGGCGTGTGTGACCACCGCCCACCGCCGCACTCGTATCCCTTTCTAGAGTTGACCACCAGGAGACCGGCTGATGATGATCGTGATGAAAGCGGGGGCGACCGAGGACCAGGTCCAGGCCGTCATCGACCGCATCGAGTCCTGCGGAGCCAGGGCGCACCCCTCGCGCGGCGAGGAGGTCACCGTGATCGGCGCCGTGGGCGACCGCGAGCACGTCGCGCGCCTCGGCCTGGAGGGCGCGCCCGGGCGTCGAGCAGGTCGTGCCGATCCTCAAGCCCTACAAGCTCGCCTCCTCGCAGATGCGCGAGCCCTCCGTGCTGGAGATCGGCGGCCGCCGGATCGGCGGCGAGCACTTCTCGCTGATCGCCGGCCCGTGCACCGTGGAGTCGCGCGACCAGGTGCTCACGACCGCCCGGGTCGTACGCGACGTCGGCGGCTCGATGTTCCGCGGCGGCGCGTACAAGCCGCGCTCGAGCCCGTACTCCTTCCAGGGACTGGGCCAGGAGGGCCTGCGGCTGCTCGCCGAGGCCCGCGAGGAGACCGGCCTGCCGATCGTCACCGAGCTGATGGACGCGCGCGACCTCGAGCCCGTGCTCGAGGTGGCCGACGTGATCCAGGTCGGCGCCCGCAACATGCAGAACTACCCGCTGCTGAGCGAGATCGGCCGCTCCGGCAAGCCCGCGCTGATCAAGCGCGGCCTGTCCTCGACGCTCGAGGAGCTGCTGATGGCGGCGGAGTACATCCTCAAGGAGGGCAACCCGAACGTGATCCTGTGCGAGCGCGGGATCCGCACGTTCGAGACCGCCTACCGCTTCACGCTGGACATCACGGCGATCCCGGTGCTCAAGGAGCTCACCCACCTGCCCGTGATCGTCGACCCGAGCCACGCGCCCGGCCGCCGCGAGCCTCGTTCCGGCGCTCTCGATGGCCGCTGCCGCGGCCGGCGCCGACGGGATCATCGTCGAGGTGCACCCGGCGCCCGAGGAGGCGATCTGCGACGGCCCGCAGCAGCTCCACACCGATGGGCTCGACGAGTACGTCGCGCGCCTGGAGCAGGCGGCCGCGGTTGCGGGCAAGGTGCTCTCCTCGGCGCCGGCCTAGGTGTCGGCGCTCGCCTACCTCGGTCCCGAGGGCACCTTCACGCACCAGGCGGCGCTCGACCTCGCGCGCCCGGGCGACGAGCTGCGCCCGGCCGCGACCGCGGTCGACGTCGTGCGCGCGGTGGCCGCCGGCGCGGTCGACGGCGGCGTGGTCGCGTTCGAGAACTCGCTCGAGGGGTCCGTGGCCGAGAACCTGGACGAGATCCTCCACTCGCCCGAGGTCGTGCTCGCGGGCGAGCGGGCGCTGCCCGTGTCGTTCGCGCTGCTGCGCGCCCCCGGCGACGACGCGCCGCTGCGCGCGGTCGCCAGCCACCCGTTCGCGCTCGCCCAGTGCGCGCGCTTCCTGCGCGAGCACCGGCTCGAGGCGGTCGAGGCCGCCAGCACCGCGGCCGCCGCCCGCGAGCTCGCGCACGCGGCGCCGGGCACGGGCGCGCTGGCGCCCGTCACCGCCGCGCGGGTCTACGGCCTGCGCGTCGAGCGCGAGGGTCTGGAGGACGAGGCGGGGCCGAGCACCCGCTTCGTCGTGCTGCGCACGCGCTGCCCCGCGCCGACCGGCCGCGACCGCTCGTTCTTCGTCGTCACGCCGCGCCGCGACGAGCCAGGCTCGCTCGTGCGTCTGCTGCAGGAGTTCTCCGTGCGCGGGATCAACCTGACCACGATCGAGTCGCGCCCGACCCGCGCGCTGCTCGGCGAGTACCGGTTCCTGATCGAGTGCGAGGGCCACGTCGCGGACGCGCACGTGCGCGACGCGGTGCTCGGCCTGCTGCGCTTCCCGGGCGACGTGCGCTTCCTCGGCTCCTTCCCCGAGGACCCGTCACGCCGCGGCCACGCCCGCGGCGCCGGAGCACCCCGAGCAGGCCGTGGCCGGCTACGAGCGGATGCTGGAGCAGGTCGAGGCGTGAGGACCGGCGTCGTCGGACTCGGGCTGATCGGCGGCTCCCTGCTGCGCGCGCTCGGCGGCGCGGGCTACGACGCCGACCCCGCCGTGCGCGAGGCGGCGGCCGGCGAGGGCTTCGAGGTCGCCGGCGACCTGGGCGGCCTGGCCGGCTGCGAGCTCGTGCTCGTGGCCGTCCCGCCCGCGCGCAGCGCCGAGGTGGTGGGGGAGGTGCTGGACGCGCTGCCCGGCGCGCTCGTCGCCGACACCGCCTCGGTGAAGGCCGGGCTGCCGCAGCACGAGCGGCTGGTCGGCGCGCACCCGATGGCGGGCGCGGAGTCGGCGGGCTGGGCCGCCTCGACCGCGGTGCTGCTGCAGGGCGCGACCTGGGCGGCGTGCCCGGCCGGCGAGGCGCTGGAGCCGCTGCTCGCGCTCTCGCGCGCGGTCGACGCGCTCGGCGGGCGGCTCGTCGCCTGCACGCCCGAGGAGCACGACGCGGCGGTCGCGCGCACGAGCCACGTGCCGCACCTGGCCGCGCAGGCGCTCGCCGGGCTCGCGGCCGAGGGCGGGCTGCAGGCCGCGCTGGCCGGCACCGCGTTCCGCGACATGACGCGCGTGGCGCGCGCCGACGCCGGCCTGTGGACGGAGATCCTCGCCGCCAACCGCGACGCCTGCCTGCTCGCCGTCGACGAGCTCGTCGCCCGCCTCGGCGTCCTGCGCGCCGCGCTCGGCGACGACGAGGCCACGCGCACGGAGTGGGCGCTCGGCCTCGAGTGGCTCGACGCGGTCGACGCCGCCCGCTGGCACGAGCCCGAGTGGCGCGAGGAGCCCGTCGACGGCTGGGCGGGCCTGCTCGAGCACGGCCGCGCCGCCCGCGCCGTGCGGCGCCTGCGGCGGGGCGGCGAGGGGGAGCTGCGCGCGGAGGTGGCGCGATGAAGCGGCGCTTCGACCCGGCCGGCCCGCTGCGCGGCGCGCTCGCCGCGCCCGCGGACAAGTCGCTCTCGCACCGCGCCGCGCTGCTGGCCGCGATGGCCTCCGACCCCGTGCGCGTGACGGGCTACCTCGACGCGGCCGACACCAACTCGACGCTGGCGGCGGTGCAGGCGCTCGGCGCGCTCGTGGACCGCGGCGCCGACGCGCTGACCATCCGCGGCACCGGGCTGCGCGCCGCCACGACCGTCGACGGCGCGATCGACGTCGGCAACGCCGGGACGCTGATGCGGCTGCTCCCGGGCTGGCTCGCCGGCCAGCCGGCCGGGAGCTGGACGCTCGACGGCGACGAGTCGATCCGCCGCCGCCCCGTCGACCGCGTCGCCGAGCCGCTGCGGCGGATGGGCGCGCGGATCGACGCGCGCGAGGACCGCTTCGCCCCGTTCACGGTCACGGGGCAGCCGCTGGAGGGGATCGAGTACGAGCTGCCCGTCGCGTCCGCGCAGATCAAGTCCTGCGTGCTGCTCGCCGGGCTGCTCGCCGCGGGCGAGACCGCCGTGGTCGAGCCCGCGCCCAGCCGCGACCACACGGAGCGGCTGCTGCTGCGCTGCGGGGTGAAGGTGGAGCGCGACGGCGCGCGGATCGCGGTCTGCCCGCAGGACGAGCTCGAGCTGCGCGACCTGCACGTGCCGGGCGACCCGTCCTCGGCCGCCTTCCACGTCGCCGCCGCCGTGCTCGTGCCGGGCTCGCGGATCGTGATCGAGGGCATGGCCGCCAACTGGACCCGGGTCGGGTTCCTGCGCATCCTCGAGCGCATGGGCGGGGTGCTCGTCGGCGAGCTCGAGCCGGCGGGCGCGCCGCTGTCGCCCGAGGAGCCCGTGACCGAGCTCGACGTCGCCCACAGCACCCTGGTCGGCACGACGGTCGAGGCGGAGGAGGTCCCGCTGGCGATCGACGAGCTGCCGCTCGTCGCGCTGCTCGGCTGCTTCGCCGAGGGCGAGACCGTCGTGCGCGGCGCCGAGGAGCTGCGCGTGAAGGAGACCGACCGGATCGCCACGGTCGTCGACGGCCTGCGCGGCCTCGGCGCGGAGATCGAGGCGACCGCCGACGGGTTCGTCGTGCAGGGCACGGGCGGGCTGCGCGGCGGCACGATCGCCTCCCACGGCGACCACCGGCTCGCGATGCTCGGCGCGGTCGCCGGGCTGGCCTCGCGCGAGGGCGTCGAGGTCGACGGCATGGAGGCCGCCGCGGTGAGCTACCCGGGCTTCGAGGCCGACCTGGCGGCGCTCGGCAGCGCCGAGCCGGCCGGACGGCGGGCGCGCGGCGGGAAGCGGCGCGGGCCGGTCGCGTCGGTCCAGTAGACGGCACGGCGCGCGGCCGCGAGGCCGACGCTGCCCTCGCCGACCACGAGCGGCACGGCGCCCGGCGCCGCGACGCGCACCGCGGCCGGCGGCGTCGATCCAGGCGAGCGTGCCGTCGCGCAGCAGGGTCGCCGCGGAGACGCGCCCGGCGCGGGTCACCGTTCGACCCGTCCGCGAGTCGACCACGCGCGCGGTGCCCTCGCCGAACGCGAGCAGCCAGCGGTCGGCCACGATCCGCGGCGGCGGTGTCGAGCCCGAGAGCGCGACGGGCGCCGCGACCCGATCCGGCAGGCGAAGCGGCCGTCGCCGGTCTCGTACACCCGGACCGAGCCCGAGGCGACCAGCGTGCGGCCCCGGCGGCGGCACTGCACGTCCCGCCGCGGCGGCGCAGCCGCACGGGCTCGAGCGCGGTCGGCCTCGCCGCCCGCGAACGCCGTCGAGCGCCGCCGAGCGCGCCCGGCCGGCCTCGCGTCCAGTAGACGTGCCGCCATGCATCGCCAGGTCCCGGGCGTTCACGCCGGACAGCGCCCCGCGCGCCGGCCGGGCGCCTTGACGAGCACGCCGTCGCCGGGCGCGAGCACCGCGACTGTGCCGTCGCGGGCGAGCCGCAACGGCGGTACGCCCTCGCAGCACGCGAGGTTCATGAACGAGACGGTCCGCCGCCGGACGAGGTCCACGACCGTCACGTCCGCGTCAGGTCCGCCCTCGCCGTCGCTCTGGTCGTACGAGGCGAGGTAGCGCCCGCCGTGCGCGTAGACCGGCGTCTCGGCCGAGCCGACCCCCTCGTCGGCGCCGACGCCGCCGACGTAGAGCGGCTTCATCCGCCGCCCGAGGCACGCGTACTCCTCGAAGCCCCGCTCGAACGCCGTCCGGTAGTGGATCCCGAAGATCCGCAGCCTGCCGTCCACGAACGCGGTCGTCCCGTCCCCGCAGGCGACCTGCGCCTGCGCGGGAGCGCAGAGGACCAGCACCGCCAGCACCATCAGCCCGAGCAACCGCACGGGCAAGACCTACCGGCCCCGGCGGCCGAGCGCAAGCGCCCGGCTAACGTCATCGCCCATGGTGATCGCCATCGACGGCCCCGCCGGGGCCGGCAAGTCGACCGTGGCCCGCGCCGTCGCCGAGCGGCTCGGCTTCACGTACCTCGACACGGGGGCGATGTACCGCGCCGTGGCGCTCGCCGCCGCGGGCCGGGAGGACGAGGCCGCGCAGATCGCGGAGCGCGCCGACATCCGCGTCGGTGACCGCGTGCTGCTCGACGGCCGCGACGTGACGGACGAGATCCGCACGCCCGAGGCCTCGGCGGGCGCCTCGCGCGTCGCCGCGGACCCCGGTGTGCGCGCCGCGCTCGTGCGCAAGCAGCAGGAGATCGTCGAGCAGGGCGACTGGGTGGCCGAGGGCCGCGACATCGGCTCCGTGGTCGCGCCGGAGGCCGCGGTGAAGGTGTTCCTGACCGCCTCGCCCGAGGAGCGCGCGCGCCGTCGCGCCGCCGAGACGGGGTCCGACCCCGGGCAGGTGCTGCGCGAGCAGGCCGAGCGCGACGAGCGCGACGCGACCGGCGAGCGCACCGTGCTCGAGCCGGCCACGGACGCCGTGCCCGTCGACACGACCGGCCTGTCAGCCTCGACGAGGTCGTCGCCCAGATCGAGATGCTCGCGACCGAGGCGCGGGAGCTGCGATGAAGATCGCCGTCGTCGGCTATCCCAACGTCGGCAAGTCGTCGCTCGTCAACCGCCTCACGCAGTCGCGCGAGGCCGTCGTGCACGAGCGCGCCGGCATCACGCGCGACCGCAAGGAGCTCTCGACGGACTGGAACGGGCGCCGCTTCACGCTGATCGACACGGGCGGCGTCGACCTCGGCGACGAGGACCCGCTGGCCGTCTCGATCCAGGACCAGGCGCGCGAGGCGCTGGCCGACGCGCAGGTCGCGCTGCTCGTCGTCGACGCGCGGGCCGGGCATGCGGCCCGGCGACGAGGAGATCGCCGACATCCTGCGCCGCGGCGGCCTGCCGGTGGTGGTGGCCGCCAACAAGATCGACCAGCCCGGCGACCTCGGGCTCGTCCACGACTTCCACGGGCTCGGGCTCGGCGAGCCGCTGGCCGTCTCCGCCGCCCAGGGCCTGGGCACGGGCGACCTGCTCGACCGCCTCGTCGAGCTGCTGCCCGACGGCGACGACGACGCGGAGGAGGACGAGGACGTCGTCCGCCTCGCCGTCATCGGCCGCCCGAACGTCGGCAAGTCGAGCCTCGTCAACGCCTTCCTCGGCCGCGAGCGGGTGATCGTCTCCGACGTCGCCGGCACCACGCGCGACGCGATCGACACCCCGATCGAGGTCGACGGCCGCCGCGATGCTGCTGATCGACACGGCCGGCATCCGGCGCGGCGCGAAGATCCAGGAGTCCGTCGAGTACTACACGACGCTGCGCTCGCAGCGGGCGGCCGAGCGCGCCGACGTCGCGCTCGTCGTCTGCGACGCCACCGACGGCGTCACCTCGCAGGACCTGCGGATCGCCGAGCTGGCGATGAAGGCCGGCTGCGCGACCGCGCTCGTGCTCAACAAGTGGGACCTGACCGGCGGCGACGTCGAGGAGATCGCCGGACCCGGGCGGTGGGGTGGGCGCCGCCGAGCTCGACCGCGAGCGCGCCCGGGTCAACCGCAAGCTCCGCCTGCGGCCGAAGGTGCTCACCGCGAGCGCCGTCACCGGGCGCAACATGCGCGCGGCTGCTGCAGGAGGCGCTCTCGCTCAGCGATCGCCGCGCGCACCGGATCCCGACGCCCGAGCTGAACCGGTTCCTGGGGGAGATCACGCAGGCCCGGCAGCCGCCCGCGAAGCAGGGGCACCGGCTGAAGATGCTCTACATGGCCCAGATCGGGGTAAAGCCACCTCGCTTCTCCATCCAGGTCAACAGCCGAGCGCGCCTCACCCGTGATTACGCCTACTTCGTCGAGAACCGCCTCCGAGAGCGCTACGGCCTCGACGGAATCCCCCTCGTCATCGACTTCGCCGAGCGCAAACGGCGCCCGCGCGGCGAGTCCTAGCCACGCGCCGCGCCGGCTCGAGCGGCGCCACCTGCATCCTCGGCGCGGTCGCGCTGCTGGCGATCGCGCTGACCGTCGTGCTGGCGACCCGCGGCGACGCCGCGCCGACCGACGCCACGGCCCGGCTCGTCGCCGCCCGACGCGCTGCTCTACGCGCACCTCTCGACGAGCGAGGGCCGCACGCAGGACGCCCGCCTGCTCGAGCTGGCCGGGCGCTTCTCCGTCCTGCGCGAGCGGGTCCCCGCGCTCGCGATGGCGCTGACGCCGGCCGCCGGCGGCCTCGACTACGCGCGTGACGTGCGGCCGTGGCTCGGCGACGAGGCGGCGGTCGCGCTGCTCGACGGCGGCAGCGCCGGCCCCGAGCCGCTGCTGCTCGCCGCGGTCGACGACCGCGCGGCCGCGCGGCGCACGCTCGCGAAGCTCGGCGCCCGGCCGGCCGGCCGCCACGCCGGCACCCCGCTGCTGTCGCTGCCGCCGCGCGCCACCGCCGCCTTCGCCGGCGACCACCTCGTGATCGGCCCCGCCGCCGCCGTCTCGGGCGCGATCGACCGCGCCGGCGACGACGGCCCGCCCTCGCTGGCCGACGGCCGCGTCTTCCGCCGCGCCGCCGAGGATCGCGCGCGGCGCGGCCAGCCTCGAGCTGTTCGCGACGACGTCCGGTCTGCGCCGCCTGCTCGACGGCGCCACCGGGCTCGCCGGGCACCGCCGGGCGGCTGCTGATGAGCCCGCGCCTCGATGGCGTGCACGCGCAGGTCGCGGCCGAGGAGCGCGGCGTGCGCGCGACGGCCCGGGTGCTGCGCGCCCCGGGCGGCGAGCCCGCCGCGTTCGAGCCGACGCTGGCCGATCACGTCCCGAGCGGCGCGGCCGGCTTCCTCGCCGCTGCCCGGCGTCGACGCGATGACCGCGCTGGCCGAGCGCGCCGGCGGCGCCGCGCTGCTGGCCGGCATCGAGGAGGCGCTGCCGACCGCCGCCGGCATCGAGCTCGAGGACCTGCTCGCCCCGCTCGGCGAGGAGGCGGCGCTCAGCGTCCAGAGCGGCGAGGCCGCCCCGATCTTCACGCTCGCCGCGCGCACGCGCGACGCGGCGTCCACCCGCGAGTCGCTGGCACGGCTGCAGGGGCCCGTGTCGGACCGGCTCGGCGGCGGCCCGTTCCAGCAGCGCGAGCTGCGCGGGGCCGACGCCTTCACCCTGCAGGTGACCCCCGAGCTCCAGCCGTCCTACGCGGTCTCGAAGGGCGCCGTGGTGGCCTCCACGGCGAGCTCGGGTCTCGAGCAGCTCCGCCCGGCGCGGTCGCCCGCGATCGCCGCCCCGGTGCTGGAGGACCTCATGCCCGAGGAGGGCGCGAAGGTGGAGGCGCTAGCCTTCATCGACCCGCGTAAGCTCCTCGCGCTGGGCGAGCGGACGGGCCTGGAGGCCCTCAGCTCCCCGGCGGCGCGTGACGACCTCGGCCGGATGGGCAAAGCCGGAGCGGTCGTGAAAGAGGACGACAACCAGCCGACCGACACGACCGCGGAGCTGTTCCTCGAGATCCCATGACCCAGTTCGCTGACAACGAGTACCTCTTCACGTCCGAGTCCGTCACGGAGGGCCACCCGGACAAGATCGCCGACCAGATCTCCGACGGCGTCCTCGACGCCGTGCTGCGGGACGACCCGATGGGCCGCGTGGCCTGCGAGACGCTCGTCAACACGGGCCTGGTCGTCGTGTCGGGCGAGATCTCGACCACGACCTTCGTCGACATCCAGGACATCGCCCGCGAGACGATCCGCAAGATCGGCTACATCGACGCCGACCTCGGCTTCTCCGCCGACTCCTGCGCCGTCATCAACGCGATCGACAAGCAGTCGCCCGACATCGCGCAGGGCGTCGACCACGCCTACGAGACGCGCGTCGACCCGACCGACGAGGACGAGCTCGACGTCGCCGGCGCCGGCGACCAGGGGATGATGTTCGGCTACGCCACGCGCGAGACCGAGGAGCTCATGCCGCTGCCGATCTCGCTCGCGCACCGGCTCGCGCCGCGCCTGGCCGAGGTCCGCAAGGACGGCACCCTGGACTACCTGCGCCCGGACGGCAAGACCCAGGTCTCCGTCCGCTACCGCGACGGCAAGCCCGTCGCGATCGAGCGCGTCCTGATCTCCACGCAGCACGCCGAGGGCGCCGAGTCGCTGATCCCCGACGACCTCTGGGAGCACGTCGTCGTGCCGGTCCTGCCGGCCGACATCTACGACGCCGAGCAGCTCCGCCGCGACCTGCTGGTCAACCCGACCGGGCGCTTCGTGATCGGCGGCCCCGTCGGCGACGCGGGCCTGACCGGCCGCAAGATCATCGTCGACACCTACGGCGGCATGGCCCGCCACGGCGGCGGCGCGTTCTCGGGCAAGGACCCGTCGAAGGTCGACCGCTCGGCCGCCTACGCGGCACGCTGGGTCGCCAAGAACCTCGTCGCCGCCGGCCTCGCCGACCGCGTCGAGGTCCAGGTCGCCTACGCGATCGGCGTCGCGCACCCCGTCTCGGTGATGATCGAGACGTTCGGCACCGAGAAGATCGGCCGCGCGAAGATCGCCCAGCTCGTCGACGAGCACTTCGACCTGCGCCCGGGCGCGTTCCGCAAGGACGCTCGACCTGCACCGGCCGATCTACCAGAAGACCGCCGCCTACGGCCACTTCGGCCGCGAGGACGACGACTTCACCTGGGAGCGCACGGACAAGGCCGAGGCGCTCGCCGCGGCCGCCGGGCTCGGCGCCCCCGCGTCGGCCTAGCTCAACCCTCGCCTGCCCCGACCCCGGAGGTCGGGGCCCGCTTCACCGGCTTGCCCCCTCCGCCCGCCGGGGCGGGGGCGGGCGGCGCGCGGGCGCGGCCGTCGGCGCTGGTGACGGGACGACCGCGACGGGGATCTCCTCCGGCGGCCGACTGCGGGCGGCGGCGCGACCACGCGCACGACCTGCTTGCGCCGCGCGGGCTTCGGCGCGCGCTGCTTCTTCGCGTTCGCGGCCTTGGCCTTGGCCGGCCTGCGCTTCGCGGCCGCCTTCTTCTTGAACTGCAGCTCGCGCGAGCGGCTGACCGCGGGCGGCTCGGACTCGAGCTGGGCGCCGGTGCTCGCGGGCGCCGCGGCACGGTCCTCGGGCGCGCTGGGCTGCACCGCCGCGGGTGTCGTGGGGCTGACATCGGCGGTGCCGATGATCTCGCCGAAGGGCCTGCCGCCGGAGACCATCCAGAGGACGAGCACGACGGCGGCGCCCAGCGCCGCCCCCGCCAGGAGGTAGACGAGCCCGGCGCGCGTTCCGCTGCTTCCCTGCATGCAGGACCGAGTCTGCCAGCGGCGGTCCGCGCGGTGTCGATTTATTCGACGCTTAGATGGGTATCGGCCCTCCAGACTTCGGCGGAGGAGGAGGCAGGGGATGGAGGAGCTGCGGCTCGACGTCAACTTCGTGGACTACCTGATCCTGGCGATCTACTTCGTCGCCGTGCTCGGGATCGGGTTCGCGGCGAAGCGCTACATCAAGACGAGCCTCGACTACTTCCTCTCCGGCCGCTCGCTGCCCGCGTGGATCACGGGCCTGGCCTTCATCTCGGCCAACCTCGGCGCGCTGGAGATCCTCGGCATGGCGGCCAACGGCGCGCAGTTCGGCGTCTACACCGTCCACTACTACTGGGTCGGCGCGATCCCGGCGATGGTCTTCCTCGGGATCGTGATGATGCCGTTCTACTACGGCTCGAAGGTCCGCAGCGTGCCCGAGTACCTGCGGCTGCGCTTCAACAAGCCGACGCACGTCTTCAACGCGCTGAGCTTCGCGCTCGCGACCGTGCTGATCGCGGGCGTGAACCTGTACGCGCTGGCGCTCGTGCTGGAGCTGCTGCTCGGCTGGCCGATCCTGCTGGGCATCGTCGTCAGCGCCGCGATCGTGCTCGTCTACATCACGCTCGGCGGGCTCTCCTCGGCGATCTACAACGAGGTCCTGCAGTTCTTCATCATCCTCGCCGCGCTGATCCCGCTGACGGTGATCGGCCTGATCGACGTCGGCGGCTGGGACGGCCTGACGGACCGCATCGTCGAGATGAAGGGCAACGACGACCTGATGCACGTCCTGGAGGGGCACCGGCAGCGGCGACAACCCGCTCGAGGCGTCCTGGATCCCGATCGTGTTCGGCCTCGGCTTCGTGCTCTCGTTCGGCTACTGGACGACGAACTTCGCCGAGGTCCAGCGCGCGCTGTCGGCCAAGAGCCTCAACGCCGCGCCGCCGCACGCCGCTGATCGGCGCCTACCCGAAGATCTTCATCCCGGCGATCACGATCATCCCCGGCCTCGTCGCGCTCGTGACGATCAAGGGCCTCGGCGGCGACGACCCGAACATGGAGTACAACAACGCGATCCCGCTGCTGATGAACGAGTACCTGCCCAACGGCATGCTCGGGCTGGCGCTGGTGGGCCTGATCGCGGCGTTCATGGCGGGCGTCGCGGCCAACGTGTCGGCGTTCAACACGGTCGTCACGTACGACCTCTGGGAGCCGTACGTCAAGAGCGGCAAGAGCGACGACTACTACCTGAACTTCGGCCGCATCGCGACGGTCGCGGGCATCGTGATCGGCATCGCCACGGCGCTGATCGCCTCGGGTTACAACAACATCATGGATTACATCCAGCTGTTGTTCTCGTTCTTCAACGCGCCGCTGTTCGCCACATTCATCATCGGCATGTTCTGGAAGCGGATGACGCCGTGGGCGGGCTTCTACGGCCTGCTGGCCGGCACGCTCGGCGCGGCGATCGCGCACTACGGGAACGAATGGGGCTGGTTCGACCTCGGCTCCGCGCAGGCGGCGGCCTTCTGGGGCGCGATCGCCGCGTTCGTGCTCGACGCGATCGTCTCCGTCGCGGTCACGTTCGTCACTAAGCCGAAGCCGGTCGAGGAGCTGCAACGGCCTCGTCTACGGCATGGCCGCCGTCGGACGAGGAGGAGGATCCCTCCGAACGGGTCTGGTACCGGCGACCCGCAACGCTCGCGGCCGGCGCGCTCGGCCTGACCGCCATCCTCAGCTTCCTCTTCGCCTAGGAGACCACCGATGCCCGACGACAAGTACATCGCCGATGCCGAGAAGGCCGAGCTCGACGCCCACCGCGCGGCGCGTGCCGCCAACCTGTTCGACGTCCGCCGCTTCATCGGCGGGCTGTTCCTGATCTACGGCGTGATCCTGTTCATCCTCGGCCTCGGCGCCTCCGACGCCGACGTCGACAAGGCGGCCGGCGTCAACGTGAACCTGTGGACGGGGCTGGCGATGCTGCTCGTCGGCGCGATCTTCCTGGCCTGGGCGTTCTCGCGGCCCCTCGGCGAGGAGATCGCCGAGTCAGAGGCGCCGGGCGGCGGGGCCCGGGACGACTGAGACCGACCCGTCCGGCGGCCGCGCGCCGGGCGGGAACAGCGCCAGCACCGAGCCGCCGAAGCCGCCGCCGACCATCCGCGCTCCCGCGGCGCCGGCGCGCCCGAGCGCCTCGACGGTGCGCTCGACCTCGGGCACGGACGCCTCGTAGTCGTCGCGCAGGCTCGCGTGCGACTCGCTCAGCAGGGCCCCGACGCGCTCGAGGTCGCCGGCGGCGAGCGCGGCGGCGGTAGCCTCGACGCGCGCGTTCTCGCGCAGCACATGGCGCACGCGCCGGTCCAGCGGAGTCCGGCAGCCCGTCGGGCGACGTCGCGTCGCGCAGGCTGGCGATGCCGAGCGCCTCGCAGGCCGCGGCGCACTCCGCGCGGCGCTCGTTGTAGCCGCCGCCCGCGTGCTCGTGCGACGCGCCCGAGTCGAGCGTGACGAGCCGCCAGTCGCCGAGCTCGAGCGGCACGGGCTCGATCGAGAGGTCGCGGAAGTCGATCCGCAGCGCCGCGCCCTCGCGCCCGCACAGCACGGCGAGCTGGTCGAGCAGCCCGGTGCGCGCGCCGACGTGCTCGTTCTCCACGCGCGAGCAGAGCTTGGCCAACTCGACGCGGTCGACGTCCGGGTCCTCGAGCAGCGCCAGGCACAGCGCCGCCTCCAGCGCGGCCGAGGAGGACAGGCCGGAGCCGTGGGGGAGGTCGCCCTCGATCTCCAGCCGGCACGGGCGGACGGCGTGGCCGGCGGCGCGCAGCTCGGCGACCGTCCCGCGCACGAAGGCGCGCCAGCCGCTCGCGCGTTCGGATCCTCGCCGAGCGCGAACGCGTCGTGCTCGCCGAGGTCGAGCGCGTGCGCCTCGATCCGGTCGCCGTCCAGCGGCTCGGCCGTGACCGTCACGCCGCGCTCGATCGCGAACGGCAGCGCCAGCCCGTCGTTGTAGTCGGTGTGCTCGCCGATCAGGTTCACGCGGCCGGGGCCGCGCGCGACGACGCGGCTCACGCGCCGAGCCGCTCGCGCATCACCCGCACGGCGTCGGCGCTGGAGTCCATCAGCAGGTAGCGGCGGCCGGTCGCCGCGGCCACCGCGCCGAGCGTGCCCGAGCCGGCGAACGGGTCCAGCACGAGGTCGCCCGGCCGCGAGGAGGCGTGCACGAAGCGGCGGACGAGGCCCTCGGGCTTCTGCGTCGGGTAGCCGGTCTTCTCGCGCCCGGTGGGGGAGACGATCGTGTGCCAGATGACGCTGACCGGCATCTTCCCGCGCGCGGCCTTCTCCGGCGAGACGAGGCCGGGCGCCATGTAGGGCTCGCGCTCGACCTCCTCGCCGTCGAAGTGGTAGGCCGCCGGGTCCTTGACGTAGACGAGGATCGTGTCGTGCTTCTGCGGCCAGCGGCGCTTGGGCTTGCCGCCGTAGTCGTAGGCCCAGATCAGCTCGTTGAGGAAGCACTCGCGGCCGAAGAGCTCGTCGAGCAGCAGCTTGACGGCGTGCGCCTCGCGGTAGTCGAGGTGCAGGTAGAGCGTGCCGCTGTCGTGCAGCACGCGGCGCAGCTCGCGCAGCCGCGGCTCCAGGAAGCCCAGATAGTCGTCGAACGCGTCGCGGTAGGAGGAGGTCTCGAGCAGGGTGGAGGCGTAGCGGCGCCCGCCGAAGCCGGTCCGGTCGCCGGTCTCGGCCGCGACCGTGGCGAGCGTCCTGCGCGTCTGCACCTTGCCCGTGTTGAACGGCGGGTCGGCGTAGACCATCTGCACGCAGCCGTCCGGCAGCTCCGCAGCAGCCCAGGTTGTCGCCGTGCCGGATGCCCTCCACACCGCCGAGCGTAGTGCCGGCGGGGCGGAGCGACCGCTGCCGCGCCTATCGTCGTCAGGCCCGTGATCGCGCAGGTGCAACCCCTCACGACGACGCGCCGCCTGAGCGGCCCGTTCGACTACGCGCTGCCCGAGCAGCCCGTGCGGGTCGGGTCGATCGTGCGCGTGCCGTTCGGCCGCCAGGCGCTCGACGGCGTGGTGGTCGGGCTCGCCGAGCACAGCGGAGCTCGCGCCCGAGCGGCTCGTGGCGCCGACCGGCGTGCGCGAGGACGACGTGCCGCCGGACCTCGTCGATCTGGCGCTGTGGATGGCGACGGAGTACTGCTCGACGCCGGCGCGATCGCTGCAGCTCGTGCTGCCCCCGCGCGGGCAGGCCGCGGACCGAGCCGTGGGCGTTCCGCACGGGCGCGCCGCTCGACGGGGAGCGGCTCACGGACAACCAGCAGGCGCTGCTGGAGGCGCTGCCGATGCGCGCCACGGGGCAGCTCCCGGCGCTGCGGCGACTGGAGGCGCGCGGCCTGGTCGCCGTCGAGGCGCGCCAGCGCCGCCGCGCCCCGCGCACCGACGTGCAGCCCGGCGGCGCCCGTCGCGCTCACGCCCGACCAGGAGGCGGCGATCCGGGCCGTCGACGATGCGCCGGCCTCCTCGCACCTGCTGCACGGCGTGACGGGATCGGGCAAGACCGAGGTCTACCTGCGCGCGGCCGCCGCGGCGCTGGAGCGCGGCGAGGGCGTGATCGTGCTGGTGCCCGAGATCGCGCTCACGCCGCAGACGGTGGGGCGCTTCCAGGCGCGCTTCGGCGACACCGTTGCGCTGCTGCACTCCGCGCTGGGGGAGGGCGAGCGCTACGACGAGTGGCGGCGGCTGCGCACGGGCGAGGCGCGGATCGCGGTCGGCCCGCGCTCCGCGGTCTTCGCGCCCGTCGCGGGGCTCGGCCTGATCGTCGTCGACGAGGAGCACGACGCCTCCTTCAAGCACGAGGGCGATCCGCGCTACGACGCCCGCACCGTCGCCGCCGAGCGCGCGCGCCGCGCGGGCGCCCGGCTGCTCGTCGGCACCGCGACGCCGCGGCCGGAGACCTGGCACGCGCTGCCGCGACCTGAAGCTCCCGAGCCGCGTCGACGCGCGCCGGCTGCCGCCCGTGCGCGTGCTCGACATGCGCGGCGCGCGCCACCCGCTGCACCCCGAGACGCGCCGCGCGCTCGCGAGCGCGCGCAAGTCGATCGTCCTGCTCAACCGCCGCGGCTGGTCGAACTTCCTCTCCTGCCGGTCGTGCGGCAAGACGTGGGAGTGCCCCAACTGCGAGGTCGCGCTCGTGCTGCACCGGGCCGAGCAGGCGATCGCCTGCCACCACTGCGGGCACCGCGAGCGGGTCCCGGAGCGCTGCGACGCCTGCGGCTCGCTGGCGGTCGCGCGCCACGGCGCGGGCACGGAGCGCATCGAGCACGAGCTGCGCGAGGGGCTCGACGTGCCGGTCTTCCGGCTCGACGCGGACACCGCCGGGGCCAAGGACGCGGTGCCCGAGCTGCTGGCGCGCTTCCGCGCCGCTCCCGAGGGGCTGCTGCTCGGCACCCAGATGGTGGCCAAGGGCCACGACTTCCCGGACGTCACGCTCGGCGTCGTGCTCGACGCCGACTCGACGCTGCGCTTCCCCGACTTCCGGGCCGAGGAGCGCACGTTCGCGCTGATCGCGCAGCTCGCCGGGCGCGCCGGCCGGGGCGAGCGCGGCGGCCGCGTGCTCGTGCAGACGAGCGCCCCGAACGCCGCGGCGATCGAGGCCGCCTCCCGCCACGACGCCGAGGGCTTCCTCGCCGGCGAGCTCGAGCGCCGGCGCTCGCTCGGCTACCCGCCGTTCGCCGACCTGATCCGCGTCGTCTGCTCGAGCGAGGACGGCGGGCCCGGCCCGGGCGGCCGCGGGCGCCGTCGCGGCGGGCGTCGACGGGGCGGCGCGCACCGAGGTGCTGGGGCCGGCGCCGCTGTTCCGCCTGCGCGGGCGCGAGCGCTTCCAGGTCGTCGTGAGGACCACGGCCCGCGCGGATGCCGTGCGCGCGATGGGCGCCGCCGTCGAGGCCGCGGCGCGCGACCGCGCCCACCGCGACGTGACCTTCAGCGTCGACGTCGACCCGCAATAGACTTCCCGACCCATGGCGGAAGAGGACCAGATCGCGCCGCCCGCGCACGCAGGAGGAGGCCGAGGCCCTCCGCGAGCGCATCGACCCCGAGACCCGCGCTCGGCGGGACGCGGCGCTCAAGCTCGTGCGCCAGTACGGCGACCCCTCCCTGCGCGGCCGCGCGCTCGAGGTCGAGCGCTTCGACGAGCGGCTGTCGGAGGAAATCCGGCGCATGGGCCAGGTCATGCACGACGCGCTCGGGATCGGGCTCGCGGCCACCCAGGTCGGCGTGATGCACCGCGTGCTCGTCTACCGCGTCGACCCCGACGCGCCGGTCGCCGCGGTCGTGAACCCGACGATCGAGTGGACCAGCGAGGAGCGCGAGTCGCTGGAGGAGGGCTGCCTCTCGCTGCCGGGCGTGCTGGTGGAGGTCGACCGGCCCGTCCACGTGCGCGTGCGCGCCCAGGACGAGCACGGCGAGGAGCAGCTGATCGAGGCCTCGGGCTGGAGGCGCGGGTGCTCCAGCACGAGATCGACCACCTCGACGGCGTGCTGATCCTGGACCGCACCACGCGCGATCAGCGCAAGCAGGCCATGCGAGCCCTCCGCGAGGCGGGCGCCGGCAGCTCACCGCTCGGCGTGGGCGCGTAGCCTTCCGGCGTGCGCACCGTCTACCTCGGCACCTCGAGCTTCGCCGCCACCGTGCTCGAGCGGCTCGCCGCGAGCGAGCACCGGCCCGTCCTGGTCGTCACGCGCCCCGACGCGCCGCGCGGCCGGGGGCGCCGCCTGCAGCCGCCGCCCGTCGCCGACGCGGCGCGCGCGCTCGGCATGGAGCTGATCCAGCCCGAGCGCCTGCACGACGAGGACGTGCTGGAGCGGATCGCGGCCGCCGAGCCCGAGGCGCTGGCCGTCTGCGCCTACGGGGCGCTGATCCGCGAGCCGCTGCTGAGCGCCTACGAGATCCTCAACGTCCACCCGTCGCTGCTGCCGCGCTGGCGCGGCGCCGCTCCGATCGAGCGGGCGATCATGGCCGGCGACGCGGTGACCGGGGTCTCGATCATCCGGCTCGTCGAGGCGCTCGACGCCGGGCCGGTCTGCCTGCAGGGCGAGGAGCCGATCCATCCGGACGACGACTACGGAAGGCTGTCGGAGCGCCTGGAGCGCCTGAGCGGCGAGCTGCTCGTCCGCGCGCTCTGACCGAGCGGCCGAGGTTCGAGGCGCAGGGCGAGGACGGCGTCACCTACGCGCACAAGATCGAGGCGCGCGACAGGGCGCTGGACTTCACGTTGCCGCCGGAGGCCGTCGAGCGTCAGGTCCGCGCGCTGCGCCCGCACATCGGCGCGCGGCTGCCGCTGCCCGGCGGCGAGTTCATGGCCGTGCTGGAGGCCCGCGTCGCCGGCGAAACGCTCGCGCCGGCGGGCGGCCGCGTGCGCGTCGAGGCCGGCCGCCTGCTGCTGGACTGCAACGGCGGCGCGCTCGAGCTCACGCGCATCCGCCCGCCCGGCGGCAAGGAGATGGACGCGCCCGCGTGGCTGCGCGGCCGCCCCGACGCCGACCACACCGGCTTCTTCCTCGACCCGTCCCTGCCCGGCCGCTCGTTCGACGAGCTGCTCGACCTGGCCCGCGAGGAATGGACCTCCGACGCCGAGTGGGCGCCGTATCTGTCGGCGCTCGCCTACCGCGGCGACGAGGACGTGCTCTTCCGCGCTCGCGCCCTGGCCGCCGACGACGACCCGCGCGAGCGCGGGATCGCCGCGTTCCTGCTCGGCCAGCTCGGCACGCCCGTGCGGACGTTCCCGGCCGAGTCCGCGGCGACGCTTGAGGAGATGGCGGCGCGCGAGCAGGATCCGGGCGTGCTGGAGGCGATCGCGCACGGCTTCGGGCATCTCGGCGAGCCGTACGGGCTCGACACCCTGGTCGCGCTCGCCGGGCACTCCGGCGCGCGCGTGCGCGAGGCGGCGGCGATCGCGCTCGCCGGCCGCGAGGCCCCCGATGCCGTGGATGCCCTGATCCGGCTCTCGAGCGACGAGGAGACGGAGGTGCGCGACTGGGCGACCTTCGCGCTCGGGATGCTCGCCTCCCAGGACACGTCGGAGCTGCGTGAGGCACTGGCCGAGCGGCTCGCGGACCCGGACCCCGAGACGCGGCTGGAGGCCGTCCACGGCCTGGCGGTCCGCGGCGACACGCGCGCGGTCGAGCCGGCGCTCGAGCTGCTGGCCGCGGCGGCGCAGGACGACGGCGGCATGTGGCGCCGGATGGAGCTGCGCGAGACGGCGCAGCGGCTCGCCGCCCAGACGGGCGACGAGCGCTTCGATCCGTATCTCCCGGCTTAGGCGGGCTGCTCGGCGGCCGGCGCGGGCTGCGCCGGAGCGGCGGGGGCCGCGGCCGGAGCGGCGGGGGCCGCGGCCGGAGCGGCGGCGGGCGCCGGGGCCGGAGCGGCCTGCGCCGGCGGCGCGGGCGGCGGAGGCGGTGCGGGCGCGGCGGCCGGGGCCACGGCGGGGGCCGGAGCCGGCGCGGCCTGGGGGGCCTTGGCCTGCGCGCCCGTGTCGGGCGGGTCGGTCGGGACCTGGTCGGCCGGCGGGTCCTCGACCTCGGCGTGCTCGGGCTCGGTGGCCTGGTTGTCCGTCGGGTCGGCCACGGGGGCGGGCTGGTCCGGGTTCTTGTGGTCCTTGCCCTTCCCCTTGTCCTTGTCGGCGGGCTCGACCGGGGTCGCCGGCTCGGCGGGCTGCTCCGCCGGGGTGGCGGGCTCCTCGACGGGCGCGGCGGGCTCCTCGGCCGGAGCGGCGGGCTCCTCGGTCGGGGACGGGTCGGTCTCGGTGGGCTCCTCCGGCGTCGCGGGCCCGCCCGGGTCGACCGGGGGCGGCGCGTCGGGGACGCCAGGGTCGCTGCCGGTCACGATCTCGACGGCGTTGGGGAGGCCGTCGCCGTCCGCGTCGTCGCTGCCGTCGCCGACGCCGTCGCTGCCGGTGTCGGCGTTGAAGGGATCGCTGCCGAGCGCGACCTCGACCGCGTTCGGGACGCCGTCGCCGTCGGTGTCCTCGGCGCCGTCCTCGACGCCGTTGTTGTCGGAGTCCTTGGCGTTGGCCGCGGAGCGCAGGCGGAACTCGACGCCGTTGGGGATGCCGTCGCCGTCCGCGTCCGCGTCGGCGTCGTTGGCGTTGGCGTCGAGGCCCTGGGCCTGCTCCACGGTGTCCGGGATGCCGTCGCCGTCGGTGTCGGGAGACGACGCGAACTCGCTGTCGCCGAAGTTCTCGGGCGGTGTTCGAGCCGCCGCCGGAGCCGCGCACGTCGCTGCTCGAGCGGCGCACGCCGGAGGCGTCGTCGCCGCCCGGGGTGGTGGTGCCGACCGTGCGCGTTCCGGCTCCGCCGCCCGTCGTCGCGGGGGCCGAGCCGCCCGCGGAGGGCAGCAGCGCCAGCGCGCCGCCCGGGCCGGTGACCGTCTGTCGCGGCGCGGAGCGCACGGCCATGGAGCCGTCCGAGTCGCGCTGGGCGGAGCGGTCCGTGGTGGGGGAGAGGGTGATCGGGTCGCCGCTCGAGCTCGAGATCGCGTCGGGCCAGTTGTTCCAGCCGACGAGCGGCACGGCGATGGCGCCGATGCCGAGCACGCCGGCGACCAGACCGGCGGCGATCGTGCCCGCGAACCTGAGGTCGCGTCCGGTGGTGAGTGCGGCGAGAGTTGTTCGAATCCGTCATGTCAGAGTCCCCTTGCACCGGATGACTCGGCACTTTCGCCAAAGATGATTAGCCCCTTTAGGGAAATAGTCAGGGTTTGGACGAAGGTACGACAGACCTGGTTTCCGGACTTTCCGGAATTGCGCAAGACACCGGAAACAAGCCTTCATTCTGGTCTTGCACGAACTCGTCCAACGGGGTCAAACGTACCCCAAACAGGGACGCGCCGGCAACGGGTCGTGACCCCATGAGCGCGGCGCCCGTCAGCCCCGCCCGCGCGGTCGCCTTTGCGGTCCTGCGGCGGGTCTTCGAGCAGGAGGCGTGGGCCGACCGGGCCCTGCACGGGGAGGCGCGGAGGGCCGGCCTGGAGGCCCGCGACCGCGCGCTGGCCACCCAGCTCTCCTACGGGACGGTGCAGCGCGTCGGCACGCTCGACCACCTGATCGCGGTCTTGGCGCAGCGGCCCGTCGAGCGCCTGCAGCCGCCGGTGCTCGCCGCGCTGCGCCTCGGCGCCTTCCAGCTCGCGTTCCTCGATGGCATCGCCGCCCATGCCGCCGTCGGCGAGTCGGTCGAGCTGGCCAAGGCGGAGGCGCCGCGCGGGGCCGGGCTGGTCAACGCCGTCCTGCGCCGCGCCGCGCGCGAGGGGCGCGCGCTCGTGGAGGCCCTGCCCGACGCGACGCCCGCCGAGGCCGCGCTGCGCCACTCCTACCCGCCCTGGATCGCCGAGCGGTGGTTCGACGACCTCGGCCCGGCCGCCGCACGCGCGCTGATGGCCGCCGGCAACCGGCCGGCGGAGGCGGCGCTGCGCGCCAACGCGCTGCGCACCACGGCGGCGGAGCTGGCCGCCGAGCTGCCCGTCGCGAGCCGACCGGCGGACGACCTCCCCGAGGGGCTCGTGCTCGAGGGGGCCTTCGACGCCTTCGGCTCCCCGCTCTGGGAGCAGGGCAGGTTCATGCCCCAGTCGCGCGCGGCCATGGCCGTCGGGCGGATCCTCGCACCGCAGCCCGGGGAGCGCGTGCTCGACCTGTGCGCCGCGCCGGGCGGCAAGACCACCCACCTGGCGGCGCTGATGGAGGGCCGCGGCGCCGTCGTGGCGGTCGAGCGCCACGCCGGCCGGGCGGAGGCCCTCGCGCGCACGGCCGCGCGCATGGGGGCGGGGACGGTGGAGGTGCGCACGGGCGACGCCGCGGAGCCGCAGGAGGCCGGGGCGTACGACCGGGTGCTCGTCGACCCGCCGTGCTCGGACCTCGGGACGCTCGCGTCACGGCCGGACGCGCGCTGGCGCAAGCAAGCCTCGAGCACGGCCTCGCTCGCGTCGGAGCAGGGCGCGATCCTGCGCGCGGGGGCGGCCGCGCTGCGCCCGGGCGGGACGCTCGTGTACTCCACCTGCACGATCTCGCCGGCCGAGAACGAGGCCGTCGTGGAGGGCCTCCTGGCCGAGCGCGAGGACTTCACCGCCGACGACCTCGGCTCGTCGGAGTGGTCCCTGTGGCAGCATGGGACGAGGCCGATGTTCCTCCAGACGCTCCCACACCGCGACGGCACCGACGGGTTCTTCGTCGCGCGGCTGCGCCGCGCCGAGGGCTCGTGAGCTCCGGCGACGTCGACCTCGGCGACGTCTGCCCGGACTGCGGCGAGCCGTGGCTGCGCCCCACGAACCTGCCCGGGCGCTACCGCTGCGTGAACTGCCTGCACCGCTTCGAGCTGGCCTCCGTGTGCCCCAACTGCGGCGAGCACTCGACCATCGTGCGCATGTCCAGCACGGCGCTGTACACGTGCAACCACTGCCGCGAATCGATGCTGGTGCCCATCTGATGACGGCGTGGTCGGGGGTCGCACCGTCGATCCTGTCGGCGGACTTCGCGCGGCTCGGCGAGCAGGTCGGCGAGGTGCTCGAGGCCGGCGCGACGGTGATCCACGTCGACGTGATGGACGGCCACTTCGTGCCGCCGATCACGATGGGGCCGCTGGTGGTGGAGGCGATCGCCGGGCAGGTCCACGAGGCGGGCGCCGTCGTCGACGTCCACCTGATGGTCGAGGGGCCCGAGCGTCACGTGCAGGCGTTCGCGGACGCCGGCGCGGACGGCATCACGCTGCACGTGGAGGCGACGCCGCACGTGCATTACGCGCTGCAGGCCGTCCGCGAGGCGGGTTGCCGCGCCGGGGTCGCGCTCAACCCGGGCACGCCGCCCGAGGCGGTCGCGGCGGTCGCCGCCGACGCCGACCTCGTGCTGTGCATGACGGTCAACCCCGGCTGGGGCGGCCAG
This sequence comes from uncultured Solirubrobacteraceae bacterium, assembly GCA_963729155.1. Taxonomy (GTDB): domain Bacteria; phylum Actinomycetota; class Thermoleophilia; order Solirubrobacterales; family Solirubrobacteraceae; genus DATFQI01. The sequence continues at coordinate 335,375 of CAVSMP010000020.1, forward strand.
CGGTTCCTCGAGGCCTCGCCGGGTCGGATCGAACGGCTGCGCGCCATGGCCGGGCCGGAGACGGTGATCGAGGTCGACGGCGGGATCGCGGCGGCGACGGCGGAGCTGTGCGCGCGGGCGGGCGCGACGCTGTTCGTGGCCGGCAGCGCGGTGTTCGGCGCCCCCGATCCCGCGGCGAAGGTGCGCGAGATCGCAGAGGCCGCACCCCGGAAAGCCGGGTCACACTAGGGGAACCTGCCACACCGTCAGGTACGGCCACCCGTACCGTCGGTGATTGCGGCCGCGATCACACTGTCGCCACGTGGGTCCCCGGGTCCTCATCGTCGACGACCATCCGTCGTTTCGCGCCTCTGCGCGCGTTCTCCTCGAAGCCGAGGGGTTCGACGTCGTCGGCGAGGCCGCCGACGGCGCCCAGGCGATCACGGAGGCGGGTCGTCTCCGCCCCGAGGTGGTGCTGCTCGACGTGCAGCTGCCCGACATCGACGGCTTCGACGTCGCGGCGCGGCTGACCGGCGGCGACGACGCGCCGACGGTGATCCTCGTCTCCAGCCGCGACGGCTCGGACTTCGGGCCGCTCGTCACCCGCTCCGGCGCGCGCGGGTTCGTGCCCAAAGCCGAGCTCTCTGGCGACCGGGTCCAAGAGCTGCTCCCCTGACCGCCGCCGCGATCACTAGGCTGCGCCCTCTATGAGCTCGAACTGCGCGTCGTTGTCGCCGATGACTCCGTGCTGCTGCGCGAGGGCCTCGTCCGCCTGCTCGAGGAGTCGGGCTTCGACGTCGTCGGCCAGGCCGGCGACGCCGAGGACCTGATGCGCAAGGTCGGCGCGCACAAGCCCGACGTCGCGGTCGTGGACGTGCGGATGCCGCCGACCCACACCGACGAGGGCCTGCGCGCCGCGCACCGGATCCGCGCCGAGCAGCCGTACGACGGCCGTGCTCGTGCTCTCCCAGTACGTCGAGGAGGCCTACGCGCTCGACCTGCTGTCGGAGTCCACGGAGCGCACGGGCTACCTGCTCAAGGACCGCGTCTCCGACGTGGACACCTTCACCGACGCCGTGCGGCGCGTCGCCAACGGCGGCTCGGCGCTGGACCCGGAGGTCGTGGCGCTGCTGCTCGGCCGCCGCCGCCGCGAGGACCCGCTCGAGAGCATCACCGCGCGCGAGCGCGAGGTGCTCGGGCTGATGGCCGAGGGGCGCTCGAACAACGCGATCGCGGAGGCACTGGTCGTCACGGAGCGCGCGGTCGAGAAGCACGTCACCTCGATCTTCTCCAAGCTCGACCTGCCGCCGACGGTGGAGGACCACCGTCGCGTGCTCGCCGTGCTCGCGTACCTGCGCTCGGCCTGATCCCCTAAGGGAAAAGGTGCGGGCAGCCCCACCTCCACGCGGTGGGCACCCGAACGGGCCGTCGCATCCCTGTGGTCATATTCGTGCCATGACCGCCATCGTCTCCTGCACCGACCTTCGCCGCGTCTATGGCGAGGGCGAGGCGGCCGTGCAGGCGCTCCGTGGCGTGACCCTGGAGTTCCCCGCCGGCCAGTTCACCGCCATCATGGGGCCCTCGGGCTCCGGCAAGTCCACGCTGATGCACCTGCTCGCGGGGCTCGACACGCCGACGAGCGGGTCCGTGACCGTCGACGGCCAGGAGATCGGCGGGCTCGGCGACAAGGCGCTCACCCAGCTGCGCCGCGACCGCCTCGGCTTCGTCTTCCAGTCCTTCAACCTCGTGCCGGTCCTCACCGCCGAGGAGAACATCCTGCTGCCGCTCACGCTCGCCGGCCGCAAGCCCGAGAAGGAGTGGCTGGACGGGCTGATCGACAGCGTCGGCCTCGCCGACCGCCTGACGCACCGCCCGAGCGAGCTCTCGGGCGGCCAGCAGCAGCGCGTGGCCGTAGCGCGCGCGCTCGTGCATCGGCCCGCGGTGGTGTTCGCCGACGAGCCGACCGGCAACCTGGACACCAACAGCTCCGAGGAGGTGCTCGGCCTCCTGCGCACGGCGGCCGCCGACCTCGGCCAGACGGTCGTCATGGTCACCCACGACGCCCAGGCGGCCTCCGTGGCCGGGCGGATCGTCGTGCTGCGCGACGGCGCGGTCGTCCACGACGGCGCGGGCGAGAGCACGGAGGGCGTGCTCGACCTCATGAAGGCCGTCGCGGCGTGATCAAGCTCGCCTTCAAGGGCCTGCTGGCCCGCAAGCTGCGCACGATCCTCACGGGCTTCGCCGTCGTGCTCGGCGTTGCCTTCGTGGCCGGCACGTTCATCTTCACGGACACGATCGACGCGTCGTTCAAGGACCTCTTCGAGCGGACCTCGAAGGGCACGGACGTCTCCGTGCAGTCCAAGCTCGAGGTCGAGGCCGACTTCGCCGCGCCGCCGACCATGCCCGATTCCACGCTCGCGCGCGTGGAGTCGGTGGACGGGGTCGAGGAGGCCACCGGCTCGGTGTCGGGCGACGTGAACCTGCTCGACCGCGACGGGGAGCCGATCCTCTCCAACGGCCCGCCCACGATCGCCGTCACGGCCGGGCCCGAGCGCTTCGACCCGCTCACCTACGTCGAGGGCGCCAAGCCCGAGACCGACGACCAGATCGTCATCGACAAGGGCACGGCCGACGAGTTCGACTTCAAGCTCGGCGACGAGGTGACGGTCGCCGGCCGCGCGCCGAAGAAGGCCTACGAGGTCTCGGGCATCGCGACGCTCGGCGACTCGGAGAACCTCGCGGGCTCGCGGCTCGTGGTGTTCACGCTCGAGGAGGGCCGGCGCGTCACCGGCCACGACGGCTACGACGACATCTCCGTCGCCGCCGCGGGCGGGACCACGCCCGAGCAGCTCAAGGCCGCGATCGCCCGTGAGCTGGGCCCGGAGTTCGCGGTGCGCACCGGGAAGGAGCAGGCCGAGAAGCAGGCGCAGGACCTCTCGGACGCGCTCGGGTTCATCCGCACGGCGCTGCTCGTGTTCGCCGCGGTGGCGCTGCTCGTCGGCTCCTTCCTGATCTTCAACACCTTCAGCGTCACCGTCGCGCAGCGCACGAAGGAGTTCGCGCTGCTGCGGACGCTGGGCGCCTCGCGCGGCCAGGTGCTGCGCTCCGTGCTCGCCGAGACGTTCGTGATCGGCGTGCTGGCGTCGCTGCTCGGCATCGCCGCCGGACTGGCCCTGGCACCCGCCCTGGCGGCCCTGCTGGCCTCGTTCGGGATCGACCTCGGCGCGACGAGCACCGTGCTCCAGCCGCGGACCATCATCGCGGGCCTGGTCGTCGGCGTCGTCGCCACCGTCGTCTCGGGCTTCGTGCCCGCCCGCCGCGCGACGCGGATCGAGCCGGTGGCCGCGATGCGCGACGCCGTCACGCCCGGCGTCGGGCACGTGCGCCGGCGGCGGATCGTGGCCGCCTTCGTCGTCGAGGCGATCGGCGTGGCGCTGCTGCTCTACGGGCTGCTCGGCGACCCGGGCGCCGCGAGCGCGACGGCGACGGTGCTCGGCTTGGGCACGCTGCTGATGATCTTCGGCTTCGCGCTGCTGGCCCCGACGCTCGTGCGCCCCCTGAGCGGCCTGATCGGCCGCCCACTGGCCCGCTTCCAGGGCCTCACGGGCATGCTCGCCCGCGAGAACAGCCGCCGCCAGCCCCAGCGCACCGCGGTCACCGCCTCGGCGCTGATGATCGGCGTCGCGCTCGTCGTGCTCGTGGCGATCTTCGCCGCCGGCCTGCGCGCGACGATCGACCAGGGCATCGACGAGCAGGTCAAGGCCGTGAGCATCGTCACCCACGACGACGGCTTCTCGCCGCTGCCCGCGGACATCACGAGGCCGATCGAGCAGGTCGAGGGCGTCACCGCGGTGTCTCGGATCCGCTTCGCCACGGGCCGCGTGGCCGGCGAGACCGGCAACACGACCGTCACGGGCATCGATCCCGACACGGCCGGCGACGTGATCTCGCTCAAGTGGGCCGAGGGCTCGAACTCGGTGCTCTCGGGCCTCGGCACGACCGGCGTGGCCGTCCCGAAGGAGTTCGCCGAGCAGCACGACCTGAAGGTCGGCAGCGCGCTGGAGCTGACGGCCCCGCGCGGCAACGAGGTCACCTACCGCGTGCGCGGCATCTACGAGCCGGGCGCCGGCGTGATCGGCGGCGTGCTCGCCTCCAACGCCTCGCTCGAGGACGACTGGGACGCCAAGGACATCGCCTTCGTGCTGGTGGCGGGCGACGATCCCGAGGCCGTCAAGAAGGGCGAGGAGGCCGCCCTGACGGGCTTCCCGGCCGCCAAGCCGCAGACGATCGAGGGCTTCAAGGACGAGCAGAACAAGCAGGTCGACGCGCTCGTCGGGCTCGTCTACGCGCTGCTGTCGCTGTCGGTGATCGTCGCGCTGCTGGGCATCGTCAACACCCTGGCGCTGTCCGTGCACGAGCGCACGCGCGAGCTGGGGCTCCTGCGCGCCGTCGGCATGTCGCGCCGCCAGGTCCGGCGGATGGTGCGCGCGGAGTCCGTGATCACCGCCGCGATCGGCGCGGTGCTGGGGATCGTGCTCGGCGTCGCGTTCGCCGCGATCGTCTCGCGGCCGCTGGCCGAGGACGGCTTCGTGTTCGAGCTGCCGGTCGGGACGCTGATCGCGGTCGTGATCGTCGCCTCGATCGCCGGCGTGGTCGCCGCGATCCCGCCCGCCCGGCGGGCGGCCAAGGTGGACGTGCTGCGGGCGGTGACGACGGAGTAGGTAGGAGCCCGGGTCTCTAAGCTCTCCGGCCGGTGTCCGCCCCGGCCGCAGCCCCCGATCTCGAGCCGCTCGGCGCGCAGGAGGTCCTCGAGCACATGGTGCGCGAGTACCACCCGCGCCTGGCGGTCGCCTGCTCCTTCCAGAAGGAGGCGTCGGTGATCCTCGACATGCTCGTGCGGATCGAGCCGCGAGCGCGGTTCTTCGTGCTCGACACCGGCGTGCTGTTCGAGGAGACCTACGACACCTGGCGGCGCGTCGAGTCCCGCTACGGGATCACGATCGAGCGCCACGCGGGCGAGTGGGTCGATGGCCTGTGGGCGACCGACCCCGACGCGTGCTGCGCGCTGCGCAAGGTACGCCCGCTCGAGCGGGCGCTCGAGGGCGTCGACGCCTGGATCACCGGCCTGCGCCGCGACCAGACCCCGGCGCGCGCCGACACCCCCAAGCTGAGCTGGGACGAGGCGCACGGCAAGTGGAAGGCCGCCCCGCTGGCGGACTGGACCGACAAGGACGTCTGGCGCTACATCGCCGCCCACGACGTCCCCTACAACCCTCTGCACGACCGCGGCTTCGCGTCGATCGGCTGCACGCACTGCACCGTCCCGGGCGCCGGCCGCGAGGGCCGCTGGGCCGGCACGGACCGGATCGAGTGCGGCCTCCACCTCCCGCCGGCCGCCACATGAGCGCAGCCACCGCCGCGCCCACCCACCTCCAGGTCCTGGAGGCGGAGGCGATCCACATCATGCGCGAGGTCGCCGCCGAGCTCGAGAACCCTGTGCTGCTGTTCTCGGGCGGCAAGGACTCGATCGTGCTGCTGCGCCTGGCCGAGAAGGCCTTCCGGCCGGCGCCGTTCCCGTTCCCGGTCATGCACGTGGACACGGGCCACAACTTCCCCGAGGCGGTCGAGTTCCGCGACCGCCGCGTCGCCGAGCTCGGCGAGCGGCTGATCGTCGCCTCCGTGCAGGAGTCGATCGACAAGGGCCGCGTGGTCGAGGAGACCGGGCCCCGGGCCTCGCGCAACCGCCTGCAGACCATCACACTTCTGGATGCGATCGCCGAGCACGGCTTCGACGCGGCCTTCGGCGGCGCGCGCCGCGACGAGGAGCGGGCGCGGGCCAAGGAGCGGATCTTCTCCTTCCGCGACGACTTCGGCCAGTGGGACCCGCGGCGCCAGCGCGCCGAGCTGTGGTCGCTCTACAACGGCCGCGTGCGGCGCGGTGAGCACGTGCGCGTCTTCCCGATCTCCAACTGGACCGAGCTCGACGTGTGGGAGTACATCCTCACCGAGGGCCTGGAGATCCCGCCGCTGTACACCGCGCACGAGCGCGAGGTCTTCGAGCGCGACGGGATGCTCTACGCGGTCAGCGACTTCATGGAGCGCATGGACGGCGAGGAGCCCTTCACGGAGTGGGTGCGCTACCGCACGGTGGGCGACATGACCTGCACGGGCGCCGTGCGCTCGACGGCGACCACGCTCGAGGACGTGGTGGCCGAGATCGCGGCGACGCGGGTCACCGAGCGCGGCGAGACGCGCGCCGACGACCGCGTGAGCGAGGCCGCGATGGAGGATCGCAAGCGGGAGGGCTACTTCTAGTGAGCGCTGCTCCCGAGCAGACCACCGCCGCGCGGGTGTCCCCGGCGGCCGCGGAGCAGCCGCAGCTGCTGCGCTTCGCCACCGCCGGCTCCGTCGACGACGGCAAGTCGACGCTGATCGGACGGCTGCTCTACGACGCCAAGTCGCTGCACGCCGACGCGCTGGAGGCCGTCACCAAGGACGGCCAGGTGGACCTCGCCCTGCTCACGGACGGCCTGCGCGCCGAGCGCGAGCAGGGGATCACGATCGACGTCGCGTACCGGCACTTCGCCACGCCCAGGCGGCGCTTCATCATCGCCGACACCCCCGGGCACGCCCAGTACACGCGCAACATGGTCACGGGCGCCTCGACCGCCGACCTCGCGATCGTGCTCGTCGACGCCCGCGAGGGCCTGCTCACCCAGAGCCGCCGCCACGCCGCCATCGCCGGCCTGCTCGGGATCCCGCGGATCGTGCTCGCCGTCAACAAGATGGACCTCGTCGACTACGACCAGGACGTCTTCCGGCGCATCTGCGGCGAGTTCCGCGGCTGGGCCTCGCGCCTGCAGGCGGAGGAGCTCGCCTGCATCCCGATCTCCGCCCTGAAGGGCGACAACGTCGTCGAGCGCTCGGAGAACCTGGCCTGGTTCGGCGGCCCGACGCTGCTGCAGTACCTCGAGGAGGCGCCCGTCGCCGCCGGGCTCGCCGACAGGCCGCTGCGGCTGCCGGTCCAGTGGGTGGTGCGCGACCAGGAGACCGAGCACCGCGCCTACGCGGGCCAGCTCGCGGGCGGCACCGTGCGGGTCGGCGACGAGGTCGTCGTGCTGCCGGCCGGGACCACCTCGCGGGTGTCGGCGGTCGACGCGCCGTCGGGCTCCGTGGAGGCCGCGGGCGCGCCGCTGTCGATCGCCGTCCGGCTCGAGGACCAGCTCGACGTCGCGCGCGGGGCGATGATCGTGCACGCCGGCCCCTCGCCGCGGTCGGGCCGGGAGATCGACGCGACGGTCTGCTGGCTCGGCGAGGCCCACAGCGTCCCGCGCGGCCGTTACCTGCTCAAGCACACCACCTCGACCGTGCGCGCCGTGCTCGACACGATCCACCACACGCTCGAGGTGGAGCAGCTCACAGAGCGGGGCGACGCGGACTCGCTGTCGCGCAACGAGCTGGGGCGGGTGACCCTGCGGACCTCGGCGCCGCTGTACTTCGACCGCTACGCCGACAACCGCACGACGGGCTCGTTCATCCTCATCGACGAGGCCACCAACGAGACCGTCGGCGCCGGGATGATCGATGACGGGCGCTGAGAACCCGCGCTCGGCCAACGTCGTCTGGCAGCCCGGCGAGATCACGCGCGAGGCGCGCTGGCAGGCGCTCGGCGGGCCGGGCGCGACGGTCTGGTTCACAGGGCTGCCGTCCTCGGGCAAGTCGACCGTCGCCGCCGCGGTGGAGGCGAAGCTGCTCGCCGAGGGCCGCCCGGCCTACGTGCTCGACGGCGACAACCTCCGCCACGGCCTCAACGGCAACCTCGGCTTCTCGCCCGAGGACCGCCGGGAGAACGTCCGCCGCACGGCCGAGGTCGCCGCGCTGATGGCCGACGCGGGCGTGACCGCGCTCGCCTCGCTCGTCTCCCCGTTCCGCGCGGACCGGGCCGCCGCGCGGGCGGCGCACGAGTCGCGCGGCCTGCGCTTCCTGGAGGTGTGGGTCTCCACGCCCCTGGAGGAGTGCGAGCTGCGCGACACGAAGGGGCTCTACGCCAAGGCGCGGGCGGGGGAGATCCCCGACTTCACGGGCATCGGCCAGCCCTACGAGGAGCCGGAGGCGCCGGACCTCGAGGTCGCCTTCGGCGAGCCGCTCGAGGACGCCGCGGAGCGCGTGCTCGCCCTGCTGCGCCCCTAACGCAGCCAGGTCCGCATGATCGCGTTGGTGAAGCCGATCCCGTAGCGGATCACGGCCGGCTTCTTCGAGTGCCCGTGGAGCCTCGAGACGACGGTCACGGGCACCTCGACGGCGGGCACGCCGCGCTTGATCGCCTCGATCATGAACTCCGAGGTGTGGAACTGCTCCTGGCGCAGGACGAGCAGGGGCAGCACGCCGGCGCGCACGGCGCGGTAGCCGTTGGAGCAGTCGGTGACCTTCGTGCGGGTGATGAAGGACACGAGCCGGTTGAAGAAGATGATCCCCATCTCGCGCGCGAAGTGGTTGGCCTCGGCCTGGCCGAGCACGCGCGAGCCGTGGGCGACGTCGACCTCGCCGTCGAGCACGGGCTGCACCAGCCGCGACATCTCCTCGGGCAGGTGCTGCCCATCCGCGTCGAGCGTCACGACGACCTTCGCGTTGGAGTCGCTCATCATCCGGTAGCCCGTGCGCAGGGCCGCGCCGCCGCCGAGGTTGGTGACGTGGCGGGCGACCGCGGCGCCGTGCTCGCGCGCGACGTCGCCCGTGCGGTCGCGCGAGCCGTCGTCGACGACCAGCACCGCGGTGGGGACCCCGCAGACCGCCTCGGGGATGCGCGGGAGGACGGAGCCGATGTTGTCCTCCTCGTTGTAGGCCGGGATGACGACCGCGACCTTGTCCTCGAAGCGCGCGGGCAGGCCGTCGGCTCGGAACTCCTCCCAGGCGATGCCCTCCAGCGTCGCCGACAGCTTGCGCTCGATGCGGCCGTTCTGGACCAGGCCGCGCAGCGTCAGGGCGCCGAGCACGAAGATCGCGAACACGGCGAGGCCGAGGATCCGGCCGCCGCCGCCGCGCTCGAAGGAGAAGAAGCTCAGGACGGCGTCGAGCACGTCGGTCGCCGACACGAGCGCCAGCGCGAGCGCGGCCGCGAACAGGACGAGGATGTCCCCGTTGCGCAGGGTCTGGCGGCGCCAGACGGCGAAGGCGATCAGGCAGGCCGCGAGGCCGAGGCCGAGGATTCGGAGGGCTGAGAGCTCCATCGGGCGCGCGGCAGGATAGCCCGTCGCCAGGCGGGGACCGCCGCGCCCAGCCACGCGATCGTCACGCCGGCGAGCGCGAGCACGAACGGCATCAGCGGCAGCGCGCGCCGCGGAACGGCCAGCAGCAGGCCGCCGATCAGCGTGATGCCGAGGATCGTGAGGCCGATCGGCACGGTCTCCCAGCGGCGCCGCCACGCGAGCCCGATCAGCGCCGCCAGCGCCCAGAACACCAGGACCTTGTGGTAGGCGAACCAGAACATCGGCGACATCGTGGCCGAGGACCCGCGGTCCCACATGTTCTGGATCTTGCGGATCACCATCCACGCGTAGTCGAGCGGCTGCTCCGTGGCGTACTTGCGGAAGTTCTCGCGGCCGATGCGCGCGAGCGCGGCGTCGCGGCCGAGCTCGGGGTACTTCTTCGCGACCCGGTTGAGCAGCGGCTGCATCTCCGTCTGCAGGACCTCGGTGTACGGCAGATCCTTCTTGCCGTAGTAGCGCGCGATGAGCTGGCGCTTGACGAGCTGCTGGCGGCCGTCGCCGGGGAGGTAGGTGGCGACGAAGAGCGCCTTGCCGCCGCCCGTGGTGACGGGGACGAAGCGGTCCAGCGTGATCGCGTTGCGCACCGTCCACGGGGCCAGCGCGGCGCAGAACGCCACGACCAGCAGCGCGGCGGCGCCGACGCCGGGCAGGAACCCGCGGCGATGGCCGAGCCACACGCGCGCGAGCGCGAGCAGCGCGAAGAGGGCGACGAACGGCAGGTACTCCGGGCGGGTGAGCGTGGTCAGCCCGAGCAGCGCGCCGGGGGCCAGCCAGCGCCACGGGCGGCCGCCGTCGGAGGCCCACAGGAACGCGAGCATCGCGGCGGGCAGCCAGAACAGCGCGACGGGCTCGGCCAGCAGGCGGCCGGTGTTGTCGATGAAGGCCGGGTAGGTGGCGGCCAGCAGCGCGGCGAGCACGCCGGCGATCGGCCCGGCGAGGCGGCGGGCGAGCAGGTACGTGAAGAGGATCGTGGCGGTGCCCAGCAGCGCGACGAGCAGCAGCGCCGCCTTGAGGTTCACGCCGCCCGTGAGGAAGTAGACGCCGGCGTAGAGGAGCGGCGCCCCCGGGGACCAGTCGTTCGGACTCGTCTGAGCGGGGCCGCCGTACTTGCCCTCCGTGTAGAGGCCCTTGGCGATCGCCATGTAGGCGGCGGCGTCGTTGCCGACGTCCTCCGGCGGCGTGAGCGCGGCCTGCACGCGCAGGGCGAGGCCGAGCACGAGGATCGCGATCAGCAGGCCGAGCACGACGCGGCCGCCGTGCCGTTCCGGCAGCGTCTGCCCTCGCGTCGTCATCGGGTGAGGGTAGTCCGGACTACAGTGCGGCCGATGCGAAGCCTCGTCTCCGCCGCGGTCGTTCTCGCGGCGCTCATCACGGCCTCACCGGCCGCCGCCATCACCAACGGATCGCCCGACGGCAACCGCCATCCCAACGTGGCCGGGCTCGTCAACGACACCCAGTACTCCGACGGCACCTGGCTCTACTGCTCCGGCACGCTGATCTCGCCGACCGTCGTCCTCACCGCCGCCCACTGCAACGACGACGGCGCGCGCACCCGCGTGACCTTCGACACGGCCTACGTCGCCGGCGACAGGACCTACGCGGGCACCTTCCACGCCGATCCCGCCTATCCCGGCTCCACGAGCGACTACCACGACATCGCGGTGATCGTCCTCGACGAGGCCGTCACGGGCATCACGCCCGCGAAGCTGCCCAAGGCGGGCTCGCTCTCGAACCTGTCCAAGAACCAGCAGTTCACGTCCGTGGGCTACGGCGCCTACGAGGTCACCAACGGCCCCGGCGGGCACCAGTACCTCTACGACGACGTGCGCATGTACGCCACGGGGACGCTGAACTCGATCAACAAGACGCTGCTGCGGATCTCGATGAACCCGTCCACGGGCAACGGCGGCACGTGCTACGGCGACTCCGGGGGACCGAACTTCCTCGGCAACACGAACACGATCGCGGCGATCACGATCACGGGCGACGCGGTCTGCCGCTCGACCAACGTCGACTACCGGCTCGACACCCCGTCCGCACGCGCCTTCCTGGCGCAGTACGTGACGCTCCCCTAGCGGCTCCGGGCGCTCCCGGCGGCGGTCGAACGTCGCCGGGAGTCCCGATAAGGTGGGCGCGATGCGCATCCTGATCCTCGGTGGCGATGGCTACCTCGGATGGCCCACCGCCATGCGGTTCTCCGCGCGGGGCCACGAGGTCTTCATCGTCGACAACTTCTCCCGCCGTCGCTGGCACCACGAGCACTCGACGGACTCGCTGACGCCGATCGCCTCCCTCGGGGAGCGCATCGAGGCCTGGCGCGGGGTCACGGGGCGCAACATCCAGGCGATGATCGGCAACATCGACGACGGCGAGTTCCTCGACCAGGTCGTCGCCGACGTGCTGCCCGAGGCGGTCGTGCACTACGGCGAGCAGCCGAGCGCGCCCTACTCGATGATCTCCCGCCGCCACGCGGTCAACACGCAGCAGACGAACGTGATCGGCACGCTGAACCTGCTGTTCTCGCTGCGCGACCGGGTGCCGGACTGCCACCTGGTCAAGCTCGGGACGATGGGCGAGTACGGCACGCCCAACATCGACATCGAGGAGGGGTTCATCGAGATCGAGCACAAGGGCCGCAAGGACACGCTCCCGTATCCCAAGCTGCCGGGCTCGATCTACCACCTCTCCAAGGTCCACGACTCCCACAACATCCACTTCGCCTCGCGGATCTGGGGCCTGCGCGCCACGGACCTCAACCAGGGCGTCGTGTACGGGATCGAGACCGACGAGTCCGTGCTCGACGAGCGGCTGTGCACGCGCTTCGACTACGACGAGATCTTCGGCACGGCGCTGAACCGCTTCTGCGTCCAGGCCGTGATCGGCCACCCGCTGACCGTCTACGGCAAGGGCGGCCAGACGCGCGGCTACCTCAACATCCGCGACACGCTGCAGTGCGTCGAGCTGGCGGTGACCAACCCGGCCCGGCGCGGCGAGTTCCGCGTCTTCAACCAGTTCACGGAGCAGTTCACGATCATGGAGCTGGCCGAGCTGGCCAAGCGCTCGGCCGAGCAGACGGGGCTCGAGGTCTCCATCGACCACTTCCCCAACCCGCGGGTGGAGCTCGAGGAGCACTACTACAACGCGGCCAACACCAAGCTGCGCGACCTGGGCCTCAAGCCGCACTACCTCGGCGAGGAGCTCGTGCGCTCGATGCTCTCGACGATCGACCGCTACAAGGACCGCGTCGTCACGCGGGCGATCGCGCCCAAGACCCAGTGGAAGCCCGAGGAGCTCACCGGGCCCACGTTCGTCGACCCGCTCGACGCGGCCCCGGCGAGCTGAGCGCATCCGCCGCCGTCGAGGTCGTGCTGTTCGACCTCGACGGGGTGCTCGCGGACTCCCGTCTCGCGATCACGAGCTGCATGAACCACGCGCTCGCGGACGCCGGCCGCGAGCCCGTGCCGCCCGAGGATCTCTTATCCGCTGATCGGCCCGTCGCTCTCCTTCGGCTTCGCCTCGCTGCTCGGCGTGGACCCGGACGACCCCGCCGTGGCGGCGTGCATCGCCTCCTACCGCTCCGTCTACGCCGAGGTCTCCCTGCGCGACACGCCCACCTACCCGGGCGTGCCCGAGGCCGTCGCGGAGATCGCCGCGGGCCGGCGGCTCGCTGTCGCGACCTCCAAGCCGCGCGCGTTCGCCGAGCCGCTGCTCGACGCGCTCGGGCTGCGCGAGCGCTTCGAGGCCGTGTTCGCGCCCGAGCTCGACCTGCACGTCGAGTCCAAGACGGCCACGGTCGCCAAGGCCGTCTCCGCGCTCGGCGCGACCGCGCGGCACGATGGTCGGCGACCGCCACGTCGACATGGAGGCCGCCCGCGCCCACGGCCTGCGCGCCGTCGGCGTCACGTGGGGCTTCGGCACCGCGGAGGAGCTCCGCGCCGCCGGCGCCGACGTGCTCGTCGACACGCCGGCCGAGCTCCCCGCCGCGGTCTAGGCCGCGACCGTCGCGGCCGAGCCTGCGCCACGCTCGCTGGCGACCGCCTCGAGGTACCGCGCGCGCGGCTCGCCGCCCCACACCTCGAACCGCTCGTACAACCGCTCCAGGTCCAACCACGCGGGAGCCGGCCTGCGCCCGACCACGCACGCATGGCTGCTCCAGCGCCACTCCTCCGGCGAACGGCACAGCCCCGCTTCGACCGGGTTCGCGGCGATATAGCCGGCCACCGTCCACAGCTGCTCGTCGTCCCTCACCGGCGTCGACCCGAACCGCCCCTGGAACACGTGCCCGCTGCGGGCATGCCGCCGGTTGAAGCCGCGCCCGAAGTCCCCATGGAGCCGCTGCATCCCCTCGCCCGAGGTTCGGCTGCGGCGTCTCGATCAGCAGGTGCATGTGGTTGTCCATGAGGCAGTAGCTCAGACACCGCCACGCCTGCTGTCTCACAACCGACCCCAGCAGCCACAGATACCCGTCGCGATCCACGTCGTCGTGGAACAGCAGCGCCTTGTTGTTCCCACGCGCCGAACACGTGGTGCGACCCCACCGGCGATCTTCTTCGCGAGGCTTCCGAGGCACGACACCCTATAGGCCACGGCCCCAAACCCTCACCCCCCTTCAACAGGGTCAGACCCCGAGGCGCGCCAAAGTGAAGTGGTCCCCTATGACTCAACCTTCGTTAAGCCGCGCCGAGGGGTCAGACCCCGAAGGCGTGCCTAAATTTCGGTTGTGGCAGGGGGTGACGCTTCAGTTAGTTGCGCCGCGGGGTCTGACCCCGGGTGGTGATGCGGAGGTAGTAGCCGTCGGGGTCGGTGAGGCGGAAGTCTCGGAGGCCCCAGGGGCGGTCCGTGGGCTCGGTGGCGAGGGGGTGGCCGGCGGCCCGAACGGCTGCGAGGGCGACGTCGAGGTCTTCGACCTCGAGGACGATCTCGACCCCGGCTCCGCGGTCTGCGGCGAGGCGCTCCTGGGTGAAGCCTGGTCCGGGGCCGGACACCGGGAGCTTGGCGATCGGGCCGAGGCCGAGGACGACGTCGCCCCAGCGGAGGCTCGCGTAGTCGTGCTCGCGGCGCTCGACGGCGAAGCCGATGCCCGCGTAGAAGCCGATCGAGGTGTCGAGGTCGTCGACGAACAGCTCGAGTCGCAGCCGCACGAAGGCCATGCTAGGCGGCGCGGGCGCCGGTAGATTGCGCGCCGTGCCGAGAATCGCTGCGCTGCTAGCCATCGTGATCGCCCTGCTCGCTGCGATGGTGGTGGCGGCCGCGTCCGCGCCCGCGATGCCCGGGGACCCGCCGTCGGAGCCGCTGGCCCCCGCCGACGGCGCGAGCGTGCCGACGAACCCCGACGGGATCCCCGTGAGCTTCACCTGCCCCGTCTACCGCACCTACGACGATGGCCAGGGCTTCGAGCTCTTCGGCGGCCCGAGCGACCACGGCGTGAGCTTCTCGCGCTCGGCCGCGCTCGGTGCCGACGGCCGGCTGGCGGATCCGCTGTCGCTCAGCCCTGGCGAGCGCGACGCGTCCGCGGAGGGCCGGTGCGTGTCGGCGCTCGGCGCCGGCGGCGCCTCGCCGCGCCCGCAGGAGACGCCCGGCACCTGCTACTGGCAGGTCTGGCGGCGATGCACTGGCTGCTCGGGCGGCTACGAGACCGGTCCGGTCCGCCGGATCGTCCTGCGCTCGACCGCGAGGCTCGCGATCCCGGCGGCCCGTCGAGCCCTACGCGGGCTTCCCGCGGATCGTGAAGCTCGAGCTGGCCGGTCTGCCGGACGGGACCACCGCCGTGGTGGAGCGCAAGAGCGGCGCCCGCTGGCGCCGGGCTGGGAGCGCAACCGCACTTGGGGAGCAGGGCGAGGCCGTCGTGACGCTGCCCCGAGGCCGCGCGACGCTGCGCGTCCGCGCGACCGTCGGGGAGGAGACCGTCACGAGCGCGCCGCTCGTGGTGGTGGTCAGGCGCGGCACGCGCTGGAGGACGAGCACACGCGACGACGGCGCCTACGAGGGCAGCGCCGGCGGCACCCGCTCCGTGCGCCTGAAGGTCGCCCGCCGCGGCCGCGAGATCCGCGACTTCGAGGCGTTCGTCGCGATGACCTGCCCCGGCGTGCAGCCCGGCCAGTTCACGACGCAGATCGGCACCGCGAGGATCGGCAGGGCCAAGGTCGGCCCCGACGGGCGGTTCGTCGCCGCCGCGAAGCGAAACGCGAGCACGATGCGCATCCGCGGCCGGGTCAGGAACCGCCGCATCGGCGAGGGCCGGGTCGAGCTGAGCGTCGGGGCCTGCGTCGGCAACAGCGCCTACGACGCCCGCAGGAGCCGCAGCCCGAGGTAGGCCCACAACACGGCCGCGCGAGCTGGAGGTGCTGCGGCTGCTCGACCACGTCTCCAACGTGCTCGCGAAGCTGCGGCTGCCCGACCGCGTGCAGGCGGTGATCTTCGCCTACGAGACGGGGCTCGTCCGGCCCGGCGCCGCCTGAGGCGCGGAGCGCTCGATCAGCCACAGCGCCAGCGCGAGCACGGCGGTCGTGGCGCAGTAGCCGATCTCGACCTCCAGCAGCTGTCGTCGAGCGGCGACGCGAACAGCCAGCCGAGGAACAGCGCCGCGCCGCCCAGCCAGGCCGCCGCCGCCAGGCCCGCGCGGTCGCGCGCCAGCGCCGCCTGGTTGAGCGTCCCCGCCGTGAGGTGGAAGCCCATCCCGAAGCCGACGAGCACGAGCCCGCCGCGCGCGTAGTCGAAGTCGCCGCCGAACAGCACCCCCATCGCCCACGGGCCGATCAGCGCCAGCCCGAGCACGACCGCGCCCGCGAAGCCCCAGATGGCCAGCAGCGTCACCCGCAGCGCCCGCGCGAAGTCCTCGCGCCCGTCGGTGACGGCCGAGGCCGGACAGGTGGGGGAGCAGCGAGGTCTGGATCGCCTGGAAGAGCTGCAGCGGCGCGCGGGTGATGAGCAGCACGTTGAAGACGAAGCCGGCCAGCGCCGCGTCCGTGCTCGTGACGTCGGCCGCCACCACCGGGCCCGTTGAGCAGCGCCTGCTCGGCGGCCATGATCGCCAGCACCGCCGCCGCGAAGCGGGTGTTGGAGCCGAGCTCGCCGCCGCCCACCGCGTCCGACGGCCGGCGCCGGGTCGCGCCCGCGCAGCGCCCACGGCACGACCATCAGGGAGACGAGCGGCGCCGCCGCGATGCCCAGCGCCACCGCGCCCTGGCCCTCGAGCACGCCGATCACCACGGCCAGCGCGAACAGGCAGCGCGAGCACGACTCGAGCAGCACGAGCCCGCCGTAGAGCCCGAAGCGCGAGTGCCCCGCCAGCCAGCCGCGCGCGAAGTAGCTGACCGCGTAGGCCAGCACGCCCACGACCAGCACCCAGTACAGCTCCGCGCTGCCGTCGAAGACGTCGTCCTGGATCCGCGAGCGCCCGGCCAGCGCGACGACCAGGAACAGCGCCGCGAACGCCGCCTGGATGCCGATCGCGGTCCGCAGCGGGTGGCCGCCCTCCAAGCCCGCGCGCCCGCCGCGCGGAGATCGTGCGCGAGAGCAGCTGCTCCACCGGCCGGTAGATGATCGAGATGATCAGGAACATCACCGACCACAGCAGCGAGATGCCCTTGTAGTCGACCTCGCTCAGCGCGTGCGAGGCGAGCGAGAAGTACGCGAAGGTGACCAGGCCGGTCGTGGCGATCCCGACCGAGAGGATCCGCGCGCCGCGCCCGTAGGAGCGCGTGGCGTCGCGCGACGCCTCGGCGGCGGTCACCGCCGGACTAACAGCATGGTCCAGGGAACGGCGAGCGGGCCTCCACGACCTCGCCGTGCTTCGAGAGCAGCGCCACGAACGAGCGCTTGGACCAGTGGTTCAGGTGGCCGGGCGTGTTCCCGAGGTCCTTCAGGTAGGCGCCGCGGGCCATGTTGAGCCCGCGCCAGAGCGGCTCGCGCGGCACGGAGACCAGCAGGTGCCCGCTCGCGACGCGCGCCATCTCGGCGACCGTGTGCTCGGGGTCGGGCACGTGCTCGAGCACCTCGATCGCGGCCGCGACGTCGAACTCGCCGTCGGCGAACGGCATCCGCTCGGCCTTCATCACGCGGTACTCGAGGTTCGGCGCCTGGCGCTGCTCCCACTCGGCCTGGATCGCCGGGTCCTCGAGGTCGATCCCGACCACGCGCCCGGGCGCGATCCGCGCCGCCCACTTGTGGGTGAGCACGCCCTCGCCGCAGCCGACGTCGAGCAGCGACTTCGGCGCGGCCTGCGCGAACAGCTCGTCGAGCGTGCGCTCGAAGCCCGCCATCAGCCGCTTGACGACCGGGTTGGTGGAGCCGTACTTGTCGTAGGTGTTGCCGGTGACCGTGCCCTCGGCGTCGCGCGTGATCGCCTGGCTCACGAGCGGATCGCCTCGCGCTCCTCGGTGCGCCCGCGGCCCTGCTGGCCGGCGCGCGCGCCCGTCGTCGGCCTCGTGGCCGGCCGTGGGCGAGCCCGGCTCGTAGTGCGACGGCGGCACCTCGAGCTCGAGCTCCACGCGCCGCACGCGCTCGAAGATCCGCTGCAGCGTGATCCGCTGGCTCGAGAGCAGGTCGCCGAGCACGCCGAGCGCCGCCAGCACCATCGCCGCGTTGAAGAGCACGGCGCCGAGGATCAGCGACTGCACGTGGCCGCCGCCGTCGCCCGAGATCCAGAAGTAGGCGAAGCGGCCCCAGACGACCGCCGCGATCAGCCCGATCAGGATCGCCGCGGTCATGAACACCCGCAGCGGCTCGTACATCGCGTAGATGCGGAAGATCGAGACGCCGTTGCGGCGGATGTAGGTCCACATCGACGGGAACAGCCGCGACTCGCGCAGCTTCTCGTTGGTGCGCACCGGCACGTGGTCGACCGCGACGGTCATCTTGCCCGCCTGGATGATCGTCTCGAGCGTGTAGGTGAACTTCGAGACGACCTGCATCGCCAGCGCGGCCTCGCGGTTGTAGGCGCGGAAGCCCGAGGTGGTGTCGGGGATGTTGGTCTGCGAGGCCTGGCGCACGACCCACGAGCCGAGCCGCTGCAGCGTCTTCTTGGCCGGGGAGAAGTGCTCGATCGTCATGACCTCGCGGTCGCCGACGACCATGTCGGCGTTGCCGGCCAGGATCGGCTGCACGAGCTTGACCACGTCGGGCCCGTAGTACTGGTTGTCGGCGTCCGTGTTGACGATCACGTCGGCGCCGAGCTTGAGCGCGGCGTCCAGGCCCGCCTGGAAGCCCGAGGCGAGGCCCTTGTTGTTGGTCAGCCGGACGATGTGGTCGACGCCGTGCTCGCGCGCGACCTCGATCGTGCGGTCCGTCGAGCCGTCGTCGATGACCAGCCACTCGACGGCGTCGAAGCCGTCGATCTCGCGCGGGAGGTCGCGCAGCGTGACGGGGAGGGTCTCCTCCTCGTTCAGGCAGGGGATCTGGATGATGAGCTTCATCAGGCGGGGATCAGAAGGTACCGCGTCGATACCCTCGCTCCCGCAATGGGACGTGCCGATCGCTTCGCGAAGGCCGCCTTCGCGCTGCTGTGCATCGGCAGCCTGGTCGGCTTCCTCGTCTACCCCACCTATCCCAACTACGACTCGTACTACTCGCTGCTGTGGGGGCGCGAGGTGCTCGACCTGCAGGCCCCGACGTTCGAGGGCTTCCGGGTCCCGACCGAGCACCCGCTGGCGATCGTCGCCGGCGCCGCGCTGAGCCTGCTCGGCGACATCGGCGACCGCGTCTGGATCGCGCTGATCATCGCCAGCTACCTGTGGCTGGTCGCCGGCGTCTACCGGCTCGGCAAGATCGCCTTCACGCCGCTGGTGGGCATCGATCGCCGCGGCGCTGCTGCTGACGCGCTTCGACTACGCGTTCCTGACCGCGCGCGGCTACATCGACATCCCCTACATGGCGATGGTCGTGTGGGCGGCGGCGCTGGAGGCCGAGCGCCCGCGCCGCGGCGTGCCCGTGCTCGTGCTGCTCGCGCTCGCCGGCCTGCTGCGCCCGGAGGCGTGGGTGCTGGCGGCCTTCTACTGGTGCTGGGTGGCCTGGAGGGCGAGCTGGCGCGACCGCTTCCTGTACGCCGTGCTGGCCGCGGCCGGGCCGGTGCTGTGGGCCGCGACGGACTTCGCGGTCACCGGCGACCCGCTGTTCTCGCTGCACTACACGAGCTCCTCGGCGGAGGAGCTGGGCCGCAACCTGCCGCTGTCCCAGCTGCCGTCCGCGATACCCGGAGTTCTTCGCCAACCTGGTCAAGCTGCCCGTGCTCGTGGCGGCCGCGCTCGGCCTGGTCGATCGCGGTCGTCGCCGTGCCGCGCCGCGCGGCCGCGCCGCTGGCGCTGCTCGCCGCGGGGATCGCCACGTTCGTGCTGATCGGGATCGCGGGCGCGTCGGCGATCGAGCGCTACCTCGCGATCGCCGCGGTCGCGCTGCTGGTCTTCGCGGCGGTCACCTTCGGCGGCTTCACGCTGCTCGTGCCCGGGCGGCTGCGGACGGGCTGGACGGTCGCCTCGCTGCTCGTGGTGGTCTTCGGCGTCGTGTGGACGGCGATCCACATCGACCTCAAGCGCTTCGACGCGGAGCTGAGCTTCCGCGGCGCCGCGCACGACTCCCTCGTGGAGGTGCTGCGCGACCCGGAGGTGCGCGCCGGGCTGCGCTGCGGGCCGCTGACGCTGCCCAACCACAAGCTCGTGCCCGACTCGCGCTGGATCGCCGACCTGCCCTACGAGAAGGTCCGCGCCCGCGCCGACCCGAAGCTGCGCCCGCAGCCGCGCAAGGGCGTCGGGATCTACGTCACGAGCCGCTTCGCGCTGTTCAAGCACTCGCTGACGAGCCCGAGCGACTCCGTGCTGATCCAGTCGCCGCCGCCCGGCTTCGAGCGCGTGAAGGTGACCCGCTACTACTCGGCGTACGTCTCGTGCTGAGGCCCGCGGCGGCCATCCGCCGCGGGCCGAGCCGCGGCTGGCGCCGGGAGCGCGGCTGGCTGCTGGCTGCCGCCGGCATCGTCGCCGGCGCGCTCGCTGCTGCGCCTGTGGGGGATCTGCCACGGCCTGCCCTACGTCTACAACGCGGACGAGAACGCCCACTTCGTCCCGCGCGCGATCGGGATGTTCGGGCACTCCTACAACCCGGGCTACTTCGTCAACCCGCCCGCCTACACGTACCTGCTGCACGTGGTCTTCGACCTGCGCTTCGGCGGCCGGGCCGGGGTGGGGGAGGCGATGGCCGCCGACCGCACGAGCGTCTTCGAGACGGCCCGGATCGTCGCCGCGCGTCCTCGGCACGGGCGCGGTCGCGCTGCTGGCGTGGGCCGGGCGCCGCCTGCTCGGCGGGGCCGCCGGGCTGATCGCGGGCGGCGCTGCTGGCGGTCGCGTTCCTGCCCGTGCACTACTCGCACCTGGCGCTCAACGACGCGCCGACGCTCGCGCCCGTGTGCCTGGCGCTGCTCGGCGTCGCGACGATCTACCGCCACAACGGCTACGGCGGCTACGCGATCGCGGGCCTGGCGCTCGGCGTGGCGTGCGCGACGAAGTACACGGCCGGGATCCTCGTGCTGACGATCGTCGCCGCGGCGCTCGCCACGCCGGTGCCCGGGCCGCGGCTGCGCGGCCTGCTGCTGGCCGGCGTGCTCGCGCTCGCCGGCTTCGTGGTCGCCAACCCGTTCGCGGTGCTCGACTTCGACGCCTTCCGGGACGGGCTCAGCCACCAGTCGGAGGCCTCGGGCGACGGCGGCGGCAAGCTCGGGCTCTCGACCGACAGCGGCATCGTCTACTACCTCGGCACGGCGACCTGGGGGCTGGGCTGGCTGCCCGCGCTGGCGGCGCTGGCCGGCGCGGTCGGGCTGCTCATGCGCGACCGGCGGCTGGCGGCCGTGCTGATCCCGGCGCCGCTGGTCTTCCTGGCCTTCATGGGCACGCAGGACCGCTTCTTCGCCCGCTGGCTGCTGCCCGTCTACCCGCTGCTGTGCCTGCTCGCCGCGTGGGCGGTCGTCGCCGCGGCGGTCTGGCTGGCGCCGCGAGTGCGCCGCCGGACCGGCCTGGTCGCGGGCGTGCTGGGCGCGCTGCTGTGCGTGCAGGGGCTGGTGTTCTCCGTCCACAACGACCTCGTGCTGGCCCGCCCGGACACGCGCCAGCTCGCGCGCGACTGGATGGTCGACAACGTCCCGATCCGCTCCAAGGTCGTGGTCGAGCCGTTCGTGCCCGCCGCGTGGGCGGCCGACGCCGAGAGCGTCCGCGAGGGCACCGGCAACGGCTTCCGCTGGAACAAGTGGCCGACCACGCGCGCGCCGGACTCGGCGGGCGGCGGCGTGATCCGCTTCGAGGACTACGAGCGCTTCACCCGGCCGGGGCTGCTGGGCTCCTACGCCCGCGGCGGCTTCTGCTGGGTCGTGACGGGCTCCACCCAGTACGGGCGCGCGTTCGCCGAGCCGCGCGAGGTGCCCGACGCGATCCGCTACTACGCGGCGCTCGAGCGCGAGGGGGAGCTCGTCTACGAGGTCCGCCCGGACGTGGGCGGCACGGGCCGGCTGCCGTTCTCCTACGACTTCTCCTTCAACGCCTACCCGCTCTCCTACGACCGGATGGGGCCGGAGGTGCGGATCTACCGCCTGCGCGGCGGTAAGTGCTGAGTCACCTATCCTCCGGTCTGCATCGTGACCCAGCTCCTGCAGACCGACCACGTCCACCTCGCGCGCGCCATCGAGCTCGCCGAGGGCGGCCGCGGGCGCACGTCGCCGAACCCGATGGTCGGCGCCGTCGTGGTCCGCGACGGCGAGGTGCTGGGGGAGGGCTTCCACACCGCCCACGGGGAGGCCCACGCCGAGCGCGAGGCGCTGGCCGCCTGCGGGGGCGCCGACACCGCCGGCGCGACGATGTACGTCTCGCTGGAGCCCTGCTGCCACCACGGGCAACACGCCGCCGTGCACGGACGCGATCCTCGAGGCCGGGCATCGCCCGCGTGGTGGTCGCCTCCGACGACCCGACGGAGAAGGCCTCCGGGCCGCGGGCTGGGGATCCTGCGCGACGAGGGCGTGGAGATCGTGATCGCCGAGGGCGAGCTCGCCGCCCGCGCGCGCCTGCTCAACCAGCCCTTCCGCAAGCACGCCCGCACGGGGGTGCCGTGGGTGCTGTTCAAGTCCGCGATGACGCTCGACGGCAAGGTCGCCACCCGCACGGGCGACTCGAAGTGGATCTCGGGCGACGACTCGCGCCGCGTCGCGCACCGCTGGCGCGCGGAGTGCGACGCCGTCGCCTGCGGGATCGGCACGGCGCTGGCCGACGACCCGCAGCTCACGGCCCGGATCGAGAACGTCCACCGCCAGCCGCGCCGGATCGTGTTCGACTCCGAGGCCCGGCTGCCGCTGGACTCCGCGCTGATCCAGAGCGCGCCCGAGCTGCCGCTGACCGTCGTCGTCTCGCGCGCCGCCGCGCGCCGCGCCACCGACGGCCTCGAGGCCGCCGGCGCCGACGTGATCGTCGCCACGGGCGAGAACGAGCCGGCGCGCGTCAAGAACGCGCTCGTCCAGCTCGGCGCCGCCGGCGTGACCTCGATCCTGCTCGAGGGCGGCCCGCACCTGGCGGGCGCCTTCCTCGACGCCGGCGAGGTCGACGAGATCCGCCTGTTCGTCGCCCCCGTGGTCGTCGGCGGCTCCGCCGCGCGCGACCCGCTCGAGGGCGAGGGCGTCGAGCGGATCGCCGAGGCCGCCCGCGCGCTCACGCTCGAGTGCCAGCGCGTCGCCGACGACGTCCTGATCTCCGCCCGCATGCGGGAGTGGTGACCCGTGTTCACCGGTCTGGTCGCCGACAAGGGCACGGTCGACCGCGGTGGACGCCACGCGGACGGCGTGCGCCTGGCCGTGAGCACCGCGCTGGCGCCCGAGATCGGCGAGGGCGACTCCGTGGCCGTCAACGGCGTCTGCCTGACCGCCACCGCGATCGCCGACGGCCGCTTCAGCGCCGACGTGATGCACGAGACGCTGCGGCGCTCCTCGCTGGCCGAGGTCGCCGAGGGCGCCGAGGTCAACCTCGAGCTGCCGCTGCGCGCCTCGGACCGGCTCGGCGGCCACGTCGTGCAGGGCCACGTCGACGGCCTCGGCACGATCCGCGACATCCGCGAGGACGGGTTCTCGCGCGTGGTGGAGATCGCCGCGCCGGCCGGAGACGCTGCGCTACGTGGTCGAGAAGGGCTCGATCGCGGTCGACGGCATCTCGCTCACCGTGGCCTCTGTGACGGCTGACACGTTCACCGTGGCGCTGATCCCCGAGACTCTGGAGCGCACCAATCTCGGCGCCGCCGCCCCGGGGCAGCCGGTCAACCTGGAGGTGGACGTGTTGGCGAAGTACGTCGAAAAGCTGGTCGCCCGGTGAGCCGGCAGCCGTTCAGCACCGTCGAGGAGGCGCTCGAGGACATCCGCGCCGGGCGGATGGTCGTCGTCTGCGACGACGAGGACCGCGAGAACGAGGGCGACCTCACGATGGCCGCCCAGTTCTGCACGCCCGAGGCGATCAACTTCATGGCCAAGGAGGGGCGCGGGCTGATCTGCCTCGCGCTCACGCCCGACCGCTGCGAGGCGCTCGGCCTGGACCTGATGGCGGCCAAGAACGAGTCGCCGTTCGAGACCGCCTTCACCGTCTCGATCGAGGCCCGCGACGGCGTCACGACCGGCATCTCGGCCGCCGACCGCGCCCGCACCGTGCAGGTCGCGATCGACCCGCAGAGCGTGCCGCGCGACCTCGTCCAGCCCGGCCACATCTTCCCGCTGAAGGCCAAGTCCGGCGGCGTGCTGGAGCGCACGGGCCAGACCGAGGCGGCCGTCGACCTCGCCCGCCTGGCGGGGCTGAACCCCTCGGGCGTGATCTGCGAGGTCATGAACGACGACGGGACGATGGCGCGGGTTCCCGACCTCGAGCGCTACTGCGCGCGGCACGGCCTGAAGATGATCACGGTCGCCGACCTGATCGCCTACCGGCGCCGCCACGACAAGCTCGTCGAGCGCGTCGTCACCACCCGCCTGCCGACGGCCTTCGGCGACTTCGACGTCGTCGGCTACCGCTCGCTGGTCGACGACAAGCACCACGTCGCGATGGTCAAGGGCGAGGTCGACGGCGCCGCGGACGTGCTCGTCCGCGTGCACTCGGAGTGCCTGACCGGCGACGTCTTCCACTCCCTGCGCTGCGACTGCGGCGAGCAGCTCGAGTCGGCGCTGTCGATGATCGAGCGCGAGGGCTCCGGCGTGCTGCTCTACCTCGCCCAGGAGGGCCGCGGGATCGGCCTGCTGAACAAGCTCAAGGCCTACAACCTGCAGGACCAGGGGCTCGACACGGTCGACGCCAACCTCGAGCTCGGCCTGCCCGTCGACCTGCGCGACTACGGCATCGGCGCGCAGATCCTCGCCGACCTCGGCCTGAGCTCGATCCGGATCCTCACCAACAACCCGAAGAAGATCCGCGGCCTCGAGGGCTACGGGCTGTCGGTGACCGAGCAGATCCCGATCGTGCACGCCGCCAACCCGCACAACGAGCGCTACCTGGAGGCCAAGCGCGACCGGCTCGGCCACGCGCTGCACCACCAGGGGCTGCCGCTCGACGAGCAGATGGTCCACGCCGAGCACGAGCACGACCGCGACGCCGCGGGCGCGCCGCGGCCGGGCACGCGGGGCGAGGCGCCGTGAGCGAGGCCGCGCCGCGGTACGCGATCGCGATCGGGCGCTTCTACGAGGACCTGGCCGACCGGCTGATCGCCGGCGCCCAGCGCGCGTTCGTCGAGGCCACGGGCGACGCCGCCGACGTCTACGACGTCCCCGGCGCCTTCGAGCTGCCGCTCGCCGCCGCCTACCTGGCCGCGACCGGCCGCTACGCCGGCGTGGCCTGCCTCGGCGCGGTGATCCGCGGCGAGACCGACCACTACGACTACGTCTGCGCCGAGGCCGCCCGCGGCATCCAGGACGTCCAGCTGCGCACGGGCATCCCGTGCTCGTTCGGCGTGCTGACCGTGGAGAACATGGACCAGGCGCTGGCCCGCACCGGCGGCGGCAAGCGCGACCAGGGCGAGCACGCCGCGCAGGCCGTGCTCCAGCTCTCCGCGCTGCGGCGCGACCTCGGCGTCTAGACGCAGCGCGACGGTCCGGCCCTCGCGGCGCGAGGTCTCGGCCGCGAAGGCGATCCGGTGCGACTCGAGCGTGTGCCGCGGGCGTCGTCGGCACGAGCGCGCGGGTCGCCGGCCTCCACCGCCGCGACGAAGTCGGCGATCACGCCGTCGTCGCCGCCGCCGTGGCCGGTCAGGACCCCGCCGCCCGGGACGTCGTGGCGCGTGGTGGTGCGGGTCAGGAAGTCGTAGACCTCGACCGTGCGCGCCGTCGCCGCGCAGCTCGCCGCGGGTGCCGAAGATCCGCGTCTCGCGGTCGCGCATCCGGGTGAACGCGGTCATCGTCAGGCTCGCCGTGGCGCCGCCCTCGTAGGCGAGCGAGACGACCTGGTGGTCGACGACGTCGTTGTCGCACGCCCACACGCAGCGGCCGTACGGGCCCGTCGCGCAGCGCGCGCCTCGACGTTGCTCGGGCGTCGGCGGCCAGGCGACGACGTCGACCGGCCAGCCCGTCTCGCCCTGCTCGGCCGCCTCGAGGTAGATCCTGCGGGCGGAGTAGGGGCAGGACCGGCTCGATCGCGCAGTCCAGGCAGCGGTCGGCCGGCGCCCTCCGGCCGGTGCTCGGGCCGCAGGCGGCCGAGGCTGCCGAACGACGAGACCGCTCGCAGCGCGCGCCCGACGATGTGCGAGAGCCAGTCGAGGTCGTGGCAGCACTTGGCCAGCAGCATCGGCCCGGCCTCGTCCTCGCGGCGCCAGTTGCCGCGCACGTAGGAGTGGGCCTGGTGCCAGAAGCCGACGGGCTCGAGGTGCTCGACGCTGACCACCTCGCCGACCGCGCCCTCGTCGAGCAGGCGCCGCACGAGCTGCGTGTACGGGCGTGTAGCGCAGCACGTGCGCGACCGCCGCGACCACGCCGGCGCGCTCGATCGCCTCGGCGATCGCCACGCACTCGGCCTCGCGTGGTCGCGAGCGGCTTCTCGATCAGCAGCGCGTAGCCCTGCTCGGCGAGCGCGATCGCGGGCTCGGTGTGCTCGCGGTCGAGCGTGGCGACGACCGCCGCGTCGGCGACCGCGGCCGTTGCCGAGCGCCTCGCGCCAGTCGGCGAAGCACAGGTCCGGGTGGACGCCGTGGGCGTCGGCGAGCGCCTCGCGGCGGTCCTCGCGCGGCTCGGCCACGGCGACCACCCGCGCGCGCTCCGGGTGGCGCGCGGCCCAGCCGGCGAACGTCGCGCCGCGCGAGCCGCCGCCGGCGATCAGCAGCTCGACGGGCGCCATCAGAAGCTGGAGAGCGCCTTCTCGATCTGCTCCTGGCCCCGCTTGAGCGCGTCCTCCGGGCTCATCTGGCCGCGCGACGCCTTGTTGACGTTCGTCGAAGACCGCCTGCGAGATCTGCGAGTAGACGGGCGAGACGGGCCGCGTGGTCGCGTTCTCGACCGCCGTGCGCAGCTCCTTGGCGTAGGGCATCGTCTTCTACGACGCCGGGGTCGTCGTAGAGCTGCGGCATCGTCGGCGGCAGCGAGTACTTCGCCGCGTTGCGCTTGATCGTCTCCTCCGAGGTCCAGTAGTCGAGCCACACGATCGAGGCCTCGGGGTCGTCGGTGAAGGCGCTCACGACCGGGCCGTTGCCGCCCAGCACGCCGCCCTTGTCGCCGCCCTCGAACGGCGGCAGCGGCGAGACCTCGAGCTTGTCCTTGACCTTCGGCGCCTTCTTGCCGAGCGCGTAGGCGTAGCTCCAGTTGCGCATGAACGTCGCCTTGCCGGACTCGAACGCGATCCGGGCCGGCTCCTCCATGTAGGTCCGGCTCGCCTTGACCGCGCCGCCGGACTTCATGCCGTCGACCATCAGCTGCAGCGCCTTCAGGTTCTCGGGCGAGTCGAACTCGGCCTTCGTGCCGTCCTCGGAGAGGATCGTGCCGCCGGCGGCGGAGGACAGCTCGACGAAGTTGCAGGTCAGGCCCTCGTACGGGGCGCCCTGGTAGGCGAAGCCGTCGTTGGCGGCGCCCTGCTCGTAGAGCTCCTGCCACGTCGCGGGCGGCTCCTCGACCTGGTCGGTGCGGCGGTACAGCAGGCCCGCGCCGGTGACCTGCGGCAGGCCCCAGAGCTTGCCGTCGAAGTCGTAGGAGGACAGCGTGGACGGGATGAACTCGTCCTTGCGCGGGTTCGCGTAGTCGCTGAGGTCCATGATCCAGCCCTGCTGGGCGAACTCCGCGGTCCAGATGATGTCGGACTGCAGCACGTCGCACTCGTCGGACTTGGCCTGCGCGCGCTGGATGAACTGGTTGCGGACCTCGGTCGCGTCGGCGGCCAGCTCGAGCTTCACGACCTTCAGCCCGTCGGCCGCGTGGTCCTTGTTGAAGAGCTTGATCGCCTCGGTGAGCGCGCCGCTGGTGTCCTTGCCGGCGCACATCGTCACCGTGCCCTTGGCGCCCTTGGCGGCGTCGAGCGTCGGCGCCTTCTTCGCGCCCTCGGTCGCGCCCTGCTCGGGGCTCCCGCCGCCGCCGCCGCCGCCGTCGTCGCCGCAGCCCGCCAGCGCGAGCACGCCCACCGTCACCGCCACAGCCAGTCTGACGCGTCATCGCATGACCTCCCGCGGGACTATCCCCAGGAAGCGCGCCGGTCTAAGCGCGGCGGGCGTTGCGCGCCCGCCGCAGCGCGCGGCGCAGCGTGCCCGCGACGAGCGCGCCGAGCGGGCGGCTGGTCTCGAGCGTGTAGCGGCGCGGCTCGCCGGGCGCCTTGCGCGCCCAGCCCCACCACTCGTCCTGCACCCGCAGCTCGGTGAAGCTCGGGTGCTGGGCCACGATCAGGTCGAACACCGCGCGCAGGTGCGGCTGCGGTGCGCTCGGGCTCGGACAGCTCGCGATGGACGATCCCGTCGGTCGCCTCGCGGCCCGGGATCCTGCGCGTAGGTCCAGTCGAGGTCGTCCATCAGCAGCCAGCCGCCCGGCCGCAGGAGCTTCTCGACCAGGACCACGGCGAGCCCGTCGACGGTCCAGTTCTTCGCGCCGTCGAGGTAGACGAAGTCGAAGCGCGGCTCGCAGTTGCCGTGCGCGTCCGAGCGCGCCTGGACCTGCTCCTTCAGCCACCAGGTGTAGGAGGAGAACTCGCGCACGACCTCGACCCGGTCCGCGACGCCCGCGCGGGCGAGCACCTGCTCCGGGCGAGGGGTCGTAGCTCGAGCCCTGCGAAGTCGACGGTGACCAGCCGCCCGGCGCCGTTGTCGGCGCAGCGCGGCGGCCATGTAGGCGGCGCCGACGCCGTGCGCGGTGCCGAGCTCGAGCACCTCGGCCGGGCGCGTGGCGCGCACGTGGTCGTAGACGACCCGGCCCTGCTCGGGGGACATGAACGGCACGCCGGCGACCGCCGCGGCGACGCCGTCGAAGGTGCTCAGCCCTCCGCCGCCTTCTTCGCGGCCTTGAGCTCCTTGGCGACCTCGCCCTGGCGGGTTGTCGCCGAAGCGGTCCAGGCGCTCCTCGAGCACCGGGATCGCCTCGTCGGGCTTGCCGCTGCGGTTGAGCGCGAGGCCCTTCTCGAACAGCGCGTAGCCGCACGGGTCGAGCTCGTTGGAGTTGCCGCAGGCGTCGATCGCCTGCTGGGAGAGGTCGAGCGACTTGTCGTAGTCGCCCGCCAGGCGGGCGTTGTAGCCCTGCACCTGCAGCTGGCGCGCCTTGTCGAGGTCGGCCTCGCCGGAGGGCGCCGCGGGCGTCTCCGTCGCCTCCGGGGCGGCGGTCTCCTCGGCCGTCGGCTCCGGCGTGGCGGTGTCCTTGGGCTCCTCCGTCGGCGACGGCGTCGGCGTCGGCTCGCGGCGTCTCCGTGCGCTGCGGCGTGCTCTCGGCGTTCTGCTGTTGACCGTCGTTGCCGCCGTCGCCGCCCGAGAGCAGCAGCACGGCGATCACGGCGATCAGCGCGAGCGTGGCCAGCGCCGCCAGCAGCACCCCGGCGTTGCGCCGGCGCGGCGCGGGGCGGCCGTTGCCCGCGGCGACCGGCGGGGCGCGTGCGCGGCGGCGGCCCGCCGCCCATCAGCCGCGTGCTGCGCGTGGTCGGCGGCGGCGGCGGGGCGGGCGTGGTGGAGACGGCCTCGTCGAGGTGGTCGACGAGCTCGCCGGCGCTGGCGTAGCGCGCCCCCGGGTCCTTCTCGAGCCCGCGGGCGAGCACGGCGTCGACCTCGGGCGGCAGGTCCGGGTTGCGCACGTAGGCGGGCTCGGGGTCGTCCTCGACGTGGGCGCGCGCCTGGGCGGCGAAGTTCTCGGCCTCGAACGGCCGCGCGCCGGTCAGCAGCTCGTAGGCCACGACCGCCAGCGCGTAGCGGTCGGACGCCGCCGTGGCCGGGTCGCCGACCGCCTGCTCGGGCGAGATGTAGGCCGCCGTGCCGAGCACCGTGCCGGTGGCCGTCAGCTGGTCCTCGAGCGCGAGCCGGGCGATCCCGAAGTCGGCGATCGCCAGGCGGCCGGCGTCGTCGAGCAGCATGTTGGCCGGCTTGACGTCGCGGTGGACGACGTCGGCGGCGTGCGCGGCGTCCAGGGCGGAGGCGGCGTCGCGCAGCCAGCGCATCGCGGTCCGCGGGCTGATCCGGTCGCCCGCGCGCAGCTTGTCGGCCACGGTGCCGCCCTTGAGCAGCTCCATGACCATGAAGGTCTTGCCCGTCGTGCTCGCCGACGTCGTAGATCGTGACGACGTTGGGGTGGTTGGAGACGGCGGCGGCGGCCCGCGCCTCGCGCTGGAAGCGCTGGCGTGCGCGATCGTCCTCGGACAGGTGCGAGGCGAGGAGCTTGACCGCCACGGCGCGGTCCAGGAGCTCGTCGTGGGCTTCCCAGACACTCGCCATCCCGCCGTTGGCGATGTGGCGGACGACGCGGTAGCGATCGGGCAGCGAGATGCGCGCGGTGCTCACGGGTGGCACCTTGACACCGTACCCAAGGCGCCCGGACGCTACTCGGCCGCTATCCTTCCCGGCCGCTATGGCTCGAGTCTGTCATTCCTGCGGCAAGCGCCCCGCCTTCGGCCAGTCCCGCTCGCACTCCATGGTCGCCACCAAGCGGCGGTTCGACCCGAACCTCCAGAAGGTGCGCATCCGCGAGGCGAACGGCGCCCCGGCCCGCGTGTACGTCTGCACGCGCTGCCTGAAGGCCGGCAAGATCACCAAGGCTTAGCCGCGGCGCACGCGCCGTGGCCGATCCGAGCCTGATCCGCTTCCGCGCCGTCGTCGAGGGCGCGCTCGCGCAGCTCGAGGCACGGCGCGAGGAGGTCAACGACCTCAACGTGTTCCCGGTCGCCGACGGCGACACCGGCGACAACATGGCGCTCACGCTGCGCGCGGTGCTCGACGAGCTCGACCGCCTGTCCGCGCAGGGCGACATCGACGAGATCGGCCGCGACGAGCTCGTCGACTCCGTCGCGCGCGCCGCGCTGCTCGGGCGCGCGCGGCAACTCGGGCGTGATCCTCTCCCAGCTGATCCGCGGCGCCGCCGAGGAGCTGATCTCGCGGCCCGGCGAGCTCGTCGACCCGGTGCTGATCGGCGCGGCGATGGCGCGCGCCTCCGACCGCGCGTACGGCTCCGTGCGCGAGCCCGCCGAGGGCACGATCCTCACGGTGGTGCGCGAGATGGCGCACCGCGTGGCGCGTGAGATCGCGCACATGGAGCAGCCCCGCGGCTGCTCGAGCGGGTCCCGCAGGAGCAGCAGAACGCGCTGATCGCCGGCGTGCTCGAGGGCGCGCTCGCCGTCGGGTCAGGACAGCGTCAAGCGCGGCCCCGACCTGCTGGCGGTGCTGCGCGAGGCCGGCGTCGTCGACGCGGGCGGCTACGGCCTGACGATCATCTTCGCCGGGGTGATCGCGGCGCTGCGCGGCGCCGAGCCGCCGGAGCTCGAGCACCACGCGCCGGCCCGCGTGACCCACCCGCAGCACGAGTCCTCGACCTACCGCTACTGCACGAACTTCGCGGTCGAGGGCGAGAACCTCGACGCGAGCGAGTGGGTGCGCCCGCTCGAGGCGCTCGGCGACTCCGTGCTCGTGGTCGGCGAGCGCACGACGCTGAAGGTCCACGTCCACACGGACGACCCCGAGGCGGCGACGGGCTGTTCGCGCGGGCGGGCGAGGTCTCCCACCTCGACGTGGCCGACATGCACGAGCAGGTCGCCCAGCGCACGACGCGGCTGGCGCAGCCCGTCCAGCGCTGCGCCGCGCTCGCGGTCGTGACCGGCGAGGGGATGCGCGAGCTGTTCGAGAGCGTCGGGGCGTTCGTGCTCGACGGCGGCTCGACGCTGAACCCGTCGACCTACGAGCTGCTCGCCGGCATCCACGAGGCGCCCGCCGAGGAGGTCGTGGTGCTGCCGAACTCCCCGAACGTCGTGATGGCCGCCGAGCGCGCCGCCGAGCTGTCCGAGAAGGACGTCCGCGTCGTGGCGTCGCGCTCGATGCAGGCCGGCCTGGCCGCCGCCGTCGCGCTCGACCCGACCGTCAGCTGCGAGGCCAACGCGGCCGCGATGGGCGAGGCGCTCGCCCACGTGCGCACGGGCTCGGTCACGGGCGCGGCCCGCGACGACGCCGCCGAGGCCACCCCGCGCTTCCGCGCGGGCGAGGCCGTCGGCTTCGTCGAGGAGGAGCTCGTGGCCTGGGGCGACGTCGCCAAGACGCTCGAGGCGGTGCTCGCCGAGCTCTGGCGCGAGGCCGAGCTCGTGACGCTGATCGAGGGCGAGGGCGCGCCGCTGGCGGGCGAGCAGGTGGCCGGGCCTGGCGCCCGACGGCGTCGAGCTCGAGTACGAGCGCGGCGGCCAGCCCGCCTACTGGTGGCTCATCGCCGCCGAGTAGTCCGTCTGCGCGGGTCATCATGGTCGGCGTGCCGCCGACCGCCTTCACCAGCTCCGAGCCGCTCGACGACGACGCGCTGCGCGCCGCCGGCCCGCCGCGCTACCCGCGGCCGTCGCGGCTCGCCACGCCGCTGGAGGTGACTCCGGCCAAGGCGGCCGCGGCGGCGGAGCGGCTCGGGCTGGAGACGATCGGCGACCTGCTCGAGCACCTCCCGCGCGACCGCCAGAGCGCGCGCACGATCGCCGAGCTGGCGATGGACGAGATCGCGACGGTGATCGTCCAGGTCCGCTCGATCACCAGCCGGCCCGTGCGCAAGCGCGGGATGAAGCCGCTCGTGACCGCCGTGGTGGCCGACGCGACGGGCACGATGGAGGCGACGTTCTTCAACCAGCCGTGGCTGCAGCGCAAGTACGCGCCGGGCACGCGGCTGCTGCTCAGCGGCAAGTACCAGGCCCGCAACCGCTTCCGCGTGCAGTTCCACGCCGAGACGGGGGAGGAGGTCGGCGCGCGTCGTCGGACGAGATGGCGACCTACCCCGCCACGGACGGGCTCTCGACGACGCAGATCCTCGCCCTGGCGCGGCAGTGGCGCGGCGCGGCGCAGGAGTCGATGGAGCCGCTGCCCGCGCGGCTGCGGGCGGTCGAGCGGCTGCCCGATCGCGCGGCGGCGCTCGACGCGGCGCACTTCGGCGACCACGAGGGCGGCCGCCGCCGGCTCGCCTTCGAGGAGCTGCTGCTGGTGCAGATCGCGCTGCTGCGCCGTCGCGCGCGCCGGCGCGAGGGCGCCCGCGCCGAGCCGCTGGAGCCGCCGGGTGAGCTCGTGCGCTCGTGGCTGGAGGACTCGCTGCCGTTCGCGCCGACGGGCGACCAGCGCTCCGCGATGGCCACGATCGACGACGACCTCGCCGGCGGGCGGCCGATGCAGCGGCTGCTGATGGGCGAGGTCGGCTCGGGCAAGACGGTCGTCGCGCTCTACGCGATGCTGCGGGCGGTCGAGTCGGGCGCGCAGGCGGCGCTGATGGCGCCGACCGAGACGCTCGCCGAGCAGCACTTCGCGACGCTGCAGGCGCTGATGCCCGGCGCGCTCGTGCAGGCCGCGCTGCTGACGGGCTCCACGCCGGGCGCGCGCCGCACCGACCTGCTCGGCAAGCTGCGGTCGGGCGAGCTGAAGCTCCTGGTCGGCACCCACGCGCTGATCGAGGACGCGGTCGCGTTCGACCGCCTGGGCGTCGTGGTCGTGGACGAGCAGCACCGCTTCGGCGTCAACCAGCGCCGGGCGCTGGACCGCAAGGCGCCGGAGGGCGTGGCGCCGCACGTGCTGCACATGACCGCCACGCCGATCCCGCGCACGCTCGCGCTGACGGCCTACGGCGACCTCGACGTCACCGTGCTGCGCGAGCTGCCGGCGGGGCGGCGGCCGATCGAGACCCACGTGGCCTCGACGCGAGCGCGAGCGCTCGCGCGCCTACGACCGCATCCGCGACGAGCTGCGCGCCGGCCGGCAGGCGTTCGTCGTCTGCCCGCTGGTCGAGGAGTCCGAGGCGCTGCAGGCCCGCGCCGCCACCGCGGAGTACGAGCGGCTGCGCACCGGCGAGCTGAAGGACTTCCGCGTCGTGCTGCTGCACGGGCAGCTCAAGCCGCGCGAGAAGGCGGCGGCGATGGCCTCCTTCGCCGAGGGGGGCGCCGACGTGCTCGTGGCCACCACGGTGATCGAGGTCGGCATCGACGTCCCGAACGCGTCCGTGATGCTCGTCGAGAACGCGGAGCGCTACGGCATCTCCCAGCTGCACCAGCTGCGCGGCCGCATCGGCCGCGGCCCGCACGACTCGCTGTGCCTGCTGTTCGGCCCGAAGGAGTCCGCGCGGCTGCGCGCGCTGGCCGAGCACCGCGACGGCTTCAAGCTCGCCGAGATCGACCTCGAGCTGCGCGGCGAGGGCGAGATGCTCGGCACCCGCCAGTCCGGGCTCGCGCAGTTCCGCGTGGCCCGGCTCCCGGAGGACGCCGAGCTGCTCGAGCGCGCCCGGATGCGCGCCCGGGCGATCCTCGACGCCGACCCAACGCTGGCCGAGCCCGAGCACGTGCTGCTCGAGGAGGCCGTCAAGGCGGCCTACGGCGCCGACGCGCTCGAGCCGATCCCGGCCTGACCGCGCCGGTCTCTGCCGGAGAACTGAGCCCACGGCGGCGGCGCCGATACCCCGCGTCCGCGGGGTCCGTGACACCCTCGGTCGCCACGAGCAGCACCCGCGCCTCGCGCCGGTCCAGACCCGGCCGCGGCGCGCAGCGCCGCGCCCTCCGTCTCGGTCATCAGCGCGCGCAGCGCGGCCAGCGGCGCGGCGCCGCAGTCGCCGATCGCGTACCCGAGGCCGGCGAGCTCGCGCATCGCGGCGACCGCCTCGGCGTCGGATACGGCGATCGTGCCGGTGAGGCCGTCGCGCAGGGAGGGCCAGGCGGCGGGGGAGACCTCGGCGCAGTCCATCCCGGCCATGCGGGTGCCGGGTGTGGGCACCGCGGCCGGCTCGCCCGCGGCCAGCGAGGCGCTCACGCACGCCGCGGCCTCCGGCTCGACCGCGATGACGGCCTTGCCGGCGAGCGCGCCGTAGCGGGCCGCGGCGGCGGCGAAGGAGCCGACTCCCGCGGGCACCAGCAGGGCGTCGAAGCCGGCCTGGGCGGCGGCCTCGGCGAACAGCGTGTGGTAGCCGTCGATCACCCAGTTCGCCGGGCCCGAGTCGCCGACGTCGGCGATCGCGAGCGTGCCGGGCTCCGCGCCCGCCTCCGTCGCGCGGCGCACGGCCTCCTCGTAGTCGCCGTCCACCACGATCAGCTCGGCGCCCTCGGCCTCGATGGCCGCGCGCCGGTCCGCCGCCGCGCGCGCAGGGACGAAGATCCGGCACGCCAGCCCCCGCATCGCGGCGACGTGCGCCACGGCGCGGCCGTGGTTGCCGGCGCTGGCGGCCACGAGCACTCGGGTATCGGGCGCCTCGGCCAGCGCGCGCTCGACCGCCCACGACGCGCCGAGCACCTTGAACGCCGGCAGCCCCAGCCGGTCCGACTCGTCCTTGAGCGTCACCTCGGTGAGCCCGAGCTCGGCCGCGACGCCGTCGAGCCGCCGCACGGGCGTCGTCGCGCCAGCCCGGGCAGCCGCACGTGGAAGGCGGCGGCGTCCCCGCTCGGCTCGGCGACCGCCCCTGGCCGGTACGCCTCGTTGACCAGGAAGCGCGGCACCTGGTCGGCGACACTACCGGCATGAACGAGGCAGAGATCGTGACCACCGGACACGGCGACGTGCCGCGCGGGGAGGGCTGGTACGTCCTCAACGCGCGCCGCGCGCAGTGGCAGCACAGCCCCGGCTTCGGCGGCTCGGACCTGAGCTTCCAGGGCGACGTGCGCTTCCCCGAGGTCGGCTTCCACCTGGGCGTGCTCCAGCCCGGCGAGCCGGCCTGCATGTACCACCGCGAGGACACCCAGGAGGGCTTCCTCGTGCTCTCGGGCCGCTGCCTGGCGATCGTGGAGGGCGAGGAGCGGCTGCTCGGGCCCTGGGACTACCTGCACTGCCCGGGCGGCACGGAGCACGTGCTCGTCGGCGCGGGCGACGGCCCGTGCGTCGTGATCGCCTACGGAGCCCGCCGGCCCGACGACGGGACGCTCTACCTCGCGAACGACGTGGCCGCGCGGCACGGCGCGAGCGTGCAGGCCGACACGCCCGACCCCGCCGTGGCCTACGCCGACGCCCCGCCGTTCACCGACGGCCCGGCTCCGCCGCTCCCAGGGCTCTGAACTGCGGCTGGGTGGGGAGCCGAGGGAGCCGCCCGCACCGCGGCTCCAAACGCGAGCGGTCGATTGTTCAGGCTCAGTCCTGAACAACTGACCGCTCGAGCATTCGCGGGACGGCCGGGGCGACCCTCACTCCCCCTACCCAGCGCCGTTGACGTACGCCTCGTACAACTCCCCCGCAACCGCCCCCGCCGCGCGGCCGTCCGTGTCGAGCACCAGATCCACGCCGGGCAGCGCCGGGATCACGTCGGCGAGCACGCGGGCATGCGCAGCGAGCGCGTCCCGGCCCGCCCAGCGCGCCGGCTCGCGCTCCAGCACCCGCGCGGCGCAGACGTCGCCCGGCGCCCGCAGACCCACGACCAGCGAGCGCGACGCGCCGATCGCCGCCAGCAGCCCAGTCCAGGTCCTCCTGCGTCTCCGTCGTCGCCACGACCACGAAGAGGCGCCGGCCGAAGCGCCGCTGGGCCGCGACGACCAGCTCGAGCTGCTCGTGCACCAGGGCGTCGGGCAGCCACGGCGTGCCCCAGGCGAGCTGCTCGCTCTCGATCGCGCCGTGCTCGACGCCCGCGTTGTCCAGCAGCGTCGTGAACGCCTGGGCCACCGACGACTTGCCCGCACCGGGCGCGCCGGTGATCACGATCGCCGCCGTCACCGCGTGACGAGCTGCTCCGAGACGTCCCAGAGCCGCTTGCGGGCGTCCGCGTCGTAGGCCATGCCATCGGCGCGCCCTTCGCGCACGCCATCGAAGTACCGGCCCTGGACGTCGAGGTCGAGATCGGCGGCCAGGCGGACGGTCGCGTCGGCGCCCTCCTGCACCGTGCTGGCCGGCGTTCCGACCCGCGAGCGGACCATCTTGGTGTCCATGAACGTCGCCGGGTGCAGGGCGACCGACTCGACGTCCGGGAACCGGCGCGCGCTCTCGAAGGAGAACATGATCTGCGCGAGCTTGCTCTGGCGGTAGGCGCGCCACTCGTCGTAGCCGTGCTCGAGCATCAGATCGTCGAAGTCGGGCCGCTCCTGGCCGGCCGAGGCGACGTGCACGACGCGGCGCGGCGGGTCGCGCTCCAGCAGCCGGGTGGTGAGCAGGAACGGCGCGAGGTGGTTGACCTGGAAGGTCAGCTCGATCCCGTCCTCGGTGACGTGGCGCCGCTCGGAGATCAGCCCGGCGTTGTTGACCAGCACGTCGACCCGCGGCAGCGCCTCGGCGAGCGCGCGCACGGAGGCGAGCGACGAGAAGTCGGCCAGGTGCACCCCGGCCGCGCCGATCTCGCCCGCGACCGCCTCCGCACGCTCCGGCGAGCGGCCGTGCACGAGCACGTCGAGCCCGCGCGCGGCCAGGTCGCGGGCGACGACGCGGCCGAGGCCGTCGGTGGCGCCGGTGACGAGGACGGTGGTCATGGCCAGTCCAGATCCTCGCGGATCCGCTTCGGCAGCGACTCCACGACGAGGTCGTAGGAGTCCTCGACGAGGTCGCGCAGGAGCTGCTCGGGCAGGCTCCCGTCGATCCGCACGGTGTTCCAGTGCCGCTTGTTGAGGTGGTAGCCGGGCGTGACGGCGGCGTGCTCGCGGCGCAGCTGCTGGGCCAGCGCCGGCTCGCACTTGAGGCTGATCGAGGGCGGGTCGGCGTCCAGCGCGGCGATCGCGAAGATCTTCCCGTGCACCTTGAACACCGTCGTCCGCGGCCCGAAGGGGTACGTCTCCTCGGCGCCGTTGAAAGCGAGGCAGAGCGCGCGCACGATCCATCGAGCACCATGCTGACGCACGGATGCGCGTGATCGCCGGGCACATACGGGGGCCGGCGGCTGCAGGCCCCGCCGGGTACCGACACCCGCCCGACCGCCGACCGGGTGCGCGAGGCGCTGTTCTCGATCCTCGGCGAGCGCGTGGCCGATGCCCGCGTCCTGGACCTGTTCGCCGGCTCGGGCGCGCTGGGCATCGAGGCGCTCTCGCGCGGCGCGGCCGAGGCCACCTTCGTCGACAAGGCGGCGCCCGCCATCCGCGCCATCGGGGCCAACCTCGAGGCGCTCGGGGCCGACGCCACGGTGGTGCGCGCCGACGCGCGCCGGTTCCTCGGCGGCGCATCGCGCAGCGGCCGTTCATATGATCTCGTCTTCCTCGATCCGCCATACCGGTTGGACGCCGCTCTCGCGAGCGCCCTGCCGGCGGCCGTGAAGGCCGTGTTGGCGCCAGGGGCTACGGTGGTCGCGGAGAGCGACCGCCGCGCGCCGCTGGAGATCGACCTCCCCATCGAAGACGAACGCCGCTACGGCGACACCCTCATCCGCATCCATGGCCCCCGATAACCGCAAAGCCGTCTGCCCGGGCTCCTACGACCCGATCACGAACGGCCACATCGACGTCATCAGCCGTGCGGCGCCGATGTTCGACGAGCTGATCGTCGCCGTCGTCAACGCGTCCGTGCGCAAGACCAAGACGCTGTTCAGCGCCGAGGAGCGCTGCGGGTTCATCGAGGAGGCGACGAGCCATCTGCCCAACGTGCGGGTGGAGACCTTCGACAAGCTGGTCGTCGACTTCGCCCGCGACTCGGGGGCGATGTCGATCGTCAAGGGACTGCGCGCGATCTCCGACTTCGAGTACGAGCTGGAGATGAACCAGCTCAACCGCCAGCTGGCCTCGGACATCGAGTCCGTCTACCTGATGGCCTCGCCGCAGTACAGTTTCCTCTCCTCGAGCGGAGTCAAGGAGATCGCGATCTTCGGTGGCGACGTCTCCGAGCTCGTGCCCGAGGGGGTTGCGCGACGCTTGCAGGAAGCGCTCGCGCGCTGACGAACTAGGGAGCGCCATGGACGTCCTGGTACTGATCGACAAGCTGGACGACCTCGTCCACAACGCCAAGCAGGTCCCGCTGACGGACCAGGTCCGCGTGGACAAGGAGGAGATCTACGACATCCTCGACCAGATGCGGGCCACGATCCCCGAGGAGATCAAGCAGGCCCGCTGGATCGTCAAGGAGCGTCAGGAGATGCTCGCCGAGGCCAAGCGCGAGGCCGAGCGGATCGTGAAGGAGGCGCGCGAGCGCCAGACCCAGCTCGTCTCCCAGCAGGAGGTCACCCGGCAGGCGGAGCGCGCCGCCGAGGAGATCATCGAGGACGCGCGGGCCCGTGAGCGCGAGATCCGGCTCGGCGCGGAGGACTACGCCGACGAGATCCTCAACACGCTCGAGGTCAACCTCTCCAAGTTCATCGCCGCGGTGCAGCGCGGGCGCGAGCGGCTGCAGGGCCGCGAGGAGCCCGCCGAGGTCGCCGAGCGCAGCGCTAGCGCTCGCGCGGCGCGTCGGCGTCGGGCGGCTCGTCCGCGCCGTCGCCTGAGCCGTGCACGGCCGCGTAGCGGTCGCGCACAGCGCCCAGCCAGCGGCAGACGGCCGCGTTTCCGGCCGTCCGCTGGAGCTGGAGCACGAAGCGCCGGCGCTCGCCGGGGCTCGACATCGCGATCACGTCGCGCATGCCGCCCAGGCCCTCGGGCGAGCGCGCGCCGTAGGGCACCGCGACCGGCGCCGCCGTGGCGGCCTCGAGGGCCACGGGCGCCGTGTCGGGCACCGCCTGGGCGGTCTCCACGACGGGCTCGAGCTCCGGCCGGCCTCCTGCGCTCATGCGCCCATCCTGCCGGGTCGTGCGCGTGGTGACAACGTGCGGGTGCCCGTACTCGCCGCCCAGGGCCGGATCGGTAGACCTCGCGAGGTGCTCGAGCTGACCGACCTCGCGCGCCGCTAGGGCGACGTCGTCGCGCTCGACGGGATCTCGTTCTCCGTCGAGCCGGGCCAGCTGTACGGCTTCGTCGGGCCCAACGGCGCCGGCAAGACGACGGCGATGCGGATCGTCCTCGGCGTGCTGTCGGCCGACCGGGGCGAGGTGCGCTGGGGCGGGCGGCCCGTCGAGGCGGCGACCCGCTCGCGCTTCGGCTACATGCCCGAGGAGCGCGGCCCGTACCCGAAGATGCGCGTGCGCGCCCAGCTCGTCTACCTCGCGCGCCTGCACGGCGCGGACGCCGCCGCTGCGGCGTTTGCCGCCGACCGCTGGATCGAGCGGCTCGGCCTGCGGGGGCGCGCCGGCGACCGCGTGGAGACCCTCTCGCTGGGCAACCAGCAGCGCGTGCAGCTCGCCGCCGCGCTCGTGCACGACCCCGAGCTGCTCGTGCTCGACGAGCCCTTCTCCGGCCTGGACCCCGTCGGCGTCGACCTGCTCAGCGGCGTCCTGTCCGAGTACGCCGCCACGGCCGTGCCCGTGGTGTTCTCGAGCCACCAGCTCGAGCTCGTCGAGCGCCTGTGCGAGGCCGTAGCGATCGTCAAGGACGGCCGGCTCGTCGCCGAGGGACGCGTCGACGACCTGCGCGGCTCCGACGGGCGCACCGTGCGCGTCGCGGTCGAGGGCGCGCCCGACGCGTGGCTGGAGAGCGTGCCCGCGGCCGAGCTGGTAGAGCGCCGCCGCGACGGCGCCCTGCTGGTGGCGCTGCGCGACGGCGCCACGCCCGAGGCCGTGCTCGACGCGGCGCGCGGAGCCGGCCGCGTGACCCACGTCAGCCTCGAGCGCCCGACGCTGACGGACCTCTTCCGCAGGGCGGTGGCGGCATGAGGCGCGCGGCCGTGCGGCTGGTGGCGCGCCGCGAGCTCACAGAGCGGATCCGCGAGCGCTCGTTCCTGTCGGCACGGGCGTGTCGATCGCGATCATCGCGCTCGTGTCTTGATCCCGCCGCTGCTGGGCTTCGGCGAGACCAAGACCTACACCGTCGCGACCACCGACCGCGCCGCCGCGGAGGTGGGCGCCGCCGAGCGCGGTGCCGGCGCCTTCGACGTGAGGCTGACGGCGCGGGCGATGAGCGCGGCGAGGCCGAGAGGCGCGCGCGCTGGCGACGGACGCCGTCCTGGGCGGCGACGCCCGGCGGCAAGGGCTCGACGACGAGCTGGTCGGCGTGCTGCGCGGCCAGATCCGCGAGGGGGGCGGGGCGGCCCGCGCTGCGCAGATGGAGACAGCCTCGACGACGCCGCGACGCGCTCGGCGGCTGGCGTTCTTCACGATCCTGATCCTCTATGGCCAGCTGCTCACCTATGGCTTCTGGGTGGCCAGCGGCGTGGTCGAGGAGAAGGCCTCGCGGGTGGTAGAGATCCTGCTCTCGACGATCCGCCCGCGCGAGCTGCTGGCCGGAAGGTGATCGGGCTCGGCCTGCTCGGGCTCGGCCAGCTGCTGATCGTGGCGGCGTTCGCTGCGTCGCCGCCGCCTGCGGTCGACGTGGACGGCGACCTGCTGCCCGCCGTCGGCCTGTCCCTGCTGTGGTTCGTGCTCGGCTACGCCTTCTACGCCTGCGCGTTCGGCTGTGCGCGGCGCGCTCGTGCCGCGCCTCGAGGAGCTCCAGGCCACCACGACGCCGCTCACCCTGACGATCATGGTCTCGCTGTTCCTCGCCTTCGCCGTCAACTCCGACCCCGACGGCACGCTCGCGCACGTGACGGCGTTCATCCCGTTCACGGCGCCCATGACGCTGCCGCCGCGGATCCTCGTGGGCGCGGCGCCCTGGTACGAGATCGCGGGCGGCGCGCTCGTGACGATCGCCGCGGCGGCGGCGCTGATCCCCATCGCCGCGCGGATCTACTCCGGCGCGGTGCTGCGCACCGGCTCGGCCGATCAAGGTGCGCGACGCCTGGCGCGCGGCGCGAGCCTAGCCCACCGTCAGCGTGCGCTCGCGGGAGACGCCCTCGGCGTGGTCCGCGTGCGCGGCGATCACCGTGCGGTAGGTGCCCGACCGGCGGATCCGGAAGCGCTTGGAGTAGCGCGAGTAGGCGCTGCCGGCGTCGCGCAGCAGCGGCGTCCTGACGGTCGCCCACGTGCCGTCCGCGCGCCTGCGCTGGATGGCGACGCGCGTGCCGTCGTGCTGCGGGCGCACGGTGCCGTAGAAGCGGACGCGCTGGCCCTTGCGCGGCGTCGCGTCGGAGACCTTCAGCCCGACCAGCGGCGCCACCGCGACCGTGGTCTCGGGGCTGGTCCCGCCATCGGCGGTGGCGCGGAAGACGGAGCTCTTGGAGGGGCGCTGCGTGAACGCGAAGTCACCGTTGCCGTCGGACGTCGCGGTGCCGGCGGGCACGAACGCGGTCTCGTCGACGGCCCGCCGCTCGAGCGTGACCGTCATCGCCTGCTTGGCGCCCTTGACCTTGCCCGTCAGCGTCACGGGCTGGGAGAAGGTGAGCTGTGCGGCCGACGCCTTCAGTGTCGTCGCGCCCGGCTTGGGCGGCTTCTGGGCCTCGCTGGCGCTGGTGACGGCGAGCGCCGCGGCGGCGACGGTGAGCAGGCTGGCGAGGAGCAGGCGGAGGCGCATGCCCGGACCACCCCGCAAGACACCGTGAAGTTGGCCGGTTAGGCGTCCGCGTCGTCCTCGTCGGCGCCCGCGAGCAGCGTGTCGACCTGCTCGAGGTGCGCCTTCACGCGCGCCTCCATCGAGTCGAGGATCTCGCGCGCGGTGGCGACGCCGTTGGTGGCGATCGTGAGCTGCTGACGGATCCGGCGGCCCTCCTCGAGCGCGCCCTGCGCGCGCTCGAGCTCGCCGCGCACGGCCGTCGTGTCCAGGCCCTCGGCCTCGCCGCGGGCCATCAGCACGCGCGCGCGGGCCAGCAGGTAGGCGAGCTGCAGGCCCTGGCGGCCCTGCTCGGGGTCGTAGACGACGAACAGCTTGTCGCCGTTGATCTCGCGCAGCGGCTGCACGCGCGCCGGCAGCTGCTCCTCGGACGGCACGACCCAGATCCCGTACGAGGCGTCGCGGTGCGCCATCGCCTCGTCGAGCTCGGCGAGCGCGACCTTCTTGGCCGCGCGGGAGTTCTTGGCCTCGAAGACGATCCGCCCGCGCGGCGTGCCCGAGCAGCCGTCGATGGCGACCACGACGTCGCCCTTGCGCCCGCCGACGCCCGGCAGGTCGCCGACCGCGTCGCAGTCGTCGCCCGCGCCGCCGGCGATCGCGTCGACGGCGTCGAAGACCGCCTCCTCGTAGGGCCGGCCCTTGGCGGTGGAGCGCTCGTGCTCGGCGGCGACCTCGAGCGCCTTCTCGCGCTCGGACTGCAGCTTGGCGATCTCCAGCTGCAGCGACCCGATGCGCTGGTTCATCTCGCGCAGGTGGGCGTGCTGCTGGTCGGAGGACTGGCGGATCGCCTGCACCGCGAGCTTCTGGAAGGAGGCGAGCGGGTTGGACTCGTCCGCGCTGGAGAACTGCTTGTACAGCCGCTCGCGCGACTCGTTGAGCAGCTCGGCGACGGCGGTACGAACTTGGTGCTGGACGGCGGTGCTTGACTCGGCGCCGAAGTGGCGGGCCAGCACGCGCGTGACGTGGCCCTGGTCGGGGCCGAAGGCCTCCTCGAGCCGCGTGCGCAGCTCCGTGACGACCTGCTCGGAGGTCGCGCCCAGGCGCGCCTCGACCTCGCGCGAGGTCTTCTCCATGTCGGCCCGCAGGATCTCTACGCTCGAGCCCGGCCTGCTCGCGATCCAGCACGCGGGCGCCGATCTCGATCGCGTCGGCGACGACGCGCGCCGGGTCCTCGCCCGCGTCGATCGCGCGCGAGACCAGCTCGGCGGCGACCGGATCGTCGACGACGACGTTCTCGACGATCAGGCGGCCGACGAGCGCGTGGACGCGGGTCGGGCGAAGTGGGGTGGCGGCCTCCATGAGCGACGACGGAGGCTACGCCCGTCAGCGGACGTCGAAACCGCTGAGTCCCTCGGGCTCCTCGGTCTCCACGTCGAGCGCATCGACCTGGGCGTGCCCCGGCCCCGCGCGCGTGAAGTCCACGAGCGCCGCGACGGCGTCCGGCGGGCCCTCGAAGACCGCCTCGACCGAGCCGTCGCCGCAGTTGCGCACCCAGCCGGCGACGCCGCGCCGCTGCGCCTCGCGGCGCGTGCTGTCACG
Source organism: uncultured Solirubrobacteraceae bacterium (assembly GCA_963729155.1). Taxonomy (GTDB): domain Bacteria; phylum Actinomycetota; class Thermoleophilia; order Solirubrobacterales; family Solirubrobacteraceae; genus DATFQI01. The sequence goes on from CAVSMP010000020.1 coordinate 379,134, forward strand.
GAAGAAGACGCCCTGGACGCGGCCCGTGGCGCGGACCCGGCGGCGGACGGGTGACTCGGCCATGCGCGGGTACCGTAACCCCATGAGCTCCGTCAGCGCCTCCACGCTGTGCGCCGAGCTCGAGGGGAGGCGTCCGCGACCTCGGCCGCACGCCTGCGCGAGGTGCTCGCGACGGCGCTGCGCCACGGTCGCGAGGAGCTCGCCAAGCCGCGCTCGGGCTACGAGGCGCCGGTGGAGGTCGCCTTCGCCGCCCACGACGGGCTGCTGCTGGCCGCCACGCCGGCCGCGCCGGGGCTGCGCGCCGACCCCGAGGCGGCCGGGGAGCGCGAGTGGCTGCTCGTCGCCGCCACGGTCGCCGTGCTCGTGGATCTCGCCTGCCCGGGGCCGCCCGCCACCGCGGCCGACCTCGACCTGCGCGCGGGGGCCAGCGCGGGCGGGCTGCTGCTCGCCTATCCCGCGCGGGTCGAGCCCGCCGAGCTGGAGGACTTCGCCCCCGTGGTCTTCGAGGAGCGGGTCGGCGCGATCGACCGCCTGCGCGCCGCCGCGCGCGTGCTCCCGGCCGGCGTGCTCGACGCGGGCGACCTGCGCGAGCCGATCGGCGCCGGGCACCCGCTGCGCGTGGCCGAGGCCGAGGCGCGGCTGGGCGCGGAGTACGAGGGCGAGCAGCGCGAGGAGGCCCTGCTCGCGATCCTCGGCGAGGGCATGGCCGCGGTCCGCCCGCACGAGGACCCCGACCCGGCGCGCCGCGTCGCACGGCGGATCCTGCAGCGGCTGGACGGGATGGGCAAGTGGGGCGGCTACCACACGGACTTCGCCCATCTCGCGCGCGGGTTCGCGGGCAACGACCGCGCGCTCGCGCAGGCGGCCGGCGAGGCGCTGCTGGACGCCGGACTGCTGGCCGAGAAGCCCTCCGTCGGCCAGCGCCACGTGTTCCTCAACCCCCGCCGGGCGCGCGACATCCGCGCGTTCATCGAGACGGGTGACGCACCACCGGGGCTCCGGCTGCCCCAACGATGATTGGATGCCGGTCATGTCGCTCCCCGGGCAGATCGCCACGACCGTCAAGACCAAGTCGCAGACCCTGGCCACCCTGACCAAGGCCGGGATCGTCCGTCCCACCCGACCGGACAAGCTGGTGGCGCTCGGCGTCACGCTGGCCCGCTGGGGACCCACGCCCGCCGCGGGCTACACGGTCTCCGCGATGCGCTATCCCGACGAGGTCGCGATCGTCGACGAGGCCGGGACGCTCACCTTCAAGCAGGTCCACGAGCGCACGAACGCCCTCGCGCACGCGCTCGCCGGCGAGGGGATCGGGCCGGGCGACGGCGTGGCGATCATGTGCCGCAACCACCGCGGCTTCGTCGAGACCGTCGTCGCCTGCTCCAAGCTCGGCGCCCACGCCCTGTTCCTCAACACGGCGTTCTCCAAGCCGCAGCTGAGCGACGTGCTCGAGCGCGAGGAGCCCGCCGCGCTCGTCTACGACCAGGAGTTCGCCGAGCTGCTGGACGACGCCGACGTGGAGCTCAAGCGCTTCATCGCCTGGCACGAGCCCGAGGAGGAGTCCGGCGACACGCGCATCGAGGAGCTCGCCACGAGCGGCAAGACCGCCAACCTCAGCCCGCCGAAGGAGCCCGGCAAGGCGACCATCCTCACCTCGGGCACCACGGGCACGCCGAAGGGCGCCAACCGCTCCCAGCCGAAGTCGATGGACCCGATCGCGGCGCTGCTGGACCGGATCCCGCTCAAGGCGCGCGAGACGACGATGATCGCCGCGCCGCTGTTCCACTCCTGGGGCTACGCGCACTGGAGCCTGGGCATCTCGCTCGCCTCGACGATCGTGCTCAAGCGCAAGTTCGACCCCGAGACGACGCTGTCGCTGACCGCCCAGCACCAGGCGACGGCGCTCGTGGTCGTGCCCGTGATGCTCCAGCGCATCCTCGAGCTCGACGACGAGACGCTCCAGCGCTACGACCTGCGTGCGGTCAAGGCCGTGCCCGCCTCGGGCTCCGCGCTGCCGGGCTCGCTGTCCGACCGCTGGATGGACCTCTTCGGCGACAACCTGTTCAACCTCTACGGCTCCACGGAGGTCGCCTGGGCGACGATCGCCACGCCGAAGGACCTGCGCGAGGCGCCCGGGACCGCCGGCAAGCCGCCGCGCGGGACGATCGTCAAGCTCTTCGATGACGACGGCAAGCCCGTGGAGCGCGGCGAGACCGGCCGCATCTTCGTCGGCAACGAGATGCAGTTCGAGGGCTACACGGGCGGCGGCAACAAGGACGTCATCGAGGGCCTGATGTCCTCGGGCGACGTCGGCCACTTCGACGACGCGGGCCGCCTGTTCGTGGACGGCCGCGACGACGACATGATCGTCTCGGGCGGCGAGAACGTCTTCCCGCAGGAGGTCGAGGACCTGCTCTCGGGCCACGAGAAGATCGCCGAGGCGGCGGTGTTCGGCGTCGACGACGAGGAGTTCGGCCAGCGGCTGAAGGCCGTCGTCGTGACCAAGGGCGGCGACCTCTCCGAGGACGAGGTCAAGAAGTACGTCAAGTCCAACCTCGCCGGCTACAAGGTCCCGCGCGACGTCGAGTTCATCGACGAGCTGCCGCGCAACGCCACCGGCAAGGTGCTCAAGCGCGAGCTCAAGGGCGAGGGCGACGACGAGGCCGACGGCGACGAGGCCGACGGCGACGCGGCCGAGGGGCAGAAGGCCGAGAGCTAGCGCGGCCTACTCTTGGAGGCATGCCCCAGCGCACCGACATCTTCGAGCTCGGTCGGCTGGGCCTGACCTCCGGCGAGGGCCGCCGGCTCGATCTCCACGTGGCGGTGGCGCCGTTCGACTACGGCGGCCAGCGCTACGAGGTGGAGCCCTCGCTCGTCGCAGCGCGCCTGGACGTCTCCCGCACGACCGGGAACGGCTGGGCGCTGCGCCTGCGCTTCGAGGCCGGCCTGCAGGGCCCGTGCATGCGCTGCCTCGAGCCGGCCGCCCTGCAGTTCGCCGTCGACTCGCGCGAGGTGTCGGTCCCGGGCGGCGGCGACGAGCTCCAGTCTCCCTACGTGGGCGCCGAGGACGAGCTCGACCTGGAGGCCTGGGCGCGCGACGCCCTCGCGCTCGTCCTGCCGGCGCAGCTCACCTGCCGAACCGACTGCGCCGGCCTGTGCCCGGAGTGCGGCGCGAACCTCAACGAGGACCCCGACCACAGGCATGAGTCGGGGCCGGACCAGCGCTGGGCGAAGCTCTCCGAGCTGAAGTTCGACTAGTAGGCCTGATACCGCGCTGTGGCAGGCGCCGGTGGCGTGGATCGGCTTGTGTTGCGTGGGCAACGGCATGGGCTTGTACGGGGGAGGGTTTGCTCCCGGTTACGCGAGCGGTCACTTGTTCAGCCTGAGCCTGAACAAGTGACCCCTCGACGCGCGAGCACCGAGTTATCCACCGGTCGGCGCAACCGATGCCCACTCCCCTCGCTACAAGCCCATGCCGTTGCCCACGCCCCGCACCACCACCCGACGCCACCGGCGCCTGCCAACGCGCGGCCGGAGCCTCGCGCGCAGCCGCTTCGCTACCCTGATGGCCGCCCATGGCCGTCCCAAAGCAGAAGCAGTCGCACTCGCGCACCACCAAGCGCCGGTCGCAGCACAAGATCACCTCGCCGTCGATCAACATGTGCCCGCAGTGCCGCCAGCCGCGCCGTCCGCACCGGGTGTGCCCGCACTGCGGCTCCTACGGCGGCCGTGAGGTCGTGGACCTGTCGGGCCACGACCACGACCACGACCACGACTAGGCCGTAGCGCCTCACATGGTCGAGCGGGTCACGGTCGCGGTCGACGCGAACGGGGCCGACCTCGGCCCCGCCGAGGTGGCGCGCGGCGCCGCCCTCGCCGCAGAGCGCGGCATCGACGTGATCCTCTTCGGGCCGGCCGCCGACCTGTCGGGCGCCGGCGTCGAGGTCGTCGACGCGCCCGTCTCGATCGCCAAGGCCGCCGACCCCGCGCGGGCGGTGCGCTCCACGCCCGAGGCCTCGATCGTGCAGGCCGTCGAGGCCGTCGCGAGCGGCCGCGCGCAGGCCGTCGTCTCCGGCGGCTCGACCGGCTCCGCGCTTGCCGCCTCGCTGTTCCGCTTCAAGCGCGCGCGGGGCGTGCACCGGCCCGCGCTGGCGATCGTGGTGCCCGTCCCCGGCGCGCCGTTCCTGCTGCTCGACGCGGGCGCCAACGTCGCCGTGCGGCCCGAGCACCTCGTCCAGTTCGCGCACATGGGCGCGGCCTTCATGGAGGTCGTGATGGGGATCGAGCGCCCGCGCGTGGCGCTGCTCTCCAACGGCGAGGAGGCCTCCAAGGGCCCGGAGGACGTCGTCGCCGCGCACGCCGCGCTGAGCGCGAACCCGGGGGCGACCGAGTTCATCGGCAACGTCGAGGGCTTCGCGATCGGCAAGGGCGTCTGCGACGTGCTCGTGGCCGACGGCTACGCGGGCAACGTCGCGCTGAAGGTGATGGAGGGGACCTCCGACGTGCTGCTGCGGTCCGTGCGCGACGCCGCGATGTCCTCCCTGCGCTCCAAGCTCGGCGGCCTGCTGCTCAGGCCGGCGCTGCGCGGCCTGCGCGACCAGATCGACCCGGAGGCGCACGGCGGGGCGGTGCTGCTCGGCCTCCGCCACCTCGGCGTCGTGCCGCACGGCTCGTTCGGCGCGCGCGGGTTCGCGAGCGCGATCGAGGTCGCCGCGCGCGGGGTGCGCGACGACGTCCTCGGTCGCACGCACGAGCGGCTGGCCGAGGCGGGGGCGCTGCGCAGCGTGCCGGAGCCGTCCGCGGCCGCCGCTACCTTGCCCGACCAGTCATGACCCGAGACGAAGTCCTCGAGCTGATCCGCGCGCACCTCGCCGACGAGCTGGAGATCGACCCCGCCCGCGTGACCGAGGAGACGCACTTCAAGCGCGACCTCGAGGCGGACTCGCTCGACCTCTACACGCTCGTGCAGGAGCTCGAGGACACGTACGGCGTGCGGATGTCCGACGAGCAGGCGGCGAAGGTGCAGACCGTGGGACAGGCCGTGGACTTCGTGCTCGAGCACCTTCCGTCCACACCCCGATCCTCCTGAGCCCTGCGCAAGCTCAACGACCTGCTGGAGCGGTTGCCGGACGACCTGGCCCGGCAGGCGGTCACGCACGCCTCGTGGGTCGAGCGCCGCTCGGCCTCCTACGAGCGGCTGGCCTTCCTGGGCGACTCCGTGCTGGGGCTGGCGGTCACGACGCACCTGTGGCCGCGGCTGCAGGCGGACACGCACGGCGCCGGGCGGCTGACCAAGATCCGCGCGCAGGCGGTCTCGGGGCGCTCGTGCCGCGCGGTGGCGGAGCGGCTCGGGCTGCCGGAGCGCCTGCGGGCGGCCGCGCCTCAGGACGCGCGCGGGCCGGCGGCGGAGCAGCTCGCCCACACGGAGCGGGTGCTCGCGTCGGTCATCGAGGCGGTGATCGGGGCCTGCTACCTGGCCTTCGGCTACGAGGAGACCGCCGAGGCGGTGGTCGAGGCCTTCCAGCCCGAGATCGAGGACGCCCTGGACTCGCCGGCGGACTTCAAGTCGGCCCTGCAGGAGCGCCTGGCGCGCCGCGGGGCGCTCGTCGCCTACCGCGTGACGGCGGAGGAGGGCCCGCCGCACGAGCGGGTCTTCGAGGTCGCCGCGGTGGTGGGCGGCGAGGAGGTGGCGCGCGGCTCCGGCCGTTCGAAGAAGGACGCGGAGCAAGCGGCCGCCGAGGCGGCGCTGGACGCGATGGGGACCTGACGTGCACCTGAGGTCGCTGACCCTGAAGGGCTTCAAGTCCTTCCCCGAGCGCACGCGCCTGGAGTTCTCCCCCGGCGTGTCGGTGATCGTCGGCCCCAACGGCTCGGGCAAGTCCAACGTGACCGACGCGGTGCTGTGGGCGCTCGGCGAGCAGTCGCCGCTGGCCGTGCGCGGCCAGTCGATGCAGGACGTGATCTTCGCGGGCGCGCACGGCGTGCAGGCGCGCTCGGAGGCCGAGGTCGAGGTGGTGCTCGACAACGCGGGCGGCGCCGTGGATCTGCCGGCGGGCGAGATCTCGATCGTGCGCAAGCTCAACCGCGCGGGGGAGGGCGAGTATCGCGTCAACGGCGCGCGCTGCCGCCTGACCGACGTGATCGAGATCCTGTCGGACACCGGCCTGGGCAAGGAGATGCACTCCGTCGTCTCCCAGGGCCGAGTCGAGGCGATCGTCACCTCCAAGCCCAAGGACCGGCGGATGCTGATCGAGGAGGCCGCGGGCCTCGGCAAGCACCGCAAGCGCCGCCGCCGCGCGCAGCTCAAGCTCGAGCGCACCCAGGACAACCTGGACCGCGCGCTGGACGTGGAGCGCGAGGCGCGAACGCGGCTGCGGCCGCTCAAGCGGCAGGCCGAGGCCGCCGAGCTGCACGAGCGGATCGCCCGCCAGATGGACGAGGCCGCCTGGACGCTGGCCGCCGACGCGGCCCGCGCCGCGGCGGAGGCGCTGGCCGCGGCCGAGCAGGAGGTGGCGGCCGCTCGCGCCGCCGCCGCCGGGACGGAGCGCGAGCTGGGCGAGGTGGCCGAGCAGCGCCAGCAGGCCGAGGAGGCCCTGGCGGCGCGCGGCTCGCGCCGCGAGCGCGTGTCGAGCCGCTTCTACGCCGCCCGCTCGGCGGGCGAGCGGATCGGGATGCGGCTCGAGTCCGCGCGCTCCGCGGCGTCGGCGCTGGAGGACCGCGCGGCCCGTCGCGAGCGTGCGCCTGACCGCGCTGCGCGAGGAGGCCGCCGCCGACACCGGCGACGACGGTGCGGCCGAGCGGGTCGCCGCCCTGGGGGCCGAGCTCGGGCGTCTGGCCGAGGACCGGCGGGCGCGGCTGGAGTCCGAGCTGGCCGAGCTCGAGCAGCGCCGAGAGGCCGCCGCCGCGGAGCTCGCGCGCCTGACCGAAGAGGCCGGCGCGGCCGCCACCCGCCGCCGCGAGGTAGACGCCGCGGCCGACGCCGCGCGCCGCGAGCGCCGCGAGCTCGACAAGGCGGCCGAGGCCGCGCGCCGCGACGCGGCCCGCGTCGGCGCCGAGCTCGCGAAGGTCAACCAGTTCCTGCGCGCACACGCCGGCGCGCCCGGCGGGGCGGTCGCGCTCGCCGACGGCCTGAGCGCCGAGCCGGGCTACGAGCTCGCGCTGACCGCCGCCCTCGGCCCGCGCCTGCGCGCCGCCGTGGCCGCCGACGTCGCCGAGGGCGAGCGCCTGCTCGACCGCGCGGGCCGCGACGGCGGCGCCGCGCTCGTCGCGCCCACCGACGGCGCCGCCGGCCCCGGGACGGCTCCGGCCGACGGCGCCGAGCGGCTGATCGACCACGTGAAGCTCGACGGCGACGCGCCGTCGCGGCGGCTCGCCGAGCGGCTGCTCGCGGACGTCTGGGTGGTGGACTCCGTCGAGGGTCTCGCCGAGGACTTCGCGGGTGTGGCGGTGACGCGTGGCGGCCGCGTGTGGTCCGCCGGCACGTGCGAGCTGCGCCAGGTGCCCGCCGGCGGCGAGGACCGCGTGCTGGCCGAGCGCAACCGCCGGGACGCGCTCGTCGCCGACGTCGAGAAGGCCGCGCAGGCCGAGCAGGCCGCGCTGGCCCGCGTGGAGGCCGCGACCCGCACGGTCGCCGAGGCCGACGGCGGCCGGGAGGAGGCCGAGCGCGCGGCGCGCGCCGCCGCTCGCGCCCGCGACGAGGCCGCGGAGGCCGAGCGCCATGCCCGCTGGCTGATCGACCAGCGCCGCAAGACGCCCGACGAGGGCCCGGACGCGGAGCGGCGCGCGCAGCTGCAGGCCGCCATCGCCACCGAGAAGCGGCTCGCCGAGCGCGCGGAGCGCGAGCGGGCCGAGCGCGCTCGCCGGATCGCGCTCGACGAGGCCCGCGCCGCGCGCGACGGGGAGCTGCGTCCCGTGGCCGAGCGGCTCGCCGCCGCGCTGGAGGAGGCACACGCGGCGATCGCCACCCGCACGGAGGCGCTCGGCGCCGAGCTGGAGGCCGACCGCGCCGCCGGCGAGAAGCTGGCCGGGGAGCTGCGGGCGTGCGCGGCGCGCGAGTCGCAGGTCCAGGCCCGCCTGAAGGAGCGCGGCGAGGCCGTGACCCGCGGCGAGGTGCGCGCCCAGCAGGCGCGCGACGCCGCCGCCGACGCGCGGACGGAGCTGGAGCGCCTCGCCGAGCGCCTGGGGCTCGAGGCAGAGCCGGCCGCCGAGCCGCTCCCGGAGTCCGAGCGCGCGGACCTGCAGAGCCGGATCGAGCGCCTGCAGCGCCGCCGCGAGCAGCTCGGCCCGGTCAACCCGCTCGCGCAGGACGAGTACAAGGAGGCGCTCGCGCACGTCGAGGAGCTCGAGACCCAGCGCGAGGACCTCGAGAGCGCGCTGCGCGAGCTCAGGGGCCTGATCCGCGACACCGACCGCCGGATCCAGGACGCCTTCGAGGAGACCTTCACGGCCGCCGCGAAGAACTTCGAGGAGGTCGCCGCCCAGCTGTTCCCGGGCGGCCGCGGCCGCCTGCGGCTCGTCCGTGATGACTCCGGCCCACGCCCGGTCCTCGGTGGCGGCGTCGCCGACGAAGAGGCGCCCGACGTCGAGGATCGCATCGACGCCGCGGCGGAGGAGGGCGGCTCGGGCCCCGACGAGGACCTCGGCGTCGAGATCGAGATCACTCCGGCGGGCAAGGCGACCAAGCGGCTGACTGCTGCTCTCGGGCGGCGAGAAGTCGCTGACCGCGCTCGCGTTCCTGTTCGCGGTCTTCCTCGCCCGCCCGTGCCCGTTCTACATCCTCGACGAGGTCGAGGCCGCGCTGGACGACCTCAACATCGACCGCTTCCTGACCGTGCTCGGCCAGTTCTCCGACCGGGCGCAGTTCATCGTCGTCACTCACCAGAAGCGCACGATGGAGGCGGCCGACTGCCTCTACGGCGTCTCCATGGCGGGCAACGGCGTCTCGCGCGTGATCTCGCGCCGGCTCCCGCCGCGCCAGGGGGAGCGCGCGGCGTGACCGCTGCCGCGCCCGACTGCTCGAGCGTCTCCCGCTCGGCCCGTGTGGTGGGCAGCGTCGCGGTGGTGGCGTCGGCCGGCGTGGCCGGCACGCGCGGCTGACGTGCTCGTCCGGTCGGCGCGGCCCGGCGAGGAGGCTGCCCTCACGGAGCTGGCGGTCCGCTCGAAGGGGCACTGGGGCCACGACGCCGCGTTCCTGCAGCGCGCACGAGCGGAGCTCACTGTGCGCCCGGAGCACCTCGAGCGCTGGATCGTGCGGGTCGCCGAACGCGAGGGCGCGGTCGTCGGCGTCGCCGCGGTCGACCCGCAGGCGGCGGAGCTCGAGCAGCTGTTCGTCGAGCCGGCGGCCATCGGCACGGGCGTCGGCGGCGTCCTGCTGCACGACGCGCTCGTGCGGGCCCGCGAGGCCGGGCTCGAGCACCTGCTGATCGAGTCCGACCCCGACGCGGAGGCGTTCTACCGCGCGCAGGGCGCGCAGCCGTGCGGCACGCGCGTCTCGTCCTCCACGGGCCGCGAGCTTCCGCTGCTGCGGATCGCGACCGCCTAGCGCCGCCGCCAGGCGGGAGCGAGCGAGGCGGCGAGCGCCGCCAGCACGCAGGCGAGCAGCAGGAAGCCGCCGGCGTGGCGCCAGAACGGCGTGTCGCCCACCGCGGCGTCGAGCACCAGGGCGAACGCGAGCGTGAGCAGGACGCCGAGCGGGAGCGTCCACGTCTCGCCGAGCACGAGCTTGCGCAGCGCCCGCATCAGGCCGGCGCTCCCGCGTGGCGCGCCGTCACGGCCGCGACCTGCGCCTGCGCCGCGACCACGAACGCGAGCGCGAGGTACAGCAGCGCCGCGTCGCCGCCCGGCCACTGCACGCCGAGCCCCTCGCCGAGGAAGAACACCCCGAAGCTCGACAGCACGACGCCGACCGCGTACTTGAGGTGCGACTCGGGCAGCCGCGCCAGCGGCCGGTGCAGCACCGCGCCGAGCGCGACCACGAACACGACCGCCACCGCGGCGCCCGCGACCGCCGGCGCCAGCCCCTCCGGCCCGGCGCCGAGCGCCGCCACGATCAGCACGACCTCCAGCCCCTCCAGCAGCACGCCCTTGCCGGCGACGATCCGCGCGGGCCAGTCCGGCTCCCCGGGCGCCGGCGGCGGCAGCGCCTCCATCGCCTCGCGCTCGTCGAGGTACTCCTGCAGCGAGGACGACGGCGCCCGCGCCCCGGCGAGCCGCAGCACGCCCTTGCGCAGCCACTCGAGCCCGAACAGCAGCAGCGCCGTGCCGATCACGACATGCAGCGGCTCCAGCGGCAGCCGCGCGAGGACGAGCGGGCCGACGACGACCACCGCGACCGCGAGCAAGGCGACCGCGCCCGCCGCGCCGATCACGGCATCGCGCGGCCGGCGGGTCGAGCCGACCGCCAGCACGATCGCCATCGCCTCCAGCAGCTCCAGCCCGACCGCGAGCGCCGCACCGACGAGCGTGAGGACGAACGCGGTCACCCCGGAGATGATGGCGCCGCGCGTCTATCCTGCCGCGCCGATGGCCCGCGACTGGACCGACCTCTTCCTCACCGACGGCCCCGTGCCCGACGCCGCGCAGGCCGAGGCCTCGCCCGAGGAGCGCCGCGGGTTCTTCCGGCGCCTGCGCGAGAACATGCGCAAGACGCGCGAGGCGCTGGCCGCGGAGGTCCAGGCGACGCTGTTCGAGGGCGACCTCGACGAGGAGACGTGGGAGCGCCTGGAGGAGGCGCTGATCTACGCCGACGTCGGCGCCCGCACGACCGCGCAGGTCGTCGAGCAGCTCGAGCGCGAGGCCGAGGAGGGCGGGCTGGTCGGCGGCGAGCAGCTGACCGAGCGGCTCGCGCAGCTGCTGGCCCAGCTCGCGCGCACGGGCGACGAGACGATCGACATCCGCCCCAACCCGACCGTGATCCTCGTCGTCGGGGTCAACGGGACGGGCAAGACGACCACGATCGGCAAGCTCGCCTGGCACCTCAAGAACACGCTCGGCATGACGGTCATCATCGGCGCCGCCGACACGTTCCGCGCCGCCGCGGTCGAGCAGCTCGAGCGCTGGGGCGAGCGCGCGGGGGTGGACGTGGTCAAGGGCCCCGAGGGCTCGGACCCCGGCGCCGTCGCCTTCGATGCCGTCGCCCGCGGGCGCGAGCGCGGCGCCGACGTCGTGATCGTCGACACCGCCGGGCGCCTGCACACCCAGCGCGACCTGATGGCCGAGCTCGAGAAGGTCCGGCGCGTGATCACCAAGCAGATGCCCGAGGCGCCGCACGAGACGCTGATGACCGTCGACGCCACGACGGGCCAGAACGGCGTCCGCCAGGCCAAGCTGTTCGGCGAGGCCGTCGACGTCACCGGGATCATCCTCACCAAGCTCGACGGCACGGCCAAGGGCGGCATCGCGCTCGCGATCGCCAACGAGCTCAACATCCCGGTCAAGCTGATCGGGATCGGCGAGCAGCTCGAGGACCTGCGGCCGTTCGACCCGGACGACTTCGCCCGGGCCCTGCTCACGGCCTGAACGCGTGCGGATCGCGGTCGTCGGCACGGGGGCGATCGGCGCGACCTTCGCCGCCGCGCTGGAGCGCGCTGGCCACGAGCCGGTGCTGTGCGCCCGCTCGCCGCGCGCCGCCCCGGCCGTCGAGCGCGAGGGCGAGCCGCCGCAGCGCCTGCGGGCGCCCGTGCTCGCCGATCCCGCCCACGCCGGCGGGCGCGCCGACTGGGTGCTGCTCGCCGTCAAGGCGCACCAGACGCCCGGCGCCTCGCCGTGGCTCGACGCCCTGGCGGGGCCGGGCTCGACCGTGGTCGTGCTCCAGAACGGCGTCGAGCACCGCGAGCTGGTCGAGCCGCTCGCACACGGCGCCGCCGTGCTGCCCGTGGTCGTCTGGGTGCCCGCGGAGGTCGTCGCTCCGGGACGGGTGCGCCAGCGCGGGCCCGTCGAGCTGACCGTTCCCGACGGCACCGAGGGTCGCGCGCTCGCGGAGCTGCTGGGCGGCGGCGTCACGCTCAGCGAGGACTTCACCACCGTCGCCTGGCGCAAGCTCGCGGTGAACGCCGTCGCCGGGCTGATGGTGCTGGCCCGCCGCCGCGCCGGGATGTTCGCCCGCCCCGACGTCACCGAGCTGGTCCGGGCGTACGCCGAGGAGGTCTTCGCGGTGGCCCGCGCGGAGGGCGCGAGCCCGCCGGAGGACGCCGTCGAGGAGCTCATGAGCTACTACCGCGGGCTCCCGCCCGACCTCGGCACCTCGATGCTCTTCGACGCCGAGGCCGGACGCACCCTCGAGTGGGAGGCGCGCAACGGCGTGGTCTCCCGGCTGGCCGCCCGGCACGCCATCCCGACGCCCGTCAGCGACGTCGTCGTGCCCCTGCTGGCCGCCGCGTCCGACCCGATGGGATAATCCGTTTCATGGACCCCTGGGTGATCTGGCTGATCGCGGCCGTCGTGTTCGCCGTCGGCGAGATCGCGACGCTGGGGTTCTTCCTGGCGCCCTTCGCCGGAGGCGCGCTGTTGGCGGCGCTCGTTTCGGCAGCGGGCGGGGGTGACCTGATCTCCCTGCTGGTGTTCCTGCTCGTCTCGGGTGTGCTGCTCGCCGCGCTGCGGCCGATCGCGCGCTCGCACCGCCGCCAGCCCGCGCAGCTGCGCACCGGCACCGCGGCGCTGGTCGGGCGCAGCGCGATGGTCACGGAGCGCATCTCCAACGACGAGGGGACGGGCTGCGTGAAGCTCGAGGGCGAGACCTGGACCGCGCGCGCCTACGACGAGGACATCGTCATCGAGCCCGGCAAGCGCGTGCACGTGATGGAGATCCGGGGCGCCACGGCGCTCGTGACCGAGGAGTAGGAGGAAGCACTCATGGAAGCGGGCGTCGTCGCACTCATCGTCCTGGCGATATTCCTGTTCATCGTCGCGGCCGCCGGCGTGCGGATCGTGCCGCAGGCGCGCGCCGGCGTCGTCGAGCGGCTCGGCCGCTACGCGCGCACGCTGGATCCCGGCCTGACGCTGATCATCCCGTTCATCGACCGGGTCAAGCCGCTGATCGACCTGCGCGAGCAGGTCGTCACGTTCCCGCCCCAGCCCGTGATCACCGAGGACAACCTCGTCGTCGGCATCGACACGGTCATCTACTTCACGGTCACCGATCCGAAGGCCGCCACCTACGAGGTCGCCAACCCGCTGCAGGCGATCGAGCAGCTCACCGTCACCACGCTGCGCAACGTGATCGGCGGGCTCACGCTCGAGGAGACGCTGACCTCGCGCGACAACATCAACTCCCAGCTGCGCGTCGTCCTCGACGAGGCGACGGGCAAGTGGGGGATCCGCGTCAACCGCGTCGAGCTCAAGTCGGTCGAGCCGCCGCGCACGGTGCAGGAGGCGATGGAGAAGCAGATGCGCGCCGAGCGCGACCGCCGCGCGGCGATCCTCAACGCCGAGGGCGTCAAGCAGTCGCAGATCCTCACGGCCGAGGGCGAGAAGCAGTCCGCGGTGCTGAAGGCCGAGGGCGCCCGGACGGCGGCGATCCTGCGCGCCGAGGGCGAGTCGAAGGCGATCGAGACCGTCTTCCAGGCCATCCACGACGGCGCGCCCGACGAGCGGCTGCTCTCCTACCAGTACCTGCAGATGCTGCCGCAGCTCGCCCAGGGGCCGGCCAACAAGATCTTCATCATCCCGTCGGAGTTCAACCAGGCGCTGGGCAACCTCGGCAACACCCTCAGCGGGCTGACCGGCGGCGGGCCGCCGCCGAAGCCGAAGGAGCGCAACGAGGGCGCCGACGCCGCGGCCGACGCCGCCGCCGCGGACGCCCGGTCCGCGGCCGACGCGGCTCGCGCGGCGGAGCGAGAGGCGTCCGCGGCCACCACGGAGTCGCGGCTGCGGCCGGGCATGACGCCCGGCGAGATCGGGCCGGGCGAGCCGCCCGCCCCGGAAGCGCCGCCGCCGGGCCCGCCGCAGCCCTGATCAGTCGCCGTCGTCGCGGTCGGTCTCGGACCCGGCAACGGAGAAGTCGCGGTCGAGCTGGACGTCGACCTCCGTGCCGTCGTCCTTGGTGACCTCGACCTCGTAGTAGCTGTCCTCGTCGCCGGCCTCCGTCTCCGTGACCCGGCCGCCGCCGGCCTCCTTCAGCGCCGCGTCGCTCGCGCGCTGGAGGGCGTCGCCGGTGATCGCCCGGTCGGGGCCGCGGTCCTCGCGGTCGTCGCCGCCTCCGGTGGCGCCCGCGATCGCGGCGCCGCCGGCGGCGGCCGCGGCGACGACGCCGGCGGTGATCAGCAGTGTCTTGAACTTGGAACTCATGATGTGGCTCCTTCGGTGGGGATGGGAGCACCGTAAGAGCGCGAGCTTGGATCTCCCTTAGACGGCAATCGCAGGCGCACGGCAGAGCCGGGGCCCAGCTCGGCGGTGCCGCCGTGGGCCTCGGCGATCGCGCGCACGATCGCCAGCCCGAGCCCGGCGCCGCCGCGCGTGCGCGCCCCGTCGCCACGGGCGAAGCGCTCGAACGCCCGCGGGCGCAGCTCCGGCGGCGGCCCGGCCCCCTCGTCGGCGACCTCCAGCTCGATCGCCGCGTCGCTCTGCCTCGCGGTCAGCGTGATCGCGCCCTCCCCGTGGCGGAGCGCGTTGTCCACGAGGTTGCCGAGCGCCTGCGAGAGCCGCAGCTCGTCGGCGTGGACGGTCAGGCCGGCTTCCGCGTCGACGCGCATCTGCCGGCCGCGCTCGCGCGCCCGCGCCGCGAAGCGGGTGCGCATGTGCCCGAGCAGCTCGGCGGCGCCGAGCGGCTCGGGACGTACGGCGAGCGCGCCGTCGCCGCCGCGCGCGAGCACGAGCAGATCCTCCGCGAGCTGTGCCAGCCGGTCGCACTCCTCGACGGCGGCGGTCAGCGCCTCGCGCAGGTCCGGGTCTTCAGGTGCCCGGCGCAGTGCGGTCTCCAGCTCGGCCTTGATCACGGCCACCGGCGTGCGCAGCTCGTGGCTGGCGTCGGCCACGAAGCGCCGCTCGCGCGCGTAGGAGCCGCGCAAGCGGTCGAGCATCGCGTTGAGCGTCTCGCCGAGCCGGCGGATCTCGTCGCGCGCGGCGGGCAGGGGCAGCGGCCGGGCCTCGCCCTCGAGCGAGACCTCCTCGGCGCGGCGGCGGATCCGGTCGACCGGCCGCAGCCCCGCCGCCGCGAGCCCGTACCCGAGCAGCGCGACGACGATCGCCGCGACCGGCGCCCCGAGCGCGAAGGCGCCCGCCAGCGAGGCGAGCGTCTCGTCGCGCTCCTCGAGCGACTGGCCGGCGACGACCACCGATGAGCCGCTCCGCTCGGCCAGCAGCCGCGTCGTGCCGTCGACGCCGTCGACCTCCGCGCTCGGCCTCGACCTCCTCGTCGCCGGACGCCAGGCGGGCGAGCTCCGCGCCGGTGAGCACGCCGCCCTCGGCGCCGCCGGTCCGCTCCAGTACGCGGCCGTCGAGCGCGACGATCTGGGCGAACCCGTCCTCGTCGTCACCGGCCGAGCCCGCGGCGGCCCGGCCGGAGGCGGCCATCGCGGCGACCCTCGCCTCCAGCGTCGAGACGACGCCGTCGTCGAGGTCGTCGGCGAGGCGGAGGTAGACGAACAGGCCGGCCCCCGCCAGCACGAGCATCATCGCCAGGGCGACCAGCGCCGCCAGGCGGACCCGGATCGGCACGCGGCTCACGCGCCGCCGTCCCGGCGCAGCCGGTAGCCGACGCCGCGCACCGTCTCGATCGAGCGCACCCCGAACGGCTCGTCGATCTTCTGGCGCAGGTAGCGGACGTAGACCTCGACGACGTTGGAGCGCTGCTCGTAGCCCGCGTCCCACGCCGCCTCGAGCAGCTGGCCCTGCGTGAGCACCTGGCCCGGGCGGCGCATGAACGCCTCCAGCAGCGTGAACTCGCGCGCCGACAGCTCGATCGCGGCGCCGCCGCGGCTGACCTCGCGCGTCGCCGGGTCCAGCCGCAGCTCGCCGGCCTCGAGCACCGTCGGCCGCTCGCCTCCGCCGCGGCGGGCGAGGGCGCGCAGCCGCGCCGTCAGCTCCGCGAGCGAGAAGGGCTTGGTCATGTAGTCGTCGGCGCCGCCGTCGAGCCCGCGCACGCGATCCTCCACCGCGTCTCGGGCGGTGAGCATCAGCACCGGCACCCAGTGCGCGCGCTCGCGCAGGCGCCGGCAGGTCTCCACACCGTCCATTCCCGGCAGCATCACGTCGAGCACGATCGCCTCGTACTCGATCGCCCCTACGCGCGCGAGCGCCTCGGGCCCGTCGGCGGCGACGTCGACGATCAGGCCCTCGTAGCGCAGCCCGCGGGCGATGGCTGCGGCCATGCGCTCGTCGTCCTCGACCACCAGCACTCGCATACGGCTCCCATCATGAGGGCGCGCCTTGGAGGCCGCTGAGAGCGCGCGCGCCCTACAGTCTCAGGGAGATGTTCGACTCCCTCGCAGAGAAGCTCCAGGGCACGCTCGCCGGCGTGCGCCAGCGCGGCGCCCTGACCGAGGAGGACATCTCGCGGGCGATGCGCGAGATCCGGCTCGCTCTGCTGGAGGCCGACGTCAACTTCAAGGTCGTCAAGCAGTTCACGAGCACGGTCAAGGAGCGCGCGCTCGGGATCGAGGTCCAGAAGCAGCTCAACCCGGGCCAGCAGGTCATCAAGATCGTCAACGAGGAGCTGACCGCGCTGATGGGCGGCTCCTCGGCCGGGCTGAGCTTCTCGCCGCGCCCGCCCACGGTGATCCTGATGGCGGGTCTGCAGGGCTCGGGCAAGACGACCGCCACGGCGAAGCTCGCGAAGCTGCTCAAGGAGCAGAACGGCTCCTCCGTGGCCGTCGCGGCCTGCGACGTCTACCGCCCGGCCGCCGTCGAGCAGTTGATCAAGGTCGGCGGCCAGGCCGGCGCCACGGTCTACGAGCAGGGCACCGCCAAGAACCCCGTGGACATCGCGGGCTGGGCGCTCGAGCAGGCCAAGCGCGACGGCAAGGACGTGCTGATCGTCGACACGAGCGGCCGCCTGCACGTCGACCAGGTGCTGATGGAGGAGCTCGCGAACGTCAAGAAGCGCGTGCAGCCGCACGTCGTGCTGCTCGTCGTGGACGCGATGACCGGCCAGGACGCCGTCAACGTCGCCGAGCAGTTCGCCGAGGTCGCGCAGTTCGACGGCGTCGTGCTCTCCAAGCTCGACGGCGACGCCCGCGGCGGCGCCGCGCTCTCGGTCAAGGCCGTCACCGGCAAGCCGATCATGTACGCCTCCACGGGCGAGAAGCTCGGCGACTTCGAGAAGTTCCACCCCGACCGGATGGCCCAGCGGATCCTGGGCATGGGCGACGTCCTCTCGTTCATCGAGAAGGCCGAGCAGACGGTCGACGAGGACGAGGCGGCGGCGCTCGAGAAGAAGCTGCGCAAGAACCAGTTCACGCTCGAGGACTTCCTGGACCAGCTCAAGCGGATCCGCAAGATGGGGCCGCTCACCTCGCTGCTGGGCATGATCCCGGGGCTGGCCGGCCACCAGCTCTCCAAGCTGCAGGTCGACGAGCGCGAGCTCGACCGCGTCGAGGCGATCATCCTCTCGATGACCCCGGAGGAGCGCCGCCGGCCCGAGCTGATCAAGGGCCGCCGCCGCCAGCGCATCGCCAAGGGCTCGGGCACCACCGTCCAGCAGGTCAATCAGCTCGTCAAGCAGTTCGGCGAGATGCGCAAGATGATGAAGGGCCTCTCCTCGGGGAAGATGCCCGACCTCGGCGCGCTGATGCGGCAGAGATAATCCCTCCGCTATTCTCCTCGGCCGCTATGTCCGTCTCCATGCGTCTCACCCGCGTCGGCGGGAAGAAGGATCCCGTCTGGCGGGTCGTCGTCGCCGATCGCCGGTCCCCTCGCGACGGCCGCGTCATCGAGACGATCGGCCGCTACAACGCGCAGACCGAGCCCTCGACCGTCGTGCTCGACGAGGAGCGCGCCAAGCTGTGGCTCTCCCGCGGCGCGCAGCCGTCGGACACGGTCCGCAAGCTGCTGAAGATCCAGGGCATCGACGCCCCCCGCTAGATGCGCGAGCTGCTCGTCTACCTGGCGCGAGCCCTGGTCGACCAGCCCGACCGCGTCGAGGTGGAGCAGTTCGAGGAGGACGACGGCACGCTCGTGCTCGAGCTCTCGGTGGCCGACGATGACTACGGCCAGGTCATCGGGCGCGGGGGACGCACCGCGCAAGCGCTCCGCACCGTGGTCAAGGCCGCGGCGGTCAAGGACAACCGTCGCGTCCTCGTCGACATCGTCGAGTGAGACCCTGACGGCCGGCTACGTCGGCCGCCCGCACGGGCTCGACGGCTCCTTCCATGTCGTCCGCGCGGACCCCGAGCTGCTCGCCGGCCGCGAGGACGTGCTGCTGGGCGACCGGCGCGTCGCGCTGACGCGCCGCGCGGGCACGCCCGAGAAGCCGATCCTGCGCGTGGAGGGCTGCGGCTCGCGCGAGGAGGCCGAGGCGCTGCGCGGCACGGAGCTGCGCGTGACGCTCGCCGAGGCACCGGCGCTGGAGAAGGGCGAGTTCTGGGCGCACGACCTCGAGGGCTGCCTGGTCGTCGACGGCGAGGCGGAGGTCGGCGTGGTCGAGCGCATGATCGCGCTGCCCTCGTGCGAGGCCCTGCAGGTCGGCGACCGGCTGATCCCGCTCGTGCGCGACGCGATCCGCTCGATCGACGTCGAGGGCCGGCGGATCGACGTCGACCTGGGGTTCGTCGATGGACGTTGACGTCTTCACGCTGTTCCCGCAGTGGTTCGACTGGTACCGCTCCCAGCGGCACGTGACCAACGCGGTCGCGCTCGGACACGCGCTCGATTGCGTCGATCCGCGCGCGACGACGGAGCTCAGCGGCGGCGCGGTCGACGACACGCCGTTCGGCGGCGGCGCGGGAATGGTGCTGCGCGTCGACGTGATGGAGCGGGCGCTGCGGGCGCGCTACCGCGTCGATCCCGTCGAGCTTCGCTCGGAGCGGCGCGTAATCGCCATGACCCCGGGCGGGCGCCTGCTTGACGACGCGCTCGCCGCCGAGCTGGCCGCCGAGCCGGCGCTGACGCTCCTGTGCGGCCGCTACGAGGGCTTCGACCAGCGCATCATCGACCACTTCTGCACGGACGAGGTCTCGATCGGGCGCTACGTGCTGGCGGGTGGCGAGCTGGCGGCGATGGTCGTCCTCGACACGGTGCTGCGCAAGCTCCCGGGCGCGCTCGGGCACGCGGAATCGGCGCTCGAGGAGTCCTTCAGCCCGGCGCTGGAGGGCGCGCCGGAGTACCCCCACTACACCCGCCCGGCCGAGTGGCGCGGCTGGACCGTGCCCGAGGTCCTGCTCTCGGGCCACCACGAGAAGATCCGCCAGTGGCGGCTGGAGCAGAGCCGCAAGCGGGCGTGACCTCGTTCGCTACCATCCATCCCCGTTCCGCGGGCGCCCCACCTGGCTCGCGGCTCTTTTTTCGCCATGAGCACCGTCATCGACAGCCTCGAGCGCGCACAGCTGCGCCGCGTTCCCCGCTTTGCGGCCGGCGACCGCGTGAAGGTCCACTTCCAGGTCATCGAGGGCACGCGCCGCCGTACGCAGGTCTTCGAGGGCGTCGTCATCAAGCGCCAGGGCGAGGGCGTGCGCGAGACCTTCACGGTCCGCAAGCAGTCCTTCGGCGTCGGCGTGGAGCGCACGTTCCCCGTGCACTCGCCGAAGATCGAGCGCATCGAGGTCGCCGCCCGCGGCGACGTGCGCCGCGCGAAGCTCTACTACCTGCGTGGCCGCGTCGGCAAGCGTGCCCGCGTCCGCGAGCGCCGCTACATGGGCCCGGAGGAGGTCGTCGAGACCGGCCTGCTGCACGATCCCGCGGCCGCGGCCGCGGCGGCGCAGGACTCCGAGGTCCCCGGCGAGGCCGTCGACGCGCAGGCGCTGGAGGAGGCCGACCTCGAGGCTCCCGTCGAGGAGACCGCCGAGGAGCCGTCCGCCGACGCGGACGCGACGGCCGAAGCTCCGGCCGGCGACGCCGAAGCCGCCGACGACCGCGGCTGAGGCCGGTCCAGGCGCCGGCGCCGTGGCCACCAAGCCCAAAAGCTCAGCCGGCGGCTCGCTCCTCGAGCTCGTCCTGATCGTCGTCGTCGCCCTCGGGCTGGCTCTCGGCATCCAGGCGTTCCTCGTCAAGCCCTACCGGATCCCGTCGGAGTCGATGGTGCCGACGCTCGAGGTCGGCCAGCGCGTGCTGGTCAACCGCATCGGCGCGCGCTTCAGCGACCCGGGCGTGGGCGACGTGGTCGTCTTCCACCCGCCGGCGGGCGCCGAGCAGTCCAACGAGTGCGGCGGCGGGCCACCGCCGCCCAGCCAGGCGTGCGCGACCCCGACCGACGATCGCGCCGACGTGAACTTCATCAAGCGCGTGGTGGCGGGTCCGGGCGACCGGATCGCGATCCGCGGCGGTCACGTGATCCTCAACGGGAAGCGTCAGAAGGAGGCCTACATCGAGCCCTGTGGCGGCGGTGAGGCGTGCGATCTCCCGCGCGAGATCCGCATTCCGGCCGACCACTACTTCATGATGGGCGACAACCGTGGCAGCTCCGACGACAGCCGGTTCTGGGGCCCCGTCCCCCGAAAGTGGATCATCGGGGAAGCCTTCGCCACCTACTGGCCTCCCAAGCAGATCGGGCTCCTCTAGGGCGATGCGCCGGGCCCGTCGCAGGCGGCGGTCCAGCGGCAGCCGGCTGTTCCGCTACGACCGCGGCCTCGGCACGCGCTTCGTGGCCGGGGCCGACGAGGCGGGCCGCGGGTGCCTGGCCGGGCCCCTGGTCGCCGCGGCGGTGCTGTTCGACTACGAGCGCCTGACGCTGACGGACCTGCGGTCGCTGTCGGCGCTCAACGACTCCAAGCAGCACACGATGGAGATGCGCGAGACGCTGTACCCGCGGGTGATCCGCGCGGCGACGGCGGTCGCCGTGACCTCGCGCTGCGTGCGCGGGATCGACGAGCGCGGGCTGCACAAGACGAACCTGGCGGCGCTGAGCGACATGCTGCGCCGGGTCGCGGTTCCGGGGTGCCTGTGCCTGTCGGACGGCTTCCCGGTGCCCGCCACGGGGTTCGACCAGCGGCCCGTCGTGGGCGGCGACGCCACGAGCGCGGCGATCGCGGCCGCGTCGGTGATCGCGAAGGTCACGCGCGACCGCTTCATGGTCCGCATGGAGGAGCGCTATCCGGGCTGGGAGTTCGCGACCCACGTCGGCTACTCCACGCCCGAGCACCGCGCGGCGATCGAGCGCCAGGGCGTCTCCCCGCTGCACCGGATGTCCTTCCAGTCGATGGCCTACCAGCAGCTCGCGCTCTAGGGCTCCTGAGGTGAGCGGGAGCTGGGAGCCGTTCGGGTCGACGCGCCGGCCCGCGACACCGACGGATGCCACGCCGCCGGCGGACGAGCCGGCGCCGCAGGCCGCGCCGCTGCCGCCCGCGCGGCGCGAGCCCGCCCATGGCCTCGCGATCATCACCTGCATGGACGCGCGGATCGACCCGCTGGGCGTGCTCGGGCTCAGGCTCGGCGACGCGAACGTGATCCGCAACGCGGGCGCGACGGTCAGCGACGACGTCCTGCGCTCCCTGCACGCCGCCGAGTCCATGCTCGGCGTGCGCCGCGCCGTCCTGATCGGCCACACGGACTGCGCGGGCCACGGGTCCGACGCCGCGGCGAGGTCGGCGATGGCCGACGGGGCGCGCCGTATCCGCGGCACGATGCCCGACGGCTTCGCGGTCGACGCGTTCATGTACGACGTCGCGACCGGCGCGCTGAACCCGGTCTAGCCGCGCGGCCCCCGGCTCCATTAGGCTCGCCGCATGGACGCGATCGTCGTGGGAACCGATGGCTCGACGGGCGCCGAGGCGGCGATCCGCAAGGTGATCGAGCTCGCCCGCGGCTGCGGCGCCACGGTGCACATCGTCTCCGCGTACCCCGGGAAGTCGACGCTCGAGC
The DNA here is from genome assembly GCA_963729155.1 of uncultured Solirubrobacteraceae bacterium. Taxonomy (GTDB): domain Bacteria; phylum Actinomycetota; class Thermoleophilia; order Solirubrobacterales; family Solirubrobacteraceae; genus DATFQI01. The sequence goes on from CAVSMP010000020.1 coordinate 401,079, forward strand.
GGCTCGGGATGACCGCGCGCCAGGACACGATCGACATGCGCGGCGTGGCGATGGACGTGCTCGCCCGCGACGAGCGCCGCTTCGAGGAAGCCGGGTTCACCGTCGAGAAGCACGCCCGCGAAGGCGATCCGGCTCACGTGATCCTCGACGTGGCCGACGAGCAGGAGGCCGGCATGATCGTCGTCGGCGCGCGCGGCAACGCCGGGGGCGGCACGCGCTTCACGCTCGGCGGCGTGGCGAGCAAGCTCTCCCACCACGTGTCGCGCAGCCTGCTGATCGTGCGCGAGGACTGAGGCCGCGGGCGGAATCGTTGCCGTCGCGACACGCTTCCGTCACATCTGGGTGGTGATCCGTTCGGGCTGCGGACCTAGCGTCCGCGGCCATGCAGCGCACCCATCGACAGCACCTCGGCAGGCTCGGGGAGCGGCTCGCCGCGGAGCACTTCGCGCGGCTCGGCTTCTCCGTCCTCGCGCAGAACCACCACACGCGCTTCGGCGAGCTGGACCTCGTGCTCTCGGACGGGCGCACGCTCGTCTTCTGCGAGGTCAAGACGCGGCGGCTCGGCTCGGGTGAGCCATTCGACAGCCTGCACGGGGCCAAGCGGTCGCAGGTCCGGAAGATCGCTGCGGTCTGGCTGAGCGAGCCGTCGGACCGGCCGTGGCACGAGGAGCTGCGCTTCGACGCGATCGGCGTGCTCGTCGACCGCGACGGCGGGCTCGTCCGGCTCGACCACGTCGAGAACGCGTTCTGAGCCGTGATCGCGCGCGTGAGCACGTTCGCGGTGGACGGCGTGACGAGCCGGCGCGTGTGGGTGGAGGCCGACATCCGCTCGAACGGGCTGCCGGCGTTCACGGTCGTCGGCCTGGCCGACAAGGCCGTGCGGGAGGCGCGCGAGCGGGTCCGGGCGGCGCTCGTGAACTCGGGCTTCGTCTTCCCCGGCGGGCGGATCACCGTCAACCTCGCGCCCGCCGACCTGCGCAAGATCGGGCCGGTCTTCGATCTCCCGCTCGCGATCGCGCTGCTCGTGGCGGGCGGGCAGCTGCCGGCCGACCACCTCGAGGGCTGCGCGGTGATCGGCGAGCTCGCGCTCGACGGCGAGCTGCGGCTCGTGCGCGGCACGCTCGCGATCGCCGAGGGCGCCCGCCGCCACGGCCTGCGCCGGATCCTCGTGCCGCGCGGCGTCGCCGCCGAGGCGGCGCTCGTGCCGGAGCTGGAGGTGATGGCCGCCGCGGACCTCGAGGAGGCCGTCGCGTTCGTGAGCGGGGAGGCCGAGCCGCCGCCGCCCGCCGACCTCGCGCCCGAGAGCCCAGCGGCGGCCGCGCCCCTGGACCTGGCCGACGTGCGCGGCCACAACGGCCTGATCCCGGCGCTCGAGGTCGCCGCCGCCGGCGGCCACAACCTCTACCTGCACGGCCCGCCGGGCACGGGCAAGACGATGCTCGCCCGCCGGCTGCCGTCGATCCTGCCGCCGATGACCGCCGCGGAGTCGATCGAGGTCACCCGCATCCGCTCGGTCGGCGGCCTGCACCACGGTGGCGGGCTCGCCATGGACCGCCCGTTCCGCGCGCCCCATCACACGATCTCGGCGCCGGGACTCGTCGGGGGCGGCGTCCATCCCACGCCCGGCGAGGCGACGCTGGCCCACCACGGCGTCCTCTTCCTCGACGAGCTGTCGGAGTTCGCGCGCCCGTCGCTGGAGGCGCTGCGCCAACCGCTCGAGGACGGCCACGTGACGATCGTCCGCGGCCAGAAGGTGATGGCCTTCCCGACCCGGTTCATGCTCGTGGCGGCCTCGAACCCGTGCCCGTGCGGCCTCGGCGGCGACGACTGCACCTGCAGCACCGGCGACCTCGCGCGCCACCACCGCCGGCTCTCCGGCCCGCTGCTGGACCGCATCGACGTGCTGGTGGCCGTCGGCCGCCCGGCGGCCGGAGCCCTGCGCGACGAGCAGGCGCCGTCCTCCGCCGCGGTGCGCGAGCGTGTCGTGGCCGCCCGCGACCGCCAGGCGGAGCGCCTCGGCCGCCACGGGCTGACCTGCAACGCGCAGGTGCCCGCGCGGCTCCTGCGCGAGCACGCCGAGGCCACCCCGAGCGCCCTCCGCCTGCTCTACGAGCTCCACGACCGCCACCGCCTCTCGGCGCGGGGCCACGGCCGCGTGCTGCGCGTCGCGCGCACCCTCGCCGACCTCGACGACAGCGACGCCGTGGGCCCGGAGCACATCACCCTCGCCGCCGCCCTCCGCCTCGAGACCGCCGCCCTGGCCGCCGCGGCATGACCGGCGGCGCGTGCGACGACTGCCTGCGGCGCACCGCGCTGATCGCGGGGCTCGCCGGCCACCTCGACGTGGAGTGGCGCCGCCGTGACGCCGCGGCGCGGGTGCTCGCGCTGCCCGACGGGGAGCTGCTGAAGATCGCGCCCGCCGCCGCGGTCACGGCCGACGAGCGGTTCGACGCCGCGGTGCCGCGGGCGGTGGCCGCGCGGGCCCGGGTGGCGCTCGTGTGCCGCTGCTCGGAGGGCTACCCGCCGCGCCTGCGGGCGCTGCCGGACCCGCCGGCGGTGCTGCACGTGCTCGGCGACCCGGCGGCGCTCGCGGTCACCGACGCGGTCGCGATCGTCGGCGCGCGGCGTGCCACGAGCTACGGGCTCGACGTCTCGCGCAGGCTCGGGAGCGGGCTGTCGCGGGCGGGCGTGCCCGTCGTGTCGGGGCTCGCGCTCGGGATCGACGCCGCGGCGCACGAGGGCGCGCGCGAGGGGCCGGGGCGGCCGGTCGCGGTCCTGGCGGCGGCGCCGAACGTGCCCTACCCGCAGCGCAACCGGCTGCTCCACGCGGCGGTGGCCGAGCGCGGCGCCGTCGTGTCCGAGCTCCCGCCCGGCTCGAACGCGTTCCGCTGGTGCTTCGTGGCCCGCAACCGGATCGTCGCCGCGCTCGCACAGGTGGTCGTGATCGTCGAGGCCACCGAGCGCTCGGGCTCGCTGACGACCGCCGACTTCGCGGCCGACCTCGGCTGCACCGTCGCCGCGGTGCCCGGGCGGGTGAGCAACCGGACCGCCGCCGGCACGAACGGCCTGATCCAGTCCGGCGCCGCTCTCGTCCGCGACGCCGGCGACGTGCTCGAGCTGCTCGCGGACGCGACCGGCGAGCCACGCCGGGTCCCGGCCCGAGCGGCGCCGCCGGACCTCGACCAGCGCCTCCGCGCGATCCTCGAAGCGGTGGAGGAGGGGAGGGGCGCGCTCGGCGAGCTCGCCTCAGGAGCCCGAGGAGGCCCGGGCCGTCCTCGCCGGGCTGGGCGAGCTCGAGTTCCGCGGGCTGGTCCGGCGGACCTTCGGCGGGCGCTACGAGCCCTGTGCGCCGTGACGGTGGGCGGCGCCGGCGAACGTCAACTGCGGCTGGGTGGGGAGGTGGGGGTGCGGCCCGCGTACCGTTCGCGGCACCAACGTCGATCGCCGGAGTGCCAGCACCGTCCCGATCGACGTTGGGGGTCGTAGAGCCCGGAAACGTCGATTGCGCCAGCCCCGTCGTGCCGCCGATCGACGTTCGTGCACCCACCACCTTCCCCACCCAGAGCAGTTGACGTCCGCCACGCACAACGCCCCCGGCCAGGACTCGTACCCTGAGACCCAGATGGCCGACCCCCACGTACCCGCCGTGCTCTCGATCGCCGGCTCGGACTCCGGCGGCGGGGCCGGGATCCAGGCGGACCTGAAGGCGTTCGCGCGCTGCGGGGTCCACGGGATGACGGCGATCACCGCGCTGACGGCGCAGAACACGGTCGCGGTGGAGGCCGTCCATCCGGTGCCGCCGGAGATGATCGTCGCGCAGGTGCGGGCGGTGGCCGAGGACATCGGCGTCGACGCGGTGAAGATCGGGATGCTGGGCACGGCCGAGACCGTGTATGCGGTGCGGGACGCGCTCGAGCTCGTCGGGGACGCGCCGATCGTGATCGATCCGGTGATGGTCGCCGAGTCTGGCGCGGTGCTGCTCGACGATGCCGCGCGGCAGGCGATCGTGGACGAGCTGCTGCCGCTGGCGGCCGTCATCACGCCGAACCTGCCGGAGGCCCGCGTGCTCGCGGGGGAGGCCGCCGAGGCCGCGGGCAGTCCGGACGCCGAGGACCTCGCCCGCGCGCTGCACGCGCTCGGCCCGCGCGCGGTCGTCGTCACGGGCGGTCACCGCGAGGAGGCCACGGACGTCTTCTTCGACGGCGAGACGCTGCACCTGGTCCCCGGCGAACGGCACGCCGACGGCGCGTCGCACGGCTCGGGCTGCACGCACTCCTCCGCGTTGGCCGCACATCTGGCGCTCGGCCTCGCCCCGCTCGAAGCCGCCCGGGCGGCGCGCCGGATCGCCGGCGACGCGGTCGAGCACGGGCTGCGCCAGATCGGCCGCGGCGCCGGCCCGGTGGACGTCTTCGATTTGACCGGAGCCGCGCGGGAGCGCGCTTCTGGCGCGCCCGCCCGTTCGCCGGCCGCGCGCCGCGTGACATAATCGCCACATGAGGTTCCTGCGCATGCGCCCGGGACACGGCGAGCAGCTGATCGCCGAGGGCGACGTCGAGGTGGCCGAAGACGAGGAGCGTCTCGTCGAGGAGTTCCGCCGCCAGCTCGACCAGGGCATGTGGGCGGCCGTCCCCGTCCGGTCCGCGACGGGCCGGCGCGAGGCCGAGATGGTTCGTGCCTTCGAGGACATCCCGCGCACGACCGATCGCGTCATCTTCTTCCCGCGCGCCGCGGGCGGCGCGCGCTAGAGCGCCGGAGCAGACGTGACCGTCGCACTGGCCGCCACCGCGATCGTCGTGATCGCGCTGCTCTGGGAGGTCCTGCACCCGTGGGCCGCCCGCAAGCTGGAGATCTTCCGCGCCAACCGCGCCCGCCGCGCCGACGGCGCGGGCCTGCCGGGTTACGACCCGGGCCGTGAGCGCCGCGCCGAGCAGCGCGCCCGCGAGCTGCTCAAGTCGTGCGTGAACGACGAGGAGTGGGAGATGTACCGCGACCTCGGGTTCATGCGCGTCTGGGGTGGCGAGTCCGGCGACGGCGAGGCGGTGCTCTCACGCGACCTGCGCGGCGCGCCGTACGCCTACCTGGTCTATCCACACCGCCCGATCGTGGCCTACCTGCCGCAGACCGGCCGGCTGCTGAACGAGTACTGCGTCCAGTTCCCGGACGAGACCCGGCCCTACGGCTCCAGCCGGCTGCCGGACTCCGACGACGTGCTGGCCAAGTGGATGGCGCTCAAGGGTGACGAGCGGCGCCTGATCTCCGAGGCCAACATGCACCTCCCGGGCCGGCAGATCGACCCGAAGATGCTCCAGCGCGACATCTGGCGGCTCGGCCGCTGGGAGCGCGAGCGCCTGGAGCGCGCCGCACGCCGCCACGCCGTCGGCCCCGCCGACTGACCCGGCGTAGGATGAGCGATTCCGCGACTCCGCACCGCGGATGGCGGCGCCGGGCGGCGCCGGATCGCCACCCGCACCCTCGAAAATGCTGGCGCGCATGAGCGCGACGACCCCGGACACCAAGCTCGATCCCAAGCACAACTCCCGCGCGTTCCTGCAGGGCCCGCACCGCGCCGCGGCGCGCGCCCAGCTGAAGGGGATCGGCTTCGACGACGAGGCGCTCGCCAAGCCGATCATCGGGGTCGCCTCGACCTGGATCGAGACGATGCCGTGCACGTATCACCTGCGCGCCCTGAGCCACCGCGTCAAGGAGGGAATCCGGGCGGCCGGCGGCACCCCGATGGAGTTCAACACCGTCGCGATCTCCGACGGCATCACGATGGGCACCCCCGGCATGCGCACGAGCCTGGTCAGCCGCGAGGTGATCGCGGACTCGATCGAGCTCGTCGCCAAGGGCCACTACTTCGACGGCATCGTCGCGCTCTCGGGCTGCGACAAGACGATCCCCGGCACCGTGATGGCGCTCGCGCGGCTCGACCTGCCCGCCGTGATGCTCTACGGCGGCTCGATCTCCCCGGGCCGCCACAACGGCAAGGAGATCACGATCATGGAGGTCTTCGAGGCGATCGGCGCCCACGCCTCGGGCAAGATCACCGACGAGGAGCTCAAGGCGATCGAGGAGGCCGCCTCACCGGGCTTCGGCGCCTGCGGCGGCCAGTTCACCGCCAACACGATGGCGATGGCGTTCGAGATGCTCGGCATCTCGCCCATGCGCGACTCCGGCGTGCCCGCCCAGTACGACGCCAAGGAGGACGTCGCCTACAAGACCGGGCAGCTGATCATGGACGTGCTCGCCCGCGGCCAGCGCCCGCGCGACATCATCACGCGCGAGTCGCTGGAGAACGCGATCGCCGCCGTCGCGATGAGCGGCGGCTCCACCAACGGCGTCCTGCACCTGCTCGCCGTCGCCAACGAGGCCGGCATCGAGCTCGACATCGACGACTTCGACCGGATCTCCTCCAGGACCCCGCTGACCTGCGACCTCAGCCCCGGCGGGCGCTACCTGGCCACGCACCTGCACGAGGCGGGCGGGGTGCCCGTCGTCGCCAGCCGGCTGCTCGAGGCCGGCCTGCTGCACGAGGGCGCACAGACCGTGACCGGCCAGACGATCGGCGACCTCGCGCGCGCGGCGCAGGAGACGGAGGGCCAGGAGGTCGTGCGGCCGCTGTCGGATCCGCTCAAGCCGTCGGGCGGCCTCGCGATCCTGCGCGGCAACCTCGCCCCGGAGGGCTGCGTGGTCAAGCTCGCGGGCCACGAGCGCGTGCACCACAGCGGCCCGGCGCGCGTGTTCGACGGCGAGGAGGGCGCGATGCTCGCCGTCACCACGGGCCAGATCGAGGAGGGTGACGTCGTCGTCATCCGCAACGAGGGCCCCGCCGGCGGCCCCGGCATGCGCGAGATGCTCGCCGTCACGGGCGCGCTCGTCGGCGCCGGCCTCGGCGACAGCGTCGCGCTGATCACCGACGGGCGCTTCTCGGGCGCCACGCACGGTTTCATGGTCGGCCACGTCGCCCCCGAGGCCGTGCACGGCGGGCCGATCGCCGCCGTGCAGGAGGGAGACACCGTCACGATCGACGTCGAGAGCCGCAGGCTGGACGTCGACCTGACCGACGAGCAGATCGCCGGGCGGGTTGCCGCCTACGAGGCGCCCGACAACGGCGAGTCCGGCACCGGCGTGCTGGCCAAGTACGCCAAGCTCGTCTCGAGCGCCGCCGAGGGCGCCGTCACACGCTGACGCCCTCGACGCCCTCCTCGGGCTTGCGCTCGCCCGAGACGAAGCCCGCGAGCAGCTCGTTGAAGCGCGATGGGCGCTCGACCATCGCGAGGTGGCCCGTGTCGTGAAACATCTCGCGCCGGGCGTTGGCGCCGATCAGCCGCACGTACTCCTGCGCGTCCCCGCGCGGGACGAGCATGTCGTTGCGGCCCCACACGATCAGCGTCGGGACCTCGATGCGCGCGAGGTGCTCGCGGAAGCCGTAGGAGAGCATCGCCTCCATCGCAGGCACGAAGCCGCGCGTGCCCGCGCCGCGCGTGAGCTCGAAGGTCAGGGCGGGGGAGAGGCGCTCGGGATAGCGGACGATCAGCTGGAGGCCGATCCGCCGCGCGCGGGGGCGGGTCACCACCGAGTGCCCACGGGCGCCGACCCACGTCGCGCCGGCGGCCCAGACGCGCGCGCCGACCAGCAGCGGCGCCCGCCGGTACTCCTCGATCGACAGCCCGGCCGCGCTCACGAGCACCAGCCGCTCGACGCGCGTGGCGAAGGAGAGCGCGAGCTCGGCGGCCACGAAGCCGCCCATCGAGTTGCCCACCACCACCGCGGAGTCCACGCCGAGCTCGTGCAGCAGCCCGTCGAGGATCCGAGCGTAGCCCTGGATGGAGACCTTCTCGCGCGGCATCGGCGACTCGCCGAACCCCGGCAGGTCCGGCGCGATGACGCGGTGGGTCTCCATGAACGCCGGGATGTTGAGCAGCCAGTTCTGCCACGTCCCCGACAGCCCGTGGACGAAGACCAGCACGGGCTTGTGCTCGCCGCCCGTGTCGACGACGTTGACCTCGCGGCCCTCGATCACGACGCGCCGGGTCATCGCCGGCCAGTCGATCGACCTCCACGCGGAGTCGTCGCCGTCGGCGTAGGAGTCGTCGGGACCCGAGCGGAGCAGGCCGTTCTCGAGCGCCCCCACCAGCTGCTGACGCCTCGTCGGCACGACGCGGACTACCGTATCAACGCGCCTGTGCGGATCGCCATCGACATCGACAGCACCCTCCACCACTACTGGGACCAGTTCGAGGCCGCGGCCAAGCGCCGCTTCGGCGTCGAGCTGCCCTACGCGGACCAGCTGTGGCACATCGACCGGCTGCGGCCGGAGCAGGTGCGCGCTTGCGTCGAGGAGACCCACACGGACGAGCGGATCCTCGCCGCCGAGCCCTATCCGCAGGCCGTCGAGACCGTGCGCGCGTGGAGTGAGGCCGGTCACTTCATCCACATCACCTCGCACCGCCACGCGGGGGCGCACGACGCGACCGCACGCTGGCTGGACGGCATCGGGCTGCCCTACGACGAGCTCTACTGCTCTGACGACAAGGTCAGCCACTGCCGCGAGATCGGGATCGACCTGCTGATCGACGACTCGCCGGTCAACCTCGAGGCCGCGGTCGACGCGGGGCTGCGGGTGGCGACGCTCAACCACCCGTGGAACCGCGACATCTGCGAGGAGGAGGACATCGTCTGCGCCGACGACTGGCCCGGCCTGGCCCGCGCGCTCGAGCCGCTCCTGCAGGGGGCGCCGCGGTGAGCGACCAGAAGGCCCTGCCGGCGCCCGCCGACGAGCTGCGCGCTCACCTGCCCGCGATCGAGCCCGACCGCCAGGTCACCGACTGGGGCCGCTCGGAGCGCGTCGAGGGCCTGATGGACCGCACGGTCTACGACTGGCTCTACCACTACTGGTTCCGCTGCGAGGTCGAGGGCATCGAGAACGTGCCCGCCTCCGGCGGCGCGCTGCTGGTCTCCAACCACTCGGGCGCCCTGCCGCCCGACGCCGCGATGATCATCAAGGCCGTCAGGGAGGAGCACGCCCGCCCGCGGCCCGTGCACATGACCGTCGAGCACTTCTTCAAGGGCTATCCCGGGTTCAGCATGCTCGTGTCCAAGATCGGCGGCGTGCCCGCCCACCCCGCCAACGTGCACCGCCTGCTCCACGACGAGGAGCAGCTCGTGCTCGTCTTCCCCGAGGGCCGCAAGGGCACGGAGAAGCTCTACAAGGACCGCTACAAGCTGCGCCGCTTCGGCCGCGGCGGCTTCGTGGAGGCCGCGATGCGCGCGGGGACGCCGATCGTGCCCGTCGCGGTGGTCGGGGCGGAGGAGTCGATGCCGATCTTCGCCCACGTCAACGTGCTGCAGCGCCTCACCGGGCTGCTGTACTTCCCGATCACGCCGACCTTCCCGCACCTCGGGCTGGCCGGCTTCCTCGGCTACCTGCCCGCCAAGTTCAAGATCCGCTTCCTGGAGCCCATCCCGACCGACCAGTGGGGCGAGGAGCCGTGGCAGGACCGCGGCCTCGTGCAGACGGTCGCCGACGAGATCCGCGGGCGCGTCCAGGAGGAGCTGATCGACATGCTCGCCCACCGCCGCTCGGTCTGGTTCGGATGAGCCGCATCCTCGTCACCGGCGTCTCGTCCTTCTGGGGCGGCAAGCTCGCGCAGGCGCTCGAGCGCGACCCGAGCGTGGAGACGATCATCGGCGTCAGCCCCGAGGACCCGACGCTCGAGCTCGAGCGCACGGAGTTCGTGCGCGTCGGCACCCAGCACGCGCTGCTGCGCCGGATCGTGCAGGCCGCCGAGATCGACACGGTGATCGACTCGCGGCTCTGCGTGGACTCGATCCAGGCCTCGCCGCGCGAGGCGCACGAGATCAACGTGATCGGGACGATGAACATCCTCGCCGCCTGCGGCGGGCCGGACTCGCCCGTGCGCAAGGTCGTGTTCAAGTCCTCCGCGCACTACTACGGCTGCGAGCGCGACGATCCGGCGTTCTTCACGGAGGCGATGCAGCGCCCGCACCCACCGCGCACCCGGCTGGAGTCCGACATCGTCGAGGCCGAGAACGCCGTCCGCGGGTTCGCGGAGCGCAACAAGGACGTCACCGTCACGGTCCTGCGCTTCGCCAACGGGCTCGGGCCGGACCTGCGCACCTCGCACCGCGACCTGCTCTCGCTGCCCGCGATCCCCTGCATCCTCGGCTTCGACCCGCGCTACCAGTTCGTCCACGAGGACGACATCGTCGGCGTGCTCGAGCACGCCGTCGGCCACGACCTGCCCGGGACCTACAACGTCGCGGGCGACGGGGTGCTGGCGCTGTCGGAGATCGCGAGCCTGCTGGGACGCCCGCTGGCGCCAGTGCTGCCGCCGTGGGGGACGGGCCTGGCCACGAGCGCCCTGCGGCTCGCGGGCGTGCGGATCCCGGAGGAGATGGCCCAGCAGCTGCGCTTCGGCCGCGGCCTGGACAACCGCAGGCTCAAGGCCGCCGGCTGCACCCTGCGCTACACCACGCGCGAAGCGGTCATGAAGTTCGCCGAGGACCTGCGCGTGCGAGGCCTGCGGCAGGACGGCGGCGCGCCATACCGCTACGAGCGCGAGGTGGAGGAATTCCTCCGCTACAGCCCCAGCGTGCGGCGCCGTGGCGAGCACGCTCAGGGCGACGGGTCCGCAAGCTGACATGCCAGATCGATTGCAGGTATTCCTGAGGGCAGGAATGCCTGCGTACAGTTAGACGCCGCTCCCCATGCATCGCCGCTCCCTCGCTCTCATCGCCATCCTCGTCGTCGCGCTGCTCGCCGGAGCGGGCGGCGTCTTCGCCTTCGACCAGGGCAAGGAGGGCCAGATCGCCGAGGGCATCAAGGTCAACGGCGTCGACGTCGGCGGGCTGACCGCCTCCCAGGCGCGCACCAAGCTGCGCGCGGCGCTGCTGGATCCCCTCAACCGGCCCGTCACGGCCCGCTTCGAAGGCAAGCGCTACCGGCTCACGCCGGCGCAGGCGCAGATCGGCGTGGACATCGACGGCTCGGTGCAGCGCGCGCTGGCGCGCTCGCGCGACGGCGACATCCTCAGCCGCACCTGGCGCGAGGTACGCGGCCAGCCGATCCTGACCGACCTCGACGCGAAGGTCTCCTACTCCAGGCCGGCCGTGCGGCGCCTGGTCACGCGCATCGAGCGCGACCTGGCGATCGAGCCCGTCGACGCCTCGGTCGACCTCGAGAACGGCAGCGTCGAACCCCGCCCGTCCAAGGACGGCCGCGAGGTGCGCGCCGCCCGCCTGCGCCGCGACCTCCAGCGCGAGCTGCTGGACTCCGGCAGCCGCCGCGTGGTGCGCGTGCGCACGAGCGTGGTCGAGCCAGCGGTCTCCACGGAGGACCTCTCGAAGAAGTATCCGGCCGTGCTGGTCGTCAACCGCGGCGCGTTCAAGCTCACGCTCTACAAGGACCTCAAGCCGGCCAAGACCTACGGGATCGCCATCGGCCAGGTCGGCCTGGAGACGCCCGCCGGGCTCTACCACATCCAGAACAAGGCCGTGAACCCCGCCTGGACGATGCCCAACTCGGACTGGGTGGCGCCCGGGGACCGCGGCAAGGTGGTCCCCGGCGGCACGGCCGAGAACCCGCTCAAGGCCCGCTGGCTGGGGATCTTCGACGGCGCCGGCATCCACGGCACAGACGCGGAGAGCTCGATCGGCACGGCGGCCTCGCACGGCTGCGTGCGGATGCGCATCCCGGACGTGATCGAGCTCTACGACCAGGTCCCGGTCGGCGCGCCGATCTACATCGCGTAGGCGTCGGCGCCCTTAGCGGGCAGAGATTTCACCCACGGAGACCTCCTCCCAACCCCCCTCCAGCAGGGAGGCATGGTGGTCGCCGTGGCGAAGTACCAGCGTGCCGATGTACACGCCCTTCTCCCGCTTGCGCATGACGGCGTACCACATGGTGGACGCGTCGCGCGTGCCCTGGATCCGGTGCCAGGGCAGCGTGGGCAGCTCGTCGGACGCGACGACGCCGGCCTCCACGAGCTGGCGCTGGGTGGCGACCTGACCCGTGGACGTGTCGATGAAGAACGAGGCCATCGGCTCCGATGCTAGCCCCGCCCGCCGCCGGCGCGGCTCCGCGCGCGCGTTCTCGCGCGTGCTCGTCGAGTACGGCGAGATGCGCGCCGATCCCGCCCATGTGCTGGAGGACCACGAGGTCGCGCGGCTGCTGGACCGGATCCCCGCCACGACGCCGCTCGAGCTGCGCGACCGCGCCATGTTCGAGCTCGCCTGCAGCCGCGGCCTGCGCGCCGAGGAGCTCGTCAAGCTCGACCTCGGCGCGCTCGATCTCGACGACGGAGAGCCCGCCATGCGGGCCGTCGCGCGCTACCTCGAGCACGGGCGCGAACCGCTCGCCCGCGGCACGGGCGTGCCCGCGCTGTTCCTGTCCAAGACGGGCCGGCGGCTGTCGAGCTCCGACATCCGCCGCCGCCTGCGGGTCTGGGCGCGGTATGCCGCGATGTCGAACCGAGGTTCGATGTCGACAACCCAGGTCTACACTCGGGTAGAGTCAGCGCGCCTACGGGCCGCGTATGAGCGCAGCCACCCGAGGGCCTAGGCGGAGACTGACACTGGAGACCAACGTCAAAGCGATCGAGCTTCGAGAGCTCTGGCGCCGCTACAAGGGGAGCGGCTCCGACCGTGCGCGCGAGCAGCTCGTGGTCGCCTACTCACCGCTGGTCAAGTACGTCGCCGGCCGGATGTCCTCCGGCCTGCCCGCGCACGTCGAGGAGGCCGACCTCATCTCCTACGGCCTGATCGGGCTGATCAACGCGATCGAGCGCTTCGACCCCGAGCGCGAGATCAAGTTCGAGACGTACGCGATCACGCGCATCAAGGGCGCGATCATCGACGAGCTGCGGTCGCTGGACTGGGTGCCGCGCTCGGTGCGCGCCCGCGCCCGCGAGATCGAGCGCGTGCACGGCAAGCTCGAGCACAAGCTGCACCGGACGCCGACCGACGAGGAGATGGCGCGCGAGCTCAACCTCTCCGTCGAGGAGTTCCAGGAGTCGCTGGTCAAGATCTCCAACTCCACCGTCGTCGCGCTGGACGAGCTGTGGGCGGTCTCGGACTCGTCGGGCGACCAGGTCTCGCTGCTGGACACGCTGCACGACCCCGACGCGCCCGACCCGCAGCAGATCCTCGACGCCTCTGAGCTCAAGGACCGCCTGGCCGACGCGATCTCCGCGCTGCCCGAGCGCGAGAAGCTCGTCATCGCGCTCTACTACTACGAGAACCTGACGCTGCGGGAGATCGGCGAGGTGCTCGGCGTGACCGAGTCGCGCATCTCCCAGTTGCACACGAAGGCCGTGCTGCGGCTCAAGAGCCGCCTCCAGGGCGACAACCTCCGGTAACCCCAGATCCACCGATCCTCGCGGCGCCTCGCCGCCGTGGCCGTTCGCCAGAGGCGATTGACCGCGGCCCAAGTGACCCGCCACGAGGAACCGCGGTCGATCACCTCTGACTCGGCCCACGACGACGAGTCATCCACGATGCTCGGTGGATCTGGGGTAGGTTTCGCTCTTCCATCTCCCCCTTGAGGGAGGGGGAGGCAGAGGAGAGCGAGGTGCCGGGCATGTCCCATCCTGCAGACAGGATCCGCAACGTGGCGTTGGTGGGCCACCGGGGGAGCGGGAAGACGTCGCTGCACGAGGCCCTGCTGTTCGAGGCCGGCGCGACGACCCGTCTCGGCTCGGTGGCTGACGGTACGACGGTCTCGGACTCCGACGAGGACGAGAAGTCGCGCGGGATGTCGATCTCGGCGTCGCTGGCCTCCTTCGACTGGCACGGCGTCAAGGTCAACCTGATCGACACCCCGGGCGAGCCGTCCTTCATCGCCGACGCCCTCGGCGCGCTGCGCGTGTGCGAGTCGGCCGTGTTCGTCGTGAACGCGGTCATGGGCGTCGAGGTCGGCACGCAGCGCTTGTGGCAGCGCGCCACCGAGCTGGGCGTGGCCCGGCTGATCTACGTCAACATGCTCGACCGCGAGCGGGCCGACTTCTTCCGCACGCTCGACTCGTTGAAGGGCGCCTTCGGGCCGCACGTGGTGGCGACGGAGATCCCGATCGGGTCCGAGCACGAGGTCCGTGGCCTGATCGACCTCGTCGACATGAAGGCGTTCGTCTACGACGGCTCGGGCAAGGACAACTGCAAGGAGATCCCGATCCCGGAGGATCTCCAGGAGCTCGCCCAGGAGTACCGCGAGAAGCTGATGGACGAGGTCGCCGAGAACTCCGAGGCGCTGATGGAGCGCTACCTGGAGGGGGAGGAGATCTCCCACGACGAGATCGTCTCCGCGCTCGAGGACGGCACGGACCACGGGCACATCTTCCCGGTGACCTGCGGCGTCGCCACCCAGCACCTCGGCGCCGACCGCCTGCTGGAGGCGATCGTCGACGACCTGCCCTCGCCCGTCCAGCACGGCGGGCTCGCGCTCGAGGACATGACGCTCGAGCCGACCGAGGACGGCGAGATGTTCGCCTACGTGTTCAAGACGCGCGCCGACCCGTTCGCGGGCCGCATCAACCTGTTCCGCGTCTACCAGGGCGTCATGAAGCACGACAGCCACGTGCTCAACTGCCGCGCCCACCAGAAGGAGCGCGTCGGCCAGCTGCTCGTGCCCCAGGGCAAGGAGGTCTCGCACGCCGACTCGTTCGGGCCGGGCGACATCGGCGCGGTGGCCAAGCTCAAGGAGACGCACGCCGGCGACTGGCTCGCAGAGCGCGACCAGCCGATCTCGATGCCCTCGATCCAGCTGCCGGCGCCGGTGATGGCGTTCGCCATGGAGCCCGTGGGCGACGAGGACAAGGCCTACACGGCCCTGCGGCGCCTGCAGGAGGAGGACCCGACGATCGACCTGCACCGCGACCCGCAGACGGGCGAGCAGATCGTCGCGGGCCTCTCGCAGATCCATGTCGAGGTGATCGTCGACCGCATGCGCTCGCGCTTCGGCGCCGAGGTCAAGCTCAAGCCGCCGCGCGTGCCCTACCAGGAGACGATCCGCGGCTCCGCGAAGGCCCACGGCCGCCACAAGAAGCAGACGGGCGGGCGCGGCCAGTTCGGCGACTGTCACATCGAGATCGAGCCGCTGCCCGACGGCGACGGCTTCGAGTTCGTCAACGCGATCAAGGGCGGCGTGATCCCGCAGGGGTTCATCCCCGCGGTCGAGAAGGGCGTGCTGGAGGCGATGCAGCAGGGCGCGATCGCCGGCTACCCGATCAAGGGCGTGCGCGTGCGGCTCTTCGACGGCAGCTACCACACGGTCGACTCGTCGGAGATGGCGTTCAAGATGGCCGGCTCGATCGCGATGAAAGAGGCCCTGGTGCGGGCCCAGCCGGTGCTGCTGGAGCCGATCATGCTCGTCACGGCCTCCGTGCCCGACGAGTCGGTCGGCGACGTGATGGGCGACCTGTCCTCGCGGCGCGGGCGCCCGCTCGGCACCGAGGGCGTGGGCGGCATGACCGAGGTCAAGGCCGAGGTGCCGATGGCGGAGATGCTCAGCTACGCGCCCGACCTGCGCTCGATCACGGGCGGCCAGGGCGAGTACACGCTCGAGTTCGTCCGCTACGAGGAGGTGCCCGCGCACCTCGCCGAGAAGGTCATCCAGAAGGCGCAGGAGGAGGAAGTCGTAACGTCGCACTGAGTGCGCCGGACGAGCCCGGCGAAGCGGACCGCGCCGCACGGCGCGGTCCGGTGGACTCTGGGCGAACCCCCTATCCGACGCCCGTCGGGGCCGTAGCTAGACTCGCCGGGCCGTGGCGAAGACCACAGACATCAAGACCAACCAGGAGGACGTGGCCTGCGACATCTGCGGGCGCACGCTCCTGCGCGGCGAGCACGCCGAGGGGTTCCTCGCGGCGGGCCAGCGCCGCCAGGTCTGCGAGTTGTGCACCGCGCGCGCCCAGCACGAGGGCTGGATCCGCGAGTCCGGCGGCGACGACCTGGCGCTGCGCCATCCGCGCGGCGAGGGCCGCGGCCGCTCGTTCCTCGACCGCCTGCGCACGCGCCGCGAGCGGGCGCGCGAGGTCAACGACGAGATCGCGGCCGACGAGTCCGTGCCCGCCCCGCCGCCCCCGCGCCGCCGCGAGCGCGAGCGCGAGCGCGAGGAGGCGCCCGAGGTCGTCGCCGAGGCGCCGCGCCGGCCGCGCCACGTGCGCGCGGTGCCGACCAACGCCGACCTGAAGATGGAGCGCGCGCTGGAGGTCTTCAACGCGTCGGACCACACGCGCACCGTCGGCGGCGTCGCGCGCTCGCTCGGCGCTCCCGAGGTGTCCGTGCGGCCGCTGCCCGAGCGGCCCAGCGTCGTGGCGATCACCGTGATGTGGGAGCTGTCCTGGTACCGCTATGAGATCGACCTCTCCGACGAGGCCGGCGGCGTCCGGCGCGAAGCGCAGGGCGACGAGCTCTCCGAGCTCTCCGAGGAGGAGAAGGCCGTCAACGCGGCCGCCGACGACCGCGGTGGGCTGCACCTCGCCTAGCCGCTGTCCAGCCGGCTCGACGGATGGACGACTGCCGTACCGCCACTGCCTTGGCTAGCATCCTTCAGCGATGATCTACTGCGTCGTTCCCGAGCCGCTCGCGGACGAGCTCTACGACAAGCTCGCCAACTACTACGAGGACGACCCCAACGTGACGGTCATCGTGGACCGCCGCAAGCAGGAGCGCCGCGAGGCCGGCGGCGGTGGCGGGATGCGCGAGGTGCGCGACCGCCGGCGCCCGCGCGTGACCGGCGACTTCGCACCGCTCGCCTCGGACGCCTAGCCTGCAGTCCGTGAAGGTCGTCGTCCACGTGGACGGCGGAGCTCGCGGCAACCCAGGCCCGGCCGCGGCGGCCGCCGTGATCAGCTCGCCCGCCGGCGAGGAGCTCGACGAGGCCGCGGTGCGGATCGGCGCCGCCACCAACAACGTCGCGGAGTACCGCGCGCTGCTGCTCGGGCTCGAGCGCGCGAAGGCGCTCGGCGCCGACGAGGTCGAGGTCGTCAACGACTCCGAGCTGGTCGCCAAGCAGGTCACGGGGGAGTACCGGGTCAAGAACGCCGACCTCAAGCCGCTGCACGCCCAGGCGCTGGAGGCGCTGCGGGGCTTCGCGCGCTGGTCGGTCCGCTCCGTGCCCCGCGCGCAGAACGCGGGCGCGGACAAGCTCGTCAACCAGGCGCTCGACGCCGATCCGGACGGGGCGGACGCCGATCCCGTGCCCGTCGTCGCGGCCGCGGGGCGCAGCGGCGGCACCGACTACGCCACCTACCTGCTGATCGACGACCTGCTCGGTCTGCAGCGTCCTTTCACGCCGGGCGCCCACGACGAGCTGCTGTTCATCATCGTCCACCAGTCCTACGAGCTGTGGTTCAAGCTGATCCTCCACGAGCTCACGCGCGCCCGCGACGAGCTGCTCGCGGGCCGTGCGCACGCCGCCGTGCCGCGCCTGGAGCGCACCGTGGCGATCGAGCGGCTGCTGCTCGAGCACCTGAACGTGCTCGAGACGATGGGACCCGAGGGGTTCCTGGAGTTCCGCGACCCGCTCGCGCCGGCCTCCGGGTTCCAGTCCGTGCAGTTCCGGGCCATCGAGTGGCTCTCCGGCCTGCGCGACACGTTCCCCGACGACGCGGAGCCGCCGCCCGGGCCGAGCCTCTACGAGGCGTTCCGGGTGTGCGCGGGGCTGCCCGAGGACCGCGAGGAGCGGCTCGAGGCGCTCGCACGGCTCTACCGCGACCACGACGACGATCCCGAGCGCGCGTGGCTGTACCGGGTGGCCGAGCGGCTCGTCGACCACGACGAGGGCGTCGCCCTCTGGCGCCACCATCACGTCCTGATGGCCGCGCGCGAGATCGGCAGCCGGCCCGGCACCGGCGGCTCGCCCGGCGTGCCGTACCTGAAGACGACGCTCGACCGCCGCTTCTTCCCGGATCTGTGGGACGTGCGCGTCCGGCTGTAAGCGCGCCAGGCCTCGCGGGCGAGGCACCCGTCGTCAGATGATCGGGGGCGCAGGCGCCGTGATCGGTGGCATGGGCCTCATGGGCCTCGCCACGGGCGACGCCTTCGCAGGGCAAGAACTCGCCGAACTCGAGCACGGAGAACTTCCTCACGACGCTGGTCGTCGGCGACCAGATCTTCATCAACGCCTACCTGATCGCCGTGACCGCCTTCGCGCGCGACGGCACGCTCACGGGCTCGCGCTTCGCGCGCTTCTCCGCGGAGTCCATGGGCGCCGAGGCCGTGCACCGCGCGCTGGCCCTGCAGTCGCTCGGCAAGCTCGGCAACGACCGCGTGGTCATGCGCTTCGGCGGCCGCGAGGAACCCCCGGGCCTGCCCACCACCGGCAGCGAGGGCTTCTACGACATCCGCCGGGCGGTCACGCAGCTCGAGGCCGCCGGCTTCGGCTTCGGCAAGGAGGGCTCCAAGGCCGGCCAGTTCTACGAGTACGACGAGCTGTCCAAGCGGACGCCGGACCCCGGCTTCCCGGCGGTCAACACCCGCAAGCCGGTCTAGGCGCCGAGCTCACCGCGGGCGGCGCCGGCGCCGCCCGCGGCCTCGACCTCGACACGGTTGCGGCCGGCTCCAGCGCTAGCCGCGCGGCTGTGAGGTGTGGAGTCCGCCACCTAGGGGCGCTGGCGGCTGATCGCAGGACACCGCACGATGGACGGCGACGTCACGCAATCCGGCGCCTTACGAGCTTTCAAAGGAGCAGGCGATGACCTCCATCAGCCAAGTTGTCCAGACGATCAAGGAGCAGTTGGCAGAGCGCCGCGCCGGCCGACCAGAGCGGATGCAGCGACGAGCCGAGGCGAAAGCCCATCGACTTGAGATGAAACGTGCGCACGAGACCGACATGCGAGGTGGCGGGGGCGGCGGCGGGTAACGGGTTCCTGCCTTGCGCGACCGGCGCGGAACGCATTCGGGGTCGTGCGACGGGGCGTTCTACTCAGCGTCGTCGCGCGGCACGACCCGCATGCTCGCGACTTGCCTGCTCGACCCAGATCTTCTGGCCTTCGTGCAGGGAGTCCATGACGCCCCGACATCCATGGACGACGGCAAGCGCTGGCATCATCCAGTCGGGGTGAGCCACGGCGAAACCCGCGCAATGCGTCCGCGCGCAGAACGGCGACCGTGAGGTATCGCGGCGTTCGCGCAAGGTGGTGGCACTTCTACACCGTTTGTGGATGTACGGCCACGGCTGGGGCGGGTGGGATGGTCCCGTCGATAGCTCGCGGGATCGAGGCTCGCGCGAGCGGAGGGAGCTTCACATGCGATCCATGATCGGATCTTTCGGGCGCATCGCCACGAACGGCCGGCGGTGTGCGCAGGGCTTCGAGGCGGCGGTCGCGCTTGCGATCGTGTTGGCGTTGGGTGTGGCTGCGGGTGCGGACGCCGCCGGCTCGCTGAACGGGCGTATCTCGTTCACGAGCTTTCGCGACGGCGCGCTCGGCGACATCTGGACCATGAATCCCGACGGCACGCACCTGCGCAAGCTCACGGAGGGGCCGCTCTATGACGCGCAGTCGGACTGGTCGCCCGATGGCCAGTGGATCGCCTTTCGGCGCGGTCCGAACGCCTCGCAGCGGCTCGGCGTGTGGAAGATGGATCTCTACGGCGGCGCGCAGACGCTGCTCGCCCAGGGCGACCCCGCCGTCCCGGCTCAGAACGTGACGCAGCCCGCGTGGTCACCCGACGGGAAAGGGCTGCTGTTCCGCGCAACCCTGCCGCCGTTTCCGGACTCGGACATCTGGTGGATGGACACCAACGGCGGCGGCCGCCACCTCGTCGCCCACGTGGCCGGCGAGCAGTTGTACCCGAGCTATTCGCCGGACATGAGCACGATCGCCTTCACGACGGCACTGACGTCGACCGACCGCGCGATCTTCACGATGGCCGCCGACGGGTCGCAGCTGAGCAAGGTCTTCGATGTTCCCGGCGCCTATGACTCCGCACCGGCGTGGTCACCCGATGGTGAGCAGATCGCGTTCGAGAGCGATCAAGACGGCGACATGGAGATCTACGTCATGAACGTTGACGGGAGCGACGTCCGCCGGCTGACGGACAACACGATCCACGACGAAGGTCCGATCTGGTCTCCCGACGGCAGGCGGATCACGTTCACCAGCGGACCCGGAGACCTCGACGGCGACATCTGGGTCATGGACAGCGACGGGTCCGGCAGGACTCAGCTCACCAACACTCCGGGCCGGGACGAGTCACCCGACTGGCAACCGATCCCCCACACCGACGCCGACCGCGCCTGCGGGGACGTGACGCACGCCGGCAGCGGGGCCTACAGCGTCGTGGCGACCGGTAGGGGACTCGACTGCGACAAGGCCCACGCCGTGGCGGCGCGCTGGTCTGAGAACGCGCTCGCCGGGGCTGCCGATGCGACCGTCAGGGGCTTCGTGTGCACGACGACGGACGCGGGTTACGACGCGCTCAAGGTGGCGTGCGCTCACCGCGGGAACCGGGCACAGCGCCCGCAGCGACGCGGGAACCGCAAGTCGATCGCGTTCATCTGGCGGTCGAGCTGATCGCCGGTCCGTCCGCCCGGGTTGTCGCGGCGGGGCCGCAGGTCGCCGTGCCTCACGACTGCCGAGACCTGTGACTGTACGAGGACGCGCTGGTCCCCGCCGAGGAATGGCGGCCGGAAGCTGACGCCGCGTGGCCTGAGGGAGCTCGGCGGGATGCCGCCCATCGACGCCTAGTCGGGCTTCGGGATGGAGGCCGCGCCGAAGTCTCCGTTCTCCTCGTGGTAGCCGACTGCGGCCATGTGTCGCCGTACGGCAGCTTTCACGCGCTGCCGCGCTGCGCGTTCTGCGCGCTTGGACCTCGGATTCTCGGACGGTGCGCACGCCGCGCTGACCTTGACTGCGCCCATCCGCTTCGAGCGGCGGTTGTCGAAGTTGTCCAGTCCTACGTACCAAGTTCTCTCGCTGCCGAACGAGCCTGAGAAGAACACCTCGCTGCCGGCCGAGACGGAGTCGGAGTTGCCGTAAACGACTACGTAGCCCCGTGGGCAGTTGGCTGTCGCGAAGTCGATGCCGCCGGGCCCGAGGATCGTCTCCGAGCGGCCGGTGTACGTGATCGCGCCGTGGCCGCCCAGCAACGCGGATTCCGCGCCCGAGAGTTTCGCCCGAAGGGACCGGTTCTCTCGCTGCTGGTCCAGCCAGCCCAACATCACGACGGCCAGTGCCACGTTGAGGATCACGATCGCGCGTCGCACAGGGGTCTCCCTCCCGAGTGGTCAGCACCACCCTATGCTCAGAATCTCGAGCGGCAAAGGAGTGTCAGCCGATTGACCAGGTTGACCGGTAGGCCCAGGATCAGACCATCCCCGCAACTCTTGACGGGGCGAGAGGATCCGGCTCGCCGCACTTGGCCGGACCCGTCGCATCCCGCGCATAGGCACGACGTCGGCGCGTGCGAACTCTCCTATCGGAGGAGATCGCTGTCGCATCGAGGCGTGGCTGTCGCATAAGTCGAGGGCGTTGGAGGGATCCACAACGAGGCTCGCGGACGCGAAGCCGACCGCCTTGGCCACACGCCGAATCGACGTCGGTGGCATCCCGGTCGTTGGACAAATCGACAACGAACGGCAGTCGGCGCGGACTTATGCGACAGCCACAGGCGACAGCAGCAGCACCGGGCGGCCGTGGCGCACGGCGAGAGGTGTCCCGAGATGCATGAACCGCGAGAGAATTCGCGGCCGACCAAAGCTGGCGTCGCAAGCGATGAGATCGGCCATTGCAGCCGGTCGTAGGTCTTACGACACCGCCACAAGGGAGGATCCGATGTCGGCTACCAACCGAACCGACCTGGCACGTGACGTATTCAAGGCATTCGCCGCCGGCGACCGCGAAAGGATCGAGTCACTCCTCGCCCCCAGCTTGAGCTTCCACGCCCCGCCAGACCCCTACCTCGATCGGGCCGGCTACTTCGAAAGATGCTGGCCGGGATCCGGAAGCGAGAGCACGTTCGACTTCGCCCGGATCATCGAGGCGGGCGATGAGGTTGTCGTCACGTACGACGCAACACGCAAGGATGGTTCGCGGTTCCGGAACACGGAAGTGCTCACCTTCGAGGGCGACCAGGTTGCCGAGATCGAGGTCTATTTCGGTTGGAACCTGGCGTAGCGGCCGCGGCGAGTGGACGCTTCGGAGAATCTCGACGGCAGTTCCTGCGCGTGGCGGGCGGCCGCCGAGGCCCGACTCAGCCGCGCCGGTACCGACCGGTTCATCCCTCGACGGGACATGCGAACATACGTTCGCATATGACGAGTCACGGAAGCCCCTATGCGCGGTTCCAGCGCGCGCTGCGGATCGGGCGCCTGTCGATGGTCCGCGCGGCCGCGGCGGAGCTGCCGCGGATCGACCTCGACGACGCGCTGGCGATCTGCCTGCTGATCGAGCGCCAGGACGGCGAGCGCTACGAGCGCGCGGTCGTGCGCTGGCTCGCGCGGCTGGCCACGGAGGTGCCCGCGGTCGGCATCGACGACCTGCGCGAGGGCCTGGTGGCCTTCGAGGCGTTGCCGTACAACCCGGTCGCGGCAGCGGAGACGCTGGCGGCGCTGTGCGAGCGCCACGGGCTGCGTAGAGCCGCCGAGCGTCTCCGTCGTCGCTAGGGTCTCTGCCCTTGGGACAGCGCGATCTCGCCGTCGATCTGGGCACGGCCAACACGCTCGTCTTCGAACGCGGGCGCGGCATCATCGTGTCGGAGCCCTCCGTGGTGGCCGTCGACGCCGAGCGCGGCGACGTCTACGCCGTGGGGGCCGAGGCCCATCGCATGATCGGGCGCACGCCGGCCAACATCTCGGCCACGCGGCCGCTGCGCCACGGCGTGATCGCCGACTTCGAGGTCACCGAGCAGATGCTGCGGTACTTCCTGCGCAAGGCGCACCGCAGCCGCTGGGCGCGCCAGCGCGTGGTCATGTGCGTGCCGTCCGGGGTGACCGACGTCGAGACGCGCGCGGTGGAGGAGGCGTGCCTGTCGGCCGGCGCGCGCGAGGTCGCGCTGATCGAGGAGCCGATCGCGGCCGCGATCGGCGCCGGGCTGGACATCGCCCAGCCGACGGGTCACATGGTCGTGGACATCGGCGGCGGCACGAGCGAGGTCGCCGTGCTCTCGATGGGCGAGATCGTCGTGGAGTCGTCGCTGCGGCTCGGCGGCTACGACCTCGACGAGGCGATCATGGCCTACGTCCGGCGCGAGCACAATCTCGCGATCGGCCAGCCGACCGCCGAGGAGGTCAAGCTCGCGATCGGCGCCGCGGGGCCGGTGGAGCCGCAGCTGACCGCCGAGCTGCGCGGCCGCGAGCTCGTGACCGGCCTGCCCAAGACCGTGACGATGACGACCGAGGAGGCGCGCGCGGCGCTCGCCGAGCCGGTCGAGGCGATCGTCGAGGCGGTGCGCGACACGCTGGACCGCACGCCGCCCGAGCTGTCCTCGGACATCCTGAGCACGGGCATCCTGCTCGCGGGCGGCGGCGCGCTCCTGCACGGGCTCGAGCAGCGCCTGCACGACCGAGACGCAGATGCCGACCTACGTGGCCGACTCCGCGCTGACCTGCGTCGCCGAGGGCGCCGGCCAGGCGCTCGAGGAGTTCGAAGTCATCGCCCGCCGCCACGCGATGCGGCGCGGTGCGCGCCGCGCCCGCACGCGGCGCGGCACACGCACCCGCAGCTAGTCGCCGCGGCGGCGCAGGATGATCAGCAGCAGGATCGCCAGGGCGGCGGCACCGGCGAACACCGCCGCGGGCGGCCTGCCGCCGTCGGCGGTGGCCTCGCTGGAGGGCGGTGGCGGCACCCGCGGTGGCGCGACGGGCTCGGGCCGCGGTGGGACCGGCGGGCCGGTGTCAACGGGCTCTGAGGTCTCGCCCTCGGGCGGCAGGGCCGCGACGGGCTCCGCCGCCGTGGCCTGCGGCGGGCTCCGTGGCCGGCTCGGTCACGGGCACGACGGCCGCGGGCGTCGGCTCCGGCGTGGGCGTCGGCTCGGGCTCCGGGCTCGGGCTCGGGCTCCGGCGTGGGGGTGGGGTCGGGCGCCGCCGCCAGGGGCTGGGTGGGCTCGGGCTCCGGCGTGGGCTCCGGCTCCGCCTCGGGATCCGGCAGCAGGGAGTCCGACTCGTCCTCGGAGACCGGCACGGCGTAGTGGTCGTAGAGCTCGCGCTCCTGCTCCTGCGTGAGCTCCTTCGAGAGCGCGAAGTCGGGCGCGCGCCCGACCGCGGCGGCGCCGTGGGCGACGCGGATCGTCTCGCCGGCGACCGAGCCGTTGGCCAGCGGAACGAAGCGCGAGCCCTCCTCGAGGTCGACGAGCACCCATTCGGGGCGGTCCGTGGCGTCGTCGAGGTAGATCTCCACGACGGTGCCGATGCGCCCGCCGGGGCCGTGGACCTCGCGGCCGGGCCAGGCCGCGTAGTCGCCGAACGTTTCGGGGTCGGGAAGCTCGCTCATGGCTGGTGGTCTCCCCGCTCGGCCCGCCGTCAAACGCCTTGGCCTCGCCGACCCGGGTACCCTGCCGTACCCATGGACCTGACGTTCTCCGAGAAGGAGACCGCCTTCCGCGACGAGCTGCGCGGCTGGCTGGCCGAGAACCCGCCGTCCCCGGAGCCCACCGACGCCGGCGAGGACGCGCACTACGCGTGGCGGCGCGACTGGCAGCGCACGCTGTACGACGCGGGCTGGGCCGCTCCCGGCTGGCCCGCCGAGTACGGCGGCCGCGGCGCGTCGCTCACCGAGTCGGCGATCTACTTCGAGGAGATCGGCCGCGCGCGCGTCCCGCTGCCGGCCAACGTGCTCGGGCTCCTGCTGGGCGGCCCCACGCTGATGGTCTGGGGCACCGACGAGCAGAAGGATCGCTTCCTCCCCCCGATCCTGTCCGCCGAGGAGATCTGGTGCCAGGGCTTCTCCGAGCCCGACGCCGGCTCGGACCTGGCGGCGGTCAAGACCCGCGCCGTCAAGGACGGCGACGGCTGGGTCGTCACGGGCCAGAAGGTCTGGACGAGCGGCGCGCAGTACTCGAAGTGGTGCATGCTCGTCGCCCGCACCGACGGCGACGTGGCCAAGCACAAGGGCCTGACCTACTTCCTGATGGACATGGAGCAGGAGGCCGTCCAGGTCCGCCCGCTGCGCCAGATCACCGGCGAGGCGGAGTTCAACGAGCTGTTCATCGAGGAGGCCGTGATCTCCGACGAGCACGTCGTCGGCGGCGTCGGCAACGGCTGGAAGGTCGCGCTGACCACGCTGATGAACGAGCGCGCCGGGCTCGGCTTCGCCCTGCAGGTGCGCCTGCGCCAGCAGCTCGACGACCTCTTCGAGGCGGCCGCGGCGCGCGGCCTGCTCGACGACCCGCTGGTCGCCGACAAGCTGGCCGACCTGCACGTGCGCACGGAGCAGATCCGGCTGCTGGCCTGGAAGGGGCTGACCGACATCGAGCGCTACGGCCAGCCCGGCCCGGAGGGCTCGCTCGTGAAGTGGCTGTGGTCGGACACCAACCAGAAGCTCACGCAGGTCGCCGCCGACGTCGTGGGGCCCGAGGCCCTGACCGCCGGCACGCGCTGGAGCTACGAGCTGCTGCGCGCCCGCGGCAACTCGATCGAGGGCGGCACCACCGAGGTGCTCAAGAACATCGTCGCCGAGCGCGTGCTCGGCCTCCCGCGGCTGAAGGCGGCGGCCTAGATGGACTTCGGTCTCACCGACGACCAGCGCGACATCCAGCGCACCGCCCGCGAGCTGCTCGGCTCGCGCGCCGGCGCCGAGCGCGTGCGCGAGCACGCGGAGGCCTGCCGCACCGACGAGGCGCTGTGGAAGGAGCTCGGCGAGCTCGGCTGGCCCGGCATCGCCGTCGCCGAGGAGCACGGCGGCCAGGGCCTCGGCGCCGTCGAGCTGGCGATCCTGTGCGAGGAGCTGGGCCGCGCCGTCGCGCCCGTCCCGTTCCTGCCGAGCGTGCTCGCGGCCACCCTGATCGAGCACGCCGGCTCCGACGAGCAGCGCGCGCGCTGGCTCGGAGGCCTGGCGAGCGGCGAGCTCACGGGCGCCGCCGGCGACACGCCGGAGCTCGTCCACGGCGGCGCGGGCGCCGGCGTCATCGTGCTGGTCTCCGGCGGCGAAGCGCGCGTGGTCGAGGGCGCCGAGGCCGAGTCCGCCGCCTCGATCGACCCGACCCGGCCGGCCGCGCGGGTGCGCGACGGCGCCGGAGAGCCGCTCCCGGGCGACGTCGCCGCGGCCACCGACCGGGCGCTCGTCGCCGTCGCCGCCGAGCTCGTCGGCGTCTGCGAGCGCGCGCTGGAGATGACCGTCGCCTTCGTCAAGGAGCGCAAGCAGTTCGGCACGCCGGTCGGCGCCTACCAGGCCGTCTCGCACCGCTGCGCGCAGATGCTGCTCGACACGGAGGGCGCGCGGGCGGCGGTCTCGTTCGCCGCCTGGGCGGCCGACGCCGATCCTGAGCGCCTCCCCGAGGCCGCCGCGATGGCCAAGGCGGCCGCCTCCGACGCGGGCCGCGAGGTCACCGCCGCCGCGATCCAGCTCCACGGCGGCATCGGCTTCACCTGGGAGGCCGACGTGCACTGGCTCTTCAAGCGCGCCCAGCTCGACGCGGCGCTGCTCGGCGGCGCGTCGGTGCACCGCGCGCGCCTGGCCCGGATCGCCGGCCCTCAGCCGGGCTTGCGGGCGACGACCGTGTAGTTCTTCGGCATGCCCTTGCCCACGATCTTGTACTTGAGGTCGAGCTCGGCGAGGGCGTTCGCGGCGTGCCGGGCGCCCGCCTTGGCGGCCTTCGCGGTGGTCGCGAGCGCCACCCCGGTGAGCCCTCCGCCGTAGTCCGCCCGCGACGTCGGGAGCGACTTGCTCATGGTGCGGGCCTGAAAGCTCAACGTGCCGAGGTAGCCCTCGAGCCAGTCGATCTCCTCGACCACGAATCCGGCCCCTCGAAGGAGATGACGCAGCCCGTACTGGGTGTAGCGGTAGAAGTCGTAGGGTCGCTCGTGCACGACGTAGAACAACGGGCGGTCAGCCACAGCGTCCCGCCGGGCTTGCAGACGCGATGGAGCTCGCCGAGCACCTTCGCGGGCTCCGGGAGGTGCTCGAGCACCTGTGTCAGCAGGACGTGATCGAACCGGGCGTCGTCCACCGGGATCTGGGTGAGGTCACAGACGTAATCGGGCTCGGCGTACGTCTTCTGCTTGACGGCGAGGAAATCGGCCGTCTCGTATTGGGCATGCGCGAACAGACCCCGGTAGGGCGCGCGCCCGGCGCCGGCGTCGAGGACGAGTTGACCCGGTTCGACGGCACTGCTCGCGCGCTCGACGAAGCGGTGGAGGTAGACCCGGCTGCTGTTGTGCCGGGCGCCGTAGATGCTCATCGGTGGCAGGCGTTCGCCCCGGCGTCCTGGAAGCCGCCCGACGTGTCCGCCACGTACTCCCAGCGATAGCCGTTGGGGCGCAGCGTGAGCTCGAGGACACCGAACGTCACGTCGTCGCGGACCTCGCTCAGAGGCTGCGTGACGGATCGGGGCGAATGGCTCTTGCCGCCGCCGCCGACGACGAACTGGCGCACCCCGCGTGCCGGGTCGCGATTGACCACCGGGTCCATCGGAGCGAAACGCTCATACCCATGGTCATGGCCCGTGAGGAGGACCTCCACACCGCCGTCGTACAGCGCCTGGAAGAGCGGTTGGACGGGGCTGTTGAACCGGGGTGAGCCCGAGCTGAGCAGAGGGTGATGCCAGTAGGCCAGGGTGCACGACGAGGGGTGGGACGCGAGGTCCGCCCGGAGCCACTGCTCCTGCGGCGAGCCGGCCGCGCAGTCGGCCGCGTATGGATTGTCGGCCGCCGGATGGGCGCACTGGGAATTCAGCGCGATCAGGTGCCAGGGGCCGAGGTCGTAGGAGTAGTAGCCCTTGTCGCGGTGGCCGGCCGGCCCGTCGGCCACCCCGGGGCCGTTGAAGTAGTCGAAGTAGCCCGCCGCGCCCGGCGTGCGGTATTCGTGGTTGCCCACGACGGGACGCATCTGCGCCTTCAGACGGCCCCAGGTGGGGTGGAACGAGCGCTGGAACTTGTCCAGCGTGCCATCTTCGTACTGCAGGTCTCCGAGCGGCAGGATCGCCGAGAGGTCCGTCTCCATCAGCAGGTCGGAGGTCTGCAGCATGTGGCAGGTGTCAGCCATGCCCAGGCCGGTCCTGAAGCGCGACGAGCCCGGGTCGCAGGCGATGTCGCCGGCCGCGGCGATCACCGGGTCGCCGCCGCGCGCCTGCCAGTCGATCGCGCGCGGGTCGGCCGCGCGCGAGGCGACCTGCCGCAGCCCGCCGCCCGTGGTGCGCAGCGTGTAGAGCCCGCGCCGCCCGGTGCGGCCCATCGCGAACGCGATCGAGCGCCCGTCGGGCGACCAGGCCGGGGAGGAGACGCCGGCGGGCAGCTTCCTCAGCCGGCGGGCGTGGCTGCCGTTGGCGCGCATGACCCACAGCTCGCGCAGGCGGGCCGGCCGGCGGCGCTGGCCCTTGCGCGCCCGTGGGCGCTCGCCGAGGCGGGTGAACGCGATCCGGCGGCCGTCGGGCGACCAGACGGGGTCGCGGTCGTCGGCCGACCCGCCGGTCAGCGGCCGGGCCCGGCGCTTGGGCGCCCTGACGTAGAGGTCGCCGTCGCGGACGAACGCGATCGCGCCGCTGGGACCCCAGGCGGGCGCCCAGTCGTCGTGGCGGCCCGTCGTGAGCTGCCGCGTGCCGTTGCCGTCCGCGCCCACCGAGTAGAGGTCGCGATCACCCGCGTAGCCGCGCGCGAACGCGATCGCGGCGCCGTCGGGCGACCAGGTCGGGTCGCGCGCCGGCTCCGGGCCGACCGTCACCTGGCGGACGCTCGTGCCGTCCTCGAACATGACCCAGACCTCGCTGCGGCTGCCGAAGGCGATCCGGCGCCCGAGCGGCGAGAACGCCGGGTCGCTCGGCGTGCCGGGCGCGCTCAGGCGGCGCGCGCTGCCGCCGCCGCGCGGCGCGAGCAGGATCGCCCCGGACGCGCTCGTGCGGCCCTCGTAGGCCAGCACGCCGTTCGTGCCGCGGAACGCCGCGCCGGCAGGGGCCGCGACGGCGAGCACCAGGAGCAGGGCGATGGGCAGCGAGAGGGAGCGCACGGCAGGGAGAACACCCCCGCGGCCACGAACGGAGCGGAGGGATCCGGCATCATGGCGGATCCCTCCGACGGAGGCGTCAGAGCCGCGCGTCAGGCCGGCCCGCCGAGCGGCGGGCGATCGCGGCGGCGCCGCAGCGCGACCGTCAGCGCCACGGCCGCCAGGCCGGCGAGCAGCGCCCCCAGCAGCGCGCTCCACGGGAAGCCGTCACCGGCGCCGGCCGCCGCGCCCGTCGCTCCGCCGATCGTGACCGCCGGGTAGTCGTGGACCCGCGAGAACCCGTCGTCGACGGTGTAGGTCCAGCGGCCCGCCTCGGGGAAGACCGCCCGCGCCTCGTACACGCCGGGGCGCCCGGTCGGCTTCGCCGCGACGTACTCGGTCTTGCCCGTCGCTCTCTCCGTCAGCAGGATCGACGGCTCCACGCCGTCGAGCGGGGTCCGGCCGTGCTGCAAGATCTCGAGCTCGACGACCCACGGCTCACCGGCGCCGAGGCCGTCCGGCGTCGAGCTGAGCGACACCGTCGCCCAGCCGCCGGCCAGCGCTCCGGCCGGCAGTGCCAGCAGTCCTGCCGCCACCGCGGCGGCGATCCAACGTGCGCGCATCTCCTCGCTCCTTCCTGGGGGCGTACGACCCTGTTACGCCCCCGAGGCGGCGAGGTTCCCTCCTTGCTCAGACTCCCGCCGGCACCTCGGGCGGGTAGATCTGGCGCACGTAGTCGAGCACCATGCGGCCGGCGCCGAAGCTCGGGCCGATCGTGCGCAGCGCGGAGCGGACCATCTCCAGCCACTCGCTCGGCAGGCCGTCCCCGTCGCGGTCGTAGAACGTCGGCAGCGCGTGGTCGAGCAGCAGCGTGTAGAGCTCCTGCGCGTGGCGCCAGTCCTGCGCGCCGTGGTCGTCGTCGACCTCGCCGCCGATCGCCCAGCCGTTGGAGCCGTCGTAGGCCTCGGGCCACCAGCCGTCGAGCACGGACAGCTGCAGGCCGCCGTTGACCGCGGACTTGATGCCCGAGGTGCCCGAGGCCTCCAGCGGCGGCCGCGGCACGTTGACCCAGATGTCGCAGCCGCGCGTCATCGCCGCGCCGAGCGCGACGTCGTAGTCGTCGAGGTAGACGACGCGGCGGCCGACCTGGGGGTGGCCCTTCATCTCGAACAGCCGCTGGACGAGCCGCTTGCCGTCGTCGTCGCGCGGGTGCGCCTTGCCGGCGAGGATGAACTGCACGGGCCGCTCGTCGTCGCCGAGCAGCGAGAGCGCGCGGTCGACGTCGCGCAGCAGCAGGTCGAGCCGCTTGTAGGTCGCCACGCGGCGCGCGAAGCCGATCGTCAGCACGTCGGGGTCGAGCGCGTCGACGGCGGCGCGGACGTACTCCGGCGTGTCGCCGCGCTGCAGGCGCTCCGTGACGCTGCGGGCCTTCACGAGCTCGATCAGCTCGCGCCGCTGGGCGCTGCGGGCGGCCCACAGGTCGGCGTCCGGGATCTCGCGGACGGCGCTCCCAGGTGGCGGGCTCGACCGCGCGGCCGACCCAGCCCTCGCCGAGGTGGCGGTCGAGCAGCTCGCGCAGCGGCGTCCCGATCCAGGTCGGGATGTGCACGCCGTTGGTGACGTGCGCGATCGGGACGTCCTCGACCGCGCGGTCGGGCCACAGGCCCTGCCACATGCCGCGGGCGACCTCGCCGTGGCGGGCGCTGACGCCGTTGGCGGTGCGCGAGGAGCGCAGCGCGAACTGCGTGACGCCGAACGGCTCGTGCTCGTCGTCGGGGTTGGTGCGGCCGCGGCGGACCAGCTCGCCGACGTCGACGCCCATCTCGGCGGCGATCCCGGCCAGGCGGGCGGCGACGTGGTCGGCCGGGTAGGTGTCGTTGCCCGCGGGGACGGGCGTGTGGGTGGTGAAGACGGTGCGCCGGCGGACGGACTCGAACGGGTCGTCCTCGGTCGAGGTGCGCGCCAGCTCGAGCGTGGCGAACGCGGCGTGGCCCTCGTTGAGGTGCACGACGCCGGGCTCGACGCCGAGCGCGTGCAGCGCCCGCACGCCGCCGATGCCGAGCAGCAGGTACTGGCTCAGGCGCACGTCGGGGTCGCCCACGTAGAGGCGCGAGGTGATCCAGCGGTCGGCGACGTCGTTCTCCGGCCGGTCGGCGTCGAGCAGCAGCAGCGGCACGCGGCCCACGTCGACCCGCCAGATCTGCGCGACCAGCTCGCGCTCGCCCCCGAGCGGGACCGTGACGGTGACCGGCTCGCCGTCGTCGCCCGTGACGAGCGCGCCCGGGATCCGGTCGGGGTCCGTGTCGACCCAGTACTCGTGCTGCCAGCCCGAGGCGTCGATGCGCTGGCGGAAGTAGCCGTGGCGGTACATCAGGCCGACCGCGACCAGCGGCACGGCCAGGTCGGAGGCCTCCTTGAGGATGTCGCCGGCGAGCACGCCGAGGCCGCCGGAGTAGACGGGCAGCGACCCGTGGACGGCGTACTCCGCGCAGAAGAAGGCGGCCGGCGCGTCGTGGGAGACCGTCGCGCCCTCGAGCGTCTCCTCGGCGAGCGCCGCGTCGAGCTGCTCCTGCAGCTCCGCGAGCGCGCCGGCGAAGGCCGCGTCCTCGGCCGCCTCGGCGAGCCGCGCGGGGTGGACCTCCTGCAGCAGGCGCACCGGGTTGGCGGCGCAGGCCTGCCAGCGCTTGGGGTCGAGCGAGGCGAACAGCTCAGGGCCGCCGGGCGTCCAGGACCAGCGGTAGTTGTAGGCGATCTCCGCGAGCGGGGCGAGCGGCTCGGGAAGGCGGGATCGGAGGGCGGCGGCCGCCGCGGCGAGGTCTGTGGTACCGGCGTTCACGGCAGAGTGTGTTACCAGACGTCCGCGCGCGGCGCCGTACTGCGGCGCGCCCGTGGCGGGGCGGCGGGCGCCTCGAGCGCCCGCGGCACGCAGCAGGCAGGTGATCGACCCGATCGCGAGCCGCTCGGCCACGCCCGGGCGGAGGTCCCCGGCGCCCGTCGACGGCTCCCGCGCGGGCGCGGGCAGGCCGAAGAGCCTGTGGCCGAACTCGGCCGCGTGCAGGCGCAGCGCGCGGCCCGCCTGCGGGCGCGAGAGCCGCCAGCCCGCGGCGACCATCGTCGCGCCGTGCCACAGCTCCCAGCGCCAGCGCCCGAACGGGAGCCGGCCGGGCGGCAGCGCGTACAGCGCGTAGGCGAACTGGAGGCCTTCGACGGTCGGCATGCGCGGTCCGTCAACGGTAGCCGCGGCGACCGCCGGCGGGGTGCGGACGGCCGCACCCGCGGCCTACGGTCGTCGGCGCGCGCAGACGCGGGCCTGCCCCCTGGGAGCCGGGGCCGCCGAGGAGGAGGCTGTGTCCATGTTCACCGCCGTCCCCAGCGCCAAGGCCCGCGAGCTGCATCGCAGCCAGCGTGCGCTCGTGGCCGCGAGCCTGCTCGCCTGCCCGCCGGTCTCCGGCGCCGCGCAAGCGCTCGTAGGCTCAGCGGCCCGTGTCGCCCACCGCCACCTCGACGAGGGTCGTCCTCGACCGCCGCTTCAACGGGCCGCCCGAGACCGCCAACGGCGGCTACGCCTGCGGGGTCGTCGCCCGCCACGTCGACGGTCCGGCGCACGTGAGCCTGCGCCGCCCGGTCCCGCTCGGCACGCCGCTCGAGCTCGAGCGCCACGACGACGGCCACGTCACGCTGCACGACGGGGACGAGGCTGATCGCGGAGGCCGACCCGGCGCTGCCGCTGGACCTCGAGCCGCCGTACCGGCCCACGCTCGAGGAGGCGCGCGCCGCCGCCGCGGCAGCGCCCGGCCGCCTGGCCGGCGACGTTCGACTCCTGCTGGGTCTGCTCGCCGCCCCGCCAGGACGGGCTCGGCGTGGCCTTCGGGCCGCTGGCCGCCCACCCGGGTGCGACCGCCGCGGTGCTGGACGCCGGCGCGGTGGTCGCCCGAGGTCGTCTGGGCCGCGCTGGACTGCCCGAGCTACACGCCGCCGCTGTGGGGCCACGCGATGCCGAGCCTGCTCGCGGCCATGCACGCGGAGCTGCTCGAGCCCATGCCGGCAGGCGAGCCGGTCGCCGTCGTGGGCTGGACGCTGGGCTCCGAGGGCCGCAAGCACCGCAGCGCCACGGCGATCCTCGCCGGCGACGGGCGCGTCCTCGCGCGCGCCGAGGCGCTGTGGATCCGCCTGCGCGGCTGACTCACCGATCGGTTGCACTCTGGACTTGCCTGAGCGCTCCCGACCCGATTAGGGTCGCTCCAACGCCTAAGCCACGACGGTCGGGCACCGAGAGAGAGGAGCACCACGTGACAGGACGTTGCAAAGCCGGGGTCGCCGCAGCATGGTGGTACTCGCTGGCCCTTCCGGCGCTGGCGCAGGCCAAGACCAAGTCGGTGAACATGGGCATCCCGCCGAAGTCGGGCAAGCCGTTCCAGCAGCTCGGGCGTCGACGTCAACGACTTCTTCCCGCACGGGGTCACGATCCACAAGGGCGACAAGGTCAAGTTCCTGCCCGTCGGGTTCCACTCGTTCGACTTCCCGCCGCGCGGCGGCGAGATGCTGCCGCTGATCTCGCCGACTGGCCAGAAGGTCTCCGGCGTCAACGACGCGGCGAACCAGCCCTTCTGGTTCAACGGCCAGGACCAGGTCGGGTTCACACCCGCGCTCGCCGCCGGGAACGTTCGGCAAGAAGCTGTCGTTCAACGGCAGCAAGCGGATCAGTCAGCGGCCTGCCGCTCGGCGAACAAGCTCAAGCCGATCACGGTGACCTTCAAGAAGACCGGCAAGTTCACGTACTACTGCAACATCCACGCCGGGATGAAGGGCACCGTCACGGTCAAGGACAAGGGCAAGTCGATCCCGTCCGCCAAGGCCGACAAGAAGGCCCTCGCCCGCCAGGTCGCGACGGCGCTCAAGCACGTCCAAGAAGCTCGACAACACGCAGGTGCCGGCCAACACGGTCGACGTCGGCGCGGCGCGGCAAGCACGGCGAGGAGCTGTTCGCGTTCGTGCCGAGCGCCGTCGACGGTCCCGGTCGGGCACGACGTTGACGTTCCGGATGCACCCGGCCTCGTACGACGTGCACACGGCGACGACCGGCCCGGGCAACCCGGAGACCGAGCCGAACTCCTACCTCGGCCAGATCGCGGCGAGCTTCAACAGTCGCCGGTCTTCGACCCGCGGGCCGTGTACCCGAGCGAGCCGCCGGCCCGGCCGGGACCCTGACGCCCGGCGCTGCACGGCAACGGGTTCTGGAACTCGGGCGTGATGGACACCGCGCCGGGCTCGCCGCTGGCGTCGAGCAACTCGGTGCAGCTTCGGCGCGCCGGGGACGTACGACTTCTACTGCATGATCCACCCGTTCATGAAGGCGACGGTCACGGTCCAGTAGGGGTGAGGCCCGTGCCGCGCTGGCGGCCCTGATCGCGATCGGGGCGGCGGGACTCTCCGCCGCCCCCGCGGGGGCCGCCACCCGGCACGTCTGGGTGGCCGCGGTGCCTGTGAGCTGGAACATCGTGCCCAACGGGCGCGACGCGATCATGGGCATCCGCTACGACCCGTCGGAGACCGTCTTCGGAACGGTCGTCTACCGCCGCTACAGCCGCGGCTGGAAGCACCCGATGCGCAACCTGCCGCCCGGCTCGGGCGACGACGACGGGATGCCGGGCCCGCTGATCCGCGCCCGCGCCGGCGACCGCATCCGCGTGCACTTCAAGAACCTCGACACGCGCTTCCGCCGCTCGCACTCGATGCACTTCCACGGCGTCCGCTACAAGCCCAGCTCCGACGGCGCCTACGTGCCCGGGTTCTCGGGCGGCGACGGCGACGTCAAGCCCGGGCAAGACCTGGACCTACCGGCTGACCGCGCTGCCGAGCTCGGTCGGCGTGTGGCCCTACCACGACCACTCGCCCTCGATGCACGAGTCGATCGACGGCGGGATGTGGGGGATGCTCTCGATCCGCGGCCGCCACGAGCCCCTGCCCGACCGCGAGTTCGTGGTCGTGTTCGCGCCGATGGGCCGCTTCCAGGGCATCGACGGGCGCGCCTTCGTCGGCAACACGCCGGTGTTCACCGCCTTCCCCGGCCAGCTCGTGCAGTGGGACGTGATGGCGATGGGCTCCGAGCACCACACCTTCCACGTCCACGGCCACCGCTGGCGCGAGCACGGCGTCCCGGTCGACACCAAGACCGTCGGCCCGGCGGAGAGCTTCCGCATCCGCTGGCGCGAGCGCGACCCCGGGACCTGGCTCTACCACTGCCACGTCGAGACCCACATGGAGCAGGGCATGATCGGCATCTACCGGGTGCGGCGCCGATGAGGCGCGCGCTGCTCGCCGCCGTCGCCGCGCTGGCGCTCGCGCCCGCCGCCGCGCCGGCGCAGCACGACCACGGCGCCGCGCCGCCGGCGGCGCCGCAGATCTCGATCGGCTACGCGGCGTTCGACCCGCCGTTCGTGGACGTGCTGCGCGGCGACGGCGTGCGCTGGGACAACGTCAGCGTCCGCCGGCACGACGTCGCGGCGGTCGACGGCAGCTTCGTCTCGGGCGTGCTGCGCGGCGGCGCGACGTTCACGCGCGCCGTTCGACGCGGCGGGCGAGGTCGCCTACTACTGCACGATCCACCCGTTCATGCGCGGCACCGTCGCCGTGCACGACCTGCTGCTCGACAAGCCGGCGGAGCCCGCCGTGCCCGGCCGGCCGTTCCCGCTGCGCGGCCGCACGGCGCTCGCGCCCGGCACGCCGATCTCGATCGAGGCCGACGAGGGCGCGGGCTTCGCGCCCGTCGGCGCGACCACGGCGGGGGAGGACGGCACGTTCGCCGCCGACCTGCGCCCGCACGCCTCCGGGCAGCTGCGCGCCGTCTCGGGCGGCGCGGCCAGCCCGGCCGTGCCGCTGCTCGTGCTCGACCGCAAGCGTCACCGCCACGCGGCCGCTCCGCGCGCGGGCGCAGCGTCGTGCGCGTGCGCGTGACCCCGGCCGGGCACGGCGGCACGGTCGTGCTCCAGCTGCGCCTGCGCGAGCGCTTCGGCTGGTGGCCGGTGCAGCCGCGCGGAGCTCGACCACCACGGCCGCGCCCGCTTCCGCTGCGACGCCGCGGCGCGTGCGCGCCCGCGTCGTGCTCACGCTCGCCGACGGCGCGACGCCGCTGGCGGTCAGCGCGCCGCTGCGACTCGGCCGCTGATCACCGCCATCGCGGCGTTGTGGCCGGGGATGCCGCTGACGCCGCCGCCGCGGCGGGCGCCGGCGCCGCACAGCAGCACGCGCGGGTGCGCGGTCTCGACGCCCCAGCCGCCCGGCTCGTCGCCGTCCTCGGCGTAGGGCCACGCGAGGTCGCGGTGGAAGATGTTGCCGGCCGGCAGGCCGAGCTCGGCCTCGAGCTCGGGCGGCGTGCGCGCCTCCAGGCACGGCTCGCCGTCCGGCGTGCGCCACAGGCAGTCCTCGATCGGCTCGGCGAGCACGGAGTCCAGCGAGCGCAGCGTCGCCTCGACCGCGCGTCTCCTTCGCGCCCGGGTCGCCGAACAGCCGCGCCGGCATGTGCAGGCCGAAGCAGGTCAGCGTCTGCGCGCCCGCCGCCCGCAGCTCGGGCCCGAGGATCGTCGGGTCGGTCAGCGAGTGGCAGTAGATCTCGCACGGCGGCAGCGCCGGGAGCTCGCCGCGCGTCGGCCTGCTCGTAGGCGGCCTGCAGCTGCGTGGCGGACTCGTTGACGTGGAAGGTGCCGGCGAACGCCTCGCGCGGGTCGACGGCCGCGTCGCGCAGCCGCGGCAGCCGCGCGAGCAGCATGTTGAGCTTGAGCTGGGCGCCCTCCGCGGGCGGCTCCGGCTCGCGGCTCGCCGAGCAGGCGGGCGAGCACGGGCGGGGCGACGGCGGCGAGCACGTGCCCGGCGGCGGCCGAGCCGCCGTCCCAGCGGACCTCGCCGTCGGGGTCGATCGCGGTCACCTCGACGCCGCAGCGGATCTCGGCGCCGGCCTCCAGCGCGGCGCGGGCGAGCGCGTCGGTGAGCGCGCCCATGCCGCCGACGGGCACGTCCCAGTGCCCTCGCCGTTGCCGATCACGTGGTAGAGGAAGCAGCGGTTCTGGCGCAGCGAGGGCTCGTGCGCGGCCGCGAACGTCCCGATCAGGCCGTCCGTGAGCACGATCCCGCGCTCGACGTCGTCCTCGAAGGCCGCCTCGACCGCCTCGCCGAGCGGGCGCTCGAACAGCGCCTCCCAGGCGGCGTCCTCGGCCACCTCGGCGCGCAGCTCGTCGCGGGTGGGCAGCGGCTGCGTGAGCGTCGGGAACACGCGCCGGCCGACCCGCGCGGTCATCGCGTAGAACTCGCGCCAGGCGTCGTGCGGCGCGGCGTCGGTGCGCACGAGCAGCCCGCCGCCGTCCGGGGCGCGGCGTGTAGGAGGAGATCGCGCGCCGGCGCAGCTCGACGTCCGAGGCCGAGGTCGCGCGCGATCGCGCGCGGCAGCAGCGAGACGAGGTAGGAGTAGCGCGACAGGCGCGCGTCGACGCCGGGCCACGGGCGCTCGGAGACGGCCGCGCCGCCGGTGTGCTCGCGGCGCTCGAGCACGAGCACGGAGCGCCCGGCGCGGGCGAGGTAGGCGGCGGCGACGAGCCCGTTGTGGCCGCCGCCGACGATCACGGCGTCGTGGCGCGTCATGCCGCCGGGCCACGATACTCGGCGGGCGTCGCGGGTAAGCCCCGGGCATGGCCAGACAGGACGCATCACATCTCTTCGGCGACGAGCACGTCCGCAGCTACCGCGAGACCGGCGGCGAGGTCGGTCACGACTGGAAGGAGGGCACCTCGATCCTCCTGCTCACCACGAAGGGCCGCAAGAGCGGCGAGGAGCGCACGACGCCGCTGATCTACGGCACCTCGGGCGACGACTACGCGATCGTCGCCTCCAACGGCGGCTCCGACGAGCCGCCCGGCTGGTACGCCAACCTCGAGGAGGACCCGGACGTCGAGGTCCAGGTGCTCGACGACGTCTTCCCCGCGCGCGCCCGCACGGCGACGCCCGACGAGAAGCCGGAGCTGTGGGAGCAGATGGTCGGCCACTGGCCCGACTACGACGACTACCAGGCGAGGACGGACCGCGAGATCCCGGTCGTGCTGCTCGAGCGCCGCTGAAGTCACTATCGTCCCGGGCAATGCTGACCTTCGCCGACATCGCGCTCGAGACGACGATCGTCTACATCCTGATCTGGGGCATCCTGTTCCCGGCGTTCGTGACGGGCCTGATCGTCTACGCGATCGTCATCGGCCGCGGCGAGAAGCGAGGACAACGACGAGCGCCGGCGCTTCCCGCGCGCTCTAGCGCGGGACGATCACGGTGATGCCCTCGGCCGGCCGGTCCATGGCCGCGAGGGCGGCGCCGGCCTCCTCGAGCGCGATCCGGCGGCCGATCAGCCGCGCCGGGTCGACGGCGCCGGAGGCGACGAGCCGCAGCAGCGCCGGGTAGTCGCGCACCGGCATCCCGTGCACGCCGGCGATCTCGAGCTCGCGCGAGATCAGCTCGGCCATCGGCATCGCGCGGCTCGCGCTCGTCGCCCGCGAGCAGGCCGACCTGCACGTGGCGGCCGCGGCGGCGCAGCGAGCGCACCGAGGCGGCGGCGGTCGCGGCGCTGCCGATCGCGTCGATCGAGACGTGGGCGCCGCCGCCCGTGAGCTCGCGGATGCGCTCCGCCACGTCGCCCTCGCCCGCGTCGAGCGCGTGCTCGGCGCCGAGCTCGGCCGCGCGCGCGAGCGGGCCGGGCGCCACGTCGACCGCCACGACGCGGGCGCCGAGCGCGCGGGCGAGCATCACCACCGACAGCCCGACGCCGCCGCAGCCGTGGACGGCGAGCCAGTCGCCGGCGCGCACGCCGCCGCGCTCGCCGACGGCGGCGAACGCGGTCATGAAGCGGCAGCCGAGCGCCGCGGCCGCCTCGAAGCCGAGCCCGTCGGGGAGCGGCACGCAGTTGAGGTCGGCGACGGGCACGAGCACGCGCTCGGCGAACGAGCCCCAGCCCGTGAAGCCCGGCTGGTAGTCGCGCTCGCAGATCTGCGTGTGGCCGAGCCGGCACGGCTCGCAGGCGCCGCAGCCGCAGCAGAACGGCGCGGTCACGCGGTCGCCCGGCCCGATCCCGCGCACCTCGGGCCCGACCGGCGCGACGACGCCGGCGAACTCGTGGCCGGGCACGTGGGGGAGGCGGATCGAGGCGTCGTGGCCCATCCAGCCGTGCCAGTCGCTGCGGCACAGCCCGGTCGCGCGGACCTCGACGAGCGCGCCGTCCGGCGGCAGCTCGGGCTCGGGGACCTCCTCGAGCCGAGCGGCTCGCGGAAGGCGTGCATGACGGCGGCGCGCACGGCTAGCGGCGCGGCCGCAGGCGGAGGTCCTGCATGCCGCCGTCGACGGCGATCGTCGTGCCCGTCGTGGAGCCGGAGCGCGGGCCGGCGAGGTAGGCGACGGCGCCGGCGACCTCCTCCGGCGTGACGAGCCGGCCGTGCGGCTGGCGGGCCTCGAGCGCGGCGCGCTCGGCCGCCGGGTCGTCCGCGCGGTCCAGCAGCCGGCCGATCCAGGGCGTGTCGGCGGTGCCGGGGTTGACGCAGTTGACGCGGATGCCCTCCGCGAGGTGGTCGGCCGCCATCGCGCGCGTGAGCGCGAGCACGGCGCCCTTGGTCGCGCTGTAGAGCGCGCGCTGCGGCAGGCCGGCGGTGGCGGCGACCGAGCCCGTGTTGACGATCGCGGCCGACGGCGAGCGCCGCAGGGCCGGCAGCGCGGCCCGGCTCGTGCGCACCATCCCGAGCAGGTTGACGTCCAGCACGCGCACCCATTCGGCGTCGTCGTTGTCCTCGACCGTGCCCTGCGCGCCGATGCCGGCGTTGTTGACGAGCACGTCGAGGCGGCCGAGCTCGGCGAGCACCCGCTCGATCGCGGCGCGCACCGAGGTGTCGTCGCCGACGTCGGCGCGCAGCGCGAGCGCGTGCGGCGAGCCCTCGCCCGGGTCCTGGAGGTCGAGCACCGCCACCGGGCGCCCTGCGCGGACAGCTCGGCGACCACCGCCGCGCCGATGCCGGAGGCGCCGCCCGTCACGGCGGCGACGAGGCCGTCGAAGTCACCCGTCATGGCGCGACTTCTACCGCACCGGCGGGCGGCCGCCGTCGCGCATGCGCACGCGAGGCCGAGCCGGTCACGGGCGTGCGCGTGAAGGGCAAGGAGGCGGCGCTGGACGCCTTCCTGCTGCAGGCGCTTCCCTGATCGGCCAGCCACGGCATCGCGCGGTGCACGAGCGGGCCGATCGCGAGCGCGAACGCGACGGTCCCGACGCCGACGCTGCCGCCCAGCAGCCAGCCCGCGACGAGCACGGTCAGCTCGATCCCGGCGCGCGCGGCGCCGAGGGGGATCCCGCGCGCGGCGAGGCCCGTCATCAGCCCGTCGCGCGGGCCGGGGCCCCAGCCCGCGCCGACGTAGAGCCCGGTCGCGACCGCCGAGGCGAGGATCGCGGCGACCATGAACAGGGCCTGCTCGAGCGTGCCGTCGGCGGCCGGGAACCAGGCGATCCCGAGGTCGACAACCGGGCCGACGACGAGCGCGTTGGCGAACGTGCCCAGGCCGGGCCGCTGGCGCAGCGGCACCCACAACGCGAGCAGGACCAGCGAGCTGATGACCGTGACCTGCCCGATCGTGAGGTCGACGTGGCGGGTGATGCCCTGGTGGAAGACGTTCCACGGATCCAGGCCGGCGTGCGCCTCGAGCAGCAGGGCCATCGCGAGGCCGAACAGGACGAGGCCGGCGAACAGGCGGACCGAGCGCTCGACGGGGCGGTCGAAGCGGCCGGTCACGATGGTCCGCACACGAGCGAACCTTAGAAGCCGCGGCTCCGACCGGCCGTCAGTCGTTGGCGGGCGCGCGGCCCTCGTGGCGCGGGAGGCCGTCGTCGGGGAGCGGCTCCCACTCGCACGCCGACTCGACGCGCTGGCGGTAGGTCGGGCGGATGCCGTGGCCGGGATCGAGCGCGCCGAGCCGCACGGCCCAGTGGCGCTTCTCGGAGTCGTGGCTGAACAGCGCGCTCCCGCAGGTGCCGCAGAAGAGCTTCGCGAAGCCCTGCTCGGGCTGCCACGTGCGGACGTGCTGCTCGCCCGCGACGATCCGCAGCGCCTCGGCGGGGACCCGCGCCTGCGCGGAGCGGCCGTGCCCGTGCGCCGCTGGCAGCGGGTGCAATGGCAGTAGCCCGCGCTCAGCGGCGCCGCGACGCAGCTCGAAGCGGAGCGCGCCGCAGAGGCAGTGACCCGTGATGGGCACGCTCGGCACGGCCGCAGCCTAGTCCGTCACGGTTCGGCGCCGTCCGCCCGCGCTACCAGTTCAGTTCCGACGGCACGGGTGGTCGGAGCCACGCACGGCCCCGTACGTGGCGAATGGACGACTCGAACGAAACCGCCCGCCTGCGCGGGCGAAGGATCCTCATCACCGGCGCGAGCTCGGGCGTCGGCCTCGCCGCCGCCACGCTGTTCGCCCGCGAAGGCGCCGACCTCGTGCTCGTGTCGCGCCGCGCCGACCTGGCCGCCGAGCATCTCGAGCGGCAGGGGCTCCGCGCCGTCCCCGTGCGCGCGGACCTCGCCGACCGGGAGGCGCCGCGGAGGCGGTCCGCGACGCGGTGGAGGTCCTCGGCGGGCTCGACGTCGTGGTCTCGAACGCCGCTGCGGCCGTGTTCGGCCACGTGCTCGAGGTCGATCCGGAGGACTTCGACCGGGCGGTCGACGTCACGTTCACCGGGGCCGTGAACGTCATCCGCGCGGCCCTCCCGCAACTGCGGGAGTCGCAGGGCGTCGTCGTGGCGACCGGGTCGCTGATGTCGCGCGCCCCGCTGCCCACCTGGGCCTCCTACGCCGCGGCCAAGCACGCGCTGCGCGGGTTCCTCAACAGGCTGCGGTCGAGGAGCTGAGCAGCGCAGGGGCGTGCGGTGGCGATGGTCCATCCCGGCCCGATCGACACGCCGCTGTTCGCCCACGCCCGAGCGGGACCCGCCACAAGCCGCGCGTGGCGCCGGACGCCTACCGGCCCAGTTGATCGGGGGCATCGTGGAGGTCACGAGCGATCGCGGCCGGAGGTCGTGCTCGGCGGCGAGACCAAGCTCATGGACCTCCTCACAACGCCTACGCCCGGCCGGTCTTCAACCGGATCCTCGTGCTGATCG
>CAVSMP010000021.1:0-6469 GCA_963729155.1 uncultured Solirubrobacteraceae bacterium
CTTCCCGGGCACCGCGGAGAACCTGCCCGACGGCACCGACCCCGCGGATCCGCCCGGAAGCTTCCCGCACATCCCCTACTACGCGATCGGCTGCACGCTCCAGGACATCGCGAGCCGCAGCGACGGCCGCATGGAGATCGAGGTGATCGGCCAGTCCGCCCTCGGTCGCGACATGTACAAGGTCACGATCAACGCGCTCGACACGCGCGCCCAGCGCAACGCGGACGCGCGCCTGCAGCAGGTGATCGAGCTCGCCCAGCGCAACCCGCGGAGGGCTCAGCAGCTGATCGAGCGGCGCGATCTGAAGGTGCCGATCTTCATCCAAGGCAGCATCCACGGCAAGCCATACGGGCTTTTCGCGCAGGCGGTTGGCACTCCCTGCCTTCACGGCCCGCAGCGGCGGCCTGAGACAGCGTAGAGGCGTGAGGCGAAGCGCGTGAAGAAGGAGAAGCGCGCGCAGCGGATTGCGGATCAGCGGCCCGCCACGTCCCAGGATTTTCTGAGGCCCTAGACGGGCATGCATCGGGAGCGTAGCTCCAGAGCATTTCCGCCCGGGGCGGGCTTACGATCGCGCCGTGGCCCCGCAGCGGATCTGGTAGTCGGACTTCAACCACATCGCCTACGGCGTGGTGAAGTCCGGCGCGCTCGTACCGATCTCGATCTCGAACTCGTGAACCTTGGGGCTGGCGGAGCGTTCCAACTCATCGAGATGACGTCCGAGCCCAAGCCGCCTCGGGGCCAGCGACGTAAGCCGAAGACGTGTTGCGCCGGTGGCTGTCAGGTGCGGGCGGCTCGGGGGACGGACGGGCTCTGCCGGCGCCACTGGGAGCGCAGGCGCCGCACCAACGGGAGCACGCAGCTGGCACCGGTCCCGATCACGGCGCCCGACCTGCGGACCCCGCCGGTGGTCCTGCGCCAGGAGCTCGAGCGGATGCGGGCGAGCGGCCGCGCGTTCGGCCAGGCATGGCGGGTGGCAGTCAACCGCGCGACCCGCGACCTGCCGGCGCGGTCGGCGGTGTTCTGGCTCTGCACGTTCCGCGAGCAGCGCCGGGTCTGGCAGGTCAGCTACTCGAAGGAGCCGTGGCCGGCGGACCAGCGACCGGCGCTGACGACGCCCGAGCTCGAGCACCGCGACAGCCGCCGCTTCCTCGGCGAGATCGTCGCCTGAGTCGGAACAGACGTCAGGCGTGCGCCACGACCTCCCGGACGTCGACGCCGTCCAGGGTGACGTCGTCGGTGCGCGCCGCCGCCTGGATCATCGCCACCGCCCCCTGGGCGGCATCCTCGGACTCGAACACGATCACCGACAGGCCCTTGTCGTCTCCGGCCCTCAGCCAGTAGCCGGTGAGGAAGCCGGGCGCCTGAGACACACGCGGCACTATCTCGTCCCGCAACCTTGCCGTGTCGGAGTCGGGGTCGTGGACCGTGACCTGTACGACCACTGCGTGCATGCTCTGCCTCATTCGCGGCTCGGGGCTGTGCGCAGCCTCTCATATGCCTCCTCGTCTCGCCGTGGCCGCGCCGAACTTCGCAG
Organism: uncultured Solirubrobacteraceae bacterium; assembly: GCA_963729155.1. Taxonomy (GTDB): domain Bacteria; phylum Actinomycetota; class Thermoleophilia; order Solirubrobacterales; family Solirubrobacteraceae; genus DATFQI01. The sequence continues at coordinate 1,535 of CAVSMP010000021.1, forward strand.
CGCATGGCTAACGCACCGCCGTGTGGTTCACGGACGTGCCGGACGACGTCATGGTCGACGGCCGCCTGCCGGGCTCCGGCTTCCTCGCCTCGGGCCATTGGCCGAACCAAGACCCGTCCGCGGGCGGCTCGCCGGTGATCATCCACGGGCCCAACACCTCGGGCACGGCGCGGATCACGCTGTTCGGGATCGACCCGCTGTTCCGGGCACATCCCGAGCGGAGCTTCCCGGCCGTGTCGGAGGGCCTCTACTGGGGCGACAAGTAGGAAGCTGATGCGTAGCCGAGGCGGGCGCACCCGGCTGAGCCGGGTGCGCCCCCGCGGCGGCGCTTGGCGGGCTACGCGACCTTACTCAGGCGGCGTACGCTGATTGCTCGAGGTGCGTCCGGGCGTCGCTTGGGGTGATCTCGCCGTTGTCGACCAGCACGACCGCGTGCCCGGTGTGGAGCGCCTTTACGGCGCGGTCGACTGCTTCGTCGTGGAGTGCGGCGCGGCGGAGGAATTCGCGGGCCCCGCGATAGCCGGTGACCCGGCGGCGCTCGGTGTCCTTTCTGTAGGTGACGATTGCGACGCGTTCGATGTCGGCGTAGGAGCCTTTGCGCTGTCGGTCGGGATCGCCGGCGAAGCTGCCGGTGGCGAAGCTGCCGACGTCCTGGCCGCGTCGGCGCGGGACGCTCGCGTAGCTCCCGATGGGGGCATCGGTTCCGATCGGTCCGGCAAACCCGCCTAGCGGTTCGCGGCGGATGTCGCGCTGCGGGGGGCTTGTCAGCAGTCGGATGTCGCCGGGCGGCGCGCCCGCCGCCTTGAGCGCCTCGATCGCTTGGCGGGCGGCGTTTTCGCTGAGGTATGTCTTGCTGTGTGTGGTCATGAGATTTGTCTCCTTTGGGATCGCTGTGTGGAGGATGCGCTCGGCAGGTTGCGCTGCTCTTGCGGCGCGGTGACAGTGGTTGTCGGCGGGGCGCGGGAGCGGGAACCTGTGGGTGTGGACTTTCGGATCCTGGGGCCGGTCGAGGTGCGCGCCGAGGGTCGGCCGCTGGCGGTGGCGGGCGGGCGCCAGCGGGCGCTGCTCGCGCTGTTGTTGTTGCGGGCGGGGGAGCCGGTCTCGCGTGACCGTCTGATCGTGGACCTGTGGGGTGAGCGGCCGCCCGATGGGGCGGTGAAGACGGTGCAGGCGGTTGTCTCGCGCCTGCGCCGCGCGCTCGGCGGGGAGGCTTCGCGGCTGGTCACGGGCGCTGCCGGCTATCGCTTGCGGGTCGGGCCGGACGAGCTCGACCTGGCGCGCTTCGAGCGCGGGTCTGGGGAGGGCCGGCGGGCGCTGGCGGCCGGCCGTCCCGCGCGTGCGGCGGCGCGGCTGCGGGCGGCGCTTGAGGAGTGGCGTGGCCCGGCGCTGGCCGATGTGGCGTTTGAGCCGTTCGCGCCGCCCGAGGTCGCGCGCCTTGAGGAGCTGCGCGCGGCGGCGGTCGAGGACCGTGTGGAGGCTGACCTTGCGCTGGGTCGCGGGGTCGAGCTCGTGGCGGAGCTGGAGCTGCTGGTGGCGCGTGAGCCGCTGCGCGAGCGGCTGCACGGGCAGCTGATGCTGGCGCTGTACCGCGCCGGGCGTCAGGGGGAGGCGCTGGACGCCTACCGCGAGGCGGTGCGGACGCTCGACGCCGAGCTCGGGGTTGCGGCCGGGACCGGAGCTCGAGCGCCTGCAGCGGGCGATCCTCGCCCACGATCCTGAGTTGTTGCGAGGCGCGCCGGCGGCGGACGGAGGCGCCCGCCGAGGTGGAGCGCCGCCGCGCGACGGCGACGATCCTCGTCGCCGATCTGGCCGGCTCGGGACGAATGCGCGCCCAACTGGGTGACGAGGACGCCGATGCGCTGCGCCGTGAGCACGATCGCCGGCTGCGCGACGTGCTCGCGGCGCATGGCGGCACGGGGGTCAAGGCGCTTGGCGATGGCCTCCTGGCCACATTTGACGGCGCCGGCGCGGCGGTCGCCGGCGCTGTGGAGATGCAGCGGGCGGTCGACCGCCAGGCGCGGCGCGGCCCGGTCGCGCTGGAGCTGCGCATCGGCATCGGCTCGGGCGACGTCGCGTGGGAGGGCGGCGACCCCTTCGGCACGCCGGTGATCGAGGCGCAGCGGCTGTGCGCCGCCGCGGCGGCGGGCACGATCGTGGTCGCCGATGCCGTGCGCCTGCTGGCCGGGACGGGAACCGACGCGCTGTTCGAGGACGCGGGCGAGCTACGGCTGCGAGGTGTCGTGCAGCCGGTGCGCGCCTGGGCGGTCCGCGTGGGCGGCGCAGCGCACCGTCGTGGTCCCGCTCGCCGCGGCCCTCGGCGTCGACGAGGGCGCCGCCTTCGCGGGGCGCGAGGCGGAACTCGCCGCGCTGCGGGCGGCGTGGACCGACGCCGTCGCGGGCCGGCGCCGCGGCGTGCTTGTCAGCGGCGAGCCCGGCATCGGCAAGACGCGGCTGGCGGCGGAGATTGCCGGGCACGCGCGCGAGCGGGGCGGGGTGGTGCTGTACGGGCGCTCCGACGACGGCCTCGCCGCGGCCGCGCAGCCGTTCGCCGAGGCGCTGGGCGCGTACGCCGCCGCCTGTCCCGTCGACGAGCTGCGGGTCCAGCTCGGCGCGCGCGCGGGCGATCTCGTTGGGCTGCTGCCGGCGCTCGACGCGCGCCTGCCCGGCGTCGTCGAGTCGGCGCCCGCCGCGCCCGAGGTCGAGCGGCTGCGCACGCTTGAGGCCGCCGCGGCGCTGCTCGAGGCCGCCGGCGCGGCGGCGCCCGTGCTGCTCGTGCTCGACGACCTGCACTGGGCCGACAATCTCTCTCTGCTTTTGCTCCGCCATGTGCTGCGCGCCGACGCCTCGGTGCGGCTGCTCGTGCTTGCGACTTACCGCGACACCGAGCCCAGCCGCTCCGCCCTGCTCGGCGAGGTCGTGACCGGTCTGGCCCGGCGCCCGGACGTCGCCAGGCTCGAGCTCGGCCCGCTCACCGAGCCCGACGTCGCCGCGATCCTCACGCAGGCCGGGCGCCGGGCGTCGCTCGCCGGCCGCGTGCGCGACGTCACCGAGGGCAACCCGTTCTTCGTCGGCGAGGTGCTCGCGAGCCTCGGCCAGGACGGCGATCCGGGCGCGGAGGTCACTCCGCGGGTGCGCGACGTCGTGCGCTGGCGCCTGGCCAGGCTGCCAGACGGGACAGCCGAGGTCCTGGCCGCCGCCGCGGTGGTCGGCGCGGAGTTCGATGCCGACGTGCTGGCGGACGCGGTCGAGGTCGATCTCGAGTCCGTTCTGGACGCCCTCGAGGCCGCCGAGCGGGCGCGGCTCGTGCGATCCGCCGGGATGTTGGATCGCTTCAGCTTCGCGCACGCGCTCGTGCGCCAGACGATCATGGACGAGTTGCCGGCCGGCCGGCGCGTGCGGCTGCACGCGCGGATCGCGCACGCGCTCGAACGAGCAGCCACGACGCGGGCCGTCGCGGTCAGCGACCTCGCTGCGCACTTCACGGCCGCCGGTACGCTCGTCGACGCCACCCGGGCCCTGCGCTACACGCGCGAGGCGGGCGATGAGGCGGCGGCGAGGCTGGCCTTCGACATCGCCGGAGAGCAGTACTAGCGTGCCCTGCGCGCGCACGGACGGCTGCCGAGTGCGCCGCAGGCCGAGCGGCTCGACCTCGAGCTCGCGCGCGGGCGTGCCCTGGTGCTCGCCGGCGACGATCGCGGCGACCCCGTGCTGCGCCGCGTCGCGGCCGCCGCCGAGACCGCCGGGGATGGCCGGCGAATGGCCGAGGCGCTGCTGACGATCCGCCTCGAGTACGCCGACTTCATCGAGGAGGACGCCGAGATGGTCGCCCTCCTGCGCCGCGCGCTCGCGTTGCTGCCCGCGGGCGACAGCGCGGTCAGGGCACGCCTGGAGGGGTTCCTCGCACAAGAGGCGTTCTCGAGCGTGCCGGACCGGGAGCGCCGGGCGATGATCGGCCGCGCCGTCGCCATGGCGCGCCGTGTTCGCGACCCGATGGCGCTCGCCGCCGTCCTCACGTCGCATTCGTGGATCGTCGCCGGTCCCGAGAGCGTCTCGGAGCGACTGGCCGTCGCCGACGAGCTCGTGGCAGCCGGCCGCGAGGCCGGCCTGCCGTACGCCGAGTGCGACGGGCAGCAGTGGCGGATGCTCGCGCTGATCGAGCTCGGCGAGATCGAGGCCGTCGACGCCGCCCTCGCGGCGGCGCACGCGGCGGTAGGGACGACGAAATCGCGCTGGACCGTCGGCTACCTGGACACCGTGCGGGCGCTGCTCGCGGGTCGATTGGCGGATGCCGAAGCAGCGGTCGCGCGCGGCCGCGAGGCGGCGCGCGAAACGACTGCCCCGCAGGCGCTGGCAGAGTCGGCGTTTGTCAGGCTGCTGTCGTGCCTCCGCATCGTCCAAGGGCGCTTGACCGAGTACGAGCCGGCCCGCGAAGCGATGTCGCAGGGCATCACCAACCTTCCGCCCACGTTCTTCGTCGTCCGCGCGCATGCGGCGCGCGAGAGGCACGACCGAGACGGCGCGCGCGAGGCCTTCGAGCGCGCGATCTCGCAGAGACTGCTGGAGCACCCGCGCGGCCCCACCTGGCTCATCTCCCTCACCTGGGCCGCCGACATCTGCGCCTGGCTTGACGACGGCCCCCGGGCGCTGCGCCTGCTCGATCTGCTCGCCCCCTTTTCGGACGTGATGACGTGGCAGTACGGTCCGGTCGGGCGGGTCGTCGGCCTGCTGCAGCTGGCGCTCGGACGGCCGGACGAGGCCGAGCGACGGCTGCGCGCGGCAGTCGCGCTCTGCGAGCGCATGGACGCGCAAGCCTTCCTCGCCATGGCCCGCCACGACCTCGGCGAGCTCCTGCTCCCGTCCGCCGAAGGCCGCCGGCTCCTCGACCAGGCGCGCGCTGCCGCCGACGAGCTCGGCATCCCGCACGAATAGTGGTAT
>CAVSMP010000022.1:0-160097 GCA_963729155.1 uncultured Solirubrobacteraceae bacterium
GAGCGGCCCGAAGACCTTGCCGCTCAGGGGGCGTAGCGGATCGCCCAGGAAGCCCGTGGAGAGCGTCGTTGCCGCGGTCGCGTCCGCGCGTACGCGGGCGACGACCTGGGCCGGCGCGAGGCCCGCGCAGGGGCCCGGGAGCCCGCCGCTGCCGTGGCAGAGCGCGACGGCGCCGGCGACGTGCGGGGCCGCCTGGCTGGTGCCGGTGTAGGTCGACGACTTGCCCCCGAGGCCCGCCGAGGTCACGCACGTGCCCGGGGCGGCGACGGCGTGGGCGGCGTCGGCAGGCTTGACCGCGTAGCTGGAGTAGGTGCCCGCGCGGTCGTCGAGCTCCTTCTTGGCGCATGAGGCCGGGCCGAGCGCGCCGGGCAGCCCGTCGGTGTCCGTGATCGCGGTCGCCGTGAGCACCTCGGGGTAGGCGGCCGGGACGGTGCGCGAGAAGTCGGTGCCGCCGTTGCCGGCGGAGACGACGAACGTCACCCCGGCCGCGGCGGCGGCGCAGATCGCCTTGTGCTCGGAGTCGCCGCTGACCGCGCCGCAGGCGCCGTCGCTGAGGCCGACGCCGCCGATGCTCATGTTGGCCACGCGGACGTTGAGCCGCGACGCGTTCGCGGCGACCCAGTTGATGCCGCACAGGAACTGCGACAGCGTGCCGACCGCGCGGTTGTTGAGCACCTTGACGGCGTACACGCGCGTGCCCGGGGCGACGCCGACGACGCCCGTGCCCGTGTTGCGGGCGGCGATGATGCCGGCGACGTTGGTGCCGTGGCCGTTGTCGTCCTGCGCCGCCGTGCCCGGCTTGACGCAGTTGACGCCGGTGAGGGCGTCGAGGTCCTGGTTGACGAGGTCGACTCCGGAGTCGAGGACCGCCACGGCGGTCGTGGCCGGGGCGTGGGCGAGCGCGGGCGTCGCGCCGCCCGTGCGGCGGATCCCGGGCGGCACGGTCTCCCCCGGCGCCAGCGGCTGCATGCCCATCGCCCTGATCTCGGCGTCCGGCTCGACCGCCTCGACGGCGGGATCGGCGAGCACGCGCTCGAGCTGCGGGCCGTTGAGATCGGCGGCGAAACCGGTCAGCGCGGTGTCGTAGCGGAGCTTCGGGGCGGGCAGGTGCGCGTCGCGCACGACCGCGTCGACGCTGGCGCCGTCGGCGAGCGTGACCACGTAGGGCTCCGCGACCGCCGCGGGGGCGGCGATCAGGCAGGCCGCCGGTACGGCGAGCAGGAGGGCGAGCCGCCTCATGTCCTGGCCCTCGCATGGAGCGGGGAGACGGGCGAGAGCACGAAGGGCACCTCGCGGACGAACTGGGCGCAGCGGTCCGCCGGCAGCGGACGGCAGAGCTCGTAGCCCTGCGCGAGATCGCAGCCCATCTCGGCCAGGCGGCGCCGGGTGGCGTCGTCCTCGACCCCCTCGGCGGTCACCATCAGGCCGAGGTTGCGGGCGAGGTCGATCGTGGAGCGCACGATCGCGGCGTCGCTCTCGCTGGCGAGCATCGCCGACACGAACGAGCGGTCGATCTTGATCTCGTCGACGGGAAGCCGCTGGAGCTGCACGAGCGAGGAGAAGCCGGTGCCGAAGTCGTCGATCGCCAGGCCCACGCCCATCGTGCGCAGCTCCTCCAGCACGGCCATCGCGACCCGGCCGCTCGGGACGGTGCGACTCTCGGTGATCTCGAGCTGGAGCTTCGCCGGCGCCAGGCCCGCCTCGGCGAGCAGGGTGCGGATCAGCCCGGGCAGATGCGGGTCGAGCAGGTTGCGCGGCGAGACGTTGACCGACATCCGCAGATCCAGGCTCTCGCCGGCCCAGCTCGCGGCCTGGGCGATCGCCGTGCGCAGCACCAGATCGGTGACGCGGGTGATCAGGCCCGTCTGCTCGGCCAGCGGGATGAAGCCGTCCGGGCCGATGCGCCCGAGTGCCGGGTGCTCCCAGCGGGCCAGCGCCTCCACGCCGACGGCGGGCCCGCCGCCGAGGGGGAACTTGGGCTGGTACTCGAGCACCAGCTCCCCCGCCTCCAGCCCGCGGCGCAGCTGCGCGGCGAGCATCAGGCGGTCGACCGTGTAGTGGTCCTTGCCGGCCGAGTAGACCTCGACCGGCTTCTGGGCGGCCTTGGCCAGGTACAGCGCGACGTCGGCGCTGCGCAGCAGATCGTCGGGGGCCGTGCCGTGGTCCGGGTAGATCGCGAGCCCGACGCTGGCCCGGACGTCGAGGAGGATCCCGTCGAGCTCGAACGGCTGCTCGAGGGCCGCCACCAGTCGCTCGGCCGTCGCCCGCCCGCGCTCCACCCCACAGGGGCCGTCCGGCAGCACGGCGAACTCGTCGCCGCCGAGGCGTGCGAGCAGGTCGTCGCGCCCGAGGGCACCGCGCATCCGCCCGGCGACCTCACCGAGCAGCCGGTCGCCGTAGGCGTGGCCGAGCGTGTCGTTGACGGCCTTGAAGTCGTCGAGGTCGACCAGCAGCAGGGCGATCTGCTCGCCCTTGTCCCGGCCGAGCTCGAGCGCGCGCTCGAGGCGGCGGTGCAGCATCAGGCGGTTGGGCAGGTCGGTCAGCGCGTCGTGGAAGGCCCGGTGGGTGTCGCGCGCGGCCTGGCGCGCACCGACGTAGACGGCCAGCACCGGCAGCAGCGCGAGCGGCACCAGCGCCATGCTCGCCTCGGCCGACGCGACGACGATCGGCGACAGCGCGAGCACGAAGCCCGAGGTCAGCACCTGGAACGGCAGGTCGCCGAACAGGTAGCGGGCGGGCGGCTCGCCGACGAACAACGCCACGCCGAGGCCGACGAGCACCTGATTGACGAGGAAGAACGCGGCCGCGCCGGCGAGGACGGGCAGCAGCGCGCCACCGATCTCCGCCACGGGCGGCTCGTCGCCGAGCAGGGCGAGCACGAGCGCCGCGGCGGTCAGCGACAGTGCGTACTGGCCCGCGTTGAAGGCGACCTTCAGCGCGCTCAGCCGGGCATGGACGTCGGCCAGCGCCGAGGCCGCGGCGTAGGCGACGAGCGCCGGCAGCAGGCCGAACAGCAGCAGGATCGCGAAGGCGAACGCGGTCGAGATCGCGACGCGGTCGACGCCGCCGCGGCGCGGCACGTCGATCGGGATCATCTCGCCGGCGAGGACGAGCACCGCCATCAGCCAGAAGCGCCAGTCGCCGACGGGAACGGACTCGCCGGCGACGATCAGGGTCGCGGCGACGAGGGCCCCTGCGATGGAGACCCCCGCGGCGTACGCCTCGAAGCCCCCGCGCGCGGCGCGGGTGAGGAAGATCGGGACGCCGAGCCGGCGTTCCACGGTGGGATCAGCCGATCTTGCGGCCCTGGCCGGCGCCGGCCGGGCGGATCTCGTCGACGCGGGTGTCCGCGCCGCCGGGCGCGTTGTCGGCGCGGTTGCCGAGGCCCGTCAGGGACGGGTTCGCCGAGGCGGTCCCGGCCGACGCGGCCAGGCCGGCCGTCGTGGCGAGGACGAGGGTGATGCGGGAAAGGCGCGAGCGAAGGGACATGGCGGGAGCTCCTGGCTGGGACGAGCAGCCGGATAGGGGACTTCCTCCGTACCTCGACGGTCCACAAGCGAACTTGAGACCAACGTTCGTCCACATGGAAACCGGTGCGCTAATGACTACAAAGCGGTGGTGACAGGCCCCCGGCGCTCACGCCCGGCCTCGTAGGCCTTGATCGCGTCCGTCTGCTGGAGCGTCATCGCGATGTCGTCGAGCCCGTTGAGCAGCCGGTGCCGGGTCTCCTCGTCGAGCTCGAAGGGCACGGCGCGCCCGCCGAAGCGCACCTCGAGCGCCTCGAGGTCGATCTCGGCCTCGCCGGCCTCCATCAGCGCGCGCACGTCCTCCCCTCCCAGCACGACCGGCAGCAGGCCGATCTTCGTGCAGTTGGAGAAGAAGATGTCGGCGAAGCTCTCCGCCACGACGGCCTTGAAGCCGTAGTCCTCGAGCGCCCAGGGGGCGTGCTCGCGCGAGGAGCCGCAGCCGAAGTTCGGCCCCGTGGCGAGGATCGGGTTGGCCGGCAGGTCCCAGCCCGGCTCGTTCTTCCAGTCGTAGAAGAGGAACTCGCCGAAGCCCGTGCGCTCGATCCGCTTGAGGAACTGCTTCGGGATGATCTGGTCCGTGTCGACGTCGGCGCGGTCGAGCACGGTGACCTTGCCGCTGACACGAGTCACACGGTCCATCTCAGCTCCACTCCCGGATGTCGACGAAGCGGCCCTCGATCGCCGCGGCGGCGGCCATCTGCGGCGAGACGAGGTGGGTGCGGCCGCCGCGGCCCTGGCGGCCCTCGAAGTTGCGGTTGGAGGTCGAGGCGCAGCGCTCGCCGGGCGAGAGCGTGTCCGGGTTCATCCCCAGGCACATCGAGCAGCCCGCGCTGCGCCAGTCGAAGCCGGCGGCGCGGAAGACCTCGTCGAGGCCCTCCCGCTCGGCCTGGATCGCGACCTGCTGGGAGCCGGGCACGACCATCGCGTCGACGGTGCTCGCGACCCTGCGGCCCTTGACGACCTCGGCGGCGGCGCGCAGGTCGCCGATCCGCGAGTTCGTGCAGGAGCCGATGAAGACCCGGTCGAGCCTGATCTCCTGCAGCGGCGTCCCGGCCTCGAGCCCCATGTACTTCAGGGCGCGCTCGTCGCCGTCCGAGCGCGGCTCGGGCACCGTGTCGGTGACCGGCGCGACCATCGCCGGCGTCGTGCCCCAGGTGACCTGCGGCGAGAGCGCGGCGGCGTCGACGAGGACCTCCTTGTCGAAGCTCGAGCCCGCGTCGGTGCGCAGATCGCGCCAGCCCGCGACCGCGGCCGCGAGGTCCTCGGGCGCGCCGGGGCGGCGCTGCTCCTCGAACCAGGCGAACGTCGTCTCGTCCGGGGCGATCATGCCGGCCCGGCCGCCGCCCTCGATCGTCATGTTGCAGATCGTCATCCGGCCCTCCATCGAGAGCCGCTCGATCACCGGCCCGGCGTACTCGACGACGTGGCCGGCGGCGCCGCCCGTGCCCATCTGGCCGATCGTGCCGAGGATCAGGTCCTTGGCCGTCACGCCGAAGCCCAGCTCGCCCTCGTAGTGGATGACCATCGAGCGCGGCTTGCGCTGCGCGAGCGTCTGCGTGGCGAGCACGTGCTCGACCTCGCTCGTGCCGATGCCGAAGGCGAGCGCGCCGAACGCGCCGTGCGTGGCGGTGTGGGAGTCGCCGCAGACGATCGTCATGCCGGGCTGGGTGACGCCGAGCTCGGGCCCGATCACGTGCACGATGCCCTGGCGATCGGAGCCCATCGAGTACACGGGGACGCCGAACTCCGCGCAGTTGCGCTCGAGCGCCTCCACCTGCACGCGACTGAGCTCGTCGCGGATGCGCGCGGCCACCGGCGTGCCGTCCGTGGGCACGTTGTGGTCGGCGGTGGCCAGCGTGCGGTCGGGCCGGCGGACCGGGCGCCCGGCCAGCCGGAGCCCCTCGAAGGCCTGCGGGCTCGTCACCTCGTGGACCAGGTGCAGATCGATGTAGAGCAGGCCCGGCGCCACCTCGTGGGCGGACCAGATCTTGTCGAACAAGGTGCTCATGACCGGCGGAGCCCCGCCGACACGACGGCGAGCAGGGCGGCCTCCTCCTTCCCGTGGTTCTCGAAGTGGTGCGGCAGGTCGGCGTCGAAGGTCACGCTGTCGCCGGCGCGCAGCTCGTGGCGGGCGCCGTCGATCAGCAGCGTCGCGGTGCCCGTCTCCACCACCGCGGTCTCGCGCGAGCCGGGCTCGTGCATCGGCGGGTCGCCGGGGCCGCCCGTGGACGCGCCGGGCGCGAGCACGTGGCGCGAGACCTCGGCGCGCTGGCCCGGCAGCGGCGGCGTGAGGATCTCGTAGCGGTGGCCGTCGGCGCCGCCGCGGCGGCGCTCCTCGCGGCGGACGACGGTGACCGTGCCGTCCTCGTCGAGCCGCAGCAGCTGGCTGAGCCGCAGCTCCAGGCCGGCGGCGATCCGCGCGGCGATCTGCAGCGTCGGGCTGGTCTCGCCCCGCTCGACCTGCGAGAGCATCGGCGCCGAGACGCCGGAGCGTTCCGCGAGGTCGCGCAGCGACAGGTCCATCGCCTCGCGCAGCACGCGCACGCGCGGGCCGACGGAGACGACGAGCGGGTCGACGGCGGTCGCCATACGTCTGTACGTTATCACGTACACTCGGACGCAGGAGGGCCGCGCCGCGTTTGCCGTCGGCCGAACGCGGGTGTTCGGATGACTGCGCCCGATCGTCCTCGCCCTCCTGCTCGTCCTGCTCGCCCCCGCCGCGTCGGCGCCATGGGCGGCGACGAGATCGACGCGGCGATCCGGCGCGCGCTCGCCGCCGGCCTCGTGGTGGTCGCGGCGGCCGGCAACAACGGCGTCCCGGTCTGCGAGCAGCCCGCGGCGGGCGAGGGCCTGCTGTGCGTCGGCGCCGTCGACAAGCGCAAGCAGCGCTCGTTCTTCTCCTCCTTCGGCCAAGGGCTCGGCGTCGTGGCGCCGGGCGGCAGCGGGCTGCCGGCGACCGGCGAGGACGTCCTCTCGACCGTCCCGCCGAACGGATACGAGGAGATCGCCGGCACCTCGCAGGCCGCCCCGCACGTGTCCGGCGTCGCGGCGCTGCTGGTCGGCAAGGGCCTGCGCGGGCAGGCGGTGGTCAAGCGCATCGTCGACACCGCGACCGACCTCGGGCCGGCCGGCGACGACCCCGAGTACGGCAACGGCCTCGTCAACGCGCGCGCCGCGGTCGCGGGCCTCGGCTCGGGCGGCTCCGGCACGGGCGCCCCGTCCGGGGGTTCCGGCGGCGGCACGGCGGTGAAGCCCTTCGTGCGCGTCAAGCGCCGCCAGCGCGCGTTGCGCCGCGGCGTCCGCGTGCGGCTGCGCGCCGTCAACGCCGGCCGGGCGCGGGTGCGCGTGCGCTCGCACGGCCGCACCATCGCCCGCAAGGTCCGCACGGTCCCCGCGGGGCGCGCCCGCACGGTCGTCGCCCGCCTGAACGAGCGCGGCCGGCGGATGGCCCGCAGGCCCGGCGCGCTGCGCGCCAAGGTCCTCGTCCGCCTGCCGGGCGAGTCGCGCGACCGCGTGCGCAGGATTCGTATCGTGGGCTAGGTGCCCGCGCCGGTCACCGCGCTCCCCGACGTGCTCGTGCTCGGCGTCGGCGGGACGCTGGGCGAGGCGTGGCTGCGCGGACTGCTGAGCGGGCTCGAGTCGGCCTCCGACCTGGACTTCCGCCGTTGCGAGTACTTCGTCGGCTCCTCGGCCGGGTCGATCGTCGCCGCGACGCTCGCGGGCGGCCGCCGCCCTGACGCGGGCGACCGGGCCGCGCGCGCCTGGGCCGACGCGACGCCCGAGTCGGCGGAGGCGCCTGGGCTGCTGGGCCGGGCCGCGCGCGGGGCCGGGCGGCTCGGGGCCGCCGCCGCCAGCCCGCTCGTGCCGGTCGCGCTCGCCGGCGCGGCGCCGGCCGGCCGCGCGCTGCGCGCGGCCGCGCTGCGGGCCGTGCCCGAGGCGACGCGCTCGCTCGGCGGGCTCGGCCGGCAGCTCGACGCGCTCGGCGCGCGCTTCGACGGGCGCCTGCGCGTCTCCGCGGTGGACCGCCGGAGCGGCGGGCGGGTGATGTTCGGCGCGCCGGGCGCGCCGCCGGCCGAGGTCTCCCGGGCCGTGCTCGCCTCCTGCGCGGTCCCGGGCATCTTCGCCCCTGTGCGGATCGGCGGCCGCGAGTACGTCGACGGCGGCGTCTGGAGCCCGACGAACCTGGATGCGGCGCCGGCCGGGCGCGGCTCCTCCGTGCTGTGCCTGGTCCCGACGGCGCTCGAGGGCGGGCTCGCCCCGCTGCGGGCGTTCTCGCTGACCGCGGTGGCCGCGGAGACGCTCGCCGTGCGGGCGCGCGGCGCGGAGGTCCGCACGATCGTCCCCGACGCGGGCTCGGCCGCCGTGATGGGCGCGAACCTCATGGACGGCCGCCGCTCGGAGGCCGTGCTCGACGCGGCCTTCGCGCAGGGCCGCGCCCTGGCGGGCTAGGCGAGGATCTCGACCTCGGCGGCGTCCATCGTGCGGCCTTCGGAGACCTCCCACGTGCCGTCGCCGCGGGTCTCGTAGGTCACCCGGCGGTCACCCGCGGCGTACTCGTGGTAGACCAGCTCGCCGCGCTTGGGGGCGGAAGCGCGCTCCACGCTGCGATAGCTCGCCCGCCCGCTCATCACCAGCGGTATCCGCTCCCCGCCGTGCTCGATCTCCGGGCCGCCGGCGGGGACGGAGTCGAGCATCGCGCTGTGGTCGTAGGCGATCACGGGATCACCCGGATCGGCGGGGATCTCGAGCCACAGCGTGCGGCCGGAGCCGTCGCTCGAGAGCCGGTGCTCGTACCAGACGCACCGTCCTGGTCGAAGCACAGCGTGCGCTCGATCAGGAACTCCTCGTCGCGGACGCAGACGGCGGCCCCGGGACGCAGTGCCGTGAGCTCATCCCATGTCGCCATCGCCTACGGGGTCGGGGTGAGCTGAGGGTCGGCGGACTCCGCCTCGGCGGCCTCGGCGGCCGCGGCGACGCGGCGCTCGGCGTTGGAGAGCGCGCGCACGTAGGCCAGCGCTGCGGCCTCGATGATGTCGGTCGAGACGCCCTGGCCGCCGGCGGACTGGCCCGCGACCTCGAGCACGACGCTGGCCTCGCCGAGCGCGTCCTGGCCGCCCGTGACCGAGTCGATGCGGAACTCGCGCAGGCGGGCCTCGCGGCGGGTGGCGGCGTTGATGGCGCGGAAGATCGCGTCGACCGGGCCGTCGCCCGTGAAGTCGCCGCGCACGGTCTCACCCTCGGGCGTGACCAGCTCGACGGTCGCGTGCGGCGGGCGCCGCGAGGAGGCCTCGACGTCGAACCACGACAGCGTGTACGCGCGCAGCTCGTCGCGAAGCTCGTCGGTCACGAGCGCCTCGAGGTCCATCGCGGAGACCTGCTTCTTCTTGTCCGCGATCTCCTTGAAGCGCTTGAAGGCGGTGTTGAGCGCCTGGCCGTCGACGGTGAAGCCGAGCTCCTGCAGCGCCTGGCGCAGCGCGTGGCGGCCCGAGTGCTTGCCGAGCACGAGCGAGTTGGCGTCGAGCCCGACTGTGGTCGCGTCCATGATCTCGTAGGTCGAGCGCTCCTTGAGCACGCCGTCCTGGTGGATGCCGGACTCGTGGGCGAAGGCGTTGCGCCCCACGATCGCCTTGTTGGGCTGTACGGGGTAGCCGGTCAGGCGGGAGATCATGCGGCTCGTGCGGGCGATCTCGCGCGTGTTGACGCCGGTCGTGAAGCCGATGTCGGCCTCGCGCGTGTGCAGCAGCATCACGATCTCCTCGAGCGAGGCGTTGCCCGCGCGCTCGCCGATCCCGTTGATCGGCGCACTCGACCTGGCGGGCGCCGGCCTGCACGCCCGCGAACGAGTTGGCGACCGCCAGCCCGAGGTCGTCGTGGCAGTGGACCGAGAGCACCACGTCGCGCAGCGCGGGCACGAGCTCGTACAGGCGCGCCAGGAAGCGCGCGTACTCGTCGGGCATGGCGTAGCCGACGGTGTCGGGGATGTTGATCGTCGTCGCGCCCTCGTCGATGGCGATCTGCAGCACCTCGGCGGTGAACTCCACGTCGGCGCGGGTGGCGTCCATCGGCGAGAACTCGACGTCCTCGACCAGCGAGCGCGCGTGCGCGACGGCCGCGCGGGCCGAGCCCTTGACGTCCTCGCGCGTGGACTGCAGCTGGTGCTCGATGTGGATGTCGCTCGTGGAGATGAACGTGTGGACGCGCGGCCGCTCTGCCTCGCGTACCGCCTCGGCGGCGCGCTCGATGTCGGCCGCATGGGCGCGCGCGAGGCCGGCGATCACGGGGCCGTGCACGTCGCGCGCGATCTGGCGCACGGCCTCGAAGTCACCGGGCGAGGCGGCGGGGAAGCCGGCCTCGATCACGTCGACGCCCAGGCGCGCGAGCTGGTGCGCGATCTCGAGCTTCTCGCCGGTGTTCAGCGAGATGCCCGGCGACTGCTCGCCGTCGCGCAGCGTGGTGTCGAAGATGATGACTCTGTCCATGGGTTCCTCTCTTGGGCTCTGACCTGCTCCTTCTCGTTCTCGGTATGCGGCTTCGCGGCCGCCACGCACTATTCCCCCCGGAGGGGGAGGAGGAGAAGGAGGGTCAGGCCGAGGTGCGCCATGTCCGTTGCGGAGCGTACCACCCGCCGTGCGTCGCGCTCAGCGGCCGACGTGGATCCCGAGCGCGCGCGGAGCCGCCGTCACCGCGCGCGTGATCGGGTCGGCGCGGCGGCCCTCCGCCTCGAGCCGCTCGCGGCGCAGGAACGCCGCCCGGACGAGCATCCCGCCCGCCCACGCCAGCGGCTCGCCGGGGACGGGCACCGTGTCGGCCTCCGGGAGCTCGACCTCGGGGGACTCCCCCGCCGCCCGCGCCGCGAGGATGCGGCCGGCCAGGTGTGAGGGGCCGACGCCGTTGCCCGTGAAGCCGAACGCGAAGTGCATGCGGTCGAGCGTGCCGATCTGCGGGAGGTGGCTCGGGCTGACGTCGATCGGCCCGCCCCAGGCGTGGGTGACCCGCGCGCCGGCGGTGGCGGGCAGCAGCTCGTAGAGGTGGCGGCGGGTCTCCTCCGCCACCGCCGGGTCGACCTCGATGCGCCCGCGCAGCCGGGCGCCCATCGCGAGCCGGCCCCCGCCCCAGCCGAACACGATCCGGTCGTCGTCCGTCGTGCGGAAGTAGTGCAGGAAGGTCCGCGCGTCGGTGATGCTCTCGCCGCCGGTCCACCCGAGCGCCTCGAGCGCGTGCGGCACCGGCTCGGTGAGCACGATGTGCGACGAGCTGACCGCCAGGCGGTCACGCAGCGGCCTGACGCCGCGCGCGGCGGCGTTGACGGCCAGCACCGCGGCGCCGGCGCGCACGCGCCCGCGGGCCGTCTCGGCCACGGTGCCGTGCAGGGCGGTGACGCGCGAGTGCTCGAACACGCGGGCGCCGCGCGCGATGACCCGCGCGCGCAAGCCCAGCGCGAGCCGCGCCGGGTGGACCGTCGCGTCGTCCGGGACGAACAGGCCGCGGCGGAAGCGCGGCGAGTGGCAGCGGTCCCGCAACGACGCGCCGTCCAGGGCGGCGACGCGCGCGGGCCGTCCGTCGGCCTCGCGATCCGCGCCCGTCGCCCGCGCGGCCGCCAGCACGCGCTCGATCACCGCGTCCTGCGGCCCGGCGGTCGAGGCGAGCAGGAACCCGCGGCGCTTGAACCACGCGTCGACGCCCTGCGCCTCGCACCACTCGCCGATCATCGCGACGCTCTCCGAGGACGCCTCGGCGGCGGCCAGCGCCCGCTCGGCGCCGAAGCGCTCGACCAGGTCGGGCAGGTTGCTCCACAGCGTCTCGCAGAACCCGCCGTTGCGCCCGCTCGGCCCGTGACCGCAGACCTCGGCCTCGAGCACCGCCACCGAGGCGCCGCGCTCGAGCAGGTTCCAGGCCGTCCACAGGCCGGCGTAGCCGCCGCCGATCACCACGACGTCGGCGGTCACGTCGCCGTCGAGCGCCGGCGCGGGCTCGACCGCGCCGGCCTCCGCCAGCCACCACCCGTGGGCGGTGTGGTTCACGCGCCGCCGAAGAAGCGCTCCGAGGCGTCCGCCAGGACCGCCTCGGTCTTGGCGACCATCTCGTCGAGCTCCTCGCGCGTGCAGACCAGCGGCGGCGACAGGTGCAGCACGGCGTCGCCGCGGTCGTCCGGGCGGGCGATCAGGCCCTCCTCGAGCAGCCGGCCGGTGAGGAAGCCGCGCAGCAGCGCCTCGCGCTCGTCGGCGTCGAAGCGCGTGTCGGCCTCGTCGCGCACCAGCTCGAGCGCCCAGAAGAAGCCCTCGCCCCGCACGTCGCCGACGATCGGGACCCGGTCCTGCAGCTCGCGCAGCCGCTCGCCGAGGTGGCCCTCGAGCTCACGGACGTTCTCGAGCACGCCCTCGCGCTCGAAGATCTCGATGTTGCGCAGCGCGATCGCCGCCGCCACCGGGTGGCCGCCGTAGGTGATGCCGTGCAGCAGCATCCGCTTGTCGTCGTACAGCGGCGCGGCGATCTTGTCGGAGACGATCACGGCGCCCATCGGCGCGTAGGCCGAGGTGATGCCCTTCGCGCACGTGATGAGGTCCGGCGTGGCGCCGTAGCGGGGCGCGGCGAACCACTCGCCGAACCGCCCGAAGCCCGTGATGACCTCGTCGGCGACGAGGGCGATGCCGTACTTGTCGGCGAGCTCTCGCATCCCGGCCCAGTAGCCCTCGGGCGGGACGAGCGCGCCGCCGGCGTTCTGCACGGGCTCGGCGATGATCATCGCGATCGTCTCCGGGCCCTCGGCCACGATCGTGTCCTCGAGCTCCTTGAGCAGGTCGGGCCGCTCGCCGCGGAAGTCGTTCGTGTTGGAGATCCGCACGACGGGGATCGGCGCCTGTCCGAACGGCTCCTTCATCGTCTTGACGCCGGTGAAGGAGAGGGCGCCGAGCGTGACGCCGTGGTAGGCGATGTTGCGCGCGATCGCCTTCGTGCGCTGCTCCTCGCCGCGCGCCACGTAGTACTGGCGCACGAGCTTCCAGGCCGCCTCTACGGCCTCCGAGCCGCCGTTGGTGAAGAACACGCGGTTGAGGTCGCCGGGAGCGCGCTCGGCCAGCGCCTCCGCGAGGCGGATCGACGGTGGGTGCGCGGTCGCCCAGTTGGTGTTGAAGGCCAGTGAGGAGAGCTGCTGGGACGCGACGGAGGCCATCTCCTCACCGTGCGAGTAGCCGATCTGCGCGCAGAACAGCGACGAGAGCCCGTCGAAGTAGCGCTTGCCGTCGGTGTCGAAGACGTAGACCCCCTCGCCGCGGTCGAGCACCAGCAGCGGCTTGCCCTCCGGCCCGTAGGCGCCGTTGCGGGTGAAGTGCATCAGGAGGTGGCGGTGGGCGAGCTCCTGGAGGTCGTCGGTCGCGAGCTGGTCCGTGGCGGTCATGCCGCTGATGGTGCCACGGGACGTATCGTCGCGCCATGGCCGAGGAGGACAAGAGGCGCCGCCGCGTGCGGGCGCAGCGGCTGGCCCCGCGCGGCCGCGACGTCGCGGAGGTCGTGCGCCACGTGTGCGGGATCCAGGCCCAGGACGCGGCCGCAGCGCGCCTGTCCGTGCGCGCCCGCTGCGAGGGCGCGACCGCGGTCGAGGGCCTGGTCCGGACCTGGGCGTGGCGCGGCACGCTGCACCTGCTGGCGCCCGAGGACGTGCCCTGGGTGCTGTCGGCCGTCGGCCCGTGGCGGGAGACGGCGCGCTGGCGGCAGCTCGGGCTCGACGAGGCCGTCTACGAGCGGGCCCGCACGACGATCCTCGAGGCGCTCCCGGCCACCCGTGCCGAGCTGCGGCAGCGGCTCGGCCCCGACGGCGGGGGCCAGCGCCTCCCCCACCTCACGGCCCGGGTCGCGCGCGAGGGCCTGCTCGAGCTGCGCCTCGACGACACCTACGCCCCGCTCGACCTCCCGCCGCTGCCACCGCGCGAGCAGGCGCTCGAGGAGCTCGGCCGCCGCTACGCCGCCGCCTTCGGCCCGTCGACGCCGAAGGATCTCGCCAAGTGGTCGGGCGTTCGCGGCGCCCCGCACCAGCCCTGCGAGGGAGAGCCCGCCCCGCCCAGCGCCCGCCTCCTCCCCGCCTTCGACACCTACCTGCTCGGCTACGCGGACCGCGCCGACGTGGTCGCCCCCGAGCACGCCGGGCGCGTGTTCCCGGGCGGCGGCTGGATCCACCCCGTGGTGCTCGTCGACGGCCGCGCCGCCGGCACCTGGAGGCTCCGGCGCGGCAAGGTCGTCGTGAACGCCTTCGAGCCGCTCCCCGACCTCGCCGACGAGATCGCGGACGTACTCCGCTTCTTACAAACGGGCCGGACATAGAGGCCAACACCTGCCGCGCTGTACATTGCGGCCTCGCGTCGCAACCGATTGGGTGGAACCAACCGGGAGGAGGGTCCCGGGGGGACGAACGAGATGGCCATCACAGAGAACGCAGTCCACGCGCTGCTCATCGACGGCGAGGACGTCGCCACGGCGCGCACGCGCACCGTGACCGACCCTGCCACCGGCGAGCCGATCGCCGAGGTCGCCGACGGCACCGCGGCCGACGCCGAGCACGCCGTCGCCGCCGCCAAGGCCGCCTTCCGGCGCGGCGACTGGAGCCGCGTCACCCCCGGCGAGCGCGCCGCCGTGCTGGACCGCATGGCCGACCTGCTCGAGGAGCGCGCCGACGAGTTCGCCCGCGTGGAGTCGCGCAACACGGGCAAGCCGCTGAAGTTCTCGAGCGCGTTCGACCTCCCCCTGAGCATCGACAACCTGCGCTTCTTCGCCTCCGCCGCGCGCAACCTCGAGGGCAAGGCCTCCGGCGAGTACCTCGAGGGCTACACGAGCACGATCCGGCGCGAGCCGCTCGGCGTCTGCGCCTCGATCGCCCCCTGGAACTACCCGCTCAACATGGCCTGCTGGAAGGTCGGGCCCGCGCTGGCCGCCGGCAACGCCGTCGTGCTCAAGCCCTCCGAGCTGACGCCGCTGACGGCGCTGATGCTGGGCCGCCTCGCGCTCGAGGCCGGCCTGCCGCCCGGGATCCTCAACGTGGTGCCCGGCCCCGGCCCCGAGACCGGCGGCGCGCTCGCCCGCCACCCCGACGTCGCGCTCATATCCGTCACGGGCTCCACGCGCACGGGCGCCGCGGTCATGCGCGACGCCGCCGAGAGCGTCAAGCGCGTGCACATGGAGCTCGGCGGAAAGGCGCCGTTCGTCGTCTTCGAGGACGCCGACCTGGAGGCGGCCGCCGAGGGCGCGATCGTCGGCGCCTACGCCAACTGCGGCCAGGACTGCACCGCCGCCACCCGCGCTCTACGTCCACGAGTCCGCCCGCGACGAGCTGCTCGACCGGCTGCTGGCGAAGGTCGACGCGCTCACGGTCGGCGACCCGATGGACCCGGCCACCGACCTCGGGCCGCTCATCTCGACCGCCCAGCGCGAGCGGGTGCACGGCTTCGTCGAGCGCGCCGTCGCGGCCGGCGCCCGCGCCGAGCGGGGTGGTGCGCACGTGGACGGCCCGGGCGCCTTCTACCTGCCCACCGTCATCACCGGCGCCGAGCAGGACTCCGAGATCGTCCAGCAGGAGGTGTTCGGTCCCGTTCTGAGCGTCCAGTCTTTCCAGAACGACAATGAAGCCTTCGCATTGGCCAACGACACTCGGTACGGATTGGCCGCATCGGCCTGGACCCGGGACGTGTTCCGCGCGCAGCGTGCGGCGCGCGAGCTCGAGGCCGGTACGGTCTGGATCAACGAGCACCTCGCCATCGGCTCGGAGATGCCGCATGGCGGGGTGAAGGGTTCTGGGTTCGGCAAGGACATGAGCATGTACGCGTTGGAGGAGTACACGGCGATCAAGCATGTCGTGTTCGAGCTGACCGGTGAGCCGCGCAAGGCCTGGTACGACGCGGTGTCGCCTGTGCCCGCCGACGAAGTCGGCTGGGTATCGCGATGAGCGAGGCCGCCGCCAGCCGCGACGAGCAGCAGAGCGCCGGCGACGAGGAGGCCTTCGCCGCGCTGGGCGGCAAAGAGGCCGACATCCACCTCGAGAAGGTCACGAAGCGCTTCGGCGAGATGACCGCCGTCGACGAGCTCACGCTCTCGATCGAGCGCGGTGCGTTCTACGCGTTGCTCGGCCCGTCGGGCTGCGGCAAGACGACGACGCTGCGGATGATCGGCGGCTTCGAGGACCCGACGGCGGGGCGCGTCTACCTCGGCGGCGACGAGGTCACCCAGCAGCCTCCCTACAAGCGCGACGTCAACACGGTCTTCCAGTCCTACGCGCTGTTCCCGCACCTGAGCGTGGAGCGCAACGTCGCCTTCGGCCTGGAGCGCAAGAAGGTCTCCAAGTCCGAGGTCACCCAGCGCGTCGGCGAGGCGCTCGAGCTCGTCCAGCTCGGCGGCCTCGGCAAGCGCAAGCCCGCGCAGCTCTCCGGCGGCCAGCAGCAGCGTGTCGCGCTCGCCCGCGCGCTCGTCAACCGCCCGCGGGCGCTGCTGCTCGACGAGCCGCTCGGCGCGCTGGACCTGCGGCTGCGCAAGCAGCTGCAGATCGAGCTCAAGCGCATCCAGCAG
The DNA here is from genome assembly GCA_963729155.1 of uncultured Solirubrobacteraceae bacterium. GTDB lineage: Bacteria > Actinomycetota > Thermoleophilia > Solirubrobacterales > Solirubrobacteraceae > DATFQI01. Next base: position 16,074 of record CAVSMP010000022.1, read on the forward strand.
GACGTCGGCATCACCTTCGTGCACGTCACGCACGATCAGGAGGAGGCCATGAGCCTGGCCGACACGATCGCCGTGATGAACGAGGGGCGGATCGAGCAGGCCGGCTCGGCCGCCGAGCTCTACGAGCGTCCGCGAACGGAGTTCGTCGCCAACTTCCTCGGCGTCTCCAACCTCGTCGACGCCAGGCTCGCCTCGACCCAGGGCGAGACCGCCTCGGTGGAGACCCACGACGGCGCGCAGCTGACGCTGCCTTCGGACCGCATCGGAGCGCCGGCGGGATCCGACTCCGCCGTGCGCGTCGGCGTGCGCCCGGAGAAGATCACGCTCGTGCCCGCCGGGCAGGACTGCCCCAGCGGCGCCAACGTGCTGCGCGGCACGATCGTCGTCGCCGCGTTCCTGGGCGTCTCGATCCAGTACCTGATCCGGGCGGCCGGCGGCGAGGAGCTGACCGTGATCGCGCAGAACGCGGACGGGGCCGAGCCGGAGGCGCTGAGCGTCGGCCGCGAGGTCCAGCTCGCCTGGCAGCCACAGCACACCTTCGTCGTAGCCAAGGAGACCACACATGCCGAATGACCCCCGCCTGGAACGCGCCCTCGAGGAGTACTTCTCCTCCGAGCGCCTGTCGCGGCGGCGGTTCGTCGGCCGTGCCGGCTCTGCGGGCCTGGCCGTAGGCGGCCTCTCGAGCCTGCTCGCGGCGTGCGGCGGCGTGGAGGGCACCGCCGACAAGAGCGAGGGCGACACCGAGAAGAAGGTCGCCGAGGTCAGCCACCCCAAGACCGAGATCGCCAACTGGACGTTCTCCAACTGGCCGCTCTACATCGACAAGTCCGTCATCAAGGACTTCAACAAGAAGTTCGGCGGCAAGTGCAAGTACGTCGAGGAGATCAACGACAACTTCGAGTTCTTCGGGAAGATCCGCCAGCAGCTCGAGCAGGGCACCCCGATCGGCCGCGACATCATCACGCCGACCGACTACCTCGCCTCGCGCCTGGTGCGGCTCAACTACGTCGAGCCGATCGACAAGAAGAACGTCCCGAACGCGGCGAACATGGTCGACAACCTCACGTCGATCAACTACGACCCCGAGCGCAACTTCTCGATGCCGTGGCAGTCCGGCGCGATCGGCCTGGGCTACAACATCAAGAAGACCGGGCGCGAGCTCACGAGCGTCAAGGACCTCTTCGACCCGAAGTTCAAGGGCCGCGTGACGATGCTCTCCGAGGCCTACGACTCGGCCAACACCGTGCTCCTGGGCGACGGCGTGGACGCCTCGAAGGCGACGATCGACCAGATCCTCGGCGCGATCGAGAAGATCGACAAGGCCAACCGCGACGGGCAGTTCCGCCGCTTCACCGGCAACGACTACACGACGGACCTCGCGAAGGGCAACGTCTGGGTCTCACTGGCCTACTCGGGCGACCTGATCCAGCTGCAGTCCGACAACCCGGACCTGCGCTTCGCCTACCCCGAGGAGGGCGCGATGCTCTTCACGGACAACATGATGATGCCGGCCAAGGTCGAGCACCCCTATGCGGCCGAGACGATGATGAACTACGTCTACGAGCCCGAGGTGGCGGCCAAGATCGCGGCCTACGTCAACTACATCCCGCCGGTCAAGGGCGTCCAGGAGCTGTTCGAGAAAAGCGACCCGAAGCTGGCCAAGAACGAGCTGATCTTCCCGCCCGACGACGTCGCCTCGCGCCTGAAGCCCTACCCGGCGCTCTCGCCCGGCGACGAGCGCAAGATGCAGGAGGCGATGGCGCAGGTGACGGGGGCCTAGGGGACGCATGCTGTCCCTGCAGCGGCGGCGCAAGCTGCTGCCCTGGCTGTTCCTGGCGCCCGGCCTGGCGTGGCTGCTGATCTTCTTCGGCATCCCGCTGGTCAACCAGCTCTTCGTCTCACTGCAGACGGGCGACCCCGAGACGGGGTACGCGTTCGACTGGAACTTCCAGGTCTACGCGGACGCGGTCTCCGACTACCACGAGCAGTTCCTGCGCTCGATCGGTTACGCGGCGACGGCGACCGTCCTGTGCTTCGCGATCGCGTTCCCGCTGGCGTACTTCATCGCGTTCAAGGGCGGCCGCTTCAAGGGCGTGATGCTGCTGCTGATCATCCTGCCGTTCTTCGTCTCCTACGTGCTGCGGACGGTCTCCTGGCAGCTGATCCTGGCCGACAACGGCTGGGTCGTCTCTCGCCTGAAGGACGTCGGCCTGATCGGCGACGACGGCCGGCTGCTGGCGTCGCGTACGGCCGTGATCGCGGGCATCACGTACAACTTCCTGCCGTTCATGGCGCTGCCGTTGTATGTGTCGCTCGAGAAGATCGACCGGCGGCTGATCGAGGCGGCGACCGACCTCTACGCGAGCCGCGCGACCGCGTTCCGCAAGGTGACGCTGCCGCTGGCGCTGCCCGGGATCTTCGCCGGCTCGATGCTGACGTTCATCCCGGCGACCGGCGACTTCATCAACGCCCTGCTGCTCGGCACGCCGCGCCAGTTCATGATCGGCAACGTCATCCAGTCGAAGTTCCTGGTCATCCTCGACTACCCGACCGCGGCGGCGCTGTCGTTCATCCTGATGGCCTTCATCCTCATCGGGATCTTCATCTACGCCCGGGCGCTGGGGACGCGCAACCTCACCGAGGCGGCACTCTGATGGCAACGCGCGGCGACCGGATCCGCGGCTGGGCGCTCGGCGCGTGGTCGGCGCTCGCGCTGCTCTATCTCTTCATCCCGATCTTCATCGTGGTCCTGTTCTCGTTCAACGACAACAAGGGCCGCTTCAACTTCACCTGGCAGGGCTTCACGCTCGACCACTGGGCGAACCCGTTCGAGAACCCGGACCTCGCCGTCGCCCTCAAGAACTCCATCCTGATCGCGATCATCGCGACGGTCATCGCGACGGCGCTGGGCACCTTCATGGCGATGTCGCTGGTGCGCTACCGCTTCCGGGGCCGCAGCAGCGTCGACTTCTTCGTCTTCCTGCCACTGGCGACGCCGGAGGTGGTGCTCGGCGCCGCGCTGCTGGCGCTGTTCCTGCAGGCGGGCACCAACACCGGCTTCGCGACGATCGTGATCGCGCACGTCATGTTCACGATCTCCTACGTCGTGGTGACCGTGAAGGCGCGATTGGAGGGGATGGACCGCCACATCGAAGAGGCCGCGATGGACCTCGGGGCGACGGAGTGGGCGACGTTCCGCAAGATCACGCTGCCGATGATCGCTCCGGGCGTGGCCGCCGCCGCGCTGCTCGCCGCCGCGATCTCGGTCGACGACTTCGTGATCACCGTGTTCAACGCGGGCCAGACGCAGACGTTCCCGCTGTTCATCTTCGGCGCCACGCGGCAGGGCGTGCCGCCCGAGGTCAACGTGCTCGCCACCTGCCTGCTCGTGATCATCCTCGTGCTGATGGCGGTCAACGTGGCCGTGCAGCGGCGCCTGGCGAAGCGCGACGCCGTGCGCGCCCTCGCCGAGGCACACGAGCAGCGCCTCGCCGCCTAGGGTCGCGGCCCCAACGTCGCTGACGAAACGTCCTTACCGCGGTGCCTGGACGCCCGAGCGCGCCTTCGAGCTCCTTCGCGACGACACCGGCAGCGCGTTCGACGAGCGCTGCGTCGAGGCGCTCGCCCGCGTCGTCGGCCTGGAAGCGGAGCCCGCCCCGGCTGGGTCGCCGACGTCGCCGCCGCGCCGCTGCGGGCCCGGAGCCTGCCGGGCTCGCTGCGGCCGACGCGCTAGCCGCGGCCGTTGCGGCGCAGCACGGCGATCGCCTCCACGGTCGCGAAGCCGCGCCAGTCCAGCTTCCCGGCGGGGAGCGCGACTCGAAGTCGACGGTCCAGCCCCCGTCGTCCTGCTGGCCTGAGGCCAGCCGGTCGAGGTCGGCGTCGATCACCGCGGGGTCGAACAGGGCCCGCGACGGCGCGTCCGGGGCGGGCGAGAGGTCGAGCGGGCGCAGCTTCTCGTCCTCGGCGCCGCCGTGGACCGCGACGTGGCCGTCGTCCGGGATCAGGGCGCCGAGACCGTACAGGAGCTCGGCCGCCTCGGGGCGGCGGTCGTGGACGGCGTCGAGGAACTGCAGGCAGAACGCGAGCACGTAGCCGCCCGTCGGCTGCTCGAGGGCCGCGATCGCGCCGAGCGTGTACGCGGTCGCGCGCTCCAGCCAGGGGTGCCCGGCGACCGCCTCGTCGTGCCGGGCGACGTCCCATGCCCGCGCGGCGACCACGCTCGTGATCTGCAAGGAGGGCTCGGCCGGATCGGCGCCGTGCCACCACGGCCCCGAGCCGGCCGTGATCGCCATCGGCACGGCCATCGGCAGCGCGCCATCGGGCAGCGTGTGGCGTCGGAGCCAGTCGCACAGCGCCGGCGCGCGCAGCGTCGTGGTCGGCGCGACCTCTGCGAAGACCTCGAACGCGTGCAGTGCGGCGGCCGGCTGGCTCTCGTGCGAGCGCAGGTCGCCCTCCAGGCCCCAGCCGTAGCCGCCGTCGGGGTTGCCGTAGCCCTCGAGGGCGGCGAGCGCCCCGGCGGGGTCGGCACCGCCGTCGAGCAGCTCGAAGCGGCGGCGGTCGAGCGTGCGCGCATGGGTGGCCATGAAGGCTCGCGCGGCGTCCATGTCGATCGTCATGACCGGCATGCTCCCGTGTCCGGCCGCGCCGGTCTTGTCCGAAACGGACACGTTAGGTTGCCGGGCATGGGCTACCTCGACGCGATGGCGCGGCGCGTCATCGACGGCAACCTCTACATGACGCTCGGGACGCTCGATCCCGATGGGGCGCCGCGGCTCTCCCCCGTCTACTACACGCCCGCCCGCTACACCGACCTCTACTGGGTCTCCTCGCCCGACGCGCACCACTCGCGCAACGTGCGCGAGCGCCCCGACGTCCGGATCGTGATCTTCGACTCGAGCTTGGAGGTCGGCCACGGCGAGGCCGTCTACCTCTCGGCCCACGCCCGCCAGGTCCCCGACGAGGAGCTCGACGCGGTGCTCGGCGAGGCGTTCGGCGGCCGCGGCGGTGCTCGCGCCTTCTCTCGCGAGGAGCTCACGGGCGACGGCGACATCCGGCTCTACGTCGCCACCGCGACCTCCTGCGAGGTGCACGTCCGCGGCGGCGACCCGGTCCACGGCCGCGGCATCGACACGCGCATGCCCGCCGACCCCGCCGCCTAGCCTCGATCCGGAGGTGTGAACGGCGACACCAAGGGTCGCTGGCGGGCGGTCACGGCTGCGCCGAAGATCGCCTCATGACCACTCACAGCGCCCCCAAGTCCAGCTGGCTGCAGTGCCGACGCGAGCAGCGTCGGGCCGAGCGCGCCCTCACGGGCGACTCGCCGGAGAAGGTCGCCGAGCGCCACGAGCCGAAGCGCGACTGGGTCGACCGCTGGCTGTGGTCGAGCGGCATCCAGCGCCCGAACCGCTTCGGCGCCTAGGCCGCCAGGCTGACGGCCCGGCCGGCGATGAAGCCGTCGGAGGCGACGATCTGGTCGATGACCTCCTGCGGCACCGGGTCGTCGGTGGTGACCGCCATCACCGCCACGTCGGAGCCTCCGCCGGCCTCGTCGCCCGGTGAGAGGCGGCCGACGGCCGCGTTGGAGATGTTCACGCCGTGCTCGCCGAAGCAGGTCCCGACGCGGCCGACCATGCCCGGGATGTCGCTGTAGCGGAACAGCGCGAGGTACTCGTCGTCCATCTGGAGGTTGAAGCGCTGGCCCCAGGCCTCGAGCAGGTGCGGCCGGTGCAGGCGGCCGAGGGTGGTGCCGACGACGCGGATGCGCTCGCCCCCGGAGAGGACGGAGATCCGCACGAGGTCGGTGAAGTCGCGCGCGACGACCTCCTTGCGCTCGGAGACCTCGATCCCGCGCTCGTCGGCCAGCGAGGGGGCGTTGACGTAGTTGACGTCCTCCTCGGTGTGGCCCGCCAGCAGGCCGTTCAACGTGGCGATGGTGAGCAGGCGCGTGTCGCGCTCGGCGATCCGCCCGAGGTACTCGACCTCGACGCGCTCGACGCCCGTGTGCTCCGTGAGCGTGGTCGCGAGCCTGCGCCAGGCGCGTGCACAGCGGCAGGAACGGGCCCAGCACCTCCATGTCCTCCGCGGACACGGCCGGGATGTTGACCGCGGTCGAGACGACGCCGCCGGTCAGGGCCGCCACGACCTGCTCGGCCGTCTGGACGCCGGCGCGGTCCTGGGCCTCGGTGGTCGAGGCGCCCAGGTGCGGCGTGACGACGACGTTGCCGTAGCCCTCGAAGAGCGGGTAGTCCGTGATCGGCTCGCTCGGGAAGACGTCGAGCGCGGCACCGGCGACCTTGCCGGAGTCGATCGCGTCCTTGAGCGCGGCGTCGTCGACGAGCTCGCCGCGGGCGCAGTTGATGACCCGGACGCCGTCCTTCATCTGCGCGAACGCCTCGGCGTTCAGCCAGCCGCGCGTCTCGGGCGTCTTGGGCAGGTGGATGGTGATGAAGTCGGCGACGGCGTAGACGTCGGCGCTGGTCTCGGCCTTCTCGACGCCGAGCTCGCGATAACGCTCGGCGGCCACGAACGGGTCGTAGGCGACGACGCGCATCCCGAACCCCCGCGCGCGGGTGGCCACGAGCTGGCCGATGCGGCCGAAGCCGAGGATCCCGAGCACCTTCTCGTAGACCTCGACGCCGCCGAACTTCGAGCGCTCCCACTTCCCGGCGGTCAGCGAGCCGTGCGCCTGCGGGATGTTGCGCGCGAGCGAGAGCATCAGCGCCACCGTGTGCTCCGCGGCGGCGACGATGTTCGACTGCGGCGCGTTGGCGACGATGATGCCGCGCTTGGTCGCCGCCTCGACGTCCACGTTGTCGACGCCGATGCCCGCGCGGCCGATCACCCTCAGGTTGTGCGCCTTCTCGATCAGGTCCGCCGTCAGCTGCGTGGCCGAGCGGATGAGGATCGCGTGGTAGTCGCCGATGCGCTCGGCGAGCTCCTCGTCGGACCAGTCGACGCCGAGGTCGACGTCGAAGCGCTCGCGCAGGAGGTCGACGCCCGAGTCGGCGAGCTTCTCCTTGACGAGGACCTTGTACTGCGTCGAGAGGACGCTGACCGTCACGCGGCTGCCACTGGGACGCCGGCTTCCAGGAAGACCCGCTGCGCGGCGCCCACGCCCGAGCCGTGCTCGACCTCGTGGCCGAGCTGGTCGAGCACCATCTCCAGCCCCGAGAGCGACGTGAGGATGTCGAAGGCGCCGAAGTAGCCGCAGTGGGCGATCCGGATGATCTTGCCCTTGAGCTGGTTCTGCCCGCCGTTGGCCGTGATGCCGAGCTTGCGCAGCGCGCCCGGGACCTTGCCGCCGTCGATCGTCTCCGGCAGCTCGACCGCCGTGACGACGTTGGAGCGCTCGTCCGGGTCGCCGAACAGCTCGAGGCCCAGCGCGGCGGCGCCGGCGCGGGTGGCGCGGGCGAGCAGCGCGTGGCGCGCGAAGACGTTCTCGAGGCCCTCCTGCTCGATCATGTCGAGCGCGACGTCGAGCCCGAGGAACAGGCCGACGGCCGGCGTGAACGGGCTGTCGCCCTTGCGCTGGCTCTTGGCGGTCTTGTTCCAGTCGTAGAAGTAGCGCCCCGTCGACACCTCGGAAGCGTGGTCGAGCGCGCGCTGGCTCACGGAGGCGAAGGCCAGGCCGGGCGGGCACATCAGCGCCTTCTGGGAGCCCGCGACGACGACGTCGATGCCCCAGTCGTCCTGGCGCAGCTCGGCCGCGCCGAGGCCCGAGACCGCGTCGACGACGAGGATCGCCCCGTGGCGCTTGGTGACCTCGGCGATCGCCTGGACGTCGTGGACGACGCCCGTGGAGGTCTCGCTGAGCGTGGCGAAGACGACCTCGATGTCGCCGTTCTCGGTCAGCAGGCGGTCGATCTCGGCCGGGTCCAGCCGCTCGCCCCAGCCCGGCTCGTAGGGGAGCACCTGCGCCGCCGTAGGCCTTGCCCAGCTCGATCCAGCGCTCGCCGAACTTGCCCGCCGCGCAGGCGAGGATCCAGCGACCGGGCTGGACCAGGTTCGCCATCGCGGAGTCCATCGCGCCCGAGCCGCTCGCCGAGAACGTCAGCACGTCGTTCGAGGTCTGGAACACGCCGGGCAGCTTGCCGATCACCCGTTCGTAGACCTCCACGAAGGCCGGCGCGCGGTGGTAGAGCATCGGTGCGGCCATCGCCTGCGAGACCGCAGGCGGAACGGGCGTCGGCCCCGCGGTCATGAGGTACTGCTTCACGAACGGGTTCGGCGTCATCGTGCCAGTTCGAGAGGTTGCCTGCCAGGAAGCGGCTCTTCAGCCGCTGCCTCGGGACGTCTCGATCCGGATCCATATGTGCGAGCGCAGCTCCTTGCCCTCGCGCTCGATCTGGTGGCCCTTGCCCTCCTCGCGCATGCGCAGGAAGTTCTCCTGGCCCGCGCGGTTCTCGGCGATCCACTCGCGCGCGAACTCGCCCGACTGGATCTCCCCCAGGATGGTCTTCATCGCCTGGCGGGTGTCGTCGGAGATGACCCGCTTGCCGCGCGTGAGGTCGCCGTACTCGGCCGTGTTGGAGATCGAGTAGCGCATCCCCGTGATGCCCTTCTCGTACATCAGGTCGACGATCAGCTTGAGCTCGTGCAGGCACTCGAAGTAGGCCAGCCGCGGGTCGTAGCCCGCGTCGACGAGCGTCTCGTAGCCGGCCCGGACGAGCTCGGTGACCCCGCCGCACAGCACGGCCTGCTCGCCGAAGAGGTCGGTCTCCGTCTCGTCCTTGAAGCTCGTCTCGATGACGCCGCCGCGGGTGCAGCCGATGCCCTTGGAGTAGGCCAGCGCGACCTCCTTGGCGGAGCCGCTCGCGTCCTGGGCGACCGCGATCAGCCCGGGCACGCCGGAGCCCTCGAGGTACTGGCGGCGGACGAGATGGCCGGGCCCCTTGGGCGCGATCAGCGCCACGTCGACCTCCGGCGGGGGCTCGACCTCGCCGTAGTGGACGGAGAAGCCGTGGCCGAACAGCAGCGTGTTGCCGGGCGCGATCCCGTCGGCGATCTGCTCGCGGTAGATCTCCCCGTGCTTCTCGTCGGGCAGCAGGATCATCACGAGGTCGCCGCGGGAGGCGGCCTCGGAGATGTCCAGCACCTCCAGGCCGTCGGCCTTGGCCTGCTCGACCGAGCTCGAGTCGGGACGCAGCCCTACGACGACGCTGACGCCCGAGTCCCTGAGGTTCTGCGCGTGGGCGTGGCCCTGCGAGCCGTACCCGATGATGGCGACGGTCTTGCCGTCGAGGAGCGAGAGGTCCGCGTCGTCGTCGTAGAACATGGCGGGGATCGTCGCTCGGAGTCAACGGCCTGCCGCGCCATGGCGGGCCGGGCGTGCACGATGACCGGAGCGCGAACCTTCTCAGGCTTCGGCCACGGCGACCCACGTGCTCGCGGGGAGCTCGAGCGAGCCGTCCTCGCGCACGAAGCCCTGGACCTGCTCGGCGACGGCGGCCTTGATCTCCTCGATCGCCGCCGGGCCGACCCCGGCCAGCGAGGTCTGTATCCGGCCCGACATCTCCGACTGGGTCTTCCAGTAGTCGTCGAGCGAGGAGTACGTGTGCGTGAAGCGCACCTCGGCGACCTCGTGCTCGACGAAGCCGGCGGCGTCGAGCTGCTCGGCGATCATCCCCTCCGGCGCCCAGGTGAACTGGCCCGGCTCACCGGGGGCGACGGGCTCGATCAGCCCGCGGCGCACCATCTCGCGGGCGGGGATCGCGCTCCACGGGTTCTCCTCCGGGCCCCTCCACGCCGCCAGCGCGAGCCGCCCTCCGGGCTTGAGCACCCGGCGGGTCTCCCGCAGCGCGGTCTCGGAGTCGGCCATCAGCATGTAGCCCCAGCGGCACAGGACGGCGTCGATGCTCGCGGCCTCGATGTCGATCGAGCTCTCCGCGTCGATCTGCTTGAAGCGGACGTTGCCGAGCCCGAGCTGCTCCGCGCGGCGCTGGGCGACCATCAGCATCTCGGGCGCGATATCCGACGTGATCAGCGTGCCGCCGGGCTGGACGAGCTCGGCGGCCAGGAAGCCCGTGTCGCCGGGGCCGGCCGCCAGCTCGAGCAGCGTGTTCCCCGGCTGGGGCTGGATCGCGTCGACCATCCACATCGAGACGGGCATGGTCACCCTGCGCATCATCTCGCCGTGCGCCTCCCAGGCCGTCGCGGCTTGGCCCCAGCGGGCGCGTGTCTCTTGCTTGTCGGCCTCGCTCATCGCAGCTCCCGGCGCAGCAGCTTCCCAGATGCGTTGCGCGGGAGCGCGTCCGCCACCTCGACCGCCTTGGGAACCTTGAAGCGGGCGAGCCGCCCGGCCACCCAGTCGCGCAGCTCCTGCGGGTCGGCGGGCTCGCGCAGCACGACGCTCGCGGTGACCGCCTCGCCCCACTCGGGGTCCGGGCGGCCGAACACGCCCGCGTCGGCCACGGCCGGATGGGCGAGCAGCGCCGCCTCGACCTCGGCGGGGGCGACGTTCTCGCCGCCGGAGACGATCGTGTCGGACCTTGCGGCCGACGATCTCCAGGCGGCCGTCGGCGGCGAAGCGGCCGAGGTCGCCCGTGCGCAGGACGCCGCCGCCGGCGACCGTCGGCCCCTCGACGAGGATCTCGCCGTCGTCGGCGAGGGAGACGGCCAGCCCGGGCAGCGGCCATCCGTCGACCGCGACCTGCGAGCACGCCTGCGTGAGCCCGTAGGTGGCGCGAACGGGCCAGCCGGCCGCGCGCGCCTCCTCGAGCAGATCGGGCGTGGCCGCCGCCCCGCCCAGCAGGACCACGCGCAGGCGCGCGCCCGGGCGCGCGCCGCGTCCAGCAGCCGCCGCAGCTGGGTCGGGACGAGCGAGACGACCGTGATGTCGTCCGCGCACGCGCGCCCGGCCTCGTCGATCACCGCGCGCGTCCCGTAGATCGCGGAGCGCAGCAGCACCATCAGCCCGCCGACGTGCGAGAGCGGCAGCGGGCACAGCCAGCGCTCGTCGGGGTCCAGGCCGAGCGCGACCGCCGAGCCGAGCGCGTTGGCCTGCACGTTGCCGAAGCTCAGCTCGACCGGCCTCGGCGCGCCCGTCGTGCCGGAGGTGTGCACCACGAGCGCGGTGTCGCCGTCGCGCGGCGCGACCGGCTGAGCCGCGCCGCCACGCGGCAGCGGGCCGTCGAGCACGCGGTCGGCGGAGGCCAGGAGGGCGGCCCGCTCGGCCTCCCCGAGGCGCGGGTCGACCGGCATCGCGGCGGCGCGCGCGAGCAGGCACGCGTGCAGCGCGACCGCGAAGTCCAGGCCGGGCGGCAGCGCCAGCGCGACCCGGCTGCCGGGCGCGGCGTCGATCCGCGCCGCCTCGAGCAGCTGCGCGTAGGTCAGCGCCCCCTCCGGCGCCTCGAGCGCCGACCCGCCCGGGGCGCTGGGCGGCGGCGCGCGGCAGCCAGGGGTCGATCGGCATGCCACTAGTGTGATGGGCCGCCATGTGGACAGCCGCCGCCGCCTTCGAGGACATCCGCTACGAGACCAGCGGGGACGGGATCGCGAAGATCACGATCAACCGCCCCGAGGTCCGCAACGCCTTCCGCCCGCAGACCATCGTGGAGATCTCGCAGGCGCTCGAGCTCGCGCGCGAGGACTCCGACGTCGGCGCGATCATCCTCACCGGCGAGGGCGAGCTCGCCTTCTGCTCCGGCGGCGACCAGCGCGTGCGCGGCGACACGGGCTACGTCCCCGAGGGGGCCAAGGTCGGCCGCTTCCACGTCACCGACCTGCACGTGCAGATGCGGCGGCTGCCGAAGCCGATCGTCGCCATGGTCGCCGGCTACGCCGTCGGCGGCGGGCAGATCCTCCACCTCGTCTGCGACCTCTCGATCGCCGCCGACAACGCGCGCTTCGGCCAGACCGGGCCGCGCGTGGGCTCCTTCGACGGCGGCTTCGGCGCCGCGCTGCTGGCCAAGACGGTCGGGCTGCGCAAGGCGAAGGAGATCTGGTTCCTGTGCCGCCAGTACGACGCGCGGCAGGCGCTCGACATGGGCCTGGTCAACCACGTGGTGCCGCTCGAGCGCCTCGAGGAGGAGACCGTCGCCTGGTGCCGCGAGATGCTGGCCCTCTCCCCCTTCGCGCTGCGGCTGCTCAAGGCGAGCTTCCACGCCGCCGAGGACGGGCTGGCCGGGATCCAGCAGCTCGCCCACGACGCCAACCTCCTCTTCTACGCCACGGAGGAGGCCGCGGAGGGCCGCGAGGCGTTCAAGGCCAAGCGCCAGCCCGACTTCTCCAAGTTCCCGCGGCGCCCGTGAGCACCGACGTGGCCGCAGATCGTCCGAGTGCCCTGCGCATCTGGCTGATGGCCGCGCGGCCGCGGACGCTGCCCGCGGCGGTCGCGCCCGTGCTCGTCGGCACCGCGCTCGCCGCCACCCAGGGCACGTTCAAGCCGCTCACCTTCATCGCCGCGATGCTCGGCGCGCTGTTCATCCAGGTCGGCACGAACCTCTCCAACGACTACTCCGACGCGCGCCGCGGCGCCGACACCGAGGACCGGCTCGGCCCCGTGCGCGTGACGGCGGGCGGCCTGGTGCCGCCGCGTCAGGTCCTGATGGCGACCTACATCGCGTTCGGCGCGGCCGTGCTGGCCGGCGTGTACCTGATCGCGACGGCGGGCTGGGAGCTGCTGCTCGTCGGCGCGGCCTCGATCCTGGCCGGCGTGCTCTACACGGGCGGGCCGCGGCCCTACGGCTACGAGGGCCTCGGCGAGGTCTTCGTGTTCCTGTTCTTCGGCGTCGTCGCCGTCGCGGGCTCCTTCTACGCGCAGACGGAGGAGCTCGAGTGGGAGGCGTTCGTACTGGCGGTCCCGGTCGGGCTGCTGGCCGCCGCGATCCTCGTCGTCAACAACGTGCGCGACCTCGAGACGGACCGCCGCGCGGGCAAGCGCACGCTGGCCGTGCGGCTCGGCCGGCAAGGCGCCCGCGGGCTCTACGGCGGGATGCTGGCGGCCGCGTTCGTGACGGCGCCGTTCCCGTGGCTGTTCGGCGGCGACGGGCTCGACGCCTGGCTGCTGCTGCCCTGGCTGGCGCTCCCGCTCGCGCTGCCCGTGGCGAAGATCGTGCGCGAGCGCACCGACGGGCCCTCGCTCAACGGCGCGCTGGCGAAGACAGGGATGCTCCAGCTCGTCTTCTGCGCGCTGCTCTCGGTCGGGCTGCTCGCGAGCTGAGGTCGTGGCGGAGCTCGCCGTCGAGACGGTGCGGCTCCCGCTGGGGGCGCCCCTGCGCGCGGCGTGGGGCGCGATGGGCGAGCGCGAGCTCGTGCGCGTGCGGCTGCGCTTCGGCGCCGGCGACGCGGGCGAGGGCGAGGCCGCGCCGCTGGAGCCCTACGACGGCGTGCCGCTCGCCGCGGTCCTGGCGGCGCTGGACGCCTACGCCGCCGTGCTCGCGGACGCCGGGCCGGAGGACGACGCCGCGGCGCTGCTGGAGGCCTGCCGGGCGGAGCGGCCGCTGCCGCAGGCGCTGGCGGCGATCGACCTCGCGCTGTGGGACAGGGCGGGGCGCCGCGCCGGGCGGTCGGTGGCGGCGCTGCTCGGCGGCGACGCGGGCGAGCCGATCGAGGTCAATGCGCTCGTCGGCGCCGAGGACCGCGCCGGCGCGGCGCGGGCGGCCGGCGAGGCGGCCGCGGCGGGCTTCGCCTGCGTGAAGGTCAAGGTCGGGATCGGCGACGATGCCGGGCGGCTGGCGGCGGTGCGCGCGGCGGCCGGCCCGGACGTCGCGATCCGCGCGGACGCCAACGGCGCCTGGGGCTCGCCGCGCGAGGCGCTGGCCAACCTGCGGGCGCTCGCCCCCGATCGGGATCGAGCTCTGCGAGGAGCCGGTGCACGGCCTCGACGCGCTGCGCGAGGTGCGCGCGGAGTCGCCCGTGCCGATCGCGATGGACGAGAGCGCGGGCGAGGCCGCCGCCGCGGGCGGCTGGGACGCGGCGGACGCGGTCTGCCTGAAGATCTCGCGCTGCGGCGGCATCGGCGGCGTGCTCCGCGACGCGCAGGCGGCGCGGGCGGCCGGCGTGGCGGTCTACCTCGCGTCGACGTTCGACGGCCCGCTCGGGATCGCGGCGGGACTGCACGCGGCCGCGGCGCTGCGGGCGACGGGAGCCCTGCTGCCGTGCGGGCTGGCGGCCGCGGCGGGCGATCCGCCGCCGGTGCGGGGAGGAAGACTCGCGGTACCCCCCGGGCCCGGCCTGCTCGGCGCTGCGATCCTCGACCGATGAGCACCGAGATCCTCCGCTACGCCGCGTTCACCGACACGCCGGAGGGCGGCAACCCCGCCGGGGTCGTGCTCGACGCCTCGGGCCTCGACGACGCCGACATGCAGGCGATCGCCGCCGACGTCGGCTACTCCGAGACCGCCTTCGTGACCGCCGCCGACGGGCAGGACCTGACCGTGCGCTACTTCTCCCCGCTCGCCGAGGTGCCGTTCTGCGGCCACGCCACGATCGCCACCGGCGTGGCCTGGGGCGACCGCAACGGCGAGGGCACGCTGAGGCTGACGACCCCGGCCGGGCTCGTGGAGGTCGACGTGTCGGCGGGGGTCGCGACGCTCACGAGCGTGCCGCCGTCGAGCGCGCCGCTCGAGGGCGCGGACCTCGACGAGCTGCTGGCCGCGCTGCGCTGGGAGCGCTCCGACCTCGACCCCGAGCTGCCGCCGCGCGTGGGCTACGCGGGCGCCCACCATCCCGTGCTGGCGGCGGCCTCCTCGGAGCGCCTCGCCGACCTCGACTACGACTTCGAGCGCCTCGGCGCCCTGATGGCCGCGCGCGACTGGACCACGATCCAGCTCGTGCATCGCGAGGGGCCGGACCGCTTCCGCTCGCGCAACCCGTTCCCGCCCGGCGGCGTCGTCGAGGACCCCGCGACGGGCGCGGCCGCGGCCGCGTTCGGCGGCTACCTGCGCGAGCTCGGCCTCGTCGGGTTGCCGGCCACGGTCACGATCGACCAGGGCATCGAGCTCGGCCGGCCGAGCCTGCTGACGGTGCGGATTCCCGCCGACGGCGGCATCTCGGTCTCCGGGACCGCCGTGCCGATCTGAGATCGTCTACTGCGGCTGGGTAGGGAGGCGAGGGTGCCTCCCGCGGCGTCGAGTCCGGAGTTGTTCAGGCCTCAGGCCGAACAACTGCGGTGTCAACCGCGCGGGATGCTCCCTCGCTCCCCCACCCAGCCGCAGTTGACGTGTCACAGCAGCGCAGCGACGGCAGCCGGCTGCTCGAGCTGCGCCGCATGGCCGGCGCCCTCGACCACCTCGATCTCCGCGCGTGGCAGCAGAGCCGCCATGCGCTCCGCGATCGCGCGGAACTTCTCGTCGCGCTCGCCGACGGCGAGCGTGACCGGCACCGCCAACGACGGGAGCGCGTCCCAGAGCGGCTCCATCACCCCCGTGCCGAGCCCGCGCAGGGCGGCGGCGAGGCCCTCGGGGGTGTTGCGGAGGCGGTCGGCGTTCGCGGCGGCGCGCACGCGCTCGGGCTGGCCGGCCCAGAGCGGCAGCTCGGCCCACTCGCGGGCGAAGGCCTCGACGCCGATCGCCTCGATCCGCTGCGCGAGCGCGTCGTCGGCGGCGCGGCGGGCGGCGCGCTCGTCCGGGTCGGCGATCCCGGGGCTCGCGCCCACGAGCACGAGGCGGTCCAGGCGGTCCGCGAGCGCGAAGGCCGCGTGCAGCGCGATCCGGCCTCCCATGGAGTAGCCCGCGAGCGCGAACCGCTCGCCGCCGAGCGCGCGCACGTAGCCCGTGCAGGCCGCGAAGGAGGCGGGCCGGGCGGCGGCGTGGCCGTGCCCCGGCAGGTCGGGCGCGAGCGCCCGCCGCCGGCCGCCGAGCGCGGCGATCACGGGCCGCCAGCTCTGCCGCGTCTGGGTGAAGCCGTGGAGGAGGACGAGCGTCGGGGTCACGGTGGGGCATGATGCCGCTCCGATGGGGGCGACCGACACGTACCTCGGCCTGCGCGCGTTCGCGGACGAGCTGGCGCGCTGCGGCCTGCGCGAGGCGTGCACCTCGCCGGGCTCGCGCTCGACGCCGCTGGTGCTGAGCCTGGCCCGCGAGCCGCGGATCCGCGCCACGTCGCACATCGACGAGCGCTCGGGCGGGTTCTTCGGGCTCGGTCTGGCCAAGACCAGCGGCCGGCCCGTCGCGCTCGCCTGCACCTCGGGCACCGCGGCGGCGAACTACGCCCCGGCGGTGATCGAGGCGCGCGAGGCGCGCGTGCCGCTGCTGGTGCTGACCGCCGACCGCCCGCCGGAGCTGCGCGACCTCGGCGCCGGGCAGACGATCGATCAGGTCAAGCTCTACGGCAGCGCCGCCAAGTGGTACCTCGAGGTCGACGAGCACCCCGCCACGCCCGAGCGCATGCGCTGGATGCGCCAGCTCGCCTGCCGCGCGTTCTGGACCGCGCTCGAGGGCCGCCCCGGGCCCGTGCACCTCAACTTCGCGCTGCGCGAGCCGCTCGTGCTCGACGCGCCGCTGCCCGACGAGGAGCCCGGCGGCGGCGGCCGCGACGGCGGGCGGCCGTGGCTCACCCGGCCGTGGGTGCGCGCGGAGGCCGGCCCGCGCGCCGTCGAGGCGATCGCCGCCGACCTGACGGCCCGCCCGCGCGCCGTGCTCGTGGCGGGCCGCAACGAGCGCGACCCGCAGCTCGGCCCGGCGCTGGCCTCCTTCGCCGAGAGCGCCGCGATCCCGTTGCTCGCCGAGCCGCTGTCGGGCGCGCGCCGCGGCCAGGCGGCGGTCGCGCACTACGACGCGCTGCTGCGCGATCCCGCCTGGGCGGAGGCCCACAAGCCCGACCTCGTGCTGCGGGTCGGCGACCTGCCGACCTCCAAGCCGCTGCGCCAATGGCTGCACGCGCTGCCCGACGCGATCCAGATCGCCTTCGACCCCGAGAGCGCCTGGCAGGACCCGGCCGGGTTCGTCTCCACGATCATCGGCGCCGACCCGCGCCTGACGCTCGCGACCGTCGGCGAGCGGCTCCCCCCGCGCCGCGACCGCGTCTGGCTCGACGGCTGGCTGGCCGCCGACGGCGCGGCCGCGAGGGTGATCGGGGCGATGCTGGACCCGCGCGTGCTGAGCGAGCCGCTGGTTGCGGCCGAGCTCGGGACGCGGCTGCCGCCCAACGCCACGCTCGTGGTCGCGTCCTCGATGCCCGTGCGCGACGTCGAGACGTTCTTCCCGACACGCGAGGACGCCCCGCGCGTGCTCGCCAACCGCGGCGCCAACGGGATCGACGGGACCGTCTCGACGGCGTTCGGCGCCGCGGCCGCCGCGCCGCACGGGCCGGCCGTGCTGCTGATCGGCGACGTCGCGCTCGCGCACGACGTCGGCGGGCTGCTGGCAGCGACCCGGCTGGGCCTGAAGCTCACGATCGTGCTGGTCGACAACGACGGCGGCGGCATCTTCGAGTTCCTCCCGGTCAGCTCGCAAGGCGAGGACTACGTGCAGCACGTCGCGACCCCCCACGGGCTCGACCTCGCCCACGCCGCGACGCTGTACGGCTGCGGGTTCGAGCGCGCCTCGGACCTCGCTGGCTTCCGGGCCGCGCTGGGGCGCGCGCTGGCGGCCGACGGCACCACGATCGTCTCGGTCCGGACCGACCGCGAGGCCAACGTGCGTACGCACCGGGAGATCTGGGCCGCGGTGGCGGCGTCCGTCCGGGGCGCCGCCTAGCCTTCGGCTCCCGATGGCAGAGCCCCAGGCCACCCTGATCGACGTCGCCCCCACGCCGGAGAGCGCGGAGCGGCCCCGGCGCACGACGTCCAAGGGCATCGCCGCCGGCGACATCGTGCTCGTGGACAAGAAGGGCCGGCGCTTCCACGCGCTCGTGACGGAGCTCGAGCAACTCGAGTCCGGCCGCTTCGAGCTCGTCGTGCGCCCGCTGGACTCCCGCATCTCCTGGCGCACCGCCTCGGTCCGCGAGGTGGTCGACGTCTGGAGACGCGCCCGCCCGACCCGGTAGCGTTCGGCGCCGTGACCGCGACGCAGTACGTCGTCACCGCGGCGGCCGCCGATCTGGCCGAGGCTCGCGAGCGCACGCTGGCGCTCGTCGCCGGCCTCTCCGACGCCGACGTCGAGACCGCGCACTCGGCGCTGATGAGCCCGCTCGTGTGGGACCTCGCGCACATCGCCGCCTACGAGGACCTGTGGATGGTCTGCCGCCACGGGGGCGGCGAGCTCATGCAGCCCGAGCTGGCGGCGATGTACGACGCGTTCGAGACGCCGCGGGCGGTGCGCGGGGACCTGCCGCTGCTCGACCGCGCGCAGGCGCTCGCCTACCTCGCGGAGGTGCGCGAGCGCACGCTGTTGGTGCTGGCGGAGAAGGGGATCGGCGACGGCGGGCGGTTCGAGCTCGTGTTGCGCCACGAGCAGCAGCACGACGAGACGATGCTGCAGGCGATCGAGCTGGCGCGGCTGCTGCCGGCCCCCGCCCTGCGCCAGGACCCGCGCCCGCCCGCGCCCGGCGGCCACACCGGCCTGGAGCCGGTCGAGGTCCCCGCCGGCCCGTGCACCCTCGGCGCCGGCCGCTTCGAGCGCACGGCGCTCGCCTCCCGACGGAGGCGGAGTGGGAGAAGGCAGCGACCTGGGACCAGGCCGAAGGAAGGGCGCGGCGGTATCCGTGGGGCGCCGAGCGGCCCTGCCCGCGCCGCGCCAACCTCGGCCAGTCCGGCTTCGGGCCGCACCCGGCGGGCTCGCACCCCGAGGGCGCCGCGCCGTGCGGCGCGCTCGGCATGATCGGCGACGTCTGGGAGTGGACCGCGACCCCGTTCCACGGCTACGACGGATTCGTCGCGCACCCCTACCGTGAGTACTCCGAGGTGTTCTTCGGCCCCGACTACCGCGTGCTGCGCGGCGGCTCCTGGGCCAGCCGGGAGCGCGCCACGACCGCCACGACGCGCAACTGGGACCTGCCGCAGCGCCGCCAGATCTTCTCGGGGCTGCGCCTCGCATGGGACGCGGCATGAGCGCCGGCCCGCTCACTCGAGCGTCTCAAGGTCCCACTGACGCTCCGGTAGGCGTCCGCGGCGTGAACGGCACGACTTCGTCGTCGCCGGGCTGGACCACGATCGCGGTGCCCGCAGGTACCTCGTTCCACACCCCGGGAAGGTCGCCGAGCGGCTCGGAGACCACCGCGCGGGCCTCGTCGGAGAAGTGCTGGAAGCGCACGTCGTCGGGATAGAGGGCGCGCACCGCGCTGGCGTCGGCGGTCACGAACAGCGAGTTGACGACCGGCCCACTGGCGTAGCGCGCCGCGTAGAGCCGTTCGCCGTCGGTCACGGCGACGGTCATCTGCAGCGGCTGGTCGATGCCATGGCGACGGCCCCTTTCCTCGACGTACCCGGCCATGCGCTCCAGCGCCGCCAGCGGCTCTTCCTGCAGGCCGAAGGTGAGCGCGAGGTGGAACATCAGCTCGGAGTCCGTCGTGCCGGCGATGCCCGAGAAGATCGACGGATCGACGGCGAGCAGCAGCTCCCGCCGCAGGTCGAGGTAGCCGTCGATGAAGCCGTTGTGCATGAACAGCCAGCGGCCGTGGCGGAACGGGTGGCAGTTGGTCTGCTCGACCGGCGTCCCGGTCGCCGCCCGGATGTGGGCGAGGAACAGGGGCGAGCGGACCTGGGACGCGATCTCGTGCAGGTTGCGATCGCCCCAGGCGGGCGCGACGCTGCGATAGAGGCCCGGCGTCTCCCGCTCGCCGTACCAACCGAGACCGACGCCGTCGGCGTTGGGCTGCCCGCCTGCGAGCCGGTCGCTGCGGCTCTGCTCTATGAGCGAGTGCTGCGTGTCGTAGAGCAGCGCCTCAGGGTGGATCGGATTGCCGTAGTAGGCCACCCAGCGGCACACGCGGCCACACTACACCGGCTCGAACAGCAGCGCGGTGATCACCGGTCGCGACTCCGGCGCCGGCTGGTCCTGATCGGAATAGGGCCGGTTGAGGAGGTGCCCGCGGTGCACGAGCGTCGCGGAGCCTCCACCGTCCAGGTTGATCGCGTCGGAGGCGCCGAAGGAGAGCATGAGGCGCGCGAGCTCGCCCAGCTCGAGCCCGGCGTCGACCCCGCTGCGACGACCGTCGCAACAGACGGCGAGCAGCTCGCCGTCGCTGACGCCGAGCGCGCACCGCGGATAGCGGCCCTCGGTGATGTCCGAGTCGAACTGGGCCGAACCGCTCGAGAAGCCCTCACGATCCCTATCCTCGGCGAGCGACCGGCCGCCTGCGACCAGCAGCGGGCCGGCCTGCACGAGGTCGCCCGCAGGCTCGGGGCCGAGCTCGCCACGCGGCGCCAGGCGCACGTCGCCGTCGATATGGACGCAGGCGCGCCGCTCGGTCCACGGCGACGCGACCGGCTCGTGCTCCTGCACGGTCCCGCCGAGCCGGACCTCGCCGAGCGGCCGGTACGGCTCGCGGACGAAGAAGCCGGCGACGATGGCCTCGGGGCGGCCCTGCGCGGCGCACCAGTGGTCGAGCCGTGTCGGCTCGGCGAAGTGGTGCAGGACGAGACGGGTCGTCTCGCGCGGGTACCTGAGCAGGTAGACCGTCGTGTCCTGCTCCTCGCGATTGCGGAAGCGGAGCAGCTCGTACGCGATGCCGTTCGAGCGGGACATCATGCGGTGTGCACCGTACCGGGGTCGATGCCGAGCCCGGCTCTTGCCGTCTAGCCTTCCGCCCGTGGCCGCGGACGACGACGACCACCAGATCGGTTACCAGGCACTGCCGCGCGGCGTGCCGGTGCACGCCTCCGACGGCGCGCAGGTCGGCACGGTCCGCCGGGTGCTCGACAACGCGCGCGAGCACATCTTCGACGGGCTCGTGATCGACACCGCCGCGGGCAAGCGGTTCGTCGACGCGCCCGAGGTGGCGCGCATCACCCGCTCGCGCGTGACGCTCACGATCGACGCCGCGGAGGCCGCCGGGCTGCCACAGCACCACGGAACGCTCGGCAACCTGCAATCCCGCGCCGGGCGCACGGGCCGGCGCTGGCGGCGCCGGCTCCCCGGCGGCTAGGGTTCGGTCGGTGGAGGCCTACCTGGGGATCGTCAGCCGGCGCGAGGTGCGCGACTACGCGGCGCGGCCGCTCGAGCCCGAGGTCGAGCACAGGATCCTCGACGCGGGCCGGCTGGCCGGCAGCGCCAAGAACCGCCAGCCCTGGACCTTCGTGGTCGTCCGCGACGACGCGGCGATCGAGGAGGTCGCGGAGTCGGTCTTCGAGCCGGGCAACATCCGCGGCGCCGCGTTCGTGGTCGCCGTCGTGATGGACGGCGGCGCGGGCATCGACGCCGGCCGCGCCGCGCAGAACATGCTGCTGGCCGCCCACGCGCAGGGCATCGGCTCCTGCCCGAACGGCATCAGCGACCGCATCGGGCTCAACCGCGCGCTGCGCCTCGACGACGACGCGAAGGTCGCGGCGGTGCTCTCCTTCGGCCATCCCGCCAAGCAACGGGACCCGAGGCGCCGCAGCATCGACGAGTGGATCGCGCGCGCGAGGCGCAAGCCGTTCGACGAGGTCGTGCGGGAGGTCTAGCGCGCTAGCCGCTCAGGACGGGCAGCAGCGCGCCGAGCTTGACCTCGGTCTCGGCCAGCTCGGCCGCCGGGTCGGAGTCGCGCACCACACCGACCCCGGCGTAGAGCCGCGCCTCGTGCCCGCGCAGCAGCGCGCAGCGCAGGGCGACGCAGAACTCGCCGTCCTCGTTGGCGTCCGTCCAGCCCACCGGGCCCGAGTACCAGCCGCGGTCGATGCCCTCGAGCGCGGGGATCTGCGGCGTCGCGACGTCGTGCGGCTCGCCGCCCACCGCGGGCGTCGGGTGCAGCAGGCCGGCGAGCTCGATCGCGCTGTGCGGGTGCGTGAGCTGGGCGCGGATCGGGGTCGCGAGGTGCTGGATGTTGGCGACCTTGATGATCGCCGGCTCGTCGGGCGCGGTGACCCAGACGGCGTGCGGGCGCAGCGCGCGGGCGATCCGGCGGGCCACGATCCGCTGCTCCTCGCGGTCCTTGTCGGAGCGCAGCAGCTGCTCGCCGAGGTGGTCGTCGACGGCGGGGTCGGCCGAGCGGCGGGTCGAGCCTGCGAGCGCGACGGTCGAGGCGCGCTGGCCCTCGCGGCGCACGAGCAGCTCGGGCGAGGCAGCCACGAAGGCGGCGCTCCCGCGGCCGGCGCAGAAGACGAAGCAGGAGCCGAAGGCCGCACGCAGCACGCCGAACACGGCCGCGGCGTCGTGCGGCGCGGGCGCGTGCACGGCGACCTCGCGCGCCAGCACGATCTTCTCGAAGTCGCCGGCGCGGATGCGCTCGACGGCGCGCGCCACCGCGCCCTCGTAGTGCTCGGGCGGGGCGATCGACTCGACGTGGAAGCGCCCGGCCGGGGCCGGGTCGAGCAGCGGCAGCGGGACGGGGCGCAGCTCACCGGCGCGCGCCTGGAGCCGCGCGACGACCTGGGCGGGGTCGTCGTCGGGGGTCACGAGCGCGGAGAGGGTGAGCGCGACGTCGCCGCGACGGCGCGCGATCGCCACCTCGGGCACGACCAGGTCGCCGGCGGCGAAGCCCTGCCAATGGCGGGCGGAGCCGCCCTCCGGCGCGAAGGCGAAGCCGCCGACGGCGACGGGCCCGGCGCCGGCGGGGCGGTCGGGGACGCCCGCCTCGGCGTTCGCCACGAGCTCGCGCCACGCTGCGGCGGCGTCCGCGAAGCGCCGCGGGCCGCGGGTACGGATCGCGTGCACGCAGCCGAGCGCGGCCAGCGCCGCGCCGTCGCGGTCGGGCTGCTCGAAGCAGAACCACGGCTCGCCGGCGCGGCGCGAGGCGAAGACGAGGGCGCTCGGATCCGCGTCGCGCGGCAGCCGCACGGTGATCGAGGCGAGCACCTCGCCGCGCCCGGCGCGGGCGCGCCTCAGCGCGCGCTCGCAGCGCGCGAGCAGCTCACCGCTGTGGGCGGGGTCGAGCGCCAGCGGCGCGCGACCCGATCGGACCCGGACGCTCACCCTGGCCAGGGTACGACGCCGCGACGAGCCGCAGCGTGCCGCCCCGCCGCGCATCCTCCCCAGCGGCCCGGTGCCTACGCTGCTCGCGCGCCTCCGCAGCAGCCCGCAGCTCTCGCCTCTGACGCAAGCTGGCCCGTTCGGCGCGGGCCGCGATGCGCATCAGCGCCAGCACGAACGCCAGGAAGGCCAGGTAGCCGAGGGCGAGGACGGCGATGAGGAGCGTCACGCTCATGTAAGGACCGTGTTGGCCGACCCCGTGAACGGGAATCCAGTCAATAGGCGGACTCTGCGCGACCCCGGCTGAACTGGAGAACGGTCGCCCAGAAGCGACCCGAGAGCCGAGGCCGCGCACAGTCCGCCCGTGAGCGCCCGGTACCTCATCCGCCCCGCGCCCCGAACTCCGATACGTACGTCATCCCCTCGTCCCCGAACGGAACGCCGGCGATCGCGCCGACGCCGAGGTCGCGGTAGCCGGGGTGCAGCAGGATGCGGCGGTGCGACCGGCTCCGAAGCCACGCGCGGACGACCGCCGGAGCGCTCGAGAGCGCCCCGCGGCCCCACGCGAGCGTCTCGCCCACCCGCCACCATCCGCCGTCCCCGACGTAGCCCGCGTCGCGCAGACGATCGGATGGACGAGTGCCCTCCAGGGTGACGTGCGAGAAGTAGCCGCGCCGCACCATGTCGCGCGCATGCGCACGGCCGGCCCGCTCGAGCCGCACGTCCGGCTCGAGGGCGGGCAGGCCCCTGCTCACGCGCTCGCGGTTGATCTCGCACGCGACGGCGTCGGCGGGTCCGGCGGCGGGGCAGGCCGCGGACGCCGGCGCGGCGAGCGCGCCGACGATCACGACCACCAGTGCCACCGGGCACACCGCGACTGCGATACGGAGCATCTTGTCCTGAACGCATCGACGCCGTTCCTGGTCAGCGCCTCGGGTCGTGCCCGCTTCTCCACGGCGGGCAGTTTTCCGCTTCACTGATGCTACGCCTTGAGGTCAGAAAAGTCACCCTGCGATCGAACCCGCTGGTCTTCGCTCAGCCCGCGCCCAGGTTCGCCACATAGGTCGCGCTGCCCCTCCCGCCGCCGTACGGGCTGCCGATCGCCACCCCGACGCCGATGTCGCGGTAGTTGCGGCCCAGCAGCACACGGCGGTGCGGCGGGCTGTGCAGCCACGAGCGCACGGCCGCCCGCGGCGTCGAGAGCCGCCCCTCGCCCCAGGCCAGGATCTCGCCGATGCGGTTCAGGCGGCCGTGGGCGGAGACCGGCGCGAGGCCGTGGTGGCGCCGCACGCGGTTGAGCTCGCAGACGATCGCGGCCTGGCGGGCGCCGCCGCCCAGCGCGGCGGGCCTGGCGGTCGCGCCGGCGCAGCGTGCGGCGGCCGGCGCGGGCGCGACGCCGAGGGTGAGCAGGATGGTCAGTGCGGCGGGGCACGCGACAGCGCGCCGCCGGATGGCAGGCGTGGACATGCGTCTCCTTCGCGCCCTGACCTTCGTCCGAGCCGGGCGCAGTGGAGTCCGGCCGCTCGACGGACCGGATTCAGACGGTTCCCCAACCGCCACGCCGGGCTCGGTGCCCGGCGCGGCGACAAACTAACTCACCGGGGACGTTCCTACCTATCCCCCGAACGGGGTAACTTTCGAGACTACGTCTCGCCGCGGCCGCGCGAGATCGCGATCTCGCCCGTGCGGGCCATCTCGACCAGGCCGAACGGGCGCACCATCCGCTCGAAGGCCTCGATCTTCTCCCACGTGCCGGTGATCTCCACGATGACGGAGCGGCGGGTGACGTCGATGATCTTGCCGCGGAAGATCTCCACGACCTGCATGACCTCGCCGCGGCTGGCGCCGTCGGCGGAGATCTTGAACAGCGCGAGCTCGCGCGCGACGGTGTCCGCCGGCTCGAGGTCGCGGATCTTGATCACGTTGACCAGCTTGTGCAGCTGCTTGGTGACCTGGTCGATCGGGTGCATCGCCCCGTCGAGGGTGAGCGTGATGCGCGACAGCGACTCGTCGTCGGTCGGGCCGACGGCCAGCGTGTCGATGTTGAACCCGCGGCGGGCGAACAACCCGGCGATCCTGGTCAGGACGCCCGGCTTGTTCTCCACGAGGATCGAGAGGATGTGCTTGCGGCCCGTCCGCACGCCGGCGGAGGCCTCGAGCTCCTCGAGGGTGAGCGGCTCCTTCGTGCCCGGCTCGCCCATGCCTCAGCCCACCATCTCGCGGGCGGCGGCGCCCGCGGGGATCATCGGGTAGGTGTTCTCCTCGCGGGTGACGCGGACGTCGACGACGACCGGGCCCTCCGTCTCGAGCGCGGCCTTGATGTCGGCCACGAGCGTGGTCTTGTCCGTCAGGCGGATGCCCGTGGCCCCGTAGGCCTCGGCGAGCTTGACGAAGTCCGGCCACTGGCCCATGTCCACCTGGGAGTAGCGCTTGTCCCAGAACAGCTCCTGCCACTGGCGGACCATGCCCAGGTAGCCGTTGTTGGCGATGAACACCTTGACCGGGATCCGGTGCTCGGTGCACGTGGCCAGCTCCTGCGCGTTCATCTGGATCGAGCCGTCGCCGCTGACGACGATCGTCGGCACGTCGGGCCGTGCCACGGCGGCGCCCATGCCCGCGGGCAGGCCGAAGCCCATCGTGCCCAGCCCGCCCGAGTTGATCCAGCGGCGCGGCTTGTCGAAGTGGAAGTACTGCGCGGTCCACATCTGGTGCTGGCCGACGTCCGAGGAGACGATCGCCTGGCCGCCCGTGGCCTCGTAGAGCGCCTCGATCAGGTACTGCGGCTTGATCTCGGTGTCGGCGGAGTCCTCGTAGCGCAGCGGGTGCTGGGCGCGCCAGCGCTCGATCCGCTCCCACCACTCGGCCAGCCGGGCGCCGTCCGCGCCCGTCGCGCGGTACTCCGTGACCAGCCGCTGGAGGATGTTCTTGGCGTCGCCCACGATCGGGATGTGCGCGGGGACGTTCTTGGAGATCTCCGCCGGGTCGATGTCGATGTGGATGAACTTCGCCCGCGGCGCGAACTCGGACAGCTTGCCGGTGATGCGGTCGTCGAAGCGGGCGCCGATCGCGACGATCAGGTCGGCCTCGTCCATCGCGTAGTTGGCCGCGCGCGTGCCGTGCATCCCGAGCATCCCGAGCCACTGGGCGTGCGGCGCCGGGAAGGCGCCGAGGCCCATCAGCGTGCACGTGACGGGGAGGCGGTCGCTCAGGGCCAGCTCGGTCAGCTCCGCCGAGGCGCCCGCGCTGATCACGCCGCCGCCCGCGTAGAGCACGGGCCGGCGCGCGTTGGCCAGCGCCTTGGCGGCGAGCCGGATCTGCTTGGAGTTGCCCTCGGTGGTGGGCTGGTAGCCGGGCAGGCGGACGTCGCCGACCGGCTCGTAGTCGATCTCCGCGCGCGTGAGGTCGACCGGCAGGTCGATCAGCACGGGGCCCGGACGGCCGGTGCGGGCGATATGGAACGCCTCGTGCACGACCCGCGGGATCTCCGTCGGGTGCTGGATCATGAAGGAGTGCTTGACGATCGGCATGGTGATGCCGAACGTGTCCGCCTCCTGGAAGCCGTCCGTGCCGAGCAGGTCCGTGCGCACCTGGCCCGTGAAGGCCACGAGCGGCACGGAGTCCATCATCGCGTCGGTGAGCGGCGTGACGATGTTGGTAGCCCCGGGACCCGAGGTCGCGAACACGACGCCGACCTTGCCGGACGCCTTGGCGTAGCCCTCGGCGGCATGACCGCCGCCGGCCTCGTGCCGGACGAGGATGTGGCGGATGCCCGCGTCGACGAAGGCGTCGTAGGTGGGGAGGTTCGCGCCGCCGGGATACCCGAATACGACGTCGACACCCTCCGCCTTCAGGCATTCCATGACCGCGTCGACTGCTCGCATCATCAGCGCTCCCTCCTTTCTGGGCAGACACTGTCCCGCGGATGGAGGCCCACCCGCCCTGCGGGCCAGTCTACCGGCGCATTGCGGCGGTGGACTCGGGCTCGATCGCCACGTCGGGGAAGTCGAGCTCGGTGCCGCAGCGGGTGCAGATCGCGTCGTGGAGCTTGACCACCCGCCCGCACCCGGGGCACTGGCGGCGCAGCTCGTCGCGGTCGTTGCGGTACAGCAGCGCGGCGAGCAGCCCGCCGATCGGGACGATCGCCGAGATCGCGAACCACAGGAGGAACGAGGAGCCCTTGACCTTGCCGACGATCCCCCCGGCCAGGCCGAAGAAGAAGCAGAGGACCAGGTAGGCCATGGTGGCTGGGTTGACGGCTGGGGCTAGAGCCGGCGGACGGCCCAGATCACCGCGACCGCGAGGGCGATCAGCAGGACGCCCCACAGCAGCGCCATCACGAGGCCGGCGACGATGCCGAAGACGATCTTCAGCGCGATCACCGCGACGGCGAGCAGGACGATCCAGGCGACGACCCGGCGGGCCAGCGTCCCGAAGGCAGAGGGCTCGGTGTGCTCCATGACAGAGATGCTATCCCGCGCCCTCAAGGCCGCCTAACGCGCGGGATGGAGGCCCGCCGCCCCGGAGGAGGAGGATCGGGGCGGCGGGCCCTGGCTTTCGATCTCTGGGGGTCAGTCGTGGCGCTGCCTGAGGTGCGCGAAGCGCTCCTCCCCGCGGGCCTCGCGCGGCTCCAGGCGCAGGCGCGCGAGCCGGTAGCGGCGGACGAGCTCGTCGCCGCGGCCGGAGGCCGGGACGAGCACGAGGCGACGCGCCGCCGGTGCGGGCGGGTCGCCTGTCGTGTGGCGAGGACGAGGCTGGGAGGCGGGAAGCGCGGTGGAGGTCATGGCAAGCATGATCGGGCCCGGCCGCCCCGGCTGCGATGGCCCGTTGTCCAAGAAACGCCGCGCGGCAGTCCTCCCGCGTGGCGGCGCGTCAGCGCGCGGCGCGCACCGCCGCGGCCAGCGCGGGCCGCATCGGCTCGGGCAGCCGGCGGCGCACGCGCCAGGCGGCGCCGCTGAACGCGAGGTTGGCCACGGTGGCGAAGCCCGTCTCGTCCTCGCGCAGGGCGAGCAGCAGGTGCGCGGTACGGTCGGCGGACGGCAGCGAGGGGTCGTCGGCGCGCACGCACCAGCAGTGCACGCGGCGGCCGCCCGGCCGTACGAGCAGCGCGCCGGCCTCCCCCACGAGCCAGACGCCGAGCCGGCCGCGCTCGAGCACGAGGCCCGTGCGGGCGTGCAGCTCGCGCGCCTCGTGGCCGACGAGGTCGCCGAGCAGGCCGAGCGCGGTCCGCTCCGCGCCCGCGTCGTGGCGGCGCGCCGGGCGCACGACCTTCGCGCCGCGGTTGGCGTACAGCTCGGGGATCGCCCACGCGTGCACGAGCGCGAGCGCCGACACCGGCGCCAGGCCCGGCTCGATGCCCACGAGGAGCCCCGCCGTGGCGACGAACGGGACGCTGTGCGCCGCCGTGCTCAGCGTCCACAGCCGCCCGCGGGCGGCGCAGCGCGCGGGCGTCGACGGGGGCGCGCCACGCCACCGCCGCGCGCTCGGGCAGGCCGGCGCCGAGCGCCACGCCGTCCGCGGCCGGGACCGCGCGGGGGCGGCCGGTGCCCACGGGCGCCGACCAGCCCCCGGCGATCGGGCGCCGCAGGATCACGAGGCCGGCGTCGGCGGGCAGCGCCGTCACCTGGCGCGCCTGCCCCTCCCCCTCGCTCACCACGGCGTAGTAGCCGGCGTCGAGTTGCTCGCGGAACGCGGTGGACGCGGCCGCGAAGGCGGCGTCGTCGGCTCCCGTCCACTCCGCGAGCGTGGTGTGGCCGGTGCGGTCCATCCGTACGAGGCGTGCCATGTCAGGAGCTTACGCCGCTCTTTGCTCCGCCGCCCACGCTTCGAGGGCCGCCGCGCCGAGCGGCGGGCTGATCGCGAAGCCCTGTGCCATGTGGCAGCCGAGCGCGCGCAGCTCGGCCAGCGACGCCTCGCTCTCCACGCCCTCGGCCACGACCTCCATGCCGAGGTGGCGGGCGAGATCGATGGTCGAGCGCACGATCGCGCGGTCGCTGGCCTCCGAGTCCATCTCCATCACGAACGAGCGGTCGATCTTGATGGCGCTGACAGGGAGTTGCTTGAGGTAGGCCAGCGAGGAGAACCCGGTGCCGAAGTCGTCGACCGACAACCGGATCCCGAGCGCGCGCAGCTCCTCGAGCACGGCCAGCGAGCCCTCCGCGTCGATCATGCCGACCGTCTCGGTGATCTCGAGCTCGAGCCCGCCGTCATGGCCCTCGAGGATGATCGCGAGCTCGCGCGGCAGCTCGGGCGTGATCGAGCGCACGGACAGGTTCACCGCCACGCGCAGGTCGAGCCCGCTCATGCGCCAGCGGTCGGCCTGCGCGAGCGCCGACTGGATCACCCACAGCGTCAGCCGCCGGATCACGCCCGTGTGCTCGGCCGGCTCGATGAACGCCTCGGGCGAGAGCTGCCCGCGCTCGGGGTGCGGCCAGCGCACGAGCGCCTCGACGGCGAGCAGCCGCCCCGTGGCCAGCTCGACCTGGGGCTGGAAGACGAGCTCGAGCTCGTCGGCGTCGATCGCGCGGCCGAGCTCCGCGACGAGCGTGAGGCGCTCCACCCCATGCTCGTCGAACGCGTCGGAGTAGACGACCGCTGGCCGGTGGGAGGTCTTCGCCCGCCCGAGCGCGACGTCGGCGTGGCGCAGCAGCGCGTCGAAGGTCGCGCCGTGCTCGGGGTGGCAGGCGACCCCGGCCGCGGCGGCGACGTCGAGCTCGACGCCGCGGATCATCACGGGCGCCGCGAGCGCCGCCAGCACCCGCTCGGCCGCCGCCACGCAGCCCTCCACGCCGTCGACGCTGCCGAGGATCAGCGCGAACTCGTCGCCGCCCAGCCGGGCGGCGACGTCGCGCGGCCCGGCGACGGTCGACAGCCGCCGCGCCACCTCCGCGAGCACCAGGTCGCCGCGGCGGTGCCCGAGCGTCTCGTTGATCTCCTTGAAGCGGTCGAGCCCGATCATCAGCACGCCGACGTCCCCGTCCTGGCGCCCGGCACGGTCCAGCGCACGCTGGAGCACCCGGGCGACGTCCTCGCGGTTGGAGAGCCCGGTCACCCGGTCGTGGCGCGCCTCGTGCTCGTTGATGACGGCCTGGCGGCTGCCGAGCTGGATCGCCACGAGCGGGATGCCGATGAGCGGCAGCAGCCAGAGGCTGTAGGCGGCGGCGACGAGGATGCCGGGGACGAGGGCGACGAGCACCACGGTCCACCAGGCGTTCAGCAGCAGGTCGCCGCGGATCATCAGCCACGGGCTGACGCCGCGCGAGAGCGCCGGCGGCGTGCTCGCCAGCGCGGCGTTGCAGGCCAGGAAGACGGCGGCGGTCCCGACGAGCGCGGGCAGGTACTCGAGCTCGAGGTACTGCAGGCCGTCCTCGTCGGGCAGGTCGCCCGTGGCCGCCACGAGCAGGCCGCCCGCCAGCGCCCAGCAGATCGCGTACTGCGCGACGTTGAAGACGAGCCGCTCGAACGGACGGCGGCGGACCGCCTCGGCGATCGCCAGCGCGAGCGCGTGGACGATCACCACGGCGGCGACCCCGTCCGTCAGCAGCAGCGCGAAGGCGAACGTCGTCGAGAAGGAGACCTCGCCGTCGCCGTCGGGGATCTCGACCGGGAACAGCTCCGCGACGAGGATCGCGACGGCGAGCAGCACGAGCAGGCCGTCGGCGCCCTCGACGACGTCCGCGGCACCGGTGACCGCGAACACGGCCAGCAGCGCCAGGCCGGCGATCGAGACGGCCGCTACGAACGGGCGATGCGAGGACGGGGCCACGTGGTGAAGGATCTCACCACTTCTTCGGAGCTCCCAGCACCAAGGCACGCAGGATGCGGCGCATATCCACCTCCCCACGATGTCTCGATCCCGACCACGGCATGCTCTCCGTGATCGGCCCGGCGGGGTGGGTTCTTGAGCGCTAGAGCTCGAGCTGCTGGCGGATGAGGCGGTTGACCTCTCCGCCGTCCGCGCGGCCGCGCGTGGCCTTCATGATCGGTCCGACGAGCGCGCCCATCGCCTTCGCGTTGCCGCCCTTGATGCGCTCCACGACGTCCTGGTTGTCGGCGATCACCTGGGCCACGATGCCGGCCAGCTCGCCGTCGTCGCCCATCGCGCCGAGGCCCTCGCGCTCGATGACGGCCTCCGGGGTCCCGCCCTCGCGGGCAAGGACCTCGAGCACCTTGCGGGCGTTGCCCGCCGTCGTCTTGCGCTCATCCACGAGCCGCGCCAGCGCGGCGACGGCCTGCGCGGAGGCGGGCGCCGAGGTCGGCTCGGCGCCGTCGAGCCGGGTGCGCAGCTCCATCACGAGGTTGGCGACCGGTCGCGCCTCCAGCGGCGCCGCGGCCGTCGCGGCCTCCTCGAAGAAGTCGCCCCAGTCGGGCTCGTACGCGAACAGCCGCGCCGTGTCCTCCTGGATCTGCCAGTCGCTCGCGTAGCGCTCGGCGCGCTCGGCCGGCAGCTCGGGGAGCGCCGCGCGCGCCTCGGCGAGCATCTCCTCGGTCGGCACGACCGGGACGAGGTCGGGCTCGGGGAAGTAGCGGTAGTCGTGCGCCTCCTCCTTGGAGCGCAGCGTGTTCAGTCTCCCGCTGCCCGGGTCGAAGTGCAGCGTCTCCTGGTGCACGCGGCCGCCGTCTTCCCGCAGCGCGACCTGGCGCTTGACCTCCGCGTTGATGCCCTGCATCAAAAAGCGGAACGAGTTCATGTTCTTGAGCTCGGTCTTCGTGTTGAGCTTGGTCTCGCCCTTGCGCCGCACGGACACGTTGGCGTCGGCGCGCAGCGAGCCCTCCTCCATATTGACGTCGCTGACGCCGAGCTGGCGCAGCGTCACGCGCAGGAGGTTCAGCCAGTCGCGGGCCTCCTCGGCGGAGTGGATGTCGGGCTCGGTCACGATCTCCGCGAGCGGGGTGCCGCCGCGGTTGTAGTCGACGATGCTCGCCTGCGAGCCGTGGATGCGGCCGGACTCGCCGAGATGGACGAGCTTGGCGGCGTCCTCCTCGAGGTGGATCCGGTTCAACCGGACGTCGCCGAGGTGGCCGCCGCTGCAGAGCGGCAGGTCGTACTGGGAGATCTGGTAGTTCTTGGCCTGGTCGGGATAGAAGTAGTTCTTGCGCGCGAAGATCGAGCGCGGGGCGATCTCGCAGCCGAACGCCTCCCCCATCAGCAGCCCGTAGTGGATCGCGCGGGCGTTGACCACCGGCAGCGAGCCGGGCAGGCCGAGGCAGACCGGGCAGGTGCGGGTGTTGGGCTCCTCGCCGAAGCTCAGCTCGCAGCCGCAGAACATCTTCGTGCTCGTCTTGAGCTGGACGTGGATCTCCAGCCCGATCACGGGCTCCCAGTCCTCGAGGCTCATGCCTTCCTCGCCTTCGAGCCGTCGAAGCCGATCGCCTGCTCGAGCGCGTGCGCCGCGTCCAGGATGCGGTTCTCGCTGAACGCCGGGCCGGCGAGCTGGAAGCCGGTCGGCAGGCCCTCCGAGAGCCCGTTCGGGATCGAGATCGCCGGGATGCCGGCGAGGCTCATCGGGACCGCGCAGAAGTCGTTGAGGTACATGGCGAGCGGGTCGTCGAGCTTGGCGCCGAGCTCGAACGCGACCGTCGGGCTCGTCGGGGTGGCGATGAAGTCGAACGACTCCCAGGCCGCCGTGAAGTCCTCCGAGATGCGCGTGCGCACCTTCTGCGCGCGGCCGTAGTACGCGTCGTAGTAGCCCGAGGACAACGCGTAGGTGCCGATCATGATGCGGCGCTTGACCTCCGCGCCGAAGCCCTCCTCGCGGGTGGCCGTGTACATGTGCAGCAGGTCGCCGTCGGCCCGCGCGCGCAGGCCGTAGCGGACGCCGTCGTAGCGCGCGAGGTTCGAGGACGCCTCGGCCGGGGCGAGGATGTAGTAGGCGGCGAGCGCGTGCGGGGCGTGCGGGAGCTGCGTCGGCTCGACGGTGGCGCCGAGGTCGCGCGCGAGGTCGAGCGTCAGCTCGAACGTCTTGAGCACGCCGGGCTCGATCCCCTCGCCCGAGAGCTCCGCCGGGACGCCGATGCGGACGCCCTGCAGGTCGGTCGCCGAGGGCACGCCGATCGGCTCGGGCAGCCCGAGCGAGGTCGAGTCGCGCGGGTCCTTGCCGACCATCGCCCCGAGCAGCAGCGCGGCGTCGGTGACGTCGCGCGTGAACGGGCCGGCCTGGTCCAGCGACGACGCGAAGGCGATCATCCCGAAGCGCGACACCGCGCCGTAGGTGGGCTTCATGCCGACGATCCCGCACAGGGCGGCGGGCTGGCGGATCGAGCCGCCGGTGTCGGTGCCGATCGACCACGGGGCGGTGCCCGCCGCGACGGCGGCCGCCGAGCCGCCCGAGGAGCCCCCGGGCACGCGCGCGCGGTCCCACGGGTTCAGCGTCGGCCCATAGGCGGAGTGCTCCGTGGAGGAGCCCATCGCGAACTCGTCCTGGTTGGTCTTGCCGAGCAGCGGCGCGCCCGCGCCGGCGAGCCGCTCGACCGCGGTGGCCGAGTACGGCGGCCGGTAGCGCTCGAGGATCTTCGAGCCGGCCTGGCTCGGGATCCCCTTCGTGGCGAACAGGTCCTTGACCGCGACGGGGACGCCGGCCAGCGGCGCTTCGCGCTCGACGGCGGGCGGCTCGGCGTTGGCCACCCACGTGTAGGCGTTGAGCTCGTCGCCGGCCGCGCGCTCGCGGTAGGCGCTCCAGACGGCCTCGGGGTCGACCTCGCCGCGCTGGATCGCCTCGACCGCCTGGGCGGCGGTCAGCTCGAGCAGCTCGCTCATCCCCCGCCCCCGGCGCCCGGGCTCGGCACGCGGAAGCCGCCCTGCGCGGCGTCGGGCGCAGCGGCCAGCGCCTCCTCCTGCGACAGCGACGGCGTGGGCTCGTCGGCGCGCAGCGCGTTCTCGACGTTGACCACGTGCGAGGTCGGCTCGACGTCGTCGAGGCCCTCGAGCTGGTCGATGGTCTCGACCCAGTCGAACACCTTCGAGAGCTCCTCGGAGAAGCGGCCCACCTCGTCCTCGCTCAGCTCGAGACGGGCGAGGCGGGCGACGTGCAGCACCTGGTCGCGGCTCAGGGACATGCCGCTGATCTTAGGAGCGGGCGGGGGTCGGCCGCCGCTGCGGCTCGGGCGGCGGCGGGTCGACCGGGCGCGGGCGCTCGTCGCTGAGCGCCAGCCAGGAGCCGAAGAAGACCCCGAGGCACGCGACGAGGCCGAGCCACGCGCCGGCCGCCACGGTGATCAGCTCGTTCGGGCCCGGCTGGTTGAGGATCCGGTAGAGCAGCAGCAGCGCGCCGGCCAGCGCGAGCGTCGTCGTGATCACGCCGAGCGCGACCGGCAGGGCCGGCCCGCGGCCCATCACCTGGCTGAGCGCGAGCGCGATGCCGAGGAGCGCGATGAGCGCCAGCAGCAGGTCGACGAAGCCGAACGCGGCCCAGGCGCTGAGACCCTCGTCGAGACTCTCGACCGAGTACCAGTCGAGGAACATCGAGGCGAGCAGGACCACGCCCGCAGTGCCCGCCACGATCTCGCCGGCCCGGACGCGCCTCATGCCGCCTGCGCCTTCGCCGCCAGCAGCGTGTTGCGCAGCAGCATCGCGATCGTCATCGGGCCCACGCCGCCGGGCACGGGCGTGATCAGCGCGGCGCGCTCGGCGGCCTCCGCGTAGGCGACGTCGCCGACGAGGCCCTCGTCCGTCCGGGTGATGCCGACGTCGATCACGGTGGCGCCCTCCTTGACCCAGTCGCCCTGGACGAACTCCGGCCGGCCGACCGCGGCGACGAGCACGTCGGCGCGGCGGCACACGTCAGCCAGGTCGCGCGTGCGCGAATGGCAGGTGGTCACGGTCGCGTTGGCCGCCAGCAGCAGCGCCGACAGCGGCTTGCCGACCAGGTCCGAGCGCCCCACGACCACGGCCTCGGCGCCCTCGAGCGCGACGTCGTGGCGCCGCAGCAGCTCCATCACGCCGGCGGGCGTGCACGGGCGCAGGCCGGGGCGGCCCTTCGCCAGCAGCCCGGCCGAGATCGGGGTGAGGCCGTCGACGTCCTTGGCCGGCTCGATCATCTCGGTCAGCTTGCCTCCGTCGACCTGCGGAGGCGTCGGGAGCTGGAGCAGGATGCCCGACACCGCCGGGTCGTCGTTGAGGCGCTGCAGCAGCCGCGAGACCTCCTCGTGGCCCGTGTCGTGCGGGAGGCGGTGGTCGAAGCCCTCGATCCCGGCCTCCGCGGAGGCCTTCTGCTTGCCGCCGACGTAGACCGCCGACGCCGGGTCGTCGCCGACCAGCACGGTCGCCAGCCCGGGGGCCCTGTTGCCCTGCGCCACCCAGGCGTCGACGTCCGCGCGCACCTCCTCGCGGACCGCCTTCGCGATCGCCTTCCCGTCGATGACCTCGGCCGCCATTGCGGGCGGGGAGGCTATCGAGCGGGCCGGAGGGCGATGAACGTCAGCGCGCACGCCGCGACGAGCAGCAGATACGGCACGCTGTCGGTGGTCGCCTCCGCGAGCCTCGCGCTGCCTGCCGATCCGGCGGTCTGGCCGAGCGCCCAGGCGACGTTGACGAACGCGAAGGCGATCGCCTGCTCGATCCCGTGGCGCTCGGCGCCGTCGGACAGCGTCGCGATCGCGGGCGACCAGAGGATCCCGATCGCGGGCGCGGCCACGACGATCAGCGCGCCGAGCTGCCAGACCGTCGACGGCCAGGGCAGCAGCGCCATCACGACAGCCCCGGCGGCGAGCCCGGCGCGGACGGGCGCGCGACGCCCGCGGCGGTCGGAGATCCGTCCCACCACCGGCGCGACGATCGCCTCCAGGCCCGCGGCGACGAGGAAGCAGCCCGCGATCACCGCGGCGCCGGCCCCGAGCTCGTCCATCCGCAGCGGCGCGAGCACGTTGAGCGTGCCGAAGAGCAGCCCCGGGAGGCACATCAGCCAGATGCCGAGCTGCACGCTGCGGTCGCCGACGGCCTCGACCAGCTTCGCGAGCCGCGGCGGCGGCGCCGGCCGCCGCGCCGGCGTCCTCAGCGTCCACGCGATCAGCCCCAGCGCGACCACGCCCACCCCGGAGAAGACGAGCTGAGGGCTGGTCGCGTCGGCGAGCGCGCCGAGCACCGGCCCGAACAGCGAGCCCACGATCGCGGCCCCCATCGCCGACCCGATCATCTCGCCGCGCCGCTCGCGCGGTGCCTCGCCGATCAGCCAGCCGAAGGCCCCGGCCCATGTCATCGCCCCGCCGACGCCCTGCACGAAGCGCGCGGCGTCGAGCACGACCACGCTCGTGCCGAACGCGAACGCCACGCTCGAGACGGCCAGGATCGAGAGACCGAGCAGGGTCGTCGGGCGCACGCCCGCTCGCGCGGCGAGCCAGCCACCCGGCAGCGAGCCGAGGAACGTCCCGGCCGGGTAGGCGGCCGACAGGACCCCCGCGGCCGACTTGGAGATCCCGAGCTCGTCGACGTAGTACGGCAGCAGCGGCGTGATCGCGGCGTAGAACGCGGTGTCGACGAAGACGACGGCGGAGGCGAGGAGGAGCAGGCGGCGCACCGGCCGCCGGATGCTAGGGCCCTAGGAGCGTCGCGCCAGGCGGGTCACGGCGGCGCAGGCGAGCGCCACGGTGACGACGGCGAAGATCGGCGGGCCGATCGGCAGGTCGAACTCGGTGGAGCCGATCCCCCAGGCGATCACGAAGAAGAACGCGAGACCGCAGTAGAGGAAGAAGGCGATGCCTGCCAGTCGGCGCACGGCGCTTCCTTCTGCGCTCCGGCCGTGGCTCCTGCGCTCACCAGAGCGTTGCACGGAAGCCTGCAGCGACCTCCGCCTCGAGCGCCAACAGGGTCCGCTTGCGCTCGAGACCGCCGCCATAGCCGACGAGCGTGCCGTCGGCGCCGATCACGCGGTGGCACGGCACGACGATCGAGATCGGGTTGCGGCCGTTGGCGAGGCCGACCGCGCGGACCTTGCGCGGGTCGCCGAGCGCGGCCGCCAGCGTCCCGTAGGTCGTGGTCTCGCCGTACGGGATCCCGAGCAACAGGTCCCACACGCCCCGCTGGAACGCCGTCCCGGCGGGGCGCAGCTCGAGCTCGAACTCCGTGCGCTCGCCGGCGAAGTACTCGGCGAGCTGGCGGGCGGGCTCGGCGAGCGCCGCCGGGTCGTGCTCCCAGGCGGGATCCACGTCGAACGGCGACATGTACAGCCGCGTGAGGGCGCCGTCCTCGGCGGTGAGCAGGATCTCCCCGATCGGGCTGGCGACTGTGGCGTAGGCGGTCATGCGAGGCTCCAGAGGTGCTGGACGGCGTAGGAGCGCCAGGGCCTCCAGGCCTCGGCGCGGCGGACGAGCGCGGCGGGGTCGGCGAGCCGCGCGAAGCCGCGCCGGACGCCGAGGTCGGTCTCGAGCAGGACGTCGCGGTCGCCGCAGCGCATGGCGACGTAGTCGGCGGTCCACGGGCCGACCCCGCGCAGCGCCAGGAAGGCGGCGCGGTCGCGCGGGTCGAGGCCGTCCGCCATCGCCGCGGCCATCTCCACGAGCGCGCGGCCGCGGGCGCGCGGCATCGGCAGCGTCTCCGGGTCGAGCCCCGCGAGCGCGGCGGGCGCCGGGAACAGGTGGGTGACGGCTCCCGCGGGCTCTGCCAGGCGCTCGCCGCAGCGCTCGGCCAGCCGGCCCGCCTGCGTGCGGGCGGCGGCGACGCTGACCTGCTGGCCGAGCACGGCGCGGACGGCGAGCTCGGCCGGGTCGGCGCACCCGGGGACGCGGCGGCCGGGCGCGGCCGCGACCAGCTCGCGCAGCAGCGGGTCGGCGCCCAGCGCCGCGTCGACCGCGGCCGGCTCGGCGTCCGCGTCGAGCAGCGTGCGGCACAGCTCGCGCGGCGGCCGGCGCATCGCGCGGGTCGCCGCGCTCGAGCCGCCAGGCCGGCTGCTCGCCCCCGAGCTCGAGCGCGATCACGCCGGGCCCGTGCGGCAGCCGCACGCTGCGGCGGTACGTCGTTCCCTCGACCTCCTCCACCCCGGGCACGGCGCGCGCGGCGAAGAACGCGAGCAGCGACGCGGCGTGCAGAGGGAGCGCGGCGGTCAGGTCCATGTAGCCGTTCAACGGGCCGCGACCCTCGTTCGTGAGCTGAACCCGGAGTTGTTCGGGCTGAGGCCGAACAAGTCCGGACTCAGCGCTTGCGGATCGGCGCGTAGTCGGCCATGAGCTTGCGCTCGCGGCCGTCCTGCGCGAAGCGCACGACGACCACGCCGCCAGGCTCGATGCCGAGCACGACGCCCTCGCCGAGGCTGGCGTGGACCACGTCGTCGCCCGTGCGGAACACGGCGCCGGCGCTGTCCGGGCGCGTGGCCTCCGCGGAGGCGGCCGCCGCGCCCGCCCACGAGGCGATCCGCCCCGTCGGCAGCCCGGCACGCTCGCGCTCGGGCTGGTCGGTCAGCTCGCGCGGGATCTCGTCGAGGAAGCGCGAGCGCGTGCCGAACGACTGCGCGCCCCCGAACGAGTTGCGCCGGCGCGCGTAGGTGAGGGTGAGGTCGCGCATCGCCCGCGTGATCCCGACGTACGCCAGCCGGCGCTCCTCCTCCAGCGCGCCCTCGTCGAGCGCGCGCGAGTGCGGGAACACCCCGTCCTCCATCCCGATCATGAACACGATCGGGTACTCGAGGCCCTTGGCGTTGTGCATCGTCATCAGCGTCACCAGGCCCTCGTCGTCCTGGCGGGAGTCGGCGTCGGCCAGCAGGGCGATCTGCTGCAGGAACTCGCCGAGCGAGCCGCCCTCCTCGGCGGTCGCGTCGTACTCGCGCGCGACCCGCACGAGCTCCTCCAGGTTCTCGAGCCGGCCCTGGGCCTCGATCGTACGCTCGGCCTCCAGCGCGTCGGTGTAGCCCGTCTCGCTGAGGACGTCGGACACCAGGTCGCCCGTCGGCGCGCCGCCCTCCACGCGCTCGCGCAACCGCTCCATCGTCGACATGAAGCGCCCGAGCGCCTTCTGCGCCGCCGTGCCCAGCCCCGGCACGGAGCCCGGCTCCGCGGCGGCCTCCCAGACCGGGATCCCCATCGTGTCCGCATGGCTGAGCACGCGCGAGAGCGACGTCTGCCCCAACCCGCGCCGCGGCGAGTTCGCGACCCGCGTGAACGCGTTCGCGTCCTGGGGGTTGACCAGGAACGTCAGGTACGCGACCAGGTCGCGGATCTCCGCCCGCTCGTAGAACTTCGTGCCGCCGATGACCTGGTAGCCGATCTGCGCCCGCACGAGCATGTCCTCGAGCACCCGCGACTGCGCGTTGGTCCGGTAGAAGACGGCGATCTCGGCGCGGCTGACCCCCTCGTCGACCATCCGCTCGATCTCCGCGGTCACGAACCGCGCCTCGGCGTGCTCGTCGGCCAGCTCTCGGATCCGGATCGGATCGCCCTCACCGATCTCGGTCCACAGCGCCTTCGTCATCCGTCCGCGGTTGTTCCCGACCACGGCGTTCGCCGCGGAGAGGATCGTCTGCGTCGAGCGGTAGTTCTGCTCGAGCTTCACCACGTGCGCATCCGGGAACGTGTCCTCGAACGCCAAGATGTTCGTGATGTCCGCGCCGCGGAAGGCGTAGATCGAGTTATGCGTGACGACGCCCCCGGCCACGAAATTGTGGGTGTGCTCGACGTTGAGGTCGTAGACCGGCCGGTCGAGCGTCACCTGCTCCACGCG
Source organism: uncultured Solirubrobacteraceae bacterium (assembly GCA_963729155.1). Taxonomy (GTDB): domain Bacteria; phylum Actinomycetota; class Thermoleophilia; order Solirubrobacterales; family Solirubrobacteraceae; genus DATFQI01. Next base: position 55,638 of record CAVSMP010000022.1, read on the forward strand.
CTCGACGACGTCGAACTCCCCGTCGTCCGTGAACATCGCCATCCCCTGCCTCACCGAGGCGGCCGGCAGGAACGGAAGGGTGTTGCATTCGCCCGAGCCCCCACTGCCGAGACGGGCGACGCACCGGACCGACACGGGCGTCGCGCACCAGATCCGGAAGACGACGTCCATCAGCTCGTCGAAGCTCGAAAAGCAGGACTCGTACCTCCAACTCGAGGAGCCCTGCTTCGCCGGTCTGACGCTGATGCCCGCCGCCTCGAGCGCCGCGCGCACCTCCGGGTCGCGACCGCCGACGGCGATCGTGTGCATCGGTGTCCTTCCGCGACGATCGCCGCACAGCGTCACCGTGACGATGCGGCGCCGGCCTTCGTCGACGCCCGCGAAGATCCGATCGATCAGTTCTTGACGGCTCACAACGCCTGCGTTTCCACCGCCGGGCCTACGGCGCGCGAAGAATGGGATGGTCGGGAGCGCATGCCGAAGCGAGAGCTCGATCTCCTGCGTGCGGGCCTCTGGCTCCGAGTCATGGACGCCGACGACGCAGCAGGCGTCTGCGACCTCTTGTGATGACCGCCGCACGTAGCCGAGCCAGTCCGCGCCCGGGTTCGTGTAGGTGCGGGTCACCCCGACGCGCGCCCCGTCGTCGGCCCGCGTCATCAGGTACGTCAGGTGGCGCTGCGGGCTAACGCCAACCCGGTAGCCCGCGAAGTGGGTGTGCTCGGGCGTCGAGACGATCCGACGACCGGACGCAAGGGTGATCTCGACGCCTTCTTCTGCACGCGACGCGAAGACGGCGCTCACACGAGCCGGCCTGAAGTCGCCGCTCCCGTAGCTGGACAGCACCTCATCGCCTTCGCGGACGTCCTCGATCGGCCGCTTCGAGCCATCTCCCATCGTGACAAGCGTCCCCTCGACGAGGCACTGGTCGTCATCGCCGACCACCGCGAGGTTGCGGTGCTCGGAGCTCAGGAGCTGCAGCCAGCGGTACTGGGCGTGGTTGGTGTCCTGGTACTCGTCCACGAGGATGTGGCGGAAGGCGGTCGAGTAGCGGTCGCGGACCTCCTGGAAGAGCTCGAGCACGTTGACCGCGCGCACGAGCAGGTCGTCGAAGTCCATCGCGTTCATGCGGTGCAGCTCGCGCTCGTAGTGCTCGTAGACGTCGGCGACGGTCTGCTCGAAGTAGGAGCCGACCAGCTGGCGGTAGTCGTCGGCGGAGCGGAGCTTGTTCTTGGCGTCCGAGATCTGCGAGGACATCGCGCGCGGGGTGAAGCGCTTCGTGTCGACGTCGAGGTCGTCGAGGCACTTCTTGAGCAGCCGCCGCGAGTCGGCCGCGTCGTAGATCGTGAACTGGCGCGTGTAGCCGAGCCGGTGCGCGTCGGCGCGCAGCATCCGCACGCAGGCCGAGTGGAAGGTCATCACCCACATCGCGCGCGTGGCGCGGCCGACCAGCAGCTCGACGCGCTCGCGCATCTCCTGGGCGGCCTTGTTGGTGAACGTGATCGCCAGGATCTCGTCCGCGCGGGCCTGGCCCGTGCGCAGCAGGTAGGCGATCCGGTGGGTGAGCACGCGGGTCTTGCCCGACCCCGCGCCGGCCAGGATCAGCAGCGGCCCCTCGCCGTGGGTCACCGCGTCGCGCTGAGGCTCGTTGAGGCCCTCGAGGAGCTGGTCGGTGGAGGCGCTCGAAGGCATCGGCTCCCCACGGTACTGCCCGGTCCGGAGGGCTCTGGCAGCATGGCCGCCCGTGAGCCTCACCGACGACATCCGGGCCGCGTGCGAGGCCGTCGCCGGGCGGGCGCGGCACGTCCGGATCCGTGAGGAGGCCGTCGAGGCCTACGCCGCCACGCTGCCCGCGGCCTCGCCGCCCGCGCCCGACCTCGCGCCGGGCGAGCCCGACGAGCGCCGGGCCGCGTTCCAGCTCACGCTCAACGCGATCAACTTCGGCTCGGGCTGGTTCCCGACGCTGCGCAAGCCGCCGGGGATGTCGGGCTTCCGGACCGTCGAGACCGGCCTGCGCACCCACGGACCCTGGACCGCGGAGGAGCTCGCCGCCCTCGGCCGCGACGAGGTCGCCGCCACCCTCGGGCAGGACCCGGAGCACGAGCTGATGGGCCTCTTCGAGACCGCGCTGCGCGAGCTCGGCGCCCGGGTCCGCGACGACCACGGCGGCTCGTTCCTCGCGCTCGCCGGCGCGCACGGGACCGCGGAGGGCCTCGCCACCGAGCTCGCGGGCTGGCCGACCTGGTTCGACGTCTCCCCGTACGAAGAGCTGCGGGTCCCGTTCTTCAAGCGCGCCCAGATCGCCGCCGCCGACCTCGCGCTCTCCGGCCTCGCCCCCGGACACGACCTGCACCGCCTGACGCTGTTCGCCGACAACCTGGTCCCGCACGTCCTGCGGCTCGACGGCGTGCTCGAGCTCGACGACTCACTGGTCGCCCGCATCGACGCCGAGGAGCTGATCGAGCACGACTCGCCCGAGGAGGTCGAGATCCGCGCCTGCGCGCTGCACGCGGTGGAGCGGCTCGTCGCGGCCCACCGCGAGCCGACGACCGCGACGGCGGTCGACAACCACCTCTGGCACCGCGGGGCCGGTCCGCGCTACAAGGCGCGCCCCCGCCACCGCGCCCGCACCACCGCCTACTAGTCCGCGGGCGAGTGCTCGAAGGGCAGCGTCATCTGCTGCACCTTCGACGGCTCGATCAGGAAGACCACGCCGGAGCGCATCGGGAACGCGGCGCCCGTGTACTTGACCGCGAGCCGGTCGATGATCTCCAGCGCCGCGTCGCCCTCGACCGTCTCGACGACCCGGCCGCGGATCTGGGCCATCCGGTACGGGTGCTCGTGGTCGGTGATCGAGAACGCGACTCGCGGGTCGCGCTGCAGGTTGCGGGCCTTGCGGGAGGCGGGCTGGGTGAAGAACACGACGTGGTCGCCCTCCACGTCGGTCCAGACCGGGACGGAGTGCGGCGCGCCGTTCGGCAGGACCGTGGCGAGGTGGGCGTAGTTGGCGCCCTCGAAGAGCGCGCGGACGTCGTCGGGCAGGCTGGTCACGCCGGGATCGTGCCAGCGGGGCGGCCATCGGTCCAGTCGGCTCAACGCGCGGCCGCGCGGGCCGATCGTCCACCGCTCTTCGAGATGGGCACCGACCCGGCCGACGCCGCGATGGTGCGGACCGCGATCGACCTCGGCCGCCGGCTCGGCACCAGCGTCGCCGCGGAGGGCGTCGAGAACGAGGCCACGCTGCGTCGGCTCACCGACTTCGGCGCGATGACGGCGCAGGGCTTCCACATCGCCCGGCCGATGCCGGCGGCCGACGTCGAGGCCTGGCTCGCGGCGGGCGGGTTCGTCTACGGACCCACGACGAAGACGTCGAGCGTGCGCGGCCCGTGGACGCCCTCCACGCGGTCCAGCTCGATGTCGGACGTGGCTGAGGGACCCGAGACGAACGTGACCGGCCGGCCGGCCGCGGCCGCCTCGGCGAGAGCGGCGACCGCGTCGGGGACGCCCGCGACGATGCGCTCGGCCTCCACCACGCACACGTGGTAGTCGGGCACCAGGGTGATCGCGCGGCGGCCGGAGCGCGCGCCGCCGTCGAGCACGATCGTGCCCGTCTCGGCGACCGCCAGCGCGCAGCCCGTGAGCACGCCGTCGAAGCCGTCGAGCTCGCGCGGCCCGAGCGGCGGGTCGTCGGCCACGAGCTCGAGCCCTTCCAGCCCGGTCGGGCCGCCGGGCGGCGTCACGAGCCGGCGCGCGCCGCGCTCCGCGCAGGCCGCCGCCACCGCGGCCGGCAGCTCGGCCGCGCTCACCCGCCGGACGGTGGCGCGGTAGTCCGCGCAGCGCTCGCAGAACAGCTCCACGATGTCGCCGCCCGACGGGGCGGGCTCGCCGGCCCCGCGGTAGGCACGCGGCACGTCGGGAGCCGCCGCGCCGCCGCCGAGCGCCGACCGCACGGCGGCGAGCACGGCTTCACGCGCCTCGCTCACGCCACCACTCCCGGAACGTCGCCTCGGGCACCTCTGGCAGCTCGCGCATCGTGCTCCAGCCCGGCACCGGCAGCTTGCCGAGCGGCCCGCGGCCGAGCCTGGACAGCCCCTGCGCGCGCTCGAACGCGCCGCGCGTGGAGAACGTCTTGGCCGCGGCGCGCATCGCCAGCGCCTCCGGCCCGAACCGCGACTTCTCCTCCCGTACGACGCGCGCGCGCAGGTGCACGAGCACCGACGGGATGTCGATCTTGACGGGGCACGCCTCGTAGCAGGCGCCGCACAGCGAGGACGCCCACGGCAGCGTCGGCGCCTGGTCGAGCCCGCGCAGCTGCGGCGTGAGGATCGCCCCGATGGGCCCTGGATAGACCGACTCGTAGGCCTGCCCGCCGGCGCGCTCGTAGACCGGGCACACGTTCAGGCACGCCGAGCAGCGGATGCAGTGCAGCGCCTGGCGGCCGACCTCGTCGGCGAGCACCCGGGTGCGGCCGTTGTCGAGCAGCACGAGGTGGAACTCCTTCGGGCCGTCGGACTCGCGCACGCCGGTCCACAGCGACGTGTACGGGTTCATCCGCTCCGCCGTCGAGGAGCGCGGCAGCAGCTGGAGGAACACCTCGAGGTCGCGCCACTCGGGCAGGACCTTCTCGATCCCCATCACGCTGATCAGCGTCTCGGGCAGCGTCGTGCACATGCGCCCGTTGCCCTCGGACTCGACCACGCAGATCGTGCCGGTCTCGGCGATGCCGAAGTTCGCGCCGGAGATCGCCACGGGCACGGTGAGGAACTTCTCGCGCAGGTGCTTGCGCGCCGCCTCGGCGATCGCGGTCGCCTCCCAGCCCAGGTCCTCCCCCTTGGCGATGGTGCGCTCGAACAGCGCCTTGATCTCGGAGCGGTTCTTGTGGATCGCCGGCACGAGGATGTGCGACTGCTTGTCGTGGTCGAGCTGGACGATCAGCTCGGCGAGGTCGGTCTCGATCGCCTCGATCCCGCGCGCGTGCAGGCCCTCGTTGAGGTCGATCTCGTCGGTCGCCAGCGACTTGACCTTGATCACCTCGCGCGCGCCCTTGGACTCGGCGATGCGCGCGACGATCGCCGTCGCCTCGGCACCGTCGCGCGCCCAGTGCACCGTGCCGCCCGCGCGCGTCACCGCCGCCTCCAGGCGCTCGAGCTGCTCGGGCAGCGTGGCCATCGCACGCGCCTTGATCGCCGCGCCGGCCTCGCGCAGCTGCTCCCAGTCGGGGAGCTCGGAGATCGTGCGCAGCCGCTTGGCGCGGATCGTCTGCGTCGCCTTGCCCAGGTTGCGGCGCAGCTGGGAGTCCTTCAGCGTCTCGCGGGCCGCCGCCGGAAAGCCCTTCATGCGGTGCTCGCCAGGATCTCGGCCAGGTGCATGGCCCGCACCCCGGTGCGCTGGCGCCGCAGCGCACCGCCGATGTGCATCAGGCACGAGTTGTCGGCCGCCGTGCAAACCTCCGCGCGCGTGTCGAGGATCCGCCGCAGCTTGTCCGAGAGCATCGCCATCGAGGTGTCGGCGTTCTTGACCGCGAACGTGCCGCCGAAGCCGCAGCACTCCTGGGGCTCCTCGAGATCGACGAGCTCGAGGCCCTGCACCGCCTCCAGCAGCCGCTTCGGCCGATCGCCGAGCTTCAGCAGCCGCAGGGAGTGGCACGTCGGGTGCAGCGTCACGCGGTGCGGGAACGTCGCCCCCACGTCCACCACGCCCAGCCGGTCGACGAGGAACTCCGTGAGCTCGAACACGCGGTCCGCCACGGCCGGGCAGTGGTCGCGGACCATCCCGACGCACGACGCCGACGGCGAGACCACGGCATCGTAGGGCGCGAAGACGCGCTCGAAGCGCCGCGCCAGCGCGAGCCCGTCGTCGGCGTAGCCCGTGTTGAAGTGCATCTGGCCGCAGCAGGTCTGCTCCTCCGGGAACTCGACCTCGTGCCCGAGGCGCTCCAGCACCGTGACGACCGCGCGGCCCGTGTCGGGGAACAGCGTGTCGTTGAAGCAGGTGATGAACAGCGCGACCCGCATCGCCACCGCGAGCCTACGCGCCGCGGCGCTCAGATGCGTCGCAGCAGCTCGGCCTTCTTGGCGGCGAACTCGTCCTCGGTGAGCACGCCGGCGTCGCGCAGGTCGCCGAGCTTGCGCAGCAGGTCGACGGGCTCGGGCTCCGCGGCCGCCCCCGCGGCGCGCGCGCCGGGCCGCTCGGGCTCGCGCTCCGGGGCCGGGATCGCGGCGGTGACCAGCTCGAGCACCGCGGCCAGGCGACCGGGCTCGAGCTCCTCGGCCCCGGCGACCGTCTCGGGGGCGACCTCGCGCGGCGCGACCGCCCGGGCGTCCTCCTCTCCGGCGATCAGCACGCGCGACGGGGTGACCGCCACCACGCCGTCGGCGCCGGCGGCCAGCGCCAGCAGCGGCTCGCCGGCCGCCGCGGTGTCGGCGAGCCGCCGCAGCGCCGCGCGGGCGGGCTCCAGCCGCTCCGTCGGGAGGTCGCGCAGGATCGCCCCGGCGACCTCCGGCGGCCACTCCCCCAGCCAGGCGTAGGGCTGGGGGGGCGGACTCGCGAGGTGGGCGCGCGCCAGCGCGAGCCGGTCGCGCGCGTGCGCGAGCTCGCTCTGCTCCACGAGCGCTTGCGGGCCCAGCCGGTCCGCGAGATCCTCGACGCACGCGTCGAGCCGCGCGCGGTCGGCGTGGCGCTCGCCGGCGTCGCGGTCCGCCGCCGCGAGCGCGCTCGCGAGGCCGAGGCAGGCGGCGGCGTGCGCCTGCGCGGCGGCGGTGAAGCGCCGCAGCCGCGAGCGGGCGCGGCCCTGGGCGAGCGGGACGGAGGCGTCGATGCGCTTCGCGGCCTGGGCGGCGGCCGCCGCGGGCCCGTCGCCGGGCGCGACCACGAGGCGACCGACCCACCCATCGCCCCGCACGCGCAGCTCGCCCTCCGCGACCTCGGCGCGCACGCCGGGCGTGAGCGGGTGCCGCGCGCGGTCGACCTCGACCCAGGTCTCGGCCAGGCGCAGCGCGCGCATGGGGCGCTCGACGGGTTGCTCGAGCGTGGCCGCCGCGGTCTGCGCGGCCGCCTTGACCTCGCGGGTGCGCGCCATGCGCTCCTTCTCACGCCGGCCTGACGCGAGCGCCAGCGCCCGGCGGTGCTCCGTGAGCGCCGCGTCGAGCGCATGCACCGCGGCCCGCACCCCGACTCCCACGCGTTCGGGCTGGGTCATCGGCGGGCAACCCTACTCCCAGCATCGGGCGGGTAATTCCTGGCCGGACGCGGGTATGGACCGCCCGGGGTGGGGTAGTTCACCGCGCAAGGGACCTCAAGGGGGAGGCACTGTGTACAAGCAGGTACTGGATCCGGTCGGCGACTCGCTGTTCCTGAGCTCGCTCTTCGCGCTGATCCCGATCGTCACGCTGTTCGTGCTGCTCGGTGGGCTGCGGATGGCCGCGCACATCGCGGCGCTGATCGCGCTCGGCCTGGCGATCCTCGTCGCGATCATCGTCTACGGGATGCCCGTCGACCAGACGCTGCTCTCCGCTTCAGAGGGCGCCGTCTTCGGCCTGTTCCCGATCATGTGGATCGTCTGGACGGCGATCTGGATCTACAACATGACGGAGGCGACAGGGCACTTCGCGGTGCTCAGGCGGGCCTTCAGCGGGATCTCGAACGACCAGCGGATCCAGGCGGTGATCATCGCCTTCTGCTTCGGCGCGCTGCTCGAGGCCCTGGCCGGCTTCGGCACCCCCGTGGCGATCACGGCCGTGATGCTCGTGGCCGTCGGCTTCCAGCCGATGAAGGCCGCGGCCGTCGCGCTCGTCGCCAACACCGCCCCGGTCGCCTTCGGCGCGATCGCGATCCCGATCGTGACGCTGTCGGGCCTGACCGACATCCCCAAGGAGGACCTCGGCGCGATGGTCGGCCGCCAGACGCCGTTCCTGGCGCTGATCGTGCCGCTGATCCTCGTCGGCATGGTCGACGGCTGGCGCGGCGTGCGCGCCGTCTGGCCCGCGGCCCTCGCCGGCGGCTTCACGTTCGCCCTCGCCCAGTTCGTCTGCTCGAACTACATCTCCGTCGAGCTCACCGACATCGTCGCCGCGCTGCTGTCGGCGGGCGCGATCATCGCGACGCTGCGCGTCTGGCAGCCGGCGGATCCGCTGCTCGGCGAGACCGGCGGCGCGGGCCCGCGGCCCGCGATCGCGGGCGCGTCCACCGCGGACGCCCGCCACGAGGAGGAGGTCCGGCGCCGCGACGACGACCACGCGGACTCCAAGAAGGACATCTGGGAGGCCTTCGCGCCGTACATCATCATCATCGCGGTCTTCTCGATCGCCCAGATCGGCTTCATCAAGGACGCGCTGGCGGACCTGACGATCTCCTTCGAGTGGCCCGGCCTGGACGTGCAGACGGCCGACGGCGAGGCGCCGTCGAGCCTGACGTACAACTTCAACTGGGCCAACGCGGCGGGCACGCTGCTGTTCGTCTCGGGGCTGCTGACGATGCTCGTGCTGAAGATCGGCCCCAGCCGCGCGCTCGGGGTGTTCGGCAAGACGCTCGACCAGCTCAAGCTCGCCACGATCACCGTGATGTCGGTGCTCGCGCTGGCCTACGTGATGAACCAGTCCGCGCAGACGCTGACGATCGGCAACTGGATCGCCGGCGCCGGCGGCGTGCTCGCGTTCTTCTCGTCGATCATCGGCTGGCTCGGCGTCGCGGTGACCGGCTCGGACACCTCGTCGAACTCGCTGTTCGGCGTGCTGCAGCAGGAGGCGGCCATCAAGGCCGGCATCGACCCGCTGCTGCTCACCGCGGGCAACAGCTCGGGCGGCGTGCTCGGCAAGATGGTCTCGCCGCAGAACCTCGCGATCGGCGCGGCCGCCGTCGGCCTGGCCGGAAGGGAGGGCGACCTGTTCCGGAAGGTCCTCGGCTGGTCGCTGATAATGCTGCTGCTCATGTGCATCCTCGTGTACCTGCAGTCCACGTCGGTCCTCGGATGGATGATCCCGTCGTAGACGGCGCCGCCCCGGAAGGGCCGGCCGAGGTCGAGGGGGCGCCGGACGCCGGCGCCCCCGCCAAGGACCTCACGAAGCTCGTCGGCGAGCTGAAGCGGATCGTCGGCGACGACTGGGTCTACACCTCCGAGCATCAGCTGCGGACGTACGAGTCCGACGGCCTGCTGCAGTACCACGTGATCCCGGCGGCGGCGGTGCTGCCGGGATCCGCGGAGGAGGTCCAGAAGGTCGTGAAGGCGTGCGCGGACGCGGGCGTCGCGTGGGTCGCGCGCGGCGCCGGCTCCGGGCTGTCGGGCGGCGCGCTGCCGATCTCCGACGGCGTGCTGATCGTCGTCTCGCGGATGAAGCGGATCCTCGAGATCGACCTCCCCAACCAGCGCATCTGCGTCGAGCCGGGGGTCACCAACGCCAACGTCTCGGCCGCGGTCGGCCCGGCCTACTTCTACCCGCCCGACCCCTCGAGCCAGATCGTCTGCTCCATCGGCGGCAACGTCGCGGAGAACTCCGGCGGCGCGCACTGCTTCAAGTACGGCTTCACGACCAACTACGTGACCGGGCTGGAGGTCGTGCTGGCCGACGGCGAGCGGGTCGAGATCGGCGGCATGGAGCTCGACCACCCGGGCTACGACCTGCTGGGGGCGTTCGTCGGCTCGGAGGGCACGCTCGGCGTCGCGACGAAGGTCTGGCTGCGCGTCGTGCCCTCCCCGGAGACGGTCAAGACGCTGGTCGCGTTCTTCGACACGACGCGGCACGCCGGCGAGGCCGTCTCGCAGATCGTGCAGGCCGGCGTCGTGCCCGGCGCGATCGAGATGATGGACGAGAAGGCGATCGAGGCCTCCGAGCAGATGGCCAACGCGGGCTATCCGGTGGGCCGCGGCGCGGCGCTGCTGGTCGAGCTCGACGGGGCCGAGCGCGAGTGCGAGGCGCGCTTCGAGGAGGTCGTGGGGATCTGCGAGTCCTGCGGCTCCGACGACGTCCGCGTCGCGCGCGACGAGGCCGAGCGCGCGCTGTTCTGGAAGACGCGCAAGGCCGCGTTCCCGGCGATGGGGCGGATCTCGCCGAACTACTTCGTCCAGGACGGCGTGATCCCCCGCACCAAGCTGCCCGAGGTGCTCGAGCGCATCGAGGCGCTCGGCAAGGAGTACGGGATGATCGTCGCCAACGTCTTCCACGCCGGCGACGGCAATCTGCACCCGCTCGTCTGCTACGACGGCCGCAACGAGGGCGAGGCCGAGCGTGCGGAGGAGCTGTCGGGCAAGATCCTCGACGCCTGCCTGGACGCGGGCGGGTCGATCACCGGCGAGCACGGGGTCGGCGTCGACAAGAAGAAGCACATGCCGAAGATGTTCGAGGAACCCGACCTCGACGCGTTCCAGCGCCTGCGCTGCGCGTTCGACCCGGCCGGGCTCGCCAACCCCGGCAAGGTGATGCCGACGCCGCGCCTGTGCGGCGAGGTCCCTGGCCCGTACCGGCAGCATCCGCTCGAGGCGGCCGGCCTGGCGGAGCGCTTCTGACGGCGATGGACCTGGAACCGCTGGCAGCGCGGATTCGCGAGCACGGGACGGCCGGCCGCGCCGTGCGGCCCGTGGGCGGCGGCACGAAGCTCGGATGGGGCTCACCGGGGCCGGAGGGCGCGGTCGACCTCGAGACGGGCTCCCTCGACGAGATCCTCGAGCACAACGTCGGCGACTTCACGGCCGTGCTCGGCGCCGGCGTCCGGCTGGCCGACGCCCAGGCCACGTTCGCCGCGGAGAGCCAGATGCTCGCGCTCGACCCGCCGCTGGGCGCGGCCGACGGCGCCACCGTCGGCGGCATGATCGCCACGGCCGACTCCGGCCCGCTGCGCCACCGCTACGGCGGCGTGCGCGACCTCGTGGTCGGCATGACCGTGATCCTCAGCGACGGCACGGTCGCCAAGTCGGGCGGCAAGGTGATCAAGAACGTCGCGGGCTACGACCTCGCGAAGCTCTTCGCGGGCTCCTACGGGACGCTCGGGCTGATCGCGAGCGTCGCCGTGCGCCTGCACCCGCTGCCGACGACGAACGCCACGGCGATCGCCGCCTCGGGCGACCCCATGCGCCTGGCCGAGGCGGCCGCCGCGCTCGCCTCGCTGCCGCTGGAGGCCGACAGCCTCGACGTGAGCTGGGAGGGCGATCGCGGCCACCTGCTCGTGCGCTTCGGCGCCGCCGCCGCGGTGCACCAGGCCGAGGCGGCCGCCGGGCGGATGCGCGCGCTCGGCCTCGACGACGCGCGCGCCGAGGGAGAGGACGTCGAGCTCTGGAACCGCCAGCGCGCCATGCAGCGCTCCGCCGACGGCATCGTGCTCAAGGTGTCCGGGCGCCCGACCGACCTGCCGGCCGTGATCGCCGCCGCCCGCGCCCAGCGCGGCACGGTCGTCTCGCGCGCGGCGCTGGGCCTCTCGTGGGTCGCCCTGCCGGACGGTGCGGACGTCGCCGCGGTCCGCGAGGCGCTGCACCCGCGGCCGGTGACGGCGCTCGACGGCGCCGGGAAGGTCGGCGATGCATGGCCCGCGCCGCCCGAGGGCACGCTTGCCGTGATGGCCCGCCTCAAGGAGCGCTTCGACCCGGCGCGGATCTTCCGCCCCGGTGCCTACGTGGGAGGGATCTAGGCCGTGGCGATCGCCTGGGACGAGCACAAGCCGCCCGAGCTCGACCTGATCAAGGACTGCGTGCACTGCGGCTTCTGCCTGCCGACGTGCCCGAGCTACGTCGTCCTTGACAACGAGAACGACTCGCCGCGCGGGCGGATCGTGCTGATGCGGGTCGGCCACGAGGAGGGCTCCGAGGTCTCGCCGCAGATGACGGAGCACTTCGACAACTGCCTCGGCTGCATGGCGTGCGTGACCGCCTGCCCCTCCGGCGTGCAGTACGACCGGCTGATCGAGCAGACGCGCCCGCAGATCGAGCGTCACGGCGCCCGCACCCGCACCCAGCGCGCGTACCGGCGGATGATCTTCGAGCTGTTCACCCACCCGGGCCGGATGCGCGCGCTCGCGCCGCTGATGGCGCTCCAGGGACGGCTCGGGGTCAACGAGCGCCTCAGCGACCGGATCCGGCAGCCGCACCTGCGCGCCCTGCTGCGCCTGGCGCCGCCGGTCAAGCTGCGCACCGCGATGCGGCAGCTGCCCGAGGTCGTGCAGGCGCGCGGCACGCGCAAGGGCACCGTCGGCTTCATGCAGGGCTGCGTCCAGCGCGCGTTCTTCGGCGACGTCAACGCGGCCACGGTGCGCGTGCTCGCCGCGGAGGGCTGGGAGGTCCACGCGCCCCGGCAGCCGCGCTGCTGCGGCGCGCTGATGATGCACGCCGGGGTCGAGGAGGACGCGAAGGACCTCGCGCGCGAGACGATCGCGGCCTACGAGGACTTCGACTTCGTCGCGGTCAACGTCTCGGGCTGCGGCTCCTCGATGAAGGAGTACGACCACCTGCTCTCCGACGACCCGCAGTGGGCCGACCGCGCGAAGGCGTTCGTGGCCAAGACGCGCGACGTGCACGAGCTGCTCGGCGAGCACGAGCCGCAGGCCACGAGGCACCCGCTCCCGATGACGGTGGCCTACCACGACGCGTGCCATCTCGCGCACGCGCAGCAGGTGCGCTCGCAGCCGCGCGAGCTGCTGCGCGGGATCCCGGGCCTCGAGCTCGTCGAGCCGGCCGACTGGGAGATCTGCTGCGGCTCGGCCGGCATCTACAACCTCGTCAAGCCCGAGCCGGCCGCCGAGCTGGGCAAGCGCAAGGCCGCGAACCTCGCCGCCACGGGCGCCGAGGCGATCGCCGCCGCGAACCCGGGCTGCTCGATCCAGATCTCCGCGCACCTCGAGCAGCCCGTTCCGATCTACCACCCCATGACCCTCTTGGATCTCTCCATACGAGGAGCGAAACGACCATGAGCTCTTCCCTCGAAGCCGCCCCCGTCAAGGAGGAGCGCGCCGCCGACATCCTCTCCGACGACGCGCTGGACTTCCTCTCCGAGCTGCACGCCCGCTTCAACCCGCGGCGGCTCGAGCTGCTGCAGGCGCGCAAGGAGCGCGGCGCGCCGAGCGGCTACCTCGAGGAGACCAAGGAGATCCGCGACGGCGACTGGAGCGTCGTGCCGCCGCGCCCGGACTACGAGGATCGCCGCGTCGAGATCACCGGCCCGACCGACCGCAAGCTCGTCATCAACGCGCTCAACTCGGGCGCGAAGGGCTTCATGGCCGACTTCGAGGACGCGAACTCCCCCACCTGGGCCAACCAGGTCGAGGGGCACGTGAACCTGATCGACGCGATCGAGGGCACGATCACCTACGACGCCTCCGAGGGCAAGCACTACGAGCTCGACGACGAGGTCGCGACGCTGCTCGTGCGCCCGCGCGGGTGGCACCTGCCCGAGAAGCACCTGCGGGTGGACGGCGAGACCGTCGCCGGCGCGTTCATGGACTTCGGCCTCTACCTCTTCCACAATGCCCAGAGGCTGCTCGACAAGGGCAAGGCGCCGTACTTCTACCTGCCCAAGATGGAGCACCATCTCGAGGCGCGGCTGTGGAACGACGTCTTCGTCTGGGCCCAGGACGCGCTCGGGGTCCCGCAGGGCTCGATCCGCGCGACCGTCCTGATCGAGACGCTCCCGGCCGCGTTCCAGATGGACGAGATCCTCTACGAGCTGCGCGACCACTCCTACGGCCTCAACGCCGGCCGCTGGGACTACATCTTCTCGATGATCAAGTGCTTCCGCGACCGGCCCGAGTTCGTCCTCCCGGACCGCACGGACGTGAAGATGACCGTGCCGTTCATGCACGCCTACACGGAGCTGCTCGTGCAGACCTGCCACAAGCGCGGCGCGTTCGCGATGGGCGGCATGGCGGCGCAGATCCCCTCGCGCAAGGACGAGGAGGCCAACAAGGCCGCGCTCGCCGCCGCCAAGGCCGACAAGGAGCGCGAGGCCAAGGCGGGCTTCGACGGCACCTGGGTCGCGCACCCCGACGTCGTCTCGACCGCGATGGCCGCCTTCGACGAGGTCCTCGGCGACAAGCCCAACCAGATCGACAAGCAGCGCCCCGACGTGGACGTGACGCCGGAGCAGCTCCTCGACGCCGAGTCCACCCCGGGCGAGATCACCGAGGAGGGCCTGCGCAACGACGTCTCCGTCGGCTTCCAGTACATCTCCTTCTGGCTCGGCGGCCGCGGCGCCGCCGGCATCAACAACCTGATGGAGGACGCCGCCACCGCCGAGATCTCGCGCTCGCAGATCTGGCAGTGGGTCAAGCACGGCAAGTTCACCAAGGACCAGGTACGCCAGATCCTCGACGAGGAGATGGCCAAGATCCGCGAGGACGTCGGCGAGGAGACCTGGCAGAAGGGCCGCCCCGACGAGACCCGCGAGATCTTCGAGCGCGTCTCCCTCGGCGACGAGTTCCCCGACTTCCTCACGCTGCCGGCCTACGACTACCTCGACTAGCCTCCACGGGGTCAGACCCCTTTAGGGGTTCCCTGCTAATCGCCGCTTTCTGCGACGGTTCGGGAACCTGCGGGGAACGCGAGGTCGGCGCGGGCGGCGGCAGTTAGGGCGTCTAGGTCCGCGTAGTGCGGGCGACCCTCTAACGCCTTGACGACGTGCGCGTAGGTGGTCAGATGCTCCGTGGCGGCGTGCCCCATGCGCGCGGCGGCGGACGGCACCGTATAGCCGCAGTAGTGCAGTAGCGACGCGTGCGTATGGCGCAGGAGATACGCGACCACCCCATCGGTGCGCCCGACCGTGGCCTTGACCGCCGGCTTGAGCTTGTGCGCGCCCCAATGGTTGAACGCGTAGGCGGTCGTCTGCCCGACGATGGGGTTCGTCATCGTCGGGGACGCCGCTTTCCATCCGCCAACGGCGTAGCTCGCGCAACGTATCGGCGGGGACCGTGATTGTCCGTGCGTAGGCGGCGGACCCTTTCGTGAGGTCGGCGCGGATGGTCAGCGCGTCGCCGCGTAGCTCGCCCCACGGGACCAATCGCGCCTCTATCGGGCGCAACCCGCAATGGCCCAACAACAGGGCGATGATGCGGTCTGGAGTTCCCCCGCTTTGGTGGACACGGGGTGATTAGGCGACGGCAGTTGCCGTTGTCGTGATCTTCTCAGTGTGTCTGGTCCTCGAACTGCGCGGGCGAGAGAATGCCGAGCGTGGAGTGCAGGCGGTGGCCGTTGAAGAAGACCTCGATGTACGCGAAGACCTCCGTGCGCAACTCGGCCTTCGAGGGCCAGGAACGGCCGTGGATGAGCTCCTTCTTCAAGGTCGCGAAGAAGCTCTCGGCGACCGCGTTATCGAAGCAGTCGCCGCGCGATCCCATCGATTGCGCGATCCCGGCGGCGCGCGCCTGCTGGCCGAAGGCCAGTGAGACGAACTGGCTGCCCTGGTCTGAGTGCCAGATCAACCCCGGCGCCGGCCGGCGCTGCGCGAGCGCCATCTGCAGCGCATCGGTGACCAGCTCGGCACGCATGTGATCGGCCATGCTCCAGCCGACGATCCGGCGCGAGAAGACATCTTGGACGGCGACGAGATACAGCCAGCCCTCCCACGTCCTGAGGTAGGTGATGTCGGCGACCCAGAGCCGGTCAGGCGCCGCCGCGAGGAACGCGCGGTCGACGAGGTCCTCGCAGACCCGGACCCCGGGCACGCTAATCGTCGTGCGCTCGCGCTTGCGGGCGACCATGCCGGTGATGCCGGCCTGGCGCATCAGCCGCTCGACGCGCTTGCGCCCGATCCGCTCACCGTCGGCCATGACCAGCTCCGCGTGCACGCGCGGTGACCCGTAGACGCGGCGGTTGTCCTTATGGATCGCGCGGATGCGCTCGAGCAGCCGCTCGTCCTCGAGCGCCCGCGCCGACCGCGGCCGCCGCTGCCAGGCATGAAAGCCCGAGCGGCTGACGCCCAGCACGCGGCACATCGTCTTGTTCGAGTGCACGGCCCGCTCCGCCGCGATGAACCGGAAGATCACCGCCGGGTCTCGCTGTCCTTGGCGAAGAAGGCCGCCGCTTTTTTCAAGATCTCGCGCTCCTCACGAGCATCCGGTTCTCGCGGCGCAGCCGGCGCAGCTCCTCGCGCTCCTCGCTGCTCAGACCCTCAGCGGCGACCCTCGTCGATGTCGATCTGGCGCGCCCAGTTACGCAGCGACTGCGGCGAGACACCGAGCTCGCGAGCGAGCTCGGGAACCGACTTGCCGCTGCGCTTGAGCAGCTCGACCGCCTCCCGGCGAAACTCCAATGGATACGGCGCAGGCATGAACACTGATCCTCCATGCCGAGCCAGACGGCCCAGCGATCAAGTGTCCACGAAAGCGGGGGAACTCCAGTCCTGACCGCTAAAGGCGGCGATGACCGCCTCCAATTCGGCGGGCGCCAACGGCCATTTGGGCGGCTTGCGTTCGGCAGGTACCTTGCGCACCGAACGCGCGGGGTTGGCGGGGATGACGCCGTGTTCGGTGGCGAGTTGCAGGATGCCGCTCAGATTCTCGAGTCGCGTATCGCCTAGTTGCTTGCCGGCGCCCATCGAGCGCGAGGCGGCGCGTTCGTCGGCGGCGTGGACCTCGCGTCGCCGTTCGACCAGCTTCCGACCGGCGGCGTGGATTTCGTTATAGACGCGCAGCGCCTTGCGCACGTCGGCGGCGGCGGGCGCGCACAGGACCGCTTAGGTGGTCGGGACTAGGGACCTCGCGGGCGCGGATGACCTCAGATGGTCCGGCCATCAGGAACCTGATTGCGCCGGCGGGAGCGGCAGGTAGCGGCATCGGGTCCCCTTTCAGAGCTTGCGCCGGCGCGCCTGCGCCTGCGCGTGGTCGTTGCGAATCAGGGCGTTGAAATCGTCCCCGTGACGGGCGGCGTGCCGGCGCGCGATGGCGTCGGCTTCCTCTAGCGACGCGCCCTGAAACAACGCAGCGGTCCGAACGTCCTGCGCCGCGACAGAGGCGGGGTCGCGCGTGGGAATGCGGCGCACGGACTTCGCCCGACTTGCGGCGTAGCCGGCGCGCAGCAGCATGTTGAAATCGGTCATACCTTCCGATTCTCCCGCGCCTTCAGGGCGTCAACGGAGGTCGTCTGCATCAAGCCCGCCTCGCGTTCCGCCGCCCGTAGCGCGCGCAGGACCTCCACGTTGGCGAGTCCCGGACGCGGAGGACCGCGCCCGTCCAACAACGCCGCCTCGCTTTCCGCGAGCAACCCGCGCCAACGTTCGCGTTCGGGTCCGTCGTCTAGGGCGAGCAGCTGCGCGATGGCGAGGCGGCAGGCGTGCGCGGTCCTGCCATCGCCAGGAATCGCCGCTACCGCCCGCGCGGCGCGCGGCGCCGATAACCACCATGCCCGAAGGGCGCCAGGGACGGGCGCCACGGACGGCACCAGGACCAGGGCGGCGCACCAAGAGGCGGAACCGTGCGTCGCCCTCCAATACGTTCCGGCGACCCGCGTGGGCGTCATCGGGCGTTATCGGCACGGATGCGGTCCGCCAACGCGACCAGCGACCCGGGCGGCGTCGCCTTGCGGTCGGGCGCCCGATGGTCGCCGTACTTGAACCGCCCCGGCGCCGCCCTGATGCCGCACGCCTCCGCGAGTTGGGTCACGGTCGCCTCCGTCAGGCGGAGTTCCGCGAGCAGCGGATGGCAGATGACCTGTTCGCGCGACCCGCTCGCCGTGGCCGGCGAGCCGGCGTCCTGCCACGCCCGCCGCAACGCCGCGAGGCGGTCCGCCGCGTGCGCATAGCGCGCGACCGCTCCGGGCGGCGGCGTCGTCCGCAACGCCACCAGCGCAGCGCGCATTTCGCGGTCTGCGTAGCGTCCCGCCGGACCTAGCGTTGGCATTCATCGAGTGTCTCACCGGAATCGCTGGTCTCAGCTTCCCGACTGAAGCGGTCCGTGACTGGCGCACCATCCCCGACCTGTCTCGGCTGTGGGCGGTCATCGGATGCGACGACGGGCCCCGCAGGTCTAACTTCCGCCGTGCCAATCTCGCCGCTCGGGGTCAAGTGCTGGGCGTTGCATTCCGCGCAAAGCCTCAAAGCCCAACCGCGTTGCGTTGACGCGAACGACGGACCCCAATCGCCCCCGCAATATGGGCAAGGCTCCGGCGCAAGGCGTTCAACGTCATCCACCGGTGCCTCCTGTCGCGGAAACGGGCGACGATATCCGCTCTGCCGTGAAATTCGGGCCACTTTCGCGCCAACTCGCGCGGAAGCAGGTCCAACCTAGGGCGCGCGGAGGACAGAATGTCCCTCGCGTTCACAAACCCGCAACCCCCGTGGTCGTCCGACACGGGCTGGGGGGCGGTCGTGGTCCGATTCGCGCCAAGGGGTTACCCCGCCTTCCCGGTGCATTGGAATGGTCAACGCATCGGTCCATCCGACGCCCGCCATACCGTGGCGGCATGGCAAGGGGAATCGTCACCGCCGCGACAACGCAGGCGGAAGCGGAACAATGCGTCGCCAAAGAATCGGACGCCCTGCGCGTCATGCGGTCGAAACGCCTGGACCTCTCCGACCTGGGACCTGCCTGGGCCGACGCGAACCTATGGGTCGTCGTGGTCGAATGGGCAGACCCCGACACGCCCGACCCGTTGCCGCAACAGGCGGACCCGGAAGGCGAAACAGAGGCGTTGGTCAGAGGTGGCTTGCACCCCGGCTTCGTGTTGACAGCTTCTGATTGTTCTCCTTGATGGGGATGCGAGCCGGCGAAGCCGGCGAGTTCTCCGTCCGGGGCACCTCAGAGGATCGGCCGCTCAACGAGTCAGGAGCAGACGTTGAGCGAGACACGCAAGTACCGGAAGTTCAGCCCGCAGCAGAAGCTGGAGCTGGTGATGGCCAGCTGGCGCGGTGAGCGCTCGATCGCCGAGCTCTGCCGCGAGCACGAGATCAGCGAGTCGCTGTTAGTGGATCACGTAGGCGCCGATCACCTCCCGGGCGTGGTCGAGGGTCTCGAACTCTTCGCGCCAGACGCGCGCGGCCCGACAATTGCGGGGAATGACGGTGCGGCCTACGGGCAACTACGGGGACGCCCGCGCGTCTTCAGGGCGTCGGGTCCACGATTACCAACGGCGGCGGGTCGTCGGTCCATGCCGGATGCGCTCGCGCCCAGGCGACCGCCTGTTCCGCCTCTACGGCATCGCACACGACCGACCGCGAGTTGCGCAGGAGTTCCCCAACAATCGCCGGCGCGCTGTTCGGGTAGTCCGCGACGGCTTCCCACCATGCGCCAGCGCGTCCGTCGTCGTGGCGTTCCAGGAACCGCACGTCCGCACCCTATACGAACACTTGTTCGGTTCGACGATGGCGCGGCACCGATGGTTCGGAGGTAGTCGGCGAGGACGGCGGGCAGGGACATACGGCGCCGCCGGTCATGTCCAGGACCCCTCCCGGACGTAGTGGTCAGGCGGACGACAGACCCCCGCGCCGTAGCTTTACGGACACCCCGCGCCGCGTTAGAAACGCCCAGACGGCATGGATGCTCGGACCTGGACAGTGTGCGCGTTCTGTAAGCGGTTTGCGGTGTGCCGGCGGTGGTTCAACCTGTGGCGGTGCGATGACTGCCGCCCGTGACGCCCGGGCGGCGAGGGCGAGGGTTGGCGCCCGCGCGCCCTCGCGCCTATCTTCGCCCAGTGCGTTGGTCCTCGTGCGTGGAACGACTCGCCGCCGCTATGGCCCAGGCGCACGCCGCCGGTGTCCCGTTTGACCAGGCGTGGAGGTCGGCTTTGCGCGGCGCGACGCACGGCGCGGGCTACGTCGCCGCCCTAGGAGAAACGCGCGATGCGTGGAGGCGCGCCTATCGCGGCGAACCGCCGACGCGCGGCGAGGTCGCCGCCGGCGAATTGGTCGCCTGGTTGCTCGACGCCGGCGAGGACGTGGGCGTCGGCGCCTGACCCCTGGGAACGCACGGGGAACATCAGGGGAACCGCAGGGGCCGCGAACGCCACCCGCCGACCATCCGATTTCGCTCTAGCAGGAGGCATCAGCGGTCAGCAGGTGGCGCGTCAAAGAGGTCAGACCCCTTTGCGAGGCTCAACCTGAATTCAGGCGCGCCTAGGGGTCTGACCCCTCAGCGGTGGACGATCTCCAGCTTGATCCCGTCGGGGTCGTAGAAGAAGACGGCGTAGTACCCGGGCGAGTAGTCGTACTCGGCCGGCCCGGACTCGATGGTCGCGCCCTCCGCGAGCAGCCACTGCGCGCGCTCGTCGACCATCTCGCGCGACGGAGCCGAGATCGCGATGTGGTGGACGCCGATCGCGTAGCGGTCGTAGGGGACCTCGTGGGCCTCGGACTGGACGCTGCGCAGGCTGATCGCGCCGTGGCCGGAGCCGTCCTCGTGGCCGAGGTAGAGGACGTGCTCGCCGCGCTCGCCGACGATCGGCCCCTCGCGCCTGTAGCCGAGCGGGCCGAGCAGGCCGCGGTAGAAGGCCAGGCTGCGCTCGAAGTCCGAGACGACGATGTCGATGTGGTCGATCGCCATGCCGGTCGCCTGCCCCGCTAGAAGTCCCCGCCGCCGAAGTCGCCGCCGCCGAAGCCGCCACCGAAGTCCCCCCCGCCGAAGTCGCCTCCGCCGAAGTCGCCGCCGTCGCCGCCGGACGCGTAGGCGTCACCCATCCCCCAGCCGCCGAGCGAGCCTCCGAGCATCGTCCCGACCATCAGCCCGGGCAGCAGGCCGCCGCCGAAGCCCCCGAACAGGCCGCCCGCGAACGGGGCGTACATCGGGCCGGCGCTCCAGTAGGGCATCCGCTGCCCGCCGACGAGCACCTCGCGCGCCTCGGGGTCCTCCCCGCGCTCGACGCGCTGGGCGTCCGCCTCGCAGGCGGGCACCATCCGCGGCGCGCCGCCGTGGGGCGCCCACTCGACCTCGCGAGAGGAGGGGCCGTGGCGGGGGTCGAAGAAGCACGGCGGCGTGCGCTCGGGCGGCTCGCGGCCCGCCATGCGCTCCTTGGCGGAGGTCATCGCGTAGCGGCCCTCCTCCAGGGCGGCGCCCACCGGTTCGAAGTCCTCCGGCGCGCGGGCCTGCTCCACGAGGTCGTCCGCGCGGTCGTAGGCGGCCACCGCGCGGTCGTAGTCCGCCTTCGCCTGCGGGTCGACGCCCGGCATCTCGACGTCGAGGTCGAGCGCGCGGATGTCGTCGCCGAGGGCGACGAGGTCGTCGCGCACGTTCTCGCGCAGCTCGGCCAGCTCGGCCTCCTGCTCACGGCGGCGTCGGCGGCGCGACAGCAGCAGCGCGCCGGCGCCGAGCGCGAGCACGGGCAACAGCAGGGCGGCGCCGATCCCGCTCCCGCCGCCGTCGGAGCCGCCCGACCCGGATCCGGAGCCCGACGAGCCCCCGGCACGCCGCTGCACCACGCGGTCGACGAAGTCGAGCAGCACGGCGCTCGTGCCCTCGTCGCGGTGGGCGTCGAGGGCGGCCTCGGCCAGGTCGCCGTAGCCGCGCTCGTTCGTGTTGCCGGCCGCGAACGAGCGGCCGGCGACCACGGCGTAGGTGCCCTGGCGCCCCACGCGCTGCGCGATCGCCTGCGCGACGCCCTGGGCGGAGCCGCCGCCCGCGCTCTTGGCTGACTCGGGCAGGACGGCCACGTAGACCGGGCCGGTATCGGACCCCTGGATCCGCTGCCGCAGGCGGTCGGCCTCGGACTCCGAGAGCGCGCGCTCCGCGGAGGGGTCGACATAGACGGGGTCGGTGGCGAGCGCGTCGGCGGCCTCGCCGACCACGTCCTGGGCCGAGGCGGCCGGCGTGGAGGCGAGAGCGAGGACGAACGCGAGCATGAGGATGCGGGCCATGGGCATGGGCTGCCCACGCTAGGCCCGCCACATTCAGTCCTCGTAAGGGCGGATACCGGCGGCGGTCGCGAACAGTCCCGCGTTGCCGACGATGTCGGGCCACGGCATCGTCGCGCCGCGCAGGTCCCCGACGGAGTGGATCCCCTCCAGCCGGCACCCGGAGAGGACCACGCGCTGGAGCCGGACCCGCGCGAGGTCGGCCCCTCCGAGGTCGCAGCGCTCGAAGCGGACGTCGCGCAGGACGGCCTCGGAGAGCGCGGTCTCGCGCAGGTCGCAGTCGATGAAGGCGACCCGCTCCAGGCGCGCGGCCGCGAGGCTCGCGAGGTCGATGCGGCAATCCGTGAAGGTGACGTCGCGCAGCGAGGCCTCGGTCAGCTCGGCGCCCGTCAGCCGCGCCTGGGCGAAGGCGGTGCGGCGCAGCGCGGCCTTCGGCGCGCGCAGGTTCGCGAGGTCGCCGGCCACGGCGCAGTCGCCGAGGTGCAGGTCCTCCAGGCGCGAGCCCGCGAGCGCGCCGTGCAGGCGGCCCTCGGCGAGCGTGAGGTGGCGCGTCGCGAGCGGGCCGGCGCCGGGCAGCTCGAAGCCCTCGTAGCGCGTCTCGTCCTCGAGCCCGTCCGGATCCAGCGGCTCGAGCGTCTCCGGGACCCGGGGCGCCAGCGGCGGCCGCAGGCGATCCACTACGAGAGCAGCTCGCGCAGCCGCTCGAGGTCCTCGGTGAGCTTGCCCTCGAGCTTCGGTTGCACGACCGGGACGAGCAGGCGCGCCTTGAAGCCGTTCGCCTTGCCCTCCAGGGTCTGGGTCAGCTCGGTGCCGCCGCCGGCCTCGCGCAGGCGGTAGGTCGTGTCGACCTCGAGGCCGTTCGTGGAGAAGCGGCTCTCGGCCGCGTGCGGCGGGTCGTAGCCCGTGATCTCCATCTCGATGTCGAGGTCCTGGCCGCCGACGGTGAGCACCTGGCGGATCTTCGAGCCCCGGCCGAGCGCGCCGCCGCCCTGCACGTCGTAGGTCTTCAGGCGGCTCGTCCACTTCGGCACCTTGTCCTCGTCGAGCAGCCACGGGAAGACCTCCGCGGGCGGCTTGGCGATCGTGACGGTGTGGCTGAAGCTAGCCACCGGCGGGGTTCGGTCCGCGGACGTTGCGCAGCGGCACGACCTCGCCGATCTGCGGGTCCTGGCGCCCCTCGCGCTCCGCCAGCTCGCGCTCGAGGTCGGCGATCCGGCGCGAGAGCTGCTTGATCGCGTCGGCGATCGGGTCGGGCAGGTGCACCCAGTCGGCGTCGGGACCCTCGGGCCGGCGCCCCTCGACGCGCACGGTGTGGCCCGGGTTGCCGACCACGGTCGCGTTCGGCGGCACGTCGTGGATGACGACCGCGTTGGCGCCGATCTTGGCGCCGTGGCCGATCGTGATCGGGCCGAGCAGCTTCGCCCCGGAGCCGATCGTGACGTTGTCCTCGACCGTCGGGTGGCGCTTGCCGGTCGCGAAGCCGGTGCCGCCGAGCGTGACGCCCTGGTACATCGTCACGTTCTCGCCGACCTCGGCGGTCTCGCCGATCACGACGCCCATCCCGTGGTCGATGAAGAGGCCGTCGCCGACGCGCGCGGCCGGATGGATCTCGATCCCGGTCAGCGAGCGCGAGGCGTAGGCCAGCGCCCGCGGGGCGACCGGGACGCCGGCGCCGCGCAGCGCGTGGGCGACGCGATGGGACAGCAGCGCGTGGACGCCTGGCCACGCCGCCAGGATCTCGCCGGGCGAGACACCGGTGGCCGCCGGGTCGCGGTCGCGCGCGGCGGCGAGGTCACGGCGGACCTCTCCGGCGACGCGGCGCAGGGTGCCGAGGCCGAGCATCCGCTTAAGGGTACGCCGCGGAGCAGTCGGGGCAGTCGACACGGCGCTCGACGGCGACGCGCAGGAACGACAGCACGGCCAGGTCGGCCTGCAGGAAGGCGCCGACGAGCGGCTCGCCGACGCCCGTGAGCAGCTTGAGCGCCTCGAGCGCCTGCAGCGAGCCGATCACCCCGGCGGCGGGGCCGAGCACGCCGGCGGTGGCGCAGCTCGGCGCGTCGGGCGGCGGCTCCGGGAAGGCGCAGCGATAGCAGGCCCCCTCCCCCGGCCGGATGCCCATGACCAGCCCGCTCACGCCGAGCACGCCCGCCTCCACGAGCGGGATCCGCGCCGCGCAGCAGGCGGCGTTGACGGCGTAGCGGGTCTCGAAGGAGTCGCTGCAGTCCACGACGAGGTCGGCGCCCTCGATCAGGCCCGCGGCGTTAGAGGCGTCGAGGCGCACCTGGTAGGGCTCGACGACGACCTCCGGGTTGAGGAACCCGAGCTTGGCGGCGGCGCTGTGCGCCTTCGGGACGCCGAGGTCGGGCGTGTAGTGCAGGAGCTGGCGGTGCAGGTTGGACAGCTCGACCTCGTCGCCGTCGACGATCCCCAGCCGCCCCACGCCGGCGCCCGCGAGGTAGAGCGCCACGGGCGACCCGAGCGCCCCGGCGCCGACCACCAGCACGCTCGCGTCACCCAGCGCCCGCTGGGCGGCCTCGCTCCACTCGGGCAGCACGAGCTGGCGGGAGTAGCGCTCGAGGCTCGCCTCGGCGAGCGCCTCGCGCGGCGGCTGAGGCGGCCCCGCCTGGGCGGCCGCCGTGACGTCGCGCACCGACCCGGCGAGGTCGCGCAGGAAGGAGCGGCGGCTCGAGCTCACGCGCGCACGATCCGGATCGTCGTGCCCTCGACGCTGACCGCGTGCCCGGCCTCGCGCGCCGAGCGCGGCACGTTCTCGAGCGCCTCGCCCTCGCGGCAGCGCACAGCCAGCTCCTCGCCGGGCGCCATCCGCTCGAGCTCGAGCTTGGTCTTCACCCACGTCATCGGGCACGTGACATCCGTGATGTCGAGCGTGCGGGTCACTGCAACGCGATCACGAGCTCGCGCAGGGCGCCCGGGTAGCGCCACGCGATCCCGCCGTGCTTGCCGTCGAAGAGCTCGACGGTGTGCTCGACGCCGAGCCGGTCGAGCTCCGCGCCGAAGGCGGTGGCACCCAGGTCGAGGTAGTACTCGTCGCCGCGGCCGGCGTCGACGTAGATCCGGCGCATCGAGCGCAGCGCGTCGGCGTGCGCGGGCGCCATCCGCACCGGGTCCTTCTCCAGCCACTGCGCCCAGACGTCCTCCATGAGGCGCCCCGTGGCGAGGTCCACCGGCAGCAACGCCTTGCCCGGCCGCTGCGGATCCGGCGAGTAGGCGGCCGCGTAGCCGTAGAACTCGATCGCCCGGAACCGGTCCATGTCGAAGTGGGTGAAGGCCGCGAGCTGCTCGAAGAAGACCTCGATCGAGCCGTCGAAGTGGTCGCGGATGGTGCGCACGAACGTCGGGAACTCGGGCAGGTAGGCGCTCTCGAAGAGCGCGTCGCCGGCGTGCGAGGCGAGCGCGCCGAACACGTCGGGGCGCAGCATCGGCACCACCATCGCGCCGTAGCCGCCCGACGACTTGCCGGCCAGCCCGCGGCGGTCGCGATCGGCGGCCGTCGGGTAGCGGGCGTCGACGAACTCCACGACCTCGTCGCAGAGGTAGTCCATGTAGCGCCCGGTGCCGGCCGAGTTGAGGAACTGCGAGCCGCCGTAGCTCGTCCACGCGTCGACGAACACGACGATCGCGTCCGGGCACTGGCCCGAGGCGAACAACGCGTCGAAGGCCTCGATCACCGTCGCCTGGAACGGGTTGCGGGTGAACCACATGTCGAGCTGGCCCGTGTAGCCCTGGATCACGTAGACCGACGGCAGCGCGCGCGGGTGGTCGCGCTCGACGCCGGGCGGGCGGTAGACGTAGAGCGGGCGGCGGGCCGGGTCGCCGAGCGGGTTGTCGGCGAGCGCGTCGGACTCGACGACGAGCCGGTCGAGCGTCCCGTGCATCGGCCGCTCCCAGGGAGCGCCGGCCGGGCCCTCGACCTCGCGCAGGCTCATGCCGCGCCTGCGGTCCGCTCGGGCTCGGGCGCGAAGAAGGGGGTGGAGACGTAGCGCTCGCCCGAGTCGGGCAGCACGACCGCGACCCGCTTGCCCGTGGCCTCGGGCCGGCCGGCGATCTCGAGCGCGGCGTACAGCGCGGCGCCGCAGGAGATGCCCGCCAGCACGCCCTCGCGGCGCGCGAGGAGCCGGGCGGTCTCCAGCGCGTCCTCGTCGTCGACGGGGATGACCTCGTCCAGGAGCGAGCGGTCGAGCACGGGCGGGACGAAGCCGGCGCCGATGCCCTGGATCTTGTGCGGGCCGGGCCGGCCGCCGGAGAGCACGGGCGAGGAGGCCGGCTCGACCGCGACGACCTTCAGCTCCGAGTTGCGCTCCTTCAGGAAGCCGCCGGCGCCGGTGATCGTGCCGCCGGTGCCGACGCCGGCGACGAGGT
The DNA here is from genome assembly GCA_963729155.1 of uncultured Solirubrobacteraceae bacterium. GTDB lineage: Bacteria > Actinomycetota > Thermoleophilia > Solirubrobacterales > Solirubrobacteraceae > DATFQI01. Next base: position 81,761 of record CAVSMP010000022.1, read on the forward strand.
AGTCGACCTTGCCGTCGAGCGCCTCCCACAGCTCGGGCCCGGTGGTGCGCCGGTGGGCCTCGGGGTTGGCGGGGTTGGCGAACTGGTCGGGCAGCCACACCTCCCCGTCGCGCGCCAGCGCCTGGGCGGCCGCGACGGCCTCGTTCATGCCGCCGAGCGACTCGGTGACGTGGACCTGCGCGCCGTAGAGGCGCAGCAGCGCGTCGCGCTCGCGGCTCATGCCCTGCGGGAGCGTGAGGATCAGGTCGTAGCCCTTGGCGGCGCACACGAAGGCGAGCGCGATGCCCGTGTTGCCGCTCGTGGCCTCCACGATCGTGGTCCGGCCGGGCTCGATCCGCCCCTCGACCTCGGCCGCCTCGATCATCGCGACCCCGATGCGGTCCTTGACCGATCCGCCGGGGTTGAACATCTCGAGCTTCGCGAACACCTCGGCGCCCGCGCCGGCCGCGAGCCGGGTGAGCTGCACCATCGGGGTGCGGCCCACGTGATCCGCAATGTTGATCGGGATGGCGGCCATTCGCCTATGAGAGCCTAGTAGGCATGGGTCGGGCACGGGTGGTCGGGATCAACCACGTGGCGCTCGAGGTCGGCGACCTCGACGCCGCGCTCGAGTTCTACGGGCGCTGGCTGGACTTCGAGCTGCGCGGCCGCGTCCCGGGGATGGCGTTCCTCGACGCGGGCGATCAGTTCCTCGCCTTCTCGGAGGGCCGCAGCCAGGCGCCCGACGCCGAACGCCACTTCGGGCTCGTCGTGGACGACCGCGACGCCGTGCGGGCCGCGCTGGCCGCCGCGGGCATCGAGCCCGAGCCCGGCCGCGGGCTGCTGGTGCGCGACCCGTGGGGCAACCTCGTCGAGGTCGTCGACTACCGCGAGATCCAGTTCACCAAGGCGCCCGGCGTGCTCGCCGGGATGGGGCTCGACGGGCTCGGCAAGAGCGAAGCGGCGCAGCGGGAGCTGGCCGACAAGGGCCTCGCCTAGGCGGTCACTCCGCCCACTGCAGGCTCTCGCCCACCTTCACGACGACCGCCTTGAGCTCCTTGCGCTGCTCGAGCACCTCGTCGACCATCCTCACGAGCTCGTCCGCCTTGTCGTCGAAGGCGTCGATCAGCTCGCCCTGCAGCGCGCTCCAGTTGCGCTTGACGGCCTTGCCCTCGCGGGTGCTCCAGAAGTCGCGCTTGGGCGTGACGCGGCCGGTGCCGTAGTAGAAGCGCGGGTTGCGGTCGTCGTTGCGACCCAGCACCTCGGCGGTGGCGTGCGAGCGCAGCACGACGGCGGCGCTCGCGCCGAAGAGCGCGTCGCGGACGTCGGACTCCGAGCAGGTCACGTCGACGGCCTGCATGACGCCGTAGTCGAGCGAGAGGTGCACCCGCCAGTCCCCCATGCGCTCCTCGAGCTCGAAGTAGGCGACGCGACCCTCGTCGGGCGAGAAGCCGGCCACGAGCTGCCAGACCTCGTCCTTGGCCAGCCGCTGGGTCTGCTCGTGCTGCTCGAGCCAGGCCTTCTTGATCAGGTAGTCGATCTCCCTGGTGCTCGAGCCGGAGGCCATCGCCAGCCGCGGGTCGCGGCGCAGGCGCGGCTCGAGGCCGTCCATGAGCTGGTTGAGCTTGTCGCGGTCCTCGGCGTTGGCACGCGCGTGGCGCTCGGTGATCTCCCCCAGCTTGAGCTCGATCTCCGCGAGCTTCGTGGCGCTCTTCTCGACGGCCTCCGCGAGGTTGGCCGCGGCCGAGCGGGCGAACTCGGTCGTCACCGCGCTGAGGGCGCCGAGCGTCTGGCGCGCCGTGACGACGGCGATCGTGTTCTCCGTCAGCGCCTTCTGGACCTCCGCGAGCTCCTCGCCGATGGTCCCCAGGTCCTCGAGGTCCTCGGGCGCGTAAAGGGCCATGCCGGGCTTGGCGATCGCGGTGCGCTCCATGATCGCCTTCTTGATGCGTTCCATCAGCGGCCTGCGGCGCAGGTCGACCGACGAGAGCGCGGAGAGCGCCTCCTCCTCGGCCTCCGCGCGGGCCAGCTTGTCCTCGAGCTCGGCCATCTCGGCGCCGAGCGCCGCGGCGTCCATGCCGACCCAGCCGTACTCGCGCGCGTCGCGCAGGCGGCGCTCGAAGGCGGTCAGCTCACCCTCGATCCGCGGGGCGCGCGCGTGCGCCTTGGCCTTCGTCAGGCGCTGGGTGAGCGCGAGGTGCGTGCCGCGCTCCTGGATGCCCTTGCGTTCGCGCGCGGCATCCTTCTCCGCCGCGTCGGACTTGCCGCCGGGCAGCAGCGACTCCGCCGCGACCTCGCCCGACTCCACCTGGGCGACCAGCCCCGCCAGCGCGGCGTTGCCGGCCGAGTCCTGCACCCCCATGAGGATCGCCCCGAGGTCCCCGTTGACGGGCGCGAGCTCCTCGCCCTCCTGCTCCTGGTCCTCCTCGGAGTCGCCCGTGCGCGTTCGCATCCGGGCGCGAGTATCCCAACGCGGGTGCCCCCTGTCACCCGGCTCCCGGGCAGCCCTTCGGGAAGGTGTGCACCATGTCGCCATGCTCAGCCGACTGCGCCGCGTCCTCTCCGACCAGCTCTCGCGCCCTTCCGGTCTGGCCGGCCGCGTGGTGGCCGCGGGCATGAACCGGGGGAACCGGGACTTCAACGCCCGCGCGATCGAGCGGCTGGACGTCCGCCCGGGGACACGCGTGCTCGACCTCGGCTTCGGGGGCGGGCTGACGTTCGGGCCGCTGCTCGAGCGCGGCGCCACGGTCGTCGGGGTCGACCGCGCGAGCGACATGGTCGCCGCGGCCTCGGCCCGCCACCGCGCGGAGGTCGAGGCGGGCCGGGTCGCGGTCCACACCGGCGACGTGCTCGCGCTGCCGCTCGAGGACGCGGCCGTCGACCGCGTCCTCACCGTCAACACGGTCTACTTCTGGCGCGACCTCGCCCCCGCGCTGGGCGAGGTCCACCGCGTCCTCGCCCCGGGCGGCCGCGTCGTGATCGGGATCCGCGACGGCGCGGTCATGGAGCGCGTCGACCTGGCCGTGTTCACCCTGCGCCCACCCGAGGAGATCGCCGCGGCGCTGGAGACCGCCGGCTTTGGCGCCGCCGCGGTCCACACCGCGCCGGACGGGGCCTCGCACCTCATCACGGCCGAGCGCTGACGGCTACCTCACGCGCCGCACCCCGCGGATCCGCCCGTCCCTCGTCACCTTGAAGCGGATGGAGCCGGAGGTGCTGACGATGCGCGTGCGCCGGAGCGCCCGGTACGTGAGCAGGTAGGTCCCGCGCCCGAGCCGCTTGCCGGCGACCTTGCCGTTCCAGCGGAAGCGGTTGCGGCCCTTGCGGGTGGCTCCGAGCGGGACCCGCCCGACCTGCCTGATGCGCGGCACGGTGCGTCCCAGCAGCTTGCGCTTGCCGGTCACGCGCACGACGAAGATGCCGATCGACTGGGTCTTCGTGGTCGTCGAGACCGTCGGCGAGAGCACAACCTTGGAGACCGAGGTGCCCTGCAGCACCTGCAGGCAGTTCGTCGTGCACGTGACGACGGGGACGTCGAGCGCGCTGGACTCGGCAATCGAGAGGCCGCCCCAGCTTGACTGGAAAGCCCGGGTCTGCGGTGTCGGGGCGTCGGCGCCGAGGTCGATCGGCGGGTTGAGGATGGCCTGGAGGCCGGGCGTGAGGTCGTAGACAGCCAGCTTCCGCCGACCCCCCGTGGTCCGCACGAACCCGAGCTGCAGACCGCCGGGCGACCACGCCGGCATCCGCTCTGGATCGGTGGTCGTGATGGGCGTGGGCGCCGGGGTCAGCGCCGTCTCGTCGGGGAACGAGATCGTCTGGATGTCCGCGTCGGAGCCGGTCGTCTTGTCCAGTGCGACGTATCGGTCGCCGCGCCGGAACACGGGATGGCTCGTAGGCGACGCGGCGTCCCCGAAGTCGGCGCGCGGCGTGCTGCCCTCGCGGAGGCCGACGAGCGTCGTGGCCCCGTTCAGCAGCGCACCCGAGTTCGCGTCGGTGCTCACCCAGGAGATGCCGAGGTTGGTCAGCGGGAGCGAGTCCATGGCGACGTGTGCCCCGTCGAGGGTCTGGCCGGCGGGCGCGGGCAGGAAGTTGAGCGGGAAGCCGGTCGAGCCGCTTATGGTGTTGTCGGCGCTGATGGCCTGGAACTTCAGGATGCAGCAGCTGGTGCTGTGCGGCCGCACGCCCCACGTGAGCGTCCGGTTGGCGCGGTTGGCGAACGCCGGGCCGGCGGGAGCGCCGTTGCCCGTGGCCATCGTGGTGATCACACCCGTCTGGCGGTCGAGCATGAACAGCGTGCGGTCCGGCGGCACCGGGATGTCGCCGTTGAGCTTGGGCAGCAGCCGCGTGCGCATCCACACCAGGTAGCGCCCGTCGATGGAGAGCGAAGGGTGGAGCTCGTCGTCGGTCGTGTTGACGCCCGCCGGAAGGGTGAGCCGCGTCCCGGTGCTCGCGTTCGCGAGTCCGATCTCGAAGCCCTTGCCGGTCTCGTAGCGATCGTAGGCCGCGATCAGACCGGCGGCCGGCGCGCCCGCCGGCGCGGCAGCGGCAGCCGCCACCGCGATCCCCGTGGAAAGGATCAGCATCCGTAGCCGACGCACGTCCATGTCCGTCCTCCTCCAGCTCACCCTCCGGTCATGACGACCGTACGCGATGCGGGTGGGTCGCGTCCAGCCCACACGTGCGCGTCAGCGGATCCTCACCGGTGTCCCGACCGGCATCAGGCGGGCGAGGCGGCGGATCGCGGGGTTCGGGACCCTGATGCACCCGTGGGAGGGCCGGCCGGGGATCAGCGACGGCTGATTGGTCCCGTGGATGCCGATCACGCCGCCGCCGGGCCAGTCCGAGAGCGCCGAGTAGGCGCTGGTGCCGAACGCGAGCGGACCGTACACGGGATCGCCGCCGCGGTTGTCGAGGCGCTCGCGGATGTAGAAGCGGCCTGAGGGCGTGGCCGTGCCGGGCGCGCCGTGTCCGATCGGGGATCGCCACACGATCCGGCCACGGCGGCGCAGGGTCGCGCGGGAGCGGACCTTGTCGATCCGCAGCGCCGTGGTCAGCACGTGCAGGTGCCCGAGCGCGCCGCGCGGCACCCAGCCCTTGCGGCCGTTCGGCCGACCGGGAATGCGCAGGCGGATCCACACGCGATCGCCGCGGGCGCGACGGCTGCTCAGCGCCATGTAGACCTCCGGGAGGCCGTCCTCGGTCAGCGCGCGCAACGACGCGACCGAGCGCGACCGCCGGAGCGGCCGGGCCCGGATCGGCGTGGTGCGGAGCGGGTGCGCCCATCGCGTCAGGGTGCGCTCGTTCGAGAGTCGCTCGTTCCGGAGCGGACCCGTGGCGTCGGCGGGCCTGACCCCGCGCGCGCCCGCCGGGTGCGCCAAGAGCACGGCCAGCGCGACGCCGGTGCCCAGCGCTGCGAGGCCGCGCGCTGCCGCCACCGGCTCAGCCCGTGAAGCGCGGCAGCGCGGCGCGGCAGATCCGCACGCGGCGCTCGAGCGTGAGCGGGCGCGATCCCGAGCCGAGCCGGAACCGCACGCGAACGGTCACCCGGTGCGGGCCGGGCGCGAGGCTGCCCAGGCGTCTGACCGTCAGTAGCCGCTGCAGCGGCCGGCCGCGGCGCGCCCGCACCCGCTGGCCGTCGACGAACACGGTCACCCGGCTGAAGTGCCTTCCGCGCAGCCTGATCCGCGGGAGACGGGCCAGGCAGCGGCCGACGTTCGTGCTCGCGAGCCCGGCCGCGCCGGCCGTGCCGGCCTTCGGCGGTCTCCGAACCGGTGGGACCACCGCACCAGGCTCGTCGGGCTGGCCCGGAACAACCGGCGCGGGCGGGGTCGGCTCCTCCGGCTGGGGCGGAACCTGCGGGTCCGGCGGGTCCGGCGGCACGGGCGGGTCGGGCGGGTCGGGCGGGTCGGGCGGATCCACGTCGGGGCAGGTCAGGGTGGTCGCGACGGTGCTGCTGTACTCGACACCGGGCGCGCCGCTCACCGTGGCGGTGTTGCGGACGACCTGCAGCACGCAGTCCTCCCCGGGTTCGTCGGTCTTCACCGAGCACCCGTAGGTCCAGACGTCCCCGGGGTCGAGCGTGTCCGTGGAGCCGTCGGGGCCGCTGCCATCCGACTTGCCGGTGAGCTCCGGGGGGTCGTCGCAGGTGGGATCGGTGACGCGCACCTGGTCCGCGGGGAACGGGATGCTCCCTGGGTTGGTGACCTGCAGCGTGTAACGGAGCGTGTCCCCCGCCTCCGCGACGGCCGGTCCGCTCTTGTCGATCGCGATCGCCGGATGGCCGAGCCGCACGTTCAGGAACCGGCACGTGGCCTGCCCGCCGGCGGCGAGCGCCACGCTGGCGGAATCGGCGCCGGCGCGCGTTCTCCGCGAGAGCAGCTTGCAGGACGGCGTGCGCGTGTACTGGCCAAGCTCGGTCGGCGCGACCGCCTGCTCCGTGACGGTGTAGGTGCCCGGTGGCACGTCGAGGGTCACCGAGGAGCCGTTCAGCGCGTTCTGGAGCACCCGCATCCCGTTGACGAACAGGTCGAAGCGCCCGGGGTCGTCCGGCGGGACCAGGTCCTTGATCACGGTCAGCTTCGCCGGATACCAGTTGCCGAAGTCCCGGCCCTTCGCGTTGGGCTCGGCGTCGGCGTCGATCGGCCCCCATCCACACGGCAGGCCGGGGCCGGGCTCCCCGAACCCGCCGTCGGTGCCCGCGTTCGGGAACGAGCATCGCCATTGGTTCGTCGCGCGCCTGCGGGTCGGCAGGAGGCGCTCGCGCAGCGTGTAGTCGTCACGGCGGATGTCGCTGAGCACGTAGCGCCCGTCGGCGTCGCTCACGGCCGACGGCTCGCCCGCGTCGAGTTGCCCGTTGCGGTTGTAGTCGGCGAAGATCTGGAACCCGCGAATGCCCGGCTCGTTCGGGTCGCGCAGGCCGTCCGCGTCGAGGTCGAAGAACTTCACGCCCTCGGCCGCGCAGGTCCTGAGGTCGATCGGCACGGGCGCGACGTAGTCCTGCATCTGAGACGTGTAGGAGGTCGAGGAGCGCGAGTGCATCCAGATCGAGCTGAACGCGTAGCACCCGCCGGCGAACGCCTGCCCGAGCAGCGCGTCGAGGTCCAGCGCCGCCTCGCCGAACTGGAACGCCGGGATCCTCGCGCCGAAGCCCTCGAGGTGGTTGGCGATCTCCACACGGTTGATCGCGCCCTGCACCTCCATGTTGTCCTGCACGGTCGTGAACGGCGCGAGTGTGCCGGTACGGTCGCAGCCCGACTCGGGGTCCGTGTGTCCCGTCGTCCAGCGCCGCAGGAACACCTCCGCCGTGGTGCCAGAGATCTCGTAGGAGACGAGGATGTCGCCGTCACGGCGGCACGGCACGCGGACACCCCGGTCGTTCTTCCACGTCCCGCCGGCGTGGTTGAGCTCGAACGTGAGGAACGTGGTGCCGACCGGCGCGTCGCGCGCGAACCCCAGGTACAAGAACGTCCGGCCCGAGCTCTGGTCCACGCTGGACCAGGCGTCGCGGATGTTCGACTTGCCCGGCGTCACCCCGCCCGGGGTCGTCTCGAACGTCCACTCGAACGGTGCACCCTCCTTCGTGCCGCCGGCGAACGTCGAGTCCTGGGCGTTCGGGTCCTCGCTGTGCACCACGCCGCCCGCGGTCTCGAGCCCTTCCCAGTCGATGAAGCCGTCCCCGTTCTCCTGGTTGCCGTCGGCGCCCTGGAACGTGCTCCCGGGAAGCGGCGTCGACGACGGCGTCAGTTGGGCCTGGGCGACCGACGGTGCCGCGCACGTCGCGGCGACGGCGATGATCGCGCCCACGCAGATCCTCGGGCAGCGCATGCACCCAGGATGCGCGGCGAGCCTCACCGGCGCCTCGTCCCGTTCGGGTGAGATCTCTGCCCGGAGCTACGGCGTGGTGCCGTCTCGCGTGTCGCCCTCGGCCGGAGTCAGGTCCGTCGTCTCGTCGGTGCCCGGGCCGCCGCCGAAGTGGTCGGCCCAGGCGCCGCCGGCGAGCCCGGAGCCAGGTCCACCGCGCCCGTTCGCGCGTGGCGAGCCGGCTGCGGCGGACGCCAATGGCGCCCGCCTCCCCTCCGACACCCGGCGCTAGATGCAGTGCCTAAGGACTGCGATGCCCACGAATGGGCGCGGCTACATGTCCCTTCATCGGTCGAGCCTCTCGGCGCGGGCGCTGGACCGGCGACTGATCCTGCGCAGTTCCCGGAGCTCCTCGGCGCTCAGCAGACCCGCTTTCGGCACGGACGCTCGATGTCCGTCGCGCTCCGCGCGCTGGCACGCCAGCACGTAACGGGCGACCTCGATCTCGCGATCGGTGAGGCTCACGGCCTTCGCGACCGCGATGACGACGGTGCCGTCGAGCCGCACCCTGTCGCAGACCGCCCGCACCACCTCGGCGAGCCCCTCGAGCTCGTGCGTCACGCCGTTCGGCGTCAGCTCGTCGGGGTGGTTGATCGTGATCGTGATTGCTGACTGCATTCGTTCCCGTTCTCCTAGCGGTGCGTCCGCGCGGCCTTGGCGAAGGCCGTGTACGCCTGGCGCGGCGTGCCGTCCGGGTTGACCAGACCGGCGTCGAAGCGCGCGCCGGGTCGGGCGCCGTAGAACGAGTACACGAACAGGCGCGTGATCTTCGAGCGCATGCCGCGCCGGCGCGTGTCGTAGGTGTCCACGAGCCGGAACAGGTCCTTCGTGCGCGCGGCGGCGCGCGACGGTCGGAGGGCTTGAAGCTCGGCAGCAGCTTGACGATGCCGCCGGTCTCGGTCAGCCAGACCTCGCCGGGGACGGTGCGCAGCATCGTCTTCGTGAAGGTCGTGCGGCGGCGGTTGACGTCGCCGTAGTTGTGCAGGCCCCACAGCCGCGGCGAGCCCTTGGCGTAGCGCCGGAAGCTCGCGAGGTAGCGGCCCATGTCGGGCGTGTCGAGCATGTCGGCCGCCATCACGCGGAACTTGCCCCTGCGGGCCTGCGCGCGCAGCACGTTGTAGTAGCCGGCGGCCTTCTTCGGGCGCTTGAACGTCGGCTGGGACTTGTGGTTGATCTCGTTCCAGGCCGAGTAGGTCTTCACCCACGGGAACTTCGCGTCGAACATCCCGAACGCGTTGCGGTACGCGCTCGCGCTCGGCGCGCGGCAGACCCTGGCCTTGGAGTAGCGACCGCTCGGCAGATAGCAGCCACGACGCGCGGTGAAGGTCACCAGCACGTCCTGGCGCGCCGCACGGGCGCGGAGCATGTAGCGGTCGACCTCCGCGCGCTGGCCGACGTGCTTGGCATAGTCCCACGGCACCAGGTAACGCACCCGCTTGAGCTTCAGCGACTGCCACGACGGCGAGTCGAACATCTGCGCGGTTCTGCTCGCCGACACCGACCCGATAGCCGGCGCTCGCGGGAGCGGCCCCGACCATGGACAGCCCGGCACAAGCGAGCGCACCAACGGCGGCAACGGACAGGACGATTCGTTTCATCGGGGTCTTTCGGACGCTGGAAGGTTCGGGCATCGTGTTGGCGAGATGCTAACAAGCAGTTGGCGGACCGCCAACAACTATTAGGCTCGCCTTATGAGCTCGTCGAAATCCCAGCGCGGTGTTCGAGCCACCCCGTCCCTCTGCCACGTCGTGGCGAGCGCTAGATGTAGTACATCGACGCGCCGGCGGCGCGGTTCTCGCGCTCGACGACGTCGGAGATCGTCGCCTTGGCGAGGACGGCGCGGGCGGCGGCCGCGGCCTCGGCGAAGATCGACTCGGCTCCGCCGCCGAGCGGGCCGTCGAGGAGCTCGACGATCTCGAGCACCGTGATGTCTCCGGGATCGCGGGCGAAGGAGTAGCCGCCCTTGACGCCGCGCTGGGAGCGCAGGACGCCCGCGCGGCGCAGGACCGCGAAGAGCTGCTCGAGGAACTGGACCGGGATGTCGCGGCGGCGCGCCGAGCTCGCCGATCGGGACGGGGCCGGCGCCGCCGGTGCGGGCGAGCTCGGTCAGGGCGCGGATCGCGTAGGGCGACTTGGTCGTGATCGACAGCATCGGGCGCGGCCGATGCTACGACAGCGCCCGGTCAGCCGTGCGGATCGACGCGCTCGGAGCGCTCGCGCTGCTGCTGGGCGGCCGCCTGCTCCTCCTGCGCACGGGCCGCGAGCCGCTCGGCCTCGGACTCCGCCTCGCGGGCGCGCGCCTCGTGGCGCTGGGCCTCCTGGCGCTCCCGCTCGGCCTGCGTGCGCCGGTCCTCGGCGAGCGCGAGCGCCTCGTCGGCCGACTCCACGTGGCGCTCCGCCTGCGCGGCGCGCGCCTTGGCCTCGACCCGGCGCTGCTGCGTGCGCTGCTTGGAGCGCTTGCGCGCCGCGGGCAGCAGCGCGAGCAGCAGCACGAGCAGGATCACGACGACGATGAGCACGATCACCCAGGTGTCCATGACCACCGGCCTACCCCAGCGCCGTTCCCGCACACGCTCGATCGGGTAGCGCTCACGACGTGACCGTCGACATCGACACGGCGCTGGAGTGGCGCGGGAAGACCGTCGTCGACCGCCACGGCGAGAAGATCGGCCGCTTCGGCGACGTCTACCTCGACTCGGAGACCGACCTGCCGGCCTACGCGGCGGTCGCCACCGGCCTGTTCGGCACCAAGGAGACCTACGTCCGCCTCGACGACGCCCGGCCAGAGGGCGACGACATCCAGGTCGCCTACGACCGCGAGCACGTCCTCGAGGCGCCGCGGCTCGATCCGGGCGTCTCGCTGACGGCCCACGAGGAGGCGCTGCTCGACGAGCACTACGCGGCGGTCCCGGCGCCGCGGGACGCAGGCGAGGACCACGCCGAGATGGTGCGCTCCGAGGAGGAGGTGCGCGTCCGCAAGGAGCCCGTGGAGCGGCGCGAGCGCGTGCGCCTGAAGAAGGTCACGGTCACCGACGAGGTGCAGCGGACCGTCCCGGTGCGCCGCGAGGAGATCCGCCTCGAGCACGAGCCGCCGCCCGAGGGCCGCGTGGTCGAGGTCGAGGAGGACCCGCCGCCGGCCGCCTAGCATCGGCGGGGTGCTGTCGCGCTTCGCCCCGCCCCTGCTGCTGATGGGGCTGATCTTCTTCCTGAGCGCCCAGCCCGACCTCAACTCGGGCCTCGGGACGTGGGACACGATCCTGCGCAAGCTCGCGCACATGGCCGAGTTCGGCCTGCTGTGGTTCCTGTGGTGGCGGGCGCTGGGCTACGGGAACCGGCTGCTGCCGGCGCTGATCGCGGTCGCCTTCGCCGTCAGCGACGAGCTCCACCAGACGACGGTCGAGGGTCGCGTCGGCTCGCCCGTCGACGTGCTGATCGACTCGGCCGGCGTGGCGCTCGCGATGCTCGCGGCGCGGCGGGCGCGGTCCGGTAGCGTGGCGCCATGAACATCACCGGAGTCGACTTCGTCTGCGTCCCCACCCGCAACTGGGAGCAGGCGAAGGAGTTCTACGGCGAGACGCTCGGGCTGGAGCGCTCGAAGCAGCTGGGGCAACATGCCCGCGAGCGAGTTCGAGACCGGCTCGCTGACGATCGCGCTGATGCAGTCCGACGCGTTCGGGCTCGAGTTCGCGCCCCACTCGCTGCCGATCGCCCTGCAGGTCGACGACGTGCAGCAAGGCCCGCGAGGAGCTCGAGGCCAAGGGCGTGAAGTTCGCCGCGGACACGCTGGACTCGGGCGTCTGCCACATGGCCCACTTCCGGGACCCGGACGGCAACGTCCTGATGCTGCACCACCGCTACGCGCCCAAGGACGCGAAGCCCGACGCCGCCGCGTCGGCTAGAGCCAGCCGCGCTCGGTCGCGTGCAGCACGGCCTGCGCGCGGTCGACCGCGCCCAGCTTGCCGTAGATGTTGTGCAGGTGCGTGCGCACCGTGCTCGTGGAGAGCGACAGCTCGTGGGCGATCTGCTTGTAGACCATGCCCTTGGCGAGGCGCTTGAGGACCTCGAGCTCGCGGCCCGACAGCGGGCACGGCTCGACCGCCCGCGGGCGCTCCTGCGAGGGGTACGGGAGGTCGTAGAGGACCGCGCGCAGCTCGCTCGGCCCGAAGCCGACGTTGCGGGCGGCCTTGAGCAGCTCCGTCGAGGAGACCGGCGAGCCCTGCGAGTAGTGCGCCAGCATGTCCGCGAGGCGGACGAACGCGGCGTCGCCCTGGGCGTCGTCGGCGTGGTGGCGCTCGATCGCGGAGGCGACCGACTTGGGCAGGTTCCAGCGGCGGGCGAGGACGCCGCCGACCAGCGCGTGGTCGACGCCGAGCTCGCGGCGCTCGTAGTGCAGGCGCTCCTCGGGCGTGCGGGCCGGGCCGTGGACCTGCTTGGGGTAGCCCGGGTACGCGTGCATGAGCACGAGCTTGCCGATGTCGTGCAGCAGCGCGGTGACGAGCAGCCGGTCGCGGTGCTGGTAGCCGGCCGCGGCGGCGAGCCGGTCCGCGGCGCGCTGGACGGCGACGGCGTGCAGGCGGAAGCGCTCGGGGGCGGCGTCCCACTTCTTGCCGCGCTCGAAGAACTCGAAGGTCTCGGCGTTGGTGGCCAGCTGGTGCACCGACTCGGGCGAGAGCACCTCGACGGCGCCGACGATCGAGTCGACCTGGCCGCGGCGCGGCGAGTCGAACCCGTTGGCGAGCCGCATGATCGCGATCACCAGGGCGACGTCGGACTCGATCGCGCGGACCATGTCGCCGATCGAGGGGCGCTCCTCGGAGACGAGCGCGAGCAGGCGGTTACGGGACTCGGCCAGCGCCGGGAAGACCTCCAGCGCCTCGAAGGCGGCCGTGAGGCGCTTGCCGTGGCCCTCGTTGCGGGTACGGCCGACGGCGGCGAAGGGGCTCGGACCCGAGGACCCGGCGGCTGCGGGCGCACGCGTGCCTGCTGAGGGCACGGGCAGAGCGGTCGCGCGGGGCGGGGTCATGAGCCTTTCATCGGTCGAAATCGGGGGATCTGGAGGATTCTGGCCGGTCATGGTCGGTGGCCTTCAGCCTCTATCGGCAACCGTGGACGGACGGTTGAGCGCCGACATCGCCTGATCCATCCGAGCGAGCGTCTCGTCCCGCCCGAGCACCGCCACCGTCTCGAAGATACCCGGCGATACGGTCGTACCCGTCAGGGCGACGCGGAGCGGCTGGAAGAGCTTGCCCGGCTTGACCTCGGCCCGCTCGGCCACGGCGGTCAGCGCGGCCTCCACGCGCCTCGACGGTCCACGGCCCCTCGATCGCCTCCAGCGCCTCCCGGGCCTGCGCCAGCAGGGCCTGCGTCTCCTCCGGCCCGAGCCACTTCTCGCGCAGCTTCGGGTCGTCGGCCGGCCCGTCGAAGAGGAAGCCGACCAGGGGCCAGAACTCCGACAGCGTCTGGAACTTCTCGCGCGAGATCGCCACCGCCTCGCCCAGGCCGGAGCGGCCCGTGAACGTCTCCAGGCGGCGGGTGAGCTCCTCGACGCGGCAGCTCGCGGATGTAGTGGCCGTTCATGTGGCGCAGCTTCTTCTCGTCGAACACGGCCGGGCTCTTGGAGACTCGCTCGAGCGAGAAGCGCTGCTGGAGCTCCTCGACGGAGTGGTAGGTCGTCTCGGCGTCGTAGCCCCAGCCGAGCAGGGCGAGGTAGTTCAGGACGGCCTCGCGCAGGTAGCCCGTGTCGCGCAGCTCCTGCACGGACGCGGCGCCGTGGCGCTTGGAGAGCTTCTTGCCGTCGGGGCCGTGCAGCAGCGGCACGTGGGCGTAGACGGGCACCTCGGCGCCCATCGCCTCGAGGATCCGCATCTGCTTGGGCGTGTTGGAGAAGTGGTCGGCCCCGCGCACGACGTGCGTGATGCCGGCGTCGAGGTCGTCGACCACCACGGCGAGGTGGTAGACCGGCGTGCCGTCGGCGCGGGCGATCACGAGGTCGTCCATCAGGCGGTGCTCGAAGGGGCTCTCGCCGCGGATGACGTCGCGCACGACCGTGGCGCCCTCGTCGGGCATGCGCAGCCGGACGGCCCCCTCCCCCTCGTCCTCGCCGCGGAAGCCGGCGTTGCCGTGGGCCTCCTTGAAGGCCTTGACCTGCTCGGGGCCCGCCGTGGAGCGGTAGGCGTGGCCGCCGGCGATCAGCTGCTCGACGACCTCGGCGTGGCGCGCCTGGCGCTCGGACTGGAAGACCGGGTCGCCGTCCCAGTCCAGGCCGAGCCAGCGCATCGCCTCGAAGATCTGCTCGACGTTCTCCGGCGTGGAGCGCTCGCGATCGGTGTCCTCGATGCGCAGGACGAAGTCGGCGCCGTGCCCCCGGGCCAGGAGCCAGTTGTACAGTGCCGTCCTCGCGCACCCGATGTGGAGGGCGCCGGTCGGGGACGGGGCGAAGCGGACGCGCATACTGGACACAGCATGCCACGAAAGAAAAGCGTCCAGATCACATGCTGATCGGGGGTCACGTATCTCCCGCAGGCGGCCCGGCGAATGCGGTCGCGCGTGGTGAGGAGCGCGCCTGCCAGGCGATCCAGTTCTTCAACCAGAGCCCGCGCGCCTGGCGGCCCCGTGTCTACTCCGAGGAGGAGGTCGCCGCCTACCACGAGGCGATCGGGGACTCGCCGGTCGACGCGCTGCTGATCCACGCCGTCTACCTGCTCAACTGCGCCTCCGAGGACGAGGAGATCCGCGGCAAGTCGCTGACGGCGCTGACCCACGCGCTCGACGCGGGCGCGGCGCTCGGCGCGGTCGGCGTGGTCCTGCACCCCGGCTCGGCGCTCAAGGACGGCGGCTCGGTGGAGAAGGCGATCGAGCGCGCGGGCGCCGTGATCGCCGAGGCGCTGGCGGAGTCCGCCGAGGGCGGGATCCTGCACCTGGAGGACACCGCGGGCGCCGGCGGCACGCTCGGCCGCTCCTTCGAGGAGCTCGCGGCGCTGATCGAGGCCGCGGGCGGCGGCGAGCGGATCGGCGTCTGCCTGGACTCCTGCCACCTGCTGGCCTCGGGCTACGACATCCGCACCGCCGAGGGGCTCGCGGACGTGCTGGACCGCTTCGACGAGGTCGTCGGCCTCGACCGCCTGCGCTCCCTGCACGTCAACGACTCGATGACGCCGCTGGGCTCCAACCGCGACCGCCACATCAACCTCGGCGAGGGCGAGATCGGCCCCGACGGGATCGCCGCCTTCCTGTCCGAGCCGCGCTTCGACGGGCTGCCCGTGATCTTCGAGGGCCCCGGGCACGCCGGCAAGGCCGTCGAGCGCGCGGACATCGAGAACGCGCTCGCGCTGCGCGAGCGCGGCCTGAAGGCCCGCGGACAGGCCTAGGCGACGGCCGGCTCGGGCTCCGGCGCGGCCAGCACGGCCTCGGCCGGTGGCTGCGCGACGATCGCGTCGCCGAGCAGCGAGCGCAGCTCGGACTTCAGCCCGCCGTTGCGCGAGGCGATCCGGTAGTCGCCGCCGAAGCGCAGGCGGCGCAGGCCCGTGCGGGTCTGCATCTCGAGCACGAAGTCGTCGTTGCCGGGGTAGCGCTCGAACAGCTCGCGCAGCTCGGCGATGATCGTCGCCTCCAGGCGCGCGGCGTCGACGCGCATCCGCAGCCACTTCGGCTCCTCCAGCGCGGCCCGCTCGGCCATCGTGGCCTTGGCCTTCTCGATCTCCGCCTCGGACGGGTCGAAGCGCGCGACGTCCTGGACGACGATGCAGACCTTGTTGGCGTCCTTGTGGTCCACGCGGCCGCGGATGAGCACGATCTCGTCGGGCGCGAGGACGCCCTCGGCGGCCGCCATCGCCTTCTCGAAGACGACCACCTCGACCGTGCCCTCGAGGTCGTCGACCGTCGCGAACATCATGTTCGCCCCGCTGCGGGTGCGGATCTTCTTGGCCTCGGTGATCATGCCGCCGACCTTGACCCACTCCCCGTCCTTGCGCTCGGGGATCTCGGCGATCGCGCAGTCGGCCTTCATCCCCAGCGCCTCGCGGACCCGCTTGAGCGGGTGCTCGGTGATGAAGACGCCGATCGACTCCTTCTCCATCGCCAGCAGCTCGGGCCGCTCGAACTCGTGCGTCGGGATCGGCGGGTGCGAGGGCGCGGCGAACGCGGTGCCGGGGCCGGCGTCGTCGCCGAAGCCGCCGAGGTCGAAGATCGAGCCCTGGCCGATCTCGGCGTCCTGCTGGGTCTTCTGGCCGGCGGCCTGCGCGGAGTCCAGCACCTCGAGCATGCCGCGGCGCGTCGCGCCGGTGGAGCCGAAGGCGCCGCACTTGATCAGCGCCTCGATCGAGCGCTTGTTGACCGTGCGGCAGTCCACGCGCTCGCAGAAGTCCCACAGCGAGGTGAACGGGCCGCCCTCCTCGCGGGCGCGCTTGATCGCCTCCACCGCGGCGTAGCCGACGCCCTTCACGGCGTCCAGGCCGAAGCGGATGTTGCCGTCGACGACCATGAACTCGTGGTCGGACTCGTTGACGTCCGGCGGCAGGATCTCGATGCCCATCGCCTCCGTCTGGTTGACGAAGAACGGCACCTTGTCCTTGGTGTCCATCACCGAGGAGATCAGCGCGGCCATGTACTCGGCCGGGTAGTTGGCCTTCAGCCACGCCGTCCGGTAGGAGATCAGCGCGTAGCAGGCGGCGTGGGACTTGTTGAAGGAGTAGTCGGCCGACCGCTCGTTCGTCGCCCACAGGGACTCGATCACGTCGTAGGCGACGCCCGAGGCCTTGCAGCCCTCGAAGAACTCGGGCTTGAGCTTGGCCATCGCCTCGCGGTTCTTCTTGCCGATCGCCTTGCGCAGGTCGTCCGCCTTGGGGCCGGAGAAGCCCGCGAGCTGCTTGGCGATCTGCATCGCCTGCTCCTGGTAGAGGATCACGCCCTTCGTGGACTCGGTGATCGGGCGCAGGCGGTCGTCGGCGTAGGAGATCTGGTCCGGGTTGCGCTTGCCGCGCGCGTAGGTGGGGATCTGGTCCATCGCGCCGGGGCGGTAGAGCGCCACGAGCGCGACGAGGTCCTCGAACTCCGTCGGGGAGACCTTGCGCAGGGCCTCGCGCATGCCCTCGGACTCGAACTGGAACACGCCCACCGAGTCGCCGCGGGCCATCATCGCGTAGGTCCGCTCGTCGTCGAGCGGCAGCGTGGTCATGTTCGGCCGCTCGCCCGTCGAGCGCTCGATGATGTCCAGCGCGTCCTCGATGACGTCGAGGTTGCGCAGGCCCAGGAAGTCCATCTTGAGCAGGCCCATCTCCTCGATGGGCTTCATCGAGTACTGCGTGACCGTCCGGTAGATCTTCTGGCCGTTCTCGCCGTTGCCGGCGTCCGCGAGCTGCAGCGGGACGACGTCGGTCAGCGGCCGGTCGGCGATCACGACCGCCGCGGCGTGGATCGACGCGTTGCGGACGATCCCCTCGAGCCCCTGCGCGACGTCCACGATCTGCTTGGCGACCGGGTCGCGCGAGACCTCGGCGGCGAGGTCCGTGCCCGGCTGCATGCAGTCCTCGAAGCTCGGCGGGCGGCCCTGCTGGGGGTCGGGGATCAGCTTCGCGAGCTTGTCGCCGACCGCGTACTCGTGGCCGAGCACGCGCGCGGCGTCGCGCGTGGCCGCGCGCGGGAACATCTTGCCGAAGGTGATGATCTGCGCGACCCGGTCGGAGCCGTACTTCTCGGTCACGTAGCGGATCACGCGCTCGCGGCCGCGCACGGAGAAGTCGATGTCGATGTCCGGCATCGACACGCGCTCGGCGTTGAGGAAGCGCTCGAACAGCAGGTCGTAGCGCAGCGGGTCCACGTCGGTGATGCGCAGGCAGTAGGCGACGAGGCTGCCGGCCGCGGAGCCACGGCCCGGGCCGACGGCGATCCCGTTGCTCTTCGCGTAGTCGACGAAGTCCCAGACGATCAGGAAGTAGGCGTTGAAGCCCATCTTGTCGATGACGCCGAGCTCCATCTCCATCCGCTCGACCGCCTCGGCCGGCGGCGGGTCGCCGTAGCGCTCGCGCAGGCCGTCGAGCACCAGCTCGCGCAGATAGCCCTTCTCGTCCTTGCCCTCCGGGCAGTCGAAGCGCGGGATCAGCTGCTTGCCGAGCTCGATCGACACGTCCACGCGCTCGGCGATCTCCAGCGTGGACGCGATCGCCTCCGGCGTGGACGCGAACGACTCCTCCATCTCCTGCGTGCTCTTGAGATAGAACTCGTTCGTGTCGAAGGACATCTTCGGCGCGGCCAGCGTGGACTTCGTCTGCACGCACAGCAGCGCCGCGTGGTGGTGGTAGTCCTCTCGGCGCAGGTAGTGCACGTCCGCGGTGGCGACGAGCGGCCGGCCCATCTCCGTCGCGAGGCGCTGGATCGCCTCGTTGACCTTCTCCTGCTCGGGCACGCCGTTGTGCTGGATCTCGAAGTACACGTCCTCGGGCCCGAAGACCTGGACGAGCTCGTCCAGGTGCGCGCGGGCCTCGTCCAGGCGGCCCTCGACGATCCTCCTGCTGGAGCGGCTCGCCAGGCAGCCGGAGAGCGCGATCACGCCCTCGGCGTGCTGGGACAGCAGCTCCATGTCCACGCCCGGCTTGCCGCGATACAGCCCCTCGAGGAACCCGCCGCTCGAGAGCTTCACGAGGTTCCGGAAGCCCACGTCGTCCTGCGCGATCAGCGTCAGGTGGTTGCGCTCGATCTTGCCCTCGCGCACGCCGCGGTCGTCCACGAAGTACGCCTCGAGGCCCAGGATCGGCTTGATGCCGTGCTTCTTGCAGGCCTTGTAGAGCTCCACGGCGCCGTTCATGACGCCGTGATCGGTGAGCCCTAGGGCCGGCTGGCCGAACTCGGCCGCCCGCGCCGCGAGCTTGTCGATCTTGCACGCGCCGTCGAGCAGCGAGTACTCGGAATGGACGTGGAGATGCGCGCAGCCGGGGGTCGACACGGGCGATCCAGACTAGGTGCTGGGTCGGTCGGAACGCCGGGGCCTCCCCGCACGCTGCGGGAACTCACGCGCGCGAGCTAGGGCGCGTCGAAGGGCTCGCCGCGGCGGTCGGGAGGCCAGAGGATGACGTCCTCGTCGGCACAGACCGCGATCACGGCGTCGTCCGGGAGCTCGGAGCCCTCGAGGCCGGCTGAGAGCACATCGGCCGCCAGCTCGGGGTCGACCGACTCGCCCATGATCGTCAGGCCGCTGCTGTCGTCGAAGCCGACGTAGCCGCCGAGCCCGGTCCAGCCGAGGACCTCGCACATCCAGGCCTCGGCAGTGGGCCGCAGCACGCTCGGGCGGTCGGTCGGCCACTGGACCAGCACGAGGCCGAGCTCGCACATCTCGGGCTCGCGGAACCCGAGCCTGCGCCGGCTGGCCACCAGCGCGGCGAGGCGCTCGCCGGGGTCGACGGCGCACGGCGCGAGCGACTCCGCCGTGCCGCGCTCGCCGACGCGGCCGCGGTGCACGAGCAGCGTGCCCGCAGCGTCCGCCCAGGCCTCCCAGTACTCCAGTCCTGCGATCCCTCGCTTGTACAGCCTGACCATCCGCTCCGGGGATGGTGCCCCGGAGCGGCGGCCGCGGCCATCCTCCGATCGGAGGATCCTGCGGACGAGGTCAGGCGGTCTTGGCCTCCTCGGGGATCTCGACCTCGCGCTTGAGGATCTTGCCCGTCGGGCCCTTCGGGAGCTCGTCCGGGAACCAGATCTTGCGCGGGTACTTGTAGTTGGCGACCTGCTCCTTGACGAAGGAGCGCAGCTCGTCGGCGTCGCACTCCTTGCCCTCCTTGAGCACGACGGCGGCGCCGACCTCCTCGCCCATCTTGTCGTCGGGGACGCCGACGACGGCGGCCTCGGCGACCGCGGGGTGCTCGTAGAGGACCTCCTCGATCTCGCGCGGGTAAACGTTGTAGCCGCCGCGGATGATCATCTCCTTCTTGCGGTCGACGATGAAGTAGTAGCCGTCCTCGTCGCGCTTGCCCATGTCGCCCGTGAGGAACCAGCCGTCGTCGTCGAGGACCTCCTTCGTCGCGTCCTCGCGGTTCCAGTAGCCCTTCATGATGTTGTGGCCGCGGATGGCGATCTCGCCGACCTCGTCCGTGCCCTCGACGTCGTTGCCGTCGTCGTCGACGAGCTTCATCTCCACGCCCTCGATCGGGGTGCCGATCGAGCCGGGCTTGCGGTCCCTGTCGGGGTGGTTGAACGAGGCGACCGGCGAGGTCTCCGACAAGCCGTAGCCCTCGAGGATCTTGCAGCCGAAGGCCTCCTCGAAGCCCTTCATGACCTCGACGGGCATCGCCGAGCCGCCCGAGCAGCAGAGCCGCAGGCCCGAGGCGTCGCCGCGCTTGTCCTCCGGCATGTTGAGCATCGCGACGTACATGGTCGGCACGCCGAGGAAGACGGTGACGTTGTCGCGCTCGAACATCTCGACGGCCTTCTCGGGGTCGAAGCGCGGCAGCAGTGTCAGGCACGCGCCGGCGTAGATCGCGGAGTTCATCCCGACGGTCTGCCCGAAGGAGTGGAACAGCGGGAGGGCGCCGAAGATGACGTCGTCCTCCGTGGTCTCGGCGAGCGTGTCGACCGTGACCTCGGCGTTCTTCTTGAGGTTGCCGTGCGTGAGCTCGGCGCCCTTGGGCGTGCCCGTGGTGCCGCTCGTGTAGAGGATCACGGCGGTGTCGCCGGCGTCGACGTCGGCGACGTCGTGGTCGGCCTCGGTGGAGCCGAGCATCTCCTCGAACTCGCCGGGCTTGACCGAGATCAGCTCGGAGCCGGCCTTCTCCGCGCCGGTCTGCGCCGCCTCGGCGAAGTCGTGCCACGCGAACAGGATCTTGGCGCCCGAGTCCTCGAGGTAGAACGCGACCTCGCGGCCCTTGAGCAGCACGTTCATCGGCACGACGGTGCCGCCGGCCCGCAGGACGCCGTAGTAGACGAGGGCGAAGTACGGGACGTTCGGGAGCATGATCCCGACGCGGTCGCCGCGCTCGAGGCCCTTCTCCTTGAGCAGGTGCGCGATCCGCGCGGAGCCCTCGTTGAGCAGGGCGTAGTTGACGACCGTGTCGTCGAGCTTGAGCGCCGGCCGGTCGCCGAACTTCTCGGCGGAGTCGGTCACGAAGCTCGCGAGGTTCTCGCTCACAGGTTCCTCCCCAGGAATGAATCGAACGCTGACGTTCCGTCGATTATCCCTGCCCCTGCTCAGGCAGGGGTCAAACGCCGCGCTGGGCCAGGTCCATCCAGGCCTTCACGAGCGCGACCACGCGACGGTCGCCGCGCACCACGGGACGCTCGCCCGACGGGACGGGCTCGTCGCGCAGCATCAGGGCGAACGTCGCGCGCGACATCGAGACCGTGGCCTCCACGCCCTCGTCGGGCTGCATGGCGGACACCGTCATGCCCGCGCCGTCGCGGGCGCTCAGGTACCACGTCTCGGGAGCTTCGCCCGTGATCTCCTGCGCGAGCGTGAAGCGCTCGCCCTTCGTCCACGAGGGGTGCACCGCGTAGGAGAGCGTGCGGTAGACGAGCGCGGGGTCGAGATCCGCGCCGGCCCGGGCGGCCTCGGCGAGTGTGACCGTAGCCGCCGGCAGGGAGCGCAGGACGTCCAGCTTGCGGCGGCTGCCGGAGAAGCGGGCACGGCCGCGCCAGCGGCCGACCCGGTGCCCGACCCCCGCCAGCAGCTCGGCCAGCGTCAGCGCGTCCGCAGCCAGGTGGAACTCCGCGTGCCCGCGCCCGCGCGGCTCTGGGCGCGCGTGCACGCGCGCGGCGGGCCCGTCGACCGTGACGGCGAACGTGCCTGCCTCCTTGATCGTCAGGTCGTAGTCCAGCGGCGTGGCCAGCGCGGCGGCCTGCGCCGGCAGCAGCGCGGCGAGCAGCCGGCCGGCGGCCGCGGGATCGTCGTGCGCGAGCTTGACGATCGCCCCGCGCAGCCGCGGGTAGTCGCGAGCGGAGCGGCCGATCGCGTCGACCCGCGGCGGCGGCCCCGACGCCGACACGATCGTGGGGCGCACCCGCGCCACCGGCTCGGCCACCGGCGCCACGGCCTCGGGCTCCCGCGCCGCGGGCTCGGCCACCGGCGCCACGGCCACGGGCTCCCGCGCCGCGGGCTCGGCCACCGGCGCCACGGCCACGGGCTCCCGCGCCGCGGGCTCGGCCACCGGCGCCACGGCCTCGGGCTCCGGGGCGGTCTCGCGGAGCTTCGCAGCCGCGGCGTCGAGGTCGGCGACCATGCGGCCGCTCTCCTCTGCCTCCGGCGCGGTGGCCGCAGCGGCGGCCTCGGCGTGCGCGCGGGCGGCCTCGGCGAGGCGGACCTCGTCGGCGAGGCCGGCGGCTCCGCGCTCGAGCTCCGCGATCCGGTCCTGGAGGGTGCGGCCCTGCTGCGCCGCGGCCTCGAAGGCCTCGGCGAGCGCCGACTCGGCGGCGGCGCGGGCCTCGCGCTCGGCGGCCAGGTCGGCTTCGAAGCTCGTGCGCGCGGCGGCCAGCTCTTCGCGGGTCGCCGCGAGCTCGGCCTCCGTGGCGGCGCGGACCTCACGCTCGGCCTCGAGCTCGGCGGTGAGCTCCTCGGTGAGCGCGGACGGGTCGCCGGCGACCGTGAGGGCGTCGCGCTCGGCGGCGCGGGCCGCGCGCTCGGCGTCGAGCGCCGCGGCCAGGGCCGCCGCGTCGCCGCCCTCGCGGGCGCGGTCGAGCTCCGTCTCCAGCGCGGCGCGGGCGACGGACTCCACGCGCAGCCGCGCCTCGGCGTTGGCCGCGCTCGCCTCCGCTGTGGCCAGGCCGGTCTCGGCGACCTCGAGGGCGACCTCGAGCTCGGTGATCCGGGCGGCGAGCGACTCGGCGCGGGCCGTCGCCGAGTCGCGGTCGGCGGCCAGCTCGGCCTGCGCGGCCTCGAGCGCGTTCGCGCGCGACTCGGTCGCCTCGAGCCGGCCGCCCAGCTCGGCGCGGACCTCCTCGTGGACGGCGTGCTCGCCGCGCCGGCGCCGTTCGAGCTGCTCGCGCGTGGCCTCCGCGGCGGCGATCGCGGCGGCCAGCCTGCCGTCGGCCTGCTCGCGCGCGCGCTCCAGCTCGGCACGCGCCGCGGCGACCTCGCCGCGAGCCTCCGCGAGCGCGGCTTCGAGCTCCGCGCGCACGCCTTCCAGCGTCGTGACCCGGTCGCGCTCCACGTCGAGATCGCGCGTGCGCGCCTTCAGGGCGCCGCGCACAGACGCATCGCCGAGCGCGCGCTCGGCCTCGAGCACCGCGAGCCGCACCGCGTCGGCGGAGCGCGCCGTCTCCCCGGTGCGCAGCGCGAGCCGCCACTCGCGCGACTGCGCGCGCAACCGCGCGAGCGAGTCCAGAGCGCTCGCGAGCGCGGCCTGGCGACGCTCCGCGAGCCGGGCGAGCTCCTCGACGGACGGCGCCGCCGCAGCGCGTGCCGACGCCGCGCGCGCGCCGCCGGGCGCGGGCGCCAGGCCGGCCGGCCCCGCGCCGGGTGCGGTGCCGGCGGGCGAGAACCCGTCAGCGAGGGCGTCGCGCTCGGCGACGGCCTCGGCGAGGCGGCGCTCGAGCTCTCCCGACTGGAGCTCCAGCGCCTCGACGGCCTTCAGGGCCTCTGCGGCCACGCGGGCCTGTTCGCGCTCGGCGGCCTCGGCGCGGTGGGCGCGCCGCTCGGCGAGCACCGCACGGTCGATGACCTGGCCGCCCGGCTCCTCCGGCGGCGGGTCGGAGACCGGCGGAGGCGAGGCCAGCCCTCGTGCCAGCGCGGGCAGGCCGCAGCGCACGCCGCCGGGCCATTCCACCCACAGCGCCTCGGGCTCGCCCGCCACGAGCGGTCCCGGCACCAGATACGAGCCGCGCCACGACGCGGGGTCACGGGCGAAGCGCGCGTCGGGCAGCGACTCGAAGCGGTGGTCGGTCCCGTCGGCGCGCAGCAGCAGCTCGGGGAGCCCGGGCTGGGCCGCGCCCGGGGCGCTCCAGCGCCCGCGCACGCGCACGAGGCCGCTGTCCGCCCCCGAGGGGAGCCACTCGACGGCCTCGATCTCGAGGCCCTGCAGGTGCGGGATCGCGGACGACTCGGCCACTGCCGGCAATCGTCCCAGACCGTGCGGCGGTTGCCGAGCCCGCGAGCCCGCAAACTCGGTGAAGCGGGCCGCGCGACTCGTGCGGAGCTAGGAGCTAGCTCTTCGCGCCGCGGGCAGCGAAGATCGCGACCCCGGCGACGATGGCGAGGATGGCGCCGGCCAGCAGCGGCTTCGGGGCGTAGGCGGCGCCGTACTTGCGGCGCAGGACGAGCTTCGCGCCGTTCCAGACCACCATGCCGAGCAACTTGTAGAACATGGCCTGGTCCTACCCGTCGCCGCCGGATCGCACGCGGTGCGCCATTCGCGACTGCAGGGTCCACAGCTCGATGAACCCCGGCGAGGCGTTCTGCGAGAACAGCCCGCCGGACTCCGCGAACGTCGCGAGCTGCGCGTCGTAGACCGCGTTGGGGCTCTCGCGCGTGACCACCCGGACGCTGCCCTTGTAGAGCTTGAGGCCGATCGTGCCCGTCACCTGGCGGTTGACGTGCTCGATGTAGGCCTCGAGGTCGTCGCGCAGCGGCTCCCACCACAGGCCCGCGTAGACGAGGTAGGCCCACTTCTGGTCCAGGCCCGGCTTGAACTGGTTCTGGTGGATCGTGCCCGTCAGGCGCTCGAGCTCCTTGTGCGCCTTGAGCAGGATCGCGGCCGCCGGCACCTCGTAGATGTCGCGCACCTTCAGGCCGACGATCCGGTCCTCGATGTGGTCGACGATCCCGACGCCGTGGCGCATGCCGATCTCGGCCGCGCGCTCGATCAGGTCCACGAGCCCGAGCCGCTCGCCGTCGATGGAGACCGGCACGCCCTGCTCGAAGCCGATCTCGACGGTCTGCGCCTCGTCGGGCGCGAGCTCGGGCCGGGTGACGAGCTGGAAGACGTCGTCGTCGGGCGCGTGCGAGAGGTCCTCGATCCACTTGCCCTCCGAGGAGCGCCCCCAGAGGTTGTCGTCGATCGAGTAGGGCGCGGACTCCGTGCCGCCTTTGACCGGGATCCCGTGCTTGCGCGCGTACGCGATCTCCTCGTCGCGCCCCATCGCCCACGAGCGGACGGGCGCGATCACCTTCAGCTCGGGCGCCAGCGTGGCGACCGTGCCCTCGATGCGCACCTGGTCGTTGCCCTTGCCCGTGCAGCCGTGCGCGATCGTGTCGCAGCCGGACCGGCGCGCGTACTCGACCGCCAGCTTGGCGATCAGCGGGCGCCCGAGCGAGGTGAAGAGCGGGTAGCCGTCGCCGTAGTCGGCGTTGGCCTTGATCGCCGGCAGGACGTACTCGCGCGCGAACTCCTCGCGCGCGTCGACGACGTGGCAGTCGAGCGCGCCCAGCTGCAGCGCCTTGCCGCGCACGACGTCGTAGTCCTCCCCGGGCTGGCCGAGGTTGACCGTGAGCGCGACGACCTCGGCGTCGTACTCGTCCTGGATCCACTTGAGCATCACGCTCGTGTCCAGGCCTCCGCTGTAGAGGAGGAGCACGCGCCCGACCTCGCCGCGCTGCGCGAGATAGCCGGCGACCCGCGTGGAGTCGGGGTCGGCGACACGGTGGACTTCTGTGTGGGCGGAGGGATCGCGCGGCTCGTCGCTCATGGCCGCGACAGCCTAGAACGCCGCCGCTCGCGGCCGTCGTGAGGGCACCAAACTCGGACGTCCGTCCATGGGGTGTTCAACCCATTGCCACCTTCTGCCGATGAAGGGAGTGCTGACCAGGGCAAACCCGTCGCGAGGCGGGGACGCAAAGCCAGGGGTCTCGCACCGCGAGATGGCCCGGTTGCCGGCGGCGACCTCAATCAAAGAGCTCGCAACGACTGCGCGGACGCCGCGAGGTCGTCCGCAACCCATCTCCCCAGGAGCGTCACCCCCATGTCCCGTCTGTCCGTCCTCGTCTCGCGCCCGCGGCGCACCCTCGCGGCGCTTGCGACGGTGCTGGTCGCCGTCGGCATCACGGCGGCCTCCGGCGCCGACTTCACCGCCACCTCGGCCAACGCCGACACCACGTTCGCGACCGGCACGCTGACGATCGAGAACTCCAAGCAGGCGGCCGCGATCTTCGCCTCCACCTCCGACATGCGTCCCGGCGATCCGGCCCGCACCGGCGAGGTCGACATCAAGAACACGGGCACGCTGTCGGGCGTCTTCAAGCTCAAGCGCGGCACCGTCGTCGACAGCGACGCGACCTACAAGCTGTCGACCAAGCTCGACGTGGTCGTCAAGGACTGCGGCAGCTTCGCCTCGGGCACGCCGACCTGCGACCCCGGCGACGACGTCAAGTACACGGGCACGATCGCCGCGATGAGCAGCGACGTCGAGCTCGGCACCTTCGCCGGCGGCGAGGAGCACCGCTACGAGTTCAGCGTCACCGTCAACACGTCGGCCGACAACAACTACCAGGGCGTGACCTCGGTCGTGCCCTTCTCCTGGACCGCCTCCTAGGCGGATCCCCGGACGCTTCGCCATGGCCCGCCGCATCGCACGCGCGCTGCTCCGCGCTCGTGCTCGCGGCGGGCCTGCTCTTCGGCGCTCCTGCTGGTGGCTGCCGGCCGCGCTCGGCTGGCAGCGCTACATCATCACGAGCGGCTCGATGACGGGCACCTACGACCGCGGCTCGCTCGTGCTCGACGAGGTCGTCCCGGTCGCCGAGCTGCGCGTCGGCGACGTCATCACCTACCGCCCGCCGGCCGACGCCGGCCCCGCGGGCCTCGTCACGCACCGGATCGCCGAGATCTCCCGCGACCAGCTCGGGCGCCGGATGTTCCGCACCAAGGGCGACGCCAACAAGGCCGCCGACCCGTGGGCCTTCGCGCTCCCCAAGGGCGAGCAGGCGCGCGTGCGCGCCGGCGTCCCCTACGTCGGGCTTCGCGCTCGCCGCGCTCGGCCGGCGCGACCTGCGGATCCTGATCGTCGGCCTCCCCGCGGGGCTGATCGCGCTGATGAGCATCGTCGGGCTGTGGCGCGAGGCCGGCGTCGAGGCGGCGGCGGTGCCGCGATGAAGCGCGCCCTGATCCTCGCCGTGCTCATCGCCGCCGCCGCCTTCTCGGGCGGCGTCGGTCGTTCCCAGGCCACCTTCGTCGGCGAGCTCCGACCAGGCCCCGACCACGGTTGCCGCCTCCCCTGTCTTCAACGGCGTCGCGGTCTCGCTCGGCGACCCCGGGACCCCGCTGCGCGGCGCCGTTCCGCTCGCGGCGACCGCCACCTCGGACCGCGCGCTCGTGTCGGTCACGCTCCAGCGCTCGCCCGCCGGCGCCGGTACCTGGACGACGATCTGCGCCCCCACTGCCGCGCCCTACGGCTGCTCGTGGGACACCGCCGGCGTCGCCGACGGGCTCTACGACCTGCGGGCGACCGCGCTCGACGCCTCGGGCTACTCCCGCACCAGCACGGTGAGCTCCCGGCGCGTCGACAACACGGCGCCGGCCACGGGCGTCAGCGCGGCCACCCCGCTCACCGGCACGGCCGCCGTCAGCGCCATCGCGACCGACGGCGGGAGCGGCGTGATCTCCGTCGCCTTGGAGGCCCGGCCGTCCGCCGGCGGCAGCTGGACGCCGATCTGCACCGACGGCGGCTCGCCCTACTCCTGCGCCTGGGACACCACGGCGGTCGCCGACGGGGCGTGGGACGTGCGCGCCACCACGACCGACGGCGCCGGCAACACCTCCAGCGCCACGACCGCCAACCGGATCGTCGACAACACCGCGCCCACGATCACGCTCACCAACCCCGGCAGCCCGCTCGGCGGCACCGTCACCCTGGCCTCGGAGAGCGGCGACGGCAGCGGCTCGGGCGTGGCCTCGGTGGCCTACCAGTACCGGACGAGCCCCTCGGGCACGTGGACCGCGGCCTGCTCGTCCTCGACCGCCCCGTTCTCCTGCAGCTGGGCCACCCCGGCCACCGGCACCTACGACCTGCGCGCGACCGCCACCGACGGCGTGGGCAAGGCGACGACCTCGGCGGTCGTCTCCGCGCGCCAGGTCGACAACACGATCCCGAGCTCCGCCGCGATGACCAACCCTGGGACGCCGCTCCACGGCACCGTCACCCTCAACGGCACGGGCGCCGACGCCAACTCCGGTATGGCCTCGATGCGCTTCGAGTACAAGCCCAGCGCGGGCAGCACCTGGAGCACCGCCTGCACCGACGCCACGCCGCCGTCGCCGTTCTCGTGCTCGTGGGACACCACGACCGTCGCCGACGGCAGCTACGACGTGCGCTCCGTGGCCATCGACGCCGCCGGCAACCTGCGCGCCTCGACGGCGATCACGGCGCGCATCGTCGACAACTTCGGTCCGGCCCTGACCGTCACGAGCCCGGGGATGTTCCGCGGCACCACGACCGATCAACGCCACCGCCACCGACGTCACGGGCATCGCGGCCGCGGGCGTGAGCATCCAGTACAGCCTCGCGGGCGCGGGCAGCTGGACGACGATCTGCACGGACGTCGCCGCCCCCTACACCTGCAGCTGGAACGCGGCCGGCCGCACCGACGGTGTCTACGAGATCCGCGCGATCGCCCAGGACACGCTCGGCAACCAGGGCACGTCGGCGCTCGGCAGCGCCTACGTGAACAACACCGGCCCGACGGGCACCGACGTCCAGGGCACCAACGGCGGCGTCAACGACAGGCTCGACGCCGGCGACACCGTGGTCTTCACCTACAGCGCGGCGATCGCGCCCGCCTCGATCCTCGCGGGCTGGAGCGGCGCCGCGCCCGCGGCGATCCGCGTGCGCGTCAACAACAGCGGCACGTCGGATTCGATGGAGTTCTACGACGCGGCGAACAGCACGCCGCTCGGCCTGCTGGCCTCCGGGACGGTGCTGTCGATCTCCCTCGACTACGTCAGCGGCCCGACGGTGTTCAACGCCACGATCTCCCGCTCAGGCTCGACGTTCACGGTCACGATCGGCTCGCTGGTCTCGGGCACCGTCACCTCCAGCGCGAAGGGCAAGAACGACGATGGTCTGGCACCCGGGCTCGCAGGCGACGAGCCAGACGACGGGCATCGCCGTGTGGCCGACGACCGTGACCGAGTCCGGCGCGAACGACAACGACTTCTGATGGCCGGCCGCCTCCCCCAGCTCTCGCGCGGCTCGCTGGCGCTCGTGCTCAACGCCCTGGTCGGGCTGCTCGCCCTCGGCCTGGCCTTCGCACCGGCGGGCGAGGGCGCGCCGAAGGTGCAGCTCGCGAGCGCGACCGGGTCGCTGTCGCTCTCCAACACCAAGGAGGGCACCGCGATCTTCCACGCCGACGCCATGCGGCCCGGGCAGCAGGCGAGCGGCTCGGTGACGATCGCGAACACGGGCACCGTCAACGCGGCGCTCACCCTGCAGGCCGAGAACGCGTCCGACGTCCCGGGCAGCGGCGGCGGCAAGCTCTCGGGCAAGCTCGAGCTGCGTGGTGATCGACATCACCGCGCCGGGGGATCCCGTGACGGTCTACGAGGGCACGGTGAAGGCGCTCGCGCGCGACCGACGTCGGCTCGCTCGCCCCCGGGGCGTCGCGCACCTACGTGTTCGTCGCGACCCTGCAGGCCCGCCGGCAGCACCGACAACGAGCTCCAGGGCGCCGCGCTGTCGACCGGCTTCCGCTGGACCGCGACCGAGTGCCGACGTCGCCGACCCCGACCCCCACGGCCACGCCGAGCCCGACCACGACGCCCGCGCCGACGGCCACCGCCGGCGCCCGGCGGCGGAGACGCGCCCGCACGCCCGGCCCGGCCGGGCCGGTCGACGCCGCCGCCCGTCGGCCGACCCCGCGGGCGCCGACCCCACCGGCGAGGTGCTCGGCGCGGAGCTGTTCGCGCTCCCGGCCGCCACCAGGAAGTGCATCAGCCGGCGCAAGTTCGCGATCCACGTGCGCCGCCCGAAGGGGATGACCTTCAGGTCGATCGCGGTCACCGTCAACGGCCGCACGAAGGTGCGCCTGAAGGGCACCAAGGCCAGGAAGGTCAAGGCCACGGTCAACCTCAAGGGGCTCCCGGCGGGCAAGGTCACCGTCAAGATCACGGCCGTGACGAGCACGGGCCGCAAGGCCGTCTCCAAGCGCACGTACACCACGTGCGCCGCGAAGAAGCGGAAGCGCTAGCGGAGGCCGAGGCCGCCGCCGTCGCGCTCGTAGCGGAACCCCTCGCCGTCGTCGTCCTCGACGTAGCCCGCGTCCTCGGGCTGGTCCTCGGAGTCGCGCTGCTCGGCGAGCCAGCGCGCGCCCGCCAGATCGGTGCGCCCGGCGGCCTCGTCGAAGAGCCGGCCGGCGTCGACGCCCAGCTTCTCCGCGCTGCGCCGGTGCAGCGGGGCGACGAGCAGCGCCTCGTGGTCGTCGTCGGCCTGGGCGAGGCTGAGCCCCACGAGCCCGAGCACGAGCGGCCTGGGGCTGTCCAAGCGCACCGCCAGCGCGGCGATCCGCTCGCTCCACACCTGCAGCAGCCCGGCACGCGAGCGGTCGATGCCCGCGCGGAACGCGGCCTGCTCGCGCGGTGTGGACTCGCTGAAGGCGTTGATGGCGCGGGCGATCTCCGAGTCCTCCGCGCACGGGATCCGGCTGCGGTAGTAGCCGCCGCCTCCGGGCGCCTGCAGGCGTGACAGCTCGGTCCGCACGTCGGTCATCGCCGTGTCAGTGAACCACTAACCGGGATCCGTTGCAGAAGCACGCGGCACGAGCGCGAGCACGCGCGCCGGGCTGCCCGTCCCGCCCACGAGCTTCAGCGGCGCCACCACGAGCAGGGCGCCCGTGGCCGGCAGGCGCGCCAGGTTGGCGAGCTGGGTGATGCCGTACTTGCCCGCGCCGAGCACGAAGTGGTGCACGGGGAACGGCGGCTCGAAGGAGTGGGCGGCGCCCGCGTCGGTGCCGACGGTCTCCACTCCGACGCCGGCCAGGGCGCTGTCGGCCAGCGCGCGGGCGCACTCCGCGTCGAAGCCGGGGGTGTGCGGGCCGGTCTCGTTCGCGTTCAGGAACGCCGCCTCGTCCTGCGCGCGGGCGTCCCAGCCCGTGCGCAGCAGCAGCCAGCCGCCCTCGGGCAGCGGGCCGTGCTCGGCCTCGAACGCGCGCAGCTCGTCGAGCGTGAACACGTAGTCGGGGTTCTCGGCCGCCTCGGCCGAGCGGTCGATCACGACCGCCGGGCCGATCAGGCGCTCGGGCGGCACGGACGCCACGTCCTCGCCGTCGCGGCCGGTGATCCAGTGGATCGGCGCGTCGAAGTGGGTGCCGACGTGCTCGCCGATCTCCAGCCAGTACCACGCCCACGCGGGCCCACGGTCGTCGTAGGCGCTGATCTCGTGGCGCCTGAGGCCCGGCGTGTTGGCGAACGGCTCGGGCAGCTTGAGCACCGGCGTCTGCTCGCTCAGCGGCTGGGTCAGGTCGATCACCTCGACGCCGGCGAGCAGCTCGGCGAGCGACTGGGCTTGGGTCACTTGAAGGCCTCCTCGAGCCATTCCGCGCAGAAGTCGGGCGTGATCTTCGCATCGAGCACGAGCGGGCCGTCGCGCCGCTCGAGCCAGCGCGCGACGGCGACGAGGTCGGCGAGCGTGCGGGCCGTGGCGCCCTGCGCGCCGGCCGCGCGCGCGAGCGCCGCGAAGTCGGTGTCGGGGAAGCGCACGAGCTCGAGCGGCATCCCCTGCGGCCCGAAGTGGTGGACCTCCGCCCCGTAGGCCGCGTCGTCGTAGACCACGACGAGCATCGGCAGCCGCAGGCGGGCGAGCGTCTCGAGCTCCGGCAGGGCCATGAGCAAGCCGCCGTCGCCGAGGCAGGCGACGGTGAGCCGGTCGGGCCGCGCGATCGCCGCGCCGATCCCGCTCGCGAGGCCGAGGCCGATCGACTGGAAGGCCTGCGTGAACACGAAGCCCTGCGGATCGGGCACGCGCATGTACATGGGCGGGAAGCCCATGAAGTGCCCGGAGTCCACGGCGACCGTGCGCTCGGCCGGCAGCAGCGCGTCGAGCGCGATCGAGAGCGCGCGCGGGTCCAGGTGGGTGGCGTCGCCCGCGTCCTCGAACGGCGCGTCGCGCCAGGAGCCCTCGGCGATCTCGCGCTCCAGCCCGGGCGTGGCGCGGAAGCCCTCGCTGGAGACGCCGGCGGCGAGCAGGGCCTCGGCCGTCGCGGCGGCGTCGCCGACGACGGCGATGTGGACGGGCCGGTGGGCGCCGAGCGACTCCTCGTCGAGGTCGACCTGGACCACCGTGGCGCCGCGGGCGATCAGCGCGCCGTCGCGCGTGGTCCAGCGCGTCAGGTTGGCGCCGAAGGCGAGGACGAGGTCGGCCTCGGCCACCAGCCGCGCGGCGATCGGGGAGGCGAAGCCGCCCGAGATGCCGACGGCCCAGGCGGAGCCCTCGAACAGGCCGTGCCCCATCGCCGAGGTGGCCAGGACGGCGCCGATCGCGTCGCCGAGGCGCTCGAGCACCTCGCGCGCACCGGCCAGCACGGCGCCGCGGCCGGCCACGATCACGGGGCGCCGCGCGGCGGCGATCGCCGCCGCGACCTCCGCGACCGCCTCCGGCGCCGGGGCGGGGCGCTCCGGCTCCCGCAGCAGGCCGGGCGCGGCGCCGCCGGGCGCGGGCTCGGCCTGGACGTCGAGCGGCATGTTGAGCACCACCGGCCGGCGCTCCACCCGGCAGCGGCGCAGCGCCCGCGCGGTGTCGGCGGCGGCGGTCGCGCCGGAGTGGATGCGCTCGGGCACCGCGCCGAGCGTCGCCGCGATGCCGGGCTGGTCGACCGCGAAGTTCGAGCGGATCGCCGAGCGCGGCGCCTCCCCGGCGAGCACGAGCAACGGCGTACGGCTCTTGGCCGCCTCGGTCAGTCCCGTGAGGGCGTTGGTGAACCCGGGGCCCTGGTGCACGCTGCAGACGCCGACGCTCCCGCTCACGCGCGCGTAGCCGTCGGCCATTGCGATCGCCCCGCCCTCGTGGCGGGCGTGGTGGAACGCGGCGCCGGCGGCGTGCAGCGCCTGCGTGGCGACGAAGTTCCCGCTGCCCAGGACCCCGAACGCGTCGCGCACCCCCAGCGCGGCCAGCGTGCTCCCGACGGCCTCGGCGGCGTTCATGCGCGGGACGGTACCGTGGGAGCCATGGCCTCCTCCACCGCATCCCGACCCAAGCTCGATCCCCACGACGCGCTGGGACTGGACCATCTGCTCGGCGACGAGGAGCGCATGCTGCGCGACTCCGTGCGCGGCTGGGTGGCCGACAAGGTGCTCCCCAACATCGAGCAGTGGTTCAACGAGG
Source organism: uncultured Solirubrobacteraceae bacterium (assembly GCA_963729155.1). GTDB lineage: Bacteria > Actinomycetota > Thermoleophilia > Solirubrobacterales > Solirubrobacteraceae > DATFQI01. The sequence continues at coordinate 114,815 of CAVSMP010000022.1, forward strand.
GGACGCTGCCCTCGCGCGAGCTGGCCAAGGAGCTCGGCGACCTGAACCTGCTCGGGATGCACCTGGAGGGCTACGGCTGCGCTGGCGCATCGTCGACCGCGTACGGCGTCGCGGTCCGCGAGCTCGAGTACGGCGACTCCGGGATCCGCTCGCTGGTCTCCGTGCAGGGGTCGCTGGCGATGTTCCCGATCTGGAAGTTCGGCTCGGAGGAGCAGAAGCAGGAGTGGCTGCCGCGGATGGCGGCGGGCGACGCGATCGGCTGCTTCGGGCTCACGGAGCCCGACTTCGGCTCGGACCCCGCGAACATGCGCACCACCGCCAAGCGCGACGGCGAGGACTGGGTCCTCAACGGGACGAAGATGTGGATCACCAACGGCGGCATCGCCGACGTCGCGGTCGTGTGGGCCAACACCGACGACGGCGTGCGCGGCTTCGTGGTGCCCACGGACGCGAAGGGCTTCAGCGCCTCCGACATCCACCGCAAGCTCTCGCTGCGGGCGTCGATCACCTCCGAGCTCTCGCTGGAGGACGTGCGGCTGCCGGGCGACGCGGTCCTGCCCGAGGTGACGGGCATGCGTGGCCCGCTGTCATGCCTGACCGAGGCGCGCTTCGGGATCTGCTGGGGCTCGGTCGGCGCGGGGCGCGCGTGCTACGAGTCGGCGCTGGAGTACGCGAAGACGCGCGTGCAGTACGGGCGGCCGATCGCCGGCTTCCAGCTCACGCAGCGCAAGCTCGTCAACATGATGCTCGAGCTCCAGAAGGCCCAGCTGCTGGCCTGGCGGCTCGGCCAGCTCAAGGACGCGGGCGAGCTCGACCCGCGCCAGATCTCGATCGGCAAGCTCAACAACGTGCGCGAGGCGCTGGAGGTCGCGCGCGAGGCGCGGACGATCCTCGGCGCCTCCGGCATCACGACCGAGTATCCGGTGATGCGGCACGCCAACAACCTCGAGTCCGTCCTGACCTACGAGGGGACCAGCGAGATCCACACGCTGATCCTCGGCGAGGCGCTGACGGGCGAGCGCGCGCTGACCTGAGCGCCCGGCGGGTCGGCGCCGGGCCGGCGTCACGAGGCCGGATCCTGCACGTCCTCGGGTGCCGGCGCCAGGCGTTCCGGCGGGGGCTCCTCGTGCGGCCACGCGAAGCGCAGCGAATACCATCGGGGTCCGCGGCCGGCCGGCTCCCATCCGGCGGCTCTCAGGCGCTCGGCGAGCCGCCGGACCTCCGTGACCTGGCGCTCGTCGCGCGGCTCGGGATCGCCCATCATCAGCCACTCGAAGGTGTCGGACCGCCCGAGGGTGCTGCCGCGGCGCCGCGCGGGCCCGTACATGACGGCGCGGAAGCTCGATCTCCTGTAGCCGCCGTGCCACTTGATCTCGCAGCGCCACCTCGCGCCGGCTTCGACCGGCCGCTGGACCTCGCACCGGGGCGGGGACGCCACGACCCAGGCGAAGCGCTTGACCCCTGACGCGCCTTGCGGAAGTGGCTGCCAGCCCGCCGCAAGCAGCGCCGCCTCGAGGTCCTCCGCCGACCTGGACGTGGCCAGGACGACACCCGACTCGTCTGCGGCCGCTCGCGCGACCACGCCGAAGGACGTCTCGCCCCGCTGCAGCTCTGCCGCCCACGGGCGGTGAGGGTCGGGCGGCCGCACGCGGCTGGGCGCCGGCGAGCGCGGCGGGCGAGGCGGCCCGCCGGCCGGAGCGGCAGCCGGCCGCGGGCGCGATCGCTCACGCTCGGGCATCGCGACGGCCGCGGTCGCCACCGGCAGCAGCGGCGCGACCCAGCCAGCCCAGGGGCTCGACTCCCCGCGTCGGCGGGCGTAGAGCACCGCCAGCCCGGCGAGGAGCGCCAGCAGGAAGGGCAGCAACAATCCGATCCCGTCGAGCGCGCCTGACCGCGGCGCCGGGCGCGTCGCCGAGATCCCCGCCACGCCGCCGCCGGCGCCCTGACGGCTCCTCTCGCCGCCCTGCTCGGCGCCGCCTCCGCCGGAACCCGAGTCCCCGCCCTGAGTGCCGCCGTCCGCTGCGCGACGGGCGCCGGCGACGCTCGTCGCGGGAACGGGAAGGCTCGAGGCCGAGCGCACCGCGACGGCGCCCGCCGCACGCGACGTGCCCGCCGACGCACACCCTTCGCGGCCGGCCGACTGCAGCGCCCGGAGCCCACGGCGCTCAGCGCGCCGGACGACCGCGGGCGTGAGGTCGAGCCGGCGTGCCACGCGGGATCTCGAAGCGGGTTCGGCCGGCCCGATGCCCGCTCGGAGCGTCAGGATGCGACGCTGACGCGGCGGCAGCAGCTGCAAGCATCCGCCGTAGCGCGCAATCGCCCGCCGCAGCCGGCGGCTCGCCCGCCGCTCGGCACGCTCCCGCGGTCTGCGGTGGGTGGCGGCCGCGCTTCGCACGGGGATGCCGGTTTCGCGGGCGCCCGCCTGTGCGGACCCGGTCGTCCCGCCGCCGCCCACGGCCGGGCCCGTGCCGGCGCCGCCAGCGCCGGAGCGCATCGTCCCCTGTACAGCGGCGGCCGCCGGGGCGGGCGCGCGGCGCGGCGGCGAAGCCGTGCCACCCGGGCCCTGCACGGGAGCCGGCGCGGATGTCGATGACGGCGCCGGCAACGACGGCGCCGGCAACGACGGCACCGGCAACGACGGCGCCGGCAACGACGGCACCGGCAACGACGGCGGCAACGACGGGGCACCGGCGAACGGGCAGCGACGGTACGGACGGCAGCGGCGGAACCGGGGGCACCTGCACCTCGGGGATCTGGGCGTGCGCAGGGCCCGCGATCATGATCGCGAGCACAGCCGCTATACCGGGCCCAGTCTTCCGCATGCCTCTCCGAGGGTGCGGATACCACCGCGCAACCGAGCCGAAAACGCCGGTTCACCGTCGCTTCACGCAGCGCAGGCGTAGGCTGACGCCATGGCGGACTGGGACGACGTGGACCGGCTCGCCCTCGCGCTCCCGGAGACCGCCCCCGGCACCAGCTACGGCAACCGCGCGTGGGCGGTGAAGGGCAAGGCGTTCGCCTGGGAGCGGCCGCTGCGCAAGAAGGACCTCGACGCGCTCGGCGACGCCGCCCCCGACGGCCCGATCCTCGGCGCGAGCGTGGAGCACCTCGTCGCCAAGGAGGCGCTGCTCGCCGACGACCCGGCCGTCTACTTCACGACGCCGCACTTCGACGGGTATCCGGCGATCCTCGTCCGGCTCGGCGCCATCGGGATGGCGGAGCTCGAGGAGCTGCTCGCCGAGGCGTGGCTCGCGCGGGCGCCCAAGCGGCTCGCCAAGGCGTACCTCGACGCGCGTGGTTAGCGCTTCTGCGCGGCGTCCGGCGAGGCCTCCCAGAAAGCGTCGATCTTGTGAGCGTCGCCCATCCCGTCGCTGCGCGAGAGGGCCCACAGCTCGACCGGCTCGTCGCCCTCGTTGCGGTGCGAGCGGCGCGTCGCCGGCGCCACGCGGACGACGGAGCCCGCCTCGACCGGCACGATCTCGTCCTCGAAGCGCATCGTCAGCGTCCCGCGCGTGACGATGTAGACCTCCTCGGTCGCGTCGTGGAAGTGGCCCGTGCCCTGCTCGAAGTCCGAGTGCGGCGGCACCCGGATCAGCGTCAGCGCGAGCTGCTGCGCGCCCAGCGCCTCCCCGAGCGGGCGGAACTCGCCCGGGACGTCGGTGTCCGCGTAATGGTCCGCGACGTCGTCGGCGCGGACGACCTTGAAGTCAGCCATTCCTGTGACCTACCCGCACGAGGCCGGTCTCGTATGCGGTCACGACGAGCTGGGCGCGGTCGCGGGCGCCGAGCTTCGTGAACAGCCGCGCCACGTGCGTCTTTGCCGTCAGCGGCGAGAGGACGAGCCGGTCGGCGATCTCGGCGTTGGAAAGGCCCTGGCCGACGAGCGCGAGCACCTCGCGCTCGCGGGCGGTCAGCTCCTCCAGCTCGCAGCGGTCCTCGGCGCCGGGCGATGGCCCGGCCTGGGCGACGAAGGCCTCGATCAGCCGCCGCGTGTGACGCGGCGCGAGCAGCGCCTCGCCGTTAGCGACGATCCGGATCGCGTCGAGCAGCTCGGCGGGCTCCACGTCCTTGAGCAGGAACCCGGACGCGCCCGCGCGCAGGGCGCCGAAGACGTACTCGTCGAGCTCGAAGGTGGTCAGCACGATCACGCGCGTCCGGGACAGCGCCGGATCGGCGGTCAGTCGCGCGGTCGCCCGCAGGCCGTCCGTGCGCGGCATCCGCACGTCCATGAGCACGACGTCGGGACGGTGCTCGCGCGCGAGCGCGACCGCCTCCTCCCCGTCCGCTGCCTCGGCGACGACGGCCATGCCCTCCTCGCCGTCGACCAGAGCGCGGAAGCCCGCACGCACCAGTGCCTGGTCGTCGGCGAGCTCGACCGAGATCACGCCGGCAGCTCCGCCCGCACGCGCCAGCCGCCGCCCGCGGCCGGGCCGGCCTCGAGCGTCCCGCCGAGCGCGCTGGCCCGCTCGCGCATGCCGGGCAGCCCGGCGCCCGCGCCGTCGCCGTTGCCCGCCACGGCGGCGGTGCCGTCGTCGCGCACCTCGACGAGCACGCCCGCGCCGGAGCGGCGCACCGCCACGTCCACGCGCGAGGCGCCCGCGTGGCGGAGCGCGTTGGTCAACGCCTCCTGCACGATCCGGTAGCCCGCGGCGTGGACGGCCGCCGGCAGCTCGCCGAGGTCGCCGACGTCCAGGTCGACCCGCACGCCGGCGGCGCGCAGCCCGGCCGCGAGCTCGTCGAGGTCGCCGAGCCCGGCCGCGGGGCGCACCGGCGCCTCGCGATCATCCCCGCGCAGCACGCCGAGCGTGGCCCGCAGGTCGCTGAGCGCCTCGCCGCTGGTCTCCTTGATCGCCCGCAGCGCGGTGCGCGCCTGCTCCGGGTCGCGGTCGAGCCGGTGCGCCGCCACACCCGCCTGGACGTTGATGGCGACCATGGCGTGCGCCACGACGTCGTGGACCTCGCGCGCGATCCGCAGGCGCTCCTCCCCCGTCCGGCGCTGGGCCTCCTCCTCGATCGCCTCGCGCCGGGAGCGGACCATGTCGCCCACGGCGAGCGCGAGCCCGCACAGCGCGACGTTGCGCACCACGACGCTGAACAGCTCGCCGCCGTCGTCGGCGAACGGCAGCACGCTGACGACCACGCAGGGCACGACCGCCAGCCCGACCCAGACGTTGTGGCGGCGGTCGCTGCGGGTGGCGAGGTCGTACAGCGCCACCATCGGGATCAGCACCACGGTGTTGCCCGGCTCGAGCGCGAAGAGGATCAGCACGATCCCGGCGGTCAGCAGCGGGCCAAGCACGAGGAACCCGACCCGGCTGCGCAGGACGAGCGGCAGGCAGCCGACGACGGCGGCGACGGGCCCGAACGCGGTCACGTCCGGGCCCTTGTCGCTCAGCAGCGCCTCGGCCAGCAATACCGGCGGCAGGACGGCCACCGGGAGCCATGCGCGGGCAGCTGGGCTGAGGCGGTCGAGCACGGCGGGTTCATCGTACGGCGAGATGGGGCCCGCCCTCGCGGAGGCCGAAGCGGCCGTGCAGCCGGCGCAGCGGGGCCGGCGACCACCAGTTCCAGCGGCCGAGCAGCGTCATCAGCGACGGCACGAGCAGCGTGCGGACGACGAAGGCGTCGATGAGCACGCCCGTCGCGGTCGCGACGCCGATCTGCTGGATGAACGAGATCGAGCTGGTGCTGAAGGCGCCGATCGCGACCGCCATCAGGATCGCGGCCGCCGTCACCACGCGGCCGGTGCGGGCGAGGCCGGTGGCGACCGCCTCGGCGTCCGGCAGGCCGCCGTCGCGCGCCTCCTTGATCCGGCCGAGCAGGAACACGCCGTAATCGGTCGAGAGCGCGAACACGATCGCCGCGGTGACCAGGAAGTCGCTCGGCTCCACGCCGCCGTTGGGCGTGTAGCCCAGCAGGCCGGTCAAGTGGCCGCCCTGGTAGATCAGCACCAGCGGCGTGAGCGCCGTGCCGACCGTCAGCGCGTTCATCACGACGGCCTTGACCGGCAGCACGACCGAGCCCGTCATCAGCCACAGCACGATCAGCGTGAGCCCGACGAGCAGCACGACCGCGAGCAGCAGCCGCGAGCCGATCGCGGCCTGCTGGTCGACGAACTCGGCCGCGCCGCCGCCGACCTTGACGTCGAACGGCGCGGGGATGGCGCGGACCGCCTCGACGGCGTCCTGCGCGGCCGGTCCCGACGGGTCGCCTGTCGCGATCGCGCTGACCTGCCACGTGCCGGAGCCGAGGTCCTCGACCGGCGCGACCCGCTCGACGCCGTCGACGCCGGCGACGCGGTCGGCGAACGCCTGGACCTCGCCGCGCGCGCCCTCCGGTGCCGTGACGGCCATCACCATCGGCGACTTGCCGGCCTCGCCGCGGTTGACGGCCTCCGCGACCGTGCGGGCGCTCTTCCCCTCGGGGATCACGGAGGAGTCGATCGCCGACCACGTGACGGCCAGCGCGGGGAGCGAGAGGGCGAGCATCGCCAGCGCGGTCAGCGGCGCGACGAGCTTCGCGCGGCGCATCACGGCGTGCGCGAGCCGATGCCAGCCGTCGCCGTCGGAGGCAGCCCCGGGACGGGCCAGCTTCTCGCCCCAGATCGCGAACAGCGCGGGCGAGATCACCAGCGCGGCGAGGGCGGCGACGACCGCCACGACCGCGCCCGCGATCCCCATCGACTTCAGGAACCCCTGGGGGAACACCACGAGCGTGATCAGCGCGGCGGAGACGGTCGCGGCCGAGAACGCCACGGTCCGGCCGGCCGTCGCCATCGTGGCCGCGATCGCGCCCGGAGTCGCGCCGCGCGCCGCCAGCTCCTCGCGGTAGCGGGTGACGAGGAACAGCGTGTAGTCGATGGCCAGGCCGAGCCCGAGCCCGATCACCAGGTTCAGTGCGAACACGCTCAGCCCGTAGGCGCGGTTGACGAGTGAGAGCACGAGGAACGTGCCCAGCACCGTCGTGACGCCGACGGCGAGAGGCATCAGCGTCGCGCGGCCGCGGAAGAACAGCAGCGAGAGCAGCAGCAGGAGCGGGAACGCGATCAGCTCCGCACGGCCGAGGTCGGCGCCGACGGTCTCCCCGATCTGCAGGCCCGCGACCGCGCCTCCGCCGACGGTCACGCCGTCCGCGCGGGCGAACGCGTCCAGCGCGGTCTGCGCGACCTCGTCCTCGTCGACGCCGGCGCGCAGCGTGCCCGTGACGAGCTCGCGGCCAGCGACGTCCGTGGCGGCGATGCCGGGCACGTTCGCCAGCTCGCGCTCGACGGCGGCGAGGCGCTCGGGCGAAGGACGGTCGACGAGCAGCACGATCCCAGCGCCCGGCTCACGGCCCGTCGCCGCCTCGATGCGGTCGATGGCGACCTCGGAGTCGGCGCCCGGGGCGACGAAGCCGCCGCTGCTCTCGAGCGCGCCGGCGACCGGGCCGCCGACCGCGCCGGCGAGCACCACGAACAGCAGGACCGCGATGAGGGTGCGGCGCGGGTGGGCCGCGAGACGTGAGGTGAGCATGCCGTCATCGTCGGCCGCGCACGCCGCGAGCACATCGCCCCACGGGAGTCACTTCACGCGTCGGCCGTACTCCCCCGGGAGTACGTCAGAGCAGCGCGTAGAGGCGTTCGAGCGCCGTGTCGATCTCGGCCTGGGTGACCGTAAGCGGCGGCACGAGGCGCAGCGTGGCCGGGCCCGTGGCGTTGATGACCAGGCGCTGCTCCAGCAGCGCGCGGCGGGCCACGCCGGGGGCGTCGGCGGAGATGTCGGCGGCGACCATCAGGCCGCGGACGCGCACGTCGGTGACGCCGGGCAGCTCCTTCAGGCCCTCCGCGAGCCGCTCGCCCCGCTCGTGCACCGAGGCGAGGAAGTCCGGGTCGTCGACGACGTCGAGCACGGCGTTGGCGGCGGCCGCGGACACCGGCCCGCCCGCGAAGGTGGAGCCGTGGTCGCCGGGCTCGAAGACGCCGGACAGGCGCTCGCCGATCACGAGCGCGCCGATCGGCATCCCGCCGCCGAGGCCCTTGGCGAGCGTCATCGCGTCGGGGACCACGCCGGCCTGCTCGTAGGCCCACAGCGACCCGGTCCGCCCCACGCCGCACTGGACCTCGTCGAAGACGAGCGCGGCGCCGACCCGGTCGCAGGACTCGCGGGCGGCGGCCAGCACCTCGGGCGCCAGCGGGTGCACGCCCGACTCGCCCTGCACGGGCTCCAGCAGCACCGCGGCGGTGCGCTCGTCGACGGTCTGCGCGATCGCCTCCGCGGTCGGCTCGACGGCGCGGAAGCCCGGGACGAGCGGGGCGAACGGCGCCTGCTTGGACTCCTGCGGGGTCGCCGACAGCGCGCCGTAGGTGCGCCCGTGGAAGGCGCCGTGCACGCTGACGACGTCGCCCTTCGGCCGGGCCTTGCGCACGAGCTTGATCGCGGCCTCGTTGGCCTCGGCGCCCGAATTGGCGAAGTACACGCTGCGCCCGAACGAGCGCTCCACGAGCCGGTCCGCGAGCCGCACCATCGGCGCGTTGGTGAACAGGTTCGAGACGTGCATCAGCCGCGCCGCCTGCTCCTGGACGGCCGCGACCACGGCGGGATGCGCGTGCCCGAGCGAGCAGACCGCGATCCCGGCGAGGAAGTCGAGGTACTCGTTCCCCTCGGCGTCGACCAGCACGCAGCCCGACCCCGAGACGAACTCCACGGGATAGCGGGCGTACGTCGGGGCGAGCGCACTCACGAGGCCGGCCGCACCTTCGTGCCGACGCCCGCGTCCGTGAAGAGCTCGAGCAGCAGGGAGTGCGGCTGGCGGCCGTCGATGATGTGCGCGAAGGAGACGCCACCGTGGATCGCGTCGATGCAGGCCTGCAGCTTCGGCCGCATCCCGCCCGAGGTGACCGGCAGTGCCGCCTCGACCTCGTCGGCGCCGCACTCGGAGACGATCGAGGTGTGATCGGCCGGGTCGCGCAGCCAGCCCTCGACGTCCGTGAGGAACATGACCTTGTAGGCGCCCGTCGCGCGCGCCACCGCGCCCGCCGCCTCGTCGGCGTTGACGTTGTGCGAGCGGCCCTGCCGGTCGGCGCCGACCGACGCGATGACGGGGATGTAGTCCTCGGCGATGTGGTGGATCACGGACGCGTCGACGCGCTCGATCCGCCCCACGAGGCCGATGTCCTCACCGCCCGGCCCCTCCATCGTCGCGACGCGGAACAGCTGCCCGTCGTCGCCCGAGAGACCGACCGCCGGCTGCCCGTGGCGGTTGAGGCGCATGACGATGTCCTTGTTGACCTTGCCGACCAGGACCATCTTCGCGATCTCGACGGTGCCCTCGTCGCTGACGCGCAGCCCGCCGACGAACTCGACCGGCATGTCGAGCCGCTGCATGTAGGAGGTGATGTCCGGCCCGCCGCCGTGGACGACGATCGGGTTCAGGCCGACGTACTTGAGCAGCACGACGTCGCGCGCGAAGTCCTCGCGCAGCGCCGGGTCGGACATCGCCGCGCCGCCGTACTTGATGACGACGGTCTTGCCGTGGAACTCCCGGATGTACGGGAGCGCCTCGAGCAGGGTGCCGATGTCCCTCACGTCGTGTACTCCGCGTTGATCGTCACGTACTCGTGCGAGAGGTCGGAGAAGAACACCTCGGCCTCGGCGCCCTCGCCGGGCAGGCCGACGATGTACTCGACCTCCTCCCCGGCCACGGCGGCGGCGAGCGCGCGCTCGTCATAGGGCGCCGCCGCGCCGGCGGCGCAGACCTGCGTGTCCTCGATCCACACATCGACGGGCAGCGGCGCGGTGTCGTGGACGGCCTGGCCGACCGCCTGCGCGATCCGCCCCCAGTTCGGGTCGCCGCCGTGCAGCGCCGCCTTGACCAGCGGGGAGTCGGCGACCGCGCGCGCCGCGGCGACGACGTGCGGCTCGTGGCCGCCGTGGACGACCACGCGGCCGACGCGCCTGGCGCCCTCGCCGTCGCGGACGATCAGCAGCGCCAGCCGCCGCAGCAGGTAGTCCAGCGCCTCGCCGAAGCGCACCTCGCCGTCGGACTCGGGCTCCACGCGCACGCCCGAGGCGCCGGACGCCATCAGGATCGCGGTGTCGTTGGTGGAGAGCTGGCCGTCGACGGAGATGCGGTCGAAGGAGCGCTTGACGCAGACGCCGAGCAGCAGGTCGGCCGTCTCGGGCGCGAGCGCGGCGTCCGTCTGCACGAAGCAGAGCATCGTCGCGAAGGCCGGCGAGATCATCCCGGCGCCCTTGGCCTGCGCGGTCAGCCGCACCGTCCCGCCCGGCAGCGCCACGTCGAGCGAGGCGGACTTGGGGAACTTGTCCGTGGTCCGGATCGCCTCGCCGAAGGTGTCTTCGCCGTAGGGCGCGAGCTCGCCGCGCGCGGCGAGGATGCCCTTGATGACCTTGTCGACGTCGAGCGGCACGCCGATCACGCCCGTGGAGGCCACGGCGACCTGGTCCTCGCGCATGCCGGCGGCCATCGAGGCCGCGCCCTGCATGCGCGCGGCGTCCTCGACCCCGCGGCGGCCCGTGGCGGCGTTGGCGTTGCCCGCGTTGACCGCGACGGCGCGGATCGCGTCCAGCCGGCAGCGCTCCTGCGTGAGCAGCACGGGCGCGGCGAGCACGCCCGAGCGCGTGAAGCGCGCCGCGCTCGTCGTCTCGGGCGCGTCGGAGACGAGCAGCCCGAGGTCGAGCCCGCCGCTCGGCTTCAGCCCGCAGGCGACGCCGGCGGCGCGGAAGCCCTGCGGCAGGCCGGGCTCGGCCTCGGCGACGTGGTCGGGCGGCTGGACCCAGCGGGAGCTGAAGCTCATGCGGGGAGCCCCAGCGACTCGTCGTGGCCGAACATCAGGTTGAGGTTCTGCACGGCTTGCGAGGAGGTGCCCTTGTAGAGGTTGTCGATCGTCGCGAACACGATCAGCCGCAGCGGGTCCTCGTGCACCGAGATGCGGCAGAAGTTGGTCTCGCGCACCTCGGTCATGCCCGGCGGGCCCTCCACGACCTCGACCCACGGCTCGTCCGCGTAGGCGTCGCGATAGAGCGCGCGGGCGTCGACGTCGCCGTCCGTCCTGACGTAGCAGGACACGAGCTCGCCGTGCGAGAGCGGCACGAGGTGGGGCGTGAACGTCACGGGCACGCCGAGCTCCTGCGCGATCTCGGGCGAGTGCCGGTGCGCGCCGACCTTGTACGGCGTCACCGTCTCGTCGACGGAGACGAAGTGCTTGGTGTGGGAGGGCTCGCGGCCGGCGCCCGAGACCCCGGACTTGGCGTCGATGACCACGTCGGCGAGCCGGCCGGCCAGCGGCGCGAGCGCGAGGATCGCCGCCGTCGGGTAGCAGCCGGGATTGGCCACGAGCCGCGCGTCGCGGATCTGCTCGCGGTAGCGCTCGGGCAGCCCGTACACCGCCTGGGCGAGCAGCTGCGGCGCGGGGTGCTCCCCGTACCACCGCTCGTAGGTCGCGAGCTCGCGCAGGCGGAAGTCCGCCGACAGGTCGACGACGCGGATCCCCCGCCCGAGCAGCTCCGCCACGGCGGGCGCGGCCGCGCCGTGCGGATAGGCCACGACGGCCGCGTCGACGTCCAGCTCCGTGGTCGGCTCCTCGAGCACGAGCGGCACGCGCGTGCGTGGGTGCACCTCGTCCAGGCGCGCGCCGGCGTCGCTGCGCGCGGTCACGTGCGCGAGCTCGAACCCGGGGTGCCGGTGCAGCAGCGCCGCCGCGACCGCGCCGGCGTAGCCCGCGGCGCCGAGGACGGCGACGCTAGCCACGCGGCTCGCCCCCGAGGCGCTCGGCCACGGCGGCGTCGATCTTCGCGCGCCGCTGCGCGACCTCCTCGTCGGTGAGCGTCCGGTCGGGCGCCCGGAACTCCATCCGGATGGCCAGCGACGTGCGCTCGCCGGTCGCGTAGACGTCGAACACGTCGGCCCCCGCCAGCAGCGCGCCGCCCGCCTCGCGCACGACCGCGAGCACGTCGGCCGCGGCGACGCCGGCCGGGAACCACCACGCCCGGTCCTGCCGCACGGACGGGTATGAGGTCAGGTCGCGGTAGTGCGGCTCCAGGTTGGCGTGGCGGGCGAGCACGGCCAGCTCGAGCTCGAAGCCCGCGGCCTGCTCCACGTCCCAGCCCGCGGCGACCGCCGGGTGCAGCTCGCCGAGCCAGCCCGCGGGCTCACCGCCGACCAGCACTCGCGCGGCGCGGCCCGGGTGCAGGAACGGCTCGCGCGCCGGCTCGACGGACCAGTCCGCGCGGATCGCCCGCAGCACCGCCTCCAGCACGCCCTTGGCCGCGAAGAAGTCCGCGCGCGGCGGCGCGCTCTCGCGCCACGACGCCGGCCGCAGCGCGCCCGTCAGCAGCGCCCCGAGCATCGTGTGCTCCTCGGGCAGCGGGTCGGTCGCACGCGGCTCGTCCGGCCGCGGCGTGTCCAGGTAGATCGCGCCGACCTCGAACAGCCGCACGTCGCCCGTCCCGCGCGAGCGGTTGCGGCGCACGCCGTCCAGCAGCGAGCCGAGCAGCGTCGTGCGCAGCGTCGACTGCTCCTCCGACATCGGGTTGCGCAGGCGCACTGGGCGCCCGCGCAGGTCGCCGCCGCCGAGCCGCAGCCGGGCCGGCAGGTCGGGCGAGGCGAAGCTCCAGCCGACCGCCTCGGAGAGCCCGGCACCGACGAGCGCGTCCTCGACGCGGCGGAGCACCTTCTGGGCGGGCTCGAGCCGGCCGCTCGCGCCGCGGCGCGAGGGCAGCGTGACCGGGAGCTTCTCCAGCCCCCACAGGCGCGCGACCTCCTCGACGAGGTCGGCCTCGCGCGTGACGTCGTTGCGGCGGAAGGCCGGGACCGTCACGTCGAGCCCGTCCTCGGCGCCGGCGACGCCGAACTCGAGCGCGCGCAGGATCCGGGCCGACTCCTCGCGCGGGACCGCGGTGCCCAGCAGGCGCTCGACCTTCGCGTCGCGCAGGCGGATCGACTGCGGCGCCGGACCTTCCCCGCCGACGTCGATCGTGCCCTCCACGAGCCGCGCGCCGGTCAGCTCCAGCATCAGCTTGGTGGCGACGATCTGGCCGTCCATCGCCTGCTCGGGCGCGAGGCCCTTCTCGAAGCGGCTCGAGGCCTCCGTGCGCAGGGCGAGCCTGGTCGAGGTGCGCTGGAGGCTCGGGCCGTGCCAGTTCGCGGCCTCCATCAGCACGCGCGTGGTGGACTCGCGCACCTCGGAGCGCTCGCCGCCCATCAGGCCGGCGATCGAGGTCGGGCCGTCCTCGTCGGCGATCAGCAGGACGCTGGGGTCCAGCGTGCGCTCGACGTCGTCGAGGGTGGTCATGCGCTCGCTCTCGCGCGCGCGGCGCACGGTCAGCCTCCCACCCGCGACGAGGTCGAAGTCGAAGGCGTGCAGCGGCTGCCCGGTGAGCAGCATCGCGTAGTTGGTGATGTCGACGACGTTGTTGATCGGCCGCTGGCCGGCCGCCGACAGGCGCGCCTTCAGCCACGCGGGCGACGGGCCGATCGTGACGTCCTCGAACAGCCGTGCGGTGAAGCGCGGGCACAGGTCGGGGGCCTCGACGACGACCTCGGCGCCCGCGACCTCGCCGGGCGTGCCCGGGTCCTCGGCCCACGGCGGCGGCGAGAGCGCGGCGCCGGTGATCGCGTGCACCTCGCGCGCGACGCCGTAGACGCTCAGGCAGTCGGGCCGGTTGGGCGTGATCTCGAGCTCGAGCACGTCCGTGGAGATCGGCAGCGCGTCGGCCAGCGGCGCGCCCGCGACGAGGTCCTCCGGCAGCACCATGATCCCGTCGTGCTCGCCGCCGATCGCGACCTCGTCCTCGGCGAGGATCATCCCGCGCGACTCCTGGCCCCGCAGCTTGGCCTTCTTGAGCCTGGTGCCGTCGGGCATGATCGCGCCCGGCGAGGCGACCGCGACGGTCTGGCCGGCGGCGACGTTGGGCGCCCCGCAGACGATCTGGTGCGGCTCGCCCTCGCCGAGGTCGACCGTGCAGACGGTCAGGCGGTCGGCGTCCGGGTGGCGCTCGGCCGTGAGGACCTTGCCGATGCGGAAGTGCTCGAGCGCGGCGACGCCGTGACGGTGCACGCGGTCGACCTCCGTGCCGGTCATCGCCAGCCGGGTCGCCAGCTCCTCCGCGGACAGGCCGGGATCGACGTGGTCGTGCAACCAGAGCAGCGGCAGCCTCATCCGAACTGCTCCAGGAAGCGCAGGTCGTTCTCGTAGAGCATCCGCAGGTCGGGCACGCCGTGCTTGAGGAACGCGATCCGCTCGATGCCCATGCCGAAGGCGAAGCCCTGCATGCGCTCGGGGTCGTAGCCGTGCTCGCGCACGTAGCCGAACACGTTCGGGTCGACCATGCCGGCGCCGAGGATCTCGATCCACGCGGTGCCCTTGCACAGCGGGCAGCGCGAGCCGTCGCGCAGCAGGCCGCCCCGGCAGTTGAAGCAGCTCACGTCGCACTCGATGCTCGGCTCGGTGAAGGGGAAGAAGTGCGGGCGCAGGCGCACGTCGCGGTCGTCGCCGAAGATCGCCCGGGCGAACGCCAGCAGCGTGCCCTGCAGGTCGGCGAGCGTGATGTCCTCGTCGACCGCGAGGCCCTCGACCTGGTGGAACTGCGGCGTGTGCGTGGCGTCGTTGTCGCGCCGGTAGGTGCGGCCCGGGACGACGATGTACAGCGGCGGCGGGCCGAGCTCCATCGAGCGCACCTGCATCGGCGAGGTGTGCGTGCGCAGGACGACGTCGTCGGCGAGGTAGAACGTGTCGCTCTCCAGCCGCGCCGGATGCTGGGGCGCGTGGTTGAGCGCGTCGAAGTTGTAGTAGACGAGCTCGGACTCGGGACCCTCGACGACGCGGAAGCCCAGGCCCAGGAAGACGTCCTCGATCTCGCGCCGGGTGGCGGTGATCAGGTGGTGGCGGCCGACGGGGGCGACCGGGCTGCCGGGCAGCGTGACGTCGAGCACGTCGGCGGCCAGGCGCTGCTCGAGCTCGGCGCCCTCCAGCGCCTCCTTGCGCGCCTCGATCGCGGCGTCGAGCGCGCGCCGCGCCTCGTTGGCGGCGCGGCCGACCGCGCCGCGCTCCTCCGGCGGCAGCTGGGCGACCCCGCGCAGCAGGTTCGGCAGCTCGGCCTTGCGGCCGAGGAAGCGCACGCGCACGTCCTCGAGCGCCGCGGTGTCGGGCGCGCCCGCGACGGCGGCCTCGCCCTGCTGGCGCAGCTCGGCGATCCGGTCAAGCATGGCCGCGGATCCTACGATCGAGCTCGTAGAGGGCGACGGTCGCCGCCATCCCCGCGTTGAGCGACTCGGAGCGGATCGGGATGTGGGCGACCTCGTCGCAGGCCGCCACGACCGCGGCCGGCAGGCCCTCGCGCTCCGCCCCCACGACGAGCGTGACGTGGGCGGGCGGGACGACATCGATGGCGTCCAGCGGCACACCCTCGCGGGCGACGAGCGCGATCCGCCGCCCGGGCAGATCCGCCGCCTCGCGCACGCGGGCGACCGGCACGTCGAACAGCGCGCCCATCGAGGCGCGGACGGCCTTGTGGCCGTAGGGGTCGGCGCTGCCGGGGCCGAGCGCGACGGTGGCGGCGCCAAAGGCGAGCGCGGAGCGCAGGGCGGTGCCGACGTTGCCGGGGTCGTTGACGCCCCACAGGGCCAGGCAGACCGGGCCGGCGGGCGCCCCGGCCCAGCGCTGGCCGTAGACGCCGAGCGCGCGCGTGCCCGAGCCGAGCTGCGAGACGCCGGCGAGCACGTGCGGCGCGACCGGTATGCCCGCCAGGCCGCTGTCCTCCGCGACGTAGAGCGCCTCCGGCTCCCAGCCGGCGCGCGCGGCGGCCTCGATCAGGTCCTCCCCCTCGGCCACGAACTGCCGCAGCTTGTCCCGCCACTTGCGGCCGGCGAGCTTGCGGATCTCCTTGAGCTGTTCGTTGTGGGGGCTGGTGATGACCATAAAAAAGGGCGCCGCTCCGATCAGGAGGGGCGCCCGGAAGAGGGGGTGTCGTGGCCGGTCAGGCCGTCGACGCCTCGCGGGCGCTGTCGGCAAATCGGCGGAAGGTCTCGGGGTCGCGCACGGCGATGTCGGCCAGCACCTTGCGGTCCAGCTCGATCCCGGCCAGCTTGAGCCCGTGCATGAACGTGCCGTAGGACATCCCGTTCTGGCGCGCGGCGGCGTTGATGCGGGTGATCCAGAGGCGGCGGAAGTCGCGCTTGCGGTTGCGGCGGTCGCGGTACGCGTAGGAGTCCGCCTTCATGACGGCTTCCTTGGCGCGCTTGTAGGAGGAGTGCGCGTCCCCGCGGAAGCCCTTCGCGCGCTCGAGCGTCGCGCGGCGCTTCTTGCGGGCGTGGACGGAGCGCTTGACGCGGGTCATCCGTCGTAGCCCCCCAGCAGCTTGTCGGCGCGCTTGCGATCGGGGTCCTTGAGCATCGACGGCCTGGCGAACGCGCGCTTCTTCTTCGGCGACTTCTTCTCGAGGATGTGGCTCGAGAACGCGTGACGGGCGCGGATCTTGCCGCCGGCCGTCTTCTTGAAGCGCTTCTTCGCGCCGGAGTGGGTCTTCATCTTCGGCATGCCGGGCGGCCAGTATAGGAGGTTCGCTCAGGTCTCCCGGCGTGCGAGGACGATCTGCCAGTGGTCCTGCATCGAGAGCGCGCCGGCGCCGGGCGAATGCGTCGCGAGCATCTCCTCGTAGCGTCCGCGCGCCGCCTCCGGCACGCCGAACGGGGCCGCGACCGCCTCCCAGGCGGCGTCGAGGGACTCGAACCCGACCCGGAACGCGTGCGCGCGCGAGTCGACCTCCGCGCCGGGGAGGCGGTCGCGCACGGTCCCCTCGTCGCCCCACAGCAGCGGCGACGGCCCGTCGTAGGCCGCCAGCAGCAGCGTGCGCGCGACGAGCGAGCGCGGCAGCGGGGTCGCGAGCGCGAGCAGCCCGCCCGGGGCCAGCACCCGCAACAGCTCGCGGGCCGCGCGCTTGGGCCGCGGCGCCAGCGCGACGCCGAGCACCGACACGATCGCGTGCGCGCTCTGGTCGCCGTGGGGCAGCGCGTCCAGCCGCGTGTGCTCGCCCACCGAGAGGTCGAGCGCGCCCTCGCCGGCGAGCTCGCGCAGGTGCGCGCGCAGCGGCTCGAGCGCGGCCATCAGGGCGGGCGCGCCCGCCGCCAGCGGGTACGGCCGCGGCTCGCGCGGCCGGTCGCGCTCGGGGAAGCGCAGCGTCAGCAGGGAGCGGCGCGAGAGGGCCACGAGCCGATCCTACGGCTCACCGGTGCCCGAACCGGGTAGGGCGGGACGAAGCCACCCTGGGAGGGGATCCGTGCACACACGCAGGACGTTCATCCTTCGCGGCGCGATGGGCGCCGGCGCGCTGGCGATCGCGACCGGGCCGCGCGTCGCGCTCGGCGCCGGCGGAAGCGGCTACGGGCCGCTCGTGCCCGATCCGGGCGGACTCCTGGACCTGCCCGAGGGCTTTCACTACCGGGTGCTGCAGACCCACGACGACCGGCTCTCCGACGGCAAGCCGGTGCCGGACCACTTCGACGGCATGGCCGCCTTCCCCGGGCCCGATGGTTCCACGATCCTCGTGCGCAACCACGAGCTGCGCCCGGCCGACGCCGCGACCAAGACGCCCGTGGTCGGCTCCAACCCGTACCGCGCCGACGGCGTCGCCGGCACGACCGGGCTGCTCGTCGGCCGCGACGGCCGGCTGAAGCGCTCGTTCGTGACCTCCTCGGGCACGCTGACCAACTGCGCCGGCGGCGCGATGCCGTGGGGCACATGGATCACGTGCGAGGAGGACCGCACGACGGAGCACGGCTACTGCTTCGAGGTCGATCCGAGGAATCCCGAGAACGCGCTCTCGCGCACGCCGATCCGCGACATGGGGTACTTCTCGCACGAGGCCTGCGACGTCGACCCGAGCACGGGCATCGTGTACCTGACCGAGGACGACGCCCGCCTGCCGATCCCGCCCGATCCGTCCACGGAGGTCCCCGGCGAGGCGCGCTCGAGCTTCCTGTACCGCTACCTGCCCGTCGATCCGCGGCCCCGCCCGGGCGCGCTGCAGAAGGGCGGCCGGCTGCAGGCGCTGGCGATCGACGAGCGCCCCTCCTTCAACGTCGACCTGGGCAAGACGGGAGACCGGTACGCGGTCGTCTGGAAGGACGTCCGGCCCGAGCAGGCGCACGAGGACGCGCTGGCCAATGGCTGTGCGCGGTTCAACCGGCTCGAGGGCTCGTTCTTCTCCGGCGGCGCGTTCTGGTTCGACGACACCGCGGGCGGGGAGGCGCGGCTCGGCCAGATCTTCCGCTACCTGCCGAGCTCCAACCGGCTCGAGCTGTTCCTCGAGGGCTCCTCGCCGGCGCAGATGGAGTCGCCGGACAACATGACGATCACGCCGTGGGGCGACCTCTGGTTCGTCGAGGACGGCGCGGGCTCGCAGCGGGTGATGGGCGTGACGCCCGGGGGCGACACGTACGTGTTCGCGGAGAACCGGCTCGTCGGCGCCGAGGAGGGCGACGCGACCGAGCTGGCCGGGCCGACCTTCGCGCCCGACGGCAGGACGTTCTTCGTGAACCTCTACGACCCCGGCCACACGCTCGCCATCACCGGCCCGTTCCGCGCCCGCCGCGACGACGGGCGGCGGTTGGCGGCCGCCGCGCCGCGGCACGCCCCCGGCGTGACGGGCGAGCTCGCCGAGTACGCGGCCAAGAACGGCCGCTCGCCGTGGGAGGCGGCGGCCTTCGAGGCACTCGGCGCGCGCGTGAGCTAGATCTGGTTCGGGTCGATCGCGGCCGGCTCGGCGGAGCCGGCCGGCTTCTGCTGCGGCTTGGCGCGCTTCTCGGCCTTCTCGTCGGCCGCCGCGGAGTCGCCGTCCTCGGCGGCCGTGCGCGTCGGCGCGAGCATCATCGTCATGTTGCGGCCGTCCTGCTGGGGCCGCTGCTCGATCGTGGCCAGCTCGCCGAGGTCCTCCGCGAGGCGGTTGAGGATCATCTCCCCGCGCTCGGGGTGGGCCATCTCGCGGCCGCGGAACATGATCGTCACCTTGACCTTGTCGCGCGCCTTGAGGAAGCGCTCGACGTGGCCCTTCTTGGTGTCGTAGTCGTGCTGCGCGATCTTCGGGCGGAACTTGATCTCCCGCACGTTGATCTGCGTCTGGTGCTTGCGCGCGGCCTTCTGCTTCTGGTTCTGCTCGTACTTGTACTTCGAGTAGTCCAGGATGCGGCAGACCGGCGGCTTGGCCTCGGGCGCCACCTCGACGAGGTCGAGATCGCGCTCCTGCGCCTGACGCAGGGCGTCCTGGGTCTTCATGATGCCGACCTGCTGACCCGTCTCGTCGATGAGCCGGACCTCGGGAACGCGAATGCGCTCGTTGATCCGGGTGGGGTCGCGCTCCGGCGGCTGCCGGTCGAACCTTCTCGGGACCGGCACTAGAGGTGTCTGCGGCGCGTCAAGAAGAGCGCGGCGCGGTGTGGGAACGCGTAATCAAGGCCGCGAAGTATAGCGGCGCAGCGGTCGTGTCAAGCCGTCCACGGTGTCTCACCAGTGGAGGCCGATTGATGGTGAGAAGGACTCTGGCGGCGGTGGGCCTCTCCCTGCTGCTCGGTGGCTGCGGCGGCGACGGGCCCGTGCCGCGAGCTCCCCGACCCCCGCGCACACGCCGACGCCCGAAGCGCGCGCTCCGGCGCCCGAGCTGGTGTTCTTCCAGCGCCAGGGCTCCGCCGGTGCGACGCTCGACACCTTCACGGTCCGCCGCGACGGGCGGCCTCAGCGGCGGGTGACGCGCTCGCAGCCGCGCGCGGCGTCCCGGCGGTCCAGGCGCGCGCGGTCGAGCCCCGAGCCGCAGCGGATCTCGTCGCGCCGTCCGGCTCGCGCGCTGACGCGGTCGCGGCCGGGGCCGGCGTCCATCGTGTCCCGGCCCGATCCGCCCTCGAGGAAGTCGCGGCCGGGACCGCCGACGTAGGTGTTCGCGCCGCCCGTGTCGTAGAGCCTGTCGTCGCCGCGGCCGCCGACGAGCCGGTCCGGGCGCAGGCGGATGATCGGCGTGTAGTAGCCGTCGCCCTGTCCCGGGTCGCCGAAGAGCTCGTCGTCGCCGGCCTGGCCGAGCAGCTGGTCCGCTCCCACGCCGCCGAACAGGCGATCCGCGGCCCCGCCGCCCCGCAGGACGTCGGCGCCCTCGCCGCCGTCGATGACCTCGGCGGCGCCGGCGCCCGAGAGGACGTCGTCGCCGCCGCCGCCCACCAGCGTCTCGAAGCCCGCGAGGGTGTCCGCCTCCCCGGCCTCCCCGCCGGCGCCGCGCGCGAGGTCGACCACCACGTCGGCCTCCGTGACGTAGAGCAGCGCGGCGAGCAGCCCGCGCATCAGCCGCGGCCCTCGGCGGCCTCCGCGCTCAGCCGGGCCACGGCCTCCTCGATGCCCATCGTGCCGAGGTCGCCCTCGCGGTGGCGGCGCAGGGCGACGGCGCGCTGCTCGGCCTCGCGATCGCCGACCACGAGCATGTAGGGGACCTTGCGCAGCTCGGCCTCGCGGATCTTGCGCCCGACCGACTCCGTGCGGTCGTCGAGCTCCGCGCGCAGCCCGGCCTCGCCGAGCGCCTCTGAGACCTCGCGCGCGTAGTCCGCGTGACGGTCGGCGAGCGGCAGCACGCGCGCCTGGACGGGCGCGAGCCAGAGCGGGAACTCGCCCGCGTAGTGCTCGATCAGGATGCCGATGAAGCGCTCGAAGGAGCCCATCAGCGCGCGGTGGATCATCACGGGGCGGTGGTCGGCGTTGTCGGCCCCGGTGTAGGTGAGCTCGAAGCGCTCGGGCATGTTGTAGTCCAGCTGGACGGTGCCCAGCTGCCACGAGCGGCCGATCGTGTCGGTCATGTGCAGGTCGATCTTCGGCCCGTAGAAGGCGCCGTCGCCCTCGTTGAGGTCGTACTCGACCCCGCGCTGGTCGAGCGCGCTCTGCAGCGCCGCCTCCGCGCGGTCCCACATCTCCTCGGTGCCGATCCGCTTCGCGGGCCGGGTGGAGAGCTCCAGCCGCGGCTCGAAGCCGAACGTGTCGTAGATCGCGTAGCCGAAGTCCAGGCAGCGGTTGACCTCTTCCGGGATCTGCTCCTCCGTGCAGAAGATGTGGGCGTCGTCCTGGGTGATGTGGCGGACGCGCAGCAGCCCGTGCAGCGTGCCGCTCGGCTCGTGGCGGTGCACGAGCCCCTGCTCGGAGTAGCGGATCGGCAGGTCGCGGTAGGAGCGGCGCTCGTCGTTGAAGAGCTGGATGTGCGCCGGGCAGTTCATCGGCTTCAGGCCCATCGCCGCGGCCCTCCACCTCGGTGAAGTACATGTTCTCGCGGTAGACGTCCCAGTGGCCGGAGGCCTTGAAGAGGTCGACGTCGTAGAGGATCGGCGTCTTGACCTCGCGGTAGCCGCGGGCGCCGTTCTCGCGCCGCCAGAGCGCGGTCAGCTCGTTCCAGATGACCATCCCGTTGGGCTGCCAGAACGGCGAGCCCGGGCTGAGCTCGGAGAACAGGAACAGGTCCAGCTCCTTGCCGAGCTTCCGGTGGTCGCGCGCGCGGGCCTCCTCGAGCCGCCGCAGGTGCTCCGCGAGGTCCTCCTTGGAGTGGAAGGCCGTGCCGTAGATGCGCGTGAGCATCTGGCGGTCGGAGTCCCCGCGCCAGTACGCGCCGGCGACGGAGAGCAGCTTGAACGCCTTGATGCGCTTCGTCGAGGGCGCGTGCGGGCCGCGGCAGAGGTCGGTGAACGGGCCGTTGGTGTAGAGCGAGACGGTCTCCACGCCGGTGTTGGCGACGAGGTCGTCGATGAGCTCGACCTTGTAGTCCTGGTGCCTCGCCCTCGAAGCGCTCGCGCGCCTGCGCGGTGGTGAGGTCCTCGCGCTCGAAGCGCTCGTCGGCCTTGACGTGCTCGCGCATCTTGGCCTCGATGCGCTCGAAGTCGTGGTCGGAGACGGTGACGCCCTCGGGGAAGTCGAAGTCGTAGTAGAAGCCGTCGTCGATCGGCGGGCCGATCGAGATCTTGGTGCCCGGGATAGAGGTCGAGGATCGCCGCCGCCAGCACGTGCGCGGTGTCGTGGCGGATCAGCTCGAGCGACTCGGGGTCGCGGCTGGTGACGATCGCGACCTGCTCGCCGTCCTGCAGCGGTCGTGTGAGGTCCCTCACCTCGCCGTCGACCTTCACGGCGAGGGCGGCGCGGGCGAGCCCGGCGCCGATGGACTCCGCCAGATCCGCGCCACTGGCGCCGTCCGGGAGCTCCTTCGAGGTTCCGTCGGGAAGCACGACTTGCATGCGCGGGGATGCTAGTCCGCCGTCCGATCCGGGTGTTTACGAACGGGCGTTCGGCGGGCATTGCTACGGTTCGAACCCACGACGGTTGCGTGCGCAACCGTCTCTGAACTGAAAGCGAAACGGCGCGCCTGCTGTCAAGCGCGCGCCGTCAAGGACGTGATCATGAGACCGACGACCACGACCGCGCTGGCGCTCGCCGGCACGGCCCTGGCTCTGCCGGCCGGAGTTGCACTGGCGGAGACCAACGACGACCCGCCCAGTCCCGCCGAGAGCGCGCTCGCCGCGCCGTTCGCGGGCCACCTGACCGTGAACGCCCAGATGCGCGCGGAGCGCCGCGAGGTGCTCGTCGAGCGCCTGACCCCGCGGATCATCCGCACGGAGCGCAAGACCGCCCGCGTCGACGGGCGCGGACTTCTCGCCGCCCGCCGTGCAGCGCCGCCTGCGCGGCGACTCGCCGCGCGAGCTGCGCGCACAGCTCGGGCAGAGCCGCCGCGAGCTGCGCCGCGCCCAGCGCTCCGCCGCCGCCGGCCAGGACCCCGGCGCGAACACCACCACGCCGCCGCACCTCGAAGGCCATCGCGGCCTGCGAGTCCGGCGGCAACTACTCGACGAACACCGGCAACGGGTTCTACGGGGCCTACCAGTTCACGCAATCCACCTGGGCGTCGGTCGGTGGCACCGGTAACCCGGCCGCCGCGAGCCCGGCCGAGCAGGACAAGCGCGCCGCGATGCTCTACGCGCAACAGGGCAGCTCGCCCTGGCCCGTCTGCGGCCAGTAGCCACCCACTGAGACTGGAGTTGTTCGGCCTGAGGCCGAACA
The DNA here is from genome assembly GCA_963729155.1 of uncultured Solirubrobacteraceae bacterium. GTDB lineage: Bacteria > Actinomycetota > Thermoleophilia > Solirubrobacterales > Solirubrobacteraceae > DATFQI01. The sequence continues at coordinate 137,871 of CAVSMP010000022.1, forward strand.
ACTCCTGACTCGAGGGTTATCGTGGCGGGGATGGACCCCGCCGCCCTTCGCTCCGAGTTCCCGGTCCTGGAGCGCGTCGCGTACCTGAACGCCGGGACGGACGGGCCGCTGCCCGCGGCCGCGGTGCGGTTCGCGGCGGCGGAGCTCGAGGCGGAGCTGACCGAGGGCCGGGCGACGCCGCACTTCGAGCGGCGCTTCGAGCTCCAGGGCGCGCTGCGCGCGGGCTATGCGCGCGTGATGGGCTGCGCGGTCGAGGACGTGGCGCTGACCACCTCCACGAGCGAGGGCATCGGCTCCGTGATGGCCGGGATGGACCTCGGCCCGGGTGACGAGATCGTCTCCTCCGACCAGGAGCACCCGGGCGTGCTCGGGCCGCTGAAGGCCGCGCGCGAGCGCGGCGCGACGATCCGCCTCGTGCCCTTCCCCGAGCTGGCGAACGCCGTCACCGCGACCACCACGCTCGTGGTCTGCTCGCACGTGGGCTGGGTCTCGGGCGAGCTCGCGCCCGTGGAGCTGGCGCAGGTCGAGGTGCCCGTGATCCTCGACGGCGCGCAGGGCTCGGGCGCCGTGCCCGTCGACGTGGAGGCGCTCAGCTGCGCCGTCTACGCGGCCGCGGGCCAGAAGTGGCTGTGCGGGGCCGACGGCACCGGGATGCTCTACGTCTCCCCCCGCTGGCGCGAGCGGATCCGCCCGATCGCGCCGAGCTACGTCTCCTTCGAGGACACCACGCGCCAGCTCGAGTCGCCCTACAAGGCCGACGCCCGCCGCTACGACACGCCGTCGCTGTCGCGCGAGGCCGCCGCGCTGTCGCTCGGCGCGCTCGAGGTGCTCGAGCGCCACGGGCTCGAGGCCGTCCTCGCCCGCGGGTGCGAGCAGGCCGCCGAGCTCGCGCGCCGCCTCGAGGAGGCCGGCCACACCGTCGCCCCGCGCGGCGACAGCACGCTCGTCGCCTGGGAGGACCCGGAGCCCGAGGTCACGCGCGACCGCCTGCGCGACGAGGGCATCGTCCTGCGCAACCTGCCCGGCCGCCCGCTGCTGCGCGCCTCCGTCGGCGCGTGGAACGACGAGAGCGACCTCGACCGCCTGCTCGCCGCCCTCACGCCCGGACACCCGCAGCTGGCGCGGCGAGCGCGCCGAGGCGGAGGATCCGACGCGCGCCGCTTGACAGGCAAGTATCCACTTGCCTATGGTTCGGGTCGTGGGTGACGTCTTCAAGGCCCTGGCGGACCCCACGCGCCGGACGATCCTGGACGAGCTGACCGAGCGCGACGGGCAGACGCTGTTCGAGCTGTGCGCGCGGCTGACGACGAAGCACGGTCTCGGGTCGACCCGGCAGGCCATCTCCCAGCACCTCGGGGTGCTCGAGGAGGCCGGCCTGATCCGGACGCGCAAGGAGGGCCGCTTCAAGTTCCACGACCTGCAGCGCGAGCCGCTCGGGCGGATCGCCGACCGCTGGCTCGTGCCCGCTCCGACGGAGGACCCATGAAGATCAACATGACCAGCGTGCTCGTCGACGACCAGGCCAAGGCCAAGGCCTTCTACACCGAGGTCCTCGGCTTCCAGCTCAAGCACGACGTGCCGCTGGGCGAGCACCGCTGGCTGACCGTCGTCTCGCCCGAGAGCCCGGACGGCCCGGAGCTCGTGCTCGAGCCGGACGAGCACCCCGTCGCAAGTCCCTACAAGGAGGCGCTCGTGGCCGACGGGATCCCGTTCACCTCGTTCGCCGTCGACGACGTCCACTCCGAGCACGAGCGCCTCGCCGCCGCCGGCGTGCGCTTCACGCAGGAGCCGGCCGAGATGGGGCCGGGCGTCACGACCGCCGTGCTCGACGACACCTGCGGCAACCTGATCCAGATCGCCGCCGTCGCGGCCTCCTAGTCCCCCAGCTCTCGCTCCGGCTTGCGTCATCGGCCCGCCGGCATCGCCCGTGTTCGGCGTGCCGGCCGGCTCGATCAGCAGGACGTGGGCCTCCTCGTCCGCCCGCGGGCAGTGCTCGACCCCGCGCGGGACGACGTAGAGCTCGCCGGGGCCGAGCTCGACGTCGCCGTCGCGCAGCTGGATCGTGAGCCGGCCCGCGAGGACGAGGAAGAAGTCGTCCGTGTCGTCGTGCTTGTGCCAGACGAACTCGCCCCGCGGCTTGACCACCGCGATCTTGTAGTCGTTGAGATGCGCGACGATGAGCGGGTGGAAGGGCTCCTCGACGGAGGCGAGCGCCTCGGCGAGGTTGACCTTCATCGGCGCAGCTGCGGCCAACTCGCCCAGGCCGACCTGCTCGTGCAGCATCCGCTGCGGGTACATGACCGGCGGCGGCGCGTGCGCGGCCAGCCGCTCGCGCTCCTCGTCGCTCAGGCGCAGGTCGGCGGCCCCGAGCAGGTCCTCGAGCTGCTCGAAGGTGCGCGGGCCGACGATCGGCGCGACCACGCCCGGCTCGCCGAGCAGCCAGGCGAGCGCGACCTGGGAGATCGTCGCCCCGCGCTCGCCCGCGATCGCCTCGGCCTCGTCGACGACGCGGAAGTTGCGCTCGATCGCGCGCCGGTGGCGGGCCTCCTCGATCTCGTCGCCGGCGTCGGCCATCCGCGAGCCCTCGGGCGGCTCGGTGTCGCGCGAGTACTTGCCCGTCAGGAAGCCGGCGCCGAGCGGGCCCCACGGGAGCACGCCGATCCCGGCGGCGCGGCAGAACGGCAGGATCTCGACCTCGATCGAGCGCTCCACCAGCGAGTACTGCGGCTGCAGCGACACGAACGGCGCCCAGCCGTTGCGGTCCTGCAGGCCCACGGCCCAGGCGAGCAGCCACGCGGGGTAGTTGGAGGCGCCGATCGCGCGCACCTTGCCGTCGCGGACGAGCCCGTCGAGCGCCTCCAGGGTGTCCTCGAGCGGGACGGAGGGATCGGGCGCGTGCACCTGGTAGAGGTCGATCACGTCGATGCCGAGCCGCTTCAGGCTGGCGTCGCAGGCCGCGCGGATGCGATCGGGCGCGAGGCCCTCGCCGGGCGGGTCGGAGACCTTCATGCGCACCTTCGTGGCGACCACGACCTCGTCGCGGTGGCTCGCGAGCCAGGGCGCGAGCGTGCGCTCGGACTCGCCGTCGCCGTAGACGTCGGCGGTGTCGAGGAAGTTCCCGCCGGCCTCGAGGTAGCGGTCGAGCATCCGGTGGGACTCCTCGCGCGGGGTCTTGCCGCCCATCAGCATCGTGCCGAGGGCGATGCGGCTGACGGTCAGCGGGCCGAGCTTGGTCGTCTCCATGGTGGATAGCCTGCCCGCTCATGCGCATCTGCGTGTATGCGGGTTCCAATCCCGGCGCGGACCCGGCCTATGCCGAGGCGGCCGCCGACCTCGCGCGGCTGCTCGCCGAGCGCGGGATCGGCGTCGTGTACGGCGGCGCGCACGTCGGCCTGATGGGCATCCTCGCGGACACCGCGCTGGCGGCCGGCGGCGAGGTGGTCGGCGTGATGCCGCAGGACCTCGTGGACCGCGAGATCGCCCACACCGGGCTGACCGAGCTGCACGTCGTCGCCTCGATGCACGAGCGCAAGGCGCTGATGGCCGAGCTCTCCGACGGCTTCGTCGCGCTGCCCGGCGGCGCCGGCACGCTCGAGGAGCTGATCGAGGTCTACACCTGGAGCCAGCTCGGCCTGCACGACAAGCCGATGGGCGTGCTCAACATCATCGGCTACTACGACGGCCTCGCCGCGCTGCTCGACCACGCGGTGCGGGAGGGGTTCCTGCGCGCGCAGCACCGCGCCGCGATGCACGCCGAGCCGACCCCGGAGGCGCTGCTGCAGCGCTTCGACGGCTGGCGCCCGGCCACGGTCGGCAAGTGGCTGTAGCCTCGCCGCCATGCCGCAGCTGATCGAGAGCCCGAGCCGCGTCGAGGCGGCGGGCACGAAGCCGAAGCTCATCGACGAGTACGCCGGGCGCGTGAACACGGGCGACGAGCGCGTCAGCGTCGCGCACATGCGCTCCCCCTCGGGCTGGGTCGAGCCCGGCCAGCGGCCCGACTTCGACGAGTACACCGTCGTGCTCAAGGGCGCCCTGCACGTCGAGCACGAGGACGGCGAGCTCGACGTCCGCGCCGGCCAGGCGATCCTCGTGCGCGGCGGCGAGTGGGTGCGGTACTCGACCCCCGATCCGGCGGGGGCCGAGTACGTCGCCGTCTGCCTGCCTGCCTTCTCGATGGACGGCGTCCACCGGGACGGCGCCTAGGAGCCCGTCGAAGAACCCCGGCACGCCCGGATGCGGCCGTGGACACTTCGCCGGATCGCCACCCGAACCCTCGGAAATCCGTCTGGATTCCCTTCGGATTCGCGCGGCGCCCGCCTCGGTCACGACCACCCCGGTCGGGCCGGTTCTTCTTTGCCCGACTCCTAGCGCGTCAGCACCGCCGAGCCGTCCGGCCGGCGCTCGAACCGGCCCGGGCCCTGGAAGTCGTCGGGCCGGCCGTCGTGGTCGACGTCCTCGCCGCGCAGTGCGCGCTCGACGTCGATGTCCACGATCTCCGGGTCGCGCAGCACCGCCTGGAAGCGCTCGTCGTCGCGCTCCCCCTGCCACTTGGCGATCACCATCGTCGCCACGCCGTTGCCGATGCAGTTCGTCAGCGCGCGGCCCTCGCTCATGACGCGGTCGATGCCGACCACGAGCGCGATGCCGACGGCGATCGACTCCTCCGTGAAGAACTGGCCGCCGAACGCCTGCAGCGAGGCGACGAGCGTCACCAGCCCGGCGCCGGTGATGCCGGCCGCGCCCTTGGAGGTGAGGATCATCAGCGCCAGCAGGGCGATCTGCTCGCCGATGGCGATGTCCTGCCCGGACGCCTGCACGATGAACAGCGCCGCCATCGTGAGGTAGATGCACGTCCCGTCGAGGTTGAACGAGTAGCCCGTCGGGATCACGAGGCCGACCGTCTGGCGCGAGGCGCCCGCGGACTCGAGCTTGGCGAGCAGCCGCGGCAGGACGGTCTCCGAGGACGAGGTGCCGACGATGATCAGCAGCTCGTCGCGGAGCAGGCGGATGAAGCGGAGGATGTTGAAGCCGGCGAGCCGCGCGACTGCACCCAGGATGACGAACACGAAGATCGCGCACGTCGCCCAGAAGGTGACCATCAGCAGCCCGAGGCTGGCCAGCGACGCCGAGCCGAACTGCGCGACGGTGAACGCCATGCCGCCGAAGGCACCCAGCGGCGCGAACCACATGATCAGCCGGATCACGCCGAAGATGACGCGGGAGGCGAGATCGAAGCCGCCCACGATCCGCTTGCGCAGGTCCGGGGCCAGGAACGAGATGGCGGTCGCCGTCAGGATCGCCAGCACAAGGACGCGCAGGATCTCGTTCTCCACGAACGGCCCGACCAGGCTGTCCGGGAGGACGTTGTCCGTGAGGAACGCGACGATGCCCTGGTCAGAGCCGGCCTCGCCGATCGACTCCTTGGCGCTGGCCTGGCCCTCCTCGGTCGGCGATCCCTCGAAGCCCGAGCCGGGCTGGACGATGTTGCCCACGACCAGGCCGAGCGCGAGCGCGACGATCGTCATCGTGAGGAAGTAGCCGAGCGCGCGCAGCGCCAGGCCACCGGCACGGGAGACGTTGCCCAGCGACGCGATCCCGATCACCACCGTCACGAAGATCACGGGCCCCGTGATCGTCTGGATGAGCTGGATGAACGCGTCGGCGAGCCACTTGGCCTTCTCGGCGGTCTCGGGCGCGACGAGCCCGAAGACGATCCCGGCCAGGATGCCGACGATCACCCAGAACCAGAGCTGGGTGTAGAGCTTCCGACGCGGGCGGTCCTGCGCAGCATCGGCGGCTGGTGCGGTCATGTGAGCGCCTCTCCCCTGTACCCGAGCGGACGCCCCCGCGGCGCCCGTCGCCCGTGCGTGTACCCGCTTCCCGGTGCAAGGATGCCGCGATGCCGTCCGCCCGCCGCAAGCCGATCGCGAGCCTCTCCGCCGCCCAGGCGCGGCGGATGGCGCTCGCGGCGCAGGGCTTCGCCGACCCGCCGCCGGGCCGCGAGCCGGACGGCTGGGCGCTGCGGCGCGTGCTCGACCGCGTCGGGCTGATCCAGATCGACTCGGTCAACGTGCTCTCGCGCGCGCACTACCTGCCGCTGTTCAGCCGCCTCGGCCCGTATGACACGGAGCTGCTCGACCGCGCCGCCCACCGCGCGCCCCGCAAGCTGTTCGAGTACTGGGGTCACGAGGCGTCGCTGCTCCCCGTCGCGACCCAGCCGCTGCTGCGCTGGCGGATGGAGCGCGCGGGCGACGACGCCTGGGGCGGCGTGCGGCGCATCCAGCGCGAGCGGCCCGAGCTCGTCGAGCGGGTGCTGGCCGACGTCCGCGACCGCGGGCCGATCGCCGCCAGCGAGGTCGTCGAGGAGGAGATGCCGGCGCGCACCGGGCCGTGGTGGGACTGGTCGGACGTCAAGCGCGCGTTCGAGTGGCTGTTCTGGAGCGGGCAGATCACCTCGGCGCGCCGGCGCGGCTTCGAGCGCCTGTACGACCTGCCCGAGCGCGTCCTTCCGCGCGAGGTGACCGAGACGCCCACGCCGTCGCTCGAGGACGCCCAGCGCGAGCTGGTGCGGATCGCCTCGCGCGCGATGGGCGTGGCGGCCGAGAAGGACCTGCGCGACTACTTCCGGCTACCCGTGGCCGAGGCGCGGGCGCGGGTCGCGGAGCTCGTGGAGGGCGGCGAGCTGTGGCCCGTCGAGGTCGAGGGCTGGACCGTGCCGGGCTACGTGCATCCCGAGGCGCGGCTGCCGCGCGCGGTGGACGCCCGCGCGCTCGTCGGGCCGTTCGACTCGCTCGTGTGGGAGCGCCCGCGCGTGGAGCGGCTGTTCGGCTTCCGCTACCGGATCGAGATCTACGTCCCGAAGCCCAAGCGCGTGCACGGGTACTACGTGCTGCCGTTCCTGCTCGGCGACCGGCTGGTCGCGCGGGTGGATCTGAAGGCCGACCGTGCGGCCGGGGTCCTGCGCGTGCAGGCCTCGCACGCCGAGCCGGATGCGCCACCCGAGACGGCGGATGTGCTCGCGGCGGAGCTCGAGTCGATGGCGGGCTGGCTCGGCCTTGCGGGCGTGGCCGTGCAGCCGCGGGGCGATCTCGCCGCCCCGCTGGCCGCGGCCGCGTAGCTCTATGCGAGCAGCAGGATGAGGACGATCACCGCGATGATGAGCGCGATGACTGCGATCGTGCGGGTATTCATGGAAGCCTCCGGTGGAGTCGGGTCGATGATCCCGGGACGGGTGAAGCTTCGCCCCGGCGCTCGCGTTCCCTTCCCCGCAGCGACGCGGGTTCAGTCCTTGGGCTCGTAGGGCAGCTCGACGCCGCGGGCCACGCGGACCATCCGGCGCTCCGGATAGGCGACGACGTCGCCGGGGACGAGGTCGCCCATCGTCACCAGGTCCATGCCCTCCGGCCCGACCTCGATCCGGTGGCCGACGCCGCCGTTGGGCCGGCGCAGCCAGAACGAGCCCGGGCGCAGCTCGTGCTCCTCCGTGCCGATCCGGGCGATCCCGCCGCCGGCGCGGACGTACCAGCACTCCTCGCGCGTGGAGTGGAAGTGCAGGTCGGTGGTGTGGGTGTCCGGCGGCATCGCGTCCGTGGCGAGCACGAGCCGCTCCGAGCCCATGTCGCGCGCGTCGCGCGTCGCGTAGGCCATCGCGCCGTCGCGGCCCTCGTGCAGCGGCAGGTCGGCCAGGTTGCGGATCGCCGGCGGTCGCTCCTCGCTCAGCTCCGGGGTCTCCAGCGGCCCGAGCTGCGCGTCGGCGGCGAACGGCGGCGGCATGTCGGCCGGCGACCAGCGCGGCCCGACCCAGAACTGCTTCGCGCGCGGCAGCCACGTGAGATGGGTGCGGGAGCCCTCCGCCACCACGAGCACCGTCAGGCCGTCCTCGCCCGCGATCAGCGTGTGCGCATCGCCCTGGGCGGGGTGCAGCAGCACGTCGTCGGCACCGATCGCGTACGCGCGCACGTCCTTGGAGCCCGACGACTGCCAGCTGATCCCGGAGCCCTCGAGGACCAGGAACACCTCGTCCTCGTCCACGTGCGCGTGGGCCGGCGTGCTGCGCGCGCCGGGAGCGATCTCGATGATCGCCACGCCCATCCGGAGCGCGTTCGCGGCCGCGCCGAGGCGCTTGCGCCTCGCGTCGATCTCCCCCGCCTCCCAGTGCTGCTCCGGGACGTCGTCGACATGGATCGGGATGCCGTCGCTCATGGGCGAGAGCCTGTCACACGGTCAACGGAACGCCCCGTCGGGGCGGGGCCGGGCGTTCCGGAGCCGTCGCGGACCTCTCACCGTGGCCCCGGGCGTACGGTCAGAAAAACGCCGCCGAGCGAGGACGGAGCCAACAATCCGCAGCCCAGGCGGGTGGTCCCTATGCCCCGCCGCTCGCGCCCCCATGCAAGGGGGCAAGGGGATTCACGGAGGGACCGGGCGTCGGCGGGGAGGGTTGCGATAGCGCTAGGGCGCGAGTCAGCGCACCAGTCGCGCCGGCCATCGACGTCGTCGCGCGGAGACTCGCCGCGATCAGGCGCGCCGATGACGAAGATCTCGAGGCCCTCGGGCCCGGCCTCGTAGCCTCGCCACATACCAGGCCGGCCGCGCACGGCGTCCCACTCCTTGAGCTCGACGATCTCGTCGTCGAGGCTCATCCGCCCGCTCGCACGCAGGACCAACCTGGATCCGAGATCCTCCAGGTTCTCCTTGAGGTTCCTGAGCGTGAACGGCATGGCACGAGAACATGCCTGCAACCGCGAGCTTTTCGATGGGCGATACTGGGCTCGAACCAGTGACCTCCGCCTTGTCGAGGCGGCGCTCTCCCAGCTGAGCTAATCGCCCGGGAGGCGGTCAAGACTAGCAACGCGCCAGGCCTGGATGCACGGTGCATCGGGGATAGGCGATTGCGCATGTCCGCACCGAATCAGACGAACGAGACGATCGAGTTCCAGGGCAAAAGCGTGCCGCGACTGTGCTTCGGGACCTGGAAGATCGAGGGCTCCCATGCGAGGCCGAGGTCGGCGAGGGGATCGCGCAGAGCGGGCGCGGACCGCGCGGAGATCTTCCTGAGGACGAAGATCTTCCGCGGCGACTTCGAACCCGACGCCATGAAGGCCGCCGCCGAGGACTCCCTGCGCTCGCTGTGCACGGACGGGACGTTGGCCCTGACTGGGAGGCCTGAAGCGCGGAAGCGGGTATCGCTGGAGCACCGTCTTCAGGTTCAAGCGCGTACGGTGACTAGGATGGGGGCCGCCCCCGGCGCCGTGGCGGAGTGGCTACGCAGCGGCCTGCAAAGCCGTTTACACCGGTTCGATTCCGGTCGGCGCCTTCGCTTTCCACCAAGCCACACGGCGATCGTTGAGAGCGCAACGTGTCCCGAGCGTGTCCCGAGCGTGTCCCCGAAACCTTGCGGCCGCCCGAACCGGAACTGACGCCTGACAGGTCCGACGCACTCGGGCTCGAGGACCCGAGGCATTTCGAGCTGCTGAAGTCGGCCGTGCTGTTGGTGGAGGAGGGTCGTTACGACTTCGCGGTGATCAGTCTGCAGACGGCTCTCGAGATCTACCTGGAGCTCGAGGTGGCGCGCCTGCTGGAGTGGCGACGCCTCGGAAGTCTCGGTACCGCGATTTACGACACGCTGGTTTCGGAACTACACGTTCGCTGCTACTGCGCTGGGCAAAAACGGCGGCGAGTGCTTTCCGGCTGGCAGGAGCAGCGCGCGAAATGCCGGTTGGATGCTCGGCCTGTTCTAGGGAGTGGTGGTTAGCTGCGGGGGGTTTGCGAGGCCGTCGTGGTCGGGAGCGTCATCGCTGGAATCGTGAAGTGGAAGCGGTTCCCGTCCGGGCCAGCGGGCTCGACTCCGATCGCTCCGCCGTGGCGCTCGACGAATGAGCGGCAGATTGTCAGGCCTAGTCCGGCGCCTGCGACGCGACGCTCGTGTGTCCCACGGCGGTATGGCTCAAAGATGAGGGCGCGGTCATGCGTCGAGAGGGTCGGTCCCTGGCTTGTGACCGAGATTTCCCAGTGGGCCGGTTCACGACGAGCCTCGATGCGCACTTCTCCGTCCGTGCGCGGCCCGTAGCGCAGCGCGTTTACGAGGAGGTTGTTCAGAACGGCCGCGAGCATGACCGCGTCCCCCTGGACCACCGGAAGGTCCGCGGCAAGGATGCGGGCATCACGAGCGCGGATCTCGCGCTCGAGCAACGCCATGCTGTCTTGTACGACGCTCTCGAGGCTCACGGGACTTCGCTCGAGCGGCCGGCCATGCGAGCGAGCGTTGAGAAGCAGCGTTTCGACCAACAGCCGCATTCGGGAAACCGCCCGAACCAAACGCTCGAGATCGCCGCGTGTCGCGTCGTCGACTCGATCTTCCAACTGCTCCTCGATCGACAGTGCGAGCGTCTCGGCCACGATCAGCGGCTCCATCAGCTCGTGCGCCGCCGCCCCGGCGAAGAGCTCGACCGCGTCACGCTCGCGCTCAGCCTCGTCCGGCCGCTGCGCTTCGCTCACCCCGTAGTTGTCGTCGCCCCGCGTGAAGCGTCGCGCCTGCGAACGTCGAGGATCTGCACCGTGCCCCTGCCGCATCTTCATCGCCCCCGCTCGGGTTGGTGTCGCGGACCGCGTGCTGGATGGTCCGCTTCTTCGATCTCTATAAGACCCCACGAGCGGCTGAGGGTTGGGTAGTTAAATCACCCGGTCTCGGGACTCGCGCTGCTCCTTCGAGGCATAGGGGAAAGCGCCTACCGGTCGCTCTTTCGCAGGTTGCAAGCAGAGTGGCTGCAGGTTTGTCGGATGGTCGGTGCCGCCTCGGATCACGGGCGTGATGTGGTCGAGGTGCTCCGCCGGTTTGCCGCAGATCGCGCACGGCCGGCCGATGACATAGGCGGCGCGCATCGCCTGGAGTTCGCGGCCGCGGGTGCGCTGGGCTGGCAGATCGGGCACCACGAGCCAGCGGGGATGAGAGCACCGCAGCCGATGGATGGGCGGCGCATCAGATCCAGCCGACGAGCTCGACGGGGGCGGGCACGTTCTCGAGCCGGTCGACGGCCATCATCAGGGCGGAGATGCCGTCGATCTCGGTGCGCGGGTTGGGCCGGTCGATGCGCCATCCGCGACGGCTCTGTTTGGCGATCGTGCCGGCGGCGTGCTGCGCTAGTTCGGGCAGGTCCGGGAGGACGAGCTTCTCCGTTGATGACGGCGTCGTAGAGCCGTCGGCTGGCTGGGATGACGCGGCTGTCCTGCTGCGGAAGGTCGACACCGTCAGACCCTCGCGCTCGAGTTCGGCGCGCAATGCGGCGGCACGCCACGGGTCCAACGCGACCTCTCGGACGTCGTACCGCCTTGCGAGGTCGCGGATGCACTCGGCGATTCCGGCACGGCGTCGTCGCCGCGGTGGATCTCGCAGCCGACTGGTGCGCCGATCTCGTCGACCGGCCCACCGTTCGCTATACCGGCGACTTCGTCACATTCGACGGCAACGAAATCGGCGCGCTCGCCCGCCACGCCGCCACCGAGCAAGACGCCGCCCTGTACCTTGCCGCCGCCTACACCGGGCTCCGGCAAGGCGAACTGCTCGCCCTCCGCTGGCGCGACCTTGACTTCGCTGGCCACCGCATCCACGTCCGCCGGGCCTCGTCCCAGGCCGCGAAGACCGAGAAGACTCCCAAAAGCGGCAAGGTCCGCAGCGTGCCGCTCATCACCGAACTGATCGGGCCGCTCGACCGGCTCAGCCGGCGGAACCACTTCACCGGTGACGACGACCTCGTGTTCGTCAATGACACCGGCGAGCACCTCGACGCTTGGGCGCTACGCCGCCGCTACGAAGCCGCACTTAAGCGCGCCGGTCTGCGCCGCGTGCGCTTTCATGACCTGCGCCACTGCGTCGGCTACGTTGCCGTCCGCGCATTCGCACTCAGCGACGTGCAGGCCATGCTCGGTCACGCCCACGTCACCACCACGATGCGCTACGTGCACCACCGGCCCGGCGCAGACGACGCCCCAGGCGTCGAGCGCGTTCCGCGGCGACGCCGTGTCCCAAACCGGCGGAAACGAGCGCAACTCGCGCAATTCAGCGACACGAAAAGAGCCGCGTAGAGCCAAACACCGTCAAGGACGACTGCAAAGCCGTTTACACCGGTTCGATTCCGGTCGGCGCCTTGGCTCCACGCCAGCGGTCGCACGCATCGTCGCGCGAGCAATGGACACGCGGCGAGAACGATTGCCGTCGATGCGACACGCCGCGGCATTGACAAGCTGCACGGGCCGGACGGGACGCTCTGCAGGGTTGGGCGTGGCAGCACGGCCGTCCGGCCCGGGTGGAAGCGCCCTTGCCGGGGAAGCCGGGCGTCCGCCCCGCGCATTCCCTCGGGAGCGACCGTTGAAAACGCCGCCGGGTCGCGAATCGAACCTGCTGGGCACGAAGATCACCCGCACGGCCCGATCGACTCCAGGCGCTCGCCATCGCGCACCAACCGTCTCGGTGGCGAGACGCACGGACTCATCCGTGCCCCGAACGAGCTCAACCAACTCCGGCGGCTGGCAGCGCGTCGGGAAACGGAGAAGGCGGCTATTCCGGTCGGCGCCTGTGCGAGAGCCCCGCGGTTGCGGGGCTCTCGCCGTCTACGGGCTCCATTCAGCCGTCGCGCCCGCCGCCCTCCTCGAGCAGCTCGACCGCATCGAGGAGCGTTTCGGCGGTCTGCGCCTCCACGTGCTGGCTCCCGTCGGCCTTCTCCGCGGTCAGCCAGGCCTCCTCACCCTTGACCGAGAAGGTCACGACCCACTCCTCACCAAGCTCTTCCTGGAGGTCGCGCATGTCGGCCTCGAAGTCGGGCGGCTGCTCGCCTTCGGGCTCGTCCTCGACTTCGTCTTCGGGCTCGTCCTCGTCCTCGGGCTCGTCCTCGGGCTCGTCCTCGACCTCGTCCTCGGGCTCGTCCTCGACCTCGTCCTCGGGCTCGTCCTCGACCTCGTCCTCGGGCTCGTCCTCGACCTCGTCCTCGGGCTCGTCCTCGACCTCGTCCTCGGGCTCGTCCTCGACCTCGTCCTCGGGCTCGTCCTCGACCTTCGTCCTCGACTTCGTCCTCGGGCTGGTCTTCTACCCCGTCCTCGGGCTCGTCCTCGGCCTCGGCCGGTTCGTCCTCGTCCTCGACCTCGTCGGTCGGCTGGTCCTCGGCCTCGGCGGTCTCGTCCTGCTCTTCAGGCTCCTCGGTGTCGCCGTTGGACTCCTGCTGCCGGCGGGCGATCTCCTTGGCGATCGACCGGGCCAGCATCGGGATGGAGCCCTGGTTGAGGCCGGGCTTGATGCGCTCCTGCAGGTAGCCGGCGAGCTCCTTCTCGTAGTCAGACGTCTTGTCCTCGCGCTTCTCGCGCTTGGTGCTCTTGGACTGCGACTTGGACTGCGACTGCTTGCGGGCGGCGGATTGCTGTGCTGCCATCGGTGGCTCCTCCCTACTCGGATGGCTTGGGAAGCCAGAGGCTCCCCCGTGTCCGAGCCCACAAACGCCTCGAGACCTTACCGTTTTTCGGTCTGTCGAGAACCGGACCGAGGTTGGCGAGAAAGCCGGCGAGCAACACGGGTTGACGCCGGTTTCCCCATCGCGACGGCAGGGGGACCTCTGTGGGCAAGGAGCCGGGGTGGCCCCATCACCGCATCCCTCGCGGATGCACCGCCCGGCTGACGGTCCCAGCCCATCGTGATCCCCCGCCGCCGGCGAGGAGGACTCCCGATGCCGCGGGCCGGTCTTGACGCGACAGGGAGGTAGTTCCGATGGACCCCAAGCACCAGGGCGAGCTCTCGCCCGAGGAGATGGCGGGCGAGATCGCCGAGGCGCTGCCCGAGCGCGCCGCGATGTCGACCGTGAGCATGACCGGGCTCGACGCCGCCACCGGCACCGTCGAGGCCGTCAGCGACGGCGTCACCGAGACCGCCGCGGCCACGGCCGAGCCGGTCGAGGCGACCACGACCGCCGCCGAGCCGTCGAGGCGACCACGACTGCCGCCCCTGAGGCGACCACGACCGCCACGCCTGAGGCGACCACGACCGCCGCGCCCGAGCCTGTCGCGCCGGCGGAGCCCGTCCACGGCCAGGGCGGTGGCCCCTCGGCGAACGCCGCCGAGCACGCGAACGAGCACAGCGCCGTCGCGCAGCAGCGCGGGCCAGGTGCCGCAGGCCGAGGCGCCGCAGGCCGAGGCGCCGACGAGCGACGCAGCTGCGAACGTGCCGACGACGGCCGGTGGCCTGCAGGCCACCGAGGCCGCGCCGGCCGCGACCACCGCGGCGACCGCGACGGAGCCGGCCGGCCAGGCCGCGACGGCCGCGGCCGCACCGGTCGAGGACGTCGCCACCGCCACCCAGAGTGTCCCGCAGACCGTGGGCGGCGTCGCCGGCACCGCCACGGACACGGCCGACGGCGTGGTCGGCACCGTCGAGCAGACCGCCGGCCCGGTCCCGCCGGTCGGCGACACGGTCGGCACCGTCACCGACACCGTCGGCGGCGTCACGCCGGTCGTGGACGACACGCTCGGCACCGTCACCGACACGGTTGGCGGCGTCACGCCGGTCGTGGACGACACGCTCGGCGCGGTCACCGGCACGGTGGGCGGCCTGACGCCGGTCGTGGATGACACGCTCGGCGCGGTCACCGACACCGTCGGGGGCGTCGCGCCGGTCGTGGGCGACACGGTCGAGACCGTCGGTGGCGTGGTCGGCGACACCGTCGGCACGGTCGGCGGCGTGGTCGATGACGTCCTGCCCGAGGTCAACGACACCGTCGGCACGGTCGGCGGCGTGGTCAACGACACGGTGGAGACCGTCGGCGGCGTGGTCGACGAGGTCCTGCCCGAGGTCAACGACACGATCGGCACGGTCGGCGGCGTGGTCGGCGACACGCGTCGGCGCCGTCGAGGACGCCCTGCCGGAGGTCGGCGACGTGGTCGGCGACGTCGGCGACGCGGCGACGGACCTGCTGGGCGCGCTCGGCGGCACGTCGCTGCTGGACCTCGACGCGGACCTCACGGCCGACCTGGACCTGGCGGCGCCCGTCGCCGCGTCGGTCGCGGCCAACGCCAATGCGGCCGTCCCGATCGACGCCGCGGCGACCGCCAACGCGCTGTCGCCCGACGCGGTCGCGGGCGCCACCGCCGATCAGGACTCCGCGCTCCAGCAGACGCTGGCCGCCGAGGCCAACGCCACGTCCAGTCAGGACTCGGCGATCAACCAGGGCGAGATCGAGGAGGACCTCGCGCCGGTCTCCGACGCCGTCGGGGCGGCCGAGGACCTGCTCGAGGCGCCCGCCTCGCTGCTGGACCTCGACGTCGACCTCGACCTCGCGCTCGACCTCGCGGCGCCGATCGACGCGGCGATCGCGGCCAACCTCAACATCGCGGCGCCGATCGACGCCGCGGTGAGCGCGAACATCCTGTCGCCCGGCGCGACCTCGCTGGCCGTCGCCGACCAGGACTCGGTGATCGTGCAGACGCTCCAGGGCGTCGCCAACGCGACCACCGACCAGTCGTCCACCATCGAGCAGGGCGAGACGGCGCCGTGACCCGCACGACACGGCGTTACGCCGTCGCGCTCCTGACGGTCCTCGCCTGCGCGCTGCCGGCCGGCGGCGCGCAGGCGGCCCACCGCGAGAACGTCGCACAGGCGACGATCGAGCAGGACGCCGGCCGCGCGTTCGACTTCGCGTGGGACATCAGCCACCAGCGCGGCGGCGTGGTCGACCACGCCAACAAGGCGCACGCGGCCGGGCGCTGCATCGAGTGCGAGGCGACGGCGATCGCCTTCCAGATCGTGCTGGTCTCGGGCGCCCCGAGCACCGTCGCGCCGACCAACGAGGCGGTCGCGCTCAACCTCGAGTGCCCCCGCTGCGAGGTCGTGGCGGAGGCCCGCCAGTTCGTCCGCGTCGTCGACGCGCCCGTGCGGCTCACCAATACGGGTCGCCGGGAGCTCCGCGAGGTGCGCTGGACCTTGCGCGCGCTGGAGGCGCAGGACCCGCCGATCGACCAGCTCCACCAGGCGGTCGAGGCGCAGGAGGCGCGCGTCCGCCAGGTGCTGAGCACCGAGCTCGTGCTCAGGTCGGATCCCTCCGAGGAGGCCGACGTGATCGACGCGCAGCTCGCGCAGGACGCCGACCAGGGCTGAGCGGGCGGGCGACGTGGCCGTGACCAGCACCGCCGCGCCGCCCGCGGCGCCTTCCCCGACCCGCGATGTCCTCGTCCTCGCCGACGGCGTCGAGCTGCTCGGCGAGTACGAGGACTCCGGGTTCCGCGAGCCGCCGCTGCTCGCCCGCCGCGGCGACGGGCAGATGGTCAAGCTCACGCCGCTGCTGTACGAGGTCGCGGCGGCCTGCGACGGCGGCCGCGACGCGGCGCACGTCGCCGCGCTGGTCTCCGAGCACCTCGGGCGCGGCGTCAGCGCCGCGAACGTCCGGCAGCTCGCCGAGCAGCAGCTGCGCCCGCTCGGCCTGCTCGCGCAGCCAGACGGCACCACGCCGGAGCTGCCCAAGCGGCAGGCGCTGCTCTCGCTGCGCCACCGCCGCGCGCTCCTGCGCCCGCGCACGGTCAACGCGCTCGCCGTCGCCTTCGAATGGCTGCACGTCCGCCCGCTCAAGTGGCTGCTGCTCGCGGCGCTGCTCGCCTTCGACGCCTGGCTGTTCGGCGTGCACGGCATCGCCGGCGGCCTGCGCGCCGTGCTCTACGAGCCCGTCTGGCTGCTCGCGGTGCTGTGCTCGGTCGTCGTGGCGACCGCCTTCCACGAGATCGGCCACGCGAGCGCGTGCCGGTTCTCGCGGCGCGCGGCCCGGCGAGATGGGCGTCGGCGTCTACCTGATCTGGCCAGCCTTCTACTGCGACGTCACCGAGGCCTACCGCCTCGACCGCCGCGGCCGCCTGCGCACCGACCTCGGCGGCGTCTACTTCAACGGGCTGTTCGCGCTCGGCTGCGGCGCCGCGTACCTCGCGACGGGATCCGAGCCGCTGCTGTTCGCCGCGTTCGTGCAGCACCTGCTCGTGCTCCAGCAGCTGCTGCCGCTGCTGCGCTTCGACGGCTACTACGTGCTCAGCGACCTCACGGGCGTGCCCGACATCCTCTCGCGGATCAAGCCGATCTTCCGCTCGCTCGTGCGCGGGCGCCGGCGCGAGCCGCAGCGTCGCCGAGCTCAAGCCGTGGGTGCGGGTCGTGGTGACGGCGTACCTGCTCGTGCTCGTCGCCGCTGCTGGCGCTGCTGATCGCCGCGATCGTGCTGTCGGCGCCGCGGACGTTCGCGACGGCATACGACTCCTTCTGGCTCCAGCTCGACCGCATGCGCGGCTCGCACGGCGCCGCGGAGCTCGGCGTCGGCGCGTTCCGGATCGCCGCGCTCGTCATGCCGCTGGCCGCAATGTCGCTCAGCGTCTCGCGCACCGCGCGGATGGGCGCGCGCGGGGTCGCCAGCTGGTCGCGCGGGAGCGCGGTGCGCCGCACGGTCGCCTTCGCCGGCGTCGCCGCGGTCGTGGCGCGCGATCGCCTTCGTCTGGTGGCCGAACGGCGACTACGAGCCGATCCGCCCGGGCGAGCGCGGCACGATCGGGGAGGCGGTGCGGGCGGTCCCGCAGATCCCGTCCGGCCGGCCGTCGTTCACGCCGAGCGTGCCGCCGAGTTACGCGTTCCGTACCCGACCGTGCGCGAGTCGCAGCGCGACGGCGCGCACGCGCGAAGGGACGCCGCGCGACCCGGGCTCACGCGAGGCGGCACCCGGCGGACGCCGTGAGCCGACGCCGGGCGAGGATCCCGTCGGCACGAGGACCCCGCGACCGAGCCGTACCCGGCGGGCCGAGGACCCGTATAGCGACCGGCGAGGACCCGTACTCGACGGCGCGACCCGTCCGCGACGCCGGCACCGCGCCATCCGGCGGGTCCACGCCCGCCCCGGCCGACCCGACGTCCACCGCGACCCCGGCCGGGCGACAGGGACGCCGACACCGACGGCGACGGCCACGCCGTCCCCTACGTCGTCGCCGACGCCCACGCCGACCCCGGCGACCTCCGACGCCGGCGCCGACCTCGACGACGGATCCCCAGGTCACCCCGGACCCCACCGCGCTCGCGAGCCCGACGCCCGTCCCGGAGACGCAGACGCCCGACGCCACCGCCACCCCGCTTCCCACTCCATGACCACCCACGAAAGGAGCAGTCCCATGGCCACCAGGGCCGAATCCAGCAGCAAGCACCTCGGCGCCGCGCGCGCCCTCCTCGAGCGAGATCGAGGGCGAGTCCGACCCGCAGGTCAAGGCCACCGCGGCCGTCGCCCACGCGACGCTCGTGCTCGCCGAGCAGGTCGCGGTCGCGCGCGTCGATGATGGCGACGGACGCCGTCGCGCCCGCCGTGCACCAGCCCTCGGCGCAGTGACGGAAGGCCTCGGGCCTGGCGGGAGCCGTCAGGCCTCGAGGCAGTCCGCGTCGTCGCGCGGCGCCGCGTCGAGCTGCGCCAAGCACCCGGTCGGGAGCGACGCCGAGCCGGCCCAGCAGCCGCCCGGCGCCGGGGTCGTCGCTCGCGAGCGCGCTGCGCAGCAGGTGCTCGACCTCGACCTGGTCGGCGCCGCGCCGGCGCGCGCACTGAGCCGTCTCGGTGAGCATCGCCCGGATGTCGACCTTCGCGGCGCCGCCCCCGGTCGCCGACGGATCCGCGCGCGCCACCTGCCGCGCGTCGTCGAGGGCGAGCCCGCTCGCCGAGAGCGCCGCGGCGGCCCGCTGGTCGCCGCTGCGCAGGATCCCGAGCACCACGTGCACCGGCGCGAGCACCGACGCCCCGAGCGTGCGCGCCTCCTCGCGCGCGTAGTCGAAGACCAGTCGCACCTCCGGCGTGGGCGGCAGCCGGTCCGAGCTGCGCCGCTTCGGCTTCGCGAGGTCCTTGAAGCGCCGGTGCGCCGCCTGCCGCGTGATCCCCATCGCCCGCGCGACGTCGCCGTAGGAGCGCCCGATCGTCAGCGCCCGCGCGACCTGCTGGCGCTCGAACTCCGCGAGCTCCTCGCGGATCCGCGTCAGCGTCTCGAGCGCGGCCTCCGGGTCGTCGGCCGCCGCCGCCTCCTCGGCGAGCGCGCAGATCCGCTGTCCGGAGACGGACACATTGTGCTCATACCCAGCCGAACGGTGCGCTAGCGGCCGTCAGACGAATGTCACCCGCAGCGAGCCGAGCGGGTCGAGCTGCACCTCGACCGTGCGGCCCGGCGCGACGTCGAGCGCGGGCACCACGGAGCCGCAGATCACGACCTCGCCCGCGCGCAGCGTCTCGCCGGCCTCGCCGACGACGGTGGCGACGTGGAGCACGAGGTCGACCGGGTCGCCGGTCGCCTCGGTGGCGTCGCCGGTGGCCGCCGCCTCCTCGCCGTCGACGCAGCACGCGCGCCGAGACGCCGGACGCGCCGGCGCCCTCGACGACCGGGCCGAGCAGCACGTGGCGCTGGAAGATGTCGGCCGAGAGGATCGCCTCGGGGTCGTCGGCGTCCGGGTCGAGGTCCACGAGCTCGATCGCCACGCCGAGCCCGGCGATCGCCGCCTCGGCCTCCTCGCGCGAGGCGCCCGGCGCGAGGTCGGCGGCCATGTGCACCGCGATCTCCGGCTCGAGCTTCGCGTTGCCCCAGCCGTCGAGCGGAACGGTGCCGCCGTCGTCCACGCGCGCGCCCGCGAGCAGGTAGCCGACCAGCGGCGCGTCGGTGCCGAGCTTCTTCATCGCCGCCGGGACGCCCATGCCGAGCTTCCAGCCCAGCGACGTCTCACCGGCCTCCAGGCGCTGCCGGCGCTCGGTCAGCTGCGCGAGCATGCCGCGCTCGATCCTCGGGTCCCTTGCCATGGCGCGCGATTCTGCCACGGCAAGGGCCCGGGAGTCGGGGTCAGCGGATCTCGAGGTAGCGGAACGACGACGTCGCCGAGGCGGATCTCGTCGCCGTGCGCGAGGACGGCCTCGCCCACGCGCTCGCCGTTGACGAGGACGCCGTTGAGGCTGCGGTCGTCGAGCACGACGACCAGGTCGTCGCGCGTGGCCACCACGGCGTGGCGGCGGGACACCGAGAGGTGCTCGAGCATGACGTCGGCGGCCGGGGAGCGGCCGAGGCGCAGCGGGCTGGGCGCCGATCTCGATGATCACGAGCTCGTCGCCGTCCTCGACCGCCAGGTAGCGGCCGGAGGAGAGCCGAGGAACGGTGAACGCGCGGCGGCGGTCGCGGTCGCTGGTATGAGGGAGGCGGTCGGCGACGAGGGTGGGCGCGTCGGTGGGATGAGCGAGGACGGTGGGCATGGCGGGCAGTCTCCCGGCCGAATCCAAGCGCTCCCTAAGCGCCGACATAGAAGTTCCTGAGTGTCCGATCGCCCCGCACCGGGCAGGTGCCGAGCATGCGGATCCTCGTCACCGGCGCGCGCGGCAAGGTCGGCGCCGCCACCGTCGCCTCCCTGCTCGACGCCGGCCACGAGGTCACGGCTCTCGACATCGGCGCCCCCGTCTTCGAGGCGCCCGAGCCCGGCGCGCCGGCCTACTTCCAGGCCGACCTCGCCGACGCCGGCGACGCCTTCGCGGCCGTCCGCGGCCACGACGCCGTGATCCACTCCGCCGCGATCCCCGAGCCGACGCGCAACCCGCCGCACGTCGTCTTCCGCAACAACCTGATGGCGACCTTCAACGTGATCGAGGCCGCCGTGCGCTTCGGCGTGCCGCGCGTCGTGAACGTCTCGAGCGAGACCGTGCCGGGCTTCTTCTTCCCCGAGCGCGAGTTCCTGCCCGACTACGCGCCCGTCGACGAGGAGCACCCGATCCGCCCGCAGGACCCCTACGCGACGGCCAAGCACTTCGGCGAGCAGCTGATGGACGCCGCGGTGCGCCGCTCCGACCTGACGGGCGTCTCGATCCGCCCGAGCTGGGTGCAGTGGGAGGGCAACTACGCGCGCAACCTCGCCCCCGCGCTGCGCGACCCCGAGGGCACGCCGTCGGCGAGCCTGTGGGCCTACATCGACGCCTACGACCTCGCCGACGCGCTGCGGCTGGGCGCCGAGCGCGAGACCCCCGGCCACGAGGTCGTCTACATCGCCTCGCCGGACAACCACGTCAACCGCCCGCTCGCCGAGCTCGTCCGCCACCACCACGGAGACGCGATCGAGCTGCGCGAGCTCGACCGCGAGGATGCGTCCGGGATCTCGATCCGCAAGGCGCGCGAGCTGCTCGGCTACGACCCCTCGCCGCTCGTGGCGCGACTACCTCGGCGAGGACGGCGAGCTGCGGCCGGAGGCCGCCGAGCGGCTCGAGCGCGGCGAGACGGGCGTCCAGCGCGGCCGCGCGCTCACGGGCTAGGCGGCGACGCCGCGGCGATCGCGGCGGGGCCCGCGCCGTCGGCGCGCCCCTCGCGCCGCACGCCCGCGGCCACATAGGCGTCGGCCTCGTCGAGCGTCTCGGCCGCGAGCAGCGCCTGGGTCAGCGAGTCGAGCTTGCCGCGGTGCTCGGTCAGCAGCCGCGTGACCTCGGCGTGGGCGTCGTCGACGAGGCGCCGGACCTCGCGGTCGATGATCTCGTGCGTGGCCTGGGAGACCTCGGAGGCGCCCGGCAGCAGCGGCCCCTGGGCGTCGGAGGGGATCACGGCGATCGGCCCGATCGACTCGCTCATCCCCCAGCGCCCGACCATCTGGCGCGCGATCGCGGTCAGCTGCTGGATGTCGGACTCCGCGCCGGCGGTGATCGTGCCGTAGACGATCTCCTCGGCGACGCGCCCGCCGAGCGCGACCTGGATCTTGCTCAGCAGGTAGGACTCCTCGTAGTTGGACTTCTCCACGTCGGGCGCCGAGAGCGTCACGCCGAGCGCCATCCCGCGGGGGATGATCGAGACCTTGCGCACCGGGTCGGCGCCCGGGGTGAGCATGCCGACGAGGGCGTGGCCGGACTCGTGGTAGGCAGTGCGGCGGCGGTCGTCCTCCGAGAGCACGACGGAGCGCGGCGCGCCGAGGATGATCTTCTCCAGCGCGTCGGTGAAGTCCGCGCGCTGGACGCGCTCGTGGTCGCGCCGGGCGGCGAGCAGCGCCGCCTCGTTGGCGAGGTTGGCCAGGTCGGCGCCGACCATGCCGGGCGTGCTCGCGGCGAGCCCGTCGAGGTCGACGTCGTCGTGCAGCGGCATCCCGCGCGTGTGCACCTCGAGGATCTGGCGGCGGCCGTCCTTGTCGGGCGGCGGCACCGCGACGCGGCGGTCGAAGCGGCCGGGGCGCAGCAGCGCCTGGTCGAGGATCTCGGC
>CAVSMP010000023.1:0-12918 GCA_963729155.1 uncultured Solirubrobacteraceae bacterium
AGCCGCCTAGCCCTAGGCGTAATCGTCGCCGTGGACGGCCAGTCCGTAGATGACCAGCAGGTCGAGGATGAGGATGGTCGCCGACCAGAGCGGATATGCGGCAAACGTGAGCATCGCGTTGATCGCGCTCAGCACGGCGAGAATGAGGCCCATGATCTGGCCCGACCGGCGTGCCGTCGAGACGAGCCACGCGGCGGCCAGCTGGAGCGATCCGACGATGAGGTAGAACACGCCCCAGAGGGAAAGGTCGCCGAACAGCAGCTCGTCGGCGACGAAGGTGTCGTCGGAGGCGAACGCGGCCACCCCCCACATGACGTGGAAGATGCCGGCGAGCAGGAACAGGACTCCGGCGAACACGGCCCAGCCGCTGTCCTGCACGCCACGCGAGCGAGAAGGCGAGGTCATGGGCGGACCCTAGTGCCACGGCGGCGAGCGCGTTTCATCCGCTTCGGGTGACCGTCACATGGCCGCGCCCGAGCTGCGCATGCGGGATGCTTCGCTGGCGCGGACGCCGCGGCGTCCGATGGCGACGTCGCCGACAGAGGAGCCGCTGATGGACACCCGCCACGAGGAACCCCGCAACCTCGCCGAGGAGCTCGACCTGCCCGAGCAGCTCGACGACGACGAGGCCGCGGCCCCCGCCGGCGGCCCGCTGCGGTTCGCGCGCATGACCGGCTCGTCGATCGCCGGCCGTGACGCCGCCGCGTGGGTCACCGACTTCCTCAACGCCGCCTACTACCGGCGGCCCGTCGCCGAGCGCCAGGTCGACGACTTGCGGTTGGCGTTCTCGGTCCTGACGACGTACTGGTATCGCAAGGGGCGCGGTCGTCTGCGCATCACCGACCTGCCCGCCTTCCACCGCGCGTATGGCGCCCATCGCTTCGACAAGCAGGACACGGGCCGAGGGCTCATGAGCCGCGACCAGCTCCTGCAGGGAGCCACCGGCCTGATCGGCGACTGGTTCCCGGACGCCTACCACGACGACGAGCGCCGCGGCTGGGGGATCGCGTTCCCGACCGCCGAGGAGAAGGCCTCCTACGACCCGGAGCGCCGGTTCAAGCTCGCGAAGCTCGGCGAGCTCACGCCGGAGCGGGCCCCGGCCGAACAGCAGGTCTGGCATACCTACTCGCCCGTGCGCATGCCGTCCGCCGAAGCGGTCATCGGCGCGCTGACCAAGCCCGAGACCTGGCCGGACTACGCCTCCGAGCTCGGCCGCTTCACGCCGCTGCGCGCCGGCGGCCTGCCCGATCAGACGTTCGAGATCGAGGTCGCGGCCGGCACCGAGTCCGGCATGCCGATCTTCACCCGCGGCTACGTGACCATCACCAAGCTCGTCACCCCCGACGACCCGGCCGCGCTCGCCGACTGGTTCGACAAGCTGGAGGACGGCCTGGCCCGCTACGGCGACAACGAGCCGCGCGCGGTCCCGGAGGGCGCCACCCCGCTGGTCGGGTTCGACCTGACCACCCACCAGGGGCACTTCATGGGCGCCGGCCACAACCGGCTGCTGCTCTACGTCCAGGACGACCAGGCGTGGGTGCGGGCGGCCGGCACCTGGGATCCGATGGCCTGGCACGTCGACAAGGCCTACGCGGTCGCCGGCCGCGACGCGCAGCACGCGTTCTGGGGGCAGGTCGTCTCCGGCGACGACAGCCCCGAACGGGTCGAGCGGCTCTCGATGCTGCACCAGCTCGCGCTTCGGATCGCCTGAACCGTGATCGAGCACGCCGTGGTGATCGGCAGCGGGCCGAACGGGCTCGCTGCCGCCATCGCGCTCGCCCGCGCCGGGCGGGCGGTGACCGTCCTGGAAGCCGCCGACACGCCGGGCGGGGCGGTGCGCACCCAGGAGCTGACCCTGCCCGGGTTCCGTCACGACACGTTCTCCTCCGTGTACCCGGCGACCGCCGCCTCCCCGGTGTTCGCGGGCATGCCGCTGGCGCGGTTCGGCCTGGAGTGGGTGCACCCGCAGGCGTGCTCGGCGCATCCGCTCCCCGGCGGCCGCGCGCTCGCGCTCTACCGCGACCTGGACCGGACCGCCGAAGAGCTCAACGCCGCCCGGCCGGGAGACGGGGACGCGTGGCGGGCGTTCGTCGAGCCGCTGCTGGACTCGTTCGACGCGGTCCGCGCCACGATGCTGGGCGGATTCCCGCCGCGTGGCCGGGCCCGTGAAGCTGCTGCAGAGCGCCGGCCCGGTCGGGCTGGCGCGGTTCGCGGCGCTGCTGCCGGGCTCCGCGCGCGGGCTCGGCCGGCGGCTGTTCGAGAGCCCCGACGCGCGCGCGTGGCTCTACGGCGCCGCCGGGCACGGGGACGTGCCGCCGACCGGGCCGGGGTCGGCGATCGCGGTCGCCTATCTGAACCTGCTCGGGCACGCGGTCGGCTGGCCCAGCCCGCGCGGCGGCGCACAGGCCCTGACCGACGCGCTGGTCGGCTACCTGGTCGAGCTCGGCGGCCGCGTGCGCACCGGTGCGCTGGTCACCGGCGTGGAGGCCGCGCACGGCCGGGTCACCGGCGTGCGTCTGGCCGGCGGCGAGCAGGTCGCGGCCGACACGGTGATCGCCGACGTGATGCCGCACGCGCTGCTTCAGCTCGCCGGTGAGCACCTGGGAAGCGTGTACCGGCGGCTGTTGGGCCGCTACACGTACGGGCCGGCGACCGTGAAGGTCGACTGGGCGCTCGACGGCCGGATCCCATGGCTGGCCGAGGAAGTGCGCGGCGCGGGGACGGTGCACGTCGGCGGTGGGGAAGACGAGCTGGTCTCCACGCTCGCCGCGTCGGCGCGCGGCCTGCCCGAGCGGCCGTTTCTGCTGCTCGGCCAGCAGTCGGTCGCCGACCCGTCGCGCGCGCCGGAGGGCCGGCACACCGCCTGGGCGTACACGCACGGGCCCCGCGACGGTGTCGACTGGGCGGGCGAGCTCGACCGGCACGTGGAGCGCATGGAGGCGCAGGTGGAGCGCTACGCGCCCGGCTTCCGTGACCGGATCCTGGCCCGGCACGTGCTCGGACCGGCCGGGCTGCAGGAGCGCAACCCCAACCTGGTCGGTGGTGACGTGGGCGGCGGCACCTACCGGCTCGACCAGGTGATCTTCCGTCCGGCCCCATCGCTGTCGCCGTACCGGACGCCGCTGCGCGGCCTGTACCTGGGCTCAAGCGCGACGTTCCCGGGCGGGGCGGTGCACGGCGTGTGCGGTGACGCCGCCGCCAACGCCGCGCTGGCGGACGAGAGCGCGTGGCGGCGCACGCTCCGCATGCCGAGGCCGGGCCGCTGAGCAGCTCAGACCACGCGCCGCCGCGCCATAGCCGCGAGGAGGGCGACGCACGCCACGATCGCCGTTGCTCCGGCCGCCGTTGACGCCGCCGAGCGCGATGATGTCGACGTCGGCGGCCACGAGCACCAGCACGCTCGCGGGGATCCTCGCCGCCACCACTGCGAGGATCGCGATCAGCCGCGGGGCGAAGACCCCCGGCTCGACGGGCCGGCGGCCGTGCTCGTCGATCGACCAGTACGCGAGCTCGGCGGTGAGGAGCAGGCAGCTGCCGTAGATGACCGTGCCGATCGACCGGTCGCCGTCTGGGATCACGTGCAGCGCGCCGAGGAGCAGGAGCGCGATCGGGATCGCCCCGGATCGCCGCGTGGAAAGACCGAGACCCAGGAACAGGATCGCCGCGCCCGCGCCGGCCAGGACCGGCGCGTGGCTTTCGGCGTCGAGCGCGGCCGCGGCGCCGAGGCATGCTGCCACTGCGAGCGACCCCGCGGCGGTCGCTACACGCGCGGGACGGCTCGTGCGTGCCGCCGGAACGCGATCACCTCCTCGATCACGAGGTCGAGGTCGGTGTGCGGGCGCTCCCACCGCGCGACCGGCACGCCGAGCCTCTCGAAGCGTGCGCGCAGCGCCTCGCGCTGGAGCCGCCAGAGCCGCAGCGGCAGCCCGTGGGAGTCGGCCTCGCCCAGAGCCAACGGCGAGATCTCGACCACGACGAGGTCGTAGCCGCGCGCGCGGAGGTCGAGCAATGCGCCGATGCTGCGCTCGTCGAGAAGTGGGCTCAGCGCGATCACGAGCGCCCGCGCCGGGAGCAGGTGGCCCGGCACGTGGGTGATGTCCGTCCACCTGAAGCTGGGCTTGACGTGACTTTCGAGCAGCGCGTCGACGATCCGATACAGCTGCCTGGTCCCGGGGCTCCCCACGAGCCAGCTCACGACCCCGCCGAAGCTCACGAGCGCGACGCGGTCGCGCCGCGTCAGATACGTCGAGGCGAGCGCCGCAGCCGCGTGGACCGCCGCGTCGAGCGTCCCCGCCTCCGCGCGCTCGGCCTCGGCGAACGTGTCGAGGAACAGGACGATGTCCGCGCTGTGCTCCGGATGCTGCACGTTGACGTAGGGGACGCCGCGCCGGGCGCTCGCACGCCAGTTGATGCTGCGCACGCGGTCGCCGGGGATGAGGGGGCGCAGGTCTGCGAACTCGATGCCCTCGCCCCGTTCGCGGGAGACCTGGCTTCCGAGCACGGGCCGGCTCCGCAGCGGCGCGACGAGCCCGTGCAGCCGGTCGACACGTGGGTAGGCACGGAGCTCCGGAGATCCCGCTGAGCGGGCGCTCGAGCGTGAAGGCGCCGAGCCGGTCGTGCGCGCGGACGATGGCCGGGCCGGCCGCGAGGACGCCCCACCGTCCGACCCTCAGCTCGAATCCGACGGCACGGTGCTCCCCGGTGGAGAGCCAGTACTCGATCGGGCTCGCATTCGTCCGCAACCGCTCCGTCTCGGGCGGATCGAACCCGGACGCGGGCCGGGGCGCCGCGGTTGCGGACGGTGATGGTCGCGCGAACGCCCTCACCCTCCAGAGCGCGCTCGCGGTCCAGCTCCAGTCGGCCGTCGAGCGCGAGCGGTACGCCCATGAACGCAACGCCGAGGAGCACCACGAACGGCGTCGCGAGCACCGCGAGGTCGGGGCGGCCGAAGGCGAGCGCCCCGATGAGCGCGATCGCCACGAGCGCCGCGTAGTCGCGCAGACGCGGCGAGAGCGACAGCCTCATCGTCAGTCGGGGACGCGGGCGGGCGGCACGGGACAGCTGTCGAGGCAGTCGCGCACGACGTCCTCCGCGTCGACTCGCTGGATCCACAGCTCCGGGCGCAGCATGATCCTGTGCGCCAGCGCCGGCAGGGCGATCCGCTTGACGTCATCGGGGGTCACGAAGTCGCGGCCCTCCAGCGCCGCCCTCGCGCGCGCGAGCTTGAGCAGCGCGAGCGTGCCGCGAGGACTCGACCCCACCTGCACCTGGGGACTCTCGCGCGTCGCGGTGACGAGGTCGACGGCGTACTCGAGGATCGCGGCGTCCGCATGCACCTGCTCGACCGCTCGCTGCATCGCCAGCAGCTCCTCGCGGTCGATGATCGTTCGGAGCTCGACCTCGTCCTGGCCGCGTTCGAGACGGCGCGCGAGCAACTCGAGCTCGGCGTCGCGGTCCGGGTAGCCCACACTGATCCGCAGCAGGAAGCGATCGAGCTGCGCCTCGGGCAGCGGATAGGTCCCCTCGTACTCGATCGGGTTCTGGGTGGCCAGGACGAGGAACGGGCGCTCGAGCGCCCGGGTGCCGTCCTCGCTGGTCACCTGGCGCTCCTGCATCGCCTCCAGCAGCGCCGCCTGGGTCTTCGGGGGCGCGCGGTTGATCTCGTCGCCGAGCAGGATGTTCGTGAAGATCGGCCCGGGCTGGAAGCGCAGCTCTCCGCTGCGCTGGTCATAGATGGCCGACCCGGTCACGTCGGACGGCATCAGGTCCGGCGTGAACTGCACTCGGGCGAAGCGCAGGCCGGTCACGGAAGCGAACGACCGCGCCATCAGCGTCTTGGCGAGTCCCGGGTTGTCCTGGATCAGCACGTGGCCGTCCGCCAGCAAGCCGAGCAGCACGAGCTCCATCGCGTCGCGCTTGCCCACCACCGCGAGCTCGACCTCGTCGAGGATCTGAGCGGCGCGTTCGGCGACCTCGGCGGGTCCGCTCACAGCGCCTCCAGCACGTCGAGCATCTCCTCGAGCCGGCGCGGAGGGATCCCGGGGGCATCACGGCCCCGCGGCGTCGGGCGGTCGGGACGCACGAGCTCCCAGACCGCCGGCCCGAGCAGGCGCCGCGACTCCTCGACGTCCCGCTCCAGCCTGAGGCCGCGTCGGAGGAGGCGTGCCTCGGCGATCTCGACGAGCACCGGCCGCAGGCGCGTGTGGGCGCTCATGCCGCTCTCGCCCGACCACTCGACGATGCGCTCGAGCCGCACGAACTGGGCCGGTGGCGGACCGAGCTTGACGCGAGGCCGCTCCCGGTCTTCGAATCCACCGCCGCGCGTCGGCAGCCGGGCGAGCGCAGCCACCCCGGCCGCCGCCCCCGTGGCTGCGGCGAGGATGAGAACGGCCTCGGCTGCCACGCTCATGTTCGCGCCCTCCGTCATCTCGCGCGAGCACCCGATGCGCACGACCCTAACCGCAAGACGACACGGACGGGGCGGATTTGTGCTCGACTCCGGCAATGAAGGCGAACGGCGTCCGGACCGCTGCCGTCGTCACGGCGCTGACGATGCTCGTCGGCGTCGCGGCCATCGCCGGCAACGAGCCGGTGCGCCACTACCCTCCCGAGCCGCCCCAGCCCAGTCGCGTCGAGCTCGAGCGCATCGGGGTCATCACGTCGGGCTTCCCGGTCCCGGGCGCCCTGCCGCCGGAGGTCTACCCGCCGGACTGCTGCGGACTGGGTACCGGACCCGAACTGCGCTGGCTGTTGGTCGTCATGACCGCGGTCGGCCTCGTCGGGCTGCTCGCCGCGGCCTTCGTGCTCGTGCCGCAACTCTTGCGATGGCGCCCGAGACGGCCTCACCTGAGGTGGAGGCGAAGGCGGCGCAGGCGCAGCGGCGAGCCGCCGGCGACGGAGCCCGCCGTGGTCGAGTCGTCGCCCGCGGATGCCGAGGCCGAGGCAGAGGCGGCGCGGCGAATGCTCGATGCCGCGCTGGAACCGCTGCGCGAACCGACCGACCCGCGCGCGGCGGTGATCGAGGCATACGCGCGGATGGAGGAGGTCCTCGCGTCGCGAGAGCTCGGCCGGCGAATCCCTGAGGCGCCCCGCGAGTACCTCAGCGCGAGTGCTGCGGCAGCAGGGGATGCCCGAGCGCTCGCTGACGAGCCTCACCGAGCTGTTCGAGGAGGCGCGGTTCAGCCCGCATCCGATCCCGACGTCGGCGTCCGCCCGGGCGCGCAGCGAGCTGGAGACCGCGCGGGCGGCTCTCCCCGCGTCCTGACCGGACGTCTGCGGACGGCGACTTCACGCTGAGCTCCGGGCTAGGGAGGATCACCTCGAGGTGAATGAACGCGTGCACGTTCTCGCGTCGCTGCTCGCGGCCGGCGACCGCGGCGCGCGCGCGCGCGTCGAGAGCGCGCCGGGCGAGGGGACGACCGTCCGTGCGGCGGTGGCTCAGCACGCCGGCGCGTAAGCACGACCCGGGAGCGCCGCGTCCCACTCGGCGTGCGTGAGCCGGCGCCCGGCGATCTCGCACGCGCGCCGCGCGAGCGCAGCCGGACGCAGGTCCCACAGCGTCGCGGTCCCGTCTTCCTGGCCGGCGACGAGGCCGGCGTCGCCGGGCAGGAACATCGGCACGGCGGTGCTGCCGCTCGCGCTCGGGAGCGCGCCGAGCGCCTGTCCATTCGCGACGTCGAAGAGCCGCACGGTTCCGTCGAGACCGCCGGCCGCCAGCACCGCCGAGTCGGGGCTGAAGGCGGCCCACACGGCGTCGGCGTCCAGCACGAAGCCGGTCGCCGGCGCCCATGTCTTCGTCGAGTACAGATGGACGCGGCGCTGCAGGTCGCCGATCGCCAGCAGCCGGCCGTCCGGGCTGAACCGCGAATACGAGACACCACCGCGGAAGCCAGATCACCCTGGCCCGACGGCGGGCGCGGACGTCCCAGATCTCGATCCGGTCCTGGAACACGCGCTCGTTGAGCGCCTGCACGCTCAGCCAGCGGCCGTCCGGGCTCAGCTGTCCGTCGCTGGCGCCGTTGGCGCGGAACTCGATCGGCGCGCCGAGGCGGCGTCCGTCCGGCAGCGACCAGAGGTTGACCATGCCGTCCGCGCTCGTCGTGGCCAGCAGCCGCCCGTCGGCGCTCACGCCCGGCGTCCAGATCCGGTTGTCGGTCACGTCGCCGCTGGGACGTGGTCGTTCTTCGCGTGCCCGCGCAGCCGCTTGACGACGGCCGCGCGGTCGGCGTCGACCAGCGCGACCCCGCCGTAGCTGCTGCCGACCACGAGCAGATGGGTGCCTGGCACGAACCGGATGCCCGCGACACTTCCCGGCGCCGGTGACGCCGGTCTCGATGCACGACCGGCACGCTCGCGCGCCGCCGCAGCGTCCGCATGTCGATGAGGTTGACCGTGCCGTCGCCGCGGCCGTGCGCGAGCAGTCGCCCGTCGGAGCTGAGCGCGTAGCGCGGGCTGCCCTCGCCGATCGTTCCCGCGTCGAAGCGCCGCCCGAGGCGACGGTCGTCGGCCAGCTCCCACACCAGCACGGTGCCGTCGAGGCTCGCGGTGTAGAGCGTGTCGCCGGCGAACGCGGGGGAGAAGGCGCTGCTCGTGTGCCCGTTCAGGACTTCGACCTGCGTCGCGCTGCGCGCATCCCAGACGATCGACCGGCCGTCCTCGCTGGTGCTGACGAGCCGGCGGCCGGCCGGGTCGAAGGCGACGTCGTTGACGGGGCCGCGGTGGCGGCCGGCGACCGCGCGGAGCGTGCCGTCGTCGAGGTCGAGGAGGCGCACCGTCCCGTTCTCGCCGCCGATCGCCGCCGTTCGCCCGTCCCCGGTCAGGGCGAACGCGGTGGCGAGCGTCCCGATCGCCTCCCGCGACGCCTGCGGGAAGCGACGCAGGACGGCGAGCGTCGCCGCGTCCCGCACCGTGACGCCGTCGAGTCCGACGGCGACGATCCGGCGGCCGTCGTCCGTCGTCAACGCCGGAGACCGCGGCCAGAGCTGGAAGGGGTCGAACGTCAGCCGGCCGCCGTGCTCGTACGGCACCGGCGCGGCGCGCCGGCGCCCCGTGCGCGGGTCGAGCCGCAGCAGCCGGCCGCTGGTGTCCCCGGTGTAGGTGGAGACCTCGAGCGTGCGGCCGTCGTGCGAGAACCGCACACCGCTCGCCGGCGATGTCGGATGGCAGCTCGATCCGGCGCACGACCCGGCCGGTGCGGGCGTCGAGCAGCGTGACGATGTGGCGCCAGCCGGTCGGGAACTCCGCCGTCGTCCCGGGGAAGCTGGTGTGCAGGGCGGCGAGCAGGGCGCCGTCGGGGCTGAACGCGAGCCCGGTGATCGCGGAGGCGTTGGCGGTCGGCTTCAACGTGCGGAGCCGCTTCCGGCTGCGCGCGTCGAACAGCTGGACCTGGCCGGCGTTGTCGCCGACGGCGAGCAGGCGCCCGCCGGGATCGACCGCGGCGCTCTCGACGGTGGCGTCGCCCGCGCGGATCACGCCGATCAGCGCGGGGCTGCGCAGCAGCGTGCCGAGCAGGTTGCCGCGCGTGCGCGGCGTGTCGTCGAGCGCGACGCCCTGGCGGGCGAGCAGCAGCGCGCGGTCGAGCTGGTCGTCGAGCAGCGCGCGGGCGCCGAGCCGCTGCGCCTCGGCCGCGGTCGCCTCGCGGCGGGCGTTCCCTTGCTGGTGCAGCGCCATCGCGCCGGCGATCACGGCCACGACGAGCAGCGCGCTGACGCCGGCGAGCACCGCGCGCAGCCGGCGCTGCGAGCGGTTCGCGGCAGCGGAGCCCTCGGCGAGGAACTCGCGCTCGGTCGCGTTGAGGTCCGCCTCGTGGGTGCCCGCCCACTCGAGCGCCGAGGCGAGCCTCGCACCGCGGTAGAGCTCGCCCGCGTCACGGCCCCCGGCGTCCCAGTCGCGCGCCGCCGCGCGCAGGTGGATGTGCAGCCGCCGCGCCTGCGCGTCCTCGTCGAGCCAGCCGCGCAGCCGTCGGCCACTCGCGCAGCAGCGCCTCGTGCGCGACCTCGGCCTCGCCGTCACCGACCGTGACGAGGCGCTCGTCGGCGAGCACGGACAGGACGCCGGCGACGACCGGGTCGCGATCGGCCTCGAGCTCGTCGATGCCCGCCCGCCGCCGGACCACGGTGGTGCCCTCGCCCTCGCCGGCGAGCCGCAGGAGGATCCGGCGGGCGGTCTCGCGCTGGGGCGCGTCGAGGCGGGCATAGGCGCGCTCGGCGAGCCTGGCGACCGCGCCGTGCACGCCGCCCGTGCGCTCGTACGCGCTCAGGCGCAGCGCGCGGCCGTCGCGGTGCTGCCACAGCTCGACCAGTGCGCTCGACAGCAGCGGGAGACCGCCGGGCTCGCGCTCGACGTCGGCGACCAGCGCGTCGCCGAGCTCCGTCTCGACGTGCAGGCCGGCGCGGCGGGCGGGCAGCTCGATCGCGCGCCGCAGCTCGTCGCGGCGCATCGGCCCGACGAGCACGTGGTTGGCGCCGAGCAGCCGCGCCAGCTCGGTGTATGCGGCGCAGCGGCCGTAGAAGTCGGCGCGCACGGCGATCAGCACGAGCGCCCGGCGGTCCGGATCGCGCGCGGCCGCGAGCAGCGCGTCCACGAAGGCCGTTCGCTCCGCCTCGTCGGAGCATGCCGTGAAGATCTCCTCGAACTGGTCGACGGCGATCACCTCCCGGCCGCGGGTGGCGCCGCGGGCGCGCAGCACGCGCAGCGGATGCTCGCCGGGGCGCAGCACCGAGATCGCCCACGATTCGCTCCCGGGGAGGACACCGGTTCGCAGCGCCGCCAGCAGCCCGGCCCGCAGCGCCGACGACTTTCCGCTGCCCGACGGGCCGACGATCCCCATCAGCGGGGTGCCGGGGAGCCGCGCGACCATCTCGGCGACCAGCCGCTCGCGGCCGAAGAACAGGCCGGCGTCCTCCACATCGAAGGGGGAGAGGCCCTTGAACGGGCACGCGACGACGTCGGCGCGCGGGAGCGCCCGCTCACGCAGCGCCTGCAGCTCGACGACGCTGCCGGCCAGGTCGTCCTCGGCCACGCGCAGGCCGGAGCGCCCGGCCGCCGCGCGGCCGGCGGCGCCGCCGAGCCGCTTCTCGGCCTCCGCGCGCGCCCACTCCGCGGCGGTGCGATGCACGGCCGCGGGGATGCCTCCCGTCGCCTCGAGCAGCAGCTCGACCGGGATCTCGCTCCTCGGCGCGTAGTGGCGCGCGATCGCGAGGACATCGTCGGCGCAGAGCGGGGCGAGCCGCCGCGTCGCCGCCCCGCGCAGAGCCGCCGGGTCCTCGGCGGTCGCGAGGACCAGCACGGGGCTCGAGGCCAGCCGATCGAGGTTCCGGGGTGGCTCGCACACGTCATCGAGCACGAGCAGCGTCGGCCGCGTGGCGCCGAGCGCGCTCGCCAGCGCGCTCGGGTCGCGGCCCGTTGCGTAGAGGACCCGGGCGCGCTCGCGCAGGACGCCGCGGGCCAGCTCGCCGGCGAGCCGCGTCTTGCCGATCCCGCGCGGGCCGGTGATCACGACCGTGCGACCGGCCCCCGCACGCGTCCGCCGCCAGTGCTCTCGCAGCCAGGCGAGGTCCTCCTCGCGTCCCGCGAGCGGCGTGTCGCTGTCGAGCTCGGGCGGCAGCTCGAGCGTCTCCGGTGGCGGCAGCGCCAGCCCCGGGTCCTGCGCCAGGATCTGACGCTCGAGCTCGCGCAGGTGCTCGCCGGGCTCGATCCCGAGGTCGCCGACCAGCCTCCGGCGTGCGTTCGTGTAGGCCTGCAGCGCCTCCGCCTGGCGGTCGGCGCGGTAGAGGGCGAGCATCAGGAGCGCCCGCAGCCGCTCCCGGTAGGGGTGCTCGCGGATCAGCCCGCCGAGCCGGGAGGCGACCGCGTCGTGCTCGCCGAGGGCGAGCATGGCCTCGAACAGCCGCTCGACCGCGACCATCCGCAGCTCCTCCAGGCGGGCGATCTCGGGTTGGGCGAACGGCTCGCCGGCGAGGTCGCTCAGCGGCGGCCCGCGCCACAGGCCGAGCGCCGCCTCGAGTGCCGCGACCGCCTCACCAGGGTGCCCGGCCGCGAGCTCCCGGCTCCCGTGCTCGGCGAGGGACTCGAAGCGGTCCGCGTCGAGGGCGTCGGGCTCGACGCGGAGCTCGTATCCGTGCTCCCGCGTCAACAGCGCTCCCGGGACGCCGTTGCCCGGGGCGGCGAGCGCCTTGCGCAGGCGCGACACGTGGACCTGCACGGTCTTCGTCGCCGTCGCCGGCGGCCGGTCGCCCCACAGCTCGTCGATCACGCGCGCCGTGCTCAGCGTCTCGTTGCCGTGCAGCAGCAAGAGCCCGAGCAGCGCCCGCTGCTTGCTCCCCTGCACGGGGATTTCGCGGCCCTCGTCGAGCACTTCGAGCGGACCGAGTATGCGGTAGTCCATCACTGGGGTTCTCGGGGTCCGACCGAACGTACACCCGGCGATCACCCCGAACAATGAGTCCGCGCCGCGCTTTTACCGCGCTGTTACCGCGCTCTCGCCGGCCTGTAACCGGGTGCCCGCAGTGTCCAGGCACCACGTTCCCCGTCCGATGGAGGCCCTCATGAGCCCGACCGTCCCCAAGCAGCACCCCGCCGTCGTCCTGCGATCGCACTACCTGCACCTCCGCGGGCTGCTCGCGATCACCGTGATCGCCCTCGTCGCGATGGCGGTGGCCGTCGTCATCCTCGCCTCGACGGGCACGAGTGCGCCGTCGAGCGCGACCGTCCCGAGCACCACCGAGCCGAGCCCGGCCGGGATCCGCTACGACGGCGGCCCGGATGAAGGCACACGCGGCCTGATCGAGTCGCCGCGCGCGCCGAGCACGCGCTACGACGGCGGCCCGGAGGAGGGCGGCGCGAGCCGCGTCATGCGCCCGGCGAACTAGCGCCGGTCGCGATGTGCCGGACGTGCTCGGCGCGCCACGCGCGCCGAGC
>CAVSMP010000024.1:0-44943 GCA_963729155.1 uncultured Solirubrobacteraceae bacterium
GGCGCAGCACGTCGTGCAGCTCTGGGCGGTTCATCGAGTAGACCTGCTTGAGGCCGCGCTTGACGATGTGCGGGTGGTCGCCGGGCTCCGGATGCGGGTCGTCGCGCAGCTCGCGGTCCTTGACGATCGCGTGGCAGACGTCGATCCGGAAGCCGGCCACGCCGCGGTCGAACCAGAACCGCAGCACTTCGTCGATCGCCTCGCGCAGCTCCTCGTTCCACCAGTTGAGGTCGGGCTGGGAGGGCAGGAACTGGTTGAGGTAGTACTGGCCCGTCGGCTCGTGCAGCGTCCACGCCGAGCCGCCGAAGTTGGAGATCCAGTTGTTCGGCGGGCCGCCGCCGCCGCCGGGTCGGCCCAGACGTAGAAGTCGCGGTGGCGGGCCTCGCGGGCGGTCAGCGCGTCCTGGAACCACGCGTGCCGGTCGCTCGTGTGGTTGGGGACGAGGTCCAGCAGCACGCGGATCCCGCGCTTGCCGGCCTCCGCGATCAGCTCGTCGAGGTCCTCGAGCGTGCCGAGGTCCGGGATGCACCGCCGTGTAGTCGCTGACGTCGTAGCCCCAGTCCTCGTTCGGCGACGGGAACGTCGGGTTGAGCCAGATGCCGTCGACCCCGAGCCACTGAGGTGGTCGAGGCGCCGGGTGATGCCGCGCAGGTCGCCGATGCCGTCTCCGTCGGAGTCGGCGAACGAGCGCGGGTAGATCTGGTACAGGACGCCGTCGCGCCACCAACTCGCGGGAGCCATGGCGCGCCAGGATACGCACCCTTCCGTGTGCGGCCCGTTGACACCGCCGCGCGCCGCGTGATTGGATGGAAGCGGTTCCACGAGGGGGAGCTGGAGGGGTGACAACCATCGCGAGGGTCGCGCAGGAGGCAGGTGTTGGCGTGGGCACGGTCTCGCGCGTCATCAACGGGTCTGCATCGGTGAGCGAGGCCACGCGCCAGCGGGTCCTCGACGTCGTTGCCGAGCTCGGCTACGAGCCGAACGCCACCGCCCGTGCCCTCTCCACGGGCCGCACCCGCTCCGTCGGCGTCATCGCCCCCTTCTTCACCCGCCCCTCCGTCATCGAGCGCCTGCGCGGCGTCGCGCCGCTGCTCGCGAACTCCGGCTACCAGCTCGTGCTCTTCGACGTGGAGCGCCCGGAGCAGCGCACGGACGTCTTCCGCTCGGTGATCGGCCGCGTCGACGGCCTGCTCTCGATCTCGCTCGCGCCGCACAGGGCCGAGCTGCGGCGGCTCGCCGCCGCCGGCATCCCGGTCGTGCTCGTCGACCAGGCGCACGACTCGGTGCCGACGGTCACCGTCGACGACGTCGAGGGCGGCCGCCTGGCCACCGAGCACCTGCTCGAGCTCGGGCACCGGCGGATCGCGTTCGCGGGCGACACCGTCGACGGCGTCCACGGCGCCTCGGCCAGCTCGCGCCGCTGCATCGGCTACCAGCGCGCGCTCGACGAGGCCGGCGTGCCCGTGCGGCCCGACCTCGTCAGGCTGCGCCCGCACGGTCGCGAGGCGGCCGAGATCGCGCTCGACCTGATCGGGCTCGCGTCGCCGCCGACGGCGGTGTTCGCCGCGTCCGACCTGCAGGCGCTGGCGATGATCGATGCCCTCGAGGCACTCGGCAAGCGGGTGCCGGACGATCTTTCGGTGGTCGGGTTCGACGACGTCGAACTGGCCCGCTACGCGGGCCTGACCACCGTCGCCCAGCCGCTGGAGGACAGCGGCACAAGGGGAGCCGAACTGCTGCTCTCGGCATTGGAAGGGGAAGAACGTGCTCCAGGCGAGGCAGCAGCTGTCCCTCGAGCTCGTGGTGCGGGGTACGACCGCGCCGCCGAGCGAGGGTGGACCGGGCCGTGGGGAGCACGGCGCCGAGTCCGCCACGAATGGCATGATCTCGCAGTCTTCACCGACGTAGTACCGAGGAGGATGGAGTGTCGAAGCGTCTGATTCTGATGTTGTGCGCCGCACTGATGTGCGGCGTGTTCGTCGCCGCGTGCGGCGACGACAGTGGTGGCGGCGGCGGCGGTGGTGGCGGCGGCGGCGGCGGCGACGAGAGCGGCGCCACCGAGGGCGCGAAGGTCATCGACCCGAGGCTCGACCGAGAGCGCCAAGGGCGAGGTGACCTACTGCCAGGGCAAGGACACCGCGGGCAACGCCCACTACATGATCGACGAGTTCAACAAGAAGTTCGGCCCGGACCTGAAGGCCAAGCTCGTCGAGTTCCCCGCGTCCGCGGACGAGCAGCGCAACCAGTTCATCCAGCGCCAGCAGGCGAAGTCGGGTGACTGCGACGTGTTCTCGGCCGACGTGATCTGGACGGCGGAGTTCGCCTCCCAGAAGTGGCTCTACGACATGTCGCCCTACATGGAGGACAAGAAGGCCGAGTACATCGAGGCGCCCGTCGAGACGGTCACCTACGACGGCAAGCTCTGGGGCGTCCCGGAGACCAGCGACGCCGGCCTCCTCTACTACAACACGAAGAAGGTCAAGGAGATCCCGGCGACCTGGCAGGAGGTCTACGAGCAGGCCGGGCAGGAGGGCGGCATCGTCTACCAGGGCGCGGCGTACGAGGGCCTGACCTGCGACTACCTCGAGCTGTTCTTCGGCGCGGGCGGCGAGGTGCTCTCCGAGGACGGCACCAAGTCGACGTTCGCCGAGGGCGACGCCGCCGTGAACGCGCTCAAGTTCATGGCAGACGGCGTCAAGAGCGGCGCGGCCCCGAAGGCCGTGACCACCTACATGGAGCCCGAGTCCCTGACGGCGTTCCAGACGGGCAAGTACGCGTACATGCGCAACTGGCCGTACGCCTACGCGCTCAACCAGAAGGCCAAGCGCGTCAAGGACAACTTCGAGGTCGGCCCCCAGCCGACGTTCGAGGGCGGCGAGAAGGCCGGCATCCTCGGCGGTCACAACAGCGTGATCTCCGTGTACTCCAAGAACCCGGGCGCGGCGCTGAAGCTCATCGAGCACATCGGCTCGCCCGAGATCCAGAAGGCCTTCGCGGCGCAGTTCTCGCTGTCGCCGGTGAAGGCCGCCATCTACGACGACAAGGAGGTCCAGAAGGCGATCCCGTTCGCGACCGACCTGCGCCAGGCGATCACGCAGGCGCGTGCCCGGCCGGTCTCGCCGGTCTACCCGCAGATCTCGCAGGCGATCTACAAGAACGTCAACGCGGCGCTGTCGGGTCAGACGTCCCCCGAGGACGCGGTGAAGCAGGCGAACTCGGACATCGAGAAGGCGCTCGCGACCTTCTAGGCCATGGCTGAAGCCACCGCTCAGACGGGAGCGCCGCAGTCGCGGCGCTCCCGGGGCCTCTCAGAGAAGGGGCTGGCGTTCTGGATGGTCACGCCGTCGATGGTGCTCATCGCACTCGTCGCGGCCTATCCCATCATCTACGCGATCTGGCTGTCTCTCCACGAGTACAGCGTCCGCGTGGCCGGCCTGTCGCGCTGGGCCGGTCCCGTCGGACTCGGCAACTACCAGGATGCGCTCTCGAACTCGGACTTCTGGAGCGCGATGGTGACCACGCTCATCTTCACCGGGGCGAGCGTGATACTCGAGCTGCTCATCGGGCTCGCGATGGCCATGGCGATGCACGCCGCGTTCAAGGGCCAGGGGCTCCTGAGGACGGTCGTGCTCGTCCCGTGGGCGGTGCTCACGGTCGTCACCGCGATCATGTGGCGGACGATCTTCGAGTCCCCGCAGGGCTTCGTGAACCAGATCATCGGCGGCGACACCGTGTGGCTCGGGTCCGAGCCGCAGGCGCTGATCGTGATCATCATCGCCGACGTGTGGAAGACGGCGCCGTTCATGGCGCTGCTGATCCTCGCCGGCCTGCAGGTCATCCCGGGCGACATCTACGAGGCCGCCAAGGTGGACGGGGCGACCGCGTGGCAGCGGTTCCGCAAGATCACACTGCCGCTGCTGACCCCGGCGATCCTCGTCGCGCTGATCTTCCGCACGCTGGACGCGCTGCGGATCTTCGACCTCCCGTACGTGCTCACGAAGGGCGCGAACGGGACGACGACGCTGTCGCTGATCGCACAGCAGACGTTCGCCGAGAACCGAATATACGGTCTCGGGGCGGCGTACTCGATCCTCACGTTCATCACGGTGATGATCGTGTCGTTCACCTACATCTGGACCGTGGGCGGCAACATCCGCGGACTGGCGGAGGACTAGGCCATGGCGACCGAGACTGCCGTAGCCGATCGCGCGGAAGCCACGTACCAAGGTCAAGCGCGACGCCCCCAAGCCGACGGGCGGGACCCCGTGGTGGATGTGGATCGCCGTCGCGGCGATCGTGGTCTTCTGCCTGTTCCCGTTCTACTGGCTGGTCAACCTGTCGCTCAAGACGGGCGAGGACCTCGGCGACTCGTCGCTGTTCCCGCCCAACCCGACGCTCGCGAACTACGAGTCGATCTTCAACAACGCCGACTTCACGCGATCGTTGCTCAACAGCGCGATCATCTCGCTCACGACCACGGCGCTCGCGCTGCTGGTCGGCTCCTTCTGCGCCTACGCGCTCGCGCGTCTGCGCTTCCGGGGCAAGTTCGGGATCCTCGCGCTCGTGCTGTCGATCACGACGTTCCCGGCGATCGCGATCGCCGCGCCGCTGTTCCGGCTCTGGAGCGACATCGGGATCTACAACACGCTCATCGGCCTGATCATCCCGAACCTCACGTTCGCGCTGCCTCTGGCCATCTACATCCTGGTCTCCTTCTTCAAGGAGATCCCCAAGGACCTGGAGGAGGCGGCGCTGGTCGACGGCGCCACCCACTTCATGGCGTTCCGGAAGGTCGTGGTGCCGCTCGCGGCACCGGGTCTCGCCACGGCGGGCATCCTGACCTTCATCGCGACGTGGAACGAGTTCCTGCTGGCGATCACGCTGACGTCGTCGACGGCCGCCCGGCCGGTGCCGGCGGCGATCGCCTTCTTCACCGGCTCCACGCAGTTCGAGATCCCCTACGGGACGATCACGGCCGCGTCGGTGACGATCTCGGTGCCGCTGATCCTGCTCGTCCTCTTCTTCCAGAAGCGGATCGTGGCGGGCCTCACCGCGGGCGCCGTCAAGGGCTAGCCCTGCTGGTCGTGCCGGCCGTCCCCGCGCGGGGCGGCCGGCCGGCTACTGCTTGTACTCGTGCAGGCCGCCGTTGCCGCCCATGCGGGCGAGCCACGTCGTCCCGGCGTCGAGGGCGAAGCCGACGCCCATGACGATCAGGACGTACGCGGCGAGCGGCGGCAGCCCCCGCGAGGCGGCGAAGAAGCACAGCACGGTCGCGGCCAGCGGCAGCCCGTAGCGCATGGGTCGCATGCTACGCGCCCGGGGGGCGCCCGGCAAACCGGCGGGTGGAGAGCACCCGGCCGCCCTCCAGTACGGTCATCGCCGCGTAGCCGTCCAGGCCGGCGGTCCAGGGCGGGCCCTCGGCGCCCATCGCGAACGCGGCGGTGGCGTAGGCGTCGGCCGTCGCGAGGTCGGGCCCGGTGACGGTGACCGACAGCACCCCGCGCGGCGGCCGGCCCGTGCGCGGGTCGAGGATGTGCTCGCCGCGCTCGTAGGTGGCGGAGGTCGCGACGGCGCCGCCGGTGACGGCGAGCACGGAGCACAGCCGCTCGGGCTGCAGCGGGTGGCGTATGCCGACGCGCCAGGGACCGCCGCGCAGCACGAGGTCCCCTCCCCCGTCCAGGCACAGCTCGCGGGCGTCGACCAGCGCAGCGGCCCGCTCCAGCGCCCAGCCCTTGACGTAGCCCGACGGGTCGAGCGCGCCGCCGGCGCGGGCGTCGAAGGCGCCGCGGGTGGCGCGCCGCAGCTCGTCGCAGCGCGCGAGCACCTCGCGCACGAGCGGGTCGGCGTCGCGCAGGTCGAGCGTGCCGGCGTCGAGCCGGCGGATCTCGCTGGCGGGCCGGTAGGTGCTGAACAGGGCGTCGACGTGCTCGAGCCACGCGAAGGCGGCGTCGAGCCGCGCC
Organism: uncultured Solirubrobacteraceae bacterium; assembly: GCA_963729155.1. Classification (GTDB taxonomy): domain Bacteria; phylum Actinomycetota; class Thermoleophilia; order Solirubrobacterales; family Solirubrobacteraceae; genus DATFQI01. Next base: position 5,961 of record CAVSMP010000024.1, read on the forward strand.
GGCGCGAAGCCGTGGTCGCGGACGTGCGCCGTGACCGGCATGCCCATCATGTGCTCCGTGCGCTCAACCACGGCGCCGTGCCTTGTCGATCGCGCCCTGCAGGGAGTCCAGCCAGATCTTGCTCGTCGACGTGGCCCCGGAGACGACGTCCACGTCGGCGCCGCCCGCCTCCAGCGCGGACTCGCGCAGGATCGGCTCCGCGCGCGCGTTGAGCGCCTCCGTGTGCGGGCCGTCGCCGCTGAGCAGCACGGTCTCGATGCCCGTCAGGCGGCGGCCCGTGAAGAACGCGCGCACCTGGATCGCGGAGAACGGCGTCGTCATCGCGGGGCCGAGGAAGCTGCGCGCGCCCTCGCCCGAGCGGCGCGGCGGCGCCGTGGCGACCGGCTTGGCGAGCGCGCGCGGCGTCCTGACCGGCCCGAGTGCGGAGTTCGGGTTGTAGGTGCGCGGCGGCTCGGTCTCGAAGCGCGCGAGCAGCACGACGACGGCCACGGTGACCACGATGGCGGCGAGCGCCTTCAATACGCGAACCGCTCCGTGACGATGTGGCGGCGCGAGACGCCGGTGCGCCCGAGTGTGGCGCGCGTGGCCGCGACCATCGCGGGCGGGCCGCAGACGTAGACGTCGCGCGTGGCGATGTCGGGCATCAGCGCCTGCAGGCGCTCGGGGGAGAGCGGCTCGCCGGAGTCGTGGTCGCCGAGCACGTAGTGGACCTCCACCCCGCGCCGCCCGGCGAGCTCGTCGAGCTCGGCGCGCAGGATCACGTCGTCGTCGCGCAGCGCGCGATAGACGACGGTGATGTCCTCCGGCCCGCCCGGCATCTCCTCCAGCAGCGCGCGGATCGGCGTGATCCCCACGCCGCCGGCGATCAGGGCGACGCGCGGGCGGCGGCGCGCCGCGGCGGTGAAGCTCCCGAACGGCCCTTCCGCGATCACGCGCGTGCCCGGCGGGATCGCGCGCAGCGACGCCGTGTAGTCGCCGAGCCCCTTGACCGTGATCCGCAGGCGGCGGCCGTCGGGGGCGGCGGAGAGCGAGAACGGGTGCGCCTCCCACCAGCGGTCGCGGGTCAGGAAGCGCCAGGTGAAGAACTGTCCCGCCTGGGCGCGCAGGCGGTGCAGGCGCGCGCCGCCGATCTCCAGCGAGACCACGCCGGGCGCCTCCTCGATCAACCGCTCCACGTGCAGGCGGTGCACGAGCAGGCTGCGCGCGGGCGGCAGCACGAGGCGGAACGCGACCAGCGCGGCGAGCGTGACGACGTACAGGGCGGTCCAGTACGCGCGCGCTCCGGGGCGGGCGAGGAAGTCGGTGCCCGTGGCGAGCTGGTGGCTGAACGCGAGCGCGACGCCGAGGTAGGCGTACAGGTGCAGGAAGTGCCAGGTCTCGTAGCGCAACCGGCGGCGGGCGGCGACCGCGGACGTGACGGCGACCGCCACCAGCAGCGTCAGTCCGGCGATCGCGGTGATCACGCCGGGGTAGCCCGTGATCAGGCGCTTCACCTCGGCGGGCAGCGAGATCCCGTCCCCGATCGTGTAGCCCGCGGTGATCAGCGCGGCGTGGCCCACGAGCAGGCTCACCGCGACCCGGCCGTTGACGCGGTGCACGGCGGCGAGGCGCTCGAAGCCGAAGGTGCGCTCCAGCAGCGGGATCCGCGCCAGCAACAGCAGCTCGACGAGCACGAGGTAGGCGCCGAGCAGCCCGGCGACGCGCCCCGCGGACGTGAGGGCGCTCGGGAGGTCCTGGACGTCGGCGGGGCCTCCGGTCGCGGCCCACAGGCCCACGACCACGCCGGCGTTGGCCAGCGCGAGCAGCGCCAGCCCCCAGCCGGCGATCGTCCTTGCGCGCACGCCCCCAGTGTGCCGCCCCCTCCGGAAGGGGGTCAACCGGACTGCCATCGCGGCGGCGCCGGGTTACCTTCGCCCGATGGACACCACCGCAACGGAGCTCGCCCGCCTCGTCCGCGACCGCGCGCTCTCCGCGACCGAGATCGTCGAGGCGCACCTGCGCCGGATCGAGGCGGTCGACGGCACGATCAACGCGGTGGTGGCGCTCGACGCCGAGCGTGCGCTGGCCGCCGCGCGCGAGATCGACACGGGGCGCGGCCCGGGCGGCCCGTTGCGCGGCGTGCCGTTCACGGTCAAGGACAACCTCGAGGCCGCGGGCCTGGAGATGGCCATCGGCGATCCCGCGCGGGCCGGCGTCGTCCCCGACTCCGACGCGACCGTGGTGCGGCGGATGCGCGCCGCGGGGGCGATCCTGCTCGGCAAGACCAACTGCCCGCCCTACGGCGGAGGCATCGAGACGGACAACCCCGTGTACGGGCGCACGAGCAACCCCTACGACCCGGCGCGGACCTCGGGCGGGTCGAGCGGCGGTGAGGCGGCGATCGTCGCCGCCGCGGGCTCCGCGCTCGGCCTGGGCACGGACTCGGGCGCGCAGCGTGCGCCTGCCTGCGCACTTCTGCGGGCTGGCGTCGATCAAGCCGACGTCAGGTCGCGTCCCGGTGACGGGCGTGATCGACGACGAGGGGGCGATCGGCGCGCTCGGCGACACGCGCACCCAGGTCGGGGCGCTCGCGCGCGGCGTGGCCGACGTGGGGCTCGCGCTGCGGGTGATCGGCGGGCCTGACGGCCGCGACGGCGGGCTCGCGCCCGTGCCGCTCGGCGACCCGGCCGCGGTCCGCGTCGAGGGGCTGCGCGTGGCGGTCTTCGGCGAGCTCGACCACTCGCACGCGGACGCGGCGACCGCGGCCGTGCTCGCGGATGCGGCCGGCGCCCTGCGCGAGGCGGGCGCCGTCGTCGAGGACGAGGCGCCGCCCAGCGGCGGGCACGACCTCACCATCGAGGTCTGGCGCTCCTACGGCGGCGATCTCGACTCGCTCGGGCTCTACCGGCTGCTGCGCCGCTGGGACGCCTACCGCACCGAGATGCTCGCCTGGGGCGAGCGCTACGACCTGTTGCTCTCCCCCGTCTCCGACGGGCCGGCGCCGCCGCACGGCGCGCTGGCGAACCACGAGGGCGTCGACCCCGCGGGCTTCACCACGCCCCACAGCCTCACGGGCTGGCCGGCGGCGACCGTGCGCTGCGGCAGCTCCCCGGAGGGGCTGCCGATCGGCGTGCAGCTCGTGGCCCGCCCGTGGCGCGACGACGTCGCCCTGGCCGCGGCCGGGGCGCTCGAGCGGGCGCTCGGCGGCTGGCGCCCGTCGATGCTCTGAACCGGGCGCCGCACGGCGCTCGCCGTGTGCGATCCTCGCGGCGTGAAGGCCATCGGCATCGCCCTCGTCGCCGTTGCGGCGGTCGGCGCGATCGTCGCGCTCGCGGCCGGCGACTCGACGGCCGCCACGGCCGTGGCGATCGTGCTCATCGGCAGCGCCGCGGTCGGCGCGGTCTCGCTCGCCTTCCTCGCCGTCGGCCGCGCCGAGGACCGCGAGCGCGCGGAGGCCGCCGCCCGCCGCGAGGAGCGCGAGCCCGATGCCTCCAACGGCTCCCCGCCCGACCCGCACCCGCGCACGCTCGGCCTCGGCCCGGACCGCCGCCGCCCGCGACCGCCGCGGAGACCTCAGTGAACCGGGCCCGGAGTCAACGATCATCCGTGGATGGCTCGGCGTCGTGGGCCGAGCCAGAGTCGATTGACCGCGGTTCCTCGTGGTCGATCACTTGGATCGCGGTCAATCGGCTATGGCGAACGGCCACGGCGGCGAGACGCCGCGGGAATCGTTGACTCCGGGCCGGGACATCGAGGCGCTGGTCGCGAGCTTGACGCTCGACGAGAAGGCCGCGCTGACCGCCGGCCGCGACAACTGGGCGACGACGGCGGTCGAGCGCGCGGGGATCCCGGCCGTCCGGGTCACCGACGGCCCGAACGGCGCGCGCGGCTCCTCCGTGCTGGGCGCCGGCGAGGCGAGCGCCGTCTGCATCCCGTGCGGCTCCGCGCTCGGCGCGACCTGGAACCCCGAGCTGATCGAGCGGCTCGGAGCGCTGCTCGGCGAGGAGGCGCTGACGAAGGGCTGCCGGGTCCTGCTGGCGCCGACGCTCAACCTGCACCGCTCACCGCTCGCGGGGCGCAACTTCGAGTGCTTCTCCGAGGACCCGCTGCTGGCGGGCCGCGCCGCCGCCGCGTACGTGCGCGGCGTCCAGTCGCGCGGCGTCGCGACGACCCCGAAGCACCTCGTCGGCAACGAGGCCGAGCTGGACCGCTACACGATGTCCTCGCAGATCGACGAGCGCGCGCTGCGCGAGCTCTACCTCGTGCCGTTCGAGCTCGCGGTCCGCGAGGGCGGCGCGCTGGGGGTCATGACCGCCTACAACCGCTTCAACGGCGGCTACTGCACCGAGGACGAGCGCCTGCTCGCCGGCATCCTGCGGGGCGAGTGGGGCTTCGAGGGCTTCGTCGTCTCCGACTGGTTCGGCCTCGCCTCGACCACGCGGTCGCCGCGCGCCGGGCTCGACCTCGAGATGCCCGGCCCGGGCCGCGTCTACGGCCCCGCGCTGGCCGACGCGGTGCGCGACGGCGAGGTCGAGGAGGCGCTGCTCGACGCCCAGGTCCGCCGCCTGCTCGGCGCGCTCGACCGCGTCGGCGCGCTCGACGACGACCCGGACGCCCCCGAGCGCTCCGAGGACCGGCCCGAGCACCGCGCGCTCGCACGCGAGGCGGCCGCCGACAGCTTCGTGCTCCTGCGCAACGAGGGCCTGCTGCCGCTCGAGCAGGGCGGCCTGCGCTCGCTCGCCGTCATCGGTCCCAACGCCGACCGCGCGCAGGTCATGGGCGGCGGCTCGGCGAAGCTGCGCGCGCACTACTCCGTCACGCCGCTGGAGGCGCTGCGCGAGCGGCTGCCGGGCGTCGAGATCCGCGTGGAGCGAGGCGCGGACATCGATCCGTCCGCGCCGGAGCTTCGCGCCGCGTGGCGGATCGAGGTCGAGGGCTCTGACCGGGCCGTCGAGCGCGACTCGGGCCTGCTGCTGTTCGACGCCGCGGTGGGCGCCGAGACCAGCCGCTACACGGCGCGCGCGGAGCTCACCCCCGCCGACTCGGGCCCGCACACGTTCACGCTCCGCCAGGCCGGCCGCGCACGCCTGAAGGTCGGCGGCGAGGTCGTGCTCGACGGGTTCGAGAACCCGCCGCCGCGCGGCGAGGCGATGATCGGCCTCGTCAGCGAGGAGCTCACCGCGGAGGTGGCGCTGACGGCCGGGGAGCCGGTCGAGGTCGTGGTGGAGGGCACGGGCGAGGGCGCGCCCGCGACGCTGCACGGCGCGGTGGTCGGCCTGCGCCCGCCCGCGCCCGCGGACATGATCGAGCGTGCGGCGGCCGCCGCCGCGGAGTGCGACGCCGCCGTCCTGGTCGTCGGGACGACCGACGAGTGGGAGTCCGAGGGCCAGGACCGGGCCTCGATGGACCTGCCCGGCGACCAGGACGCGCTCGTCGAGGCGGTGCTCGCGGCCAACCCGGACACGGTCGTCGTCGTCAACGCGGCCTCCCCCGTGGCGATGCCCTGGGCCGACCAGGCGCGCGCGATCCTCGTCAGCTGGTTCGGCGGCCAGGAGATGGCCGGCGCGCTCGCCGGCGTGCTGCTGGGCGACGCCGACCCCGGCGGCCGGCTCCCCACCACCCAGCCCCTGCGGCTCGAGCACAACCCGTCCTATGGCAACTTCCCCGGCGAGAACGGCGAGGTCCGCTACGGCGAGGGCGTCCTCATGGGCTACCGCTGGTACGACGCGCGCCGCCTGCCCGTGCGCTTCCCGTTCGGACACGGGCTCTCCTACGCGACCTTCGAGCTCGGCGTCCCCCGCGTCTCGGCCGACGCCTTCTCCCCCGGGTCCACCCTGACCGCCGAGGTCGACGTGACCAACACGAGCGACCGCGCGGGCTCGGAGGTGGTGCAGCTCTACGTCGAGCCGCCACCGAGCGAGCTCGTCCGCCCGCCCCGCGAGCTGCGCGCCTTCGCCAAGGTCAGGCTCGAACCGGGCGAGACCACCACCGTGAGGCTGGAGCTCACGGACCGCGCCTTCGCCTGCTGGGATCCCGGCGACCCGAGCTGGGAGTCGCTGCTCCCGCGCGCCGAGGTCTCCCCCATGATCCGCTCCGACGAGCAGCGCCGCACCGCGGGCGGCTGGCGCATCGCCCCGGGCGAGTACGTCCTGCACGTCGGCCGCTCCTCGGCCGACCTCCCTCACGCGATCCCCGTGCGCGTCGCTTAGCCGGGGCGTCGCCGGCACAGGGGCCGGCGTCCCGGGCGGCGGGTCCTGTCACGAATGGAACCCGCCGTGGACTTTGTCCTTCCATGCCCCATGTTGGGGCGTGTGGACGTTCCGGCGCCCGGCGGGCGCCGGAACGTCGCGTGTCCTAGGGGCCGCTGGTCGACGCGGTGGTGGCGAACACGTCGGTGCGGTTGGCCAGGTTGCCGCTGTTGGCGCGGACGTGGAACGGCTTGAACCCCGGCCTCAGCCCGCCGCCGCCGAAGTCGAGGCCCGCGTAGTCGCCGACGAAGTAGCCGAGCGCGTCCGGCGCGGTCGTCATGTCGAACGACATGGTCCCGATCCGCTCTTCGGTCCAGCTCGTACCGCCGTTCGTGGAGCGCAGCAGCCACGCGTCGGTGGTCAGCGGCGGCGTGGTGGCCGGATTGTCGAAGCGGAAGTCGTAGTACTGGACGGCGACCGTCCCGTTCGACGCAACCCTGGGCGTGGCCGTGAAGGCCTGGTTGACGCCTCCGACCGTGCTGATGCGGCGCGTGGCCGACCAGGTCCGTCCTCCGTCGGTGGACCGCGAGAAGGCGATCTGCTCCTCACCCGTGAAGCGATCGTCCTGCCACACCGCGTAAAGGGCGCCGCTGCTGTCGTCGACCGCGATCTGCGGGATCAGATCGCCGGTGCGCACAGCGTGGCCGTCGGCGGGATCGGTCACGCCGTCGGTGATCATCCGGTCGATCGCGATCGGGCCCGACCACGTGTCGCCCTTGTCCGTCGAGCGCATCACCGCGGCGGTGAAGCCGCGGTTCTGGAGGGACCCGACGTTGCGGATCAGGTTGAACAGCATCACCAGATCGCCGTTCGGCAGCACCACGATCTGGTTGCCGATCGTCTGCGCCTTGTTGCCCGGGTTGAAGATCGGCTTGACCACCTCGTACGAGGCGCCGTTGTCGTCCGAGCGGGCGAACCACGCCAGCGAACGGAACGCAGCCGCGCGCACCCCCGCGCGCGCGCTCGCGCGATCGCTGGGCGCCACGATCCGCTGCCAGGTGACGTAGACGAATCGCGAGTCCGTCGGGTCCGCGGTGAGCGTCTCCTTGTCGTTGAAGAAGTTCGCCCGGTCGTCGAACTTGACCACCACCGGGTCTTCCCAGTTCGCGCCCTTGTCGAACGAGCGCGACGTCAGCACGGCGTTGGCGAAGTTCGAGTCGTTGATCGACAGCGCGACCTGGTGCGCCACGCCATTCGGCGAGAACGACACCCACGGATCGGTCGCGCGCTCGAAATCGCCGCCATTGGCGGCGTTGCCCCCCGAGCAGCGGCTGAACTTCGCCTGGCCGGTGTCGGGCGCGGCGCTGATCGGCGGGATCGTCCAGCTCGTGCCGCCGTTGAGCGAGTAGGCGCTCAGGTTGCCGCTCGCACCGCCGTTGGACCAGCGGTCCTGCTGCCAGTTGCCGACGAGGTTGTTGGCGTCCGCGAGGTTGACGTCGACCCACGGCTCGACCTCGGCGTTGCGGTATACCGTGCCGGTCTGGGGCGCCCCTTCGCACCCCGCGGCGAACGGACTCGGCCCGCTCACCAGCGTCAGAGGATCGACGGCGGCCGAGGCAGTGGCCGGAGCCGTCGCTGCTGCGACCAGCAAGGCCGCGAGAACCGTCCTACGGGCGGAGGATCTGAGCATGATGCCCTCCTTCCTCGAGCGGCCCCTGCCTTTCCCCGACAGGGATCCGCAGTGCCATTACGGTACGCCTGGCGACGAGGCGTAGCAACCGCAAACCCGCGGGCCCTTCCGCTGCAGGTGCACGCGGTAGTTACCAGGCGAGCGCGGTCCTCAGATGGCACGGCCCGGGAACGTAGGCGAACGCCGGCGGGCCAAGACTCCGATCGCGACCACGGAGGCTCGCCGGGCCCTTACGTCGGCTGATCCGGGTCGAGCAAGTCGGCGAGCGTCCGGCCGCTGACGACCGACTCGGGGCGCTCGGCGGCGATGTCCGAGCCCGGGCGGGCCTCGTCGTCGCGGCGCTTGATCAGCAGCCACTGCGGCTTGGCGCCGCCGCGGGTGCGCTGGAGCGCGAAGCCTCCCTTCAGCTTCTCGCCGTGCAGGACGAAGACGGCGTGGCCGCGCTCGAGCGCCTCCGGCCAGGCGACGCGGCCGCCCTGCTCGTAGGTGCCGCGGTCCCAGACGATCACGCCGCCGTCGCCGAGCGCGCCCTCGAAGTCGTTGTGGCCCAGGCCGTGGTCCTCGACCTGGACGGCCAGGCGCTTGGTGGCGGGGTCGAGCGAGGGGCCCTTGGGCACGGCCCAGGACCGCATGACCCCGTCGACCTCGAGGCGCACGTCGTAGTGGTGGGCGGTGGCCTGGTGCTCCTGGACCACGAACACGCCGGCGCTCACGCCCCGGATCGCGAACTGCTCGTGGCCCTCCACGCGCGCCGGCTCGGTGGCGGCGCCCTCCCCGAGCTCGCGCATCAGCGCCTCCACCGCGTCCGGCGCGCCCTCGGCATGGACCTCGCCGGTCGGCCGCACCCAGCCGAGCAGGCCGAGCTCGCGGGCCCGTAGAGGCGACCGCGTCGGCGTCGATCCCGTCACCGGCCGCGACGCGCGCGGCCCTTCGACCGGTCGAGCGCTGCGCCGGCACCGTGCGTCAGTAGCGGCCGGTGAGCAGGTCCCAGGCCCGGCGCAGCTTCCGGGCGAGCGGGCCCTCCGCGTCCTCCTCGCCGCCGTGCTCCATGACGGCGGGGTTGGCGCTCGGCTCGGGGAGCTGCTCGGCCTGCGCCCCGGAGATGGTCAGGATGACCGCGCGCTCGCGGAACTCGCCGACCTCCGGCGCGTCCACGAACCGGTGGCCGCCGGGCCCCGCGGACGTGTCGACCACGATCCCGTCGAAGATGTCGCTGTCCTCGTCGGCCAGCACGTGCTCGAGCACGCCGACGACCTGCCCGTCCGATGTGATCACGTCGACGCCGTCGTCGACGTTGAGATACGACCTCGGCTGCCCGTAGTCAGTCACGGTCGCGACCGTACCCTATGGCGTGGTGGTCGGCGTCGGCGAGGCCGTTGCCGACGGCGTCGGGGTGGGGGTCGCCGTCCCGGTCGGGGAGGGCGTGGGGGTCGGGGTCTCCGTGCCCGTCGCCGAGGGCGACGGAGTCGGGGTCGGGGTCGGGGTCGGGGTCGGAGGCGCCAGGGGTCGCCGAGTCGCCCGGGGTCGGGGTGGCGGTCGGGCTGTTCGCCGCGGGCGCCGGCGTCGGCGTCGCCTTCGGATAGGTGAGCCCGCTCTCCTCGAGCGCGCGGTTGATCGCGTCGCTGACCGAGTTGACCTGGGAGAGGACCTCGGCCGGCGAGTCGGAGGTGTCGATCGCGTCGAGCTTGCGGAGCTCCTCGGTGAGGCGGCGGATCAGCTCCTCGGAGGGCGCGGACTTCAACGAGACCACGATCTGCTTGGCGATCGCGGTCGTGATGCACTCCGGGCAGTTGAGGTTGAGCGCCTCGGCGACGTTGATCGGCATGATCTCGTCGCTCTGGCCGACGACGAGCACGAGCTGGAAGGAGACGGCCAGCGTCGTACACGCGTTGCAGCTGGCCAGCGCGTAGGCGCTGTTCTCGTTCTTGACGTCCGCGCCGTCCTTGACGGTCACGAGCGAGTACGCGATGTCGTAGACGATCCCGCCGTCGGTGGTGTTGGTGGCGAGCGCCTGCGAGTCGCCCTCGCCCGGAGCGTCCGGCAGCTTGAAGGGCAGCTGCTTGGCCGGCACGGTCGGCGTGGACGGCGCGTCCGACGGCGCGGCGCCGGCCGGCGGCGCGGTCGTGGTGCCGGCCTCGTCGCCCGAGGCGGAGTCGCCGAGCGACGGCGCGTCGCGGGTGTCGGGCGCGTCCGGGCTGACGAGGATCGTCGGCGTCTCGTCGTTCTTGCCGTCCTTGACGACGTACAGCGCCGGGTGCTCCTCGGTCGGCCCGCCGCGCGGGATCATGGCGACGGCGAGGTGGCGGCCGGGCGGGAGCGGCCGTGGCGGGGCGATGCCGACCGGACGCGCGGCGGCGGCCGGCGCGCTCACGTTCTGGAAGGCCGCCACGAGCGTGCCGTTGTCCGTCGGGCGCACGGGCCGGTACTGGCCGGACGGCCACCAGGCCCACGTGAGCAGCGCGACGAGGCCGGCGGCTCCGGCGATCACGAGCGCCTGGCGCGGGCGCTGCCCGCCGCTCCAGCCCCAGGCCTTCTTGCCCATCGAGGTGACCAGCCGCTGGACGATCAGGGCGACGCCGGCCACCGGAAGGGCGAGCGCGAACAGGCGCGCGATCGACGTGAGCACGCCGAGGAAGTCCTCGTCGGGCAGCGCCGACGCGAGGCCCGTGCCGCTCTCCCACGCCGAGGCGGCGAGCTTCGGGAACAGCAGGATCGCGCTGAACGCCATCCCGAGCAGGATCGGGACGATGATCAGCACCCAAGTGGTCACGAAGAGCCGCGCCCAGCCCTTGAGGGCCGACGGCTCGCGGCGCTTCCACGGCAGGAGGCGCTTGAGCGTCGGGCCCATGTGGGCGTAGAGGTCCGGCACGCCGGTCGCGTCGGAGAGGATGTGGTAGCCGTCGGCGCGGATCACCGGCGAGAGGTTCTTGACGATCTCCAGCATCTGGATGGCGATCAGCAGCAGGAGCGCCTCGACCCCGGTCGCCAGCCACACGCCGAGCGTGACCACCGCGACGAAGGCGTTGAAGTAGATGCCGCCCATGTCGGTCCGCAGGCGTGAGCGCCGTGGCAGCCGGTAGGCGTCGGTGACGTCGGTGTAGAAGGCCGGCCAGACGAGGTAGATGCCGGCGCCCATGCCGCCGGGCTTGCCGCCGCTGTAGCGGCAGGCCGCCGCGTGCCCGATCTCGTGGAAGGCCGCCGATGCGACCGTCAGGCCGAGGACCAGCAGCAGCAGCTCGGGGTTCTCGAACGCCTCGGAGGTCGCCGCCGCCACGCCCTTGTGGATGAGGACGAACCAGCAGACGGCGAGGAACGCCGCCATCGCCGGGATGAGCACCCACGGCCGGAACAGGATCTCGAACGGCCGCGTGATCGCCTTGGTGATCCTCGGATCCGTGAAGAGGACCTTCCAGCGCAGCGACAGCAGCGGGTTCGAGCGCGCCGGCGCCTTGTCCTCGAAGCCGGCGAGCAGCCCCTGCTGGGCGAGCTTCTCCCCGATCTTGAGGACGTGCTCGGTGCCGAGCCTGCGCCCGAGCCGTTCCGACATCGCCGCGGCGAGCGCCTCAGGATCGCGCCGGCCGTCGATCTCCTCGAGCAGCCCGTACATGAGCGGCCCGAGCTGGACCATCTGGCCGTCGGCGCGGCGGGCGAGCCGGGCGCCGTCCTTGTAGCCCGAGCCGCTGACCTCGCCGAGCAGCTCGAGGCCCTCCGCCCGCCCGAGGGCGCGCGGAGGCTCCGAGGTCTGCGTTGCGGCACGCGCAGCGGGCCGGTCGACGGTCGCGCTCATGCGATGTCTCCCGGCCGGCGCGTAGCGCTACTGCTCGATGTTGGCGTCCTGGTCGGCCGTCGCCTCGGCGGAGACGTCGTCCAGGCTCTGGTGGATGTCGACCTGCTGGTCGGCCAGCGACTGCGCGACAGCGCCGTCCGAGCCGATGTTGGCCGCCACGGAGGCGTTGATCGGCGCGGCGACGTTGGCGTTGGCCGCCACGGCGCCCGCGACCGGGGCCGTGAGGTCCGCGTCCGCGTTGATGTCCACGTTCGCGTCGAGCAGGCTGCCGCCGTTGAGCAGCGAGTCCACGCCGCCGGTGACGCCTTCGACCGACCCGCCGACACCGCCGACCGCACCGCCGACACCGTCGGTCACGCCGCCCGCACCGTCGGTCACGCCGCCCACGGCACCGCCCGCACCGTCGGTCACGCCGCCGACCGCGCCGCCGAAGTCGGTGACACCGCCGGTCGCGCCGCCCGTGGCGCCGTCGGTCACGCCGCCGACCGCGCCCGTGGCGCCGTCGACCACGCCCGGCACCGCGCCGGTCGCGCCGTCGGTCACGCCGCCGACCGCGCCCGTGGCGCCGTCGACCACGCCCGGCACCGCGCCGGTCGCACCGTCGACCACGCCGCCCACGGCGCCGCCGGCCGCCGGAGCGGTCGTGCCGGTGTCGGCCACAGGCGTGCCGGTCTGGGCCGCCGGAGCGGCGGCGCCGGTGTTGCCGGCGTCGACGACGTCGTTGCTCTGGTCGATGTCGGCCGACTGCGCCCCCGTGGCCTCGGCGCTGCCGCTGATGCCCTGGTCGATCACGCCGTGCTGCTGGGCGATCGCGACCGCCTCGGCGTTGGCGCTGAGCAGGTTCGCGCTCGCGGCCGCCTCGATCGGCGCCGCGACGTTGAGGTTCGCCGCGACGGCGAGGTCGACCGGTGCAGCGAGGTCCAGGCCGAGGTCGACGTTCGCGTCGACGTTGAGCAGCGACATCACTTCCTTGTTGGGAAGCGCGGTCGCGCCCTCGGCCTCGATCTCGTCCATCGATACCTGCTCGAGTTCCTGATCCTGCGCCTTACGTTCGAGCTCGTCGCCCATGGCCAGCTCCCATCGTTCTTCGTTCGAGACGTTCGGAGCGGGTTATTCCCTGAGGATCACCCATCAAACGGTCGACTGGACCCAAGTACGAGCCGTTGGATGCCAATCCGCGGCCCAGAGCGGGTAGGCCCGGGGTCATGGCTCCCCGGTCGTTGTGGAACGGATCGATCGCGTTCGGCCTCGTCACCGTCCCCGTGAAGGTCTACACCGCCACGGAGTCCAAGTCCGTGCACTTCCGCGAGGTGCACGCCAAGGACGGCAGCAAGATCGAGCACCGGCGGATCTGCCCTAAGGAGGACGAGGCCGTCGCCAGCAAGGAGATCGTCCGCGGCTACCAGGTCAGCGCGCGCAAGTGGATCGAGCTCACCGACGAGGAGATCGCCGCGGCCGCCGGCACGCAGACGCGGCAGATCGACGTCGACCACTTCGTGCCCGCGAGCGAGATCGACCCCGTCTACTACGAGAAGGCCTACTACCTCGGCGCGCAGGACAAGGGCCGCGACGCCTACGCGCTGCTGCACGCGGCGCTGGCGAAGGCCGACCGCGCCGGCGTCGGGCGCTGGGTCTTCCACAACCGCGAGCGGACGGTGATCGTGCGGCCGCTCGACGACGTCCTGGCGCTGCACACGATGCGCTTCCCCGCCGAGATCGCGACGCCGTCCGACTTCGACCTCGAGCGCGTCCGGCGCAAGCCGAGCGAGCAGGAGATCAAGATGGCGAGCAAGCTCGTCGACGGCCTGCACACGGAGTTCGACGCCTCCGCGTACGAGGACGCCCACCGCCAGGCCGTCCTCGAGCTGATCAAGGCCAAGGCCGCGGGCAAGAACATCGAGCTGCCCGAGCCCGAGCAGGGCGATACCGCCGACGACCTGCTCGCCCAGCTCGAGGCGAGCCTGAGCGCCTGATGGCCCGCTCGCTGTGGACCGGCTCGCTGAGCTTCGGGCTCGTCAACGTGCCGGTGGCGATGTTCAGCGGCGTGCGCGACCAGGACCTGCACTTCCGCCAGCTGCACGCCAAGGACCACACGCCGGTCGAGACGCACCGCTACTGCGCCGAGGAGGACGAGGAGGTCCCCTACGACGAGATCGCCAACGGCTACGAGCTCGACGACGAGCTGGTGATCCTCACCGACGCCGAGCTCGGCGCCGCCGCGCCGCACCGGTCGCGCACGATCGACATCGAGGCGTTCGTGGACCTCGAGGACGTCGACCCGATGTACTTCGACCACCCCTACGTGCTCATGCCCTCGGGCGAGGCCGAAGGCATCCAGCGCGCCTACCGCCTGCTCGTGGAGGTGATGAGCCGGACCGAGCGCGCCGCGCTCGGCCGGGTCGTGATGCGCACGAAGGAGTACCTCACGCTGATCCGCGCCCGCGACGAGCGGCTCGTGCTCACCACGCTGCTCTGGCACGACGAGGTCCGCCCCACCGACCCGGTCCCGGCGCCCACGAAGAAGGACAAGCCGGCCAAGAAGGAGGTCGACGCCGCGGTCGAGCTGATCGAGTCCTTCTCCTGCGACTGGGATCCCTCCCGCTACGAGGACACCTTCCAGAAGCGCCTGCGCGACATCGTCAAGCGCAAGAGCAAGGGCCAGACGATCGATATCCCCGACGACGAGGGCGACGAGCCGACGCCGGTGCCCGACCTGATGGCCGCGCTCGAGCGCTCCCTCGAGGAGGCCAAGTCGCGCTGACGTGAGCGCGCGCCGCTACGGTCCGCGGCGATGAGCGTCTTCCGTGAGGCCGAGCTCCGCTACCTCGCGGGCGGCCGGCAGCTCGGCCGGATCGCGACCGTCGGCGCCGACGGCACCCCCCACGTCGTGCCGGTGGCCTGGATCTACAACGCCGTGCGAGACACGATCGACATCGGCGGAAACGAGCTCGAGCACACCAAGAAGTTCCGCGACGTCGCCCGCAGCGGCCGCGCCGCGATCGTCGTCGACGACATCCTCGAGACGGACGGGTGGCACCCCCGCGGCATCGAGGTCCGCGGCCGCGGCGAGGCGATCGCCATGCCCACGCCCCTGATCCGCATCCACCCCGAGCGCATCGTCTCCTGGGGCCTCGAGCACGGCCGCAGCGCCCGGACGGTCTAGCGATGTCTCAGGCCGAGGCGTGGTCGTACCGGTGCGCCTTCAAGGCCTCGACGGTCTCGTCCGGGAGGCCGGCGCCGTCGCCGACCGCGGCGTTGCGCTCGACGTTGCCCACGGACCGCATGCCGGGGATCACGGTCGAGACCTCGGGGCGCGAGAGCACGTAGCGCAGGGCGATCTCCGGGAGCTCCTCGCGGGAGATGCCGAGGTCGTCGAGGATCGCCTGAACACGCGCGTCGACCTTCTCCAGGGAGCGCTCGCCGCTGAAGTACTCGTTGCGGAAGTCGCCCTCTGGGAACGTCGAGTCGGCCGTCAGGCGGCCGGTGAGGGAGCCCTCGTCGAACGGCACGCGGGCGATCACGCCGACGTCGTTGCGCTCGCAGGCCGCCAGCAGCTCGTCCTCGGGGGCCTGCTCGAAGACGTTGTAGATGACCTGCACGGTGTCCACCGCGCCCGTCTCGATCAGCCGGATCGCGTTGGCCGGCTGGAGGTCGTTGATGGAGACGCCGAAGAAGCGGATCTTGCCCTCGTCGCGCAGCGCCTGGATGCCCTCGTGCCACGAGCCGCGGCCGACCCATTCGTCGTTCCAGACGTGGAACTGCTGGACATCTATGAAGTCCAGGCCGAGGTTGGAGAGCGTGCGCTCGGTCCACTTGCGGATGTGGTCGGCGGGGAACGCCTCGTCGGGGTCGCTCGTGCGCGCCGGCCACTCGAAGTTCTTCGGCGGGATCTTGCTGGCCACGACGATCCGCTCGTCGCGCTCGCGCACCACCTTGCCGACCAGCCGCTCGGAGTGCCCGGCGCCGTAGACGGCGGCCGTGTCGATGAAGTTCACGCCGAGGTCGATCGCGCGGTTCAGCGCGCGCAGCGACTCCTGGTCCTCCGCGCCGAGCCACATCGAGCCGCCGATGCCCCAGGCGCCGTAGCCCACCTCGGAGACGCTCAGCCCCGTCCGGCCCAGCCTGCGCTCATTGATCAAGACCCAGCTCCCTCCGGTATTCCTGGCGGTAGCGCCCGCGCACCTCGAGCACCGAGGACACGTAGTTGCGCGTCTCGGGGAACGGGATGTGCGAGGCCACGTCGAAGTCCTCGCCGCGGGCGGACGCCTCGCGGTACCACTCGTCGACCTTGCCCTCGCCCGCGTTGTAGGCGGCGAGCGTCAGCAGCTCGTTGCCGTGGTAGTGCTCCAGCAGGTAGCGCAGGTACCACGAGCCGTAGGCGATGTTGATCTGGGGCGACGCGAGGTCGCCCTGCTCGAAGGCCGTGCCGCCCGACTTGCGCGCGATGTAGTCGGCCGTCGAGGGCAGGATCTGCATCAGCCCCTTCGCCCCGGCGTGCGAGGTCTGGTCGCGGAAGCGCGACTCGACGTAGATCACGCCGGCGATCAGCGACGGATCCAGGCCCTTGTCCTCGGCCTGCTGGCGGATGATGTCCTCGTGGCGCAGCGGGAGCGAGATCTCCTGCACGGCCTTGTCCGCGAACGGGCGCACGACGATCGCGAGCAGCACGCACGACGCCACGACGGCGAACGCGAGCAGCATCAGCCGCCGGCGCACGATCTTGCGGCGCCGCTGGCGCTGCGCCTTGCCGGGCCGCCGGGTCCCGGCCGGCCGCGTCCGTGGCTGAGCCTGAGCGCTCATCGGCTCAGCTTGGCAAGCACGTCAGACAAACGCGACTCCAGCTCGCCGATCGTGCCGGAATTCGCGACCGCGAACGTCGCGCGGGCGGCCTTCTCCTCCTGGGTGAGCTGCCGTGCGGTGCGCTCATCGACCGATTCGTGCCCGCGAGCGGCCGCGCGCTCACGCCGGATCTCCTCGTCGGCGGTGATCGCGATCGTGGCGTCGAAGCCGTGGTCCATGCCCGACTCGAACAGGAGTGGCACTTCGATGACCAGCGCCCGCGGAGCGGGTTCCCGCGCTGACTCGCGCTCGCGGAACTCGGCGATGCGGCGCCCGACGCGCGGCCACAACAGTCCCTCGAGGAAGCCGCGCTCGTCGGCATCGGCGAACGCGTGCCGGGCGACCGCGGCGCGATCCACCGTGCCGTCCGGAGCGACGGCGTCCCCCCAGCGCGCGACGACGGCGTCGCGCACCTCGGGGTCGCCGTAGAGCTCGTGGACGACCGCGTCGGTGGACAGCGCCGCGGCGCCGAGGCGCTCGAGCGCCGCCAGCGCCTCCGACTTCCCGGCGCCGATGCCGCCCGTCAGGCCGACGAACGGCGGCGGACTCGGTTCCCCGGTCATCGTGGATGGCTCGGCGTCGCGGGCCGAGTCAGGGCCCGCCGGCCGCGGTGCCATGTGGTGGGCCCACCTGGTTCGCGGCCGGCGGGTCCTGGCGAACGGCCGCGGCGGCGAGACGCCGCGAGAACCGGGGGACCGGGTCCCCTGGTCAGCTCTGCTCTTCCTCGCCCTGCTCGGCGACGGGCTCGTCGGGCGCAGCGGCCTCGGTGGCCTCGGGCTCCTCGGCAGCGGCCTCGGGCTCGGGCTCGGCAACCGCCTCGGGCTCAGGCTCGGCAGCCGCTTCGGGCTCCTCGGCAGCGACCTCGGGCTCGTCGGCGGCGGGCTCGGGCTGCTCGGCGAAGACGTCCTCGGAGAGGCCCAGCTCGGGCATGTCGTCCATGTCGCCGGCGTCACCGGCCGGAGCGGCGCCGGCCTCGCGGCGCGGCAGGATCTGGTCCTCGACGCGCTTGATCGACAGGGAGAGGCGGCGCCGCTCGGAGTCGATCTCGAGGATCTTCACGCGCACGTCGTCGCCCGGCTGGACGATCTCGCGCGGGTTCTCGACGTGCTGCTGGGCGAGCTCGGAGATGTGCACGAGGCCCTCGACGCCCTCCAGTATCTCCACGAAGGCGCCGAACGCGACGACCTTGGTGACCGTGCCCTCGAGCTCGTCACCCACGTTGTAGGTGTCGACGACGCGCTGCCACGGGTCCTCCTGGGTCTGCTTGAGACCCAGGGAGATGCGCTGGCGGTCGCGGTCGATGTCGAGCACCTTGACCTGCACGGTGTCGCCGATGTTGAGGATCTCGCTCGGGTGGTTGACGTGCGACCACGAGAGCTCGGAGATGTGGATCAGGCCGTCGATCCCGTCGAGATCGACGAAGGCGCCGAAGTCCACGATGTTGGAGATCTGGCCCTCGATGATCAGGCCGGGCTGCAGGCGCTCCAGGATGGCCTGGCGCTGCTCCTTGCGCTCCTCCTCGAGCACCGCGCGGCGGCTGAGCACGACGTTGTTGCGCGAGCGGTTGAGCTCTATGACCTTGCACTGGATGTTCTGGCCGAGGTACTCGTCCAGGTTCGGCACCCGGCGGATGTCCACCAGCGAGGCGGGCAGGAAGCCGCGCACCCCGAGGTCGATGATCAGGCCGCCCTTGACGACCTCGATCACCGCGCCGATGACGGGCTCGCCCGAGTCGGCGGCGGCCTCGATGCGGCGCCAGGCGCGCTCGAAGCGGGCGCGCTTCTTGGACAGGATCAGCCGGCCGTCCTGGTCCTCCTTGGTGAGGACGAGGGCGTCGACCTCCTCGCCGAGCTCGACCTCCTCGGACGGGTCCACCGACTTGCGGATCGAGAGCTCGTTGTTGGGGATGACCCCCTCGCTCTTGTAGCCGATGTCGATGAGGACCTCGTCCTTGTCGATCCGCACCACCTTCCCCGTGACCACGTCGCCCTCGTCGAAGGGGACGATCGTCGCGTCGTAGTTGGGGAGGATCTGGCCGTCGATCTCGAGGAGCATCCCGTTGGATCCCTCGACGATTCGAGCGTCGGTGGTGGTCTCTGGCGGTGTCATCGTGGCTTCCATTAGCGGCCAGATACTGTAGCGAGCCGAAACCATGCCCGTTCGTGCCACCAAGCGCGGCGCGGAGCGGACTCCGTTCCCCTCCGGCGCCGAGTACGACGTCGTCATCTGCGGAGCGTCCTTCGCGGGGCTCGCGGTCGCACGCGAGCTGCGCGCCTCGCGCGCGCGGGTTCTGGTGCTCGACCGCTACGAGATCGGGGAGAAGCAGACCTCCGCGTGCTGCGCCCCGACCGAGTGGATCGAGAACCTCGGGCTCGAGGACTCGATCAAGCAGACCTTCGCGACGATGGCCATGCACACGCTGGGCTCGCACGTGCGCTGGCGCCTGCCCTACACGTTCTCGACGTTCGACTACCGGCGCTGTTGCGAGCTGATGTGGGCGCAGTGCGGCGAGGCGGAGTTCGAGACCGCCAAGGTGGAGGGGCGAACGGGCGACGTGGTCCATACCGACCGCGGCGACGTGCGCGCGACGGCTGATCGTCGACGCGCTGGGCTGGCGCCGCGTGCTCGGCCACGGCACGATCCAGCCGCCCGAGGCGACGCTCTCGCGCGGGCTGGAGGTCCACCCGCACGGCTCCGGCCCGGAGCTTCAGCTCTGGGTCGACCCGCGCTACGTGGAGTCGGGCTACGGCTGGTCGTTCCCCGCCGGCGACGAGCTGCGGATCGGCATCGGCTCCTACGACCCGCGCTTCCACGTCAAGGAGCCGACGGTGCGCCTGGCCGTCGACGAGGGCGCCGACACCGTCCGCTACCAGGGCAATTGGATCCCCCACCGCTACCGGCCGCCCGTCGAGGACGGCGTGTTCTTCTGCGGCGACTCCGCCGGGCACTGCCTCGCGATGAGCGCCGAGGGGATCCGCACCGCCTGGTACTTCGGGATCGCCGTCGGGCGCGAGCTGGCACACGTCGTCGCGGGCGCGCGCACGCGCGAGCAGGCGCTCGCCGACTATGCGGCGTTCGCGGACGCCCACCGCTGGAAGTTCGAGTGGATGTGGCTCAACCAGCGCTGCGTGCGCCACCTGCACGGCCGGCCGCTGGACTGGCTGGCGCGCTTCACCTCGCGCCCGCGGCTGATCCGCTGGCTGTTCCGCAAGTACCTCAACGTCGCGCCGCCGTCGTACGCGCTGCCGGCGCCGCCACAGGCCCAGCCGGCGCTCTCGCTGGCGGCCTAGCCGATCACGCAGAACAGGAACGCCGCGACGATCGCGAGCACGGCGAGGATGACGCCGGCCGTCGTCGGCGCGGGGTCCGTGCCCTCGGGCGTGTCGTCGCCCGGCGCGCCGGCGGCGATCGCCGCGATCCCGAGCGCGAACGGGAGCGCGCTCCAGAAGACCACGCACGTCACGACCGCGCCGATGCCGAAGCCGAGCACGGCCAGCCGGCGCACGTCGTCGGGCAGGCGCGGCACGACCACGAGCAGCAGCACCGCGCTGAGCGCGATCCCGAACAGCGTGCCGCCGATGAAGCCGCCCGTCGAGCGCTCGTCGGACCCGTCGGCCGCGACGACGCCGTTGGCGAACAGCATCGCGAGCGCGATCACCACGGAGATCGCGATCAGCAGGGTCGTGCGCGGTTGCGTCGTCAGTGCCCTCACGCCGCGTGGGTTCGCCCCGTGAGGTCCGACTCCTCCCGCCCTCGTAGCCTGCTGCGGCGTGCTGATCGTGCTGCCGCCCTCCGAGGGCAAGACCGCGCCCGCCGGCGGCGCGCCCGTCGACCTCGGCTCGCTGACCCACGCGGACGAGCTGACGGCGAAGCGGGAGCGCGTGCTGGCGGCGCTCGTGCGCACTTGCACGGGAAAGCAGCGCGGGCGGGCGCTGAAAGCGCTGGGACTGGCGGCGGGCCAGGCAGGCGAGCTGGAGCGCAACGCCGGGCTCGAGGCCGCGCCGGCCGGACCGGCGGCCGAGGTCTACACGGGGGTGCTCTACGAGCGGCTGCGGCTGCCTGAGCTGCCCGCGGAGGCGCGCGAGCGCGTGCTGATCGCGAGCGCGCTGTGGGGCGTCGTGGCGCCGGACGACCGGATCCCCGCCTACCGGCTGTCGATATCGGCCAGGCTGCCCCGCATCCCCGGGCTGGCCGCGTACTGGCGCCCGGCCCTCGAGCGGGCGCTGCCCGACGAAGGGCTCGTGGTCGACCTGCGCTCGGGCGGGTACGCCGCCGCATGGCGGCCGCGGCGCGCGGCGGTGGTGGGCGTCCGCGGCTTCACCCCGGACGGCAAGGTCATCAGCCACTTCGTCAAGGCCATCCGCGGCGACGTCGCCCGCGCCCTGCTGCAGGCGCCCGAGCCGCCCCGGACGCCCGAGGAGGTCGCGGCGATCGCCGCGGCCGCCGGCCACGAGGTCGCGCTCACCCGGACGCCGGCGGGCGCCTCGGTGGACGTGGTCGCGAGGCCCTAGACCCGGCCAAAGCGGTAGCCGCATTGGCGGCACCCGCGCGCGTGGACGTCGACCTCGGCGTCGCAGTTGGGGCACGTGCGCTGATGGCCCTTCGAGATGTGCGAGATGACGCCGAAGAGCGCCAGCCCCGCGACCGCGAGCACCGCGTAGAGGATCACGGGATCCACCCCCGGTGAGCTACCCCGGCGGGCGCGCGTCAGGCGGCCAGCGCGTCGAGCCCCGCGCGGATCGCCTGCGCGAGCAGGTCGATGTGCTCCTGCTCGACGGTCAGCGGCGGCGACATCGCGATCGCGCCCAGCAGCGGCCGCACGAGCACGCCGGCCTCGCGGGCGCCCGCGGCGACCTTGGCGACCGCGCTCGCGTCGTGCTCGAGCGCCGCGGGCGCGAGCTGGACCGCGGCGAGCAGGCCGAGGCCGGCGCGCACCTCCGCCACCGCGGGGTGATCGGCGAGCGGCGCCAGCGCGTCCGCGAGCGGGCGCTCGAGCGCGCGCGAGCGCTCGAACAGGTCGTCGCGCTCGTAGACGTCCATCACGGCCATCGCAGCGGCGCAGCAGGCCGGATGCCCGGCGTAGGTGGCGCCGTGGCGCAGCATGGGGCCGCCCGGGGCCTCGAAGAACGGGCCCGCCACGCTGTCGGAGACGAGCACACCGCCGAGCGGCAGGTAGCCCGCGGTCACGCCCTTGGCGAACGTGATCATGTCGGGGCGCACGTCCTCCCAGCGCTCGATGCCGTACCAGGTGCCGAGCCGGCCGAAGCCGCAGATCACGCTGTCGATCACGAGCAGGATCCCGTGCTCGGCGCACAGGTCGGCGACGCCCTCGAGGTAGCCCTCGGGCGGCGGGTACACGCCGCCCGCGCCGATCACCGGCTCGCAGAAGAAGGCGGCCACGTTCTCGGGCCCGACGCGGTGGATCTCGGCCTCCAGCGCGGGCAGCGAGTCGAACGCCACCGAGGAGACGGCCGGGACCAGCGGGCCCCAGTTGCTCGTGTTGGCCTCGATGCCGCCGATGCTCGTGCCGAAGCCGTGCGTGCCGTGGTAGCCCTGGGTGCGGCTGATCAGGTGCACGCGCTCGGGATGGCCCTGCTGGATCCAGTGGCGGCGGGCGATCTTGGCCGCGGCGTCGATCGAGTCGCCGCCGCCGGAGGTCAGGAAGACGCGCGCGCCGTCCATCGGCGCGTGCGAGGCGAGCCGCTCGCTGAGCTCGTTGGCCGGCCGGTTGCCGAAGTCGCCGAAGGTCGAGTAGGCCTCCAGGCGGCCCATCTGCTCCGCGACGCGATCGGCGACCTCGCGGTTGCCATGGCCGATGTTGGCGTACCAGAGGCTCGCGGTGCCGTCGAGGTAGCGGCGGTCGTCGCTGTCGTAGACCCAGACACCCTGCCCGCGCTCGATCAGCAGCTCGCGCTGCGAGACCGCACCCATGTCTGCGAACGGGTGCCAGAAGCGGGACGTGGCGGTGGTGGGAGAGGCAGCCATGCCGGGGACCGTATCGCCGCCCAGCCTGCCCGGAACGTCCAAAGTCCCCGTGCGGACGTTCCGCTCAGGCGGGCGGAGCGAGCCGCGCGCGCAGCGCGCCCGCGACCTCGTCGACCGCCCGGCGCGACAGGCGCGTCCTGGCCAGCCAGCGCCAGAACCCGTGGATCGCGCCGTCGTAGCGGCGGCAGTCGGCCTCCACCCCGGCCGCGCGCAGTGCCTCGCAGTAGGCCTCCGCCTCGTCGCGCAGCGGGTCGAAGCCGGCCGTGAGCACGAACGCGGGCGGCGAGCCCGCGAGGTCCTCCGCGCGCAGCGGCGAGGCGTCGGGGTGCAGGCCGTCGGCGCCGTCGAGGTAGAGGTTCCAGAAGCGCTGCATCGAGGCGGCGGTCAGGCCGTGCCGCTCCCCGAACTCCCGGTAGGAGGCCGTGTTGCAGCCCGCGTCGGTGACCGGGTAGATGAGCACCTGCATGCGCAGCGGGACCTCGTCGCGCAGCCGCCGCGCGACGACCGTGGCGAGGTTGCCGCCGGCGCTGTCGCCGGCGATCGCCAGGCGCTCGGGGTGGGCGCCGAGGGCGGCCGCGTTGGCCGCGATCCAGCGGACCGCGCAGGTCGCGTCCTCCAGCCCGGCCGGGAACGGCGCCTCGGGCGCGAGCCGGTAGTCCACGCTGACCACGATCGCCCCCGACGCGTTGGCCAGGGCGCGCACGACGGTGTCGAAGGACTCGATCGAGCCGAGCGTCCAGCCGCCGCCGTGCAGGTAGACGACGAGCGGCAGGGGCGCCTCGCCCTCCGGGCGGTACAGGCGCGCCGCGATCGTCCCCGAGGCCGACGGGATCTCGAGCTCGCGCACCTCCGCGACCGGCTCGCCGGGCCCGGACATCTGCACGGTCTCGGCCTCGTGGCCGGCGCGCGCCTGGTCGACCGGCACCTCGTGCGCCGGCGGCCCGTCGAGCGCGAGCAACCCCTCGAGGATCTCCGCGATCTCCGGGTCGAGCTGGGCGGGGCTCAGAAGCCCCGCCGCTCGCGGTTGCGGATCGTCGCCGGGTCGCGCCCGGTGCGATGCCGCGAGTCCCAGACGGCGTGGGCCGCCCACAGCAGGGCGAGCCCGAGCACGGCCAGCGTCAGCCCCACGACCTCGCCGGGGCTGATCGCGCCGAGCGCCAGGAAGAACACGAACAGCACGACGACCGCCAGGATCAGGATCCAGAACGTGTCCATCATCGTCGAGCGAACGCGCGATCCGCGGCTTTCCATCTCTCCGAGTCCTCCTCCACCCAGGTCGACCTGGCGCAAAGGTACCACCGCGCAGGAAAGGTGACCGGCACCCTTCCTGCGCTGGTGGGATCAGGCCGCGGCGGGCGGCGTGTCGTCGTCCCCGCGGTCGTCGCCGGCGAGGATCCGGTACAGCGACCGGCGGGTCTCCTCGAGCACCTTGGCGGCCTGGGCCACCTGCTCGGCGGAGCCGGCCTGGACGACCTGCATCACGGCAGCGCCGACGCTGAAGACCAGCGTGCGGAGCTCGCCGATGGGCTCGCCGCCGCCGACCTCCTCCCACGGGGTGCCCAGCTCGTCGGCGTGATCGCCGACGTAGGCGCGGCCCGCGTCGGTGAGCTCGAACAGCTTGCGGCCGCCCTCGTGCTCGGCGCGGACGAGTCCCTCGTCCTCGAGCTGGGCGAGCGCCGGGTAGACCGAGCCGGGGCTCGGGCGCCAGGCGCCGTTGGACCGTGCCTCGATCTCCTGCATGAGCCCGTAGCCGTTGCGCGGCTCCTCGGCGAGCAGGACGAGCAGTGCGGCGCGGACGTCGCCGCGGCGCGCCCGCGAGCCCCGGGGGCCGAAGCCGCCGAAGCCGGGGCCGAACGGGGGCCCGAAGCCGGGCCCTCCGTGCGGGCGCCGGTGCGGCCGGCCGCGGCCGCGGTGGCCCGCCATCGCGAACCAGTTCGGCATGGCATGCGCGTGCATGGCCACTTCCTTTCGTTATGGACTATCGACGATACGTAACGATATATCGTTGACTGTCGGTTGTCAACCGAACCGATGCACGGCAAGGCCCTTCGCGATCACGGCGCCCTCCTCGTCGGCGACCGTGACCTCGCAGAAGCAGAGGCTGCGGCCGCGGCGCACCGCCACCGCGGTGGCGACGAGATCGACGCCGCGGGCCGCCGCCACGTAGTCGACGTTCATCGAGACGGTGCCGCCGGCCACCGCGTCGGGCACGGTGTCGTCGGCCCACGCCGCCGCCATCGAGGCGGTGTCGAGCAGCGAGGCGATCGCCCCGCCGTGGACCACGTCGCCCATCGTCGCCAGCTCGGGACGGAACGGCATCCGCAGGACCGCGCGGTCCGGCCCGATCTCGCTGAGCTCGATGCCGAGGTGGCCCACCAGCGGCGAGCTCGGGACGAAGGCCTGGATGATCTCCCTGCGCGTCTGGGTCATGCCCGGGACGCTAGTGCCAGCCTCGGAAGGGCGTTGCTCCACGGGAGAGGGGCGCGTAGGATCGCCCGAACGCGTCCATGCCCTCACTGCACCGCGCGCCAGCCGGCGAGGACTCCAGCAGGCGGCCCCGGCGGCCTGCCGACGACCCGACCGCCACGTACGACGCCTGCCCTCCGACCGGCACCTCCTCCGAGCACGCGCTGGCCCGGCTGGTCGCCGCCAGTCCAGGCGTGAGCAACGCCGTAGTTGCCCGGCTCGTGGCGGACAGGCCAGCGCTCGCCCGCTCGCCGCTCAGCGACGCCGACCGCGAGCGCATCGACGACCTGATCGAGATGCACACAGACCTCGCCGACCCCGAGTTCGCCCAGCAGATGCTCGAGACGGCCGACGACCCCGACGAGGTGGACCTCTGGTTCGAGCTGCTCGACGACGCTACGGAGCGGGCGTACCACTACCGCGTCGTGCTGCTGCTCCAGGAGAGCAAGGCCTCCACGACCGCCCAGGTGGACGAGCTCCTCGGCTCGGCCGAGGACACCGCGAACGACGAGTCGGCGGTGATCGCCGCGATCGGGGGGTCATTTCTCGCCAAGGAGGCCTGGGCGTTCCCCGCGACGTGGTCGCAGCGAGTGCAGTCGGCACTCAAGCCTCCGTCGGACCTCGATCCGTCCGCCACCGCGCAGGCGCTCTCCGACGCGGGTGGCAAGCTGACGGAGGCGGCCGGTCAGATCCCGGTCGACGTCCTGGCGCGGGGCCTGCCCGTTGCGTTCCAGCCCGCGCTGGAGCTCCGCTCCTATCCCTTCAAGTTCGAGTACGCGACCATGGCCGAGGATCACGCGGTCAAGACGTACGCGATCGCGGCGAAGGCGCTGGTCGCCGCGCAGGTGAAGGACGCGTTGGCTCGCGGCTGGACGGGCGGCAAGCAGGCGCTGGTCAGCGACGTGGCCGCGGGACTCAAGGTCGTGGACGCGGCGAAGTGGGACGCGTTCGCCGCGCCGCGGTCCTACCAGCCCGACCTCGAGCGGCTGGCGTGGGACGCGCTGCGCGACGACGTGCCGATCATCCCCACGCTCTCCGCCGAGGACGTCGACGTGGGTCGTTACGAGCTGGCGCTCGCGAAGCTCGGGAGCATGCTGGCGCCGCTCAAGCGGTTCGAGTTCGCGCACCACGCCCACCACGGGTTCGACATCGCGATGTCCAGCGCCGACCTGCTCATCGGCGCCTCGACCGGCGAGCGGCGCCTGGACATCGCCGCGGCCTGGGCGGACGCCCGCGGCTACCCCGCGGCGGCCCGTGAGCTCATGATCCAGGCGCTCAAGGACAATGCCGACGAGATCGCGCTGGACGTCGCCAAGGACCTCGTCATCAGCGCGATCCCGGTCATCGGCTGGCTGTGGCGCGCGAAGGAGGCGGCTGAGGAGGTCAGCGACCTCGTCAGCGCCGGGCTGGACCTCATGGACGCGCGCGAGGCCGTCGAGTCGGCCACGACCGTAGTCGCGCTGCAGCGGGCCGTGGCGCGGCTGTCGCTGCAGGAGAACGCGTCAGCGGCCACCGTGGCGATGTCGGTCGCCGGCACCGTGCCCGGAGGCAAGAAGGGCTCGGGCGCCGCCACCAACGGCGGTGGCGGCACGCACACCGGCACCCCCGACGCCCACCCCAAGTCGCCTGGCGCACCGGACGCGAGCGTCAAGGGACCCGACAAGCCCGACACCGGCAAGCCCGATACCGACAAGCCCGACGTGGCGGCGGCCGACCCCGACGCCGGCACCTTCCGAATCCAGCGCGATCTGCCGGGCGGCGGCAAGCTGAAGCTGCTTAACGACGGCCGCCTGGCGATCTGCCACTCACCGTGCACCTTCCTGCGTGAGCGCTACGCGCGTGAGATCGGCGACGTCAGCTCGGCCCGGCACGCGCGCCTGGCCGCGCTCGAGACCCGCGAGCGCGATGCGATCGCCGCGGGCGACAAGGTCGCCGAGGAGGCGGCGTTCGACGACGCGATCGCGTTCGAGCAGGAGCTGCGGATCGAGCACCGCCAGTATCTGGGCACGGACGTGTCGGCGACGGGAGGCGGGCGCTTCCGCGCGCACGAGGCGACGCAGGGCGAGCACATCGAGGCGATCCTCGGCGAGCCGCTCGAGGTGTACAACCCCACCAAGCACGGGACGCACAGGACAGGTGACTGGGTGGACTCGTCCAACCGCACCTGGGACGGCGTCGGCGGACAGGCGTTCTTCAACGAGGCGCAGATGAAGAACTCGGTGGACGAGCACATGGCCAAGACGGGGGTCGACTTCATCTTCGTCGACCTCTCCGGCTTCACCCCGCCGCAGCGGCAGCTGATCGTCGACCACTGCCGCCTGAAGTTCAAGGCGCACATCGACGACGCGCGGCGCCCGTTCCTGAGGGTCTACGTCGACAACGTGCAGGGCGTGCTCTGACGATGGGCGGCGTGCTGCAGATCAGCGCGCGGCCGCCGGTCACCTGGCTCCCGCAGAGCCGGGTGTTCGACCCGGCGCTGGAGGCGGTCGCCGGCGAGCTGGGCGCCGACACCGAACTGGCCCGGCAGCTCGAAGCGGCGAGCGCCGAGACGGGCTATGCGGACGTGCGCGCACTCGCGCCCGAGCGGTTTCGGGCACTCGCGGACGCCGCGAGCCGCGCCTTGGCCGCAGAGCTGGCGCGCGGTCCCGCGCGCGCCGACGCCCGGCTCCACCTGCGTTATGGGATGAGCCTGCTGCGGGCCCTGCTGGCAGCCGACGAACGGGCCGCCGTCGCGCCGGGGGAGGCCGAGCTGCCCATCCGCGACGATGTCGTTTGGCAGGCTCCGGCTGCCATCGTGCGGCTCGCCCGCGAGCACCTCGCGGCCGCCGCGGGCGGCGACGCCGGCGCCATCGATCTGCAGGCAATCACCCCGGGCGCGTTCGGCGCCGTCCTGGACGCGGTCGGCTGGATGGCGACCCGCTACGCCCCGGAGGCGAACCTCGAGGCCAACGCCGTTGCGCCGCTAGCGGTGCTGCACCCCCCGATCGTAGAGCTGGCGGCGCTCGTGCGCGCGGACCCGCGCGCGGGACCGGCCGGCTCCTAGTCCCGGACGACGAGCCAGGTGCCCAGGGCGAGCAGGGCGATGCCGAAGACCTTCGCGGTGGTGATCGGGGAGCGCGCGACGCCGAGCCAGCCGAAGTGGTCGATCACGACGGCGAGCGCGAGCTGGCCGGCGATCGTCGCGGCGGTCAGGCCGCCCGCGCCGAGCGCGCGCACCGTCCAGACGATGCTGCCGACGTAGAGCGCGCCGATCAGGCCGCCCCCGACCGCGACGTGCAGCGGCGCCTCGCCGAGCCGCCCGATCCCGGACAGCCCACCTGCGAGTAAGGCGAGCGCGAGCAGCGCCGCGAACGAGATCCCGAGCGCCACGACGGACGCCTGCACCCCGCCCACGGTGCGGGCCAGCGCAGAGTTCAGCGGAGCCTGCGTGGCGAGCACGCCGCCGATCGCCACCGCCACCACGAGCGCCACGGTCCGGTCCATCCGCGCCACCCTAGTTGAGGGCACGACACGCCAGATGAGAACGGCGTAGCTTCCCGGTGAGAAAGGCGTTGGGAGGCGCCGCTCGACGAAGGGGGAGCACTTGCCCAGCAAGTTCATCGCCGCCGCGATCGCGGTCGCGGCGTGCCTTGCCGTACCGGCGACGGTACAGGCGCATCCGTTCACGGTCACCAACAGCGCGTTCTCGGGTGAGCTGCCCCAGATCGGGCTCGACAGCGGGTTCATGGCCGCCGGACCTTCCGGGTACCAGGGCCAGTCGGCGCCCGGCAACTACGAGACGAAGCGACTGCAGTTCCTGAGCCTCTCGCCACGGCCCGTGAGCAACCTCGCCCGGGCGAACTCCGACATCGCCTTCCAGGGCAACCGCGCGTACCAGGGCAACTTCCAGGGCTTCCGGATCATCGACATCTCGAGCCCGGGCAACCTCAGGGAGATCCTCGCGTACGAGGACTGCACCGGCAACGGCGGCCAGGGCGACGTGGTCGTCTACGGCAACATCCTGACCCGCTCGTGGGACGCGCCGGCCAGCGCCGGCCAGACTTGCGACGGCGAGGCCGTGCCCGCCGGCTGGGAGGGCCTGCACGTCTTCGACATCTCGAACCCGGCGAATCCGGACCTCGTCGCCGCGGTGCGCACCCGCTGCGGCTCGCACACGGCGTCCGGCGTGCCGGACCCGGCCAACAACCGGCTGTGGATCTACAACACGCCGTCCTACTCGCCGGGCAACTGCCCCGCCGAGGCCCCGACCCCGTCGAATCCGAGCGGCCCGGGAGCCGCGGGCATCCAGGTCGTCGAGATCCCGCTGAACGCGCCGGAGAGCGCGCAGGCGCGCCAGTTCGAGGACTCCGGGCCGAACATCAACTGCCACGACACCGGGGTCATCCTGGGCGACATCCTGCGCGCGGCGTGCGCGGGCGGCAATGGCATCGCGGTCTGGACCATGGACCCGGCCGAGGGCGGCTCGCTGGGCAACCCGAAGCTCGAGTACACCCGCGACCTGCGTCTCACGGGCGTGCCGGACTTCAAGGTCGGCCACTCCGCCGCGTGGAGCAACGACGGCGAGACGCTGATCATCGGCCACGAGCCTGACGGCGGCGTGCGCGCGCGCTGCCAGCCGACGGGGACCGTGTTCGCGGATCCGACGGCCAACTACCAGGTGCAGTCGGACGACATGAAGTCGCTGTTCTTCCTGGACTCGGACACGGGCGCGACGCGCGGCAAGTGGACGCTGACGCGCGATCAGACCAAGTTCGAGAACTGCACCCTCCACAACTACAACGTGGTCCCGACCACCAAGGGCGACTGGCTCGTGAAGGGCAGCTACCAGTCCGGGATCTCGGTGCTGGACTTCTCCGACCTGTCCAGTGTGCGCGAGATCGGCTACGCCGACCCCGCGCCGCTGTCGGAGACCACCTCGCCCTCGGGCGCGGTGGCGGTCCTCGGCGGCGACTGGTCCACCCACTGGTACAACGGCTTCATCTACCAGTCGGACATCAGCCGCGGCGTGGCGTCGTGGCGGTTCAACGGCGCCGAGTCGTTCAGGGCGCAGAAGCTCGACCGCCTGAACCCGCAGACGCAGACCTACACCACGGACTGAGCGACCACCCCCGGGGGCGGCTTCGGCCGCCCCCGGCGCTCACTTCGCGTCGAGCCAGTTCGGCCCGACGCCCGCGTCGACGGTGAGCGGCGGGTCGAGCTCGGCGGCGCCGACCATCTCGCGCGTGACGATCTCCGTCGCCCGCTCCATCTCCTCCGGCGGGCCCTCGAAGAGCAGCTCGTCGTGGATCTGCAGGATCGTGCGCGTCTTCAGGCCCTCGGCGGCGAGCGCCTCGTGGGCGCGCACCATCGCGACCTTGATGATGTCGGCGGCGGTGCCCTGGATGACGGAGTTGACCGCCAGCCGCTCGCCGAGCTTGCGCGTCTGCCAGTTGCGCGCGCGGATCTCGGGGATCTGGCGCCGGCGGCCGAACAGCGTGGAGACGTAGCCGTGCTGCTCGGCCTGCTCGACGGCGTCCTTCATGAACTGGGCGACGGCCGGGAAGCGGGCGAGGTAGCGGTCGATGAACTCCTGCGCCTCGCCCTGGTCGATCTGGAGGCGGTCGGCGAGCCCGAAGGCGGAGAGGCCGTAGACGATCCCGTAGTTGACCATCTTGGCCTTGGAGCGCATGCCGACGTCGAGCTTCTCCGGAGGGAGCTCGAACACCGCGCTGGCGGTCTCCGTGTGGACGTCCTCGCCGCGCTTGAAGATCTCGCGCAGCACGTCCTCGCCGGCGATGTGGGCGAGCACGCGCAGCTCGACCTGCGAGTAGTCGACGCTGAGCAGCACGTTGCCGGGGTCCGCGATGAAGCAGGCGCGGATCTCGCGGCCCGTCTCCGTGCGGATCGGGATGTTCTGCAGGTTCGGGTTGATGCTCGCCAGCCGCCCGGTGGCGGCGTTGACCATCAGGAACGTCGTGTGGATGCGCCCGTCGGCGGCGATGTAGGCGGGCAGCGCGTCGAGGTAGGTCTGCACGAGCTTGGTCAGCTCGCGGAAGCGCTCGATCTTGGGGATGATCTCGTGCTCGGAGCGGATCGCCTGCAGGACCCGCGCGTCCGTCGAGAAGCCGGTCTTGCCTCGGCGCTTGCGCGAGAGCCCGAGCTTGACGAACAGCACCTCGGCGAGCTGCTGCGGGGAGCCGATCATGAACTCCTCGCCGGCCAGCTCCCAGATCTCGCGCTCCAGCCGGTCGGCGTCCTCGCGGATGCGCGTGGCGGACTGCTCGAGCTTGCGGGCGTCCAGCCGGATGCCGGCCTTCTCCGTCTCGCGCAGCACGCGCACGAGCGGCAGCTCGATCTCCGTCAGCAGGCTCTCCAGGCCGCGCTCGCGGATCTGGTCGCGCTGGCGCGAGGCCAGCTCGGCGATCAGGCCCGCGCGCCGCGCCTGGACGTCGCCGGAGTTCACGGCGATCCCGCGCTCCTCGGCGAGCTCGTCGAGCGGGTAGCCGCGGCGCGCCGGGTCGAGCAGGAAGCCGGCGACCTCCGTGTCGAAGGCGAGGTTGGCGGGGACCTCGCCCAGCGCCTTGGCGTCATGGGCGAGCACCGGCCGCTCCCCCGCGGCGGCGACGAGCTCGACCGGGTCCTCGACGCTGCCGACGATCGCCTTGGAGCCACCCGTGGCGAGCGCGGCGAAGCGCCAGCCCGTCTCGGCCGGCAGCAGCTCGCCCTCGGGGACGTCGGGCGGCGACGCCACGAGCACGAGCTCGTCGCCGCGCAGCTTGGCGACGTCGGCCGGCGTGCCTTCCCTGGGCTCGATCGCGCGCGCCTCCGCGGCCTCGGGCCGCGGGATCTCCTCCATCTCGAGCTCGGCCAGCGCCTCCTCCAGGCGCCGCAGCGGGTCGCGCAGCTCCCAGTCGCGGAACACGGGCCGCACGCCGGAGCGGTCGACCTCGCGCGACATCTCGACCTCGAGGTCGATGTCGACGGGCACGTCGCGGACCATCGTCGCCAGCTGCTTGGAGAGGCGGGCGGCGTCGGCGTGCTCCGTGAGGTTCTGCTTGCGCTTGGCGCCCGTGATCTGGTCGACGCTGCCGAGCACGGTCTCGAGGTCGCCGAAGCGCTGCAGCAGGTCCGAGGCGGTCTTGTCGCCGATGCCGGGGACGCCGGGGATGTTGTCCGACGTGTCGCCCTTGAGGCCGATGAAGTCGGGGATCTTCTCGGGCGGGATGCCATAGCGGTCGATCACGCCCTGGCGGTCGTAGACCTTCGTGTCGGTCACGCCGCGGCTGGTGGACATGATCCGCACCCCGTCGCCGACGAGCTGGTAGGCGTCGCGATCGCCCGTGACGACCATCACGGGGATCCCGCGCTGCTTGGCCTGCTCGGTGAGCGCGGCGATCACGTCGTCGGCCTCGAAGCCCTCGACGGAGACGTTGCGGTAGCCAAAGGCCTCCACGAGCGGGCGCAGGTGCGGCCACTGGAGCTTGAGCAGGTCGGGGCGCGAGGAGCGCTGGGCCTTGTAGTCGGCCGAGATCTCCTTACGGCCCGACATGCCCGCGTCCCAGACCACGACGGTCGGCACGGGCCCGTAGTCCGTGAGGATCTTCACGAGCATCGACGCGAAGCCGAAGATCGCGTTGGTCGGGCGCCCGTCGGAGGTCGCGATCGACTCCGGGAGCGCGAAGAACGCGCGATAGGCGAGCGAGTTGCCATCGATCAGGAACAGCTCGCGGGGCTCGTCTCCGTTCGTCGCCATGTGCCCTTGAGAGGCTAGTGGGCCACAGCGCGTGTGGCGGCGCCGCGCCGCTATGCTGGCGAATCGAGCGGCTGCACCGGCACCTTCGCCCTGCGCCGCCAGACGTGCGCGCACCCGCCGGCCCCGGAATGGCTCGCCACGCGCCCCACCACCGCAGGAGCACCGGAGACATGACCGAGACGCCCGCCGACGAGGAACGCGCCCCCGAGCACGCGCCAGATCCAGCCCACGAGCCGCCCGTGGCCGAGGCGCCCTCCGACGAGGCGCCGAGCCCCGAGCAGCCCGCCGCCGACGCGGCGGAGGCCCCCGCGGCCGGCGAGGGGGGCAGCCCTGACGCCATCACCGCCGCTCCGGACGAGTCCGCCACCACCGCGCCCTCCACGCAGGAAGCCGCTTCGGACCAGGCCGCCGCCGCGCAGGCCGACGCGCAGTCCCACTCGGGCGCCGCGATCGGGCCGCCGAAGATGGAG
Organism: uncultured Solirubrobacteraceae bacterium; assembly: GCA_963729155.1. Classification (GTDB taxonomy): domain Bacteria; phylum Actinomycetota; class Thermoleophilia; order Solirubrobacterales; family Solirubrobacteraceae; genus DATFQI01. The sequence goes on from CAVSMP010000024.1 coordinate 39,097, forward strand.
CCGCACGAGGCCGCGGCCGCCTCCGCCCCCGACAAGCCCGCCGAGCAGCCGCCGCCGCCGTCCGCCGAGGACGAGCCGAAGGCCGCGCCCCCGGCCGAGGCGCCGGCCCCGGTCCCGGCCGCCCAGGCCGACGCCGCGGCCCCGGCCGAGCCGCCCGCGAGCGACACCGCTCCCGAGCCGCCCGCGTCCGAGGGCGCCGCCGCCGTGGAGGCCGCTCCCCCGGTCGCCTCCGGCGAGGCCAAGCCGCGGCGGGACTCGCAGCGCCCCCAGCGGCACCGCCGCCGCCGGCCGACCGCCGCCGAGCGCCACCGCCGGACGTTCTTCGCCAAGCTCAGCGAGCTGCGCCGCACGGAGCAGGCCGCCGTCGAGGCCGAGGAGGCCGGCGAGGCTGTGCCCGAGGCCGAGGCCGAGGCGCCCGTGGAGGCGCCGGCCGAGGCCGAGGCGCCTGCCGCCGCCGAGGCCGGAGCGCCGGCCGCCGCCGAGGCCGAGGCGCCTCCCGCCGCCGAGGGCGAGGCCGCGGCGGCACCGCAGGCCGAGCAGCCCCAGCCGCCCCCAGCAGCCCCCGGCGACCTCCCCCAGCCGCTCCGCCCGCGCGCAGGCGCGGCTCGTGGCGGCGATCGAGCGCGTCGGCGGCCACGAGGCCGTGCTCGAGGCGCTCAAGCCCAAGCAGCGCGAGGACGGCGAGACGATGAAGTGGTCGTCCGTGTGCTGCGAGCAGGCGCAGGGCACCAAGCCCGGCGACCCGACCTTCACCGCCTGGGTGCGCCTCGCGGCCACCCCGGTGCGCGACGTCAAGGCGATCGTCAACCCGCGCGGGGCCGACGACCGCGGCCGGCGCGGCCGCGGGCGCGGCGGCCGTCAGGGCGGCGGCGGCGGCAACTACCGCGGTGGCGGTGGCGGCGGGTACCGCGACGGCGGCTACCGCGGCGACGACCGCGGCGGCCGGGGCGCGGGCCGCGGCGATCTCGAGCAGCACGGCCGCGACGGCGCGTTCCGCTCGTCCGTGCGGATCGTCAACGTGGAGGACTCGCGCCGCGAGCGCGAGGAGGAGAAGCGCGAGCAGCGCGAGGCCAAGCGCAAGGCCGAGGCCGAGCGCTTGGCGCGACTGGGATATTGATCCCGCCTCCCGCACCAAGCACCGCCGTGCCCTCCACATCCGCGCAGTTCTCGCTCGTGCTGCGGGTGCGCATCGCGCATCGCCCGGGCATGCTCGGCCGGGTCGCGACGGCGATCGGCGAGGCCGGGGGCACGATCGGCTCCGTCGACCTGGTCTCGCTCGAGGGCGAGCACCTGATGCGCGACATCATCGTCGACGCCGCCGGCGAGGAGCACGGCGCGCGTGATCGCCGAGGCGGTCGACGCCGTCGACGGCGCGCAGGTCGTCGACCGCACCGACCGGACCTTCCTGATGCACCTCGGCGGCAAGATCGAGCAGCGCAACAAGCAGGCGCTGCGCACCCGCGACGACCTCTCGATGGCCTACACACCCGGGGTCGCGCGCGTGTGCAGCGCGATCGCGCAGGACCGCGACAAGGCGTTCCAGTACACGATCAAGCGCAACACCGTCGCCGTCGTCTCCGACGGCAGCGCCGTGCTCGGCCTGGGCGACATCGGGCCCGAGGCCGCGATGCCCGTGATGGAGGGCAAGGCGATGCTCTTCAAGGAGTTCGGCGGCGTCGACGCGTTCCCGCTGTGCCTGGACACCAAGGACCCCGAGGCGATCATCGCCACCGTCAAGGCGGTCGCGCCGACCTTCGGCGGCATCAACCTCGAGGACATCTCCGCCCCGCGCTGCTTCGAGATCGAGGAGCGCCTGAAGGCCGAGCTCGACATCCCCGTCTTCCACGACGACCAGCACGGCACCGCGGTGGTCGTGCTGGCGGCGCTGCTCAACGCCACCAAGCTGCTCGGCAAGCGCCTCGAGGACCTGCACGTGCTCGTCGTCGGCCTCGGCGCCGCCGGCGTGGCCACGGCGAGGATCCTGCTCGAGGCCGGCGTCACGCACGTGATCGGCTGCGACTCGCGCGGCGCCCTGCACGCGGACCGCCCGGACTACCAGGACGGCTCGATGCCGCCCGTCAAGCGCTGGTTCGCGGAGTCGACCAACCCCGACAAGCGCGCCGGCGGTCCCGCCGACGTGATCGACGGGGCCGACCTGTTCATCGGGCTCTCGGGCGCGCGCGTGATGCCGCCGGACGCGCTGGCGCGCATGAACCGCGACGCGATGGTCTTCGCGATGGCCAACCCGAACCCCGAGGTCACGCCCGAGGAGGCCGCGCCGTACGCGCGCATCATCGCCACGGGCCGCTCGGACTACCCCAACCAGATCAACAACGTGCTCTGCTTCCCCGGCATATTCCGCGGCGCGCTGGACGTCCGCGCGCGCGAGATCACCGAGGAGATGAAGATGGCCGCCGCCCGCGGCATCGCCGCGATCGTGCCCGAGGAGGACCTGCGCGAGGAGTACATCGTCCCGTCGGTCTTCAACCGCGACGTCGCCGACTCGGTCGCCGCGGCGGTCGCGGCCGAGGCCAAGCGGCAGGGCACGGCGGAGGCGCGCGGCGGCGAGATCGGCTACGCGGCCGAGGACGCCGACAAGCTGCGCGCCGGTCGGTGAACCCGCTTCGGCGGGACCCCGTACGCAGTGCATGACACGCGTGACGGTGACCGGGGCCACGGGCCTGCTCGGGACGAGGCTCGTGCGCGCGCTGCGCGAGCGCGGCGACGAGGTGACGGTCCTCAGCCGCGATCCGGACCGCGCCCGCGAGGCTCTCGGCGAGGGCGTCGAGGCGCACGCATGGGACCCGTCCGCCGGACCGGCGCCCGCGGAGGCGCTCGCGGGCCGCGACGCGATCGTGCACCTCGCGGGCGAGAACGTCGCCCAGCGCTGGAGCGAGGACGCCAAGCGCCGCATCCGCGACTCGCGCGAGCAGGGCACCCGCCGGCTCGTCGAGGGCCTGCGCGCCGCTGATCCGCGTCCCGCCGCGCTCGTGAGCTCCTCGGCCGTCGGCTACTACGGCCCCCACGGCGACGAGCCCTTGCCCGAGGACACCCCGCCGGGCGACGACTTCCTGGCGCGCGTCTGCGTCACCTGGGAGCGCGAGGCGCAGGCGGCCGAGGAGCTCGGCATGCGGGTCGTGCGCGTGCGCACGGGCGTCGTGCTCGACAATGGCGGCGGCGCGCTGGGCAAGATGCTGCCGTTCTTCAAGGCCGGCGTCGGGGGCCCCGTCGCGGGCGGCCGCCAGCTGATGCCGTGGGTGCACGCCGACGACGTCGTCGGCATCTACCTGCTGGCGGTGGACGACGCTGCCTGGTCCGGCCCCGTCAACGCCACCGCGCCCGAGCCCGTGTCCAACAAGACCTTCTCGAAGGCGCTCGGCCGCGCGCTGCGCCGGCCCGCCGTGGCCCCTGTGCCGGCCTTCGCGATCCAGGTGCTCTACGGCGACATGTCCGAGATCGTCACCAAGGGACAGAACGCGGTGCCGCGGCGCACGCTCGAGCTCGGCTACCGGCACACGCAGCCGGATCTCGACGAGGCCCTGCGCTCCGCCCTCCGGTCGGACTGACCGCGCGGTAGGGAGGGTCTGGACACGTCCGGGCCCTTGCAGCCATAGTGAGATGAGGATGCACGACCCGCTTCCCCCCGACCTCGCCCGCCTGGGCGACCATCTCGGCGCCGCCACGGCGCGCGCTCGCGCGCGGGCGCGGCGCAGGGCGCTGCTGGCGCGGCTCGGGGCCACGGGCGCGGCGGCCGCGATCGCGCTGGCCATGTTCGCGCCGGGGACGCTGCAGCCCACCGACGGGGCGCGCACGCTCGCGCTCGCCGCGGCGGGCACCGTCTATCGCCCGATGGCGTGCGACCAGCCGCGCGGGGCGACCTTCGCCGCGGCGCGCCCGTGCGCGGCACCGGGCACGACGGACGCGACGCCGAGCGGGCTCGCCCGGCGTCTCGCCTACCACTGAGAGCTAGGTCGAGGCGGCCCGGCTGCCCGTCGAGGTGCCGTCGTCGTCGTCGTCGGCCGCCGCGGCCGCGCGCGGCGCGACGTCCTCGGCCTTGCGGCGCCCGAAGGCGCCGACCGTCTTCCACTTGGAGTGCGACTTGGCCGGCACCACCAGCCAGATCACGACGCCGATGATGTGCAGCACGAGGCCGGAGGCCAGCCCAGTCCGCTCGCTGTAGCCCTTGCGGTTGGCCAGGTACGCGGCGACGATCGCCGCCGCCAGCCACGCGTACATCAGGAAGAGTGCCCAGGCTCCGATCATGTGCCGAGGTACGCCTTCTGGACTTCGGGGTTGGTCCGCAGCGAGGCGGAGTCGTCTGACATGGCCACCTTCCCGGTCTCGAGCACGTAGGCGCGCTGGGAGACCTCCAGCGCGAAGTTCGCGTTCTGCTCGACGAGCAGGATCGTCGTGCCCTGCTTGTTGATCTCCGCGATCGTCTCGTAGATGCGCTCGGTGAGGATCGGCGAGATCCCCATCGAGGGCTCGTCGAGCAGCAGGATCTGCGGGCTGCCCATCAGCGCCCGGCCGATCGCGAGCATCTGCTGCTCGCCGCCGGACATCGTGCCCGCCTTCTGCGACTGGCGCTCGTCCAGGCGCGGGAACAGCTCGAACACGCGGGCCAGGTCCTTCTCGATGCCCCCGGTGTCGCGGCGCAAGAACGCCCCGAGCTCGAGGTTCTCGCGCACCGACATGCGCTGGAAGCACTTGCGGCCCTCGGGCGACTGGCAGACGCCGAGCCGGACGATCTCCTGCGGCGGCAGGTGCTCGATCGAGTCGCCGGCGAGCCGGATCGAGCCGGTCCGCGGCGGCGTCAGGCCCGAGATCGAGCGCAGCGTGGTCGACTTGCCGGCCCCGTTGGAGCCGATCAGCGTCACGCACTCGCCCTCGTTGACCTCGATGCTGATGCCCTTGAGCGCCTGGATGTTGCCGTAGTAGGTCTTGATGTCGTCGACTTCGAGGAACGCCATCAGTGCTGCTCCTCCGATGCCTTCTTGCCCAGGTAGGCCTCGATGACGCGCGGGTTGGCGCGCACGTCGGCAGGCTTGCCCTCGGCGATCTTCTCGCCATGGTCGAGCACGGTGATGTGCTCGGAGACTCGCATGATCACCTTCATGTCGTGCTCGATCAGCACGACGGTGACGCCGCGCTCGTCGCGCAGCTTGTGCATGAAGTCCGTCAGCTCGGCGGACTCCTGCGGGTTCATGCCCGCCGTCGGCTCGTCGAGCAGGAGGATCTTCGGGTCCGAGGCCAGTGCGCGGGCGATCTCGACCCGGCGCTGCTCGCCGTAGGAGAGGTTGATCGCCAGCCAGTCGTGGTGCTGAGGCCTGACGCCCACGTAGGAGAGCTCCTCGTGGGCCTTCTCCTTGACCGCCGCCTCCTCCTTGCGGACGGGGAAGCGGAGGATCGAGCCGAACAGCCCGCCCTTCATCCGCGAGTTCTGGCCGACCATCACGTTCTCGACCGCGCTCATGGTGCCGAACAGCCGGATGTTCTGGAACGTCCGGGCCATCCCGAGCTTCATGATCACGTCCGGGCGGTTGCCCGTGATGTTGCGGTCCTCGAGCGTCGATCTGGCCCGTGGTCGGCTTGTAGTAGCCCGTCAGCATGTTGAAGAACGTCGTCTTCCCCGCGCCGTTGGGCCCGATGATCGAGACGATCGAGCGCTCGGGCACGCTGAACGTGACGTCGCTGACGGCGGTCAGGCCGCCGAACTGCTTCGTCACGTTGCGCGCGTCGAGCACCAGGCGGCCGTCGCTCGCGCGCGGCTCGCCGTCGGTGGCGGTGTTCTCCGTCTTTGTCGTGTCTTCGCTCACGGTGCCTGCGCGACGAGCGCGTCCTCCGATT
>CAVSMP010000025.1:0-137199 GCA_963729155.1 uncultured Solirubrobacteraceae bacterium
GGGCACGGGCGCCGCCTGGGCGGCGACGCGCGTCGCCGAGGACCGCGCGGCGGAGGCCGAGCAGCACACACACGAGCTCGCCTCGCTGGTCTGCGGCGGGCAGCGGCGCTGTTCGCGGCCGAGCTGGCGGCGCTGCGCGTGGGCGGCCCTTCGGGGCGGCGGTGCTCGCATCGGCGCTGAAGCGCTCGGCGCCGCCCGCGCCTGCGCAGACCGCACCGGGCTCGCCGCCACGCTCGGCGAGTTCGCCTCCGCGGCCGTGCGCTGGCGGGACCGGTCTAGAGGCTCTAGCTCGGGCCCGTCCCGCGATACCCATAGGAGTAACGACCGCGACCGCCGATCTGGTGACCGAAGGCCACGTCGTCCAGCTCGACCTCGGCGGCAAGACCCGCCGCTGCCGTGCCGCGTGTTGGGTTCACCAGACCGTCGGTCCTGCTCGGGCCGATCGTGCCGGCCACGCGCCGACCGCGGACGCGATCGAGTCCGGCCGCGACGCCTACGTGGTCATCGTCGACGACGATCGTGCATGCGCTGCGCGCCGCCGTGCGGCCCGGCCCGGAGGCGGGCAAGGTGCTCGTCACCGTCACCGACGCGTTCCGCCTCGGCCAGCGCCGCCGCTACTCGCGCGCCCCGCTCTCGCTGGCGGCCACCGTCGCCGCGCTGCCCGGCGGCGAGCCGTGGGAGACCGTCACGCGCGACATCAGCGCGGGCGGGGTCCGGATGGCCCGCACCAACGCCGCCGGCGAGCACGTCGAGACGCTCTCCGTCGTGCTCACCTCGCTTCCCGCCGACCTGCGGATCGAGACCGAGGCCGAGGTCGTGCGCCGCTCGCAGCGTGACCTCTCGCTGCGCTTCACCCGCATCGCCGAGCACGACGTGGCGTTGCTCACACAGATCACCGTCGCCTACTACCGGCTCGCGCGCTAGGCCGTAGGGTTCAAGGCGTGGCCGTCGCCCCGCCGCCACCCGTCTCGTTCAACCCGCTCAAGCGCGTTGCGCTCGAGCTCGCCGCGGAGCGCCGCTCGGGCGGGATGCCGCCCGGCGACACGCGGCCGAGCATCGCGCGCACGCGCGCGGTCATCCGCAACCCGCTCGGGCTGCTGCTCGACCTTTACGAGCGCCGCGGGCCGGTGTTCTCCGTCCGCGTCCTGCACGCCAACAACGTCTTCGTGCTCGGCCCCGAGGCCAACCACTTCGTGCTCGTCTCGGGCGCCAGGCACTTCGTCTGGCGCGACGGCGGCTTCGGCGACCTGATCCCGCTGCTCGGCGACGGCCTGCTGACGGTCGACGGCGACTTCCACCGCAGCTCGCGCAAGACCATGCTCCCCGCCTTCCACCGCGAGCGGATCGCCGGCTACCGCACGACGATGGAGGAGGAGGCCCGGCGCGCGCTGGAGGGCCGCCACGACGGCGAGCTGCTCGACGTCTACGCCTGGGCGCGGGCGCTCGCGCTGCGTGTCGCGATGCGGGCGCTGTTCGGCTTCGAGCCGGACACCGGCCGTGGAGCGCAGGACGCGGCGCGCGACTTCGAGCGCGCGCTGTCCTTCTACGGCGAGGACTACTGGCTGCAGGTGCTGCGCGGCCCGCGCACCCCGTACGCGCGGCTGATCGGCGCCCGCCGCCGGCTCGACGAGTTGGTCTACGGCGAGATCGCGCGCCGGCGCGCGTCCGGGCAGCGCGGGGAGGACGTGCTGTCGCTGCTGATGGACACCGAGCTCTCGGACCGGCACGTCCGAGACGAGGTGATGACGCTGCTCTTCGCGGGCCACGACACCACGACATCGACGATCGCGTTCCTGTTCTGGGAGCTCGCCGAGCGGCCGGACTGGGATGACCTGGACTCCGCCCTCGACGAGACGCTGCGGCTGTACCCGCCCGCGTGGATCGGCCCGCGGCGCTCGGTCTCCGCCTTCGAGCTGCACGGCCAGAAGGTCCCGGCCGGCGTGCCCGTGAACTACTGCTCGTGGGCCTCGCACCGGCTGCCCGACGTCTGGGAGGACCCGCATTCGTTCCGCCCCGAGCGCTTCTTGGCGGGCGAGCGCGAGAAGATCCCGCGCGGCGCCTACGTGCCCTTCGGCGGGGGCTCGCGGATCTGCCTCGGGATGCGCTTCGGGCTGCTCGAGATCGGCATCATCGCGGCCGCGATCAGGGAGCGCTTCACGCTCGAGCGACTGCCCGATCACAAGCTCGAGATCCGCCAGACGCCGACGCTCGGGCCCCGCGGCGGACTGCCGATGCGGGTGCGTACGCGCCGTCAGTAAGCGCCTGGTGGCGACGCAGGCAGACCTGCAATAGGCTCCGGCCAGAGCCGTTCCCGACTGGGAGGAGAACCGTCGCATGGCAACGCCTGTCCGCGTCACGATGACCGTGAACGGGGAGCAGCGAACGGCCGAGGTCGAGCCTCGGCTGCTGCTCGTTCACTACCTCCGCGACCATCTCGGGCTGACGGGCACCCACGTCGGCTGCGACACCTCCAACTGCGGGGCCTGCACCGTCCATCTCAACGGCGACGCGGTGAAGTCGTGCACCGTCCTGGCCGCCCAGGCGGACGGGGGAGAGGTCGCGACGATCGAGGGCCTCGCCTCCGACGGCACGCTGCACCCGGTCCAGGAGGGCTTCTGGGAGCACCACGGCCTGCAGTGCGGCTACTGCACGCCCGGCATGATCATGGCCGGCGCCGACCTGCTGGCCAAGAACCCGGACCCGAGCGAGGAGGAGGTCCGCGAGGCGCTCGCGGGCAACCTCTGCCGCTGTACGGGCTACCACAACATCGTCAAGGCCGTGATGAGCGCGGCGAAGGCCGAGGTGCGGGCATGACCGCGATCGAGGAGCCGCCCAGCACGCAGAAGTGGGTCGGCCAGGCGCTCCGGCGCAAGGAGGACCCGCGGATGATCACCGGCCGGGGCCGCTACGTGGACGACATGGTCGTCCCGGGCATGCTCTACATGGCCGTCGTGCGCTCGCCCGAGGCGCACGCGAAGATCACCTCGATCGACACGTCGGCGGCGAAGGCGCTGCCCGGCATCCACGGCGTCTTCACGGGCGCCGACCTCGATCTCGCCGCGCCGCTGCCGATGGCGTGGGTCCCGCCGGGCGTCGAGATCAAGACGCCCGAGCACTGGCCGCTGGCCAAGGACGAGGTCAACTACGTCGGCCAGGGCGTGGCCGTCGTGGTGGGCGAGGACAAGTACGCGGTCGTCGACGCGGCCGAGCAGGTGTTCATCGACTACGACCCGCTGCCCGTGGTCGTCGACCCCGAGAAGGCGCTCGAGGACGGCGCCGCGCTCGTCCACCCGGATCTCGGGACGAACCAGGTCCACGAGTGGTCGATCGGCGGCGGCGACATGGACCAGGCCTGGGCCGAGTCCGAGGTCGTCATCGAGCGGCGGATCGTCAACCACCGCACGGCCGGCACCCCGATCGAGCCGCGCGTGTGCATCGCCGACTACCGCGGCGACCAGCTCACGGTGCACCTCACGAGCCAGAACCCGCACCTGATCCGCCTCTTCATGGCCGGCGAGCTGGAGATGAGCGAGGACCGGATCCGCGTGATCGCGCCCGACGTGGGCGGCGGCTTCGGCGTGAAGATCTCGCACTTCCCCGAAGAGGTCATCGCGGCGTGGATCTCGCGCAAGGTCGGCCGCGCGGTCAAGTGGACCGAGACGCGCACGGAGCACATGAGCTCCACGATCCACGGGCGCGACCAGATCGACTACGTGAAGGTCGGCGCGAAGCGAGACGGCACGATCGTCGGCCTCGAGTGCACCGCGATCTGCGACTTCGGCGCCTACTTCACGCTGCTGACGCCGTTCATCCCGTCGTTCACGGGCTTCGTGATCTCGGGCTGTTACAAGATCCCGAACCTGAAGTTCACCGCCCGCGGCGTCTTCACCAACAAGATGGCCACGGACGCGACGCGCGGGGCGGGCCGCCCGGAGGCGACCCACCTGATCGAGATGATGGTCGAGCAGCTCGCCCACGAGCTGGGGATGGACTCGCTCGAGGTCCGCCGCAAGAACTTCATCCCGAAGGAGGACTTCCCGGCCGAGGTGGCGATCGGGATCATCTACGACTCCGGCGACTACCACGGTTCGCTCGACAAGCTGCTCACGCACGTCGACCTGGGCGCGTTCCGGCGCGAGCAGGAGGCACTGCGGGCGAAGGGCATCTACCGCGGGATCGGGTTCTCGACCTGGATGGAGATCTGCGGCCTGGCGCCCTCGCGCGCCGTCGGCCCGAGCGGGGTCGGCCTGCAGGCGGGCTTCTACGAGTCATCGACCGTGCGCGTGCACGCGACGGGCTCGGCGACCGTCTACTCCGGCACCGCACCGCACGGCCAGGGCCTGGACACGGCGTTCGCGCAGATCGTCGCCGACCAGCTGGGCATCTCGCCCGACATGGTCGACGTCGTCCACGGCGACACCGGCACCGGCCCGTTCGGCCTCGGCACCTACGGCTCGCGCTCGCTGGCCGTCGGCGGCGAGTCGATCGCCCGTTCGACGGCCAAGCTCGTCGACAAGGCCAAGCAGATCGCCGCGCACAACCTCGAGGCGGCGCCCGAGGACATCGAGCTCGTCGACGGCAAGTTCGCCGTCAAGGGCTCGCCCGACAAGGGCCTGACGATCGCGGAGGTCGCGGGCGCGGCGTACGTGACGATGGACATGCCGGAGGGCATGGAGCCGGGCCTGGAGACGACGACGTTCTACGACCCGGAGAACTTCGTCTTCCCGTTCGGCGCGCACGCCTGCATCACCGAGGTCGACGTGGAGACGGGCAAGGTGGACATCGTCCGCTACGTGGCCGTCGACGACTGCGGGCCGGCGATCAACCCGAAGCTGATCGACGGCCAGATCCACGGCGGCATCACGCACGGCATCGGGCAGGCGCTCTACGAGCGCATCCACTACGACGACGACGGCCAGCTCGTGACGGGCACCTTCGTCGACTACGCGCTGCCCAGCGCCGCCGACGTCCCCAGCTTCGAGACCGACCGCACGGAGACCCCGTCGCCGGTCAATTCGCTCGGGGTCAAGGGCGTGGGGGAGGCCGGCACGATCGCGGCCACCCCGGCGATCGTGAACTCCGTGATCGACGCGCTGCGGCCACTCGGCGTGGACTTCCTCAACATGCCGCTCTCGCCGCAGAACGTGTGGTCGCAGATCGAGCTCGCGCAGGGCCGCGGCGCGCCCGGGGACCCGGGCAAGCAGGGCGGCTCGTGGGGCGAGCACGGGAGCGGCAGCGCCGGCTCCGGACCGACCAGCCCGAGCGAGGGGGGTGCGCCGTGATCCCCGCGGAGTTCGACTACGTGCGGCCGGGCTCGATCGACGAGGCCCTGACCGCGCTGCGCGACGGCGGCGAGGACGCGAAGATCCTCGCCGGCGGGCACTCGCTGCTGCCGCTGATGAAGCTGCGGCTGGCGGCGCCGACGCTGCTCGTCGACCTCGGCGCCATCCCGGGACTGAACCGGATCGAGCGCGCCAACGGCGGCTGGCGGATCGGCGCGATGACGCCGCACGTCGCCATGGAGCGCGAGAGCGCGCTCGGCCTCGCGTCCGAGGTCGCGAGCACGATCGCGGACCCACAGGTCCGCCACCGCGGCACCATCGGCGGCTCGCTCGCCCACGGCGACCCGGCCTCCGACCAGCTCGCGATCCTGCTCGCCTACGAGGGCTCGGTCGTGGTCCGCGGCGCCTCCGGCGAGCGCGAGATCCCGGCGGCCGAGCTGTTCATCGACTACCTCACGACGGCGGTCGCCGACGACGAGGTGCTCACGGAGGTCCGGCTGCCCGCGCTCGACGGCTACGGGTTCGGCTACCAGAAGTTCAACCGCCGCAAGGAGGACTGGGCGATGGTGGCCGTGGGGGCGCTCGTCAAGAAGGCGCCGGACGGGACCTGCGAGGACGTCCGGATCGGGCTCACCCACATGAGCTCCGTGCCACTGCGGGCGACCGCGGTCGAGCAGGCGCTGCGCGGTCAGCCGCTCGATCCCAACTCGATAGCCGCCGCCGCCGAGCAGGCCGCGGAGGGCACCGATCCGCCCGCGGACCTCAACGCCACCGAGGACTACAAGCGCCATCTGGCGCGGGTGCTCACGAAGCGCGCGCTGACCGACGCCGCAGCCTGATCGTCGTCGGGCCGGCGCCGCGATCCCGCGGCGCCGGCCCGCCGTTCACGCCGTTCACGCCGCGATCGCGTCCGCAGTGACGGCGACCGGGGCATGCCGGGCGAGGTGCCCGAGCAGCGCGGCCTGGACCGTGGCCGGCGCGTCGGCGAACGGCCAGTGGCCGCTGTCGTCGAGCACCCGCACGTCGGCGCTCGGGAAGGCCGCGCGCTGGCGCTCCGCCTCCGCGAGGCGGAGGTACGGGTCGTGGCGGCCCCAGAGCACGAGCGCGGGCCGGTCGAGCGGGCGCAGCGCGGCCGCGAGCTCCTCGCCGGCGCGACCCACGTCGTCGACGGAGCGATACAGCTCCAACACGGCGTGCCGCGTGCCGCGGTCGAAGTCGCGGTACATCCGGTCGGTGAACGCGCGCGGCAGGCCGCGCGGGTTGCCTCGCCGAAGGAGCGCCCGGAATCCCGGGCCGGTCGTGGTGGCCATGAACAGCTCGCCGGCACCGCGCACCCTCCACAGCCGGGCGAGCGCGTGCCAGCGGTAGCCGGGCAGCGCCCCAGTGCACAGCATGACCGCGCTCGCGAAGCGCTCGGGGTGCTCGGCCGCCCAGCGCAAGCCCCAAGGCCCGCCGAAGTCATGCGCGACGAGATGCGCCCGCCGGATGCCGAGCGCGTCGAGGACTTCGCCGACGAACGCGGCGTGGGCCTGGACGGTCTGCGGGAACCCGGGCGCGACGGACCGGCCGAAGCCCGGCGCGTCCCACGCGATCGCGCGCCGGTCGCGGCCGACGGCGGCCAGCAGCGGCTCCCAGTCGGCGCCCGAGCCGGGGTTGCCGTGCAGGAACACCACCGCCTCGTCCGCGCCGGCCGGCCCGGCCTCGCGCAGCCGCGTGCGCACGCCGGCCACCTCCAGCACGCTCCGGCGCACGCCATCCGGCGGCGCGGTCCAGCGAGCGCGCGGGCCGCGCGCCACGCGCGCCGCGATCGCTGGGCGCATCACCGACGGGCGGTGCTTGGCGCATCCCGACGACGCCGATGAAGGCGGCGGCGACCGCGCCGTCGTGCTCGGCCACCGCACGCAGACGGCGCAGGTAGGCGTTGACCGCGCGCACCGGCAGCGGCCGCGGGCCGGGAACGCAGGGCAGCGACAGGTCCGCGCCCGTGGAGAGCGTCCACGCGTGCTCGACGACGGGCGCGGCCGCGCGGAAGTGGCGGCGCGCCAGGTCGCGCTCCCCGTCGGACAGGCAGTCGCGCAGCGCGACGGCCTCCGCCGCGGCGACCGTCATGCCCTGCCCGTAGGTCGGGTTGAACGAGCAGACGGCGTCGCCCGTGACGAGCAGGCCCTGCGGAAACCGGCGCATGCGGTCATAGCGGCGGCGGATACTGTCGGGGAAGCGGTGGGTGGAGATCGGGCCGAGCGGCTCGGCGGCGGCGATCGCCTCGAGCACGTCGGGCGGCGCCACCGTGGCGGCGAACGCGAGGTGCCCGGCGAGGTCCCCCGGCGGGCGGTGCTCGGGGCCGTAGCCGCCGAGCGAGAGGATCCACCGGCCGTCCTCTTGCGCGAACAGGAACAGCGTGCGCGGGAGGTCGGGACGCGCCCCGACGAGCACGAAGCGGTCGCCGGGCAGCGCGCCGGCGGGCAGGCGCAGGTGGCGGCTGGCGTATGCGACGTCGAGGCGCACGCGCTGCTCGGCCGGCCGCGGATGGCCCATCGCCTCCAGCCAGCCCGGCACGCGCGCGGCGCGGCCCGTGGCGGCGACGACGAGATCCGTGGGCAGTGTCTCCTCGGCGCTGCCGTCGGCCCTGCCCAGCACCCGTACGCCGGTCACCCGCGCCCCGTCGGGGCTCGCCGTCAGCCCGACGGCGTCGCAGCGGTCGCGCACGTCGATACGTGTCTGCGAGCGCACCCGCCGGCGCACGTGGCCCTCGATGAACGGGCGCCCGGCGAGGATCGTGCGCTGCCCGATCGAGGGGCGCGCGAACTGGTGGCCGCCGAGGATGAACCGCATCTCCCCGAGCGCGTCGCAGGTGGCGGCGCCGTCCGTCACGAGCTCGTCGCAGAGCCCGGGCAGGAGGGTCTCGAGGCATTCCTGGCCGTGCGGGAGCAGCGCGTGGGCGTGGCGGCCCTGCGGGATCGCGCGCCGTCCCTCGAGCCCGGGCGGGAGCTCGTCGCGCTCGACGACCGTGACCCGGTCGTAGTGCTCCGCGAGGACCCCCGCGGCCAGCAGCCCGCCCATGCTGCCGCCGATCACCACCGCATGTTCGCCGAGCCGTCGCATCGTGTGCCTCCTGTCTGGTCTGGGGACACGCGGACGGTCGCGCCCGGCGCTGTCGAGCCGCCAGGCGGATTCCTGCCGAGTTGCTGTCGAGTGGCTACGGGTCCTGCCCGTAGAGCTCGCGCTCCCAGAGCAGGTCCGTGACGCGCTCGAGCCCTCGTGTCAGGTGGCCGCGGTAGGTGCTGAACGGCAGCCCGAGCAGCTCCGCCGCGGCCTCCTGCGTCGGCGCCGGGCGGAGGTAGGTTCGGTCGAGCGCTCGCGCGAGCCTCGCGTCGCGCGGGTCGGCCGTGGCGGCGGGCACCGCGTCCTCGAGCAGCGCGCGCAGGGCGGCCGCCGGGTCGCCCGGTCCTCCGCCGCCGCCACCACCCGGGTCCGCGCGAGCGGGTTGCCCGCGAGCGCGGCGGGGCGGTGGAGGTCGCGAAGGGCGTCGCGGACGGCCTCCGCGAACGCGGGCCGGGAGAGCGCGAGCGCGGGCGGCTCCGCGGGCGGCGGCGCCGGTGCCTCGCCGCCGAGCTCCCGCTCGCCCATCCGCTCCAGCCAGGCGACGGCGCCCTCACGGCGCCAGTCGCGCGCGAACACCGCGATCCGGCGGCCGCCGACCTCGGCGTCCGCTTCCTCCGCCCGCGTGAAGCCGATGTAGGCCATCATCGGCGCGAAGGCGTCCGCATCGGCGCAGCCGATGTAGCACCACGACAGGCGAGGCCGCCGCATCCATTCGCGCGTGGAGATCATCGTCGTCAGGTTCAGGGTCGCCGACGGTGCCTGATGGGCGTCGCGGTCGACGAAGAAGCGGCCCAGCAGCACCTCGTCCCCGGGCCGCGGGGGCACGTGCGCGTGCGCGTGCTCCCAGGCGGCCCGGGCGAGCGGATCGGCCGCGCGGTCGTCTTCGCTCGCGTCCTGCAGCGCGATCAGCGCGATCACGCCGAGCGGCTCCGGGTCCCGGCCGCGGACGACCGCGAAGTCGCCGGGCCGGCGCCGGAGCCAGTGGCGCGCGAGCGCGGCGGACTCGGGTCCTTCGTGGCGCTCCACGATCGCGGCGACAGCGTCGTCGTCGCCGGGACGGGCCGCGTCGGCATATGCGCGGCCCAGGGAGTCCCAGTCCCAGAGCGCTGCCGCGGCCGGGTTCCCGCGATGCAGGTACATGAGGTCGGCGAGCGCTCGCTGCTGGTCGCGGCCCTCGGCGGCGTTGAGGCGGTCGACGACGTCGGCGCGTACCGCTCGGTGCACCTCGTCGTAGGCGGCGCGGTCACGCCAGCGCAGGTCCGCGTCGACCACGTCGCGCGCGAGGTCGTGTGGGATCAGCCCATCAGGTCCGGACTCGATGAACGACAGCCCGCGCAGCCAGTCGAGCAGCGTCGCCCTGGGCCCTCCGAGGATGCGCCGCAGCAGCGCGCCGGTGGTGACGCGGGCGTGGGCGACGATCTCGAGGGCCCGGCGGTGGCGGGGGCTGGGCACGCCGGCCATGAATCCCGTGACGAGCGCGGACACGACGTCCGGCACCGCGTCGAGCGCCTGCGGCGCCTCGCCCTGCGAGCGTACGTCGAGCAGCAGGGACAGCGCGAGCGGATGCCCGTGCGTGATCGCGGCGAGTCGCTCTCCGGCGGGTGCGGGCACGCCGGCCCGGGAGAGGAGCACGCGCGCCTCGTCGGGCGCGAGGTTGCGTAGCGCGAGCACGCGCAGCAGATCGCGCCATCCGGCGTCCCGGCGCCACTCCCGCCGGGCGCTGCTGCGGCCGGCGACGACCACCAGCGCCCCCGCCGGGCAGGACCGGGCACGAACGTCTCGCGCAGCCAACCCTCGAGCGCGGACGCGGCCTCGAAGGTGTCGAGCAGGATCACCGGGCCGCTCCCACGCCCCGAGCGCGCCGCCCGCGACGCGCTCGAGCTCCGCCGCGAACGCGGGCGGTGAGGGCTCGACAGCGCGCAGGTCGAGCCTGACCGGCGCGCGTCCCCGGGCGTCCGCGGCCTCCGCGAGCGCGGAGAGCAGCGTCGTCTTGCCGACGCCGCCGGGCCCGTGGATCCACAACACGCTGAACGGCGGCTCCCGCGCGTCGATCGCGTCCGAGAACGAGCTCGAGCTCGCCCTCGCGGCCGACGAAGGCCGCTGCGCCGTGCTCCACGGAGCCGGTCCTCCACCGTGCGGAGTGGCGTCACATCGGCCATCGGACTCTCGACGCGAGCCTAACTCGCGCAGCGCAGGCCGTTCAATGCACGGCGGTCAGGCCGCGAGCCGCTCCGCGCTCTCCGCGCCCTCGATCATCGTCGCGGCGACGATGCCGTAGGCGGCCGCCCACGCGGCGGCGTACTCGTCGCGCCAGTCGTCGCCGGCGATCTCGGCCATCGAGGCGATCAGGACCTCGCCGACGACGGGGTAGTGCTCCGGCCGGGCGCCGTAGCGGACGTGGCGGGCGCCCATCTCGCGCAGGGCGGGGACGATGCGGTCGAGGTCGCGGAGCGACTTGCGCAGCAGCACGAGCGCGCCGAGCAGCATGCCCTTCTGGCGGCGCATGTCGGTGCCGGCGAACAGCGGGCGCACGGCGGGCGCGGCGGCGAACAGCCGCGCATAGAAGACGTCCATCAGCTCGTCGCCGCGGGGCGCGACGAGGTCGAAGCTGGTCTCGAGGGAGCGGAGTCGAGGCGCATGGCGGAGCGTGCCGGGAGCGGCGCGCCCCGCCTACCGAGACGCCTAGCGTCCCGTCCTCGTGCCAGCTCCCTTGCTTTCCGCGGACGCCAGCCGCGACGGGCACAGCGCGCCGACGAGCAGGCCGAAGTCGCGCAGCGCGATGTCGCCGTAGCCGTGATGGTCGAGCACCCCGCGGATGTCGGCAAGGGCGGCGTCGAGACGGTCGGGCGGCAGCCTCGCCAGCCCGCTGAAGGAGCGGTACAGCGTCACGATCCCGTCGGCGTCCAGCCGGTGCTCGTGCCTCGAGCACATCGTCCTCCACGGGGCCGAGCGCGCCGAGGCGCCGCGTGAGCTTGCCCGTGCCCGCCGCGAGGTCCAGCACCGCGGCGCCGCGCTCGAGGCCGAGCCGGCGCGCCGCGATCTCGATCGCTTCCGGCGGCCACCCGGGCCGCCCCTGCTCGTACACCTCCGCGACCGCGTCGAAGGCCCTCGCGCGCTCGTGGACCACGTGGTTCAGCGCCCGGCGCGTGCGCTGTTGAGCCGCTCGTAGACCAGGGCGCCGATCCGCGGACCGCGCAGCGCGGCCTCGAAGTCGGCGCGCCACTCCTCCATGTTGGTCGAGGGATGGTTGAACCAGTGGTCGACGCTACGGTCGATCGCCGCGAGCGTCTGCTCGGAGGGCTGGCCGCCCGCGTCGACCTCGTTCCACGCCGCCGACACCGTCAGGCCGACGGCGCGCGACGCCTTGCTGCCCATCGCGCCCGCCAGCGGCGCGAGGTAGCTCGAGATGTGGGTGTGGCCGTGCTCGTCGCCCTCGTGGGCCTCGCCGGGGCCGCCCTCGTCGTGGTCGTCGTGGTCGTGGGTGCCGGGCTCGTCGGCGTGCTCGTCGCTGACCGGGTTGACGATGTCGCCGTGATCCTTGGCGATCTGCGTGTGGCTGGGCGGCTGGTAGGTGGAGGGCGCGATGCCGGCCTGGGGCCGGCCGTCCTGGTAGAGGTCGCCGACGCCGCCGAGCGCCTTGATCACCGGGCCCATCGGGCCCTCCACCTGCTGGTGGCGCTTCTCGTCGATGCTCGTCTGCTCGCGGACGATCTCGATCGCGGTGTTGAGGACCCCCATCGCCACCGTCACCGTCTGGTTCCAGGCCTCGCCGAGCTTCTCCTCGAGGTAGTCGCGGATCTCCTTGTCGACGGCCTCGATGCCCTCCGCGATCTCCTCGCCGACGACCGGGATCGCCTTCGCCGCCTCCTTGAGCAGCTTCAGCGGCCCGTGCTCGTAGACCCAGGTGTAGGCCTTGCGCAGGGAGTGCTGGTCGTCCGCCCAGTCGGCGGCGTAGGCCTCGATCGACGTCGAGATGCTGCGTATCGCCGCGGCCGCCTCGCCCGTGAGCCCGGTCACCGCCCCGGCCGCCTCCGCGCCCGCGCCCTCGACGGCGGCCTGCTCCTGATCCCAGTAGTGCGCGCTGCCCCCGAAGAACGCGTTGACGTCGTTCATCGTGCCGAACACGCCCCCGACGGTCGAGGCGGCGTCCGTGATCCCGGAGCCGACGAGCTCGCCGGCGCCCTCGGTGATCTCCGCGCCCGTGTCGGTGGCGGCGGTGACCACGGTGTTGATCGAGCGGATCTTCTCGGCCACCCACTGCCCGACCCCGGAGAAGTCCGCCGGGTTCTCCGGGTCCATCTCCATGTAGTCGAGCGCCGCGAGCGTGACCTCGCTCGGCCCCTTCTTGCCCTTCTCGAACGGGTTGAGCTCCTTGAGCTTGTCCGCGGCCTCCTCGAGCAGCGACGCGGCCGTGTCGGTCATGTTGAACGAGCCCGTCGCCATGACCTCGAGGCCGTTCACCATCATGTTGGCGGCCACCGGATTGCCCTGCGCATCGGTCTGGTGGACCATCGTGTCCAGCACGCCGGCCTGGGCGGCGTTGATGCGCTGGACGGCGCCCGGCGTCTCCTCGGGATGGCCCATCGGGGCCGAGCCGGCCGGGACGAAGACGTCGACGCCCTCGCGCAGCAGCATGTTGATCGCGATCTCGCAGAAGTTCGAGTGCGCGTAGTAGTCCTGCATCGTGTGGATGCCGGAGGCGAACTCGCGCGGCCCGAGGCCGCCCTGGCCGCTGCTGCCCGCGCGCGCGGCCTGGTGCATCTTGCCCTTCAGCCACTCCTTGGACGTGTTCATGTACCGCGGGATGGCGTTCTCGTTGACCTGGAAGGCCGCGTTCGTCTCGCCCGGCGTGAGGTTCGCGCCCGGCGTCGCCGCGTAGCGCGGGTCGACGGCGGCGTAGCCCTGGTTCTCCGCGCCGGCCGGGTTTGCGAGGACGTCGGCGGTCGTCCGGTAGGCGTCGGGGTTGGTCGGGTCGGCCAGCGCGTCCGCGCCGCTGACGCCCGGCGCGACCTGGCGGTTGACGTCGGAGGCGCGCAGGTCGGTCGGGTTGTCGATGTGCTCGACCGGGTCGTAGGTGCCGAACTCGCCGGCGGTGAAGCCCCGGCCGAACTCCTTGATCGAGAGCACGTTGAGGATCGCGAAGATCCGCTCGGCGCCGCCGATCTTGACCAGGATGCCGGGCGTGAGCGCCTGCGAGAGGTCGCGCATCCAGTTGCCCTGGCGCCCGGCGCGCGCGGCCTGCGGGTCCAGGCCCATCGCGTGCATGGCCTCCTCGGTCATCGCCGCGTGGCCCGTGCCGCCGAGGTACTGGCCGTTCTCGATCCGCGTCGTGCCCTGGGCGAAGCGCGCGATCCGCTTGCGGGCGGCGCCGGGAGGGGCGGGCGACGGCGCCGCGGGGGCGCCGCGCATGGCGGCCGAGGCTGCGGTCTCCGCCTCGCGCTCCAGCGGGTCGCCGGGCTGGGAGACCTCCAGCTGGTCCGGAACGCCGGCGCCGTCGCCCTGCTGGACGACGTGCGCGAGCTCGTGCGCGATCAGCGACTGGCCGGCGTCCGTGCCCGGCGAGTACTCGCCCTGGTTGAAGACGATGTCGCCGCCGACGGTGTAGGCGCGGGCGTCGAGCGCCTGCGCGGCGCCGGCCGCCTCGCCGCCGGTGTGCACTCGCACCCCGGAGAAGTCCGTGCCGTAGGCCGGCTCGAAGCGGTCGCGCACGCCCTCGTCCAGCGGAGTGCCGCCGCCCGCCATGCCGGCGCGCGCAAGCTGCGCGGCGTCGCCGCCGGAGATCATGCGGCTGACGGCCGCGTTGCCGGCGGCGGCCTGCAGCGCGATCACGTTCGCGACGGCCGGATGGTGGGCCGGAGCCGCGGACTGCGCGGCGGCCGGCGCGGGCGGAGCCTGAGCGTCGTCTTCCCGGGTCCGGTCCGCCACGTCTGGCGCGGGACGGTACCCGCAGACCGCCGTCGGGGTCAATGGCCGCCGGGGCGGTCCTTTGGGCATGCGTCAGAATGTTGCACGTGCAATTCAGCACGACGGAGGAGGTCGCCGGCGCGCTCGCCGGCGAGGGTTATCTGGCCGATCGCGCGCTCGCCACGAGCGTGTACCTGGCCGCGGCGCTCGAGCAGCCGCTGCTGCTCGAGGGCGAGGCGGGCGTGGGCAAGACGGAGGTCGCGCGCGCGCTCGCGCACGCGCGGGGCGCCCGGCTGATCCGGCTGCAGTGTCACGAGGGCATCGATCTCCACCACGCCGTCTACGACTGGGACTACCAGCGCCAGCTGCTCGCGATCCGCGCCGCCGAGGCCGGCGCGCAGGCGCGCGAGCTGTTCGGGCGCGAGTTCCTCCTGCGGCGCCCGCTGCTGGAGGCGCTCGAGAGCGAGGCCGAGGAGACCGTCCTGCTGATCGACGAGGTCGACCGCGCCGACGACGAGTTCGAGGCCTTCCTGCTCGAGTTCCTGTCGGACTTCGCGATCACGATCCCCGAGCTGGGGACGGTGACCGCGCGGCGGCGGCCGCTCGTGATCCTCACCTCCAACCGCACGCGCGAGCTGCACGACGCGCTCAAGCGCCGCTGCCTGTACCACTGGATCGACTACCCGAGCCTGCAGCGCGAGTCCGAGATCGTGCGCGCGCGGCTGCCCGGCGTGCCCGACTCGGTCGCCGAGCGGGTCTGCGACGCCGTCGCGCGGCTGCGCTCGGAGGAGCTCTACAAGCTGCCCGGGGTGGGGGAGACGATCACGTGGGCGCGGGCGCTGCTCGCACTCGATGGCGACGCCGACCTCGAGTCCACGCTCGGCGTGGCGCTGAAGGTGCGCGAGGACATCGACCGCGTGCTCGAGCGGGGGGTGCTGCGTGGCGCCTGAGGTGGCCACCCGCGGCGTGGAGGAGCGCGTGAGCGCGCTCGCGGCGCTGATGCGGGCCGCCGGCGCGCGCGTCGGCGTGGGGGAGCTGCTCGCGGCCCACCGCGCGCTGGCCGCCGTCGACCCGACGGACCGCACCGACGCCTACTTCGCGCTGCGCACCACGCTGTGCTCGACCCGCGCCGAGCTCCTGCTCTTCCGCGAGGCGTTCGCCGCCGTGTTCGCCGCCCGCGAGCCCGAGAACCCGCTCGAGTCGCTGGGCGAGATCGAGAAGGCGGCGATGCCGCGCGTCGGCGTGCCGCAGACCGGCGCCGCCGAGCTCGAGGTCGACCCGGACGGCACGCCCGTGCCCGCCGCCTTCAGCGACGAGGAGCTGCTGCGCGAGAAGGACTTCGCCTCCTACACGGACGCCGAGCGCGCGCAGGCACGGCGGCTGCTGATGCGGATCGCCGCGCGCGCCCCGCAGCGGCTGAGCCGCCGCACCCGGCCGACGCGCCGGCGCCGCGACGCCCACGACCTGCGGGCCACCGTCCGCGCCTCCCTGCGCCACGGCGGCGAGCTGATGGAGCGCCGCTACCGCGAGCCGGGCCTGCGGCCGCGGCGGATCGTGCTCGTGTGCGACGTCTCGGGCTCGATGGCGCCCTACGCGCGGATGCTGCTGCAGTACCTGCAGGCGTCGGTGGCCGCCCGCGCGCGGGTGGAGGCGTTCGTGTTCGGCACGCGGCTCACGCGCGTCACGCGCGACCTCGAGGGCCGCGACCCGGACCGCGCGCTCGCGCGCGCCGCGGAGCGCGTGACGGACTGGTCGGGCGGCACGCGGATCGGCGCGGCGCTAGCCGAGCTCAACCGCGAGCACGGGCGGCGGATCGGCCGCGGCGCGGTCGTCGTGATCCTCTCCGACGGCTGGGACCGCGGCGACCCGGACGTGCTCGCCGCCGAGATGGCGCGCCTGCGCCGCACCGCCCACCGGCTGCTGTGGCTGAACCCGCTCGCCGCCGACCCGCGCTACGAGCCGCTCACCCGCGGCATGCGCGCCGCCCTGCCGCACCTGGACCACCTGCTGCCCGGCAACTCGATCGCCTCGCTGGAGTCGCTCGCGGACCTGATGGAGGAAGGACTGACATGAAGGACGTGCTGAAGGACATCGACGCCTGGAGCGAGCGCGGGGACGCGATCGCCCTGGCCACCGTGATCTCGGTCAAGCGCTCCGCGCCGCGCCCGCCCGGCTCCAAGATGGCCGTCAACGAGCACGGCGAGATCTCCGGCGCGGTCTCGGGCGGCTGCGTGGAGGGCGCGGTCGTCGAGGTCGCCGAGCAGGTGCTCAACGGAGCGGAGCCGCAGCTGCTGCACTTCGGCATCGCCGACGAGGAGGCGTGGGACGTCGGCCTGCCCTGCGGCGGCGAGATCGACGTGTTCGTGGAGCGCTACCGGCCGTGAGCGCCCAGGGGGAGTTCACCGAGCTGGCCCGCCGCGGCGGCCGCGGCGCGCTCGTCAGCGTCCTCTCGGGCCCGGCGGCCGGCGGCAAGCTGCTCGTGACCGCCGACGGCGAGCGCTCCGGCACGCTCGGCGACGAGGCGCTGGAGGACGCGGCCGCCCGCCACGCCGACGAGCTGATGTGGCTCGAGCGCTCCGAGCGCCGCGAAGAGGGCGCCAACGCCATGTTCGTCGACACCACCTTCCCGCCGCCGAGGCTGATCGCCTTCGGGGCGGTCGACTTCGCGGCCGCGCTGTGCCGGCTCGCGCGCGCCGCGGGCTGGCGGTCGTTCGTCGTCGACCCGCGCGCCCGCTTCGCGCAGCCCGCCCGCTTCCCGGACGCCG
This sequence comes from uncultured Solirubrobacteraceae bacterium, assembly GCA_963729155.1. Taxonomy (GTDB): domain Bacteria; phylum Actinomycetota; class Thermoleophilia; order Solirubrobacterales; family Solirubrobacteraceae; genus DATFQI01. Next base: position 17,054 of record CAVSMP010000025.1, read on the forward strand.
AGGAGGTCGTCGCGGCGTGGCCCGAGGAGGCGTTCGCGCGGCTCGGCGGGATCGACCGCGCGACCGCGATCGCGGTGCTCACGCACGACCCCAAGCTCGACGACGCGGCGCTGATCATCGCGCTGCGCTCCCAGGCGGGATACATCGGGGCCATGGGTTCCCGTCGCGCGCAGGAGAGCCGCCGCGAGCGGCTGCTCGCCAAGGGCGTCACGGACGAGGAGATGGAGCGCATCTCCGCGCCGATCGGGCTCGACCTCGGCGCGCTGACCGCGGAGGAGACCGCGCTCTCGATCATGGCCGAGATCGTGGCGATGCGCTACGGGCGGGAGGGCGGGCGGCTCGCCCACGCCAAGGGCCGCATCCACGAGGTCGGCGTGTGAGGATCGGCGGGCTGGTCCTGGCCGCCGGGCAGGGCTCCCGGTTCGGCGCGACCAAGCAGCTCGCGCCGCTCGGCGGGCGGCCGCTGCTCGAGCACGCGCTGGCGTCGGTCGCCGTGCTCAGCCCGCGCGTGGTGGTGCTCGGCCACGAGGCGGATGCGATCCTCGCCGCGGTCGACCTCCAGGGCGCCGAGGCAGTGGTCTGCGAGGACTGGCGCGAGGGCCAGGCCGCCTCGGTGCGCTGTGGCGTGCGGGCGCTCGGCGAGGTGGACGCGGTCGTGGTCGTGCTCGGCGACCAGCCGCGGATCACCACGGCGGCGGTGACCGCGGTCGCGGGCGCGACCCACGACGGCGTGGCCGCGGCGCGCGCGAGCTACGGCGGCCGGCCCGGCCATCCCGTGCTGCTCGGTCGCGAGCTGCTGGCGCGCGTCGGCGAGCTGCGCGGGGACGTAGGCTTCCGTGAGCTCCTGGGAGGGGTGGACGTCCGGGAGGTCGAGGTGGGCGAGCTCGCCGACCCCGTCGACATCGATACGCAGGAGGAGCTGGCGCGGCTATGAAGCTCGAGCAGGCATTCGAGGTGCAGGCCCCGATCGAGCAGGTCTGGGAGGCGCTGATCGACCTCGAGCGCGTCGCCCCGTGCCTGCCCGGCGCCACGATCACCGACCACGACGAAGACGGCACGTACCACGGCGAGTTCAAGGTCAAGCTCGGCCCGACCACCGCCTCCTACCGCGGCACGGTCAAGATCGAGGAGGCCGACGCCGCGACCCACACCGCCACGATGCGCGCGAAGGGCACCGACAAGCGCGGCCAGGGCGGCGCCAACGCCACGATCGTCAACACGCTCACCTCCGACGGCTCGGGCATCACGCGCGTGGAGGCCGTCACCGACTTCACGATCACGGGCCGGCTGGCCCGCTTCGGCCGCGGCGGCATGATCGAGGACATCTCCAACCGGCTCATGCGCGACTTCTCGACGTGCCTGCAGAGCCGCATCGGCGCCGCCGAGCCCGCCCCGAGCGGCGAAGCGATCACGGCCGGCGACGAGGCCCCCGAGGCCGCCGCCGGCGCCGACCCGGAGCCCGCACCACCCGCCCGAGACGCCGCTGCCAGCGCCGCCGCCACGCCGAGCCCCGCCCCGGCGATGCCGCCGCCCGCCGTGGCCGCGAAGCCGATCAGCGGCTTCTCGCTGTTCTTCGGGGCCCTGCTCGACCGGATCAAGCGTCTGCTCGGGCGGGGGCGCCGCTAGCCTCGAAGGCATGGCCGAAGGCTGTGACACCGGGGTCTGCGGGGCCGACGTCCCGCCGCTGATCGGCTCGATCCTGACCGGGACCGGGCTCACCCTCGACCAGGCCGCCGCCGCTCTGGACCGCGGCGAGTCGCCGCCGCTCACCGACGTGCAGCGGCGGTTGGTCGAGGAGCACGCCGCGGCGCGGCTGTAGTGCCGGCGAACGTCAACGGCGGCTGGGTAGGGAGGCGAGGGAGCCGCCCGCAGCGCCTGCTTCCGGCCGCGAGGAGACGATAAGTCGCGCTGAGGCCGACTAATCGTCCCCTCGAGGTTGCGCGGCCTAAGAACCCTCTCCTTCAATGCCCGCCGTTGGACAGGCCGGCGTCCACGCTCACGCCGGTGGAATAGACGCGACCACACGGCGTCCTGAGATGGCATGCGCCTCCTCTTCGCCACCACACGCGGGGCCGGCCACGTCGGCCCGCTGGTCCCGTTCGCCCGCGCCGCGGCCGACGCCGGCCACGACGTGCTCGTGGCGGGGCCGGCTTCGGCCGAGCCGCTCGTGCGCCGCGCCGGGCTGCCGTTCGCGCCGGTCGGGGAGCCGCCGGCCGACCATGTGCGGCGCGCGTTGGCGCCCGTCTGGTCGAAGGAGACGTCGCCCGGCATGGCCCGCGTGGTGCAGGACCTGTTCATCAGCCTGCTCGCACGCACCGCCCTGCGCACGATGCTCGCGCTGGTCGAGACCTGGCGCCCCGACGTCGTGGTGCGCGAGACGCTCGAGTTCGCCTCGGCGCTGGCCGCGGAGCGCTGCGGGGTGCCGCAGGTCCGCGTCGGGGTCCACCTCGACTCCGACACTGACGCCGACCCGCAGCTGCTCGGCGTGGCGATCCCGGCACTCGATGCCCTGCGGCCGGAGCTCGGGCTCGCCCCGGATCCCGAGGCGACGGCGATCCGCGAGTCGCCGGTCCTCACGCTGGCGCCCGCCTCCACGAGCGGGACCGCGGCGGCGCTGCGGTTCCGCGACCCGAGGCCCGCGCCGGATGCGGCGCTCCCGCGCTGGGGCGACCCGGCGGCGCCGCTCGTGTACGTCTCGTTCGGCTCGGAGGCGGCCGCCTCGCATCACTTCCCCGGCGTCTACCGGCGCGCGGCGGAGGCGCTCGCGGCGCTGCCGGTCCGCACCCTGTTGACGATCGGCGACCGCCGCGACCCGGCCGAGCTCGGACCGCTGCCGTCGTCGGTGCGGGTGGAGCGCTGGATGCCGCAGGCGGCCGTGATGGCGCACGCGTCGGCGATGGTCGGGCACGGCGGCTCGGGCTCGACGCTGATGGCGCTCGCGGCCGGCGTCCCGCTCGCGATCGTCCCGCTGTTCGTGGACGGGCCGTCGAACGCCCGCCGTGTCGAGCAGCTCGGCGCCGGCCTCGCGCTCGAGCGCGGCCCGGACGAGCTCGCGGGCGCCGTCGCCGAGCTCCTCATGGATCCGGGCTACCGCGCGGCAGCAGCGGCGATGGCGGCGGAGATCCGCGCCCTGCCGCCCGTCGAGGACGCCGTCGGGGTGCTCGAGGCGCTCAGGCTCGCGCCGGTGGCGTGAGGGTGCGGCGGCGGGCCAGCGCCGTCGCGGCGCCGAGCGCGGCGACCGCGCCGGCCGTGAGCGCGCCGGCCTCGTAGCTCCAGTGCTCGACGATCGCGCCGCCCAGCGCGTTGCCGATCGCCGTGCCGGCCACGATCCCCATCACCATCACCGCGAACGCCTCGGTCATCGTGCCGGGCGGCGCGGCCGTGTCGAGCAGCGTCGAGGCGACGACGGTCGCCGGCGCGAGCACGAGTCCGCACATCACCAGCAGCCGACAGCATCGCGAGGTAGAGGCCGCCCGTCTCTGCCGAGCCGCGCTCGTCCGCGAACGCGGGCAGGAGCACCTGGACGACGCCGACGGCGGTCCCGAACGCGCCGAGCGCGAGGAACACCGTCCGCATGCCGGGGGCGGCGAGCGGCCCGAGCCAGCCACGTCGTGCGGCTCGCCGCGCCAGCCGCGCGACGACCCGGTGGCCGAGAACGCCAGCGCCCCGCCGGCCGCCACCGCCGCGCCGGTCAGCACGGCCGCGGCCGGCGAGGCGAGCGCGACGATCGCCGCCGCGAGCGCCGGCGCGGTGATCACGGAGACCTCGAAGACGATCGAGACCATCGCGTAGGCGGTCTCCCGCTGGGCCTGGTCGCGCGCGAGGGTGGTCCAGAGCGAGCGGTCTGCCCGATCCGATCCATCAGGCGGCCCTGGGCGACCGCCCCGAGCGCGTTGCCGATCCCGAACGCGCCGACCACGCGCCCCGCGACGGCGAACGAGCCCGTCGCGTCCTCGGCCAGAAGCAGGATCGCCAGGCCGAACATGCCGATCGGCATCGAGCCGACGGCGGAGGCGATCACGGGTCGCCGTGCGCCCGGCAGCCGCAGCAGCGCCCCGTAACGACGCGCGCCCGCCCGCGCGTGGTCGAGCGCCGCCAAGTCAGCCGAGCAGCAGCAGGTCCACCGCGTCCCCGGCCTCCAGCGCGGGCGCGCCGTGCGGGGCGACGGCGAACCCGTCGCTCTCCCCGAGCGCACCGGTCATGTGCGAGCCCTGGCGCTCGGTCGGGGTGGCCTCGAGCACGCCGTCGGCCGCCCGCGCGATCGCGGCGGTGAGGAAGGTGGTGCGCCCGTCGGAGGCCGCCGCGGGCGCGGCCAGCCGCCCGCGGACGAGCCGCGGCAGGGCTCCGCGCTCGCCCTGCAGGCGCCGCAGCGCCGGCTCGATGAACACGCAGAAGCAGACGATGCTCGAGAGCGGGTTGCCCGGCAGCCCGAACACCAGCGTGCCGCCGCGCCGCCCGAACCACACGGGCTTGCCGGGCTTGATCTGCACGCGCCAGAGGATCTCGTCGACCCCGCAGGCCTCGAAGGCGGGCTTGACGTGGTCGTGCGGCCCGACCGACACGCCGCCCGAGACGACCAGCACATCGGCGCCCAGGCCGCGCTCGATCGCCTCCAGCGTCTCCGCGCGATCGTCGGGCACGACGCCGCCCTCGACCACGTCGGCGCCCGCGCGGCGCGCCAGCAGGGAGACCATCAGCCCGTTGGACTCGTGGATGCGACCCGGCTCCGGCGGCGCGCCGAGCGGCAGCAGCTCCGATCCGGTGACGAGCACGTGCAGCCGCGGGCGGCGGTGCACGGAGACCTCGCCGACACCGGCGGAGGCGAGGGCGGACAGCCGCGGCAACGTGAGCCGGTCCCCGGCGCGCGCGAGCACGTCGCCTGCGCGCACGTCCTCGCCGCGATAGCGCACGTGGCGGCCCGGCTCGACGGCGCGCTGCGGCGTGACGGCGCCCTCGCCGGCGTCCGCCAGCTCGGACTGCAGGATCGCGTCGGCGCCCGGCGGCAAGGCCGCGCCCGTGGAGACCGCCGCCGCCGTCCCGGCCGCGAGCTCCTGCTCGGCCACCTCGCCCGCGGCCACGCCGCCGGCGAGGCGCAGCGCCACGCCCGGCGCGGTGTCGGCGGAGCGCACGGCGTAGCCGTCCATCGCGGAGCGGTCGAACGGCGGCAGGTCCACCGCCGCCGCCACGTCCTCGGCCGCGACCCGTCCGGCGGCGGCGGCCAGCGGCTCGCGGGCGGCCTCGAGCGGGGCGATCGGCGGCAGGATCGCCTCCAGCGCCTCGTCGATGGAATGCATCAGCCCCCGATGCGGGACATGGTGCGCTCGGGCTGCACGAAGCCCGGATCGTTCACGTGGTGCTTGAGCTCCTTGCGCCAGACGGCGTCGCGGATGATCGCCTCCAGGTCGGCGTCCGTCGCTCCCGAGCGCAGCGGCTCGCGGAGGTCGGTCTCGGTCATGGAGAACAGGCAGGTGCGCAGCTCGCCCTCGGCGGTGAGGCGGATGCGGTTACAGTCGCCGCAGAACGGCTCGGTGACGGGGGAGATGAAGCCGATCTCGCCCTGCCCGTCGGCGAAGCGCCAGCGCCGCGAGGTGCCGTGGCGCTCGCGGCCGACCGGCTCGAGCGGGTACACCGCATCGATCATCGCCCGCACCTCCTCGTTGGGCAGCACGCGGTCGCGGCTCCAGGTGCGGTCGGCGTCGAGCGGCATGAACTCGATGAAGCGCACCACGTAGGGCTCGGTGCGCGCGAACTCGGCGAAGCTGACGACCTCGGCCTCCGTGAAGTCGCGCAGCGCGACCACGTTGACCTTGATCGGGCGCAGCTCGGGGTGGCGCTGGGCCGCGGCGAGCCCGTCGAGGACCTGCTGGAGGGAGTCGCGGCGGGTGAGCTGGAAGAAGCGGTCGGGGGCGAGCGCGTCGAGCGAGACGTTGATCCGCTTCAGGCCGGCGCTCACGAGGTCCGCGACCTGGCGCTCGAGCAGGTAGCCGTTGGTGGTCAGGGAGAGGTCGCGGACGTCGTCGAGCGCGGAGAGCTTCTCGACCAGTCGCCAGAGCTCGCGGCGCACGAGCGGCTCGCCGCCCGTCAGCCGCACGTCGTGGACGCCCATCGCGCTGAGCAGCCGCACGAGCCGCTCGATCTCCTCGTAGGTCAGCAGCGCGTCGCGGTTGAGCCAGGGCAGGCCCTCCGCGGGCATGCAGTACTGGCAGCGGAAGTTGCAGCGATCGGTGACCGAGACGCGGACGTCGCCGATGGGGCGGCCGTGGCCGTCGACGAGTGGCTTCATGAGCGGTGGAAGTCCGCCTTTCCGCCGGTCTTGTCGAGCAGCTCGACGCGCTCGATCACAACCCCGGGCTCGATGCCCTTGACCATGTCGTAGACCGTCAGGGCCGCCACGGAGCACGCCACGAGCGCCTCCATCTCCACGCCCGTCCGCGCCGTGGTGCGCGCCTCGGCGACGACGGTCACCGTGCCGGCGCCGGCGTCGACCTCGATCTCGGCCCCGACCTTCGTCAGCGGGAGCTGGTGGGCCAGCGGGATCAGCTCGTCCGTGCGCTTGGCGGCCTGGATCCCCGCGATCCGGGCGACCGCCGCCACGTCGCCCTTCGGGGCGTCCCCGGCGGCCACCTTGGCCGCGGCGTCCGGCGACATCCGGACGACCGCGCGGGCGCGCGCCCAGCGGTCGGTGGGCGCCTTGGCGCTCACGTCGACCATCACCGCCCGGCCGGCGGCGTCGAGGTGCGTGAGCGAGGCTCCCTCCACACGGGTCATGGTAGAGGTGCGGCACCTTCAGGAATGCGCCCGGCGCGCATCCTCGCCGTCGCCGACGTCTTCGACGCGCTCACCGCCGATCGCCCCTACCGCGCGGCGATGCCGCTCGACCAGGCACTGGCCATCGTGCGCGAGGACGCCGGCAGCGCACTCTGCCCGGCGGCGGTCGCGGGCCTGGAGGCCGCGCTCGGGGAGGAGCCCGAGTTCGTGGCGACGCTCGGGACTACTCTCGGAGGCCATGAAGGTCTCCGTGCGCCTGTTCGCCGGCCTGCGTGAGCGCGCGGGCAGCCGATACATCGACGTCGAGCTCCCCGAGGGCGCCAACGTCTCCGATCTGCTGGCCGCGATGGCGGCGACGCCGGTCGGCCAGCTGCAGGCCGGGCAGTGCGTGGTCGCGATCAACCGCGAGTACGCCGACCTCGGCGAGCTGGTGCGGCCCGAGGACGAGATCGCGCTGATCCCGCCGGTCAGCGGCGGAGAAGGTCCGGTCCGCTCGGTGCGCGTGACCGGCGAGCCGCTCGACGTGGCCGCCGTGTCCGCCGCGGTGCGCGACCCGCGCGCCGGCGCCGTGGTCGTCTTCGAGGGCGTCACGCGCGAGGTCGGCGAGCTCGAGTACGAGGCCTACGAGGAGATGGCCCTGGAGCGGCTGCGCCGGATCGGCGAGGAGGAGGCCGAGCGCCACGGGCTCTGCGCGGTCGCGCTCGAGCACCGCGTCGGCACCGTCCCGCTGTCGGAGCCGAGCGTGCTCGTCGCCGCTTCCGCCCCGCACCGCGGCGAGGCCTTCCACGGCGCCCGCGCGCTGATCGACCGGATCAAGACCGAAGCCCCGATCTGGAAGCTCGAGGTCGACGGAGCGGACCGCCGCCGCGTCGAGGGCACGCTCCCGCCGTCGCGGTAAACCTATGTAAAACTTAGGCGCATGCGGACGCTCCCCGTGGTCCTCGTCGCCCTCGCCCTGGCCGGTTGCGGCGGCGGCGACGACGCCCTCACCGTCTCGGCGGCGTCGTCGCTCAAGACGGCGCTGACGGACTACGGCGCGCGGTTCGAGCCCGCCAAGGCGCGCTTCTCGTTCGCGGGCTCGGACGAGCTGGCCGCGCAGATCCGCAAGGGGGCCAAGCCCGACGTGTTCGCCTCGGCGAACACGAAGCTCCCCGACGAGCTCTACGCCGAGAGGCTGGTGGAGAAGCCGGTGACGTTCGCGGGCAACGAGCTCGTGCTGGCGGCGCCGGCGGGGTCCGGGATCGACTCGCTGAAGGACGTCGGGCGCGCCGGGACGTCGCTGGCGATCGGCTCGGAGAGCGTGCCCGTCGGCTTCTACGCGCGCACCGTGCTCTCCAAGCTGCCCGAGGCCGAGAGCTCGGCCATCCTCGAGAACGTCCGCTCGGAGGAGCCCGACGTGGCCGGGATCGTCGGCAAGCTCACGCAGGGCGCGGTCGATGCGGGGTTCGTCTACCTCTCCGACGTGCGCGCCACGGACGGCAAGCTCGAGGCGATCGAGCTCCCCGGGTCGCTGCAGCCGACCGTGGCCTACGGCGTGGCGGTGGTCAAGGGCGCCAAGCACGAGGACGCCGCGGAGGCGTTCGTGGACGGGCTGCTCGACGGCGAGGGCGAGCGCGCGCTGGACGCCGCCGGGTTCGAGCCTCCGCCGGCGCAGTGAGGCCGTTCGGCCTCGTCCTGGCGGGCTCGCTCGCGGTCGCGCTGGCGTTCCTCACGCTGCCCGTCGCCGCGATCTTCCTCGACACCTCGCCGGGCGAGCTGCTCAGCAGCCTGGGGGAGGAGGGGGCGCTGGACGCGCTGCGGCTGAGCCTGGTCTGCTCGAGCGCGGCGCTCGCGCTGATCGTGCTGTTCGGGACGCCCGCCGCGTGGCTGCTGGCGACGCGTCGCTTCCGCGGGCGCGCGGTCGTGATCACGCTGATCGAGCTGCCCCTCGTGCTGCCGCCCGCCGTCGCGGGGATCGGCCTGCTGGCCGCGCTCGGGCCGCAGGGCGTGCTCGGCGGCGCGATCGGCGACCGGCTCGTGCTCACCACCGCCGGCGTCGTGTGCGCCTTGACGTTCGTCTCCGCGCCGTTCTACATGCGCCAGGCGCAGGCGGCCTTCGAGGCCCTCGACCAGAGCTGGCTGGACGCGTCGCGCACGCTCGGCGCGACGGAGGCGCGGACGTTCGCGCGGATCGCGATCCCCGCCGCCGGCCCCGGCCTGCTCGCCGGCGTCGCGCTCGCCTGGGGCCGGGCGCTGGGCGAGTTCGGGGCGACGCTGATGTTCGCCGGCTCCTTTCGCGGGATCACGCAGACCGTGCCGCTGGCGATCTACGAGCGCTTCGGGACGGACTTCACGGGCGCACTCGCGCTCTCGGCGGTGCTCGTCGGCGTCTCCGCGACGCTGCTGCTGGCGGTCAAGCTGCTCAGCGGGGCCGGGTGGCTCGGCGGTGCTGCGCGTTGAGGCGCACACGCGGCTCGGGGAGCTGGTCCTCGACGCCGCGCTGAGCGTCGAGCCCGGGCGCTGCCTGGCGCTCGCCGGCCCGTCCGGGGCCGGCAAGACCTCGATCCTGCGCGTCGCCGCGGGCCTGCTGAAGCCGGAGCACGGTGCCGTGTCGTGCGGGGAGGAGGTGTGGCTGGACACCTCCCGCGGGGTCGACGTCGCCCCCGAGCGCCGCGGCTGCGGCTACGTCTTCCAGGAGTACGCGCTGTTCGGGCACCTGCGCGCGTGGCAGAACGTCGCCTACCCGCTCACGGGGCTGCCGCGCCGCGCCCGCCGCGAGCGCGCGCAGGAGCTGCTCGAGCGCTTCGGGATCGGGGCGCTCGCCGACGCCCGCCCGCGGACCCTCTCCGGCGGCGAGCGCCAGCGCGTGGCGCTGGCGCGGGCGCTCGCGCGCGGGCCGCGGGCGCTGCTGCTCGACGAGCCGCTGTCCGCGCTGGACGCGCGCACGCGCGCCGCGGCGGGACGCGAGCTCGGCGCGGTGCTGCGCGACGCGGGCGTGCCCGCGCTGCTGGTCACGCACGACTTCACGGAGGCCGCACTGCTCGGCGACGAGGTGGCGGTCGTCGACGGCGGGCGGATCGTCCAGCGCGGCGAGGCCGCACGGCTGGCGGCCGAGCCCGCGTCGGCGTTCGTGGCCGACTTCACCGGCGCCGTGGTGCTCACGGGCGTCGCGCATCCCGTGGCCGGCTCGACGACGCAGGTGGAGCTCGACGGCGGCGGGGTCGTCACGGCGCTCGACCGCGCCACGGGGCCCGTCGCGGTCAGCGTCTACCCGTGGGAGATCACGCTCGCGCCCGAGCATGCCGCCGACCCGGGCTCGGCCCGCAACCACCTCTCGGTCGAGGTGGTCTCCGTGACGGCGGTCGGCAGCCGCGTGCGCGTCGGCCTCGCCGCGCCGCAGCCGCTCACCGCCGAGCTGAGCGACGCCGCCGTGCGCGAGCTCGAGCTGCGGCCCGGCATGCGCGCCGTGGCGTCCTGGAAGGCGGCCGCCACCCGGCTGCTGCCGCTGACCGCCGAGCGGGCGCCGTCCGGTACCGTCCCGCCGCCATGACCAGGGTCGCCGTCGTCGGGCACGTCGAGTGGATGGAGTTCGCTCGCGTGCCCTACCTGCCCGCTCCGGGCGACATCGTCCACGCCACGGAGACGTGGGAGGAGGCGGGCGGCGGCGGGGCGGTCGCGGCGGTCCAGCTCGCCAAGCTGGGCGGCGGCGCGGACTTCTTCACCGCGCTCGGCGACGACGAGCGGGCGCGCCGCTCGGCCGAGCGGCTGGCGGCGCACGGCGTGCGCGTGCACGCCGCCGCGCGCGACGTGCCGCAGCGGCGCGGGTTCACGCACATCGACGCCGGCGGCGAGCGCACGATCACCGTGATCGGCGACCGGATCGTCCCGCACGGCGAGGATCCGCTCCCGTGGGAGCTGCTGGCCTCGATCGACGGCGTCTACTTCACGGGCGGCGACCGCGGCGCACTGAGGGCGGCGCGGCAGGCGGCCGCGCTCGTCGCCACCCCTCGCGCCGACGCGACCCTGCTGGAGGCGCACGTGCAGCTCGACGCGCTGGTGCGCAGCGGCAGCGACGCGGGGGAGCGGCTGGACCCGGCGAGCCTGGACCCGCCCCCGCGCTACGTGGTGACCACGACGGGCGGGCGCGGCGGGACGTGGGAGGCCGCCGACGGCAGCACGGGGACGTGGGAGGCGGTACCGCTCCCCGGCCCGCCGCGCGACGCCTACGGCGCGGGCGACTCGTTCGCGGCCGCGCTCGCCTACGGGCTCGGGGACGGCCGCGGTATCGACGGCGCGTGCGCGCTCGCCGCGCGCGCGGGCGCGCACAAGCTCACGGGCCGCGCGCCGTTCGAGAACCAGCTCGAGAGCCCGCTCAGCGACGCTTGACCGGCGCTCGCGCCGGGACCGGGTGCGGGATCCCGCGCCGGCGCTCGGGCTCGCCGTTGCGCGTCACGCCGCCGAGGTGGTCGCGCCGGCGCACGGGCCAGGGCCTGGCGTCCGGCAGCGGGATGCGCAGGCCGGGCGGCGAGCCCTTGGGATCGGGCTCGTCCGGCTCCCCGGGTCCGCCGCGGAAGTCGTCGCCGTCGTCACCGTCGTCGTCGCGCAGCCGGAAGAACCAGATCAGCCACACGATCAGCGCGCCGACGTCGAAGACGCGCAATCCGACCATGAAGATCCACCCCTCGAGCGTCACCTCGACACAGAGGTTAAGTCTTTTCCCACGCGGATTCCAGCCACCCGTCAATCAGCCGGCGGGCGATCGCGAGCGGCGGCGGCAGCCGCAGCGGGCCGCGCTCGGCGATCGCGTCCTGCACGTTGGCGCGCGTGAACCAGCGGACGTCCTCGAGCTCGTCGTCGCCGATCTGCGGCTCGCCGGAGATCCAGGGCGCCACGAACCCGAGCATCAGCGAGGCCGGGAACGGCCACGGCTGCGAGGAGACGTAGCGCGGCGGCCCGACCTCCACCCGCGCCTCCTCGCGCACCTCGCGCGCGACGGCCTCCTCGAGGCTCTCGCCGGGCTCGACGAACCCGGCGAGCGCGGAGTAGCGGCCCGGCGGCCAGGTCGGCTGGCGCCCCAGCAGCACCTCGTCGCCGCGCAGCACGAGCATGATCACCACGGGATCGGTGCGCGGGTGGTGCTCGGCGCCGCAGCTCGGGCAGCGGCGGACGTGGCCGCCCTCGCGGACGTCGGTCTGGTGACCGCAGTTGGCGCAGAAGCGGTGGCGGCGGTGCCAGGTGAGCAGCGCCGCCGCGTACGCGGCCAGCCCGCCATCGGCCTGTGGGAGGGAGGCAGCGGCCTCGCGCAGGCCCAGCAGCGGGCCGTCCCCGGCCTCGGCGGCGAACACCGGGCCGCGCTCGTCGAGACCGAGCAGCAGCGGCTCCCCGGCGACCTGTCCCAGCGGGACGAGCGCGAGCCGGCCGTCCTCGACGTGCACGCCGTCGCGACCGGCCATGACGGCGCGCGCCTCCGGGTCCTCGCGCTGGGCGGCGACCCAGGCGTCGTCGCGCCGCCGGTCGCCCGCGCGGTCCAGCGCCGCGCCCGTGAAGGTGTTCGGCGGCGTCATCGCAGGTGCCCGGCGACGTCCCAGGTCCAGAACTCGACCAGGTGGCCGTCGGGGTCCTCGACGTAGGCCGCCCGCCCGTGCGTGGTGCCGAAGACCGCGGTCCTGACCTTCTGGCCGCGCTGCTCGAGCAGCGCGACGGTGGCGTCGAAGTCCTCGTCGGCGATCTGCATCGCGAAGTGCACGTGGACGCCCCCGCGGCTCCCGAACAGCCCGACCTGCGGCTTCCACAGCCCGATCCGCGTGCGCTCGCCCGCCATCACCCAGACCACGTCGCGGTCCGGCCAGCGGTCGACGACGGGGAAGCCGAGGATCACGGAGTAGAAGCGCTCGGAGCGCTCCAGGTCGACGACCTCGAGCACGAGCTCGCTGACGCCGGTGACGGGGATCGCGTCCATGCCCGGCACGGTAGATCACCCGCGCCGGTGCAGCGAGCCGAACGCCAGCGCGCCCGCGACGGCGGTCGCCGCGGCGGTCGCGCAGGCGACGCGGAAGCCCGCCGCCGGCCCGGCCGGGATCGCGGCGGCGAGCAGCACGAAGGCCGACAGGCCGAGCGCGTTGCCGAGCTGGGCGGCGGTGTTGAGCAGCCCGGAGGCCAGCCCCTGCTGGTCCGGATCGGCGGCCTCCGTGCCCGCGGTCGTGGCCGCGACGGCCGCGCAGCCGACGCCGAGGCCCATCAGGAGGAAGGCGGGGAGCGCGATGGCGGCGCCCGCGCCCGGGAGGGCGATCAGGCCCGCCGCGCCTACGGCGATCGCGAGCAGGCCGGCGACGCCCCCGAGCCGCGCGCCCATGGCCGAGCCGGCGATCACCGCGAAGTTGAACGGCGCGAACAGGAGCCCGACCTCCGTCGCCGGCAGCCCCTGCTCGTGCTGGAGGTGGAGCACGCACAGGAACAGGGAGCCGGTGCTCGCCGTGGTGATGGCCAGCGACGCGAGCAGCCCGGCGGCCAGGCGCGGCCTCTGCAGGGTCCCCGGGGGGAGGAGGGGGTCGGCACTGCGGCGCTCGATGCGCGTGAAGCCGACCAGCAGCGCGGCGCTGGCGAGGAGCGATCCCCAGGCGGTGGGGTCGGCGACGCCGGCCTGCTCGGCGCGCGTGAAGCCGAGCACGAGCAGCGCCAGACCGGCGGTGACCGACACGGCCCCCGCGACGTCCAGCGGCGCGTCGCCGCGACGCCCGGAGTCGGCGGGCAGCAGCCGCAACGCCAGCACGATGGCGAGCGCACAAGGCGCGACGTTGACGAGGAACACCCACGGCCAGCCCGGCCCGTCGGCGATCGCGCCGCCCGCGACCCAGCCGAGCGCTCCGCCGCCCGCCGCGGCGGCGGTCCAGACGGCGAGCGCACGCGCGCGGGCGCGGCCCTCGGGCGTGCCCGCCGTCAGCAGCGCGAGCGCGGCGGGCGAGACCGCCGCGGCGCCGAGCCCCTGCACGACGCGGGCGCCGATCAGCAGTGCGGCGCTCGTCGCGAGCCCGCACGCGAGCGACGCGACGCCGAAGAGCGCGAACCCCGCGAGCAGCACCCGCCGCCGGCCGAGCAGGTCGGCGGCGCGGCCCATCAGCATCAGGAAGCCGCCGAAGACCAGCGCGTAGGCGCTCAGGACCCAGGCCAGGGTGGGGCCCTCGAGCCCGAGGTCGCTGCCGATCGCCGGCAGCGCGACGGCGACGATGGTGGCGTCGAGCACCACGACGAACTGCGCGGCGCACAGCAGCGCCACAGCGCGACCGCTAACGGCTACGGCCTGCATTCCCGTTAGGACACCCGCGATCCCGGGAAGACAAACACCATATGTGGGACTGGCTCGGCGAGGCCCTCGCCGTCGACTTCGCGAACACCACCAAGCGCTCCGGCGGAGAGGACCGCGAGCTGCTCGAGGGCGCGGAGGACCTCGTCTCGTGGGCGGACTGCGAGGCCGGCCGCGTCCCGCCGATCGACGCGGAGGCGGTGCGGATCGGCGAGGTGCGCACCCTGCGCGACGACGTCCAGGCGCTGCTGCACGCGGCCGTCCGCTCCGAGCCCCCACCGGCGCCGGCGATCGAGCGGGTCAACGCGCGCGTGCGCGCGGCGCCGCTCGTCCCGCAGCTGCGCGCGGGCGAGGTCGTGCTCGCGCCCGCGGCCGCCTTCGCGCCGCTCGACGAGCTGCTGGCCCGCATCGCGCACTCCGCGCTCGAGCTCACGGCGGCAGGCGGGATCGGCTTCTGCGACGCCCCGAGCTGCGGGCAGTTCTTCGAGCGCCGCCGCGTCTCGCAGCTGTGGTGCTCGGACGCGTGCGGCACCCGCGCGCGGGTCGCGCGGCACGCGCACCGGCGCAGGGCTTGACACTCACGTGGCGTCAGGGTCCACGGTCGCTGCCGTGGACGAAGCCATCTACGCCCTCGGGCCCTCGCCAGGGACGTCGAGGCCGAGCGCGACCGGGGGACGGACCTCGCCGACCCGCGGGTGCAGGAGCTGATGGACCGCTGGCAGGCGGCGCGCGGCGCTTGACGGCGCGGCCGTCCTGGCTGTAAGGTTTGCGGCGCAAACCAGTTTGGAGGCGATGGATGGACCGCAGGCGGCTGGAGAGCAGGGCGGCGACCTACGCGCAGCTGCGCGGCGTCCTTGCGATCCCGGCCGGCCTGCTGTTCATCCTCGCCGCGCTGGGCAACTGGCAGGTCGGGCCGTTCCGCAGCGACTGGGTGTTCGTCGCGTGCCTGCTCGTGATCGGGGCGGCCCACCTGCTCGTCGCGGCCGCCTACGGGCGCCGCTACGGGCGCATCACCCCGTCGGCCGAGCAGCAGTGGCGCGGCGTCGCCGCGGTGGCGCTCGCCGTCGCGGTCGTGCTCGGGGGCTCGCTGCTGCTGCGCAGCCGTGCGGGGTTCTCGCTCGACCTGCCGGTCAACCCGATCCCGCTCACCTTCGCCGTCGTGATGCTCGCCGCGTACGCGATCGGCGGCGTGCTGCGGCTCCACCACGGCGTCGTCTACGGAACGCTGCTCGTCGCGGGCGCGCTGCCCGTGTGGGGCGGGGAGGACCCGAGCAACGTCGGGCTCGTGCTGTGCGGCGCCGCCGTGATGGTCGGCGGAGCGCTCGACCACCTCGCCCTCACGCGCACGTTCGGCCCGCCGGCGCTCGATGGCTGAGCTGGACCGCCTCGTCCACGAGCCGGGGCGGCTCGCGATCCTCACGGTCCTTTCGTCCGTGCAGGACGCGGACTTCCTGTTCCTCCAGCGCGCGACCGCGCTGACGAAGGGGAACCTCTCCAGCCATCTGGCGAAGCTCGAGGACGCCGGTCTGGTCGAGATCGAGAAGCGCTTCGTCCGCAAGAAGCCCAACACGAGCGTCGCGATCACGGCGCTCGGCAGGGAACGGACCGCGCGTCACTGGGAGCAGCTCGAGGCGCTCAAGCGGGCGGCTCAGTCCGTGAGCCGCTCGCAGGCCTCCCAGAGCGCGCGGCGGTCGGCCGCGCCCTCGCGCGTGCGGCCGGCGTAGTGGGTCGGGCGCTCGCGGCGGTCGTGCCAGAAGCGCCCGCTGCTGCGCCCGGGCGCGTCCGCCGCCGCCAGCCAGACGATCGTGTCGGCGCCCTGCTCGTGCGAGCGAAGGATCGGCCCGGCGAGCCTCCGGAAGCCCGGCAGCGAGGCCGCGATGCCGGGCGTGTCCGCCCAGCCGGGGTGCATGGCGTGCGAGACGGCGCCGTCGCCGCGCAGCTCCTCCGCCCACAGCTCCGACAGCACGACCTGGGCGCGCTTGGTGCGGGCGTAGCCGGTCGTCGGGCGGTACTCGCCGTGCTCGTACTCGAGGTCGTCGGCGCGCAGGCGCTGGCTGTACATGCCGCCTGAGGAGATCCAGACGACGCGACCGCCGCCTCGCAGCGCCGGCCGCAACAGCTTCGTCAGCAGATGGGGGCCGAGCACGTGGGTGGCGAGCATCCGCTCGTGGCCCTCGGCGGTCTCCTGGCGCTCGGCGGGCATCACGCCCGCGTTGTGGACGAGCACGTGTAGCGGGCCCGCGAAGGCCTCCGCGTACGCGCGCACGTCCGCGAGCGAGCTGACGTCGAGCTCGTCCACGACCAGCCGGGCGCCCGGGACCTCGGCCTCGAGCTCGGCCTTGACGCGCTCGCCGTCCTCGCGGCCGCGCACCGCCATGCGCACGATGGCCCCGAGCTCGGCGAGGCCCTTCGCGGTCGCCCGGCCCAGGCCGGTCTTCGCGCCCGTGACGAGGGCGACCTTCCCGTCGAGCGAGAGCGGCTCGTCGGCCCAGATGCGCCGGCGGGCGAGGTAGCCGAGCTTTCCATAACCCAGCAGGGTGCGATCGAGGGCGGTGTCGATCGGCGAGGGGAGGCGTGGGATGCTTGGCATGTGCATCTCATACGCGGGCGACCCCATCCGGAGCTCACCGGCCTGGTCGGCGCCTACGCGGACTTCGCGATGAGCGCCGGCGCGCCCGAGGAGACCCGCGAGGCGGCGAACGCGAAGATCGTGGTGATCGTCGACCTCGACGCGGGCTGGACGGTCGAGGGCGAGCGCTTCGGGTCGTTCGCCGGCGGGCTCTACCCGCGGCCGGTGCGCGTACGCCACGAGGGCAGCGCCGCGGGCGTGCAGATCGACCTCGAGCCGCTGGCGTCGCGGGCGCTGTTCGGGGTCCCGGCCGGCGAGCTCGCAGGCCGGACGGTCGGGCTCGAGTCACTGCTCGGGCCTCGCTCCGGCCACGTGGCCGAGCGGCTGGCCGGTGCGTCTGGCGCCGGCGCGCGGTTCGCGATCCTCGACGAGGTGCTGCGGTGCGAGCTGGCCGGCGCGCGGGAGACCGTGCGGCCTGACGTGTGGCGGGCCTGGATGCTGCTCGAGCGCAGCGGCGGGCGGCTGCGGGTGGGCGAGCTGGCGGCGGAGCTGGGCTGCTCGCGCCGGCATCTGGTCAACCGCTTCGCGGCGGACGTCGGGGTCTCGCCGAAGCTCGCCGCGCGGCTGATCCGCTTCGAGCGCGCCCGCCGGCGTCTGGGCAGCGTGCCGCTGGCGCGGCTGGCCGCCGACTGCGGCTACGCCGACCAGGCGCACCTCGCGCGCGAGTTCTCCGCGCTCGGCGGCGCGCCGCCGACGGCGCTCCACGCGGCCGCCGCCACGGCGTAGGCGCCGTTCCCGTTCGTTCAAGACGCCCCGGCCGCGCCCGCGTAGCCTGCGGCGCATGCCACAGACCGTCTTCCCCTGCATCACGTTCCGCGACGCCGCCGCCTCGATCGAGTGGCTCGAGCGCGCGCTCGGCGCCGAGCGCGTCGCCGTCCACGAGGACGACGACGGTCGCGTCGCCCACGCCGAGGTCAGGATCGGCGAGAGCCTGGTCATGTGCGGCGACGAGCGGGTCAGCTCGCGCGCCACGCCGCCCGGCGTCAGCGTCGTCTACGTCGTCGTGCCCGACGCCGACGCCGCCTACGAGCGCGCGCGGGCGGCCGGCGCCGAGGTCAGCGAGCCGGTCGACCAGGACTACGGCTCGCGCGACATCACGGTCACGGATCCCGACGGGAACCGCTGGTCGCTCGGGACGTACGCTGGCGCCGGCTGATCCGCCTCACAGCGGGCGCGTCCGGGCCGTTTCAGGGGCATGGACCTGCACGATCGCATCGATGGTCTCGACTGGGAGGCCCTGACCCGCTCGCTCGACGACCGCGGCTTCGCCGTCACACCGCCCGTGCTCGACGCGGGCGAGTGCGACGAGCTCGCGGCGCTGTTCGACGGCGACGGCTTCCGCTCGACCATCGACATGGCCCGCCACCGCTTCGGCGACGGGCGCTACCGCTACTTCGACCACCCGCTGCCCGAGCCGATCGCCGCGGCGCGAGCGGCGTTCTACGCGCACCTGGCGCCGGTCGCCAACGTGTGGGCCGAGCGCCTGCGCGGCGACGAGGCGACCTTCCCGCCGACCCATGCCGAGCTGATCGAGCGCTGCCGCGCGGCAGGGCAGGAGCGCCCGACGCCGCTGATCCTGCGCTACGGCGAGGGCGACTGGAACGCCCTGCACCAGGACCTCTACGGCGACGTGTTCTTCCCGTTCCAGGTCCTGACCGTGCTGTCCGAGCCGGGGAGGGACTACGATGGCGGCGAGTTCGTGCTGATGGAGCAGCGCCCGCGCGCGCAGAGTCGCGCGCACGTCCTGACGCCGCCGCGGGGCGCCTTCGTGATCTTCCCGACCCACCACCGGCCCAACGCCGGCCGCTCGGGCTACCACCGCGTCGGGGTGCGCCACGGCGTCAGCACCGTCACACGCGGGTCGCGCACGGCGCTCGGCGTGATCTTCCACGACGCGCGCTGAGGACGCAGTTGTTCGGCCTGAGGCCGAACAACTGCGGACTCGGGGGCGGTCAGGCGCCGCCGCGGCGGCGCTCGACGAGCCGGTCGGCCTCGCGGCGGCGCCGCTCGACGTAGGCGTGCAGCTCCGCCTCGGCCGCGTCGCGGTCGCGCTCGGCCTGCGCGGCCGCCTCGGCGCGGGCGGCCTCGATGAGCTCGTCGCCGGTCGCGCGCGCGGCGGCGAGCGCGTGCTCGGCGGCGTCCTCGGCCTCGCGCCGGAGGTGGCGGGCGTCGATCTCCGCCTCGCGCAGGATCGCCTCCGCGCGGGCGCGCGCCTCCGACTCGGTGCGCTCCGCGCGCGCCTCGGACTCGGCGGGGAGGGTGCGGGAGCGCTCCTCGGCGGCCGCCACCAGGCCCGCGGCGCGGGCCTCGGCCTCGGCGATCACCCGCTCGGAGCGCTCGGCAGCCGCACCCGTGAGCTTCTCCGCCTCGGCGCGCGCGGACTCACGGACCTTCGCGGCGTCGCGCTCCGCCACGGCGGTCGCATCCCGGGCCTCGCGCATCACCGCGGTGGCCTCCGCCTCGATGCGGGCGGCGGCCAACACCTCGGCGCGCTCGGCGGCGGCCCGCTCGCGGAGCGCCGCCGCGTCGGCCTCGGCCTGCGCGCGGATCCGGTCCGACTCCGCAAGAGCGTCGGCGAGCTCCCGCGCGGCGGCCTCGCGGTCCTCTCGGGCGGCACGCTCCTCGGCGGCGGCGCGCCGCCGCGCGCCCTCGAGCGTCGCCTCGGCCTCCAGCCGGACGCCCTCGAGCGAGCGCTCGGCGCCGGCCTCGCGCTCGGCGGCCGCGTGCTCGCGCTCCTGGATGCGCAGGCGCTCCTCGCGCAGCGCCTTCGCCGCATCGGTCTGCGTGAACCAGCGGCTGACCCGCTCGAGGTGCCGGTCGACCTCGTCGGGGTCGTAGCCCTTGCGGACCGTCCGGAACGTCCGCTGCACCACATACGTCTTGAGCGTCTCGCCGCGTCCGGCCATCGTCGAGCGCGTTCGGCCCTTTATCCGGCAGTCCTTCCCGCCGCATCCCTTCTGGACAGAATCCCGGTTCGGTAAACAAGCAGGAGTTCCGCGTCCCCCGCGGAATCGCGCCTCCATGGCCGCCGATCCGATCGCCATCGCCGCCGGACCCGGAGCTCGCCGAGCTGATCGACGACTTCCTCGCGGCGCAGCTCTCGCCGCGCACCCGCGAGAGCTACGCCGGCGACCTGGTGATCTTCCTGCGCTGGCTCGGCGAGCGCGGCACGCACCCGCGCGCCGTGGCCCGGCCGGACGTCGACCGCTACCGCAACTGGCTGGCCGAGCCCGTCGGGCCCGACGGCAAGCCGGCCGCCAACGGGCGCCCGCGTTATGCACCCGCCACGGTCGCGCGCAAGCTGTCCGCGGTGCGGGCCTTCTACACGTACCTCACGGAACGCCGCGTCATCCCCGGCTCGCCGGCCGCCGGCGTCAAGGGCCCGCGCCTGCGCCGCGAGCCGCGCGGGCGCGCGATCACCGATGAGCAGGTCCGGCGGCTGCTGGAGACCGCGGCCGCGCGCGGCCCCGAGACCGAGGCGATGGTGTGCCTGCTGGCGCTCAACGGGCTGCGCGTGTCCGAGCTGTGCGCCGCCGACATCGAGCACCTGCGCCGGGAGCCCGGCGGCGGGCACTCGATCGTCGTGCGCGGCAAGGGCGGCAAGGAGGTCGAGGTCGCGCTCAACGACCGCACGGAGCGCGCCGTGCTGCAGACGGTCGGCGCCCGCACCCAGGGCCCGATCTTCCGCCGCCAGGACGGCCGCCGGCTCCGCGCGGGCTCGGCCGCGCCGCGCGTGCCCTACAACCGCCAGGCCGTCTACCGGCTGCTCGGCGAGCTCGCCGAGCAGGCCGGCATGGTCGGCGACGACGACGGCCAGGTCGACGGCCTGAGCCCGCACAAGCTGCGGCACACGTTCGTGACCATGCTGCTGGACCGCGGCGTGCCGCTGGTCGCCGTCCAGGACGCCGCCCGGCACTCCTCCAGCGACACCACCCGGCTCTACGACCGGGCGCGCGCGGCGTTCCGCGAGCACCCGACCCACAAGCTCGACTTCTAGCCCACTGCCCGGATCGCAGCGGCCAGCTCCGCCACCCCGGCCGGGATCGCCGGCTCGGGGAGCTGGGCGTAGCCGACCAGGAGCGTCGGGGTCTGCGCGAACGCGCCCGGCACGTAGTCGCTCAGCGTGGAGATCGCGACGCGGCGGCGGTCGCACTCGGCCCGCAGCGCGGCCTCGTCGACCCTGCGCGGCCAGCGTGACCGTCACGTGCAGACCGGCGGCGATGCCGGAGACGGTCGCGTCCGGCAGCTCGCGCGCGACCGCGGCGATCACGGTGTCGCGGCGGACGCGGTAGGACAGCCGCATGCGCCGGAGGTGGCGGTCGAGCTCGCCGCGGCCGATGAAGGCCGTCATCGCGTGCTGCTCGATCCGGGCGGTGGACTGGTCCGAGAGCGACTTCTCCTGGCGCACGGCGTCGAGCAGCGCGGCCGGGACCGCCATCCAGCCGAGGCTCAGCGCGGGCGCGAGCGTCTTGGAGGCCGAGCCGGCGTAGACGACGCGGTCCGGGTCGAGCCCCTGCAGCGCGCCGACGGCCGCGCGGTCGTAGCGGTACTCCGCGTCGTAGTCGTCCTCGATCGCGACGGCGTCGTGCTCGCGCAGCCACTCGACGAGCGCGCAGCGGCGCTCCGGCGTGAGCACCACGCCCGTCGGATGCTGGTGGGCCGGCGTCAGCACGACCGCGCCTGCGCCCGTGCCCTCCAGCGCGCCGACGACGAGCCCGGAGCCGTCGACGGGCACGGGCACCGGCTCGAGCCCGGCGCGCGCGGCGATCGGCCCCTGCTCCGGCGCGCTGGGATGCTCGATCGCGATCCGGCGCACGCCCCGGGAAGCGAGCGCGCGGCAGACGATCCCGAGGCCCTGGATGTAGCCGCTGGTCACCACGATCCGCGCCGGCTCGGCCACCACCCCGCGCACGCGCCCGAGGTAGTCGGCGAGCGCGACCCGCAGCGACTCGACCCCGCACGGGTCGCCGTAGATGAGGTCGGCGTCGGAGATCGTCGTCACGGCCTCGCGCAGGCAGCGCGCCCACGCACGCCGCGGGAAGGCGGAGACGTCCGGGCCGGGCCGGGCGGAAGTCGAAGCGCGCCGCCCGCTCGCCGACCAGCGGCAGCGGCGCCGTGGCGGCGGCCGACGCCCCCTCGGCGACCCGCGGCTGCGCGCCCTGGCGAAGGACGAGGTAACCCTCCGCGGCCAGCTGCGCGTACGCGTCGACCGCGATCCGCCGCGAGACGCCGAGCTGGCGCGCCAGGTCGCGCGTGGACGGCACCCGCGCGCCGCCGTGCAGCTCGCCGCTGCGGATCGCGCGCCGCAGCTGGTCCTCGATCTGCGCGCCGAGCGTGCCCTGCCCGTCGCGGGCGACTGACAGCAGCAGCTCGAACGGGCGCGCTCGGCTCCAACTGGTCTCGTTTTCCGGTCACGAACTGGATCTTCTCACGAGACCAGTGATGGCGCACCATCGACCTATGCCCGCCATCGCCACATCACCCGTCTTCGCCGCCTCGATCGTCGCCCGCCTGCCGCTGGCGATGCTCACGATCGGCATGCTCGTCCACGTCCAGCGCGTCACCGGCTCCTACGCCGCCGCCGGCCTCGTCGCCGGCACCCTCGCCGTCACGCAGGGCGCCGGCGGCCCCGCCCTCGGGCGGCTCGTGGACCGCCGCGGCCAGACCGCCGTCCTGCTCGCCGGCGCGCTCGTGGCCGGCGCCGGGCTCGTCGCCACCGCCGTGCTGCCGGACGACGCCCCGCTGTCGGCGCTCGTCGCGCTGGCCGCCGTGATCGGCTTCGCCACCCCACCCGTCGGGCCGTGCATGCGCGCGCTGCTGCCCGGCCTCGTGGACGGCCCGGAGCAGCAGCGCGGCGCCTACGCCATCGACTCCGCCGCCGTCGAGCTGACCTGGGTCGCCGGGCCGCCGCTCGTCCTGCTCACCGGCACGCTGCTGTCCACGAGCATCGCGCTCGTGGTCGCCGGCGCCGTGCTGAGCGTCTCCACGGTGCTGTTCGCCGCCACCCGCGCCTCGCGCTCCTGGCGGCCCGAGCCGAAGTCCGCGGGTGACGGAGCCACGGGCGCCATGCGCAGCCCCGGCGTGCGCACGCTCGTGGTCGCGCTCGGCAGCGCCGGCCTGCTGTTCGGGGCCACCGAGGTCGCCGTCACGGCGACGGCCGACGCCCTGAGCGGCCCGGCCGCGGCCGGCCCGCTGCTCGGCCTGTGGGGCGTCGGGAGCCTGATCGGCGGCATCGTCGTGGCCCGCGCCGGCGGCGGCGCCCGCACCGGCACCGGCCTCGCCGCGCTGCTGGCCGTGCTGGCCGCCACCCACCTCGCGCTCGCGGCCGCGGCCGGCTCGCTGCTCGCGCTCGGCGCCGTGATCGTGGTCGCCGGCTCGATGATCGCCCCCACCTGCGCGACGGCCTACGCGATGGTCGACGCCGCCGCCCCCGCCGGCACGACGACCGAGGCGTTCGCGTGGCTGGCGACCGCGATCGCGATCGGCACGTCCGCCGGCGCCGCCGTCGCGGGCGCCGTCGCCGACGCCTCCGGCCCCGCCCCGACCTTCGCGCTCGCCGGGACCGCGGCGGCCGCCGGCGCCGTCTTCACGCTCGTGCGCGCGCGCAGCCTCGCGCCCGCCTCCCCCGCCCTGGCCTGCTAGACCGGTCGGCGATGCCCCGGCTGTTCACCATCGGCTACGAGCGCCTGCTCCCGCCCGAGCTGGTCAACGAGCTGAAGGTCGCCGGGGTGGAGCGGCTGATCGACGTCCGTCACCGCGCCCAGTCGCGCCGGCCCGGGATGTCGAAGACCCGCCTCTCCGAGCTGCTCGCCGACCACGGCATCGCCTACGAGCACCGCCGCGCGCTCGGGACCCCGCCGGACATCCGCTGGTTCTTCAAGCACAAGCGCGAGGCCGAGGGCCGCGACCAGTTCCGCGCCCACGTCGAGGAGACCGCCGCGGGCGAGCTCGACGCGCTCGCCGCGGAGCTCGACCACGCCCCGGCCACCGTGCTGATGTGCCTCGAGGCCGAGCCCGAGGGCTGCCACCGGCGCGTCCTGGCCGAGCAGCTGCGCGTCAGGCGCCCCGACCTCGAGGTCGTCGACCTCTAGCTGATCCGGCGTGATCACGTCGACCAGCTCGCCGACACCCCGCGCGAGCCGGGCATCGCGTGTGACAAGGGCGACGCAGGCCCTCCGCGAGCGCGACGTAGAGCGCGTCAGAGGTGCTGCACACGTCGCGCAGCTCCCGGGCACGGGCGAGCAAAGCGGTGTCCGGGATCCGCCGGAGCGCCAGCTCGCCGAGCTCTCGCGCGCCTGCTCAGCGGTCTGGAGGTCGATCTTGTCACTGCGCAGCAGACCACGGAGGGTCTGGGTCACCTCCACGTCGAGCAGTGCCGGTGCGTGGGCCTCGCCCACGATCGCCGCGTGCTCGCCCACGGTCGCCTCGCCGAGCAGGTAGGCGACCGTGCTCGAAACGTCGACGACGCAGCTCACGTGCGGCGGCCGCTGTCACGGGCGGCCTCGCGGGCCGCGCGCACGTGCCGCTCGATCGTCGCGGCGGTGTGCGGGCGCAGCTCGGCGAAGGCGTGGCGGCGGCCGTTGGTCATCCGCAGCTGGACCGTCGCCGTCTTGCGGCGCGGGCGGCGCGCGCGGGCGGCGATCTCGACCACGTCGCGCAGCGGCGCGGCGCGCACGCGGGCGACCGGCGCGTCGTCGAGCAGCCACAGCAGCCGCCGGTCGGTGAGCGCGAGGATCGTGCGCGGGCTCGCCCACGTGCTCGCGGGGGTCACCAGACGGACATCCTCCCCGTCGGCCAGCGCGTCGAGCAGCTCGGGCCCGAGCGCGCGTCGCACGGCCGGCGAGAGGGCGGTGCCCTTGCCGCGCGCTGCGGCCGGCGCGGAGGGCCGCGCGGGCCCGGACATCCGATCCTGCAGCGCCCCGGCGCGCAGCAGCTCGTAGGCGACGTTGATCTCGGCCATCCGGTCCTCCCCCGCCTCGCCGCGGCGGTCGGGATGCCAGGCCTTGGCGAGGTCGCGGTAGGCCGCGGCGACCTCGTCGGCCGAGGCGCCGGGCTTCACGCCGAGCACGGAGAACGGATCCACCGCCGCCATTGTGGCCGAGCCCGGTCTACAGTCGCCTCGTGGGAGTCGGCCCACATGAGCAGGCGCTCGCCGCCTCCACCCTCGTGGTGGGGCTGCAGGCGGACGCGCTGATCGGCTTCGCCGTGCACGACGAGGAGCTGCGCTACCTGCTCGTCTCCCCCTCGATGGCCGCGATCAACGGCCGCCCGCCCGGCGAGCACCTCGGCTGCCGCGTCACGGAGATCCTCCCGCCCGAGCTGGCGCTTCCCGTCGAGGCGCTGCTGGCCGAGGTGCGCGACTCCGGCGACTCCCGCACGGGGATCCAGCTGGACGGGACCACGCACGCCGCCCAGGGCCGGCGGGCCTGGGTCGCCGGCTTCTACCCCGTGACGCTGGACGACCGCCGGCTCGTGGGCGCGATCGTGGTCGACGTGACGGACCGGCGGCGGGCGGAGGACGCGCTGCGCGAGAGCGAGGCCGAGCTGTCGGGCGCCCAGCGGATGGCGGGGATCGGCTGGTGGACGTGGACCGCCCGGCCCGAGACCGTCGTGTACGCGCCCGAGCTGCTCGACCTGATGGGCCGCGACCGCTCGCTCGGCGGGGCGCCCCACGCCGAGGATCAGCTCGTGATGGCCGATCCCGGCGAGCTCGTCTCCGTGCGCGAGACCGCGCTGGCCTCGCTCGCCTCCGGGCGCCCGTTCGCGCGCCGCGTCCGTGCCCGCCACGCCGACGGCGGCCTGCGCCTGCTCGAGGCGCGTGCCGACGTCGTCTACGACGCCGACGGGCGGCCCGTCGGCCTGCAGGGCTTCGTCCAGGACGTCACGGAGCTCGCACGCGCCGAGGAGCGCCAGCGCGCCGTGGCGGAGCTGGGCCAGCGGGCGCTCGAGGAGCCCGATCTCGACGCGCTGCTCCAGCACGCGGCCGACGCGGTCGGCCGCGAGGTCGGCGTCGACGGCGTGGGCGTGCTCGAGGTCCTGCCCGGCGGCGAGCGGGCCCGGGTCCGCGCCCTCTCCGGCCGCGAGGCCGTCACGGGCGCGGTCGTGATCCCGATCGAGCCGGGCGGTGTCATCGGCCGCGCCCTGATGCGCCGCGGGCCGGTCGTGACCGCCGACCTGGCGCGCGATCCCGAGCTCCAGATCTCGCCGCTCGAGCGCCAGGCCGGCGTCCGCAGCGTCGCGATCGCCGTCATCGCCGGCCAGGTGCTCCCGTTCGGCGTGATCGGCGCGATGTCCGAGCGCGCGGGCCACTTCGGCGTGGAGGACACGGCCTTCCTGACCGCGATCGCCAACGTGCTCGCCGACGCCGTCGAGCGCCGGGCCGCCGAGGCCGCGATCGCCGAGATCTCCGCGGCGCGCGGCCGGCTCGTGGCCCAGGCCATCGACGCCGAGGACCGGGCGCGCCGCCGCATCTCCGAGGCCCTGCACGACGGCGCGCTGCAGGAGCTGCTGGCCGCGCGCAACGGGCTCTTCGCGATGGCGGGCCGCGGCGGTGACGACGACGCGCTCGCCTCCACCCAGGAGCGCCTGACGGCGATCGTCGTGCGCCTGCGCGACGTGATGAGCGCGATGCACCCGACGATGCTCCAGTACGGAGGGCTCGAGACGGCGCTCCTGGCGGTCGTCGAGCAGGAGCGCGGCGCGGGCGACTTCACCGCCCACGTCTCCGTGGCCCCCGCCGCCGCCGGCCTGCGCGACGAGCTTGTCCTCTCGCTGGCCCGCGAGCTGCTCGCCAACGCGGCCCGGCACGCCGGCGCCGGCCGCGTCGACGTCGAGGTGGCCCTGGAGCCGGGCGCGATCGTCCTATCCGTCGCCGACGACGGCGCCGGGTTCGTCCCCGGGCGGCTCGAGCTGGCGCTCGCGGCCGGCGCGATCGGGATCGCCTCCTGCCGCGAGCGCGTCGAGGCGCTGGGCGGCGGCCTCGCCGTGCACT
Source organism: uncultured Solirubrobacteraceae bacterium (assembly GCA_963729155.1). Taxonomy (GTDB): domain Bacteria; phylum Actinomycetota; class Thermoleophilia; order Solirubrobacterales; family Solirubrobacteraceae; genus DATFQI01. The sequence goes on from CAVSMP010000025.1 coordinate 43,721, forward strand.
CCTCGCCGGGCGCCGGGACCCGCGTCGTGGCGCGGATTCCGCACGATGCGGGCCCCGCCGGTGCCGATGGGACAGGAATCTCCTGTCTTGATGAGGGGCAGGATCGGGCATGATCCCCCGGTGCTCAACGGTTCCGGGACTGGTGCCCTGACGCGCCGCGTCTACATCGCCGACGACCACGAGGGCTACCGCTCGGGCGTCGCACGGCTGGTCGCCGAGCACCCGGCGCTCGAGGTGGTCGGCCAGGCCTCCGACGGCGAGTCGGCGCTCGCCGGGATCCTGGAGTGCCAGCCCGACGTCGCGCTGCTGGACGTCCGGATGCCCGGCATGAACGGGATCGAGGTCTGCCGCCGCATCCAGCAGGAGGGCTCGGCGCCGAACGTGCGCATCGTGCTGATCACGGGCACGCCCGACCCCGTCCTGAGCACCCAGGCGGCGGAGGCGGGCGCCGTCGCGCTGCTGGGCAAGGAGACGCCCCCGAACACGATCGCCGCCCAGCTGCTGGCCGCTGCCGAAGGGCGCGTCGGCTGGTCCGTGGAGTGAGCGAGCCGCAGGGCGAGGTCGCCGCCGCCCTGATCGACGCGCTGCAGCCGGGCGCCGCGATCGGCGTCGCGGTCCACGACGAGGACCTGCGCGTGCTCGTCATCTCCCCCTCGCTCGCCGAGCTGTCGGGCGCGGAGCCGGGCGAGCAGATCGGCCACCGGCTGACCGACGTGCTACCGGGCGAGATCGGCGAGGTCGCCGAGGCCTCGCTGCGCGCCGTCGCCGCCACCCGCGAGCCGCTCCTGCGCCTCGAGCCCGCGGTGGAGGCCGGCCGCGAGCGCGGCTGGCTGATCCACGTCTACCCGATCGAGCGCGAGGGCCGGGAGCTCGTCGCGGTGGTCGCGCTCGACGTCACAGAGAGCCGCCGCGCGCACGAGCGTCTCGAGCAGATCCGCGAGCTGCTCGGCACGGCCCAGCGGATGGCCCGCGTCGGCTCGTGGACGTGGGAGGTCACCGCCGACCGCTGGCACTGGTCCGAGGAGCTCTACCGGATCGCCGGCATGAGCCCGGCCGCCTCGCCGCCCGACCTGCGGACGCTGCTGCGCTCCATCTCCCAGGAGCACCGGGACGCGTTCCGGGCCGTCACCGCGCAGGCGCTGCGCGACGGCCTGCCCTACGAGATCAACTTCTCTTTGCTGCTGCCCGGCGGCGGCCGCCGCATTCTGCGCGGCCGCGGGGTGCCCGTGCGCGGCGAGAGCGGCGCCGTCGAGCGCATCCACGGCTTCGCGCAGGACGTGACCGAGCTCGCGCGCGCGACGAGCCAACAGCGCACCGCGGCACGGCTCGGCCGGCTCGCGCTCAGCGGCGTGACGTTCGAGGTGCTCATGCGAGAGGCGGCCGACGCCGTCGCCCGCGAGCTCGGCCTCGATTTCGCCGGCATCGCGCAGCGGGGCGGCGAGGGCGGCCCGCTGGTCGTGCGCGCGCTGAGCGGCGGCGGGGCGCCGGCCGGCCGGGTCGGGCAGGAGATCGGCGAGGAGTCGCTGACCGCGATGGTGCTGCGCGAGGGCGAGCCGGTGATCGTGCCCGACTGGGCCGCGCGGCCGGACCTCCCCCGCCCTGCGCTCGTCACCGAGCTGGGCGTGCGCAGCAGCGTCGCGGTCCCGATCGGCCCGCCCGAGGCGCCGATCGGCGTGCTGTCCGGCCACTCCGCCTCGCGCGACCAGGTCGGCGAGGAGGATGCCGCGTTCATGGCCATCGTCGCCAACGTCCTCGCCTCGGCGGAGCGGCGGCTGCGCTCGGAGGCCGAGGTGGCCGCGCAGTCGGAGGCCCGCGGCCGGCTCGTGGCGCTCGCCCTCGATGCGGAGGACCGCACGCGCCGGAGCATCTCGGAGGCGCTCCACGACGGCCCGCTGCAGGACCTCCTGGCGCTCGGGCACGACATCACGCGGCTGCGGCCCACCGCCGAGGGCGACGAGGACCATATCGTCCGCGTCCACGACGGGCTCGCCCGCGCGGTCGGGCAGATCCGCGAGGTGATGCTCGACCTGCACCCCGTGCAGCTGCAGGTCGGCGGCCTGGAGTCCGCGCTGCGCGCGATCTGCGCCCAGCAGGCCGCCACGGCGGGCTACGACTGCCACGTGGAGATCGCGCCGGAGGCGTCCGGGCGCCGCGACGAGCTCGTGCTCTCGCTCGCGCGCGAGCTGCTGCGCAACGCCGCCAAGCACGCCGGAGCGAGCATGATCTCCGTGCACGTGGGCGTCGAGGCCGGCGCCGTGCGGCTCGACGTGGTCGACGACGGCGTGGGCTTCGGTCCCGAGCGGCTCTCCGAGGCGCTCGGGGACGGGCACATCGGGCTCGCCTCCAGCCGCGAGCGCGCGGAGGCGATCGGCGGCTCGTTCCGCGTCGGCGCGCGCGACGACGGCGAGCGCGGCACCCAGGCCGTCGCGCTCCTCCCCTGAGTTCGGATCCACCGATTCCCGCGGTGTCTCGCCGCCGTGGCCGTTCGCCATCCGCGGATGATCGGTGGATCCGAACTAGCGCGCCAGGGCGCCGGCGACCTCCCGCCACCAGGCGCGCTCGCCCGAGGTCTCCGCCCGCGTCAGGCGGCGGCGGACGACCTGCTGCAGCTCGCCGGCCGGCCCGATCGCCAGCAGCGGGCCGCAGATGGCATGGCGGCCGTCGTCGAGCAGCACCAGCGCGCCCGGCTCGTCGCGGCGCGTGCGCAGCTGGTCGACCACGACCCGCCCCTGGATCGCGGTCGGGCGCGACATGTTGCCGTCGGCCTCCTCCCACGGGCGAACCGTGGTGACCGACGGGCGGCTGCGCGGCTGCGGGCGAGGCCGCTCGCGCACGCCCAGCGGCCCGCTGCGCCAGCGCCGCAGCAGCTCGCGGAACTCGATCGCCGCCTCCTGTCGGACGATCACGTGCAGCTGGTCCCCCGCCTCCACGACCGTCGACCCGCGCGGCGGGATCGCGCGCTCGCCGCGCACGACCACGTTGAGCAGCGCCTCGCGCGGCAGCCCGAGCTCGCGCACGGCGTGGCCGACCACCGCGTCGCCCTCGCGCACGGGGAACTGGATCACCTCGGCGCCGAGCCGGTTGAGCAGCACGGGCTCCACGAGCGGCGCCGGGATCGCGGCCTCGTCGGACTGCACCCCGAGCAGTCGCGCCAGCGGCTCGATCGTGGCGCCCTGGAAGACGGTCGAGAGCAGCACGACGAAGAACGTGACGTTGAAGATCGTCAGCCCGCCCTCGATGCCCTCCGTCACCGCGAAGGTCGCGAACACCACGGGCACCGCCCCGCGCAGCCCCGCCCAGCCGAGCACGAGCTTCTCCCCCAGGCTGAACCCCTGGCCGACGGTCACGATCAGCGTCGCCAGCGGCCGCGCGAGCACGGCGGTGGCGACGGCGATCGCCGTGCCCTCGAGCGCGATCTCGCCCAGGTCCTCGGGGAAGACGAGCAGGCCGAGGATCAGGAACAGCGCGAGCTGCGCGATCCACGCCATGCCGTCGTGGAACGTCACGATCGTGCGCCGCGCGGGCGTGGTCGCCGTACCGAGGATCAGGCCCGCGAGGTAGACCGCCAGGAAGCCCGAGCCGTGCATGGTGTCGGCCGCGCCGTAGGCGAGCGCGGCCGTGGCGATCGAGGCCACGGGGTACAGGCCGGCGGACGGCAGCCGCACGCTGCGCATCCACAGCACCGACAGCGCGCCGATCGCGAGCCCCACCACGAGCCCGATCGAGAGCTCCTCGAGGGCGAGCAAGGCCGCGTCGGCCAGGCCGAAGGACGGCTCCTGGATCGCCTCGATGCAGCCGATCACGAGCAGGATCGCGATCGGGTCGTTGAGGCCCGACTCGCCCTCGAGCGTGCGCGCCAGCCGCCGCCTCAGCGTCGATCCGCGCAGCACCGCGAACACGGCGGCGGCGTCCGTCGCGGCCACGGTCGAGCCCAGCAGCAGCGCCGGCAGCGCCTCGAGGTCGAGGATCAAGGCGGCCGCGACGGCGGTCAGCGCGGCGGTGGCCAGCGTGCCGAGCGTCGCGAGCACGATCGAGGTCTTCAGCACGGGCCGGATCTCGTCGAAGCCGCTGGAGAGGCCGCCCTCGAACAGGATCAGGGCGACGGCGACGATGCCGGCCTGGCGCGCGAGCTCGAAGTCGTCGAAGTCGATCCAGCCGAGCCCGTCGGAGCCGATCAGCATGCCGAGCCCGAGCACCAGCACGAGGCCGGGCAGGCGTAGACGGCCTGCCGCGAGGGAGGCCGCGAGACCCGCCGCCAGCAGGAGGCCGGTGAACAGGAGGATCTGACCCTCGTGCAAGTCTGAGATCCTGCCCTAAATGAGAGTCCTCGGCGTTCGGCATCCCGGCGGCGGTACCTGCGGTCTGCTCGCGGAGCGCTGCGAGGCCGACGGCCACGAGCTCGTGGAGTGGATCCCGGGCGCGGGCGAGGCGATGCCCGTCCCGGCCGGCGAGCTGGACGCGATCGTCGTCTTCGGCGGCGGCATGAACGTGCGCGACGTGGACCGGCTGCCGTGGCTGCGGGCGGAGATCGAGCTGCTGCGCGACGCGCTCCTGGACGGCACCCCCGTGCTCGGGGTGTGCCTCGGCGCGCAGCTGCTGGCGGCCGCCGCCGGCGCGGAGGTCCGCCGCAGCCCGTCGCCCGAGATCGGCTGGTTCGACGTCGCGCGCACGGAGGAGGGCGCGCTCGACCCGCTGCTCGGCGGACTGCCGGGACGCTTCCTGGCCTACGAGTGGCACTCGTACACGTTCGCGCTGCCGGCCGGCTCGGTCGAGCTCGCGCGCAGCGCCGCCTGCCCGCAGGCCTTCCGGCTCGGCGAGTACGCCTGGGGCGTGCAGTACCACCCCGAGGTCGTGCCGGAGATCGTGCGCGAGTGGGCGCTGGACTACCGCAGCGACCCGGACGCGATCGCGATGGGCTTCGACCCGCCCGCGCACATCGCCGAGGCGGCGGAGCGGCTGCCGGCGTGGATGGAGATCGGCCGCGTCCTCTTCGCGGCGTTCCTCACAGCAGCGTCTGCTGCGCCTCGGGCTCCGCTGGCGGCGGGGGCTCGATCAGCTCCGGCCCCTCCACGCCCGCCCGGTTGACGGCGGGGTTGGCCGGGCGCGCCGTCGTGCGCCGCGCGGCCAGCGGCGCGAACAGCGCGGGATCGTCGGCGCCCTCCAGCCACGCCGCCTCCTCGTCCGGGCCGGCGAGCACGACCGGCATCCGGTCGTGGACGGGCGCGCAGACCTCGTTGGCGCTCGTGGTCAGGATCGTCGCCGAGGTCACCCAGTCCTCGCCGATCTTCGCGAAGCCGAACAGCCCGGCGAACGCGAACGGCTCGCCCTCGTCGACCGTGTAGCGGAACGGGACGCGCGGCTGCTTGGGGTTCTCGGAGCGCAGCCACTCGTACCAGCCGTCGGCGACCACCAGGCAGCGGCGGTCGGCGCGCGCGTAGAGGTCGGCGAACGGCTTCTTGGCGGCCACGGTCTCGCTGCGGGCGTTGATCGGCTCGCGCTGCTTGCCCAGCTGCGTCGCCCAGCCCGGCACGAGCCCCCAGCGCGCGGAGCGCATCGCGCGCTCGCCCTCCTTGGCCGACACGACCGCGATCTGCTCGGTCGGGCAGACGTTGAAGCGCCCGAGCACGGCGTCGTCGGGGTCCATCGGCACGTCGAAGCGCTGCGCGACGCCGTGACCGTCGATCTTCGTCAGCGTGAAGCGCCCGCACATGCCTCCAAGGCTATAGCGCCACCAGGGCGACGCCGAAGGCGATCAGGCCCGCGCCGGCGACCGCGTCGGCCACCCGGATGGCGCGGGCGCCGACGGCGCGGCGCGCCGCCGCGGTGCCCCCGGCGAGCAGGGTGACCCAGCAGAGGCTGCCCATGCCCACGCCCGCCACCAGCAGCACGGGCGCGTCGGCCGCGCCGCTGGCGGCGGCGAAGATCGCGGCCCACGAGGCGATCGTGGCGGGATTGGAGGCCGTGGCGGCGACCGACGTGGCGAACGCCCGGCGCGGCGAGGCGACCTCGCCGGCGCGCGCCTCGGCAGAGCGGGTGCGGACCGCGTCGCGCAGCGTGCGCGCGCCGAGCGCGACGAGGACGGCGGCGCCGAGCAGCGAGAACGCCGTCCGCAGCCCGTCGATCGCGAGCAGGGACGCCGCCCCGGCGGCCCCGGCCGCGGCGTAGACCGCGTCGACGAGGGCGATGCCGGCGCCGATCGCGAGCCCGACCCGCCAGCCGCTGCGCAGCGTCGAGCGCACGAGGAAGAGCGACATCGGGCCGAGCTGGAGGGCGACCAGGAAGCCGAGACCGAATCCGACCGTGAGCGCGTGCACGGCTCCGGGATATCCGGGAGACTGCAACGCCCGCAAGCCGCTCCGGCCGGCGACCGCACGAAGCGTGGCCCTGGACCCCATCGACAGCGAGATCCTCAGGCTCCTCCGCGAGGACGGGCGCCTCTCGTGGCGCGACCTCGGCGCCGCGGTCGGCCTGAGCGCGAACGCCGCGGCCGACCGCGTCCGCCGCCTGCGCCGCGCCGGGGTGATCACGGGCTTCGTCGCGCTGGTCGACCCCGCGGCGGGCGGCCGGCAGCTCGAGGCGCTCGTCGGCGTCACGCTCAGGCACGGCGTGGACTCAGACGCCTTCGCCGTCGCCGCCTCGCGGCTGGAGGCGGTCGTCGAGGTGCTGCACCTCAGCGGGGCGCCGGACTACCAGCTGCGCGTCGCCTGCCGCGACACCGCCGAGCTCGACGCCCTGCTGCGCACGCTGCGCAACCGCTTCGGCGCGTCCGACACGGAGACGACGGTCGTCCTGCGCTCCGGACCGCCCTAGCGGCTCAAGCCGTCTCGATCGCCTCGGCGTCCTCCAGGCCGAGCTGCTCGATCGCCAGCTCGCGCAGCTTGAACTTCTGCACCTTGCCCGTGACGGTCATCGGGAACTCGTCGACCGTCGCCACGTAGCGGGGCACCTTGTGGCGGGCGATCCTGCCGTCGCAGTACTCGGCGATCGTGCTCTGGTCGATCTCGGCGCCGCCGCGCGGCACGATCCACGCCATCAGCTCCTCGCCGTAGCGCTCGTCGGGCACCCCGACGACCTGCACGTCGGAGACGTCCGGGTGGCCGTGGAGGAACTCCTCGACCTCGCGCGGGTAGAGGTTCTCGCCGCCGCGGATGACCATGTCCTTGATGCGGCCGACGATTCGCAGATAGCCCTCGGAGTCCATCACCGCGAGGTCGCCCGTGTGCATCCAGCGGGCGCGGTCGAGGACCTCGCCGGTCTTCTCGGGCTCGTCCCAGTAGCCGAGCATCACGGAGTACCCGCGGGTGCACAGCTCGCCGGGCTGCTCGCACTCGACGACGTGGCCCGTGTCGGGGTCGACGACCTTGATCTCCACGTGCGGGTGGACGCGCCCGACGGTGCCGACGCGCTTGTCGAGCGGGTCGTCGGCGCCGGTCTGGGTCGACACCGGGGACGTCTCCGTCATGCCGTAGCAGATGGTCACGTCCTCCATGTGCATCTCGTCGACGACGCGGCGCATCGTGTCGATCGGGCACGGGGAGCCGGCCATGATCCCCGTGCGCAGGCTCGAGAGGTCGAACTCGGCGAAGCGCGGGTGCTCCAGCTCGGCGATGAACATCGTCGGCACGCCGTAGAGCGATGTGCAGCGCTCCTCCTGCACGGCGCGCAGCGTCGCCTCCGGCTCGAACGCCGCCTCGGGGATCACCATGCAGGCGCCGTGCGTGGTGCAGCCGAGGTTGCCCATGACCATGCCGAAGCAGTGGTAGAAGGGCACGGGGATGCAGACGCGGTCCTGCTCGGTGTAGCGGCAGCCCTCGGCCACGAAGTACCCGTTGTTGAGGATGTTGTGGTGGCTGAGGGTGGCGCCCTTCGGGAAGCCCGTGGTGCCGCTCGTGTACTGGATGTTGATCGCGTCGTCGAACTGGCAGGAGGGCAGCTCGACGTCCGCGTCCGTGCCGGCGGCCAGCGCCTCCCACTCGGGCGAGCCGAGCAGCACGACGCGCTCGAGGTCGGGCAGGTCGCCGCGGACGGACTCGATCATCGCGGCGTAGTCCGAGGTCTTGAACGCCGGAGCGGCGATCAGCGCGCGGCAGCCGGACTGGCGCAGCGCGTACTCCAGCTCGGAGGTGCGGTAGGCCGGGTTGACGTTGACCAGGACGATGCCCGCCTTCGCGGTCGCGTACTGGACGAGCACCCACTCGGCGCAGTTCGGGCTCCAGATGCCGAGCCGGTCACCCGGCGCCAGGCCCTCGGCGAGCAGCGATCGGGCGAGACGGTCGACCGCCTCCCCCAGCTCGGCGTACGTGTAGCGCACGCTCTGGTGGCAGGAGACCAGCGCCTCGCGGTCGCCCCAGCGCTCGATCGCGCGGTCGAGGTTCTCGCCGATGGTCTGCCCGAGCAACGGCGTCCCGGAGGCGCCGTGGACGTAGGATGGCCGCACCCGTTTCTCCTTCCCTCGGCAGGGAGGCTACTCGCCCATGGCTGACCACATCACCCACCTGCGGCTCGTCTCGATCCCGGTCGCCGACGTCGACCGCGCGAAGGCCTTCTACGTCGACGTGCTCGGCTTCGAGGAGCGCTTCGACGGGCCGTTCGGCGATGGGATGCGCTGGGTCGAGCTCGCACCGCCCGGCTCGCAGGCGACGATCGCGCTGGTCACGTGGTTCGACCAGATGCCGCCCGGCAGCGTGACCGGGCTCGTGCTCGACACGCCGGACGCGCGCGCCGCCTACGAGGCCCTGCGCGAGCGCGGCGTGGAGTTCACGGGCGAGGTGCGCGAGGACCCCTGGGGCACCTCGGCGTCGTTCGTCGACCGGGACGGCAACGGCTGGGTGCTGATGCAGACGCCGGAGGGAGCCGCCGCCTAGGCGGAGGGCGCGAGTCGCTGCGCCGACGGCGGGATCGCCGTCTGCGGCGCAAGCTTCTCGCCGTCCCAGCGGAACATCACGCGGACCCGGCTGCCGGTCGGGCAGCACGGCCGGTCGTCCTCGGCGAACAGCCGGTAGGCGAGCGCGACCGAGCGGTTGCCCGCGCGCACGACCTCGACGGCTGCGCTGTCGTCGGCGGCGTCGTTGCCGAGGTAGGTCGCCCCGTTGAAGAAGAACGCGCGCCGGCCGCCGTCGCCCTTGCCGATCAGCACCCGCAGCTCGTTGCCGGGCTTGTACGTCGTCAGGCTCACGGGCCGGTAGCCGAGCTCGCCGAGCGTGGCGACCGCGGCGGCGCGGGTGCGGCGCTGCGCGCGGGTGAGCTTCGGCTTGGCCTTCTTCGGCTTGTCCCCCGCCGGCTTCGCGGCGGGAGTGGCCGTCGCGGCGGGCGCCTCGGTGACCACGCCCTCCTTCCCGCGCTCGGCGTAGATGCTCAGCAGCGACCAGGCGAAGATCGCCAGCAGGGCGCTCGTGGCGGTCACGCCCATCACCCGCATCCCCCACAGCCGCAGGCCCCTGCGGCGGGGTGGCAGCCGTACCCTCGCAGCGCTCACGAGGGCGATGGTGGCGGATGCCACGAGCACCGTCAACCGGCCTGGACCGATGACGGACATCATGCACCTCTCAGCCGCCGCGAAGCTGCGCCGCGCCCGCCAGCAGCGCGGCGCAGAGCGCCACGGAGGCGCCCGCCGCGATGCCGAGGTGGAACGACAGCACGAGCCCGGCGACGCCCGCGAGGGCGGCCGTCGCGGCGGCGACGGCGAGCGCCGCGGGCAGGCGGCCGGCGAGCCGCAGCGCCGCGGCGCCCGGCGCGACGATCAGCGCCACCAGCAGCAGGCTCCCGAGCGCGGGCGCGGCGGCCATCGTGGCGACGGCGAGCAGGACGAGCAGCGCGAGCTCCCAGCGGGCCGGCCGGGCGCCGAGCGAGCGCGCCGCGCTCGGGTCGAACCCGCTCGCGCTCAGCCGCCGGTGCGCGAGCGCGAGCGCGGCGGCGATCAGCGCCGCCAGGCCCGCGGCGACCGCGATGTCGGCGCCGTCCGCACCGAGCAGGTCGCCGAACAGCAGCTCCTGCAGCCGCGGCGGCGCCTCGGGCGCGAGGGCGAGCAGCGCGCCGAGCCCGAACAACGCCGACACCGCGACGGCGACGCCGGTATCGCCCCCGAGGCGCTCGTCGCGCCCGGCGAGCGCGATCGCGGCGGCCGCCAGCAGCACGCCGCCCGCGGCGCCGAGCACCAGCGGCGCGCCCGCCAGCGCGGCCAGCACGAGGCCGGGCAGCATGCCGTGGGAGATCGACTCGGCGGCGTAGCTCTGGCGGTAGAGCAGGATCCAGACCCCGAGCGGGCCGCAGGCGAGCGAGAGCACGAGCACCTCGACCAGCGCGCGCTGCGTGAAGCCGTCCTGGAACGGCTCGGTCAGCCAGGCGAGCATCAGTGCTGGTGGTCGTGGTGGCCGACGTTGACGGCGGCGCCGCCTCCTTGCAACACCACGAGCTCGTCGCCATACGTCTCCTGCAGCACGGAGGCGACGAGCACGTCGGCCGGCGCGCCGAAGGCGACCTGGCGGCGGTGCAGGCACAGCACGCGCTCGAAGCGGCGCGCCTGCTCGACGTCATGGGTCGCGACGAGCAGCGCGCGGCCCTCGTCGCGCAGCTCGCGCAGGATCGCCTCGATGCGCGCGGCGCTCGGCGCGTCCACGCCCGACAGCGGCTCGTCGAGCAGCAGCACGCGGGCGTCCTGGACGAGCGCGCGGGCGATCAGGACGCGCTGGCGCTGGCCTCCCGAGAGCGTCCCGAAGCGCGCGCGGGCCACGTCGGTGAGCCCGACGCGCTCCAGCGCGGCCTTCGCGGCCTCGCGCTCGCCGCGCCCGATGCGGCGATAGAACGGCGTGCGGCGGTAGGCGCCCATCAGCGCGACGTCGAAGGCGTTGACCGGGAAGTCCAGCCGCGCCTCCTCGGTCTGCGGCACGTAGGCGGGCGGGCCGGCGAGCTCGACGCGCCCGCGCCGGCGCGGCAGCTCGCCGAGCAGAGCGCGGAAGAGCGTGGTCTTACCGCCGCCGTTGGGCCCGAGCACCCCGGCCACCTCGCCGGCCTCGAGCGCGAACGAGACGCCCGTGATCGCCTCCTGCCCGGGCGCGTAGCCGCCCGCGAGGTCGTGGACGCGGACGAGGCTCATCGCCTGACCGCCGCCGTCAGCGCGAACACGACGCCGCCGAGCACGGCCATCACGGGCCCCGGCCCGATGTCCAGCCCGTCCGCGATCACCAGCGCGCCCAGCCCCTCGGCCGCCGCGAGCAGGCCCGTGCCGAGCTGCAGCGAGCGCACGTCGGGGGCGACCAGCCGCACGGTGGCGGCGGGCACGACGAGCACCACGGCCACCAGCAGCGCGCCGACGGCGTCGAGGGAGACGACGACGGCGAGGGCGACGGCGGCGAGCAGCAGGCGGTCCGCCAGCACCGTCCGCATCCCCAGCGCCCGGGCGCTGCCCGGGTCGAAGCCCGTGGCCAGCCACGCGCGGTGCAGCGCGCCGTGGGCCAGCAGGGCGACGACGACCGCGGCGGCCGTGAGCGCGACGTCGCGCTCGCTGAGGCCGATCAGCGTCCCGAACAGCAGCTGGTCGACGCCCGCGGGCGACTCGTAGACGTCGGAGGCGAGGATCGACCCGATCGCCAGCGCCGCGACGAGCAACAGCCCGGTCGCCGCGCCGGGGTCGAGCCGGCGCGAGCGCGAGAGCCGCTCCAGCCCGGCGCCGAAGCCGAGCGCGGCCGCGAGCGCGGTCACCTGCGGCGCGACGCCCCACGGCACGGCGACGACCAGGCCGGGGAACGTGGCGGTCCCGACCGCGTGCGTGTAGAAGGCCAGCCGGCGCAGCACGATCCACGAGCCGAGCACGCCGGCCAGCACGGCCAGCAGCACCAGCTCGGCGATCGCGCGCTGGACGTAGGGCGCGTCGAGGATCAGCGCGGGAACGAGCACGTCTGCGCGCCTCCCGTCAGCCCCTCGACGATCGCGGCGGTGTTGGCGGCGATCGAGGCCTCGTAGGTGGCGCCGCTCGAGCCGGCCGGACCGAGCGCGTCCGCCCACAGCGGGCGGCCGACGCGCGCGCCGGTCTCCTGCGCGATCGCGTCCTCCACGCTCGAGTTGACGGAGCTCTCGGCGAAGATCGCCTTCACGCGCTCGCGGCTGATCGTCTCGACCAGGTCCGCCAGGTCGCCCGCGGACGCCTGCCCCTGCGTCGACAGCGACGGGATGACGGTGCCGACCACGCGCAGGCCGTAGCGGCGCGCGTAGTAGCCGAGCGCGTCATGGGTGGTCACGAGCGTGCGCTCGCCGGCGGGGATCCGGCCGATGCAGCGGCGCACCGCCGCGTCGAGCGCGCGCAGCCGGCGCACGGCGCGCCGGGCGTTGGCCTCGTACGCGCTCGCGCCGGGCGGATCGGCCTTCGCCAGGGCGGCGCCGATCGCGGTCACCGCGGCCTCGGCGCGCCGCGGGTCCTGCCACCAGTGCGGGTCCTCGCCCTCGCCCCCGACGCGCTCGAGCAGGTCGACCACGGGCGCGTCGGCGCCGGCGCTGTCGATCGCGCCGCCGAGCCACTCGTCGAGGTCGCCGCCCGATCGCACCACGAGCTCCGCGCGCGCCAGCGCCTTCACGTCGCCCGGCCGCACCTCGTAGTCGTGCGGGTCGCTGTTGGGCGCCAGCACCCCGCGAACCTGGGCGCGGTCGCCCGCGACGGCGCGCGCGAGGTCGGCCGCCTGCGTGGTCGTCGCGACGACCGTCGGGCGCCCGTCGTCCCCGCCGCCCGAGCCGCAGCCCGCGAGCAGCACCGCGCAGGCGGTGACGAGGAGCGGTGCGATGCGCATCCCATCCACCTTACTGAAAACGATTCTCGTTATTATGGAAGGCGATGGAGGCCTGGACCGAGCACGCGCACAAGGAGCTCGCCCGCGCGGGGCACCGCGCCGGCGGCGCCCGCGGCGAGGTGCTCGAGCTGCTGGGGCGCCAGGCGTGCTGCCTGAGCGCGCAGGAGATCCACGACCGCCTCCGGGCCGGCGGCCGCGCCGTCGGGCTCGCCAGCGTCTACCGCGCGCTCGACGCGCTCGCCCAGCTCGGGCTCGTCCACCGCATCGACGTCGCCGGGACCGCCTGCTTCGAGCCCGCCGACCCCAGCGGCGAGCACCACCACCACGCGATCTGCGACCGCTGCGGCAAGAAGGACGCCTTCACCGACCCCGAGCTCGAACGGCTCATCCACGGCCTGGGCGAGCGCCTGGGCTACGACGTCGGCGCCCACGACGTCGTCCTGCACGGTTCCTGTCCCGACTGCACGTGAGCGTGCAGGACCGGTCCTTTCCGGTCCATCTGGTGTTCTGAAGGACCGTGTCGGATCCAAGCCCGAATCCGACCGATCCCCGCCTCTCCGAGCCGCTCACGGGTCATCGGTGGATCCGGGCTCGTACCACGCGCCGCCAGGCCCTCGGCCTCGGCGCCGCCGCCTTCGCCGCGGCGTCACTCAAGAGCCCTGCCGCCGCCCTCGCCGATCGTCGTGCGCTGTTCGAGCTCGACCTCTCGGGCGAGGGGCTGACCGCGTCGGCCGCCGCCGTGGGCTGGCGCACCACGCGCGTGCTGCGCGCGCCGCGCCGCTTCGACCTCGTCGGCCTGCGCTGGGCGCGCGGGAGCCGTGCCGAGGCGCAGGTACGCGCACGCCGGCGCGGCGGGCGCTGGACGCCGTGGGCGGCCCTGCACGTGATGGGCGACCACGGGCCCGACGGCGCCCGCCCCATCGCCGGCACCGACCCGGCGTTCGTCGGCGCCGCCGACGAGTTCCAGCTGCGCCTGCGCGGCAACCCGCGCGCGCTGCGGGCCCGCTTCGTGCGCGCGCTGCCGACCGCGACCGTCGCTCGGCGCCTCGGCGAGCGCCTGCGCCGCCGCGCGCGCGCTTCCGGGCGCCCGCGCCAGGCCACAGGGCCGTCGGTGCGCGTGATCACCCGGTCCGAGTGGGGCGGCGACTCCGTGCCGCCGCGCGGGCCCGCGGACTACGGCACCGTCGAGCTCGCGTTCGTCCACCACACGGTCACCACGAACACCTACAACCCGGAGGACTCGGCCGGGATCGTGCTCGGGATCGCGCGCTACCACCGCGACTCCAACGGCTGGAACGACCTGGGCTACAACTTCCTCGTCGACAAGTACGGCCAGGTCTTCGAGGGCCGCGCGGGCGGCATCGACGCACCGGTCATCGGCGCCCAGGCGCAGGGCTACAACAGCGTCTCGACCGGCGTCGCGGTGCTCGGCACCCACACCGACATCGTCAACAGCGAGCCCGCCATGGAGGCGCTCGCGCGCCTGATCGGCTGGAAGCTCACGCTCCACGGCGTGCCCGTCCAGGGGCAGGTGACCGTCACCTCGGCCGGCGGCCCGAGCAACCGGTATCGCTCCGGCACCCCGGTCACCTTCGAGCGCATCTCGGGTCATCGTGACGGCGACTCGACCTCGTGCCCGGGCGACGCGCTCTACGGCCAGCTCGCCGACCTGCGCACGCGCGCGGCGCGCTACACCGCCCCGCTCGGCGCGACGCTGACGATGTACACGTCCAAGACCGTCCGAGGCGTCAAGGCGTCCGCGGTCGGCGGCGAGCTGCGCTTCGGCGACGGCTCCTCGCCCGCCGGCGTGCCGATCGACGTCGAGATCCAGGCCGGCGGCGCGGCGTGGACGTACTACACGGGCGCCGTCGCCAACGCGGACGGCAGCTGGGTCGCGAGCGTCTCGCTCCCCTACAGCGCGAGCCTGCGCGCGGTCTTCCCGGGGGACTCGCGGCCGCGGATGGAGTCCAAGGCGATCGCGGTCAAGGTCGTGCCGAGCCTGAAGATCGCGCTGGGGACCTCGCGCCCGCGCCGCCGCCGGGCGCTGCGGGTCACGGGCACGATGAACCCCGCGACCCCGCGCGTCACCGTCGGCTTCGAGCGCCGCGTGGGGCGCCGCTGGGTCCGCGTCCAGCGCAAGCGGATCGCGGTGACCGACGGCGCGTTCTCCACCATCGTGCGCCCGCCCGTCGCCGGCCGCTACCGGGTCTCGGTCAGCGGCGGCGGGATCACGCGCACGCGCCGCGTCCGCGCGCGCTGAGCCGCGAGTTGTTCGGCCTGAGGCCGAACAACTGCGGACTCAGCGGCCGGTGGAGCGCAGCCAGTCGCTGAGCCGCTCGGCGGCGGCGCCGAGCGTCTCCCCCGCCTTCTCGACTCCCACGCCGGCGTCGCGGAAGATCGCGCGGAAGCGCTCGGCGTAGAACTCGAAGGCGTCGCCGGCCTCCGCGCGGGCGTCGACGGGGTCGCCGCGACGGACGTACTCGCCGGCCACGATCCGGTCGTACTCGCCCGAGCGGACCCACTTCATCAGCTCGGACACGCGCTTGACGGGGAACGCGTGGGTCTGGCCGAGCTCGATCCGCACGCGCGCGAGCTTGTCGAAGCCCGGCTCCCACTCCTCGTAGGCGGACGCCTGGCGGACGAAGGCGTCGAGGTCGAGCTTGCGCGAGGCCGTGCCGCCCGCCATCACCATCAGCGTCCGGCAGGTCACGAGCGGATCGCGGTTGACGAGCGTGGCCGCGCGGTCGCACGAGAGCTCGGCGGCGCGGAACCACTCGAGCAGCGCCATCTTGACGGCCAGCAGCGGCAGGCCGGCGAGCATCGGCATGCGGCCGAGCCCGGTCGCCGACAGCAGGATCATCAGCGCGGTCCGGTAGAGCACGTGGTCGGAGAGGATGTGGCCCGCCTCGTGACCGAGCACCGTGCGCAGCTCCTGCTCGTCGAAGACCTCGACCGTGCGCGAGAAGACCACCACCATGGGGCGCTCGGACCCGATCGCGGCCGCGTTGGTGACCGGGAACTGGGTGAGGTAGAGGTCGGGGATCTCGGTGATGTCCAGCCGCGCGAGCGCCGCGCGGTGGGCGGCGTAGACGTCGGGCAGCTGGTCGGAGCCGAGCTTGACCGAGCCCGCGAGGAAGACCTGCCGCAGCGCGCGCTCGTAGCCGTACTCGATCAGCTTGCGGACCACCTGGTCGAGCATCGGGATGCTCTTCAAGGCCGCCGTGGCGGCGCGGTCGGCGGGGTGCTCGTAGGCCTTCGAGGAGATCTCGACGAGGCGCTGATCCTCCGGAAGCGGGTCGGTCATGGCGCCAAGGTAGCGGCGCTGCCTAACGGTCGCGTAGGCGGATCACGAGCCGCAGCCCGCTCCAGGTCTCGTCGATCGCGCAGACCTTGTTGTCGACGAGCGTGTTCGCGAGCGCCAGCTCGCGCACCACGTCCTCCGTGAGGTCGGTCGGGAGCTTCGAGGCCCGCTTGGGCCACGCGATCCACAGCCCGGCCGCGGGCTCCATCAGCCCCCGCAGCCTCGGCATGCGGCGCGCCAGGCCGGCGCGGCGGTCGTGGAAGGAGAGGATCACGTCGGCCTTCCCGCGGGCGGCGGTGGCGACCTCCACGTCCTCGAGCGCGAACCCCTCCGGCGCGCCGAGCACGAGCACCCGGTCGCCGGGCTTGATGCCCAGCTTGCGCGGCAGCGGCGTGCCCGAATAGCCAGCCATCTGCGCAGACGCTATCCCAGGCCTGGACACCCGAACGGTGGACGCGCTTCAATAATGGAGGTGGGTTACGAACCGGAAGACGGTGCACTGGGGATGTTCGACGCGGCGAACATCGAGCCGGTCTACCAGCCGATCTTCGACCTGCGCGACGGCAGCGTCGTCGGCTACGAGGCGCTGGCCCGTGGCAAGGGCGGCAACGGGCTCTCCTCCCCCGAGACGCTGTTCGCCGCGGCGCGCGAGCAGGGCCGTGTCGCGGAGCTCGACCGCGCGTGCCGCGAGGCCGCGCTCGCCGGCGCGATCGACGGCGGGCTGGGCGCGCCGTTCTGCCTGTTCGTCAACGCGGACGCCGGCGCGCTCGAGGACGACCTGCCCGGCTCGCCGCCCGGCGGCTTCACGCTGGTCATGGAGGTCACGGAGCGCGCGCTGACCGAGCGGCCCGAGCCGCTGCTGCGCGCGCTGACGGAGCTGCGCCGGATGGGCTGGGGCGTCGCGCTCGACGACGTCGGCGCGGACTCGCGCTCGCTCGCGCTGATGCCCGTCCTCTATCCCGATGTGATCAAGCTCGACCTGCGGCTGCTGCGCGACCGCGACCCCGAGGACGTCGCCCGGATCGTCACCGCGGTCGGCGCCGAGGCCGAGAAGCGGCTGGCGACCGTGCTCGCGGAGGGCATCGACTCCGAGGAGCAGCTCGCGACGGCGCGCGCCGCCGGCGCGACGCTCGGCCAGGGCTACTGGCTCGGCGAGCCCGCGCCGCTGCCGGCGGAGCTGCCCAGCCCGGGCCGCGGCCTGCGCCTGACGAGCTCGGGCGGCGTGCCCGAGAACGTCGTCCCGTTCCAGCGCGTGACGAACTGGCGCCGGCCGGCGGTGGGGACCGGCGAGCTGGCCGAGCGCGCCGCCGCGCTGCTGTCCGCCCAGGCGGCCAAGCTCGGCGACACGGGTCTCCTGCTCGCCGCCGTGCCCGACGACGGCCCGCTCCCCCCTGATCAGCTCGCGCGCTACGAGCAGCTCGCGGGCGAGATCGGCTTCGTCGCCGTGCTCGGAGGCGGCGCCGCGGAGCGGGCCGACGGCATCCGCGGCGGCGCCCTGCCGGCCGACGACCCGCTGCGCGGGACCTGGACCGAGGTCGCCCTCGGCCCGGGCTACGGCGCCTGCTTCGTCGCCCGCCGCGACGACGACGGGACCTGGCGCTTCGCGACCTCCTACGACCACGAGACGGTCGTGGAGTGCGCGGTGGTGCTGATGGCCCGGATGCCGTCGCTGGCCGCGGTCGCCTGACGCGGGCTACGCGACGCGGGAGCCGAGCTCGGCGATGACCGCGGAGAGCTGGCTGCCCTGCCAGGCCATCGGCGACTCGCCGGCCGCTTCCGAGCGCAGCTCGGCGCCCGGGATCGCCTCCGCGTAGCGCTCGCCGACGGCGTAGGGGTGCTCGGGGTCGGCCTCGTCGCGGCTGGCGACGACGATCGCCGGCAGCGCGAGCTCGGCGAGCTCGGACCACGCCCCGAACGGCCGCGAGCGCGGGACGGCGCGCAGGGCGTCGGCGACCGCCTCGGGGTGCTCGTGGGCCCCGAGCCGCTGGCGCAGCACGTTGTAGATCGTGTCGTGCCAGCGCTCGGGGGACTTCGGGGTCCCGTAGGCCTCGACGAAGCCCTCCACGCCACCGGAGCGCAGGCCGTCCGAGAGCGCGTCCCAGCGCTGCAACCGGGTCTCCTCGTCCTCCTCGGAGTCGGGGTCGAACGCTGGCGTGATCACGACGAGGCCCGCGACGCGGTCGCCGTGGTCGAGCGCGAAGCGCACGAGCGTGTGTGCGCCCATCGAGGCGCCGGCCAGCAGGGCGCGCCCGATGCCGCGGTCGTCGAGCACGGCGAGCAGGTCGGCGGCGAGGTCCTCGTAGCCGTAGGCCTCGTGCGACGGCGCCGGCGAGGAGGCGCCGTGTCCGCGCGCGTCGTAGGCCACGACGCGGTGCCCGTCGCGCTGCAGCGCCCGCGAGCCCATGACCACGTAGCGGCGCGTGGCGGTCAGCCCGTGCAGGAGCACGACCGGCGTGCCCTCCCCGGACTCCTCGCCCGCGAGCGTGACGCCGCCCGCCTCGACAGCGATCTCGGCCATGCTCGCCATACTTGCAGGCGTGATCTTCGAAGCGACTGATGCCACCTTCCAGACGGACGTCGTCGAGCGCTCGCGCGAGCTGCCCGTCGTCGTCGACTTCTGGGCCGCCTGGTGCGGCCCCTGCCGCCAGCTCACGCCGATACTCGAGAAGGCCGTGACCGCCCGCGACGGCAAGGTCGCGCTGGCGAAGGTCGACACGGACGCCAACCCGCGCGTGTCCGCCGAGCACCGGATCCAGAGCATCCCGTCCGTGAAGGCCTACCGCGACGGCAAGGTCGTCGCCGAGTTCATGGGCGCACAGCCCGGCCCGCAGGTCGAGCGCTTCCTCGACGCGCTCGTGCCCTCCGAGGCGGAGGAGCTCGTCAAGAGCGGCGACGAGGCCGACCTGCGCCGCGCGCTCGAGCTCGAGCCGGGCCGCGCCGACGCCGCCGTGCCGCTCGCGCGCATGCTCGCCGCCCGCGGCGAGCGCGACGAGGCGCTGCGAGCTGCTGGCCAACGTCACCGGATCGTTCGCCGCCGAGGGGCTCTCCGCGCGGCTGCGGCTCGAAGGTCACGCCGGAGCTGCGAGGACGCGTTCGCCGCGCTCGACGACGGCGAGTTCGAGCGCGGGCTCGACGGGCTGATCGGCGCGATCCCGTCGACGGCGGACCCGGACCGCCGCGACGACCTGCGCCGGTCCGTCGTCGGCGTGCTCGACGAGCTCGGGGTCGAGCACCCGCTGGCGCGCGAGTCGCGCCGCAAGCTCGCCGCCGCCCTGTCTGACGTGAGAGCTCCGAGTCGAGCACGAGCTGGCCCACCACGGGCGGCGCGGGCGGCCGCGGCGGCTCGACGACGTCCTCGAACGACGCGATCCGCACCCCGAGCAGCCGCACGGGCTTCGGCGGCGCGTAGGCGCGCAGCAGCTCGAGCGCGATCTCCGTGACCATTTCGACGTCGTTGGTCGGCGCCTCGATCGAGCGCGCGCGGGTGGCGTTGGTCCAGTCGGCCAGGCGGACCTTGATCCCGATCGTGCGCCCGCGGCGGCCCCGCTTCGCCAGCCCCTCGCAGAGCTGGCGCGACATCCGCCGCACGACGGCCTCGAGCTCGGCGAGGTCGGAGACGTCCTCGTCGAAGGTCGTCTCGCTCGAGTAGGACTTCGCCGGGCC
Source organism: uncultured Solirubrobacteraceae bacterium (assembly GCA_963729155.1). Classification (GTDB taxonomy): domain Bacteria; phylum Actinomycetota; class Thermoleophilia; order Solirubrobacterales; family Solirubrobacteraceae; genus DATFQI01. The sequence continues at coordinate 63,461 of CAVSMP010000025.1, forward strand.
GGACTCCGTCTCCACGGGCGAGTCGTCGCGGAACTCGGCGCGCGCCTTCAGGAACGCCGCCGTGCGCGACCCGAAGCGTGCGGCCAGGCGGCCCTCGTCGGCGCGCTGGAGCTGGCCGAGCGTCATCAGCCCGAGCTCGGCGAGCCGCTCGGCGGTCTTCGGCCCGATGCCGGGCACGCGGCTGGTGGGGGCTGTCGCGAAGCGCTCGCAGGCCTCCTCGCGGCCCATCGCCACCAGGCCCGCGGGCTTGCCGTGGTCGCTGCAGCACTTGGCCACGAGCCGGGAGGGGCCGACGCCGACGGAGATCGTCACCCCCGTCTTCTCGCGCACCTCCTCGACGACCTCGCGTAGCACCCGCAGCGGCTTCGGGCATGCCGGTGAGCTCGGCGTAGGCCTCGTCGAGGCCCACCCGCTGCACCCGGTCCAGGCGCGCGCACACGGTCTCCCAGACCGCCTTCGACGTCGCGCGGTAGGCCTCGAAGTCGGGCGGGATGACGACCGCGTCCGGACACAGCCGGCGCGCCTTGGAGGCGGGCATCGCGGAGCCGACGCCGAACTTGCGCGCCTCGTAGGAGGCCGTGGTCACGACCGCGCGCGGGCCCGAGCCCGCGACGATCACCGGGCGGCCCTTGAGCTCGGGCCGGCGGTTGAGCTCGACCGTCGCGTAGAAGGCGTCGCAGTCGAGGTGCGCGATGACGCGGCGGGGCTCCACCCACGTCTCATAGCAAGGCACGCCGACGGAACTTGACAGCCGCGGGCCGCCCTAGAGTGTCGCCGGGTGAGCCGTGCCCTGCTCTGCCTCCTCGCCCTCCTGCCCGTGCTCGGCGGCTGCGGCGACGCCGCGAACGAGACCCCGCGGCGCGGGCGTCGGGCACGTCGCTCGACGACGACAGCCTCGCGGTCGTCCACGACGAGCTCTACGCCTGCCTGCGCAAGCGGCTGCCCGACGTGCTGCTGGCCAACTACCTCAACGGCCAGGCCTCGATCTCGGACGTCTACGGGCGCTCCTCGTTCGACGAGTCGCTCGCCGCGCCCCGGCCGGAGCGCGCGCTGCTCGACGCGGGCCGCGCGGAGTTCATCGGGGTGCGCGCGAACCGCAGCAGGCCCGGGTGGCGCGGCAGCCCGAGTGGGACCTGCTGATCCTGCCGGCGAGCGCCGACGCCGAGCAGGCGACGGGCACCATCGCCGCCGCGGGCGGCCGTGCGGCCCAGGACGGCATCTTCGTCCGCGTCGTCAAGCACGCGGGCAGCGGCGACCGGGCCCGCACGGCGGAAGCCGCGCTGACCCGGTGCCTGGATGCGTCGAGACGCGGCTGAGGAGCCCTAGCGCGTCGTGAGGATGCTGCCGTGGCCGCGGAAGCCGAGCTTCCGGGCCGTCGCCCCCGTGAGGTCGTACTCGCGGGCGCCCACGTAGGGGCCGCGGTCGATCACAGGAACGCGGACGCGCCGGCCGTTGTGGCGCAGCGTGACCTTCGTGCCGCAGGGGAGCGTCTTGTGCGCGACGCCCAGCTGGGAGTACCCCAGCGTGCCGCCGCAGCCCGTCCGCCGGCCGTAGAAGCCGGGGCCGTACCACGAGGCGAGCGCGTGGCGGTAGACGTTCAGCCGCCCGATCCGGCGCGTGGCGCGGTCGCCGCCGGCCCGCACGACGATGCGCGCACGCGCGCTCATCGGGTGGCGGCGCTTGTCGCGCAGCCGGTAGCGCCCCGGGCGCCCGTGCGGTCGCGGTCGATCGTGCGCCAGCGCTTGCCCTTGCGGATCTGCAGGTACGTGATCAGGCCCGCCGTCCGCGGCAGCACGGTGCCCGCGACGACCGTCCGGCGGCCGGCGCGAACGTCGATCTTGCGCTTGCCGACGCCGACCTTCGCGATGCTGGCGGTCGGCGGCGATGCGGTCGTGCCCTGGTTTCGGTCCTGTGCGGGGGCGGACACGCTCCCCGTCAGGGTCATCGTCGTTCCAAGCGCCACGGCGTACAGCCCGCGGCGCAGCGGGGAAAGCCTCAAGCGAGGCACCTCCTCGGTTCATCGGCCGCGTCTGCCTGCGGGGTCGTGATCCGCGTCTCTGCGGACCGTCCAACCGCCTCACCCGCCCGCGAGCACCTCGTGCGCTCACGGCTCGGCGTGGCCGAAGAGGCGGGCGACGCTAGCAGCCCGCCCTCCGGATCACGTGGGGGAAATCACACAAGTGCAGGGCATTTTCCTCCCCCGGGTCATGCGATCAGGCCGCAGCCGCGAGCTCCGGGCGCAGCGCCGCTGCGCCGTCGGCGCGCAGCTTCTCGAGCCCGAGGCGGATGCGGCTCTTGGCCGTCCCGAGCGGGACCTCGATGCGCTGCGCGATCTCGTCGGCGGTCAGGCCGCCCCAGTAGGCCATCACGACGGCCTCGCGCTGGGCGTCCGGCAGCCGGCGCACGGCGGCGCGCACGGTCGCCCCCTCCTCGCGGCGCTCGGCCTGCGCGGCGGGACGGTCGGCCTCGTCGCGCGGGACGTCCTGCGCGACGGCGACCTTCAGGCGGTCCGACGCGCGGCCGAGCGGCCTGGCCCTCGCGCCACAGGTCCAGCGCCCGCGAGCGGGCCATCATCCGCAGGTAGGCGCCCAGCTCGCCCCTGCCGGCGTCGAACGTCCGCGGGCGCCGCCACAGCCGCAGGAACACGTCCTGCACGACGTCCTGCGCCTGCACGGGGTTGCCGAGGACCCGGTACGCGGCGGCGTAGACGCCGCGCGAGTGCTCGTCATAGGCCCGCTCGAACACGGCGGGATCGCTGAGGTCGTGTCGCCATCCCGGATCCTTTCACCTTCATCAGACTGTGCTCACGAACATTCTACACACTGTTGCAAGGTACGCAAACATCGACCGAACCGGGAGAATCCGCCGCATGGCGAATCCCGACCGGCTGTCCGGCCTCGACGCGTCCTTCCTCTCGCTCGAGCGCAACGGCGCGCACATGCACGTCGGCTCCGTGCTCGTGTTCGACGGCGACGCCCCGCCCTACGAGGAGTTCGTCGCCAAGCTCGAGCAGCGGCTGCACCTCGTTCCCCGCTACCGCCAGAAGCTCGCCTGGCCGCCGCTGGTGCAGAGCCGCCCGGTGTGGATCGACGACCCGCACTTCAACGCCCGCTACCACGTGCGCCACACCGCGCTGCCCGGCGCCGGCCGGCGAGGAGGAGCTGCGCCGCCTCGCCGGGCCGGGTCTTCGCCCAGGGCCTGGACCGCTCCAAGCCGCTGTGGGAGCTGTGGCTGGTCGACCGCGTCGGCGACGACGCCTTCGCGCCTGATCTCCAAGACCCACCACGCGCTCGTCGACGGCGTCTCGGGCGTGGACATCTCGACCGTGCTGTTCGACCTCGAGCCGGAGCCGCCGGAGCCGGACCCGGCGCCCGCCCTGGTACCCGCGCCCGGAGCCCAGCCTCGGCCGACCTGCTGGCCACGACGGTCGCCGAGCGGGCCGCCGCGCCGCTGGGCATGGTCGCGCGGCGCGCTCGACGCGGCGCGCCACCCCGAGCGCGCCGTGGGCGGCGGCGGCAGGGCGGTCAAGGGCCTGGCCGCGATGGCCGCCGCCGGCATGGCCGGCGCGCCGCCGAGCCCGCTCAACGTCCGCATCGGCTCGCACCGGCGCTTCGCCTGGGTCGACGCGGACCTGGAGCGCTTCAAGGCGATCAAGACCGCGCTTCGGCGGCACGGTCAACGACGCCGTCCTGGCCGCGTCGCCGGCGCGCTGCGCGCGTTCATGATCCGCCGCGGCCGCGACACCGAGGGCATGGAGCTGAAGGCGATGGTGCCGGTCTCCGTGCGCGCCGACGCCGAGCGCGGCGCGCTGGGCAACCGGGTGGCGGCCATGTACGCGCCGCTGCCGATCTACGCCGGCGGACGCCAAGGAGCGCTTCGAGTATCATCCACGCCGCGATGGGCGGCCTGAAGGAGTCCGGGCCAGGCCGTCGGCGCGGAGGTCATCACGCGCCTGGCCGGCTTCGCGGCGCCGACGCTGCTCGACCAGGCCGCGCGGCTGCAGAGCCGCCAGCGCCTCCACAACATCGTCGTGACCAACGTGCCTGGCCCGCAGTTCCCGCTCTATCTGCAGGGCCGCCGCCTGCGCGCCTTCTACCCGCAGGTCCCGCTGACGCTCAACACCGCGCTGGGGATCGCGATCATGTCCTACGACGGCCGGCTCGGGTTCGGCCTGCTGGGCGACTACGACGCGCTGCCCGACCTCGACGCGGTCGCCGACGACCTCGAGCGCCTCGATCGACGAGCTGGCGGCGGCCGCCGGCGCTGCCGCGCCGACCCGCCGGAGGGCGCGGCCGCGGCGCAAGAAGGCCGCCACGACGTAGTGCGGCGGCTGCTCGTCCTGCTGCTCGGCACCGTGCTGGTGGCCGGCGGCGTCTTCGCGCTGCTGCTGGCCTTCAACGCGCGCGACGACGCGGGCGTCGGCGGCGACGGCGGCGAGCCGGCCGGGCCGGGCGAGCTGCAGCCCGACCGCGGCTCGCGCCACCTCGAGTCGACGCAGCACGTCCCGCTCGAGGGGCTGACCGACCCGCCGACCAGCGGCGCCCACCACGACCGCCTGCCGACGCGCGAGGGGCGCCTGAGCCCGGACGAGATCCTGCACGCGCTCGAGCTCGGCGACGTGATCCTCTTCTACGACGCCGCCCGCCCGCCGCCGGCGCTGCGCGCGCTCCAGCGCGACGTCAGCGGGCCGTTCGACGCCGAGGTGGCCGCCGCGGGCCAGCAGGTCATCCTCGCCCGCCGTGAAGGCACGGGCCCGGTGACGGCGGCGGCCTGGCGGCGGCTGCTGCGCGCGGAGGATCCCGCCGACCCGCGGCTGCGCGAGTTCGCCGAGGCGTGGATCGGCCGCGGCGCGGGCGGCTAGCCGGCGTCGCGGACGGCGACCGTCATCCGCACGAGCGCGCACAGGCGCCCGCCGTCGTCGGTGACGTCGAACTCCCACACCCAGGTGGAGCGGCCGCGGTGGCGCGGCCGGCCCGCCGGCGTGCACCACGCCCTCGGTGATCGGGCGCAGGAAGCTCGTCTGGCTCGAGTGCGCCGACGGCGGCGCGGCCCGTGGCGGCCTGCGGTGCCGGCGACCGCGAGCGACTCGGCCATCGACGCGTAGACGCCGCCGTGGACGAGCCCGGCCGGCTGGCGGACGCCGTCCGACGACCGGGACGCGGCCGCGCGCCTCCTCGCCGGTGGCGGACTCGATCTCGATCCCGTACAGCGCGTCGAACGGCGGAGGCGGTCATGGCGCCGCCACGATAGACGCCCTGCATCTTGCGCGGTTCTTAAGCGCACCCACTACCCTCTCGGACGCCGATGAGCCCGCTCTCCGCCCTCGCGCCCGACCAGCGCGCCGTCCTCGAGCTGCTGCTGCGCCAGGGCCGCGACTACGCGGAGCTGTCGGAGCTGCTCGGCCTGCCCGAGTCGGGCGTCCGCTCGCGCGCCCACGCCGCGCTGGCCGCGCTCGCCCCGGACCGCGTCGCGCCCGTGGGCGAGGACGGCGCCGTCGCCGACTGGATCCTCGGCCAGCAGGACGACGAGGAGGCCGAGCGCACGCGCGGCGCGATCGCCCGCATGCCCGCCTGGCACGCGTGGGCCAGCGACGTGACCGACCGGCTGTCGGAGGTCGAGGGCGCCGAGCTGCCCGAGCTGCCGCAGCCCGAGGCCGGCGACGCGCCCGCCCCGGCGAAGGCCGCCAAGCCGCGCAAGCGCGACGCCGCCGAGCCGGCCGAGCCGCGCGCGCGCCCGGTGCGCGACGGCACCGCCGCCGCGGGCGCCCAGCACGCCCGCCGCCGCGCCGACGCCGCGGCCGCGGCCGGCAAGCCCCGCTCCGGGCGGCGGCCAGCCGCGGCCGCGCCCCGCCGTGCGCGAGCGGCCCGCGGCCGAGCCGGCCGCCGCCGCCGGCCGGCGGCGGCGTCGCCGCGCTGCGCAGCTCCCGCCGCGGCGGGCTCGCTGCTGCTCGCCGGCGCCGCGCTCGCGATCGCCGTCGTGCTCTTCTTCGTCTTCCGCGGCGGCGACGACGGCCAGACCGCCTCCTCCGGCGCGACGCCGACCCCGACCGCCACGGGCGAGCCGCAGGTGGTCAACGAGGTCGCGCTCAAGGGCAACGGCAACAAGGCCCAGGGCCTGATGCGGGTCTTCAAGCGCGACGAGGGCGGGCTCGTGTTCGCGCTCGCGGCCGACAAGGTGCCGGCCAACAAGGCCAAGGAGGTCTACGCGGTCTGGTTCACCAAGAAGGGGGCCGCGCCGCGCAACCTCGGCTTCTCCCAGTCGCAGGTCGGCAAGGAGGGCGTCTTCACCACGGGCGGCCCGCAGCAGGGCCAGGAGGCGCAGTTCGCCAAGTGGCTCGTCGACTACGACACGATCGTGGTCGCGCGCGCCTCCTCCGACAGCGCGAGCGCCAAGAAGCCCGGCCCCGTCGTGCTGTCCGGCACGCTCCCGGGCGGCCAGGACTAGCGCCCCCTCGTACCCTGCGGCCTCGTGCCGCGCCTGCCCGAGAACCTCGACGTGCTGCGCGACGGCGCGTTCCGGCGCGCTGCTGGGCGCCGCCGCCGTCTCGTGGTTCGGCGACCGCATGGTCACCGTCGCGCTGGCCTTCGCGGTGCTGGAGATCGAGCGGCTCCGCGACCGCGATCGGGCTCGTGCTCGCCGTCCGCACCGGCGCGCTGCTGGTCAGCCTGCTGCTCGGCGGCGTCGTCGCCGACCGCGTGGCGCGGCGGGCGGTCATGGTCGGCGCCGACCTCGCGCGGCTGGTGACCCAGGGCCTGCTGGCCGCGCTCGTCATCGCGGGCGACGGCCGAGGTGTGGAGCATCGCGCTGCTGACGGGGCTCACGGGCATCGCCACCGGCTTCTTCAACCCGGCCTCGACCGGCCTGCTGCCCGCGATCGTGCCCGCCGGAGCGGCTGCAGCAGGCCAACGGCGTGCGCGGCGACGCTGCTGTCGGCCGGCGAGATCGGCGGCCCCGTGCTCGCGGGCGTGCTGGTGGCCGTGGTGGGCGCCGGCTGGGCGCTCGCGGTCGACGCGGCGACGTTCGGCGCCAGCGCGCTGCTGCTGCCGGGGTGCGGGTCCCGCGGCGCCGTGCGAGCGCGCCGCGTCGGGCTTCTGGGAGGACCTGCGCGAGGGCTGGGCCACGTTCCGCGGCACCACCTGGGTGTGGACGTTCGTGCTGTGGGCGTCGCTCGCCAACCTCACCTGGGGCGCGTGGAACGTGCTCGGCCCGCGTCGTGGCCGAGCGCGAGCTCGGCGGCGCGGCCGCCTGGGGTGCGGTCAACGCCGCGCTCGGCGTCGGCGCGCTGCTCGGCGCCGTGGCCGCGATCCGGCGGATGCCGCGGCGGCCCGATCCTCGCCGCCGCGCTGACCGGCTTCCTCGGCGTGCCGGCGTTCGTCCTGCTCGCCGTCGGCGCTCACGCCGTCCCGCTCGGCCTCGCCGCCGCGCTCGGTCGGGATCGGGATGATGTTCGGCAACACGGTGTGGGAGTCCGCGCTGCAGCGCCACATCCGGCCGGAGGCGCTGTCGCGGGTGAGCGCCTACGACTGGTTCGGCTCGTTGGCCTTCGCGCCGCTCGGGCTGGCGATCTGGGGCCCGCGTCGCGGAGGCCATCGGCGATCGGCGCGGCGCTCGTGGCTCGCGGCCGGCGTGACGCTCGTCTCGACGCTTCGCGATCGCTGGCCGTGCGCGACGTGCGGCGCGGCGCGCCTAGAAGCGCTCGGCGAGCACGCCGGGGTTCATGATCCCGGCCGGGTCGCAGCGCTCCTTGAGCGCGCGCAGCAGCTCGAGCCCGAGCTGGCCGTGCTCGGCCTCCAGCCACGGCCCGTGGTCGCGGCCGACCGCGTGGTGGTGCGTGATCGTCGCGCCCGCGGCGGCGATCGCGTCGCCGGCCGCGCGCTTCGCGCGCTCCCACTGGCCGACCGGGTCGGAGCGGTCGCGCGCGCGCCAGGACCGTGAAGTACAGCGAGGCGCCCGTCGGATACAGGTGGGAGACGTGGCAGCCGACGACGGCGCGGCCGAGCGCGTCCCGCAGCGCGCGGGCGACCGCGTCGCGCAGCGACTCCAGGCCCGTCCAGCTCGTCGCGGTCTCGAGCGTCTCCGCGAGCGCGCCGCGGTCGAGCAGGTCGTCGCGCAGGTGCGGGCCGGCGAAGCGGGCGCTCGCCCACGCCTCGCCCGGGACCGCGGCCGGCGTACAGCAGCCCGGCGCGGCGCAGCAGGCTCGCGGCGGGGCGCCGGCGCGCGCCGATCGAGCCCTCGGCGCCCTCCCAGCCGAGCACGAGCAGGCAGCCCCTCGCCGTAGCCGAGCGCGCGCGTGGCGGCCATCCCGGCGCGCCGGGCGGGGCCGCCCGGGCCGGCCAGCGCGAGACCGACGCGCGTCTCCGTCTCGTCGGACAGGCGCGCGATGTCCGGCGCCAGGCCCTCCTGCTCGAGCCGCCGCAGGGCCTCGCAGCCCTCCGCGAACGAGCGCGCGAACCAGCCCTCGTGGCGGTGCTCCGCCGCCGACCGGGCGCACGCGCAGCGCCACGCGCGTGATCACGCCGAGCGCGCCCTCCGAGCCGACGACGAGCTCGCGCAGCGCCGGGCCCGGCCGCGCTCGCCGGCGCGCCGAGCGTGGCCAGCTCGCCCGCGGGGGTCGCGCAGCGCAGCGCGACGACGTTCTCCTCGATGCGGCCGTGGCCGGTCGAGGACTGGCCCGCCGAGCGGGTCGCGACGCAGCCGCCGACGGTCGCCCACTCGAAGCTCTGCGGCACGTGCGCGAGCCGCAGCCCGTGCGCGCCGAGCGCGCGCTCGGCCTCGGGCAGCCGCAGTCCCCGGCCCGAGCACCGCGGTCAGCGAGCGCTCGTCGACCGACTCGACGGCGTCCATCCGCCCGAGGTCGAGCGAGACGACGCCGGCGAAGCCCTCGCGCGGCGCCTCCAGGCCGCCGACCACGCTCGTGCCGCCGCCGAACGGCACGACCGCCACGGCCTGCTCGGCGCACACCCGCAGCACGGCGGCGACCTGGTCGTGGTCGGCCGGGCGCACGACCGCGTCGGGCGCGCCCTCGCAGTCGCCCGGCGCGCTGCGCGAGCAGGTCGAGGTAGCTCTTGCCGCGGCAGCGCAGGACGCGCGTCTCGCGCGTCGTCGAGCACGTGCGCGGCGCCGACGGCCTGCTCGAGCCCGCGCGCGCGCCGCCTCCGGCAGCTCGGGCGCGCGCAGGCGCACGTCGGCGAGCGCGACCGGCGCCTCGACGGCGCCGCCCGGCAGCCCGAGCTCCTCGCGCAGGAAGGCGTCCGCGTGCTCGGGCAGCGGCGGCCCCGCGCCGGGCTCGCCCCAGCCCCAGAAGACCTGCTCCCTCACGTCAGCGCCCCGCGAGAGCCCGTCGAGCGCCTCGTCGAGCCGGCGGCGCGTGGCCCGGCGCATCATCCACATCCCCAGCCGCGCGGTCCCGCGGCCGCGCTGGGTGACGGTCAGCGTCACCGCCGTCCCGGCGCCGTCCGGGCGCGAGCGCGACCTCCGTGCGGTGCTCGCGCAGCAGCCGCTCGAACGGCGTGCCCTCCAGCGCCTGCGACCACGCCCGCCGGCGCGGCGGCTCGTGCGCCTCGACGCGGTAGTCGGCGCGCACGACCTTGCCGCGGTCCGAGCGCATCACCGACGTCCACGCCTCCGGCTCGACGGCCTCGACGCGCTCGGTCAGCGGCCACCAGCGCGGCAGGTGGTGCGGGTCACCGACGACGGCCCAGACGTCGTCGGGCGCGACCGGCACGGTCCGCGACCGACTCACGCGCACGTCACTCGCCGTCGTAGGAGATCAGCGAGTGCACGTCGTAGCCCGCCAGCGGCTCGCGGCCGCCGAGGAACGCGAGCTCGACCAGGAAGGCGCAGCCGGCGATCTCCGCGCCGCGGCCCTCGGCCAGCGAGGCGAGCGCCTTGGCGGTGCCGCCCGTGGCCAGCAGGTCGTCGTGCAGCAGCACGCGCGTGCCGTGCGCGAGCGCGTCGGCGTGCATCTCCAGCGCGTCGACGCCGTACTCGAGGATGTACTCCGCCGAGACGGTGTCGTGCGGCAGCTTGCCGGGCTTGCGGGCCGGCACGAAGCCGACGCCCAGCTCGCGCGCGAGCGCCGCGCCGAGGATGAACCCGCGCGCCTCCGCGGCGAGCACGAGGTCGATCTCGCGCGGCCGCGCCCACTCCGCCAGCAGGCCGACGGCGCGGTCGAGCGCCTTCGGGTCCAGCAGCAGCGGCGTGATGTCCTTGAACACGATCCCGGGCTTGGGGAAGTCCGGGATGTCACGGATGTGGTCGCGGAGCTCCTCCGCGCTCACTTGGCGATCCGCCTGAGATCCCGCACGAGCAGCAGGTGCTTGAGGTGCGAGGCGACGGCGGCGAGGTTCTCGAGCGCCTCGACCGCCTCCTTGCGCCGCTCGGGGTTGCGCGAGCGCAGGGCCGGGGCGAGGATCTGCTGCAGCAGCGCGGCCTCGCGCTCGGCCGAGGTGCGGAAGACGCGCAGGTTGCGGCCGGCCACGCCGTAGCGCGCGAGCTCGGTGACGGCGCGCACGATCTCGCGCTCCGTCTCGTCGTAGTACTTCGGGCTCCCCGCTCCGCCGCGCTGCTCGCCCTTGACGATCCCGTAGTCCTCGAGCTCGGAGACCAGGCGCGGGTCGGCGCCCGTCTCCTCGACGACGTCCTCGAGCGAGTACAGCGCGCCGCCGGAGCGGATCGAGAACGTCAGCCGGCGCAGCGCGGCGCCGGGGCGGGCGTCGCCGCCGCCGGCGGGCTGGGCCTGCTGCGCGGCCGGCTCCTCGGTGCTGCGGCCGGCCGCGAGCTCCTGGCGGATCACCCGCAGCGGCAGGAACTCGTCGCGCTGCAGGCGCAGGATCGTGCGCAGGCGCGAGACGTCCGTAGAGGAGTACAGCCGGTAGCCGCCAGGCGTGCGCCGCGGCGTCAGCAGCTTCTGGTCCTCCAGGTAGCGGATCTTGGAGATCGAGATGTCCGGGAACTCCTGCGAGAGCGCCTTGCAGACGGCGCCGATCGTCAGCGCCTTGCCGGCGCCCTGCGGGGCCGGGTCGGGGCCGACGGGCGCGCCGTCGCCCTCGAGCGGGGCGTGCGGGGGCTGGGTGCGCGTCTCCTCCGCCATCGCCTAGCGCGCGAGGTAGGTGAGCTTGTACTTGCCGACCTGCAGCTCGTCGCCGTCCTCGAGGCGGTGCGAGTCGATCCGCCGGCGGTTGACGTACGTGCCGTTCAGCGAGCCCGAGTCGTCCAGGTACCAGCCGCCGGAGCGCCGCACGAGCTGGGCGTGATCGCGCGAGACCGTGACGTCGTCGAGGAAGATCTCGGCGTCCGGCGAGCGTCCGATCATCATCCGCTCGCCCTGCAGCGGGAAGGACTGCCCGACGCGCCCGCCGCCCGAGCGGATGACCAGCGCGCCGCTCTCGGCCGCGACGTCGCCGACGTCGACGGGGCGCAGCTCGCCCGTCGCCTCGTCGATGATGTAGGTCGCGGTCGTGACGTCATCACGCGTGGGCTCGTGCGTGCCCTGGAAGGCGCCGCACTTGGGGCAGTAGTTCGCCCCTTCGGAGACGACGAAGCCGCACTCTGGGCAGTGACGGGCCACTCGCGCGGGACTCGGGGACTAGAGCTCGTCGCTGCCGGTCGCCCGGCCCGCGAGGATGTCCGTCAGCCGCTGCACGTCCGCGCCGGAGATGACCTCTTCGCCGCCCTCGTGCTTCTTGCGCAGGCGGTTGACCAGCTCGGCGCGGAGGATGTCGATCTTGCCGTGCAGGATGCGACGGCGGTAGGACACCTCCTGCTCCTCGTCCGTGAGCTGCTGGATGAGGTCCTTGAGCTCCTGGTCGGAGAGCGACCCCAGGTCGGGGAAGGTGTCCATCGTCGTCGTGTCCTCTCCTGTCGTGATGATCGGGACCTTAGCAATGTCAAGCTGAGCTTGAGGCTTGCGTGCCCCGGGTCATGCGGGCTGCCTCGCGAAGGTACTGCGCAGTCGATCCGAGCACCAGCACCAAGCCGAGATATAGGCAGATCTCCCCCACCGTCGCGAGGCCGGCCATGCCGAAGAAGAGGGCGCTCATGACGGGCCAGACGCCCGCCCGGCCGAGCCAGTTGACCTTCACGTCCAGCTGGCGGCGCAGCCCCCAGCGCACGAGCCCGATCATGAACAGCTCGCGCGCGACGAGGACCGCCAGCGCCCAGCGGGGCAGCAGCTCGAAGTACCAGCACACCGCGACGCCGGAGATGATCAGCAGGCGGTCGACGGCGGGATCGAGCAGGGCGCCGAAACGCGAGTACTGGCCCGTGATGCGTGCGGCGATGCCGTCCAGGTAGTCGCTCCAGGCGACGACCGCGAAGATGATCACGGCGGTCCGGCTCACCCCGTCGCCCGAGGTGAACGCGAAGGCCAGGAAGACCGGGATCAGCGCGAGCCGGATGAAGCCGATCGCGTTCGGGATCGTCCACGGGTTCAGCGGCTGACCCGCCAGCGTCTGCGGCGGTGGCGGACCCGAGCGGTCCAGCCCCGCGAGCCGGCGGAACGTCAGCCGCGCGCGCTCCGCCGTCTCCTGGGCCTTGGCAACCGCGTCCTGCCCGGTCTCGCGCGCTGTCCGGCGGCCGCGGGCGTCGTCGTTCACGGGAGGTGGCGCCACAGCTCGACCGCCGCGTCGGCGGCGCCCTCCAGCGGGATGGAGCGGGTCTCCTGGCCCCGGCGTACCTGCGCCTCGACCTCGCCCGAGCTCAGCGTGCGCCGGCCGATGGTCAGGCGCAGCGGGACCCCGAGCAGCTCGGCGTCGGCGAACTTGTCCCCCGGCCCCGCATCGCGATCGTCGTAGACCACCTCGAGCCCCGCCTCGCGCAGCTCCTCGTACAGGCGCTCGGCGACCTCGCGCTCCTCGCTGCCGTGCTTGCCGAGCCCGACCAGGTGCACGTCGAACGGCGCCATCGAGGCGGGCCAGGAGATGCCCTGCTCGTCGGCGTACTGCTCGACGGCGGCGGCCGACAGCCGGGCCGGCCCGAGGCCGTAGGAGCCCATCCAGATCGGGTGGGACTTGCCCGCCTCGTCGAGGTAGCTCGCCCCGAGCGGGTCCGAGTAGCGCGTGCCGAGCTTGAAGATGTTGCCGACCTCGATCGCGGGCTCGATCCGGATCGGGCTGCCGTTGACGGTGTCACCGGCCTCGACGGAGCGCACGTCGCCGCGCTTGAACGGGAAGTCGCGGCCGGGCTCGACGCCGCGCAGGTGCGCGTTCTCGCGGTTGGCGCCCGTGATGTAGGAGCCCGGCTCGACCGCGTCGTCGAGCAGGATCGGGACGTCGATGCCGACCGGGCCGATGTAGCCCGCCGGGCCGACGCGGTCGGCGAACTCCTCGGCGCGCGCGGGCCGGAACTCCGCCCCGAGGGCGTTCGTGAGCTTGATGTCGTTGACGCGGTGGTCGCCGCGGACCATGACCATGACCAGGCCGCGGCCCTCGACGATCACGGGATACGCCTTCAGCAGCGCTCCCGGCGGCACCTCGAAGCGCCCCGAGACGTCGGCCACGGTGACCAGGCCGGGCGTCTCGATGATCTCGGGCGCATCGACGCCCTCCGGCAGCTCGACGGGCTTGGCGGCGGCCGTGGCCACCTCGACGTTTGCGGCGTAGCCCGGGGCCAGCGCGACGTCGTTCTCGCCGGCGGGGGACGGCGCCATGTACTCGTGCGCGCCGTGGCCGCCCATCGCCCCGACATCGGACTCCACCCGGTACCACTCGATCCCGCACCGGTCCATCACGCGGTCGTAGGCCTCGCGGTAGCGCTCGTAGTGCGCGTCCAGGCCCTCCTTGTCGCGATCGAAGGTGTAGGCGTCCTTCATGATGAACTCGCGCGTGCGCAGCAGCCCCGCGCGCGGGCGCGGCTCGTCGCGCTCCTTGATCTGGAAGTGGTAGAGGCTGAACGGGAGCTGGCGGTAGGAGCGCACCACCTGCGCGACGTGCTGGGTGACCGCCTCCTCGTGCGTCATCGCCAGCACCATCTCGGCGCCCCTGCGGTCCTGGAGCTTGAACAGCTCGGGGATCCCGTAGCGCCCCGAGCGCTGCCACAGCTCGGCCGGGTGCAGCACGGGCATGAGCAGCTCCTGGCCGCCGACCGCGTTCATCTCCTCGCGGATGATCTGCACGATGTTCTCGTGCACCCGCCAGCCGGCCGGCAGGAACGTCCACAGGCCCGAGCCGAGCTGCCGGATCAGGCCCGCGCGGACCATCAGCTTGTGCGAGAGCGCCTCAGCGTCCGCGGGCGCCTGCTTCTCCGTCGGCAGGAAGTAGGTGGATAGGCGGGTCATCGAGTGGGGAGAGCCTAGTGGTAGAAGTCTGTTCGAACCCTGCTGCAGCCCAGATCACGGGAGGAACCCGCATGGCCTTCGAAGTCCCGCCGCTCCCCTACGACTACGCCGCGCTCGAGCCGCACATCGACGAGGCGACGATGCGCGTCCACCACGACAAGCACCACCAGGCCTACGTGGACAAGGCCAACGCCGCGCTCGAGGGCACGGACTTCGACGGCAAGCCGATCGAGGAGGTGCTCAAGAACCTCGACGCGCTCCCCTCCGACAAGCAGAAGGCCGTGCGCAACAACGGCGGCGGCCACTACAACCACTCGCTCTTCTGGGAGTGGATGAGCCCCGACGGCGGCGGCGAGCCCGACGGCGAGCTGGCCGAGGCGATCAACAGCGCGTTCGGCTCCTTCTCGGACTTCCAGGCCAAGTTCAAGGAGACCGGCGTCAACCAGTTCGGCTCGGGCTGGTCGTGGCTGGTCCACGACGGCAGCGGCCTCGCGGTGGTCGGCACGCCCAACCAGGACAACCCGATCTCCGAGGGCAAGACGCCGCTGCTCGGCGTCGACGTCTGGGAGCACGCCTACTACCTCAAGTACCAGAACAAGCGCCCGGACTACATCGACGCCTGGTGGAACGTGGTCAACTGGGCGAAGGTGGCCGAGGGCTACTCGGCGGTCTCCTGACGCTGGACGATCCGCGCGCCTTCTACGAGGCGGGTTACACGCAGGCCGACGCGGCCGAGGCGGAGCGCCTCGGCCGCTGGCGCGCCCTGGGTGCGCGCTCGAAGGCCGCGCACGTGCGCGCGCTGTGCGCGCGCACGAAGCTGCGGCCGCGCACGCTCGTGGAGATCGGCTGCGGCGACGGCGCGCTGCTGGCCGCCCTGCGCGGGTTCGCGCCCGTCTTCGACGGGTTCGAGCTGAGCGCGCCCGCGGTCGAGCTGGCGCGGCGCGCGCTGCCCGACGCCCGCCGGCTCGAGGCCTTCGACGGCTCCGAGGTGCCGGCCGGGGACGACGAGTACGACCTCGCGATCCTCTCGCACGTGCTCGAGCACGTCCCGGTGCCGCTGCCGCTGCTGGCCGAGGCGGCGCGGGTGGCGCACGAGGTGCTGATCGAGGTCCCGCTGGAGGACAACCGCTCCGCGGCCCGCCCGGCCAAGCGCGAGGAGGCCGCCGCGATCGGCCACCTGCACTTCTTCTCGCGCGCGGACGTGCGGGAGCTCGTGGCGTCGGCCGGGCTCGAGGTCCAGGCCGAGCTCACCGACCCGCTGCCGCGGGCCCATCACGCGTTCTTCGCGTCCGGGGCGCGGGCGCGCGCCGCGGCGTCGGCCAAGTGGGCGGTGCGGGCCGGGATGCACCGGGTGATGCCTCGGACGGCGGAGACGCTGTTCACCGTGCACTACGCCGTGCTGGCCCGCCGGCCCTGAGCTGGGCGCTCCGCCGGTCGCTCCCAGCCTCGAGTCCGGAGTTGTTCAGCCTGAGACCGAGTAACTCCGGACTCGACGCGCTACGCGGACGCCCGTCAGCCGCCGGCGAGCGAGGACGCGACGGCGACGAGGAGCGCCTCGGAGCCGGGCGGCCCCGTGAGCTGCATGCCGCCAGGCAGCACGTAGGCGGGCAGCCCGACGAGGTCCTGCGGCGCGGTGTAGGCGAGCACCGCGTCGCGCAGCGCCGGGTCGGCCCGCTCGTCCTCGATCCGCGGCGGCGCGAGCGGCACGGCCGGCGTGAGCAGCACGTCGGCCTGGTCGAACAGCCGGCCGAAGGCGGCGCGGACGGCCTCGCGGTCGGCGTGGGCGGCGAGCAGCTCCGGCAGCGTGACCTCGCCGCCCAGCTCCACCCGGCGGCGCACGTCGGCGCCGTACTCGTCCGCGCGCGCGGGCCACAGGCCGGCCGAGCGGTGCGTCTCGTGACCCTCGGCGAGCTGGATCGCGCGGAACGCGGGCACGATCAGCCCGGCCTCCGGGAACGCGGCCTCCCCCGCGCCGAGCCGCAGCGCCAGCCCCTCGTGCGCCGCGGCCAGGTGGGGCTCGAGCGGGGCGCCGTGCAGGTCCGGGCACACGACCACCCGCGGCGGCGTCCGCGCGGGAGACAGTCCCGCCCACCCCGGGGCGAGCACGCCCAGCAGCAGCGCGGCGTCCTGCGGAGTGCGAGCCATCGGCCCCGCGTGGTCGAGCGTGCGCGCCAGCGGCCAGACGCCGTCGAGGCTGACGCGGCCGAAGGTCGGCTTGAGGCCGTGCACAGCGCAGAAGGCGCTCGGGACGCGGATCGAGCCGCCGGTGTCCGTGCCGAGCGCCAGGGGCGCCAGGCCGGCCGCCAGCGCCGCCGCCGAGCCGCCGCTGGAGCCGCCCGCCACGCGCTCGGGGTCGCGCGGGTTACTGACGGTGCCGAGCGCGTCGTTGATCGAGCTGAAGCCCCAGGCGAACTCGTGGGTGGCGGTCTTGCCGAGCACGATCGCGCCGGCCTCCCGGACGCGGCGCACCGCCTCGGCGTCGCGCTCCGGCACGCGGCCGCGGAACATCGCCGACCCGTACGTCGTCTCCACGCCCGCCGTGTCGAAGAGGTCCTTGACGGCGATCGGGACGCCCTCCAGCGCGCGCGCGCCCCCGCGCGCCCACGCCGTCTCCGCCGCGCGTGCCTCCTCCATCGCCCGGTCCAGGCACGTCGCCCAGAACGCCCCGTGCGGATCGGCCTCGATCGCGGCAGCGAGCTCCGCGACGACCTCGACCGGCGACAGCGACCGGCCTGCGTATCCCGCGAGCAGCTCGCCGGCGCTCAGCGGCTCCATGCGCCTAGGCGCGGGTGAAGCGGCGCCCGGCGGTGGGCGAGGCGCTCTCGTCGAGGCGCGGCTTCAGCACCTCGTCCATGGCGTCGGCGTCGGCGCGGGCCTTCTCGGCCTCGAGCTTGGCGAGCCGCTCGGGGGTGAGCTCCCCGGCGTTCTCCTCCTCGATGCGCTGCAGCCACTCGGCGCCCGCGGCCTGCTCGGTCGCGTCGACCTCGATCTTCTTGGTCTTGGCGTACTTGTCGATCTCGGCGAACAGGGCGTCGACGAGCTGCTCCTGCGGGACCTTCTTGAGCGCCTTGCCGCGCGAGAAGATCAGGCCCTCGTTCTTGGCGCCGGTGATGCCGAAGTCCGCGTGGGAGGCCTCGCCGATGCCGTTGACCGCGCAGCCCAGGACGGCGACCTCGACCGGGTCCTCGTAGGCGCGCAGGCGCTCCTCGATGTCGGCCACGACCGTGTCCATGTCGAACTGGAGGCGGCCGCAGGTCGGGCAGGCGATCAGGACGGGGCCCTTCTCGCGCAGCTTGAGCGCCTTCAGGATCTCCCAGGCGACCTTGACCTCCTCCTCCGCGTGGAAGGTGGAGAGCGAGATCCGGATCGTGTCGCCGATCCCGTCCGCGAGCAGCGTGCCGAGGCCGACGGCCGACTTCAGCGAGCCCGACCACTTGGTGCCGGCCTCGGTGATGCCGAGGTGCAGCGGATACGGGATCCGCTCGCTCAGCGAGCGGTTCGCGGCGATCGTGTAGGGCACGTTCGTCGACTTGATCGAGACCTTGAAGTCGGTGAACTCGAGCCGCTCCATCAGCGCCACGAACTCCACGCCGGCGGTCACGAGCGCCTCGACGGGGTTCTCGCGCTCCAGCGCGTGCAGGTGCTTGGGCAGCGAGCCGGAGTTGACGCCGATCCGCATCGGCGTGCCCGCCGCGCGCGCCTTGTCGGCCACCTCCGCGACCTTCTCCGGACCGCCGATGTTGCCCGGGTTCAGGCGGATGCAGTGGGCCCCCGCGTCGATCGACTTCAGCGCCAGCGTGTGGTTGAAGTGGATGTCGGCGATCACCGGGATCGGCGACTCCCGCACGATCGTCTTCAGCGCCTCCACGTCCTTCTCGCGCGGCACGGCGACCCGCACGAGGTCCGCGCCCGCGTCCGCGACGGTGCGGATCTGCTGCATCGTCGCGGCGAGGTTCGCCGTCTCCGTCTTGGTCATCGTCTGCACGGCGACGGGAGCACCGCCGCCGATCTGGACGCCACCGACGGTGACATGTCGCTGGGAGGCCATGCCCTCAGTCTAGAAGCGGCCGGCTCAGGAGAAGGCGGCCGAGTGCCAGTGCGCGCCCGCGCGCAGATGCGCGATCCAGCGCTCGTCGGTGACCGTGATGCGGTAGGTTGCGACGTCGTCGTCCTCGTCGACGTCCACGTCCGCGACGAAGCGCCCGGCGTTGGCCTCCGTCCAGCGCTCGGTCAGCACCAGATCCTCGTTGACGGCGTCGCCGAGGGGCCCGGCCTCGTCGTCGAGCGCCTCGTGGATGACGCGCAGGGCGAACGTCGCGTCGTCCCTGAACGGTCCGGCGTCAAGGTGCTTGCGCACGAGCTTCAGGACGGCGGTGCGTCCCTCGACCTTCTCGGCCTCGACGTTCCAGAGCGTACTCATCGGTGCATGTTGAGGATCGTGATCGCGCCCTTCTCGACGGAGACGTTGCCGTCGATGAACTCCCACTCGCACTGCAGGCCCCGGGCGATCTTCGGCCACACGCTCGGGTCGGGGTCCTTGTCGCGGTCGTTGGTGAACTTGGGCCCGCCGCCCTCGTCGTAGATGACCTGCACCTGGTAGGCGAGCGTGTCGTGCTTCTTGGCGGCCTCCTTGACCAGCTTCTCGACGTGCCGGTGGTGCTTGGCGTTGCAGCCCTTGGTGATCGGCGTCAGGTTCTGCTTGACGCCGGGGCCGCCGATGTTGTGGTTGAGCAGGTGCCCGCGGACCCAGTAGGTGTTCTCGTTGGGGGCCGCGGCCTCCCACCAGTTCGGCCACGTGCCCTCCTCGGGCTCGGTGCCACTCGAGAAGTCCGCGCTCTTGGGGTCGATGTAGGCCAGCATCCAGCTGCCGCAGTCGTTGACGAGCGGCCCCCAGCTCGTGTCCGCGCGGTGGGCCGGCCGGTCGCTCTTGAGCTTCTTCTTGCCCGGAATGACGGTCGTGTTCGGCGCGATCACGACCTTGAAGTCGACCTCGTCGTCCTCCTTGTCCTGCTTGTCGTCGTCGAAGACGACGCGGAAGCCGATGCCCTCCTCCATCTCGGGCTGGTACTTCTCCTCGGCGGCGCGCGCCCGCGCCTCGGTCTTGGCGCGCACGTCCTCATAGCCGCCCTCGGCCGGCCCCTCCTCGGGCTTCTCGATGTCCTCGACCGCCTTGGACGCGATCGCGCGGTGCTTGGCCTCGTCGCCCTTGCCGGTGACCTTGTCCTTGAGCGCCTTCGCCTTGCCGGCCGCCCAGTCCTTCGCGGCGGTGGCCTTGTCGGTGGCCCACTTCTTGCCCTTCTCGTACTTGCCCTTGACCCAGCCGATCGCGCCGCCGAACAGCTTCTTGAAGCCCTTGACGGCGCCGACGACGACGAAGTCGACGCCTTCTCGATCGGCTTGCGGACCATCTCGATGCTCTCGCGGATCTTGTCGCTGATCGCCGCCGAGGCCGAGCAGGCTGGCCAGGAAGGAGATCGCGAGCGGGAGCGCCTTGGCCAGGGCCCCCTCGACCTTGTCGGCGACGATGCCGATCTGGCCGCGGGCGATCGCGCCGATCGAGTCGAGGATGGAGTTGACGAACTCCATGATCTGCTGGCCGCGCTCGACGATGAACATGACGATGTCGTAGATCGCCTTGCAGGCCTTGATGAAGGCGGCCGCCGGGTTCAGCAGCGAGATCAGCCACATGATCCCGCCCTTGATGACGCGCTCGATGATGAAGTCCTTCAGGCCGCCCAGGACCATCTCCTGGAAGTCGCCGACCTTCTCCTTGATCCAGTCCCAGAGCGCCGGCGACGCCCTTGGTGGCGAGCATCTTGAAGACGTCGACCGTCTGCTCCATCTTCGCGACGATCGGCTCGCCGACGATCTTGGCCACGCGCCCGCGGATGCGCGGTAGGTCAGGCCGAGGACTGCATCACGAGGTCGAAGATCCCGGCCAGGTCGAAGCGTCTTGGGCATCTTGATGCCGGCGTCGCCGAGCGCCCCGAACAGCCAGCCCATCAGGCCTTCTCGAGGTGGGTGCGCGATGTTGTCGACGAAGCGGCTCGAGGCCCGTACTTGACGCCGTCGACGAGGTTGCCGAGGAAGCCGATCGGGTCGGTGATGATGTCGCCGATGACGTCCGCCGCCTTGGCGAGGACGTTGAGCAGCATGTCCTTGAGCTTGAGGATCGTCTTGACGACGCCGACCACCGCGTCGAGCGCCTTGTCGACGAGGCCCTTGTTGGCCGCCTTGAGCTCCTCGATGCGCGAGTCGAGCGCGTCGCGGCTGGCGACGTACTTCTGCGCCAGCGAGTCGACCAGCGCGTCCTGCTTGGCGTCGACCTCGCTGGAGAGCTGGTCGAACTGCGCGTCGAGCTTGCCCTCGGCGTCCTTGCCGACCTTCTGCAGGTCGGCGGGCAGCTTGGTGACGTAGTCGCGGACCTCCGCGCGGCCCTGGGCGATCCGCAGGCGCGCGGCGGTTGAGCTCGCCGCCGACGAGGTCGGCCACCTGGCCGATGACCGCGTCCATCGCCGTCAGGTAGCCCTTGCGGCCCTCGCTGTAGAAGGCGTTGACCTCGCTCGGGCATGCCGAAGAGCTTGTCCTTGAGCCAGCGCGCGCCGCCGAGCCAGCCGCTGTAGCGGTCGTCCTTGTAGGCGTCCATCTTCGCGCCCACGTAGTCCTCGAACTGCTTGCGCGCCGACTCCTCGCCGGTGGAGAAGGCGCTGTCGACCTTGCCGTCGAGCCCGGTGAGGATCTCGGTGGTCTCGGTCTTGGTCTTGTCGTAGATCGCCTGGATGTCGGCGGCGACCTGGGCGCGCTTCTGCCTCGTCCTGGCTCTTGGTCTCGCCCTTGGCGCCGGCGACCTTGGCGAGCGCGGCGACCTTGGCGCCGTGCATGCCCGTGAGCCCGGTCGCCTCGATCTGCTGGGCCTCGTCCTGGCCCTTGGCGAGCGATCTCGCCCTCCTGCGCCCGGTACTCCTGCGGCGCCTTCTCGCTGTGCTCCTTGGCGGTCTGGCGGGCGTCGAGAGCGCCGGTGAAGTCCGGCTCGTTGCTGTTGGCGAGCTGCTCCTCGGTGACGCCCTCGCGCTCCATCTCCTGGTCGACCTCGGCCGGGCCGGCGGAGAGGTCGGTCTCCTCGGGCGGGCGCGGACCGGGCATCGCCGCCGCGGCGCCGACGCTCGCGGTGGCGGCGCCGGGCTCGTCGGGCTGCAGCGGCGTGACGGGCTTCGGGGTGGCCTTGGAGGTGTCCGGCGGCGCGTCCGTGGCGCCCTTGATGTCCTTCTCCGCGTCCTTCTTGCCGCCCTTGACGAGCTGGCCGACCTCGCCCTTGACCTGGGCCGCCTTGCCGGAGCCCTTGAAGTCGTCGGCCTCCTCGAGGTTCTTGGGCGCCGCCGCGTCGATCGCCTTCTGCACGGCGGCGATGAACGCCTTGCGGTCGAAGGTGCCCGGGCTGCTGGGCGCCCATCTCCTCGACCTGCGCGCCGGCGGCCTGGCTCTGGAGGTCGTTGCCCGGCGGGACGGAGGCGGCCTGCGCGGCCGCGGCGCCCGCGGCCGCCGGCTGGTGGGCCTTGGCACTGCCGCCCGCGGCGCCGGCCTTGCCCTTCATGGCCTGGAAGCCCGGGTCCTCCGACGGGTCCCGGCGCGGAGCCGGTGCGGCCGCGGCCCGCCGCTGCGCCGCCGCCACCGCCGCCGCGGCGGCCTGGCCGGGAGCGGCGGCCGCCGAGCCGGCGGCGCCGGCGGCGCCACCACCACCGGCGCAGTTTGAGTCGCTCCCGCGGCCGCGCCGCCCGCGCCGCCCGCGGCGGCCTGCCCCGGCGCTGCCGCTCCGGCGCCGCTCCACCCGCGGCGGCCTGCCCGGGCGCCGCGCCAGCAGCACCGGCCGCACCGGCCGCCGCACCGCCGGCGACCGCCTCTGCGACTCCCGCGCCGGCCTGCGCCGCGCCGGCCACGCCCGCAGCGCCCGCGGCGTCCACGACGCCCGCGACCGCTCCGCCGATGCCGCCGGAGCCCGCGGCGGCCGCGCCCGATGCGGGCGCCGCGCCGTCGACCGCTCCGCCGACCGCTCCGGCGATCCCGGCGCCGACCTGGCCGGCCGCGGCGCCGATGCCGCCGCCGGCCGCGCCCGCGGCCGCATTGGCCGCGTCGATCACGCCGCCCACGATCCCACCGGTGCCACCCGGAGCCGCGGCCCCGACCCGGCCCCGGGCGCCGCGCCGTCCACGGCTCCGCCGACCGCACCGCCGACACCCGCGCCGACCTGTCCGGCGGCGGCGCCGATACCGCCACCGGCCGCGCCCGCGGCCGCATTGGCCGCGTCGATCACGCCGCCCACGATCCCGCCGATGCCGCCCGCCGCCGGCCTCGGGCGCCGCCCCGCCGACCGCTCCGCCGATCCTCGCGCCGGCCTGCCCCGCCGCCTCGCCCACGCCGCCGCCGGCCGCGCCCGCGGCCGCATTGGCCGCATCGACGACGCCGCCCACGATCCCACCGAAGCCACCACTGCCGCCCGCCCGCCGCAGCGCCGTCCACGGCTCCACCGACCGCGCCGCCGATCCCCGCGCCGACCTGTCCGGCCGCCTCGGCCCAGGCCACCGCTCGACGGCGCCTGGGTCTCCTGCTGCTGGTCGGCGATCATCCCGGCGACGGCGGCGTTGCCGACGAGCCGCTGGAGCGCCATCACGCCGGACGGGCTGAACGGACGGGCGGGGATCCCCGCGGGCGCGGACGGGACGGCCGTCGGGGCCGCGGGCGCCTGCTGGACCTGCTCGAGCTCGGGTTCCCTCGTCGTGTCCACGGGGCCCGCGCCTACTCGGGCAGGTCGCCCTCGGCCAGGTCGTCGACGGCGTCCAGGCCGGCGATGGCGTCCATGCCGATGCCCTGGGACTCGAGCTGCTCGACCTCGGCCGGCGGGGCCTCCTCGGCCTCGGCCTCGGCGCCCTCCGCCTCCTCGAGCCTCGGGCTCCATCGCCTGGCGGGCGAGCCGGGCGACCGCCTGGTTGCCCATCGCCGACGCCCAGCTCCAGCGACCCGGCGCGCTCCGGCTGGCCGGCGCGGGCTCGGGCGGCCGTGTCGTGGTGGCCCGATCCTCCTCGCGCTCGCGGGAGAGATCCATCGTGGCGCGACCGTACACGCAACCCGTCGTCGAAGTGAAGATGCCCGTTCAGGTGTGCCCGCCCGGACGCCCCTTCGGGCGGCGATCCCGAGCGGCCGCCGGGCGGCCTCGAGCCGCGCGGTCAGCCCGCGTACATCGCCTCGATCTCCGAGGTGTACTTCTCGGCGATCGGCTTGCGCTTGAGCTTCATCGTCGGCGTCAGCTCGTCCCCGCCGGGCGCCCAGTCGCCCTCGAGGATCGTGAACTTCTTGATCTGCTCCACGCGCGAGAGCTTGTCGTTGGCCTTGTCGACCCCGGCCTGGACCGCCGCGCGGATGGCGTCCTCGCGCGCGAGCTCCTCCAGGCCCTTGCCCTCGAGCCCGTTCTGCGCGGCCCAGGCGGGCGCGAAGTCGGCGTCGAGCACGATCAGGGCGGTGTTGTAGGAGCGGCCGTCGCCGATCGTGCACGCCTGCCCGATCAGCGGGCTGGCGCCCTTGAGCTGGGACTCGATGTTGGCCGGCGACATGTTCTTGCCGGCCGCGGAGATGATCAGCTCCTTCTTGCGGTCGACGATCGTGATGTAGCCGTCGTCGTCGATCGTGGCGATGTCGCCCGTGTGCAGCCAGCCGTCGGCGTCGAGCGCCTCGGACGTCTTGTCGGGCAGGTTGCGGTAGCCCGTCATGACCACGTCGGAGCGGACCAGCAGCTCGCCGTCCTCCCCCAGCTTGGCCTCGACGCCGGGCGTGGGCGGCCCGACCGTGCCGATCTTGATCTTCTCGGGCGGGTTGCAGGCGCCCGCGCCGCACGTCTCCGACATGCCCCACAGCTCCGCGAGCGGGACGCCGATCGCGTGGAAGAACACGAGCACCTCGCGCGGCGTCGGCGCCGCGCCGACGTTGACCGCGGCGATCTGGTCGAAGCCGAGCATCGCCCGGATCTGCGAGAACAGCTTCTCGTCCGCCTCGGCGACGGTCGCCGCGAGCTCGTCGGGGACCGGCTCGCCGGCCTGCTCGAGCTCGACCTTGCGCATCGCCGCGTCCAGCAGCGCCCGCTTCTGCTCGCCGTCCTCGCCCGAGGCCAGGAACCCCTCCATCCCCGCCTTGAGCTTCTCCCAGATCCGCGGCACCGCGAAGAACCAGGAGGGCTTGACGGCCGGCAGGTAGCCGACCACCTCGCGCGGGTTCGGGCAGGTCGTGATCGTCATCGCGTAGACGATCGGCAGGTAGTGGTGCGCCATCCGCTCGGCGATGTGGGCGCTCGGCAGCCACGAGATCACCTTCGAGCCGTCTGGGAAGCGGATCAGCTGCTCCACGCCCTTGGTGGCCGCCATCAGGTTGCGGTGCACGAGCTGGACGCCCTTCGGCGGCCCGGTGGTGCCGGAGGTGTAGATCAGCGTGATCAGGTCCTCGGGCTCGACCGCGCGCCAGGCGGCCTCGACGTCCAGGTCGGACTCCGTCGCCTCGACGGTCCGCCCAGCCGAGCGTGTCGTCGCCTTGAGCGCCTTCGAGCAGGACCACGTGCTCGAGCTCGGGGAGCTCGGCGCGGGCGCCGCGGAACTGCGCGAGGAACAGCTCCTCGACGACCGCCACCTTCGCCTTGGCGTCGCCCACCACGTAGGAGATCTGCTCGGGCGAGGAGGTCGCGTAGATCGAGAACGGGGTCGCCCCCAGCGTCATCGCCGCCAGGTCGGCGATGTGGAACTCCGGCCGGTTGCCGAGCATCAGCGCCACGGTGTCGCCGCGGCGCACGCCGAGCTCGTGCAGGCCGCGGGCGAACGCGTCGACGCGGTCGCGCAGCTCGGCCCACGTGAGCGAGATCTCGTCGTCCTTGGTGCGGACGGCGACGCGGTCGGGATGGTCCTCGGCCGTGATCCGGAAGGCCTCGGCGATCGTGGCGGCGCCGACGGCGCGCGAGGACGCCGCGGCTGCTGTGGTGGCACCCATGGGCGGGAACCTACCTGGCCCGATGAACGCCCGCTAATCGGGCGCTCATCCGCCGTCAGCGCGGCACGTTGAAGCCCTCGCCCATCAGCCGGCCGAGGTCGTTCGTGAAGCCGATCACGAACAGCACCATCACGAGCGCGAAGCCCACGAAGCCCGCCCGCTCCATGACGCTGAACGGGATCGCACGGCCGCGGACCTTCTCGGCGAGCGCCCAGAAGATGTGCCCGCCGTCGAGCGGCAGGAACGGGAACAGGTTGATGACGCCCAGCGACAGGGAGATGACCGCCAGCAGGAACAGCGCCTGGGTCGTGCTGACCTCGATCGACTGCCGGGTCGTCTCGTAGGAGCCGACCACGCCGGAGATCTCCTTGCGCTTCTCGGCCTCGAAGATGCCCGCGATGGTGGTCACGGTGGCCGAGGTGACGTCCCACATCGTCTGCACGCTCAGGCCCGACGCGCGCACGGGCCCCGCGGGGTACTCCGTGCCGCCGAAGGTGAACCCCAGCAACGGGCGCTTCTGGGCCTCGTCGTAGACCGGCGTCGCGCGCAGCGTGCGCAGCTCGCCGTCGCGGCGGACCTGCAGCGTCACGGGCACGGTCGCCCGGCAGCCGGGGCCGTTGGTCGTGCACTTGTGCGTGGAGATCTGCTCGGCGATCGAGGCGTTCTGGTCGCGCAGGTTGTCGCCCGCCGGTCGCCTGCCGTCGACGGCGACGAGCTGGTCGCCGGGCTGGAGCACCTGCGCGGCCGGGGTGCCGGCCTTCACCGACGCCACGCGCGACGGCGGCTCCTCGGTGCCGTTGGCCCAGAAGATGCCGGCCAGCAGCAGGAAGGCGATCGCGATGTTGACCGCGGGCCCCGCGGAGATCACGACGATCCGCTTCCACACGGGCTGGCGGTAGTACGCGCGGTGCTCGACCTCCGGCGGGATCTCCTCCGCCGGGTTCATGCCCGTGATCTTCACGTAGCCGCCGAGCGGGATCGAGCCGATCGCGTACTCCGTCTCGCCGCGGCGCGTCTTGGCCCACAGCGGCGGGAAGAACAGCGCGAAGCGCTCGACGCGCATCCCGACCGCCTTGGCGGCCACGAAGTGACCGAGCTCGTGCAGCACGATCAGGGCCGCGAAGCCCAGGAAGGCGAGCAGCCAGCTCACGCGAGAGGGGTTCCTCCGCGGGGCATCCGGCCCGCGTCCTGATAGCGACGGCCGACATCCTGCCGGTCGATATCGCCGACCAGATCGGCCGCGACGGCACGCGCATCGCCGTCGGCCTGATAGAGCGAGTCGAACGAGTGCACGCCGGCCGGCGGGACCCGCTCCAGGGTCTGCTCGATCACCGCGGGGATGCCCATGAACGGCAGCCTGCCGCCGAGGAACGCGTGCACCGCGATCTCGTTGGCCGCGTTGAGCACGCACGGCCCGGTCCCGCCCGCGCTCGCCGCGTCGCGCGCCAGGCGCAGGCACGGGAAGGCGTCGAGGTCGGGCGGCTCGAAGGTGAGGGAGCCGACCGCGGCGAGGTCGAGCCGCGGCACGGGCACCTCGACGCGGTCGGGGTGGTGCAGCGCGTAGGCGATCGGCACGCGCATGTCCGGGTGGCCGAGGTGCGCGAGGCTCGCGCCGTCGGCGAGCGAGACGACGGCGTGCACGATCGACTGCGGGTGCACGACTACGTCGATGCGGTCGTAGGGCGTGCCGAAGAGGTGATGGGCCTCGATGACCTCGAGGCCCTTGTTCATCAGGGTCGCGGAGTCGATCGTGATCTTGCCGCCCATCGCCCACGTCGGGTGGCGCAGCGCCTGCTCGACGGTGACGTCCTCGAGCTCGGCGCGGGTGCGGCCGCGGAACGGGCCGCCCGAAGCGGTGACCACGAGCCGCTCGACGCTGCCGGCGCGCTCGCCGGCGATCAGCTGGTGCAGGGCGGAGTGCTCGGAGTCGACGGGGATCAGCTGCGCGCCCGTGGCCTCCGCGAGCGCGGTCACGAGCTCGCCGCCCACGACCAGCGACTCCTTGTTGGCGAGCGCGACGTCGATGCCCTCGGTCAGCGCCACGATCGTCGGACCGAGCCCGGCGGAGCCGACGATCGCGTTGAGCACGATGTCGGCCCCGGACTCCGCGACGAGCCTGACCAGCCCCTCGGGGCCCGCGAGCACCTCGCCGCCCGTCCAGGACTCGCCCGCGCGCGCGGCGGCGTCGGGGTCCGACAGGGCGATCCGGCGCACGCCGTGGCGCGCTGCCTGCGCGACGAGATCCTCGTGGGCCGTGCCGGCCGACAGGCCGACGAGCTCGAACTCGTCCGGGGCGCGCCCGACCACGTCGAGCGCCTGCGTACCGATGGAGCCCGTGGAGCCGAGGATGAGCAGCCGCCTCACGGGAGCGCATTGTGGCAGGGGTCGCCTCAGCGCTGAATAAGGCGTGAGGGGCTCGTGCCCGCAAGCCGGGCCACCTCGCGCGTCAGGTGCGGCTGATCCGCGTAGCCGGCCTCGAGCGCGGCGCGGGCGAGGTCGCCGCGCGGGCCGGCGAGGAAGCGGCGGAAGCGCAGGACGCGCTGGAGCGTCTTCGGGCCGTAGCCCGCGGCGGCGTGGAAGCGCCGCCGAAGCTGGCGCTCGGACAGCCCCACCTCGATCGCCAGCTCGTCGACGCGCGCCGCGGGATCGCCGAGGCGCGCGACGGCGGCGGCGACGAGCCGGGTCGCCGGGGCGCCCGGCCAGCGCCCGGGCCGCGAGCTCCAGCCGTCGCGCCGCCTCGCGCGGGTCCAGGTGGCCGGGCAGCTCGCGCGCCAGCCGCGGATCGAGCTCGGCGAGGTCGACCCTCCGGTCGCGCAGCTCGCTGAGCGGGATCCCGAGCGCCGGGCCGCCCGCTCCCGGCCGGAAGCGGATTCCGAGCAGCACGGCGCCGGGCTCGCTGCTCACGGGCACGGGCCCCGTGTCCGGGCCGGCCACGAAGGCGCCGCGGCCCGCGCTCCAGATCAGGTCCGAGCAGCCGTCGGGCAGCACCTCGGTCCGCTCGCCCCCCTGGTCCGCGACCCGCACCCACACGCACGCCAGCGCGCCCGTCGCGCGCCGCTCGCGGTAGCCGGGGCGCGGCGCGCTCACAGCAGCGCCAGCCAGACGTAATAGCCCGCGACGAGCGTGAAGAACGCCGCGTCGAGGCGGTCGAGCGCGCCGCCGTGGGCGCCGAAGGCCTTGCCCGTGTCCTTGACGCCTGAATCGCGCTTGACCTGCGACTCGAAGAGGTCGCCGAGTGGGGCGGCGAGGCCGACGGCGACACCGATCAGCAGGGCGTCGGTGCCCGAGAGCCAGTCCTGGTAGAGCCCGGCGGCCCACGTGGCCAGCACGGCCGTCACGAAGCCGATCGCGAGCCCCTCGACCGTCTTGTTGGGCGAGATCCGCGGCGCGAGCCGGCGGGTGCCGAAGCTGCGCCCACCCAGGTAGGCCCCCGTGTCGCCGATGAACGTGCCCACGAGGATGTCGATGATGATCCCGTCGCCGTGCGGCGTGCCGCGCAGCAGCACGGCGTGGGCGATCGCCATCCCGATCCAGAAGACGCCGAACGTCGTGAAGGCCATGCCGGCCGTGATCGTCACGCCCTCGCGCTGGGGCATCGCGATGGCCAGCAGGAACAGCACCGGCACGAACGCGACCGCCGCCATCAGCACCTGCCGCTCGTCGCCGACCTGCGCCGCCACGGCGAGCCCGACCAGCGCGGCGAACCCGGCGAGCTTGACCGGCCGCACATCCTCGTACATCCGGAAGAGCTCGTGCAGGCACAGGATGCCGAGCACGAGCGCCCCGGCCGTGAAGACCCAGCCGCCCGAGACGATGATGAAGATCGCGAAGGCGATCGCCGGGATCGCGACGAGCACGCGCGCGAACAGGTCCGAGGACCCGCGGCGCGGGCGCCGGCGACGCTGGCGGGAGCGCGACCGGGTGGCCATCAGCGCGCACCGAAGCGCCGGGAGCGCGAGCCGTAGGAGTCCAGCGCGGCCTCGAGGTCCGCGCGCGAGAAGTCGGGCCACAGCACGTCCGTGAAGTGCAGCTCGGAGTAGGCCGACTGCCACAGCAGGTAGTTCGAGAGCCGCTGCTCGCCGCTCGTGCGGATCACGAGCTCCGGGTCGTGCATCTCCGGCGCGTAGAGCAGCTTCGCGAAGTCCTCCTCCGTGCCGCCCTCGAAGCGCGCGGCGGCGTCGACGATCTCGGCCCGCCCGCCGTAGTTGAAGGCCACGAACAGCGTGATCCGGTCGTTGGCGGCGGTCGTGGCCTCCGCCCACTCCATCTGGGAGACCAGCTCCGGGTCGACGCCCTCGCGACGCCCGATGAAGCGCATCCGCACCCCCTCCCCGTGCAGCTCGGGCGTCTCGGCCAGGATCCGCTCGGAGAACATGCCCATCAGCGCGGCGACCTCCGCCGGGGAGCGGTTCCAGTTCTCCGTCGAGAACGAGTAGACGGTCAGCTCGCGGATGCCGAGGTCGACGGCGTCCCGCAGCCGCGCCTTGACGGCGTCGGCGCCGGCCTCATGTCCCGCGGCCACCGACAGGCCGCGCTGCTGGGCCCAACGGCCGTTGCCATCCGTGATGATGGCGACATATGAGGCGCTCACGGAGGGCGCCTCAGACCTCGAGGATCTCTTCTTCCTTGCTCTTGAGCAGGGCGTCGAGCTCCTTGGTCTTCTCGTCGGTGAGCTTCTGCAGCGCCTCCTCGGCGCGGTGCTCGTCGTCGGAGCCCGCCTCGCCCGCGTCGCGCAGCTCGCGCAGGTCGTGCATCGTGTCGCGGCGGATGTTGCGGATCGCGACCTTGCCCTCCTCGGCCAGGCCGCGGACCACCTTGACGAGCTGCTTGCGCCGCTCCTCGGTGAGCTCGGGGACCTGCAGGCGGATGATGCTGCCGTCGTTGTTCGGCGTCAGGCCGATGTCGGACTCGAGGATCGCCCGCTCGATCGCCTTGACCGAGTTCTTGTCGTAGGGCTGCACGGTGAGCAGCCGCGCCTCCGGGGCGGAGACGGTCGCGAGCTGCTTCAGCGGCGTCATGGCGCCGTAGTAGTCGACCACGATCCGGTCCAGCAGCGCCGGGCTGGCGCGGCCGGTGCGCACGGAGCCGAACTTGCTCCGCGTCGCCTCCACGGACTTGTTCATGTGGTCGCGGGTGTCCGCGAGGAAGTCGTCGATGATGCTCATGTCGTCACCAGGGTCCCGACCCGCTCGCCGGAGACTATCCGGTCGATATTGGCCTCGTCTCCCATGTTGAACACGTAGATGGGGACGTGGTTGTCCATGCACAGCGACAGCGCGGTGGAGTCCATCACCTTCAGCCCGCGCTGGAGCGCCTCGCGGGCCGTGATCTCCGGGATGAACTCGGCGTCGGCGTCGGAGTTCGGGTCGGCCGTGTAGACGCCCTCGACCCCGTTCTTGGCCATCAGGATCGCCTCCGCGTGCATCTCGAGCGCGCGCAGCGCCGCCGCCGTGTCGGAGGTGAAGAACGGGTTGCCGGTGCCGGCGGCGAAGATCACGACGCGCCCCTTCTCGAGGTGGCGCATCGCGCGCCGCCGGATGTAGGGCTCGGCGACCTCGGAGATCGTGATCGCCGACTGCACGCGCGTGTGCACGTCGAGCTTCTCGAGCGCGTCCTGGAGCGTGAGCGCGTTGAGGACGATCGCCAGCATCCCCATGTAGTCCGCCGTCGCGCGGTCCATGTCCTCGGCCGCGGCGCTGACGCCGCGGTAGATGTTGCCGGCGCCGAGCACGACGGCCACCTCGACCCCGCGGTCGTGGATGCCCTGGATCTGGCGGGCGATCTGCCGGACGACATCGGGGTCGGTGCCGTAGTCCAGGTCGCCCATCAGGGCCTCGCCGGACAGCTTGAGGAGGATCCGCTTGAAGACGGGGTCCGCCACCGGGGCCGAGCCTAGGCCCCGACGGCGAACCGCGAGAAGCGGCGGATGACGACGTTCTCGCCGGTCGTGCCGGACAGCTCGGCGCGCAGCTGCTCGATCGTCTTGCCGTCGTACTTGTCGGCGTTGACGTGCACCTGGTTGCAGGAGGACGGTCTCCTCCATCCACTTGCGCAGCTTGCCCTCGGCGATCTTGCCGCGGACCTGCTCGGGCTTGTCGGCGGCCTGCTGCTCGAACACGCGCAGCTCGGCCTGCTTGGCGTCCTCCGGGATGTCCTCCTCGGTGATGTACTGCGTCGCCGGCGAGGCGGCGATGTGCATCGCGATGTCGCGGGCGAACGCCGTGAAGTCGTCGTTGCGGGCCACGAAGTCCGTGTTGCAGTCGACCTCGATCAGCACGCCGACCTTGTTGTTGGCGTGGATGTAGGCCTGGACCGTGCCCTCGGTGGCCTCGCGACCGCCCATCTTGAGCGCCTTGTCGCCGAGGCGCACGCGCAGGAGCTCGGCGGCGGCGTCGACGTCGCCGCTCGTCTCCTCGAGCGCCTTCTTGCAGTCCATCATGCCCGCGCCCGTGCGGTCGCGGAGCTCCTTGACCTGCGCTGCGGAAATGCTCACTTGGCGTCCTCGTCCTTCTTCTTCTTGGTCGTCTTCTTCTTCTTGGTGTCCTTGTCCTCGTCGTGGACGGCGTCCCCGACGGCGCCCGCCGCGCTCGCGGCGGCCCCGGCGACGGCGCCCAGCGGGCCGGGCGCGCGCTCGGCGACGGCCTCCGCGGCGGTCTCGGCCACGTTGGCGGCGGTCTCCGCCGCGCCCTGGGCCGTGTCGACTGCCTCGTTGGCGGCATCCTGCGCGCGGTCGACGATGCTCTTGTCCTCGCCCTCTGCGGCCTCCTCGGCCGGCTCGGGCTCGCTGGGCACCTCCGCCGGGGCGGCCGCGGCGGAGGCCTCCGCCGCGGTCTGCTTGGCGGCCGTGACCGACGCGCTCGAGTCCGCCTCCGGGGCATCGGCCTCGGGCGCGGCCGCGGTCTCCGGCGGCGTGGCGACGGGCTCCTTGGCCTTGCGGGCGCGCTGGCGCGCCTTCGTGGCGGGCTTCTCGGCCGGGGCGGCCTCACCGCCTCGGCGGCGGGCGCCGCCTCCGCGGTGTCGCTCGCGGGCGCGCCCGCGCCGGCCGGGGCGCCGGCGGCCTGGGGCACGCGCTCGCCCACGTTCGGGTTCTGCTTCTGGCGCTCGGGCGGCCCAGGGCTCCCGGCCGCAGGGGCGGCGGGCTCGTCGGCGGCCTGCGCAGCGGCGCCGGCGGCCTCGGGGGTTGGTGCCCTCGGGCTGCGCGGGCGCGGCCTGCTGGACGGCCTCGGCGACCTGCGCCTCGGCCACGTCGCGCGGCTCGCCCTCGCCGGCCTGGGTCAGCGCGGCCTCGGCCTCGGCGCGCTCGCGGGCCTCGGCCTCGGCGCGGTCCTTCTCCTCCTGCTCGCGGCGGGCCTTCTCCTCCTGCTCGCGGCGGGCCTGCTCCTCGGCCTCCTGGCGCGCCTTCTCCTCCTCGGCGCGGAAGACCTGGCGGCCCTCGGAGACGACGTCGCCGATCGCCTTGGTGATCAGCGCGCAGGCGCGGATCGCGTCGTCGTTGCCCGGGATGACGTAGTCGATGCCGTCCGGGTCGCAGTTGGTGTCGACGAGCCCGATGATCGGGATCCGCAGGCGCTGGGCCTCGCGGACCGCGATGACCTCCGTCTTGAGGTCGATCACGAACATCGCGTCGGGCGGGCGCTGCATGTGCTTGACGCCGCCGAGGTTGGCCTGGAGCTTCTCGAGGTCGGCCTGGGCCGCCATCCGCTCGCGCGTCGGCAGCAGCTGCAGCTGGCCCTCGGAGTCGTAGCGCTCGAGGTCGTGCAGGCGCTTGATGCGCTGCGAGATGGTCTGGAAGTTCGTCAGCAGGCCGCCGAGCCAGCGGTGGTTGACGTACGGCTGACCGGCCGCCTCGGCGATCTCCTTGACGGAGTCGCGCGCCTGCTTCTTGGTGCCCACGAACAGCACGGTGCCGCCGCGGTGGGCGACGTCGCCGGCGAAGCGCTGCGCCTGCTCGAGCAGCGCCTCGGTCTTGAGCAGGTCGATGATGTAGATGCCGCCGTTCTCGCCATGGATGAAGCGGCGCATCTTGGGGTTCCAGCGGCGAGTCTGGTGGCCGAAGTGCACGCCGGCCTCCAGCAGCTCGCGGATTCCTACCTGAGCCACGGTGGTGCTCCCTTGGGATTGGTTTTGGTGGTGCGGCCCGGGCGATCGAGGTCAGGGGACCCGGCGCGGCGCGCCGGGCAGGGCCCGTGACTCGAGTGGCGTGGATGCCGCCGCCCGGGGTTCGGGGATGGGTACGCCCAACAGCTTAGCCTCCGCGCGTGGCGCAAGTTTCCGGAGCGAACTGCGTTGGAGCCTTCAGCGGACCGGCCCTCCCTTCCCCTACCTCCGGTGGGACGGTTCGCCTTCCTGGCCGGTAGGGCGGCCCTCCGGGGCCGCCCTATCGCGCGTTCTCGAGCGCCTGCGGCGAGGTCGGGCGGCAGCGCGGAGGCGACCGCGACCCGCTCGCCCGTGACGGGATGCGCGAACGACAGCTCGGCGGCGTGCAGGAACTGGCGCGCGAAGCCCGTAGCCCGGCACGCCGTACTCCGGATCGCCGAGCACGGGATGGCCGATCGCCTTCAGGTGCGCGCGGATCTGGTGCGTGCGGCCGGTCTCCAGCCGCACCCGCAGCAGCGTCGAGCGCGGCAGGTTGCGCTCGACCTCGAAGTGGGTGACCGCGTCGCGCGGGTCGTCGGTGTCCGTGCTCATGCGCGTCCGCACGCGGCGGTCGCGGCCGAGCGGGGCGTCGATCGTGCCGCGGCGCGCGGCCGGGCGGCCGTCGACCAGCGCGAGGTAGGTGCGCTCGATCTCGCGCGCGCGCAGCGCGGCCTGCAGCGCCGCGTGCACCGCGTCGGAGCGCGCGAGCAGGAGCAGCCCGGAGGTGTCGCGGTCCAGCCGGTGCACGACGCCGGGGCGCTCGGGATCGTCGCCGCCCGCGACGCGGCCCGCCAGCGCCTGGACGAGCGTCCCGGCGCGGTGGCCGGCGCCCGGGTGCACGACCACGCCGGCCGGCTTGTCGACGACGAGCAGGTGCTCGTCCTCCCAGGCGATCGCGTACGGTGGCGTCGGGCACCTCGGCCTCGGCGGCTCGGGCGGAAGCTCGGAGACCTCGATCCGCTCGCCCGCCGCGACGGCGTGGCGCTTGGGCCGCGCGCGCCCGTCGACCAGCACCGCGCCGGCCTCGAGCAGCCGCTGCGCGGCCGCGCGCGAGCCGGCGCTGCGGGCGAGGAAGACGTCCAGGCGCTCCCCCGCATGCTCAGGCGGGACGACGATCTCCACGGCTCGGCGGCCCCTCGAGGACGTAGAGCAGCGCCAGCACGCCGATCGTGATCGCGGCGTCGGCGACGTTGAACGCCGGCCACAGCGGCAGGTCGACGAAGTCGGTGACTGCGCCCTCGCGCGCGCGGTCGATCAGGTTGCCGCCGGCGCCGCCGATCAGCAGTCCCGTCGGCAGCCACACCAGCGGCCGCGAGAGGTGGGTGGCGAAGAAGACCAGCAGCGCGGCCAGCGCGAGCGCGGCGACGACCGCCACCACCGTGCCGCCGCCGCTGAAGAAGCCGAACGCGACGCCCGAGTTGCGCGTGTTGACGAGGTCGAGGCCCGGCAGCACGTCGATCCGCTCCGCGCGGCCGATCGAGCCGCGCACGGCCGCCTTGGTCGCCTGGTCGGCGGCGAGCACCACGATCGCGACGACGAGGGCGCGCAGGACCGCCCCGCGGCGCGTCACGGCGCGATCAGGGAGACGACGATCCCGCCGACGAAGCGCAGCACGATGATCGCGACGATCGGGCTGAGGTCGATCGGGCCGATCTGGAGCGGCAGGCGCCGGAAGATGCGCAGGTAGGGCTCGGAGACGTCGCGCAGGAAGTCGAGCACCGCGCTGAAGGCGCGGTTGTACGGCACGCGGGCCCCGAGCGAGAACACGAACTGGGCCACGATCCACGCGATGATGCAGATCGTGTAGACGAAGATCAGCGCCGAGAGGAAGTCGGCGATCTCCTGGCGGGCCTCCATCAGGCGCCCTCCACGTCGTCCATCGCCTGCGCGAGCGCCCTGCGCACGCCGCCGCGCTCGAGCGCGGCGAGCCCGCGCGCCGTCGAGCCGCCCGGCGAGGTGACCGCGCGCCGCAGCGCCAGCGTGTCGCCGTCATAGCGGCGGTGCAGCAGCTCCGCCGTGCCTGCCATGCCCTCGGTCACGAGCGCCTGGGCGGTCGCGACCGGCATCCCGTGCGACACGGCGGCGTCGACCCACGCCTCGACCATCAGCGCCCAGTAGGCGGGCGCGACGCCCATGCACGCGCCGGCGACGCCCATCAGCCGCTCGGGCACCTCGACGACCGTACCGAGGCGGGCGAAGCGCTCACGCACCGCGGCGTACAGCTCCGCGTCGACGGGTGCGTCGGGTGCGGCGAACGCGAGCACGCCGCGTCCGACCTCGACCGGCGTGTTGGGCTCCACGCAGAAGACGGGCGTGTCCGGGTAGGCGGCGCGCACGTCGGCCTGGGTGGCGCGCGCGAGGATCGAGACGACGGCCTTGGCGGCGCCGTCGATCTCGGCCGCCACGGCGGGGAGCTGGGCCGGCTTGTGGGCGAGGATCACGAGGTCGGCGCGCTCGGCCACCTCGCGGTTGCCGAGAGCCTCGCCGCCGAGCTCCCGTGCCAGCGCGGCGGCGCGGCCCGAGCCGGAGTCGCTGCAGAGCACGGGCTCCCCCCAGCCGCGAGCGAGAGCGGAGGCCATGTTGCCCGAGCCGATGAAGCCGACCTGCATGGCGGGTGAATATAGGGGCCGGCGCCCGCTCGCTCGCGGGCGCCGGCCTCGGGGCGGTGCTCAGCGCACGCCGAAGGTGCGCGCGGGGCGGCGGCCGTGGAACTCGCCGTCGGGCAACGCGACCGGGCCGCGCCCGACGGCGGCGCCCGGCTCGGCGAGCGAGGCCGCGGCGCGCGCCGCGCCGGCCTTGCCGGTGAGGGTGACCGCCACCTTGGTCGTCTTGGCCGAACCGCCGGCGGGCGTGTACGTGGCCTTGATCGTGTACTTGCCGGCCTTCGCGCGCTTGGGCAGCTTGAGCTTGTAGGCCGTGACGCCCTCGCCGACGGCGGCGCCGCCGCGGGAGACGATCCGCCCTGCGCGGACCAGCGAGAGCTGCACGCGGCCGGCGGCGTCGGCGTCCAGTGAGAGCCGGATCGCCTTGGCCTTGGCGGCGAGCTTGCGCGGCGCGCGGATGGCGAGCTCCGGCTCGGCGACGTCGCCGGCGTCCTCATCGTCGGTGTCGGGCGTCGTGGTGCCGCCGCCGGGCGTGGTGGTGCCGCCGCCGGGCGTCGTGGTGCCGCCGCCGGGCGTGGTCGTGCCGCCGCCGGGCGGCGTGGTCGTGCCGCCGCCGGCGGCCGTGACGGTGACGACCTTGGTCGCGGTGGCGCTGTTGCCGGCGTTGTCGGCCACCGTGAGCCGCACCTCGAAGGTGCCCGCCTGGGTGAACGTGTGGGTGGCGGAGTCGCCGCTGCCGCCCGCCGTGTTGTCGCCCCAGCTCCAGCTGCTCTGGCCGGCGACGCCGGAGGTGGCGTCGGCCGCGTGGGCCTGGAAGGTCACGAGATCGCCGGTCTTGACCGTGGTCGCCGAGGCGCCGATCGAGGCGGAGGGCGCGGTGCGGTCGAGCACGATGCCGTCGCACGACGGGTCGGACAGGTTGGCCTTGTCGGCCGAGCCGCTCTGGTTCGAGGAGTTGGGGTTGTCGGGGATCGCGGCGTCCGCGGCGCGCACGCAGGCCCAGACCGGGCCGTCGGGAGCGGGACTGGCGCCCGAGCCGTAGTCCGCCGTGCAGGCGAAGGTGGTCGACTTCGCGCCGTTGGCGGGCACGGAGCAGGCGGGCGTGTAGCCGTAGATGAAGCCCTGGCCCGCGTCGCAGAGCCCGGAGGGGCCGCCGCCGAACTGGAAGCAGAGGAAGTTGGCCGGGAACGGGCCGGCGACGTCGTCGCTGAAGGCGACGGTCAGCGGCACCTTCGGATCCTTGGTGTACTGCGCGCCGCCCGCGAGCGTGACCGCGGCGGTCGGCTTGGAGCGGTCGATCGTCGTGTGGGCGCGCCGGCCGAGGACCGTGCCCGCCGAGCACGAGTTCGGGCCGTCGGGGTAGAAGAGCGAGTCGTTCGTGAACGAGTAGCGCCCCTGGGCGCAGATCCCGTACTGGCCGCCGTGCTGGAGGTGGGGCCACGCCGGACCAGTTGGCCCAGTGCTCCCGGCGCCCGTGCCGTAGTTGACGGTCGGGTTCGCGACCTCGGCGTTGTTCGCGTAGTAGCGGTACTGGACCTGGTAGGCGTCGATGCCGGAGGGCTGGGCCGGCCACTCGAAGAACTGCGTGTTCTGGGCGGAGTTGGTGAACAGCGGCTCGCCGGTGCCGGCGGGCTGGACCTGCGCGGCGGCAGGCTGTGTCACGGCCACGGCGCACGCCACGGCGCCGAGGCAGATCAGTCGGGTTCGCATGGCACGGCAGCGTGTCAGCGGCGCCGGTGCGCGACATTCCGGTTCCCCGGTGAACCGGAAGCGGGTTCTTCCCCGCTAATCGGCGGGTTGTGGTCCTGCCGATTCGGGGGTTATCCCCCTCAGGACTGGTTGAAGAAGCCCTTCTCGATCAGGCGCGCGCGCTCCTCGGCGGAGACCTCGACGTTGCGCGGCGTGAGCAGGAAGACCTTGTCGGCGATCCGCTGCATGCCGCCGTCGAGCGCGTACGTGAGGCCCGAGGCGAAGTCGATCAGGCGCTTGGAGAGGTCGGTGTCCGAGCCCTGGAGGTTGAGGATCACCGGGATCGTGTCCTTGAACTTGTCCGCCACGTCCTGGGCGTCGTTGAAGGACTTCGGGATCACGAGGTGCACCCGCACGTCGCGCCCGTTGGCGCTACGTGGCGCGGCCACGGCGCCGCCCGGCCCGACGGAGCGCAGCACGCTCGTGCGCCGCTCCGACGGGGAGTCGTCGGCGAAGATGTCGTCGATCTCGTCACGGCGGCGGCGCGACTGCAGCCGGCGCACGTTGGGCCGCTCGCGGTAGCGGCTCTCGAGCTCGGCCTCGGAGTCCCGGGGGTCGGGCTCCTCGTGTTCGTCGTAGGAGTCGTGGTCCTCGGCGAGGCCGAAGTAGACGAGCGTGCGGTGCCAGGTGTCGCTGAAGCCCATGTCCGCGTGTGGGTTCGGGGTCGGCCCCGAGTTCCCTGCAACTCCCCAGTCTAGGCGTAGAGCGTGGAGCCGAGCCGCACTATCGTCGCGCCCTCCTCCGCGGCGACCCTGTAATCCTGCGAGGTCCCCATCGACAGGTGGTGCAGGCCGTGCTCGGTGGCGAGCTCGCGCAGGGCCGCGAAGTGCGGCCGGCTGGCCTCGGGGTCCTCCGTGAAGGGCGGCATCGTCATCAGGCCGGCGACCTTCACAGGGCAGCGCTCGATGAAGGCGCCGAGCTCGGCCGGCGCGATGCCCGCCTTGCCCTCCTCCCCCGCGACGGCGACCTCGACGAGCACCTCCGTCTCCGGCGTGCCGTGCTGCTCCAGGCGCCGCAGGGCGGAGTCCGAGGCGACGGAGTGGATCAGCTCCACGTGCGGCAGGACGTCCTTGACCTTGCGGCTCTGGAGCTGGCCGATGAAGTGCCAGCGGAAGGTGCCGGGGTGCGCCTCGGCCTTCGCGACCAGGTCCTGCGCGCGGTTCTCGCCGAGCAGCGTGACGCCGGCCTCCGCGAGCACCTCGAGCTCCTCGAGCGGGACGTACTTGACCGCCGCCAGCAGCTCCGCGTCGCCGATCTCCGAGCGGATGCGCTCGGCGTTCTCGCGCACGCGGGCGACGTCGAGCCCCGTGATCAGGCGCGCCACACGACCCCCGCCTGGCGCCCGGTGACGCCGCCGCCGGCGCGGTGGGAGAAGAACAGGTCGGGCCGGCAGATCGTGCACAGGCCGAGGTCGTGGACCTCCTCGACGCCGGCCGCGGCGAGGTCGTGGCGGGCCACGGCGGGCAGGTCGAGGTTGCGCTCGCCGACGCGCGCGCCGGGCACGTGGGCGAAGTGGGCGAAGCGGTCCTCGCCGACCTCGTAGCAGCAGCCGCGCGCGCACGGGCCGATCGCGGCGCGGATCGGGCCCTCCCCGCCGACGTCGCGCAGCGCGCGCACGCCCTCGGTGACGATCCCGCCCGCCAGGCCGCCCCAGCCGCCGTGCAGCGCGGCGACGGCGCCGTCCGCGGCGAGCATGATCGGCAGGCAGTCGGCGGCGAACACGAGCGCGGCGGCGCCGGGCAGGGCGGTCGCCTGCCCGTCCTCGTCCGCGGCCGGCCGGGCCTCCCCGGGCGGCTCCGTGGCGCGCCGGACGGTGGCGCCGTGGACCTGGCGGCCGTAGAGGAAGCGCTCGCGGGGCAGGCCGACGGCGGCCGCCAGCCGGTCGCGGTTGGCGTCGACGTTGGCGCCGTCGTCGTCGGTCAGCCGCCCGAGGTTGAGCGAGTCGAAGGGCTCGCGGCGAGACGCCGCCGTGGCGGGAGGAGAAGAGCATGCGGGCGCCGGGGAGCTCGGCGGCGATGTGGTCGCCCTCCCAGCGGAACGGCGGCTCGAGCGGCGGGCGGTCCATCGCCTCCGATCCTACGAGGGCCGCACGGCGGCGAGCCCCGCCGCGAGCTGCTCCGCGGCGCCGGGCGCCTCGCCGGCCAGCGCGGCGAGCTGCGCCGCCTCCAGCGCGTCGCCCACGGCGGGACCGGTGAGGCCGGCCGCCACGAAGTCGTCGCCCGTGATCGCCAGCCGCCGGTGCCGGACGTCTCCCAGCCAGCGCCGCGCCGCCTCCTCGGCGCGGCCGGGGCAGAGCGCGCCGGCGACCGCGACCGCCTCCGGCGAGCGCCGGTGCAGCATGCGCCACAGGCCGGCGTCCGTGTGCTCCCCGTCCTCGTCGGCGGGATCGTCGGACTCGAGCGCGTCGCACAGGTGCGCCGCGCCGTCGGCGGCCTTGGCCACGATCCCGCGCGAGCGGGCGTCGAACTCGAGCCGGTCGAGCGCGGCGCTGAGGTCGTGCGCGTCCGCCCCGGGGGTGCCGCCGAGCGTCGCGGCCAGCGCCACGAGGTCCGCCCGGGCGTCGGGCGGCGTCAGCGCCAGCGCGCGCTCCAGCAGCCGCGGGTCGACGCGGAAGCCCGGGTGCACGACCGCCCGGCCGAGGCCGTGGCGCTCGAGCGCCAGCAGCGCCGCGGGCTGCGGCTCGCGCAGCAGCAGCCGCAGCTCGGAGCCCAGCCGGCCGCCCGAGACGGTGTCGGTGCGGGCGCGGGCGGCGAGCGCGTCCGTGTCCGGATCGGGCTCGAACCCGAGCCGCGCGGCGTAGCGGGCCATGCGCAGCAGGCGGGTCGGGTCGTCCTCGAACGAGCGCTCGTGCAGGACCCGCAGCACGCCGGCGGCGAGGTCCTCGCGCGCGCCGGGCCACGCGGTCAGCGCGCCGTCGGCGAGCCGCAGGGCGATCGCGTTGACGGTGAAGTCGCGCCGCGCGAGATCCTCCTCGATGCTCGCGCCGGGGCGCACGTCGGGCAGCGCGCCCGGACGGTCGTAGGTCTCCGTGCGCGCCGTCACGACGTCGAAGGTGGCCGCCGGGGAGCGCACGGTCGCCGTGGCGAAGCGGTCGTGGACCACGACGTCGCCGCCCAGGCGCGCCGCGGCCCGCCGGGCGATGGGGGCGGCGTCGCCCTCCACCACGACGTCGAGCTCGCGCGGCACGCGGTCCAGCAGCGCGTCGCGCACCGCGCCGCCCACGACGTACACGCCCGGCTCGGCGCCGAGCGCGTCCAGCACGGCGGGCGCGCCGGGGGCGCGGGCCATCAGCTCCAGCAGGTCCACGGCGCCCCATCTTCGCGGGTTAGGGTGCACGTGTGCCGGCTGAGCACGACGGCTCGCGGCTGGACCGCCCGGCGCTCGTCCGGCGGCTTGCCGGCGCACTCGACCGCGGGGCCCTGATGCTCGTCGGCCCTGCCGGGGGCGGCAAGACCTCGGCGCTGGTGGCCGTCGCCGCCGAGGCGGGAAGCGCACCGGCGTGGGTGGCGTGCCGGCCCGCGGACGCCGATCCGGGCCGGCTGCTGGCCCGCATCGTCGGGGCGATCCAGGTCGCGGCGCCCGGCGCCGCCGACCCGCTCGCCGCGCGGCTCGCCGCGGCCTCGGAGCCCGTGCGCCCGCGCGCCGCCGCGCGGGCGCTGGCCGCCGAGCTCGCCGAGCGGCTGCCCGCGCCGCTCACGATCGTGCTCGACGACGCGGAGCCGCTCGCGGACGGCACGGCCGACCGGCCCGGCGGGACGGCGCTCGACGTCGTCCGCGTGCTCGCGCGGGCGCCGCACCTGCAGATGGCGATCGGCACGGCCGTGGCGCTCGACGTGCCGGCCGAGCGGATCGGCACGGCGCAGCTCGCGTTCACGCGCGACGAGTGCACGGCGCTGCTCGGCGAGAGCGGCGAGGACGTGCACGCGGCGACCGGCGGCTGGCCGCTCGGCGTCGCCCTCGCCGCGCGGACGGGCCGCGCGGCGCGCCCCGGCGAGCCGCTGGAGGAGCACGTCGAGCTGCTGCTCGAGCCGCTCGGCGCCGAGCTGCGCGCCGTGCTCGTCGACGCGGCGGCGGCGCCGGCGATCGACGCGGCGGTCCTGCGCGCCCTGCAGGCCCCGGACGGCTTCCTGGAGACGCTGGGCGAGCGGCCCGGGCCGGTCGTGCGGCACCCGCTCGTGCGGGCCGTGCTCGCCCGGCTGCTCGAGCAGGAGCGCCCGAGCGAGTACCGGGAGCTGCTGCACGCGCGCATCGCCGCGGCGCTGGATGCCGACGGCCGCGGCGCGGAGGCGGTGGAGCACTGGCTCGAGGTGCCCGACGAAGCGGCGGCCGCCGTCGCCCGCCACGGCGCCGCGGTGCTCGACACGGCGCCCGCGACGGTCGCCCGCTGGCTCTCGCGCATCGACGGCCCCGCCCGCCAGGCGCCCGAGCTGCAGCTCCTGGAGGGGCGGCTCGCGCTCTCCGACGGGCGCCTGCTGGACGCGCCCGGCCCGCTGCGGCATGCCGTGCTCGGCTTCGGCGCCCGCGGCGACGAGGTGTCCGCGTGGGGCGCCCGGCTCGCGCTGGCCGACGCGCTCGGGATGCTCGAGCGCTTCGAGGCGGCCCTCCCGCTCGCGAGCGGCTTCGAGCGCTCGCTCGCCCCCGCGGCGCCGATGGTGGCCGTGACCGTCGCCGCCGCGCTCGCGGGCACGGGCGCCCTCGAGGAGGCCGAGGAGCTGTTCGAACGCGCCGTGGCGGCACGGCGCGGCGCGCCGTTCGCGCCGTTCGCCGCGGCCTTCCGCGCCGCCTGGGTCGACCTGCAGCGCGGCGAGCTCGACGCCGCCCTCGCGCGCGTGCGCGGTGCTGCCGCCGCCCTGCGACGCGAGGATCCCTTCGGGCGGCTCGCGCACGTGCTGCTGATCGAGGCGGTCGTGCTGGAGGAGCGCGGCGAGGACGCCGAGGCGCTGGCCACCGCCGCGGAGGCGCGCTCGATCGGCGAGCTGGCCGCGCCGGGCGGTGCCGCCTCCGACCTCGGCCTGCGGTTCACCGCGGGCGTGCTGGCGCGCCTCGGCCGCGCGGACGAGGCCGAGGCCGCGCTCGCCTCGCTCGACGGCCCGGGCACGGGCTGGTACCCGGGCGACCTGCACGTGACGCGGGCGCTGATCGCGGGCGCGCGCGGCGATCACGCGCTCGCCGTCGAGGAGGCGCGGCGGGCCGCCGACGCGGGCGGGCTGCGCACGTGGCGCACACGCGCGAGGACGGTGGCCCGGCTCGCGCCGGTGTTGGCCTCCTGCGGCGAGGCGGCCTGGGCGCGCGAGCTCGTGGAGGCCGCGCTGGCGGAGGCGCCGCCCCAGGCCTCCGTGGAGCGGCTGCGGGCGCTGCGCGCCGGCCTGGCCTAGCCGCGCGCGACCCGCATCGCCGCGGAAAGGGCGCCCTGCAGGTGCAGGGTGTCGCCGCCCGCCGTGACCATCCCGAAGCGCTCGGCCTGCGCGGGCACGTCCTCGGCCGCCAGGCAGTGGACGCCGGCGACGATCCCGGCGTCCGCGCAGGCGGCGTGGACGACCGCGAGCGCCTCGAGCACGGCCGGGTGCTCGAGCCGGATCGTCGGCTGCAGTCCGAGCGAGAGCGCGAGGTCCGACGGCCCGATGTAGATGCCGTCGAGGCCCGGCACGGCGGCGATCTCCGCCGCGCGCTCGAGCCCGGCGCGGGTCTCGATCATCACCAGGCACAGCGGCCGCTCCCCTGCGCCGGCGCGCAGCGCGCCGAACGAGCGGATCCCCTCGGGCGCGTAGCGGCATGCCGCGACAGCCTGCGCCGCCTCCTCGCCGCCCTCCACCATCGGCACGATCACACCCTGTGCCCCGAGGTCGAGCGCCTGGCCGATCGCGAACGGCTCGTTGCGGGCGACCCGCACCAGCGGCGCGCTGCCCGCGCCCGCGATCGCCTGCAGCATCGCCATCAGGGTGGTCGGCTCCAGCGCGCCGTGCTGCTGGTCGGCGACGACGTAGTCGGCACCCGCGAGCGCGGCCGCCTCGGCGGTGAGCGGCGACGGGATCGACGCCCACAGGCCGATCGCCGGCGCACCGGAGCCGAGCCTGTCGCGCAGGCTCACCGGCACGACGCCCACCCCCGCGCGCTAGCCGGTGCAAGCGGTCCCGTGTGCATCGGCGCCAGGATAGTGCCGCGCGAGGGCCTCCAGAAGCAGGAAGAGCACCAGCCCGAGCACCGCCGCGGCGGCGATGTAGACGGGCCACGGGCCCATCACGTCGAGCAGCGAGCCGCCCGCGGGCTTGCGGCGCAGGAACAGGTAGTTGCCGCCGGTGGCGACGGTCGCCACGGCCGCGGCCACGGCGAAGCCGGCGGTGATGGCGTAAGCCCGCAGCGCGGAGCCCGCGCGCGGCCGGCGGCGCTCGCCCAGCACGAGCAGGCACGCGGCGGCCAGCGCGCCGCCGTGGGTCGTGAAGTACGTGAAATACAGGACGTCGGGATACGCCTGCCGCAGATCAGGCGTGAGCAGCGCCTGCAGCGTGGCCGCGAACGCCCAGTAGTAGACGAGCTCGACGAGCACCGGGCGCGGCCGCCACAGTGCGGCGACGGAGACGAGCGCGACGGCGTCCGAGAGCTGGAACGGCAGGTTTACGCGCGCGCTCCAGAGGCCGCGCTCGGCGTACGCGAGCTGCTCCCCCACGAAGCCGGCGAGGATCACCGCCCCGAGCACCAGCCGTGCCGGGCGCGAGAACGCCTGCCCGCCCCGGCGCGCCCCGGCCACCAGCAGCGCGCTCACGGCCGTCGTGGCGGCGAGCGCGGCGAGATGCTCGGCCGAGAGGTCGCGCATAGGCTGGCGGGATGATCGTCGACGTCGAGCGCGAGGAGCGCTACTGGTACCCGGACGACGG
The DNA here is from genome assembly GCA_963729155.1 of uncultured Solirubrobacteraceae bacterium. GTDB lineage: Bacteria > Actinomycetota > Thermoleophilia > Solirubrobacterales > Solirubrobacteraceae > DATFQI01. The sequence continues at coordinate 108,115 of CAVSMP010000025.1, forward strand.
CGGCATCGTCTGGCTCGCCGGCTTCCAGCCCGTTGCCGCGGACGGGCGCTACCTCGGCCGGGACGCGCCGGAGCTCGCCGCGGCCGGCCTGCGCATCGCGGGCGTGGCGGGCGCCGCGCGCCACCACGCCGACGCGCTCGCCACCGACGCGGCCGAGCCGGGCCGCCCGCTCGAGCTGCGCCGCGATCCGGACAACGCGCACGACCCGAACGCGATCGCGGTCCTCGCCGGCGGTCTCCAGGTTGGGTGGGTCCCGCGCGAGCTGGCCGCGGAGGTCGCGCCCGCGATCGACGCCGGCGAGCCGTTGTCGGCCGTGGTGCTGCGCGAGCAGCGCGCCTCGCCGCGCGACCCGCGCACCGGGCTGACGATGCTGCTGGCCGCCGCGACCTCGATCGAGCTGCGCGAGCGCGGCGCGTGAGGCTCAGACCAGCACGCGCACGCCCTCGACGGCCAGCAGGACACCCGTCACGAGCAGCAGCAGCGCCGAGGCGCGTAGGAGGACGCCGTAGCCGCGCCCCTGCATGAGGCGGTCGCGGCCCGCGCCGATCGTGACGGCGACGACGACCTTCGCGCCGATCAGAAGCAGGTAGAAGGCGCCGAGGAACAGGACGGCGTCCGCCGCGGTGCCCTGCGCGAGGATGGGGGCGCCGACCGTGACCCAGAACAGCCAGGGATGGGGGCTGAGGGCGTTGGTCAGCGCGCCGCGCAGGAGATCGCGCTGCGGCACCGCGGCGCCGGCGGCGGCCTCGACAGGCGCGGGCTCGTCGCGCAGAGCCTCGATCCCCAGCCAGATCACGAACGCCCCGCCCGCGATCCCGAGCACGCCGAGCGCCTCCTCCGTCAGCGACGAGGCCAGCAGCACGGCGACCACGATGATCGGCACGTCGGTGAGCAGCGGGCTGAACGCCACCCGCACCCCAGCGACGACGCCGTCCTGCAGCGTCGAGCGGATGACGAGCGCGAGCAGCGGCCCCGGCGCCAGGCCGGCGCCGAGTCCGAGGGAGAGCCCGAGCAGGAGCGAGTCCATCGCCGCGGCATTCTCCCCGCAGCCCCACTAGGTTGCCGCCCATGGACGCTCCCGAAGGCTTCGCGCCGTACGAATCGCAGGGCCCGTTCCTCGAGCACGTCGGTCCGGTCCTGTGGCGCGAGGACGCCGAGGGCCCGGTGTTCGGCCTGCGCGTCGAGGGGCGCCATACCAACCACCGCGGCACGGTCCAGGGCGGCCTGCTCTCGACCTTCGTGGACTTCGCGATGGGCCGGGCGATCGAGGCCGAGTCCGACGACGACAAGGCCCGCGCCACGGTCTCGCTCACCGTCGACTTCCTCAAGCCCGCCAAGCCGGGGGACTGGATCCAGTCCCGCACCCGCGTCGAGCGCGTCGGCAACACCCTCTCCTTCGCCGACTGCTCCCTGACGGTCGAGGATCGCGAGATCGTCCGCGGGCGCGCGGTCTGGGTCGTGGCCGGCTAGCGGCGCTCAGTGCCCGGGACCCCGGGTGCCCTCCTCGGGGCCGCCGTCGGGACGGCCGGGGTTCGGGGCGACGAGATCGCCGAGGCCGCGGCTGCCCTCCTCGGGACCGCCGTCGTAGCGGACGCCCGGCGCAGTCAGCGATGACTCGCTCGAGACCGACGGCTGCGACGGGCTCGGCCTGTCCCCGCCGGAGCTTGCGAGCGCCAGCACGCCGGCGAGCGCGAAGGCGGCGACGAGGGCCGCGACCGCCGCGGCCGTACGCAGCCGCGCGCCGTGGACGGCCTGAACGTGGGTGTGGGTGATGCCCGGCATCTGCGGACCTCCTCCGGTCGATTGCATTGCCGGGCGAGCATCCGCGCCCACTGCAACCGCGAGGCAACGGTGCGGCAACGCCGGCGCCTTGCAGGGCGGCGGCGTTCGCTGTTACGTTCGGCGCGGCCCCCTCATGGAATTTCTCATCCTGGGGCCGCTCGAGGCGCGGGTCGGCGGCCGGAAGCTCCCGCTCGGGGGCGTCAAGCAGCGGTCGCTGCTGGCGATGCTGCTGCTGCACGCGGGCGAACCGGTCTCCAACGACCGGCTGATCGAGGCGCTGTGGACCGGCGCAGGGCGCCAGGACTCGGTGAAGGCGCTCTCGATGGCGGTGGCCCGGCTGCGGCGGGTGCTCGAGCCGGCGTCGTCGGGCGACCGGTACCGCATCCTCGTGACGCGGCCGCCGGGCTACGAGCTGCGGCTCGGCCGGGACGGGTGCGACCTGCACGTCTTCGAGCGTCTCGTTGCAACCGCGCGCTCGGCTCAGGACCCCGCCACCGCGGCACGCGCGCTGCACGAGGCGCTCGGGCTGTGGCGCGGCCCGCCGCTGGCGGACCTCGGCTACGAGCCCTTCTGCCAGGCCGAGATCGCGCGCCTGGGCGAGCTTCGCCTGGTGGCACTCGAGGATCGCATCGATGCCGACCTCGCACTCGGCCGCGGTCCGGAGCTGGTCGGAGAGCTCGAGGCGCTCGTCGACAAGCAACCGCTGCGCGAGCGGCTGCGCGGCCAGCTGCTGGTGGCGCTCTACCGGTCCGGGCGCCAGGCCGACGCGCTCGAGGCCTACCAGGCGGCCAGACGCACCTTCGTCGGCGAGCTCGGCATCGAGCCGGGCCCGAGACTGCGCCAGCTGAACCAGGCCATCCTCGAACAGGACGCCACGCTCGAGGCCGCGCCTCGGGCGCCGGCCGGCGGGGCTGCGCCTGCGGGGTGGTTCGTCGGACGCGCTCGCGAGCTCGAGGCACTGATGGGCGGCATCGACGACGCCTTCGCCGGCCGCGGCCGGCTGTTCCTGCTCTGCGGCGAGCCCGGCATCGGCAAGAGCCGCCTCGCGGAGGAGCTGGCGCGCCGCGCGCGCGCCCGCGGCGCGACCGTGCTCGTGGGGCGCTGCTGGGAGGCGGGCGACGCGCCGGCCTACTGGCCGTGGATCCAGGCGTTGCGGTCCTACGTGCGCGCCTGCGACGGCGACGTGCTGGCCGAGCAGGCCGGCGCGGGCGCCGCGGACCTCGCGCAGGTCATCCCGGAGCTGGCGGACCGCCTGCCCGGCCTCCCGCCACCATCCACGCTCGAGCCAGACCTCGTTCGCTTCCGGCTCTTCGACGCGACCGCCGAGTTCTTGCGCCGGGTTGGCGAGGCGCAGCCGGTCGTACTCGTGCTCGACGACCTGCACGCGGCCGACGAGGCCTCGCTGCTGCTCCTGCGCTTTCTCGCGCGCGACCTCGGCGCGAGCCGGGTGCTGCTCCTCGCGGCATACCGCGACGTCGACCCGCGCCCCGCGCACCCGTTGGCCGAGACGCTCGCCGAGGTCACTCGCGAGCCCGCCTGCCGGCGGATCGAGCTGCGCGGGCTCGCCGAGCCCGAGGTGGCCGAGTACCTCCACCGGGCCGCGTCCGGGCTGTCCTCGCCGCGGCTCGCGTCCGCACTGCACGAGCGGACCGAGGGCAACCCGCTCTTCGTCGGCGAGGTCGTGCGGCTGCTCGCGATCGAGGGCGAGCAGCCGCACGCGGTCCCGCCGAGCGTGCGCGACGTCATCGCCCGCCGGGTGACCCATGTGACCGCGCAGGGACGAGAGCTGCTCGTCCTCGCGTCCGTGCTCGGCCGGGAGTTCCGCCGCGACCTGCTCGCCGGACTGGCGCGCCGCGACGAGGAGCAGCTGCTCGAGGGTCTCGACGACGTGATCGCCTCCGGGCTGCTCTCCGACGTCCCCGGCGCGGCCGACCGCCTGCGCTTCGAGCACGTCTTGGTGCGCGACACGCTCTATGAGGGCCTGACCGGCGCGCGCCGGATGCGCCTCCACAAGCGCGCCGTCGAGGCGATCGAGCGGCTCCACGGACCGCCCGACGCCGCGCAGCTGGCCGAGCTGGCCCGGCACGCCGGGGCCGCGGGCGACCACGCGAAGGCGCTCCGTGCTGCGCGGGACGGCGCGAACCACGCGCTCGAGGCACATGCGTACGAAGAGGCCGCGCGCCTCTATGGCCTCGCCATCGACGCTCTGGACCGGCTGAGCCCCGCGGACCCGCTCGAGCGTCTCGCGCTGCTGATGGCCGCCGCCGATGCACTCGCGAGCGCGGGCAACATCGCGGCGTCCAAGGAACGCTCCCTCGCCGCCGCGGAGCTCGCGCGGTCGGCGCGCCGGGCGTCCGACCTCGCGCTCGCGACGCTCGCCTACGGTGGCCGCACCGTGTGGCAGCGCGCCGGCGACGACCACCGGCTCGTGCCGCTGCTGGAGGAGGCGCTGGCGGCGATCGGCGGGAACGACCGCGTGCTGCGGTGCCGCCTGCTGGCGCGTCTCGCCGGGGCGTTGCGCGACCAGCCGTCGCTCGAGCCGCGCTCGTCGCTGAGCCGGGAGGCCGTCGGGCTCGCCCGCGATGTCGCCGACCCCGACCTGCTCGCGGACGCGCTCGTCTCGCACTTCCTGGCCACTTGGGGGCCCGACGTGGACCCGCTCGTACCGCTGGCACGCGAGGTCGGCGAGCTCGCCCGCCGCACCCGGCGGCCCACGACGATGCTCGACGCGATCACCCTCGACAGCGTGATCGCGTGGCTCACCTTCTCCCCCTCGGACGCCGAGGTGCTCGATCACCGCTATGACGCGCTGGCGAGCGACCCCGCCGACCGCTGGCAGGCGGCGATGCAAGACGTCGTGTGGGCACTCCTCCGCGGCGAGTTCGACACGGCGGAGCGACTCGCCGAGCGCGCGCTCTCCAGCGGCGACGCCCGCCGCTCGGATGCCGACTGCTCCTACCGGCTGGCGATGTTCCTCGTGCGGCGCGAGCAGGGCCGGCTGGACGAGATCGAGGACCTGATGCGCGACGCGGTGCGCGCGTATCCGGGCTACCGCTCCTTTGGCTGCTACATCCCGCTGCTCGAACTCGAGCTGGGTCGCACCGCCGAGGCGAGGCTCGCCTTCGAGGCGCTCGCGCGCGACGAGTTCGCGGCGCTTCCTCACGACGCGGAGTGGCTGTTCTGCTTGTGCCTGCTCGCGGAGGCCGCGGCGGCACTCGGCGACGTCGCAGCCGCCGAGCTGCTCTACGGGCGGCTGCGGCCCTACGTCCGTGTCAACGCGATGGCGGCGGGCGAGGTGTCAATCGGCCCGGTCGCGCGGTTCGCCGGGATCCTCGCGGCCGCGACCGGGCGACCGGACGTCGCGGCCGGCCACTTCGAGATCGCCCTGGAGATCGACGACCGGATGGGTGCCCGCCCATGGCTCGCGCACACCCAGCACGAGTACGCCCTCGTTCTTCGCGAGCGCGGCGCGCCCGGCGACGACGCCCGGGCGCGAGAGCTGCTCGCGGCGTGCCGCGCGACTTACCGGGAGCTCGGCATCGTGCGATCAGCCGGCTAGCGGACGGATCGCGATGCCCGCCTCGGCCAGCGCGTCCTTGACCTGCGCGATCGAGTAGCGGCCGTAGTGGAAGATCGAGGCGCACAGGACGGCGTCCGCGCCGGCCTGCAGCCCGTCGACGAGGTGCTCGGGCCCGCCGGCGCCGCCCGAGGCGATCACGGGCACGTCGACCGCCTCCGAGATGGCCTCGAGCAGCGCGGTGTCGTAGCCGTCCTGGGTCCCGTCGCGGTCCATCGAGGTCAGGAGGATCTCCCCCGCCCCGCGCTCCACGCCCTCGCGCGCCCATTCGAGGGCGTCGCGGCCGGTCGGCGTGCGGCCCCCGGCGACGTGGACCTCCCAGCCCGCGCCGGAGCGCTTGGCGTCGATCGCCAGCACGACGCACTGGGCGCCGAACACCCGCGCCATCTCGTCGAGCAGCTGCGGGCGCGCCACCGCGGCCGAGTTGACGGAGACCTTGTCCGCGCCCGCGTCGAGCACCGCGTGCGCGTCGGCCACCTCGCGCACTCCGCCGCCGATCGTGAACGGCACGAACACCTCGTCGGCCGCGCGGCGGGCGAGCTCGACGACCGTCCCGCGCTTGTCCGAAGTCGCGGTGATGTCGAGGAACACGAGCTCGTCGGCCCCCTGCGCGTCGTAGAACGCCGCCAGCTCGACCGGGTCGCCCGCGTCGCGGATGTCGAGGAACCGCGTGCCCTTGACGACGCGCCCGGCGTCGACGTCCATGCAGGGGATCACGCGCTTGTAGTGCACGAGCCCTCGACGGTAGCGAGCGGGGGGCCCGCCACGCTCAGCTCATGCCGCGCTCTCGAGCCCTTCGTCGAGGATCTCCGACGCGAGCTTCTTGAGCGCCGCGAGGCGCCGCTCCGCCGCCGCCGCGCTGGCCTCCGCACGACGCGTCGCCTCGGCGACGATGGCCTGTGACTCGCGTCGCGCCCGCTCGAGCGTCTCCTCCGCCTCGCGCCGCGCCACCTGGAGGATCGCCTGGGCCTCGCGCTGCGCCCGCTGCCTCGTCAGCTCGCTCTCTTGGCGCGCGCTCTCGGTCGCCGACGCCGCCTCCGCCAGCGCGGGTCCGAGCAGCTCCTCGCGCCGCTCGTCCAGGAACCGGTCGAAGCCGGCCAGCGTGAACCAGCCCGCGACCTGCCGGAGGTGCGCGTCGACCTCGGCGGTGCTGTAGCCGCGCAGCGCGTGGCTGAAGCTGCGCCGCACGTAGCGGCCGTAGTTCTCGGGCGGCGTGGCGCCGCGAGCTCTGTTGACGGTGGGGGCCGTACCGTTGATCGTGGCCATCGGACTCTCGCTGTTAGGGGCACTCCGAGGTGTCCCCTCCGCGGCGGCGTCAGAAACGCACCCAACGGCCGATCCCGAACCGGATTCAGGTCGACTGCGACCCGGTCAGGTGGCGCTGGAGCGCGGGTGCGGCGCGCTCGACGAGCTCGTCGCGGGACATCGAGGCGACGGGCTCGACGTGGAGGACGTGGCGGTAGAGCAGCAGCCCGATCAGCTGGGAGCCGAAGAGCGCGGCGCGGCGGTCGGCGTCGGGGACGTCGAGGCGGTCGGCGATCCGGCTGAGCAGCTCCGCCTGGACGAACTCGCGCAGGCGGTCGGCGGCCGGCGGGTGGCTCATCGCGGAGCGCACGAGCGCGACGAGCGCGCCGCCCGTCCGCTCGTCGTCCCAGACCTCGAGCACGCGGCGCAGGAAGCGCTCGCCGAAGTCGTCGATCTCGCCGCGCTCGAGCACGTCGGCCATCAGGGCGGCCATCGGCGCGGGCATCTCCAGCGCGGCGACGAACAGCCCGTCCTTCGAGCCGAAGTGGTAGGTGACGAGCGCGACGTCGACGCCGGCGTCCGCGGCGACGTCGCGCATCCGGACGCGGTCGTAGCCCTGCGCGGAGAAGCGCTCGCGTGCGGCGGCGAGGATCGCGTCGCGGGTGGTGCTCGTGCCGGGCCTGCGCCCTCGCCTGATTTCAGCCACGGTTGAAATATACGCGACCGGCGGGTACGGTTTAGTTCATCACCCGTTGAATTGAGGCCCGTCATGCGAAGAACCGCCCCGATCGTCGTCGTGCTGCTGGCCCTCCAGGCCGTCCTGGTGCTCCTGTTCGTGGTGCCGGCGCGGGATCCGCAGCCGCACCGCCTCCCCGTCGGCGTGGTCGGCTCGGCGCCGGCGCCGCGTGGCGACGCCTTCGAGGTCCACCGGTACTCGGATGCGGACGCCGCGCGGACCGCGATCCGCGAGCGCGAGGTCTATGGAGCCCTGGCGCCCGCCGAGGAACGCGTGCTCGTGGCCTCGGCCGCGAGTCCGGCGGTGGCGCAGGCCGTGGTGGAGCTCGGGGAAGGCATGCACGTGGAGGATGTGGTGCCGATCGCCTCGGGTGATCCGCGAGGCGCGGCGCTGAACGGGCTGTTCCTGCCGCTGATGATCGCGTGCTTCCCGCTCGCGGCGCTGCTGGGGCGGATGCGGCTGTCACGCCGGCGATCGCTCGGGATCGCGGTCTCGTTCTCCGTCCTGAGCGGGCTGGCGCTGACGGCGCTGCTGCGCGCGATGGACGCGCTGCCCGGGCCGTACCTCGCCGTGTCGGCCGTGGCAGGGCTCGTCGTCGCGGCCGTGGCGCTGACCGCGACCGGACTCATCCGCGTGCTCGGGCCCGCCGGGCTCGGGCTCGCGGCGGTGCTGTTCGTCGTCCTGGGCAACCCGGGCTCGGGCAACGCGACCGCGCCCGAGCTCCTCCCCGGCTTCTGGAGGGTCGCCGGCCAGCTCCTCCCGCCGGGGGCCGGCGGCCAGGCGCTGCGCGACGTCGCCTACTTCGACGGCCACGCCCTGCTCGCGCCGGCGCTCGTGCTCGCCGCGTGGGCCCTGATCGGCGCGGCGCTGATCCTCGCCGGCCGCCGCCGAGCCACGCAGGCCGCGGCCGCGCCGGAGCCCCGAATCGCGGTGCCGGCATGACCCCCGAACCGCCGAACCCGGAGTTGTTCGGCCTGAGGCCGAACGACTCCGGTCTCAAGCGCAAGCGGGCGCGGGCGGCGGCGGGGAGCGCGCTGTTCCTCGCCGCGGCGCCCGGCGTCACCGCCGGCCTGATCCCCTACCTGCTGACGGGCTACGAGGCACACGACGCTTGGCTGCCCGCGCAAGCGCTCGGCGCCGCCCTCACCGCGGCGGGCGCGACGGCGCTCCTCGGCTCGTTCGCCCGCTTCGCGCTCCAAGGCCTCGGCACCCCCGCGCCGATCGCCCCCACGGAGCGGCTCGTGATCACCGGCCTGTACCGCTACGTCCGCAACCCGATGTACCTGGCGGTCACGGCCACGATCCTCGGCCAGTGGCTCCTGCTCGCGCGTCCCGTGCTGCTCGCCTACGCGCTGGTCTTCGCGGCCGTCACCTACGCGTTCGTGCGCGGCTACGAGGAGCCGGCGCTCCAGGCCCGCTACGGCGAGCAGTACGAGCGCTACCGCGAGGCGGTCCCCGGCTGGTGGCCGAGGCGCATGGAGAAGACCTGACCCTGCCACCCGCGCACGTCGAACGTCCCGTCCGTCGACGAACCCCTGCGCCTCGTAGAACCCGACGAGCGCGGGCGCGCCCGGCCCAGCAGTCGACCCGCAGCAGCCCCACGCCCGCCTCGCGCGCGAGCCCGACGGCGTGCTCGATCAGCCGCGCACCGATCCGCTCGCCGGCCCGCGCCCGCGAGGACAGCAGCAGCTCGACGTAGAGCTCGGGCTCCTCGACCGGGTGGACGTGCTCGGGCCGCTCCCCGACCACGAGCGCCCCGACCTCGGCGCCGCCGTCGTCCATCATCCAGAGCCCGTCGCCCGCCGCCCACCCGTGGACCCGGGCGACCATCTTCGCGTTGCGGGACATCGGCTCGGTCCCCCACTGGCCCGTCTGCCCGCGCGCGACCATCCAGGCCACGGCCTCGTCGAAGAGCGCGATCACCGCGTCGGCGTCGCCCGGCCCGCCGCGGCGGATCCTCATCGCAGGTCGAGCGCCGACTGGCCCTCGGGGATCGTGAAGCGCCCCTCGTAGAGCGCCTTGCCGACGATCACGCCCGCCAGGTTGACCTGGCGCAGGCCGGCGAGGCCGCGCAGGTCGTCGAGCGAGCCGATCCCGCCCGAGTAGATGAAGCGCCCGCGCACCGCCTCGGCCACGCGTGCGACCTCGTCGAGGTCGGGACCCTCGAGCAGCCCGTCGCGGTCGACGTTGGTGTAGACGAACGAGCGCACGCCGCGGTCGGTCAGCCGCCGGATCGCGTCCGCGGCGGGCATCTGCGTCGTCTGCGTCCAGCCCGAGGTCGAGATCAGCCCGCCGCGCACGTCGACGGAGACGACGATCCGCGGCCCGAACGTGCGCACGATGTCGTCGAGGAAGTCGACGTCGCGGAAGGCGGCCGTGCCGACCACCGCGCGCTCGGCGCCCGCGCGCAGCGCCTCGCGCACCGCGGTCAGCGACCGCAGCCCGCCGCCGTACTGGACCGGCACGCCGGTGCCCTGGACGATCCGGCGCAGGTGCTCGATCGACTTCGGCTCGCCCGAGCGCGCGCCGTCGAGGTCGACGACGTGCAGGAACCGCGCGCCCGCCTCGACCCAGCTCTGCGCCGCGGCCAGCGGGTCGTCGTGGTAGACGGTCGAGTCCTCGAAGTGCCCCTGGCGGAGCCGCACCGCGCGCCCCTCCATGATGTCGATCGCCGGATAGAGGATCACGCCGCCACCCGCGCGCACACGCGTGCGAAGTTCGCCAGCAGCGCCAGGCCGTCGCTCGAGGACTTCTCGGGATGGAACTGCACCCCGTAGACGTTGCCGCGCTCCACGATCGACGCGAACGGCTCGCCATAGGAGCCGCGGCCGACCACGTCGCCGGGATCGGACGGCCGGCAGGCGAACGAGTGCACGTGGTAGAAGGCGGCGGCCTCGCCGAGCCCCTCGGTCAGCATCGAGTCGCGCGCGAAGGTGACGAGGTTCCAGCCGATGTGCGGGAGCTTGGGCGCCCGCAGCGCGGTCACGTCGCCGCCCAGCAGGCCGAGCCCCGCGGCGCCCTCGTGCTCGTCGGTACGCTCGAACAGCAGCTGCTGGCCGAGGCAGATGCCCAGCAGCGGCGCGCCGGACGCCGCGCGCTCGCGCAGCACCTCGTCGAGCCCGAGCGCCGTGACGTTGCGCATCGCCTCCGGGAACGCGCCGACGCCGGGCAGGATCACGCCGTCGGCGGCGCGGATCTCGTCGTGAGTCGGAGGTGATGACGGAGCGCGCGCCCACGTGCTCGAGCGCCTTCTCGACGGAGCGCCGGTTGCCCATCCCGTAGTCGACGATCGCGATCACGTGGTCAACGTGCCCTTCGTGGAGGGGACGCCGGTCTCGCGCGGGTCGATCGCGACCGCGGCCCGCAGCGCGCGGGCGAACGCCTTGAAGCAGGCCTCGATCATGTGGTGCGCGTTCGTGCCGGCCTGCAGCTCCAGGTGCAGCGTAAGCCGCGCCGCGGAGGCGACGGCGCGGAAGAACTCCTCCGCCGCCTCGTGCTCGAAGCCCGCGATGTCGCCGGCCGGAAGCCGCTCGAAGCCCTCGCAGGCGCAGTACGGGCGGCCCGGAGACGTCGATCGCGCAGGCGGCGCGCGCCTCGTCCATCGGGATCACGGCGTGCCCGTAGCGCGCGATGCCGCGGCGCTCGCCGAGCGCGCGGTCCAGCGCCTGGCCGAGCACGATCCCGGTGTCCTCGACCGTGTGGTGCGAGCCCGTCTGCAGGTCGCCCTCCACGCTCGCCTCGAGGTCCAGCCCGCCGTGGCGCGCGAGCAGGTCGAGCATGTGGTCAAGGAAGCCGACGCCGGTCGCGCGGGTGCCCGTCCCGTCGCCGTCCAGCGCCAGCTTCAGGGTGACGCTCGTCTCCCCCGTCCGGCGTTCGATCTCCGCGCTGCGCTCGCTCATGCGCGGGGATTCTCGCGGATCTCCATCGACGCGGCGTGGTGCTCGGAAGCCCTCGGCACGCGCGATCGGCGCTCCGGCGCGCGCGAGCGCGGGAGCGGCGCCGCCGATGCGCACCTCGGCCATCCGCCGCCGGAAGTGCCGGGCGGACAGCCCGGAGGCGAAGCGCGCGGCGCCCCCGGTCGGCAGCGTGTGGTTGGAGCCGGCCACGTAGTCGCCGAACGCCGTGCCGGCCTCCCCGCCCACGAACAGGCAGCCCGCCCGGCGCACGCGCGGCGCCAGGGCCTCCGCCGCAGCGCCCGCGAGCTGGAGGTGCTCGGGCGCGAGCGCCTCGCCGAAGGCCAGTGCGGCCGCCATGTCGGCGGCGAGCACCTCCGTGGCCGCGCCGCCGAGCGCGTCCAGCAGCGCGGCGTCGTCGCTGACGGCGACCACGAGCGAGTCCTCGCCGTGCTCGGCCTGGGCGAGCAGGTCCAGCCTCAGCGGCTCCGGGTCGGCGCCCTCGGAGAGGATCACCGTGAGGTCGCTCGGGCCCGCGAAGCCGTCGATGCCGACGTCGCCCGACACCTGGCGCTTGGCCTCCTGCACCCACAGGCTGCCCGGCCCGACGATCACGTCGGCGGCCGGCACCGTCTCCGTGCCGTAGGCGAGCGCGGCGATCGCCTGCGCGCCGCCCATCCGGAACACGGCGTCGACCCCGCACAGCGCGCAGGCGGCGAGGATCGCGGGATCGTCCCCGCTGGCCACGACGACCTCGTCGACGCCCGCGGCCCGGGCCGTCACCGCGCCCATGACGACCGTGGACGGGTACGGGTTGCGCCCGGCCGGGACGTAGATCGCGGCCCTCGAGACGGGCACCTCGCGCAGCCGCACCGTGTGGCCCTGCGGGAGCTCGGCCGCGGCCTCGGCGTCGAGCCCGGCCTCGGCGACGAGGCGCACGTTCTCCGCCGCGACCTTCAGCCCTTCGCGAACGGCCGGATCGAGGTCCTCGAGCGCCGCGGCGAGCTCCTCGGGCGTGACGCGCAGCGCGCCGCCACCCCCGAAGCGCTCCTCGTACTCGAGCAGAGCGCGGTCGCCGCCCGAGCGCACGGCGGCGACGATCCCACGCACGACCTCGGTCACCGACTCCCCGCCGCGGACGCCGAGGCGGACCTCCGCCGCCAGCGCCGCGGCCGTCTCGGCGGTGCAGCTACGCCGTGCCACGGATCCGGGCGATCACGTCGTCGATCGCCGCCGCCTTGAGCTTGTGGGCGACCGGGTTGGCGATCAGCCGCGCGGTCGAGGCCGAGATCTCCTCGCGGATCACGAGCCCGTTCTCGCGCAGCGTCGTGCCGGTCGCCGTGAGGTCGACGATCCCGTGGACGAGGCCGGTCAGCGGCGCCAGCTCGACGGAGCCCTTGACCTCCACGATCTCGGCCTGACGGCCCGTGCGCTCGAAGTAGGCGCTCGCGATCCGCGGGTACTTGGTCGCCACCCGCATCACGCCCAGCCGCCGCAGCGCCTCGGCCGCGCGGTCCTCGCCGGCGACGGTGGCGAACACCATCCGGCACGGCCCGAAGCCGAGGTCGAGCAGCTCGTAGACGTCGCGCTCGGGGTGCTCGGCGAGCACGTCCTTGCCCGTGATGCCGAGGTCGGCGGCGCCCGCCTCGACGTAGGTCGGCACGTCGGAGGGGCGCATCGTGACCAGCCCCGCCTCCTCGAACAGCAGCTTGCGGTCGTTGGCGCGCACCTCGGCGGTGTCGACCCCGAGCCGGTCGAGCAGGTCGAGCGTATCGCCCAGCAGCGCGCCGCGCGGGACGGCGATGGTGAGCGCGCTCATCGGCCCTCCCCCACGCGCGCGGCGTGCAGCCGCTCGACGTCGAGCGCCCAGCCGCAGGCCGGTAGGGCGCGGCCGAAGCGGCCCAGCAGGTCGTCGTAGCGCCCGCCGCCGCCGAGCGGCGTGCCGAGCGCCGCGTCGTAGACCTCGAACACCGCGCCCGTGTAGTAGGACAGCGGCCGGGTCAGGCCGACGTCGAAGATCATCCGCTCGGCGACCGGCCCGGCCAACAGCGCATGCAGCGCGGCCAGCGGCTCGGCCTCGGGGAAGTCGAGGATCTCCGGGCCCCCGCGGCGCTGGGGCAGCTCGAGCAGCTCGGGCGCGCCGAAGGCCTCGACCTCGCGCGCCAGGCCGACGTAGTCGCGCGTGACGAGCTCGTGCAGGATCTGCGCCCGCGCGCCGTCGGGCACGCCGAGCCGGTCGAGCAGCCGCGGGTACAGCGACGCGTCGCCCAGCCCGATCCGCCAGTTCTCCAGCCCGGCCGCCTCGAGCGCCTCGCACAGCACCGTCAGCGCCTCCGCGGTGCCCTCGGGACCGGGGGCGCCGACGAGCTCGATCCCCGCCTGGAGCATCTCGCGCGGCTGCCCGCGCTGGGGCTGCACGCTGCGGTAGGCGTGCTGGAAGTAGCAGAAGCGCAGCGGCACGTCGGCGCCGGGGTAGCGCGAGGCCACCACGCGCGCGATCGGGATCGTCATGTCCGAGCGCAGCGCCAAGACGTCGCCGTGCTCGTCGAAGAACTTGTACGAGGGATCCGCCGCGGCGGCGTCGCCGCGCACGAGCACCTCCTCGTACTCGAGCGCCGGCGTGGCCACCTCGCCGTAGCCGCCGGCCTCCATCACGCCGCGGATGCCCTCGGTGATCGCCCGCAGCTCGCGCAGCTCGTCCGGCAGGACGTCGCGCGTGCCCGAGGGGATCCGGTGGATCACGCCGCGTGGCGCTCGATGTTCGCGCCGAGGTCCCGCAGGCGCTCGTCGATCCGCTCGTAGCCGCGATCGATCTGGCGCACGTTGTGGATCTCGCTGCGGCCCTCCGCGCACAGGGCCGCGATCAGCTTGGCCATCCCGGCGCGGATGTCCGGGGAGGAGAGCCGTTGCCCGCGCAGCTTGCGCGGGCCGATGATGATCGCCCGGTGCGGATCGCAGATCGTGATCTCGGCGCCCATGGTGATCAGCTCGTCCACGAAGAAGAGCCGGTTCTCGAACATCTTCTCGAAGATCAGCACGGAGCCGTCCGCCTGCGTGGCCAGCGCCACGGCGATGGAGGTCAGGTCGGCCGGGAAGGCCGGCCACGGCCCGTCCTCGATCTTGGACTGGTAGTCGCCGGCGTCGCGCTCGACGCGCAGCTCCTGGCCACCCGGCACGAAGCAGCCGCCGTCGCGCATCTCGCTGCGCAGGCCGAGCCGCTGGAAGGCCAGGCGGATCATCCGCAGGTCGTCGGCGACGCAGTCCTTGATCGTCAGCTCGCCGCCCGTCACGCCCGCCAGCGCCATGAACGAGCCGATCTCGATGTGGTCGGGGGTGACGGCGTGCTCGCAGCCTCCCAGCTCGGAGAGCCCGTGGACCGTCATGACGTTGGAGCCGATGCCCTCGATCGCCGCGCCCATCTTCACGAGCATGCGCGCGAGGTCCTGGACGTGCGGCTCGGAGGCGGCGTTGCGGATCGTCGTCGTGCCGTCGATCAGCGCCGCGGCCATCAGGGCGTTCTCCGTGCCCATCACGGACGGCTCGTCCATGAAGAAGTCGCATGCCTGCAGGCCGCCCGGCGATCGTATTTGATGTCGCGGCCGTGCTCGACCGTCGCGCCGAGCGCGCGGAAGGCATCAAGATGCGGGTCCAGGCGGCGGCGGCCGATGACGTCGCCGCCGGGCGGCGGCATCAGCGCAGCGCCGAAGCGCGTCAGCAGCGGGCCGGCGACCAGGAACGAGGCCCGGATCGGCTCGGCGAGCGCCGCGTCGACCTGCGTCTTGCCCGCGCCGTCGCCGCGCAGGGCGACGGTGTTCTCGCCGCGGCGCTCGACGTTCACGCCGAGGTCGGCGAGCAGCGAGAGCATGGCCTCGACGTCCCGGATGACCGGGACGTTGCTGCAGCACGATCTCCTCGGCGGTGAGGAGGCTGCACGCCAGCAGGGGCAGGGCGGCGTTCTTGTTGCCGGCGGGCACGATCGTGCCGGACAGCGGCACCCCGCCTTCGATGACGAACTTCTCCACGGGGCGGCTAACTTAACAGGGGTGCCGGAGCCCCTGGATCGCGAGCAGGCCTGGGATCTCGTCCGCGAATGGACGGCGTCGGAGTCGCTCCGCCGCCACATGCTCGCGGTCGAGGCCGCGATGCGCGCCTACGCCCCGAAGTTCGGCGGCGACGTGGAGCAGTGGGGCATGGTCGGGCTGCTGCACGACCTCGACTACGAGCGCCATCCCGACCTGGAGACCGGTCACCCCCGGGTCGCCCTGAAGGAGCTGGAGTCGCGCGGGTTCTCGGACGAGTTCGTGCGCGCCGTCGCCTCGCACGCCGACTTCCTCGGCGTCTCGCGCGACAGCCCGATGGAGAAGACCCTGTTCGCGGTCGACGAGCTGTGCGGGTTCCTGATGGCGTGCGCGTACGTGCGCCCGCAGGGGATCCACGGCATGACGCCCAAGTCGGTCAAGAAGAAGATGAAGACGCCGGCCTTCGCCGCGGCGATCGACCGCGACGAGCTGCGCCACGGCGCCGAGGCGCTCGGCGTGGACTTCGACGAGCACCTCGCGTTCGTGATCGCGGCGCTCGAGGAGCGCTCGGCCGAGCTGGCGCTCGACGGGGCGGAGCCCGCGCCTTCCGCGTAGGCTCCGGCCGATGGCGCCACTGAAGATCATCGTCCTCGAGGGCGACGAGACGGGCCAGGAGCTGCTCGAGCAGTCCGTGCGCGTGCTCGACCCCTCGCTGCTCGGGATCGAGCTCGAGCTCGAGCACTACGACCTGTCGCTGGAGAAGCGGCGCGAGACCGGGAACGAGGTCGTCCACGAGGCCGCGCGCGCGATGCGCGAGGCGGGCTTCGGGCTCAAGGCGGCGACCATCACGCCCGAGGGCAAGGACGACGTCGGCTCCCCCAACCGCATCCTGCGCGAGGAGGTCGACGGCAAGGTGATCGTCCGCACCGGGCGGCGGATCCCGGGCGTGATCGGCCCCGTCTCGGGCGTGCACCACCCGATCTCCGTCGTGCGCATGGCCGTCGAGGACGCCTACGGCGCGAAGCAGTGGCGCGAGGGCGAGGAGGGCGCCGACGACGAGCAGGCGTTCCGGACCGAGAAGGTCACCCGCTCCACCTGCCGCGCCGTCGCCGAGTACGCGTTCCGCACGGCCGAGCGCATGGGCGGCGAGACGCGCGTCTACGGCGGCCCGAAGTGGACGGTCTCCCCCGTCTACGAGGGCATGCTCAAGGAGGAGCTCGACGCCGCCGCCGAGCGCCATCCCGACGTCCCCTACTTCCCCGTCCTGATCGACGCGACCTACGCGGGCCTGCTGACGGGCGCGACGGAGACGCCGCTGGTGATCCCGGCACTCAACCGCGACGGCGACTGCCTGTCGGACCTCGTGCTGCCGATGTTCGGCTCGATCGCCGGCGCCGAGTCGATCCTGCTCGCCTTCGACGACGACTACGCGGTCGACGTGGCGATGGCCGAGGCGCCGCACGGCACCGCGCCGTCGCTGATGGGCAAGGACCTCGCGAACCCGATGGCGATGCTGCTCGCGTGCGGCGCGCTGCTGCAGTACGCGGCCGGCAAGGGGTTCGAAGGCGCCGAGCGCGGCTCGCGCGCGGTCTACGAGAGCGTGCTCGAGACGACCGCCGGCGGGGTCAAGACGATCGACCTCGGGGGCCACGCGGGGACCACCGAGTTCACCGACGCGGTGGTCGAGAAGATCCGCACCAAGGTCGACATCTGGTCGACGCTAGGTAACCGCTGACAGCTCGCGCTCGTGGCGCCGGCGGCGGCGGTCGTAGAGCGCCCGCTGCACCCCGAGCGTGGCCGTGCCGGCGAGCACTATCGCCGCGAGGTTGATGGCGAGCTGCGCGGCGGAGCCGCGGAAGTTCGCCCAGTCGCCGTAGGCGGCGGTGACGCCGATGTTGGCCGCCGCCGGCAGCGTGGTGACGGAGATGAGCACGCCGATCAGCGCTCCCGACTTCGCGGTGGTCAGCGACAGCATCCCGGCCGAGCCGGCGCACGCCGCGACGACGAAGGCGAAGCGTCCGGGCTGGCGATCACGTTGGCGAGGCCATGGTCGGACTGGTCGAAGGTCGCATCGGCGATCCCCGTCGCCTTGAACGCGAGCGTGGCCAGCAGCGCGGCGGCGATCGCGAGCGGGAAGCCCACGGCCAGCGCGACGCCGGAGCGCAGCGCGAGCGCCCGCTGGCGCTGCACGAGCGCGACGCAGAGGCCGGCGAGCGGGCCGAACTCGGGGCCGACGACCATCGCGCCGACGATCAGGATCGCCGAGTCCTGGTAGATGCCGACCGCCGACAGCACGGCGGCGAGGACCATGAAGGCCAGGAACGCGCCCGAGAGCTCCACCTGCTCGTCCGTGCGCGCCTCGACCTCCTCCCACACCACGGCGTCGGCCGGCGCGCCCTTGGCG
Source organism: uncultured Solirubrobacteraceae bacterium (assembly GCA_963729155.1). GTDB lineage: Bacteria > Actinomycetota > Thermoleophilia > Solirubrobacterales > Solirubrobacteraceae > DATFQI01. Next base: position 125,771 of record CAVSMP010000025.1, read on the forward strand.
TGCTTCTCGGCGCGGTCGGCCACGGCGGAGATCGCGGTGTCGATCTGCTCGAGCGTGATCGAGCCCTCGCGGTGGATCTCCAGCCGCTTGAGGTCGCCGATCACGACGCTCGCGTCCTCGCGGGCGACGTCGCACATGATCATGACGCCGTCGGGGTGCCGCGCCCGTTCGTCGAGCCGGATCACGTTGAGCACGGAGTCGCTCTCGCAGAGCAGGTCCATGGCCTCGTCGGCGCGGCCTTCGGGGGCCACGATGCGCAGGTGGACCATGGCCGCGCAGCCTATGGGCGGCACCGGCGGCCGATGGAATCGGTTCCACTTTCGGGCCTCCGGAGGGCGGTGCAAGATCGGTTGCAGAACGCCTGTTCTGGAGCCGCGGCGCAGAGCCAAATCGGTCTCCGCGGGGTCTGATCCGACCCCGGAGTTTGCGGATTCCGTCCGACCCCGGTCGTAGCTTTCCGAACACATGTTCCCCCCGCTGACCGCATCCCGCCGCCCGCAGAAGCGCTCGTTCGCAGCGCTGGTGCGCGACGCCGTGGACACGGCGCTGGCGTTCGCCACGCTGGGTGAGGCAACGTCGCAGGGCTTCTTGGTTGAGCCCTCCGCGACACCGTCGCAGGCCGCTCGAGAACGGCCTGCGACCACCGCCCCCAGCGCCGAGCACCCGCATCGCCGGCAGATCGGTCGCACCCCGCGCAGGCGCCGCCCAGGAGAGTCGGCGCCCCGCGCACAGGTCTGCGTCACGCCGGTTCATCGCCCGGCACGGCGCAGCCGCCCCGAGAGCCGGTCGGCGTCTAGGCCGGCCTCCTAGGTCGCCGCCCGCCGGCCGGGAGAGACTGGGAGGTCTCCCGAGCGCCGGCTGGGCGAGCGCCCGAGCTTCACCCGCCCTCGGGCCGCCCTTCACGGGGCGGCCCGCGAGCGCGGGCCCGAGGGCGCGGCTAGCCTCGGACCATGTCGGGGAACGTCGAGACGGAGCGGCTGCGCCTGGAGCCGTGGGACCGGCGCGAGCACGCCCCCGGGCTCGCCGCCATGAACACCGACCCCGAGGTGATGCGGTACGTCGGCGACGGGCGGACCCTCACGCGGGTGGAGTCCCAGCTCCTCTCCGATCGCGTCGCGGAGCACTGGCGGACCTACGGCTTCGGCCTGTGGGCGGTCGTCGAGAAGGACGGCGGGCGGATGGTCGGCTTCGCCGGCCTCAGCCATCCGCTGTGGCTGCCCGGCTGGGAGCGGGCCGTCGAGGTCGGCTGGCGGCTGCACCGCGACGCGTGGGGCCACGGCTACGCCACCGAGGCCGGCCGCGCCGCCCTCGCCCACGGCTTCGAGCGCCTGCGGCTCGCCGAGATCGTCTCGCTCATCCACCCGGACAACCAGCGCTCGCTCGCCGTCGCGGGCCGGCTCGGACTGTCCCCGCGCGAGCGCATCCCACATCCGATCCGGCCGCTCGAGATCACGGTCCACGTCGCCCGCGCGCGCGACGCCGCCGCGTAGCGGCTCGAGTATGCGCACCCCGGGCCACGACGAGGAGCTGGCGCTCGGGCGCAGTTGTTCGGCCTCAGGCCGAGCAACTGCGGACTCGGCGCCGCCGCGCGGTCAGCAGCCGACGGGCTTCGCGGCGCCCGGCGGGAGGCAGCGCGTGCCGATGCCCGGCGTCTTCTTCTTGGCGACCGTGAGGGTCTTCACGGCCCCGATGAACGCGCCGGGCTTGGTGACCGTCACGGTCAGGCGGGTGCCGGCGGCGAGCTTCTTGCCCACCCACTTGGAGAGGTTGACCGTGCCGAAGGCGTTCTTCTTGGTGAACGACCTCGCCGGGCACTTCTTCCCCTTCGGGGCGGTGCAGGTGGCCGAGACGGTCGCGCCGATCGGCACGGCCTTGACCTGCAGCTTGGTGAACGTCGTGAACGCCACCGTCGACTTGCGGAAGGCGAAGCCGAGGATGACGAGGATCCGCTCGGGGTCGCGCGGCGCGACCACTGCCGGCGCGCCGCCGGAGGGGACCCCGCCGCCCGACGGCGCGCCGCCGCCCGAGGGGGTGCCGCCGCCCGTCGTCGGCTGGTCCGGCGCGGCCGGGAGCTCGCAGTCCGTGCGCGTGTCGGCGGAGTCGGTGAGCGCGGTGTCGGCGTCCGTGCCGCAGTCGACGGCGTCGGCAACCCCGTCGCGCGCCTCGATCGTGTCGGCGCCGGCGCCGCCGCGGACCTGGTCGCCGCCGCCGAGGCCGTCGACCGTGTCGTCGCCGAGGCCGCCGTCGAGCACGTCGGCGCCGTCGCCGCCCGTGATCTCGTCGTCGCCGTTGCCGCCCTGGACCGTGCCGCTCCCGTTGGGCGCGAAGAGCTCGTCGTCGCCGCTGTTGCCGACCAGCTCGACGCCGGCCGCCGCCGTGGCGGTCAGGCGGTCGGCGCCCGAGCCTCCCGCGACGATCTCGAAGTCCGGCGCGAGCACGTCGTCCTCGCCGGCCGCGCCGTCGTTGACGAGGCCGTCGATCGAGACGTCGACGGGCTGCGAGCTCGCGCGCTCCTCGTAGGAGACCTCGTCGAGGCCGTCCCCGCCGGAGAGGTCGTCCTTGCCCAGCCCACCCTGGACGGAGTCGTCGCCCTCGCCGCCCTGGATCCGGTTCGGGCCGCCGTCGCCGACCAGCACGTCGGGGCCGCTGCCGCCGGTCACGTTCTCGGTGCTCACGCTGTCGCGCGCCCCGGGGGCTCCGTCGTTGGGCCCACCGTCGTCCTTCGCGGCGCCGTTGTTGAGCGTCACCGCGACGGCGTCGGCGATCGGGTACAGCGCGGTGTCCGTGCCGCCCTGCCCGTTGAGGACGTCCGACCCTGCGTCGCCGACCAGCGTGTCGTCGGACGCGCCGCCGGTGAGCGTGTCGTTGCCGAGCGCGCCCTCGAGCCGGACCGGGCTGCCGGCCGGATAGCCGCTCGTCAGCGTGTCGGCGCCGGCCCCGCCCCGCGCCGCCTCGAAGGCGACCGTGCGGTCGGACTCGCCGCTGGAACCGTTCTTGAAGAAGCCGGAGGTGTCCAGCGCGACCGTGACGGCCGCGGCGTGGTCGCCGTAGTCGACGGTGTCGGTGCCGGCCTCGCCGTCGAGCGAGTCCTGGCCGAGGCCGCCGCGGACCACGTCATCGCCGCCGCGGCCGGAGATCGTGTTGAAGGCGCCGTCGCCCGTGAGCGTGTCGGCCTGGCCGCTCCCGATCAGGGTCTCTGTGTTGATGACGGCCTCGCGGTTCCCGGCCGCCCCGTCGTCGGAGCCGCCGTCGTTGCCTGCGGTGCCGTCGTTTAGCGTCACGGTCACGCCGTTGGCGCGGCCGTCGTCGTAGGAGACGGTGTCGGAGTCGGCGCCGCCGTCGATCATGTTGTCATCGCCGAGCCCCGGCGTCAGCGTGTCGTTGCCGGCCTCGCCGTTGAGCTCGTCCGAGCCGCCCTGACCCACCAACGTGTCGGCCCCGCTGCCGCCGACGAGCTTGTCGCCCGCGACGCTGCCGAACAGGGTGTCGTTGCCGTCACCGCCCGTGAGGCTCATCGACACCGGAACGTCGGGATCGATGATGCACTTGATCTGGCACTCGCCCTCGTCGTGCGCGACGCGGTCGTCGCCCGGTCCGGCGCTGATGATCAGGCCGGTGACCGGCGTGGCGCCGCTCACCGTGCAGATCACCGCCCCCGCGGTCTGGTCGCAACCGCTCGCGAGCGCGCTTGCGCTCAGCAGCATCGTCTCCGAGGTATCCGCGATCCGGTACGACGGATCGCAGGCGAAGCCGGGAAGGCAGCGGAACGGCTCCGTGTAGTTGATCGTCAGGACATTGTCGATGGCGGCGGAGCTCGTCCAGACGAGCCGGCCTGCGCCGTCCTTCGACAGCAGCGAGGCTTGTGCGTTCGTGGCGACCACGAACAACGACATGACGACGGCGAGCCCCCCAAGGGCACCGTGGCGATAGCGCGAGAGCATCAGCAGGTCCTTTTCACCGGAGTTCCTGCCTATAGAGCGCGCCTGCCACTCGCCTGATACATCGGCCGCCGGTGCGTCGGCAATGGCGCCCAGAACGACGACGAGCCGCCCACCGGGCGGCTCGCGCTAGAGAAGAACCGGCGGCGACCTACTCTCCCAGGCCCGTGAAGGCCAAGTACCATCGGCGCTGTGGGGCTTAACTGCTCTGTTCGGAATGGGAAGAGGTGTTTCCCCCACGCCAAAGCCACCGGAAATTGTTCGAGACCGCGCCGCGCGGACCCTCAAAACTACACAACCCACCAACACGGGTATCAAAATATCCGTCAAGCCCTCGACCCATTAGTACCGGTCTCCTACGCACATCACTGTGCTTCCAGATCCGGCCTATCAACCTGGTGGTCTACCAGGGGTCTTACTCCCTCAAGGGGATGGGAGAATTCATCTCGAGGTCGGCTTCCCGCTTAGATGCCTTCAGCGGTTATCCGATCCGCACGTAGCTAACCTGCGGTGCCCTTGGCAGGACAACAGATACACCAGAGGTGCGTTCATCCCGGTCCTCTCGTACTAGGGACGAATCCTCTCAATTCTCCAACGCCCACGGCAGATAGGGACCGAACTGTCTCACGACGTTCTGAACCCAGCTCGCGTACCGCTTTAATGGGCGAACAGCCCAACCCTTGGGACCGACTTCAGCCCCAGGATGCGACGAGCCGACATCGAGGTGCCAAACCGAGTCGTCGATGTGGACTCTTGGACTCGATAAGCCTGTTATCCCCGGAGTACCTTTTATCCGTTGAGCGACGGCACTTCCACTTGCTACCGCCGGATCACTAAGGCCTGCTTTCGCACCTGCTCGACATGTCTGTCTCACAGTCAAGCTCCCTTGCTGCCTTTACACTCTACGCACGATTTCCAACCGTACTGAGGGAACCTTTGCGCGCCTCCGTTACATTTTGGGAGGCGACCGCCCCAGTCAAACTACCCGCCTGGCACTGTTCAGCGCCCTGATTCAAGGCGCGCTGTTAGAAGCCCAATACGTCAAGGGTGGTATCTCAAGGTTGGCTCCACAGCGGCCGCAGCCACTGCTTCATAGCCTCCCACCTATCCTGAGCGAAACGCACCGAACTCCAATACCAGGTTGTAGTAAAGGTTCACGGGGTCTTTCCGTCTAGCCGCGGGTACTCGGCATCTTCACCGAGACTGCAATTTCACCGAGCCCCTCGTTGAGACAGCGTTCAAGTCGTTACGCCATTCGTGCAGGTCGGAACTTACCCGACAAGGAATTTCGCTACCTTAGGACGGTTATAGTTACCGCCGCCGTTTACCGGGGCTTAGTTTCAGTGCTTCGAGCCGAAGCCCTAACACCTCCACGTAACCTTCCGGCACCGGGCAGGCGTCAGCCCCTATACGTCGTCTTACGACTTAGCAGAGACCTGTGTTTTTGGTAAACAGTCGCTTGAACCTATTCACTGCGGCCCTCTCGAGCTCCGCGGGCAAGCCGCTTCACCCTACTGGGGCGCCCCTTATCCCGAAGTTACGGGGCGATTTTGCCGAGTTCCTTAACGAGGGTTATCTCGATCACCTTAGTATTCTCTACTTGCCCACCTGTGTCGGTTTTGGTACGGGCACGTGGGATCTCCCTAGAGGATTTTCTTGGAGGCATGGCTTCCGGAACTCGCCGGCTTATAGCCAGCTGGCATCGCGCCTCAGGTTATGCGGTCCCGGATTTTCCATGGACCACCCCTACACGCTTACCCCAGGACGACCATCGCCTGGGCTTCCATAGCCTTCCTCGTCCCCCCATCGGTCAAATGATCCCGACGTGGTACAGGAATATCAACCTGTTATCCATCGACTACGCCTTTCGGCCTCGCCTTAGGCCCCGACTAACCCTGAGCAGACGAACTTTACTCAGGAACCCTTGGGCAATCGGCGGAGGGGATTCTCACCCCTCTTTCGTTACTCATGCCGGCATTCTCACTTCCCAGGCCTCCACGGCTGGCTTCCGCCGCCGCTTCACTGCCCTGGGAACGCTCTCCTACCGCGCACGCTCGTGAAAGCATGCACCCGTAGCTTCGGTAACTAGCTTGAGCCCCGTTACATTATCCGCGCCCGAACACTTGACCAGTGAGCTGTTACGCACTCTTTCAAGGATGGCTGCCTCTAAGCCAACCTCCTGGTTGTCTATGCACTCGGACATCGTTTGCCACTTAGCTAGTATTTAGGGACCTTAGCTGACGGTCTGGGCTGTTTCCCTTTTGACGCTGAAGTTTATCCCCCAGCAACTGACTCCCGGAGTACACGTAATGGTCTTCGGAGTTTGCCTGACTTCGGTAACCTGGTAGGGCCCCTAGGCCAAACAGTGCTCTACGGCCACAACGCAATTCATCCGAGGCTATACCTAAATATATTTCGGAGAGAACCAGATATCTCTGAGCTTGATTAGCCTTTCACTCCGACCCACAGGTCATCCGCCCAGTTTTCAACCTAGGTCGGTTCGGTCCTCCACGGGGTCTTACCCCCGCTTCAACCTGCCCATGGGTAGCTCGCTCAGTTTCGGGTCTACCGCCTACGACTCAAATCGCCCTGTTCGGACTCGCTTTCGCTTCGGCTCCGCTCATCGCTTAACCTTGCCGCAGACGAGTAACTCGCCGGCTCGTTATGCAAAAAGCACGCCGTCACATTCCGAAGAATGCTCCGACCGCTTGTAGGCACGCGGTTTCAGGTACTATTTCACTCCCCTTCCGGGGTACTTTTCACCTTTCCCTCACGGTACTAGTCCGCTATCGGTCACCAGGGAGTACTTAGCCTTGGAGGGTGGTCCCCCCAGATTCAGTCCGCGTTTCACGGGAGCGGACCTACTCAGGAACGCTTATCGGCAGGCTCAACGATTTCGACTACGGGACGGTTGCCCTCTGTGGTGCACGGTTCCACGTGCTTCGTCTATCGATGAACTTGGTAACTGCCGCCAGGCCACGCACAGCCTGGACAAAGCGCCCTACAACCCCCGGCCGGCAACGCGTGCGCGCTTGCACCGGCCAGGTTTGGGCTCGATCCCCTTTCGCTCGCCACTACTCGGGGAGTCTCGGTTGATTTCCTTTCCTCGAGGTACTGAGATGTTTCAGTTCCCTCGCTTGCCTTCCGCCCGCCTATGTATTCAGCGGGGGATAACGCCGTATTACCAGCGCTGGGTTTCCCCATTCGGGAATCCGCGGGTCAATGGCTATTCAGCGCCTAACCGCGGCTTATCGCAGCCGTTCACGCCCTTCTTCGACTCCTGGTGCCAAGGCATCCACCATGTGCCCTTCCTATCTTGACGGTGATCAGGCACTTCTCGGACCCGAAGGTCCTCGAGAGCGCCCGGTGATACCCGTTGGTTGACGACGATCGTCGCGATCGTCGCCAGTTGGCATGGTTGTGCAGTTTTCAAGGTCCGCGGGAGGCGCTTCGCCCGGTCTGGGCGATCGGTCTCTCAAAACTCAACAGCATGCGCCCACCGGTACGGACTCGAAAGCAGTGGCCGAGTCGCGTGGCCGGCCGGCCTCGTTCGGAGGCCGTGCGGGCGCCAGGTCCGGTCGACGTCTCTAGAACCGGCCGAGCTCGGGCGACGCGGTATGCGCCGCCGGCAAGGTCCGGCGCTCCAATCCTGGAGCTTCCCTAGAAAGGAGGTGATCCAGCCGCACCTTCCGGTACGGCTACCTTGTTACGACTTCACCCCAGTCACGAGCCCCACCTTCGACGGCTCCCTCCCAAAAGGGTTAGGCCACCGGCTTCGGGTGTTGCTTGCTTCCGTGGTGTGACGGGCGGTGTGTACAAGGCCCGGGAACGTATTCACCGCGGCAGTGCTGATCCGCGATTACTAGCAACTCCGCCTTCATGCAGGCGGGTTTCAGCCTGCAATCCGAACCGAGACGCGCTTTAAGGGATTCGCTCCGCCTCGCGGCATCGCAGCCCTCTGTACGCGCCAATGTAGCACGTGTGTAGCCCTGAACATAAGGGGCATGATGACTTGACGTCATCCCCACCTTCCTCCGGTTTGTCACCGGCAGTCTCGCATGAGTCCCCAACTAAATGCTGGCAACATGCGACGGGGGTTGCGCTCGTTGCGGGACTTAACCCAACATCTCACGACACGAGCTGACGACAGCCATGCACCACCTGTGAAGATGCCCCGAAGGGAAGACCTGTTTCCAGGCCGGTCATCCACATGTCAAGCCCAGGTAAGGTTCTTCGCGTTGCGTCGAATTAAACCACATGCTCCGCTGCTTGTGCGGGCCCCCGTCAATTCCTTTGAGTTTTAGCCTTGCGGCCGTACTCCCCAGGCGGGGCACTTAATGCGTTAGCTTCGGCACGGAGGGAGTCGACACCCCCCACACCTAGTGCCCATCGTTTACAGCGTGGACTACCAGGGTATCTAATCCTGTTTGCTCCCCACGCTTTCGCGTCTCAGCGTCAGTTACGTCCCAGCGAGCTGCCTTCGCAATCGGTGTTCCTCCTGATATCTGCGCATTTCACCGCTACACCAGGAATTCCACTCGCCTCTTCCGCACTCTAGCCCGACAGTATCCACCGGCATTCGAGGGTTGAGCCCCCGACTTTCACAGCGGACTTACCGGGCCGCCTACACGCTCTTTACGCCCAATGATTCCGGACAACGCTAGCCCCCTACGTATTACCGCGGCTGCTGGCACGTAGTTAGCCGGGGCTTCTTGTGAAGGTACCGTCACTCCAAGCGACTATTCACCGCTGAAGCTTCGTCCCAACTGAAAGGGGTTTACAACCCGAAGGCCTTCTTCCCCCACGCGGCGTTGCTGCATCACGCTTTCGCGCATTGTGCAAGATTCCCCACTGCTGCCTCCCGTAGGAGTCTGGGCCGTGTCTCAGTCCCAGTGTGGCTGATCGTCCTCTCAGACCAGCTACCCATCGTCGCCTTGGTGAGCCGTTACCTCACCAACAAGCTAATGGGCCGCGGGCCCGTCCCGATGCGAAGGCCGAAGCTATCTTTACTTTCAGTCCTCGTGAACTGAAGGCACATTCGGTATTAGCCCGAGTTTCCCCGGGTTGTCCCGATCATCGGGGTGGGTTACCCACGTGTTACTCACCCGTTCGCGGCTTTGCCCCAGGGCAAGCCCTGGTTCGTCGCTCCACTTGCATGTGTTAAGCACGCCGCCAGCGTTCGTCCTGAGCCAGGATCAAACTCTCCGTGAAGAACTTTCAACGTAGAGCTGTCGGTGCATCACACGAGGGGCTGCTCGTACACATGGAGCGAGCCCGGATGCGTCGACGGGGTACTGCTGTACTGCTTGATTTCTGGCTGCCGGCCGCCCCGAGGGGCTCACCGGCAGGTCGAACCTGGACGCACACTTCGAATACGGCTCCCCGCACGGAATGCGGGCACCGACTCGAGGTGCGCATGCTGTTGAGTTTTCAAAGACCGCCGCGCCTCTGCTCTGGAGGGGATTCCTCCGTGTGAGGCTCCCGGGGCCGGCCCTTGAAAGGGACCCCCGAGCGGGCAGCAGAGTCTAGCGCATCCCCCCGGAGTCTCAAACCCCCGGCGGTGCGCACCGTCCTCTGCGGCGGCGCGGAACTGTAGCACGGGGTCTCAGGCCACGCGAAGGCGCCTGAAGCGGCGCTTGCCGACCTGGAGAACCCGGCCGTCCAGAGCCGTTCGCGGCACGTCGAGCACGTCCGCGGCGACGGGCTCGCCGTCGAGCTTGACGGCCCCCGAGGCGAGGTGCCGGCGCGCGTCGGAGCGCGACCCGCCGAACACCGAGGCGATCAGCTCGGGCAGGTGCACGTCGCCGTTGGTCGCCTCGATCACGGCCTCCTCGATCTCCTCGGGCAGCTCCCGCGAGACGAAGATGCGGTCGAAGCCCGCCTCGGCCTCGGCGGCGGCCGCCTCACCGTGGAAGCGGGACACGAGCGCGCGCGCGAGGGCGCGCTTGGCGTCGCGCGGCCCGACGCCCGGCACCGGGCGCCCGAGCAGCAGGTCGTACCACGCGGGCAGCGAGGAGTCCGGGATGGACAGCGTCTTGCCGACATGTCGGCCGGGGGCTCCGTGATCCCGATGTGGTTGCCCAGCGACTTGGACATCTTCTGCACCCCGTCGTTGCCCGCGAGCAGCGGCACTGTGAGGATGGACTGCTGGCGCTGCCCGTAGGCGGACTGGATCGCCCGGCCCATCAGCAGGTTGAAGGTCTGGTCGGTGCCGCCGAGCTCGACGTCGGCCTTGACCGCGACGGAGTCATAGCCCTGCAGGACCGGGTACAGGAGCTCGAGCATGGAGATCGGCTCGCTCGCCGCCCAGCGCTTGGAGAAGTCGTCGCGCTCGAGGATCTGCGCGGCGGTGACGGTGCGCACGAGCCGGAACAGCTCCTCCATCGGCATGTCCAGCCACTCGGAGTTGAAGCGCACCTCCAGCCGCTCGTCGCCCGCGAGCACCTTCGTCGCCTGTTCCACGTACGTGCGCGCGTGCGCGGAGATCTCGTCCCCGGAGAGCACCGGCCGGGTCGCCGAGCGCCCGCTCGGGTCGCCCACGCGGGCGGTGTAGTCGCCGATGATCAGCACCACCGTGTGGCCGTGGTCCTGGAACTCGCGCAGCTTCTGCAGCACGACGGTGTGGCCGAGGTGGATGTCGGCCGCCGTCGGGTCGAGGCCGAGCTTGACCCGCAGTGGCCGGCTGCCCGCCAGCTTCTCCGCGAGCGCCCCGCGCGGCAGGTCGTCGACGACGTTGCGCGCGAGCTCGCCGCCGTTTCGGCGGCCTCCGGGGCCGTTTCGTCCATCCGGCCCAATGCTAGTGTCTGGCCCCTCGCGGGCCTGGGCGGGTCCACCACCCACTCCATGAGCGAATCCGAGCGCACCTCAGATCCGGCTGCCCTGCGGGGCGAAGGCGCAGCGAACGGAAACGGCGACGGCCACGGCGGAGCGACGGTCCTGCACCTCCCGCTGCGCGGCCGGCGCCACCGCGGCGGAGACGGCGACGGCGAGGGCGAGGAGCCCCGGCGTGAGGTCCGCATCCGCAAGCTGCGCGTGCTCGCGCTGCTGGCCGGCCTGGGCGTGCTCGCGGCCGTCTCGACCGTGTTCGGGATGATGATGGCCGTCGCCTCCGACCTGCCGCAGATGGAGGACCCGCTGCGCGGCAACTCGGTGATCCTCGACGCCAACGGCACCGAGATCGGCCTGCTGACCGGCAACCAGCGCCAGCTGTTCGTCTCCGAGGCCCAGATCGCGCCGGTGATGAAGCAGGCGATCATCGCGATCGAGGATCGCCGCTTCTACACCAACGAGGGCTACGACCTGCGCGGCATCGGCCGCGCGCTGTGGCAGGACGTCGTCAACCAGCGCGTGGTCCAGGGCGGCTCGACGATCACCCAGCAGTTCGTCAAGAACGCGCTCGCCGCCCAGAACGACCGCACGCTGTTCGTGAAGCTGCGCGAGGCCGCGCTGGCCTACCAGCTCACGCGCAAGTGGTCCAAGGAGCGGATCCTG
>CAVSMP010000026.1:0-394474 GCA_963729155.1 uncultured Solirubrobacteraceae bacterium
GGGCGTTGGCGGCTCGCAGCGCGCCGACGTAGCCCGCGCGCTCGAACTCCGCGCCGTCGGAGGCGGGCGGTACGGCCAGCATGCCGCGCAGTTCGTCGAGCGATGCGAACCCCTTGCGCGCCATCCAGGTCGACAGCCCCTCGAGCAGCACGGTCGCGTGCGCGGGCCCGTGGCGAAGCAACGCTGAGGCGGTCATCACGACATCCGCACCGGCGAGCAGGTGGCCGGCGACGTCGGCGGGACCATCGACCCCGCCGGTGGCCGCGAGCGAGGCGCGCACCCGTCCGCGCAGCAGCGCGATCCACGTCCGCGGCAGCCGGCCGTCGGCCCTGCTCGAGAGCGGGACGCTGGACGCGAGCGCGAGGGCCTCGGGATCGATGTCGGGCTGCAGGAGCCGATTGAACAGGACGAGCGCCTCGGCCCCCGCCTCGTCGAGTCGCAGCGCCATCTCGCCGATCGAGCTGAAGTAGGGGCTGAGCTTGATCGCAACCGGCACGGTCACCGCGGCCTTGACGCGCTGGAGGACGTCGACGTGGCGCTGTTCGACGTCCCGGCCGGAGACCTGCGGGTCGCCGGGGAGGTAGTAGATGTTGAGCTCGATCGCAGCCGCGCCGGCATCCTGCATCGCGCGCGCGTAGTCGACCCAGCCTTCGGGCGTGACGCCGTTGAGGCTGGCGATCACGGGCACGTCGACCGCGGCCGCCGCGCGTTCGATCAGGCTCAGGTACGGGCGTGCGCCGGCGTCCTCCTTTGCGCTGGCGGGAACGTAGTCCATCGCCTCGGCGAAGCTGTCGGCCGGGCCATCCACGAGGGCGGCGGTCCGCGCGGCCTCCTCGCGCACCTGCTCCTCGAAGAGCGAGTACAGGACGATCGCGCCGACGCCGGCGTCCGCCAGGCGCCGCACGCCGTCGACGGTGAAGCTGAGCGGGGATGCCGAGGCCACGAGCGGGTTGCGCAGCGCGAGGCCCATGTAGCGGGTGGAGAGATCCATCACCGGTCCTTGCGGGCGTCGGCCGGGAAGTCGGCAGCGCTGCGGGTGGCCATCTCCTCGTAGGTCCGCCAGCGCTGGTCGGCCGCATCCTGGGCCAGGCCGAGCAGGCGCTCGGCCTCGGCGGGATCGGCGTTGGCCAGCGCGCGGAAGCGCAGCTCGCCCTTGCGGTAGTCGGCCAGCGGCATCCGCGGCCTGGGGGAGTCGAGCAGGAAGGGATTGCCCTCGGCCGCGCGCACGACCGGGTCGTAGCGGATCAGCGGCCAGTGGCCGCTCGACACGGCGCGGTACTGCTGGTCCAAGCCGTCACGCATGTCGTAGCCGTGGGCGATGCAGTGGCTGTACGCGATGACCAGCGACGGCCCCTCGTAGGCCTCGGCCTCGCGGAAGGCCCGCAGCGTCTGCTGGGGATCGGCGCCCATCGCGACCCGCGCGACGTACACGTTGGCCATCGCGATCGCCTGGAGCGCGAGGTCCTTCGTCGGCATGGTCTTGCCTGCCGTGGCGAACTTCGCGACCGCCCCGAGCGGCGTCGCCTTGGACATCTGGCCGCCGGTGTTGGAGTACACCTCGGTGTCCAGCACGAGCACGTTGACGTTGTGGCCGCTCGCCAGCACGTGGTCGAGCCCGCCGGACCCGATGTCGTACGCCCACCCGTCGCCGCCGACGATCCACACGCTCCGGCGGATCAGGTGGTCGAGCACGCTGCGCAGGTCGTCGGCCGCCGGCCCGTCCAGCCCGTCGAGGCGCCGCTGGAGCTCCGCGACCCGCTCTCGCTGCGCGCGCAGCTCGGACTCGCGCAGCTGGGGCGCCGAGAGGATCTCGTCCACGAGCTCGGCGCCCACCGCGTCGCGCAGCTCGGAGAGGCGGAGACGCGCCAGCTCGGTGTGGCGGTCGGCGGCGAGCCGCAGCCCGAGGCCGAACTCGGCGTTGTCCTCGAACAGCGAGTTCGACCAGGCCGGCCCGCGCCCGTCGCCGTCGACCGTCCACGGCGTCGTCGGCAGGTTGCCGCCGTAGATCGACGAGCAGCCGGTGGCGTTGGCGACGGTCAGCCGGTCGCCGAACAGCTGCGAGAGGAGCTTCAGGTACGGGGTCTCGCCGCAGCCGGCGCAGGCGCCGGAGAACTCGAACAGCGGCTCGAGGAACTGCGTGCCGCGCACGGTCCCGAAGTCCACCCGCGAGCGGTCGCTGCGCGGGAGCCGCTCGAAGTACGCGACGTTCTCGCGGTCGACGTCGAGCCGCGGCTCGCGGGCGTCGAGGTTGATCGCCTTGCGGACCGGGTTCCCACCCGCCGACACCGGGCACGCCTCGACGCACAGTCCGCATCCGGTGCAGTCCTCGGCGTACACCTGGAGCGTGTAGCGGCGATCGGGGAGCCCGGGTGCGTTGAGCGGCGCCGATCGGAAGCCCGCGGGCGCGCCGTCCAGCTCGGGGGGTTCGTACAGACGGGAGCGGATGACGCTGTGCGGGCAGACGAACGAGCAGTTGCCGCACTGGATGCAGACATCAGGGTCCCAGACCGCGACCAGCTCGGAGATGTTTCGCTTCTCGTACGCCGTCGTGCCGCTCGGGTAGGTGCCGTCCACCGGCAGGGCGCTGACCGGCAGCTCGTCGCCGCGCCCGGCCATCATCGCCGCGGTCACGTTGCGCACGAACTCCGGCGCATGCGCCGGCACGAGGGGCGGGGAGTCGCGCGCGGCCGTGACGCGCCCGGGCAGCTCCACCTTGTGCAGTCCCTCGACCGCGGCGTCGACCGCGGCCTGGTTGCGCCTCACGACCTCCGCGCCCCGGCGCCCGTAGGTCTTCTCGATCGACGTCTTGATCCGCTCGATCGCCTGCTCGGGCTCGAGCACGCCCGAGATCGCGAAGAAGCATGTCTGGAGGATCGTATTCGTGCGCCCTGCCAGGCCGGCCGCGCGGGCGATCCTCCCCGCGTCGATGACGTAAAGCTCGATCCGCTTCTCGAGCATCCGCTCCTGGACCTCGCGCGGTAGCGCGTCCCAGACCTGGTCCGGCGGGTGGCGGCAGTTGAGCAGCAGCGTCGCGCCCGGGGCCGCCCGGTCGAGCACCTCCTTGCGCGAGAGCTGCCCGAACTGGTGGCAGCCGACGAAGCTCGCGCCCGAGACGAGGTACGGCGCCCTGATGGGCTGCGGGCCGAAGCGCAGGTGCGAGATGGTCTGCGATCCCGACTTCTTCGAGTCGTAGACGAAGTAGCCCTGGGCGTGCAGGCCCTCCTCGGAGCCGAGGATCTTGATCGTGTTCTTGTTCGCGCCGACCGTGCCGTCGGAGCCGAGGCCGAAGAAGACCGCTTGCACGGTGTCGGGCGACTCGATGTCGAGCGTGTCGTTGAACGGGAGGCTCGTGTGCGACACGTCGTCGGTGATGCCGACCGTGAAGCGCCGCTTGGGCACCTCGCGGACGAGCTCGTCGAGCACGGCGGCGACCATCCCCGGCGTGAACTCCTTCGACGACAGCCCGTAGCGGCCGCCGATCACCTTCGGCATCAGCTCACGCTCGCCATCCGCGTGGGCCTCGCTCAGCGCCGCGAGCACGTCGAGGAACAGCGGCTCGCCGAGCGATCCGGGCTCCTTGGTCCGGTCGAGCACCGCGACGCGGCGCGCGGTGGCCGGCAAGGCCGCGAGCAGCTCCTGCGCCGGGAACGGGCGGTAGAGCCGGACCTGTGCCAGGCCGACGCGCTCGCCGCGGGACTGCAGGTAGCGCACGGTCTCACGCGCCGTCTCGGCGCCGGAGCCCATCAGCACGAGCACGCGCTCGGCCTCCGGGTGGCCGCTGTAGTCGACGAGCCGGTAGCGGCGCCCGGTCCGCTCCCCGAGCTCGTCCATGACCTCCTGCACGACGCCTGGCGTGCGGGCGTAGAAGGGGTTGACCGTCTCACGCGCCTGGAAGTAGACGTCCGGGTTCTGGGCGGTGCCGCGGATGAACGGCCGCTCGGGCGAGAGGGACCGCTCGCGGTGCGCGCGGACCAGCTCGTCGGGGATCAGCGCCCGCAGATCGTCGTCGGCGAGCAACTCGAGCGTGTTCAGCTCGTGCGAGGTGCGGAACCCGTCGAAGAAGTGCACGAACGGCACCCGGGTCCGGAGCGTCGCCGCCTGCGCGACCAGCGCCATGTCGTGCGCCTCCTGCACCGACGCCGACGCCAGCAGCGCGAAGCCGGTCTGGCGCACGGCCATCACGTCGGAGTGGTCGCCGAAGATCGACAGCCCCTGCGCCGCCAGCGACCGCGCGGCCACGTGCAGCACCGCCGCCGTGAGCTCCCCGGCGACCTTGTACATGTTCGGGATCATCAGCAGCAGGCCCTGAGAGGCAGTGAATGTCGTCGCCAGCGTTCCGCCCTGCAGCGCGCCGTGCAGCGCGCCCGCCGCGCCCGCCTCGCTCTGCATCTCGACCACCGAAGGGACGGTGCCCCAGAGGTTGGGGCGCCTCCCGCTCGACCATTCGTCGGCGAGCTCGGCCATCGGCGACGACGGCGTGATCGGGTAGATGCAGCAGATCTCGTTGCACCGGTAGGCGACCGATGCCGTCGCCTCGTTGCCGTCCACGGTCACGCGCACGGAGGCACTCCCATCACCGCGGCTCCGGGAACATCTCGATCGAGTGCACGGGACACTGCTCGAAGCAGGCCCGGCAGCCCGTGCAGCGGTCGTAGTCGAAGCGGTACCGGTGCCCCGGGCCGAGCTTGATGACCGCATCCTCCGGGCAGGCGCCGAGGCAACCGTCGCACTCGCAGCAGTTTCCGCACGACAGGCACCGGCTCGCCTCGAACGTTGCGTCCGGCACCGTGAGGCCGCCGAGCACCTCCTCGAAGCCCCCGACGCGCTCAGATGGCTCCAGCTCGGGCTGCGGGCGGGTGTCCGCGTCGCCGAAGTACCACAGGTTGAGCAGGTCGAACGTCGCCGGCGGATGCTTCGGCGGGCGATCCAGCGACATGCCCCGCAGCCACGCGTCGATCTCCCGCGCGGCCCGCTTGCCGTGGCCCACGCCGACCGTGACCGTGCGCTCGGCGGGCACCATGTCGCCGCCGGCGAACACGCCCGGGCACCCGGTCATCAGCGAGGCGGAGACCTTCACCGTGCCGTCGCGCTCGAACTCCACCCCGGGCACGGCCCGCAGGAAGGCGGTGTCGGTCTCCTGGCCCAGCGCGAGGATCACCGTGTCCGCGGCGAGCGTCTCGAACCGCCCCGTCGGCTGGGGATAACCGGATTCGTCGAGCTCCATGACCTCGACCTGCAGCTCCGGCCCCTCGAACTCCTTGATCGTCCGCAGCCAGTTGATGCGCACGCCCTCGCGCTCGGCGTCCTCGGCCTCCTGCTCGTGCGCCGGCATCTGCGCGCGCGTGCGGCGGTAGACGATCAGCGCCTCCTCCGCGCCGAGCCGCCGCGCGACCCTCGCCGCGTCCATCGCCGTGTTACCGCCGCCGTAGACCGCGACCCGGCGCCCGATCACCGGCTGCTCGCCCGATGCCACGCTGCGCAGGAACGACACAGCGTCGACGATCGGGCCCGCGTCCCGCGCGGGGATGTCCACACGCTTGGACAGGTGCGCGCCGACCGCGACGAAGACCGCGTCGAACCCGCCGTCCCGGCGCTCCGCCTCGAGGTCCACGACCCGGTGGTTGCCGATCATCCGCACGCCCAGATCGGCGATCCGCTCCACCTCGCCGCTCAGCACGTCGCGTGGCATCCGGTAGGCGGGGATGCCGTAGCGCATCATCCCGCCGGGCTCCGGGCCGGCGTCGCGGATCTCGACCTCATGGCCGAGCCGTGCCAGGTGGTACGCGGCCGAGAGCCCGCTCGGCCCGGCGCCGACCACCAGCACCCGCCTGCCGCTGCGCACCGGCGGCCGGTCGAACCGCCACCCCCGCTGGAGTGCCAGATCGCCCAAGAACCGCTCGACCGCGTGGATCGAGACCGCGCTGTCGAGGTGCGCGCGGTTACAGCTGGTCTCGCACGGGTGGTAGCAGACCCGGCCGTGGATCGCCGCGAACGGGTTGTCCTCCACGAGCACCCGCCACGCCCGCTCGTGCTCGCCCGCCTTGACGTGCGCGAGGTAGGTCTGGATGTCCTCCCCCGCCGGACAGGCCGAGTTGCACGGCGGCAAGAGATCGACGTACACCGGACGCTCGCTGCGGACCGGGCCAGCGCGCGAGCGGCCGTGCACGAGGTCCGGCAACGGCGTGATGTCGCTCGACGGACCCGCCAGGGGGGAACCCGGCGCCGGCCGGCGCTCGGAACGCTGAAACCGCCGCGGCCGCTCAGCCATCCCGGCCAATCTACTCCTGCGGGAGCGCCGTGACCACGACGCCTCGCGGTTCGCGGCTCGCCGTGATCAAGCGCGACGAGCCCGGTCCGTACGCCTACGGGATCGACCTCGACTTCTGTAAGGGCTGCGGCCTCTGCGCTGCGGAGTTCCCGTGCGGCGCGATCGAGATGACTCCCGAGCGGATCTAGCGGCCAGCTCGGGCACCACGAGGACCGAGCATCCGGTGTGCCGCGCGATGTCGGCTGCTTCTTCGGCGCTCCAGGCATCGTGACCGACGCCGAGCACGACGAGCGACGCACCGATCTCGGCGGCGGCCCTGGGGATGTTCGACCTCGGGCCTCGCGACCTCGCCCAGCATGCGCGGCGTCGTCCCCGCTGTGCACAGGACGATCCGCTGCGTCGCGGCGATCGCCCGCGACAGGTCCTGGCTGCGCCCGGGCGCCGGGACGAGGGAGACGGACCCACGACGCCGGAATGCGAGCTGGGCGGCCAGCTCGGCCGCGCGTCCGGCACCGGCGTGGTCTCCGACGGCGACGAGGATCTCGTCCGTGACGTCCCGGCCGGCCGGGCACCATCGCGCGAGGAGCACCGGGACGGGCGTGCTCACGATCGACGTCTGGCAGTCGCCCTCCGAGCCGAGGACGAGGAGATCGTAGTCGCGGCAGCGCTCCGCCGGCGGCTGGGAGGCGAGGTCTGTGAGTTCGCGACGCGGTATCAGCTCGACCAGTCCGTCGGGGCCGGCGAGCCATGTGGCCTGGCGGCGGGCGGCCACGCCCGACGCGCTGTTGTCGGTGCCGCAGAGCACCGAGGCGAACAGGGTCGGGGTGTCACGGGCGGCCGGCATGCTCCAGAGCATCGCCGCTGCGCGCAGGCATGGCATCCGGAGCAGTCCACATGCGCACGGCGGTTTGCCCGCAGATGTCAGGCGCCGACGTCGCGGCGCTCGAAGAGCGCGCAGCCCACAGCGGCCAGGGCCGCCCCCGCCGCCAGCAGGATCGCGAACGCCCCGGGGTCGAGCCCGTCCTCGATCGCGGAGCCGTAGTAGTGGAAGGCCGACAGGCCGTCGACGGTTGCGAAGGCGTCGGAGAGCTTGCCGAGGACCTCCATCAGGTACATCACGGCGAGGACGCCGGCCGCCCCGCCGCCCACGACGGCGCTCCGGCGCGTGAGGCCGGCGAGCAGCACGGTGACGCCGCCGAAGAAGACGCCGAGCGGCCACAGATTGAGGGCTCCGGCGACCGTGTCGCCCATCGGGAGGTCGACACCGAACCCGTACGCGGCGGCCTGGGTCAGGACCCCGAGCACGAGGGTGATCACCAGCAGGACGCCGGCGGCGCCGGCGAGCTCGCCGGCGAGCACGTGCCTGCGGCGCGCCGGCGCGCTGAGCATCACGTCGAGGACGCCGCGGCGCTCGGCGCCGGAGATCCCGGTCGCCACGGCGTGGATCATGAACCCGGCGGCCGTGAACGGCGCGATCATGCTGAAGATCTCCGCCGCGAGGTAGCCCGAGATGCTGCTGAAGCTCGCGTCCGTGATGCCGAAGGCCTCCTTGAGCGCATCGGGGTAGGCCTTGATCAGCTCGTCGAGCTGCGACGAGCTCTGGATGCTCGGGAAGACCCCCACGATCATGACCGCCATCAGGCCGAGCGGGAGCCCCCACGCGAGTGGCGCGAGGCGCTTGCGCCGCGCGACGTAGAGGGCGAACCGCAGCCAGGGGCTGCGCATCGGACGCGCGGCAGCGCGCGGCTCTGCGGCGACGGCGGTCACGCCGCCACCTCCAGCGTGTGGCCGTAGGCGGCCACGAACGTCTCCTCGAGCGACGGCCGCGCGATCTCGATGTCGAGCAGCCGGTGGCGGCCGGCCGCGCGGACCACCTCGGTCGGCTCGCCGGCCAGCAGGAAGCGGAGCTCGGCCCCGTCGGCCACGAGCTCGCTGACGCCTGGCAGGCGCCGGAACTCGGTCGCGGGCACCGCACCGGCGAAGCGGAGCCTGACGTGGCGCAGCGCGCGGCCGGTGATGTCGTCCACCGATTCGATGGCGGCGAGCCGGCCCTCCCGGAGGATGCCGACGCGATCGCACATCCGCTCGACCTCCGCCAGGTTGTGGGAGGAGAGGAAGACGGTCGTGCCGTCCGCTCGCAGCTCCCCGACGAGCCGGGCGAACTCCTCCTGCATGAGCGGGTCCAGCCCGGCGGTCGGCTCGTCCATGACGACCACGGGCGGGCGGTGCACCAGTGCCTGGACGAGCCCGATCTTCTGCCGGTTCCCGCGCGAGAGCTCGCCGAGCGGGCGGCGCAGGTCGGCCTCGAAGCGCTCGGCGAGCGACCGCGCGAACGCGCGGTCGTCGATCCCCCGGAGGTCGGCGAAGAGATCCAGCAGCTCCTCGCCGGTCACCTGCTCGTCGAAGGCGAACTCGCCGGGAAGGAAGCCCGTGCGGGCCCGCGCGGCGACGCCGTCGCGCCAGACGTCGAAGCCCAGGATCTCCGCGGTCCCGGCGGTGGGGCGCAGCAGGCCGAGCAGCGTGCGGATCGTGGTGGTCTTGCCGGCGCCGTTGGGGCCGAGGAAGCCGAACACCTCACCGGGCGCGACGCTGAACGTGACGTCCTCGATGCCGCGCGCGCTCCTGTAGCGCTTGGTCAATGCGTGGGTGGCGATCGCCTGCAACACCACTCGATCGTCGGCTGCCGCGGCGAGATGCGCATCCGCAGTCGCCCGCTCCGCGCGCGCGTGGACTACTGAGCGACACGGCGGGCAGCGCACGATGACAGCGCGCAGTGGCGGCCATAGCGTCGGTGACCATGTCCGTCATCCTGCCCCCTGAGCCGCCCGCGTTCGTCGAGACGGACGTCGCCTCGCGGCTCGACGCGATCGTCGATCGCGCCACCACCGCCGCTAGCAGCCTTCCGAGACCTCGACCAGGAAGCCGTCGACGAGATCGTGCACGCGATGGTGGTCGCGGGAGTCCGCCACGCCGTGGAGCTCGCCGAGCTCGCGATGGAGGAGACCGGCTTCGGCGTCTTCGAGGACAAGGTCATCAAGAACTACGTCGCCACGGAGTTCCTCTACGACCACCTACGCGACAAGCGCACGGTCGGCGTCATCGAGGAGGACCGCGAGCGCGCGCTCTCGTACGTCGCGGAGCCGATCGGCGTGGTGCTCGCCCTGTTGCCGATCACGAACCCTACCTCGACCGCGCTCTTCAAGGCGATCGTCGCGGCGAAGACGCGCAACGCCGTGGTCTTCCGACCGTCGGCGCGCGCGGCCCGCTGCGCCGAGCGCGCGATCGACATCGTCCGTACCGCCGGCGAGGCGGCCGGGCTGCCGCCGGGCGCGCTCCAGGTCGTGCCCGACGCCACGCTCGACGTCTCGCAGTACCTGTTCCATCACGCCGGCGTCGACTTCATCTGGACCACGGGGGGCCCGAAGGCCGTCCGCGCGACCAACGAGGCGGGCAAGCCCTGCATCGGCGTGGGGCCCGGGAACGCGCCCGTTTACGTCCATCGCAGCGCCGACGTCGCGATGGCGGTGATGGACGTCCTGATCTCCAAGACCTTCGACGCGTCCGTGATCTGCCCCGCCGAGCAGACGCTCGTGGTCGACGACGCGGTCCACGACGACCTCGTCGCCGAGCTCGTGCGCATGGGCGCCCGCCTGCTCTCGGATGCCGAGGTCGACGCGCTCGCCGCCGTCGCGTTCGAGGCGGACGGCAGGATGCGCATCGAGGCGCTCGGGCAGAGCTGCCCGGCGCTCGCCGCGCTGGCCGGCATCCGGCTCGACGACGAACACCAAGGTCCTGCTCGCGCCGTTGCCGGCGGATCTCGCGGCGCTCGCGGGCCATCCGCTCGTGCGCGAGAAGCTGATGCCCGTGCTGGGGATCGTGCGCTCGCCCTCGGTCGAGCACGCGATCGACGCGTGCGCGCTCGTCACCGAGCACGGCGGGCTCGGCCACACGTCGGCCGTCTACGCGGACGACCCCGAGATCGTCGAGCGCTTCGGGGACGCGATCCGCACGGGCCGCATCCTCGTCAACGCGCCGACCGCGGTCGGCGCGCTCGGCGGCGTCTACAACGAGCTGGCGCCCACGTTCTCGCTCGGCTGCGGCACCTGGGGCGGCTCGACGACGACCGCGAACGTCAACTACCGCGAGCTGCTCAACGTCAAGGTCGTCTCCCGCCGCCAGTCGCCGCCGCAGTGGTTCCGCGTGCCGCCCGCGACGTTCTTCAACACCGGCGCGCTGGGCGCGCTGCGCGAGGCGGCCGCCGAGCGGGTGCTGCTCGTGACCGACGCCGACACGGAGGCGCGCGGGGTGCCCGACGAGCTGCGGCGCCTGCTCGCGCCGGCCTCCGTGCGCGTGTTCTCGGACGTCGAGCCCGAGCCGGAGGAGGCGGCGGTCCGCGCCGGCGCCGAGCGCCTGGCGGCGATGGACGCCGACCTCGTGGTGGCCGTGGGCGGCGGCTCGGTGATCGACGCCGCCAAGGTCATGCGCCTGCTCTCCGAGCATCCCGAGCTGACCGTGGCCGAGCTCGCGCTGCCGTTCCTGGACCCGCGCAAGCGGATCGCGCGCTTCCCGCAGGATCCGCACCGCGCCCGGCTGATCGCCGTGCCCACCACCGCCGGCACCGGCTCCGAGGTCTCGCCGGCCGCCGTGCTGACGGTCGGCGGCGGCGAAGCTCACGCTCGTCGACTACTCGCTGGTCCCCGACCAGGCGGTCGTCGAGCCGCGCCTGACGCTCACGATGCCGCCCACGCTGACCGCGGACACCGGCGTCGACGCGCTGACGCACGCGCTCGAGGCCTACGTGTCGATCTTCGCGTCGCCGTACTCCGACGCGCTCTGCCTGCAGGCGGTCCGGATGATCCTCGACGCGCTGCCACGCGCCTTCGCGGACGGGAGCGACCTCGCCGCGCGGACGCAGATGGCCAACGGCGCGACGATCGCGGGACTGGCCTTCGCCAACGCGTTCGTCGGCGTCAACCACGCGCTCGCCCACGCGGTCGGCGCGCGGTTCGGCGTCGCGCACGGGCGGGCCAACGCGCTCTTCCTCCCGCACGTGCTCCGCTACAACGCCGCGATCCCGACGAAGTTCATGCCGGCGCCCGGCTACGGCGCCTACGTCGTCCCGGCCAAGTACGCCGAGATGGCCCGCGTGCTCGGGCTCGGCCCGTCATGCGACGCGCTCTTCGAGAGGGTCGACGCGCTGCTCGACGACGCTCGGCATGCCGCGGACCGCGCAGGCCGCCGGGATCGACGCCGGCGCCTACCGGGCCGCCGTGCCCGAGCTCTCGATGGCGGCGTTCGCCGACCTCAGCCTGCGCACCAACCCGCGCATGCCGCTGGTCGCCGAGCTGCGCGCCCTGCTCGAGCGCGATCTAGCGCCGCGCCCCACCTGGACGGCGGCTCGGGCGCGGGAGCGGCCGGGCGTCCGCGTGGCCGAGCAGCTCCTCGAGGGTGGTCTCGATCCCGCGGACGATCACGTCGACGTCCGGGACCGCGTCGCGGTCGGCGATCACGTTGAAGGTGACGGTGCCGTCGTAGCTGAGGATCGCGATGCCGACCGCGTGCTCCGCCGCCAGCGGCACGAGGCCGAGGACGCGGCGCATCGGCGACCCGAACGCGTAGAGCGTCATCTGCGGGCCCGGCACGTTGGTGATCGTCACGTTGAACAGCCGGGTGGCGAAGAGCCCCTGGGCGAGGAACGAGTGCAGCAGCGGCGGGCGCGAGGCCCGCGAGCTGCACGAGCGTCGATCCGGCCATCGCCTGGTCGCCCGCCTTCAGCTGCTCCGCGTCATCGAGGACCCTCGCGTAGCGCACCAGCTCGTTCTCCTCGTCGACCGGGAGGTGCACGAACAGCGACGTGATGCGGTTCCCGAGCGCCAGCTGCTCCGCTGCGCCGCGCACGTTGACCGGCACCATCGCGCGCAGGCCCGCGCCGAGGGCGGCTGCTCGCCGCGTGCCTCGAGCAGGGCGCGGAGCCCGCCGGTCGCCGCGGCGAGCGCGACGTCGTTGACGGTGCCGCCGAGCGCGCGCTTGATGGCCTTGAGGTCCTCGAGCCGGGCGTCGGCCACGGCGAAGCGGCGCTGCTTGCCGATCGGGCCGTTGAGCGAGGTGTGCGGCGCGGCGCGGACCTCGTTGCGGAGCAGCAGCTCGGCGAGCGCCCGGCCGCGACGCGGGAGCTCCGCCAGCTCGGTGGGGTGCAGGACGGTGTCGACGCCGGCGCGGATGCCGTGCAGCAGCGCGGCCGGCAGGTGCGTGAGACCTGCGCCGTCGCCGCTCTGCCGCGGGAGTGTCGTCCGCCGGGCGGCGCGGGGCAGGATCGGGGGTCGCGTCGAGCAGGAGATGCGCAACGTCGACCGAGCCGACGCCGTCGACCATGCAGTGATGGGTCTTGCTCGCCAGGGCCCAGCGGCCGTCCTCGAGGCCTTCGAGCAGCACCATCTCCCAGAGCGGCTTGCCGCGCTCGAGCCGGTGCGACCAGAACTCCGCGGCCCACTCGGTGAGCTCCGCCTCGCCGCCGGGCGCCGGCAGCGCCGCCCGCCGGGCGTGCCGGGCGATGTCGAAGGCCGCGTCGGGCACCCAGCTCGGCCAGGTAAGGCCGCCCGTCGTGGGTTCCGAGAGCCGCTGGCGGTATCGCGGCATCGCGCTCAGCCGCTCGAGCAGCAGCTCGCGGACCGCCTCGATGGTGGGCGTGCCGCCGCCGGGCAGCGGGTCGAAGATCATCACGCCGCCGATGTGCATGTGGGCGGTGGGGTCGGCCTCCTCGAGCTCGAGGAAGGTGGCGTCAAGCGGACTCACGTGCTCGGACATGGCTCGACCGTATGCCGCTCGTCCTCACCCGTCATCGGGGGCGGTCCGCACACCAGGGCGGAGAACCACTGACGTCAGGGACTACGCCCGCGACGACCAGTCGCGCTGCTTCGCGGCGTAGGCCTCGGGGAGCACGCCGCCGGTAAGGGCCCGGGCCGCGTCGAGCGCGTGGAGCGCTTGGCGGTAGTCGCCGCAGCGGGCGTCCTCGTCGGCCAGCGCCAGCGCGAGGGCCAGCGGGTCATCGTCGCCGCGGACGACGGCGGGGCCGGGTCCGAGGTCGCTCATCGGCGAGGTCAGCAGCGCTGTGGGGCGGGCCGTGGCGAGCAGCGGCGCGAGGTAGCGGCCGGCGACCTTGGCCGGAGGCCACCACAGCGCCCGCGGGCCGGCGGAGCTCGACGTGGTCGCCCGGAGGCGCCGTGCGACCGGGGTCTCCTCCGTGCCGAGGACCGCGCGGAGGTACAACGGGGCGCCGCCCGTGAGCAGGACGCCGCGCAGGACCGGACGGAACGGCTCCGCGTGGGCGATGGCGCCGAGCCGCGCGGCGATCGTCTCGGCGGCGGCGTCGGCCTGCTGTGCGGCCAGGCCGCCCTGGCGGAGCGGGAACGTGGTCGCGTCGCCGGCGGCGTAGACGCCGTCGCAGCCGATGACGCGCGCGTCGGCGCTCGTGGGGATGAAGCCGCGCGCGGTCGTGCGGGAGCCCGGGGATGAACGGTCCGGTGAGCCCGGGGAGCGCGATCACCCGATCGGCCGGGATGGTCCGGCCCTCGGCGGTACGCAGGAACCCGCCGCTCAGCGCGATCGGGGTGCGCCCGGTGTGGAGCGTGACGCCGCGCTCGCGCAGAGGTTCGTCGACCGCTTCCGTGGCGGCGGCGCCGAAGACCTCGAGCGGCTGCGTCTCCGGCGTCACGAGTGCGACGTCGGGAGCCTCGAGGCCGCGCGAGCGGAGCTCGACCGCGGCCATGATCGCGAGCTCGTAGGCCGGGAGCGGCCAGGTCTCGAGGGAGGGGACGGTCACGACGAGCCGCTCCACCCGCCCGGTCGCCATGTCGTCGAGCGACCTCCTCGACGCGGTCGACATCTCCGGGGCCGCGGAAGGTCACGGCGCTGGGCACCGCCGCTCGCCTGCGGGCGCCGACCGCGATGAGGAGATGGTCGTACTCGAGTTTGCCGCCGTCGACGAGCGATCGCGATCCGTCGCGTCGTGTCCACGCGCGCGAGCGCGCCGTCGACGGAGCCGGACGTCGTAGGTGGCGGCGAACGGCTCGAGGGGCAGGGTCGACGGAGGACCGAAGCCGAAC
Source organism: uncultured Solirubrobacteraceae bacterium (assembly GCA_963729155.1). Classification (GTDB taxonomy): domain Bacteria; phylum Actinomycetota; class Thermoleophilia; order Solirubrobacterales; family Solirubrobacteraceae; genus DATFQI01. Next base: position 14,371 of record CAVSMP010000026.1, read on the forward strand.
GGCGAGGCCACGGATGCCGCGGGCGGCGCGAACTCGGGCTCTGGCGTGACCAGCGTGATCGCCGGCCGGCGTCCCGCGAGCGCGCGCAGGGCGAGAACGGCCTCGAGCGCGGCGACGCCGCCGCCGGCGACGACGATCCGCGGGGTTGGGGGCCTGGCCGTCATGGGGCGACCGTAGGTCACGCCGGAGCGGCCGCCATCCGTGGGGACGACGTCCGGTGCTCCGTATTCGGCCGTTGACTCGGTGCAGTCGGAGGTAGGGTTGGCCGTGGACGCCGAGCCCGATGCGACCCACTGACCCTGCAGGATCCGGCGGACGCGCTGTCCCATCTCAGCCCCGAGGCGCTCGGGAGACTGCTCCAGATCGGCAGCGAGGTCGTCTCCGAGCTCGACCACGAGGCCGTGCTGCAGCGCGTGCTCGAGGCGGCGCGCGAGCTGACCGGCGCCCGCTATGCGGCGCTCGGCGTCCTCGACGAGGGCCGCCGCGAGCTCGAGCGGTTCCTCACGTCCGGGATGGACGAGTCGGCGCACCGCGCGATCGGCGACCTTCCCCGCGGCCGCGGCATCCTGGGCGTGCTCATCAGCGATCCGCAGCCGCTGCGCCTGACCGACGTCGGCCGGCATCCGGCCTCGTACGGCTTCCCGATCGACCACCCGCCGATGCGCTCGTTCCTCGGCGTCCCCGTCCTGGTCCGCGGCGAGGCGTGGGGGAACCTCTACCTCACCGAGAAGGAGGGCGGTCCGTTCGACGAGGCCGACGAGGAGGCGATCCTGGTCCTCGCCCGCTGGGCGGCCACCGCGATCCAGAACGCGCACCTGTACCGCAACGAGAAGGCGCAGCGGGCCGAGCTCGAGCGCGCCGTGCGGGCCTTGGAGACCACGAGCGCGATCACGCGCGCGCTCGGCACCGAGACCGATCTGGATCGGGTGCTCGAGCTGATCGTCAAGCGGGGCCGCGCGCTCGTGGAGGCGACCTCGATGGTGCTGCTGCTCGCCGAGGGCGGGGAGCTGGTCGGCCGGGCGGTGGCCGGCGAGGTCGGCGCGTCCGTGCTGGGCTTGAAGGTGCCCGTCGAGGACTCGGTCGTCGGCCACGTGTTCAGGACGGGACGCACGGAGCGGCTCTCCGAGATGAGGAGCCAGGTGCGATTCCGCCTCGGCGAGCACGTGCACGCGACGGCCGGCCTGATCGTGCCGCTCGTCTTCCGCAGCCGCCGGATCGGCGTCCTCGCCGCGTTCGATCGGCTGGTCGACGGGCCGGAGTTCGGGACGGAGGACGGGCGGTTGATCGAGGCGTTCGCGGCCGCGGCGGCGACGGCCGTGGCCGGTGCCCAGGACGTCGCCGCTCAGACGCTCCAGCGCAGCATCGAGGCCTCGGAGGGCGAGCGCGCCCGCTGGGCACGGGAGCTGCACGACGAGACGCTGCAGGAGCTCGGCGGTCTGAAGCTCGCGCTCGGCGCGGCGGCCCGGCTCGACGACCTCGACGCCGTGCGCGCGGCGATCGCCGCGGCTGCCGCCCAGGTGGGTACCGGCATCACACAGCTGCGCCACCTCATCACCGAGCTGCGGCCTGCCTCGCTCGACGAGCTCGGGACGGGCCCTGCGCTCGAGGCGCTGGTCGAGCGGACGGCCGTGGTCAACGGACTGGAGGTCACGCTCGAGCTGGACCTCGCCTACGAGAGCGGCCGCGAGTCGTCCCGCCACGCGCCGGCCGTCGAGACCACGATCTACCGGCTCGTGCAGGAGGCGCTGACCAACGCGGTCAAGCACGCGAAGGCGACGCGGGTGAAGGTCGTCGTGAGCGAGCAGTCCGACTGGATCGACATCGCCGTCAGCGACGACGGAGTCGGATTCGATCCAGAGCAGAGCGTCGAGGGGTTCGGCCTGATCGGGATGCGCGAGCGCGTCTCGCTGCTGGACGGCAAGTTCTCGGTCGTGTCGCAACCCGAGCTGGGTACGACGGTGCGCTGCCGGATTCCCAGCCCGCGCGCGCCGCAGGCTGTCGCCGCCGCCAGCTGAGCGCTCAGGCAGCCTGGCGGACGACGAGCACCGAGCAGCCCGCAGCACGGGCGACCTGCGCCGAGACGCTCGGGGTAGGCGAGCCCGGTCGGCGCCCGAGCACGATCAATGACGCCTCGACGCCGGCTGCCGCGGCGAGGATGGACGGCACCGGGCCCCGGTGCTCGTCCAGCACGAGCGGCCGGGTCCCCGTGAGCTGCTCGACCGCCTCGATGTCGCGTTGGAGCGCGTGCTGGTGGCCCATGTCGTGCTCCGGCGTGGCGACGAGCGTGACCGGCGCGCCGTGCCGGACGGAGAGCTCGGCGCCGAGCCGGGCGGCGGCATGCGCCTCGGCCGTTCCGTCCACGGCGACGAGGATGGACTCCGGGAACGGCGTGGGCGCCGTCGGCGGGCGGGCGATCAGGACTGCCGTCGCCGCGCGTGACAGCACCTCGAGCCCGGTCCCGCTGTCGGGCACGACCAGCAGGTCGTGGCCCGCGACGCTCTCCAGCACTCCGGCCGGCTCGTCCGCCGCCTCGGCGATGTGGGGCCTGGACGCCACCGACATGCTCGGATGCCAGCCGGTCGCCGATCACCAGCGACTCGATCTGCTCGGCCTGCGGGTGCGGCATGCCCGGTGGCCGGCGCGGGGCGACGGCCACGAGGTCGATCGTCGCGCCCGGCCCGGCCAGGACGGCGGCCTGGCGGACGGCCTCGGCTCCCTCCCGGGTGAGGCCGGTGAGGCTGAGGATCCGCTCGAACGGCGGCGTGCGGGTCGGTGGAGGCTCGCTGGCGGTGGCGCTCATGGTCCGAACCTACGACGTGGCGTGGTGCCTGCAATCCGGATTCATCCCCACGTTCGAGGTGGCTTCCTACGGATGCTCCGGACGCTCGCGGCGAGCAGGATGGGCGGGCGTGCTCCAGACCCCGTCACCACCGATGCACTTCGCCACGACCCACGAGGTCGTCCTTCGCGACGGCTCCACCCTGCACGTCCGTCCCCTCGAAGCGGCCGACGAGGACGCGCTGCACGACTTCTTCTCGGCCCTGTCGCCGGACTCGCGGGCGTTCCGGTTCCTGTCGCTCGGGGTCAACCTGCGCGCCGCGGCCCGGCATGCGGCCGAGGTGGACGGGCGGGACCGGGTGGGGCTCGTCGCCATCGGCCCCGACGGGAGGATCGTCGCGCACGCGATGTACGTGCGGGTCGACTCCGACAGCGCCGAGGTCGCCTTCGCCGTCGCCGACGCGTGGCAGGGCCACGGGCTCGGTACCGTGCTGCTGGGGCTCGTCGCCGACTGCGCCCGCCGCGCCGGGATCCCGCAGTTCGTCGCGCTGGTGCGCGCGGACAACCGGCGCATGGTCGAGGTCTTCCGCGAGAGCGGGTTCCCGGCCTCCGTACGCGCGCGATCCGGGGTGGTCGAGGTCGAGCTGCCGACGGCGCTCGGCGCGGAGGCGCTGGCGGCGTTCGAGGACCGGGACCGGGTCGCCGCCGCCTCGGCGGTCGCCCGGTTCCTGCTGCCTCGCTCGGTCGCGCTGATCGGCGCGTCCGACCGGCCAGGCTCCGTGGGTGCCGCGCTGCTGCAGAACCTTCGCAAGTCCTTCACCGGTCCGATCCACCTCGTGAACCGCCGCCGCTCCGACGTGGGCGGGATGCCCGCGTTCCGGTCCGTGGCCCAGCTTCCCGAGGCAGTCGACCTGGCGGTGGTGGCGGTGCCGGCACGGGGCGTCGAGGCGGTGGCGCGCCAATGCGCGCGCAAGGACATCGGCGCGCTGCTCGTGGTGTCCGCCGGGTTCGAAGACGGCGCCTCCGCGGCCGCCCGCCGGGCGCGGCTGCTCGCCCTCTGCCGGCAGACCGGCATGCGCCTCATCGGGCCGAACTGCCTCGGGCTCGCGGTGACGGCGGAGGGCCATGCGCTCGACGCGACCTTCGCGAGGCGCTCGCCGGCGCCGGGGCCGGTCGCCCTGTCGACCCAGAGCGGTGGCATCGCGATCGCGGCGATCGAGGCCGCCCGGGCGCGCGGGCTGGGCTTCTCCTCGGTGGTCTCGATCGGGGACCGCCTCGATCTGTCGACGAACGATCTCCTCCAGTTCTGGGAGTCCGACGACGCGACCCGTGTGATCGCGCTCTACGTCGAGTCCTTCGGCAACCCGCGCAACTTCGCCCGGATCGCGCGCCGCGTGGCCCGCGAGAAGCCGATCCTCGCCGTCAAGAGCGGCCGCGCGACGGCGGGCTCTCGCGCGGCGGCTTCCCACACGGCCGCGCTCGTCGCCGCGAAGGACGTGTCGGTCGACGCGCTGTTCCGCCAGTCGGGCGTCATCAGGACCGACACGCTGCGCGAGCTGCTCGACACGGCCGCGCTGCTCGCGATGCAGCCGCTGCCCGCCGGCCACCGCGTCGGAATCCTCACCAACGCGGGCGGCCCGGCGATCATGTGCGCGGATGCGTGCGAGGCGGCCGGGCTCGAGGTGCCGGCGTTGAGCGCGCGGACCCGCCGGCGCCTGCGGCGGGGCCTGCGCCCGGCTGCTGCCGTCGGGAACCCGGTCGACCTGCTCGGCGATGCCGCAGCGAGTGATTACGGCGCGGCGCTGGAGGCGATCGCCGAGGATGACGTCGTCGACGCCGTGATCGCGATCTTCGTGCCGCCGTTCGTAACACCGCCCACCGACGTCGCCGCCGCGCTCGGCGAGGCGGCCGGGCGGATGCCCGAGGGCAAGCCGCTGATGGCGGTCTTCCTGACGGAAGAGGGCGCGCCCGCGACGTTGCACGACGGCGCGGGGCCCGTGCCGTGCTTCGCCTTCCCGGAGGACGCGGCCATGGCGCTCGCGCGCGCCGCGGATCACGCGGCCTGGCTCCGGCACCCGGAATCGGGACCAGCGCTGATCGAGCCCGAGCCGGACCGCGAGCGCGCCGCCTCCGTGCTGGCGTCCGCGCTGGGACCCGACGGCGGCTGGCTGAGCGCACGGACCGTCAACGAGCTTGCGGCGAGCTACGGGCTGCCGGTGATCGAGCCGATCCCCGCGGCCAGCGTCGCGGAGGCCGTCCGGCTCGCCGCGGCGGTCGGCGGGCCCGTTGCCCTCAAGGCCGTCGCCCCCGGCCTCGTGCACAAGACCGACGCCGGCGGCGTCGCGACCGGGCTCCGGGGCACGGCCGCCATCCGACGCGCCGCCGCCAGGATGCGCGCGGACGTCGCCGCGGCCGGGTTCCGCCTCACCGGCTACCTGGTCCAGCCCATGGTCGAGCACGGCGTCGAGATGCACGTCGGGATCGGCAGCGACGGGGTCCTCGGACCGCTCGTGGCGTGCGCCGCCGGCGGCGTGGCCGCCGAGCTCATCGACGACGTCAGCCTCCGGCTCGTCCCGCTCAGGGACGGGGAGGCGGGCGAGATGGTGCGCGAGCTCTCCACCTTCCCGCTGCTCGACGGCTACCGGGGCGCGCCGCTCTGCGACGTCGCGGCGCTCGAGGACGTGCTCCGGCGCGTCAGCGCCCTCGCGGCCGACCACCCGGCGGTCGCGGAGCTCGACTGCAACCCGGTGCTCGTGGGCCCCGATGGCGCGTCGATCGTCGACATGCGGGTCCGTGTCGCGCCCGAGGAGGCCACTCCGCCCGCCCTCCCGGGCACGCTGCCGGCTGCAGACGCCTGAGTCGTCGCTCTCAGTCGCCGTCGACCGCGCGGGCGACGTCGAGCGTGGAGAGCATGCCGACGGGACGGCCGGTGTCGGGCGAGACGACGACCAGGTGGGAGGTGTCGTACTCGTCCATCAGCTGCACCGCCTGCGCGAGCGACTCGAGTGGCGAGACGGTGACGATCTCGGTGCCCGCGACCTCCGCGGCGGTCGCCTCCTCGGCGCCCGGTCGCATGGCCCGCACCATGTCGAGGTCGGAGACGATGCCCCAGGCGAGCCGATCGCCGGCATGGTCGCGCCGGACGATGCCGGCGACGACGACGCTGTGGATCGAGTGCTCGGCCATCGTCCCTGCGACGGCGGCGACGTCGTCGTCCGGCTCGCAGTGGAAGAGCCCGAGCTGCATGGCGTCGCGGACCCGACTGCGGCCGAGGACGTCGGCCGGTGAGCTGGGGGAGGGGTGGGTCGTCATGGTGGGCTCCTTCTCGAGCGGTCGCTGCCGACGCTAGGCGCCGGGCGAGCTGGGGTCATCCGGTTCGACTGCGGGCGCGCGTCCGGGGATGTCCGCAGGGTCCGGGACGACGAGGATCGGGACGTCGGCGTTGTGCACGAGCCCTGAGGACACCGAGCCCAGGACCGTCGAGGCGACGGCGCCGCGGCCGCGGGACCCGACCACGATCAGTGCCGCGTCGCGCTCGTTCGCGAGTCGCTTGATGGCGGGCCAAGTCGACCCGGCGGCGCCGGCGATGGCCGTGTCGGCGCGGAGGCCGGCCGCCGTGGCGACGGCCGAACCGTCCGCGACGACAGCCTTGGCCTCCTCCTCGGCGGCGCGGTCCAACGCGGCGAGCCCGCCGGTGATCACGGCGTCGGGGACCGCGATCCGGGCGAGCGCGGCCGCCTGCCCGGGCGTGGCGGGCTCGCGGCGGACGTTGACGACGAGGGCCGCCGCGCCGGGGAAGAGGCTCCCGGCCGCCCGTACGGCCGCAGCGGCGGCCGGCGACCCGTCGAAGGCGAGCAGGAGCGTCGGCGCGCTCATGCGCCCACCGAGACGCCGAGCACGACGCCCGTGCCGTAGGTGACGGCGGCTGCCGCGAGCCCGATCGCGAGTTGCCGCAGACCCGAGCGCCACGGCGAGCGGCTCGTGACCCGGGTGATCGCCGCGCCGATCGCGAAGAGGCCGATCGCGCTCGCCGCGAGGCTGAGCGGCACGGCCGTGCCGGTCGGGAAGAAGGCGAACCAGGCCACGGGGACGACGGCGCCGGCCACGAAGAGCGCGAACGAGGACATGGCGGCCGTCCACGCCGAGCCTCCGAGCTCGTCCGGATCGATGCCGAGCTCCTCGCGCGCCATCACCTCGAGCGCGCGCTCGGCGTCGGCCATCACGTGTGTTGCCATCTGCTCCGCCACGGATGTCGACAAGCCGCGGCCCTCGTAGATCTCGACGAGCTCCTGGTGCTCCTCTTCGGGGAACCGCGCGATCTCCGCGCGCTCGACGGCGAGCTCGCGCTGAAAGAGCTCGCGCGAGCTCTGCACGGAGATCCACTCTCCCATCGCCATCGAGCATGCGCCGGCGAGCAGGCCGGCGAGCCCGGTGATCAGGATCACGCGGTTCTCGAGACCCGCGCCGGCAACGCCCATCACGAGGCTGAGGTTCGAGACCAGGCCGTCGTTCGCGCCGAGTACCGCCGCGCGGAGTGCGTTGCCCCCGATGGGTGCGTGATGGGGTCGGGGCGCTGCGCTGGCTTCGACGGCGGCCATGACCGCAGCGTTGCAGCGCCACGGACCTTCGGCATCGCCCGAACCCCGCGGGGCATCGGCGGAGAACTACGGAGACGAAGCGCGGGTCCGCGCCGATGCGAGGCCACGGAAGCGGCCGTAGCTTCGGCCCATCCCCCAAGTCAGAGGAGGCATCGTGTCCAAGATCATCGTCGGTGTCGACGAGTCAGATCGCTCCATGGATGCCGTCGCGCTGGCAGCGCTGCTCGCGCGCGGCTCCGACGCTGAGCTCGTGCTCGTCTGCGCCTATCCCTACGACGACGTTCCCGGCCGCGGCGCGAAGACCGGCTACCGGCAGTACCTCCGCGAGGACGCCGAGGGGGCGCTCGAGCGCGCCACCGCCGGCATGGACGACCTGCCGCCGCTTCAGAAGCGGCCGATCGCCGAGGTGTCCCCGGCCAAGTGCATCCAGCACCTGGCGGGCGAGGAGGGCGCCTCGCTGATCGTGATCGGCTCCAGCCGCCGAGGCGGCGCCGGTCGCGTGTTCGCCGGCACGACCGCGGAGCGTCTGCTGCACGGCGCGCCCTGCCCGGTCGCCGTCGCCCCCCAGGGCTTCCACACCCTCGAGCCGGGCGGCATCGCCACGATCGTCGTCGGCTACGACGGCTCGGTCGAGGCGAAGGCCGCGCTCGTCGGCGCGAGGACCATCGCCCGGGTGCGTGGCGCCCGCCTGCGACTCGTCGAGGTCCTCGACGCGATGTGGATGGGCACGCCGGCGCTGATGCAGGGCCCCGGGTACATCCTCACGCCCGACGACCAGGAGGAGCGGGCGCGCAAGTACCTCGGTGAGGTGGCCTCGACGCTGGTCCCCGACGTGCCCACCGAGCCGGTCGTTGCCGTCGGCGCGCCCGAACAGGTCCTTGCGGACGAGTCGAAGTCCGCCGACCTGGTGATCGTCGGCTCCCGGGGATACGGCCCGCATCGCGCGGTCCTGCTCGGAAGCGTCTCCGGCCGCCTCGTGCGCGAGTCCGCGAGCCCCGTGCTCGTGGTGCCGCGAGGGATCGAGGCGCCGCTCGAGGAGCTTTTCCGCTCCATCCCCGAGACCCAGACCGTGTGACGGCTCGGATGCCCGACCGCGATCCCGCCCCCGGCGTGCTCGTCGCGTTCGCCTCCCGGCACGGCGCCACCCGCGGCGTGGCCGAGCGCATCGCCACGCGACTGCATGAGGGCGGGCTCGCGGTCGGGCTCCGCCAGGTCGAGGACGTCGGCGAGATCCCGCCAGGATGCGCGGTCGTCCTCGGCAGCCCGGTGTACGACGGACGCTGGCCCCCCGAGTTCGACGACTTCGTCGGCCGGCACATGCAGGTCCTCGCGGCTCGCCGGACGTGGCTCTTCAGCGTCGGGACGTTCGGCGACCGGCGACGCGTCATCGGGCCGCTCATGCGGCGCGAGCCTCGCAACATCGCGCAGGTCCGCGAGACGATGCGCCCCGACGAGTACCGGGTCTTCGCGGGCGTGATCCAACGGGCGCAATGGCCCCTCCCGTCGCGGATGCTCTTCCACCTCTTCGGTGGCCGACTCGGCGACAACCGCGACTGGGCCGGCATCGACGAGTGGGCGGAGACGATCCTCGGGGCGCTCCACCGGACCGAGCCTGCCAGGGCGGCCTGATGCGACTGCAAGCCAATGAGCACGCCGAGGCTCTCGGCCTCGCCCGCCGCCTCCGGTGCTCCGACGCCGCTACGGCCGCCGACGACCGCCGTGCGCTGCTGCTGTTCTGGTACGGCTCCGGCGCGTCGCGCCTCAAGACGGAGGAGGAGGTACTGCTCGCCGCGTGGCGGCGCCACGGCGGAGATGACCATCCGCTCTCCGCCGCGATGCGCGCGGAGCACGACCGGCTCGCGGACGAGATCGCCGCGATCGCGGCCGACGCCCACGCGCCGGCCGCCCGCCTCCGGCACGCCGGAGACCTGTTGGGGGCCCACGTGTTCCGACAGGATCAGGAGCTCTGCCGGGTCGTCGAGCGTGCCGTTGGAGCCGAGGATCTGGCGGGGATCGCTGAATCGCTCCGCAACCTGCGGCATTAGGGCGAATGCGTCAGACTGGCGCGATGGCGGACGAGCCGATCCGAGTGGTGATCGCCGACGACCACGCGGTCGTGCGGAGCGGGCTGCGCATGCTGCTCGAGGCGCAGGAGGAACTCCACGTCGTCGCCGAGGCGGGTGACGTCCCGACGGCCATGCAGGTCATCCGGGCCCATCGTCCCACCGTCGCGGTGCTCGACCTCAACATGCCGGGCGGCTCGGGCTTGGAGGCGATCCCGCTGCTGCGCGAGTCCACGCCGGAGACCGCCATCGTGGTCCTCACGATGCAGGATGACCCCGCGTTCGCTCGCCAGGCCCTCCAGGGCGGGGCGCTCGGCTTCGTCCTCAAGGAGGCGGCCGACGAGGAGCTGCTCGAGGCCGTCAAGCTCGCCGCCCGCGGCGACACCTACCTCAACCCGCGCCTCGGGGCTCGGATGGCTGCCCAGCCACCGCCCCCGGCAGGACCGCCGGATGGCCTCTCCGACCGCGAGCTCGACGTCCTGCGGCTGATCGCCCTCGGGCACACGAACACCGAGATCGGGCAGCAGCTCTTCCTGAGCGTGAGGACGGTCGAGACCCACCGCGCGCACATCCAGCAGAAGACGAGGCTGTCCACGCGCGCGGAGCTGGTCCACTACGCCATCGAGCATGGGCTGATCTCGACATGAGCGAGCCGTCGCCGCCGACCGTGCGCGAGAGCGCGGACGCGCTCGGGATCCGGCTTGCCCGCATCGGCGCCGCGGCCGTCACGCTGCGGGGGCTCACCGCCGACCTCCGTGCGTCGAGCAGTCGCGAGGCGCTGTTCACATTGCTCGACGGGCTCGAGCGGGACATCGCGCTGGCGTCGCGCCAGCTGCTCGTGACCCGCCAGGCGGCGCGCGAGCAGCTCGAGCAGTAGCGGCCGGGGAGGCCGCAAAACTCCGCGGCGGACTACGGAGGCGATGCGGCGGCCTTCCACGATGGCCGCCGAACCTCGTGCGTGCAGGATGGATCCATGGATGCAGCCGAGTGGCACGCCCGGAGCGGGGAGGCTGCGCTGCAAACGCTCGAATCCAGCCCGAGCGGCCTGAGCGCCGAAGAGGCCCGCGCGCGTTTGGGGCGGCACGGGCCGAACCGTCTGCCGCAGGCGGCCGGGCCGTCGGCCATCGGGCTGCTCCTCGCCCAGGTCCGCAGTCCGCTGATCTATGCGCTCCTGCTGTCGGCGGCGGTCGCTGCCGCGTTCGGGGAGCTCGAGGACGCGGCGGTCGTGCTGGCCGTCGTCGTGCTCAACGCGCTGATCGGCTTTGTCCAGGAGTACCGCGCCGGGCGAGCGATCGCCGCGCTGGCGGAGCTCGTCGCCGAGCCCGCGCTCGTCCGCCGCGACGATGCGTGGGTCGAGGTCCCGGCCGAGCTGGTCGTTCCCGGCGACGTGATGTCCGTCGCCCAGGGGGACCGGGTCAGCGCCGACGTGCGGCTGCTCCACGCCGAGCGGCTGCGCACGCAGGAGGCGGTGCTCACCGGCGAGTCGGCGCCCGTCGACAAGCAACCCGCTGCCGCGCCGCCGGAGGCGCCGCTCGCCGAGCGCCGCAGCATGCTGCACGCCGGCACCGTCGTCGCCGCGGGAACGGGCCTCGGCGTGGCGGTCGCGACGGGCATCGGAGACCGAGCTGGGGCGGATCTCGGCGCTGCTCGACGCGGTCGACCCGTTGCAGACGCCGCTGACGCGCGAGCTGGACCGCCTCGGGCAGGACGGTCACGGCGCGTCATCGGCGTCGCCGCGGTGCTGCTCGCGATCGTGGCCGTGGTCCGCGGCTTCCCGCTCGCCGACGCCGCGCTCGCGGGCATCAGCCTCGCCGTGGCGGCCGTTCCTGAGGGCCTCCCGGCGGTGGTCACGATCGCGCTGGCGATCGGCGTGCGGCGGATGGCGCGCCGGCGGGCGATCATCCGGCACCTGCCGGCGGTCGAGACGCTCGGCTCGACCACGGTCGTCGCGTCGGACAAGACCGGCACGCTGACCCGCAACCAGATGACGGTGCAGGCGGCGTGGACGCCGGGCGCCGGCGACGACGTGCGCGAGCTGCTGCTCGCGGGCGTGCTCTGCAACGACGCCTCGCTCGCGCGTGGCTCCGGGGACGACGTCGGCGACCCGACGGAGACCGCGCTGCTCGAGTACGCCGCATCGCGGGGACTCGATGTCGATGCTGCCCGGGCGGACCACCCGCGCCTCGAGGCCCTGCCGTTCGATTCCGAGCGCAAGCTGATGGCCACGCTGCATCAGGCGCGGGGAGGCGGGACCGCGGTCTACGTCAAGGGCGCGCCCGAGGTGGTGCTGCCGCTGTGCGCGGACGCTGCCGCGTCAGGCGCGGCGGCTCAGGTCGAGCGGCTCGCGGACCAGGGGCAGCGTGTGCTCGTGTTCGCCGCAGGCAAGGGCCGAGCGACCTCGCTCGCGGAGCCCCTCGGCGGCTTGCGCCTGCTGGGTCTGCAGGCGATGATCGACCCGCCGCGCGAAGCCGCTCTCGACGCGGTCACCGCCAGCCGGGCGGCGGGCGTGCGGGTGATGATGATCACCGGTGACCATCCGCGCACCGCGCTGGCGATCGGACGGGCGCTCGGGCTCACTGGAGGACCCGCGGTCACCGGGCCCGAGCTCGAGGCAGCCGACGAGCGAGTCGCTCCGCGAGCGTGTCCGGGATGCCGACGTCTACGCGCGTGTCGCGCCCGAGCACAAGCTGCGCCTCGTTCGCGCGCTGCAGGCGCAGGGCGAGGTGGTGGCGATGACGGGCGACGGCGTCAACGATGCTCCCGCGCTGCGGCAGGCGGATATCGGCGTGGCCATGGGACGCAGCGGCAGCGCCGCGGCCAAGGAGGCGGCCGACATGGTGCTCGCCGACGATGACTTCGGGACGCTGCGCGCCGCGATCGAGGAAGGCCGGCGCGTCTACGACAACCTCGTCAAGGCACTGAGCTTCGTCCTCCCGACGAGCCTCGGGCAGGCGCTGATCATCGCGATCGCGGTCCTGGCGTTCCCGCTCGAGAACGGGCAGCCGCTCCTTCCCGTGGAGCCGGTTCAGATCCTCTGGATCAACCTCATCGTCGCCGTCGCCCTTGCGCTGCCGCTGGCCCTCGAGGCGGCCGAGCCCGACCTGATGCGCCGCCCTCCGCGCGATCCCCGGGTGCCCCTGCTGGATCGACCGATGCTCGTCCGCACGCTCGTGGTCGCGGTCACGCTGACCGCGGTCGCCCTTGCGCTCTTCGTCGTCGAGCGCAGCCGCCAGCTCGACGCGCTGGTCGACCCGGACCTTGCGCTCGCCCGCGCGCAGACGACCGCGGTCACGGGCGCCGTGCTTCTCCAGGCGCTCTATCTCCTGACGTGCCGGTCGCTGACGCGACCCAACCGCGAGATCGGCCGCTGGAGCAACCCATCGGTCTACGCCGGCATCGGCGTCGTCCTGCTCCTGCAGGCGCTCTTCGTCACGCTCCCGTTCATGCACGAGGTCTTCGGATCCGCGCTGATCGACGCGCGCGCGCTCACCGCGTCGGCCGCAGCCGCGCTGATCATCCTGCCGGTGACCTGGGTCGAGGAGCGCTGGCGAGTGCGGCGCCTTCGGGTCCGTGGAAACTCCTGACCAGAAGTGGTGCGTAGCCCGGAGGGCGGCACCGGCCGGTGGGCGTAGCGTCGATCTCCCAATAGCGAAGGAGGCCAGCAGTGACCACGCCCACCCCGACCCGCCGTTGCATCGTCGCCGGGTTCGACGGTTCTCCAGCGTCCCGTGCCGCGGTCTCGCTGGCCGTCCAGCGTGCGCAGCCCGACGGCCGGGTCGTCGTCGTCCACGCGTTCGCGCAGCCGGACACCTGGTACGGCGGCCACAACTATCAGACGCTCCTGGACTCCGCACTCGGTCACGCCCAGGAACTGCTCGCGCACATCGCGGAGGAGGTGCCAGGACTGGCCTCGCTCGATTGGGGCACCGAGGTGCTCGCCGGGCCGGCGGCCGCCGCGCTGACCAACGTCGCGGATGTCGAGCACGCCTCGGAGATCGTCGTGGGGACCCGCGGCTTCGGCCGGGCGCGCGCCCTCCTGGGCAGCGTCGCGCACGATCTGATCCACAGGGCGACATGCCCCGTCACGGTGATCCCGGCGCGCGCCCTCAGCGAGAACGACGACGAGGAGCGACTCGTCGCCACCGCCGGTTGAATCCATGGCCACCTTCTCGTCGCTGCGCGCCGAGGAGGTGGTCGACCGCCTCGCCACGGCGTTGGCGGTCGGCACTGCCGACCGCCGTGAGACGCATGGCTCGTGGGTCCTGCTCACGTCATCTCGCGCTTTCAAGATCAAGAAGCCCGTCACGATGGCGTTCCTGGACTACGGGTCCCTCGAGCGCCGGCGCGCGATGTGCCGTGAGGAGGTGGCCGTCAATCGCCGGGCGGCGCCCCGCGTGTACCTCGGCGTGCGCGCGATCGTCCCGAGCGGAGACGGGGTCGCGCTCGCCCCCGAGGACGCGCCGGACGCGATCGAGTACGCGGTCGAGATGCGCCGTTTCGACGAAGCGGCGACGCTCGCCGCGTCACTCGCGACCGGGGAGGCGACGCCGGAGCTCCTCGCGGGCGTCGGGCGCCGCATCGCTGACTTCCACCGGGGGTGCCCCGCGGTCGTGACCTCCGCAGGCGCCGAGCCGGTGAAGCGCTCGATCGACGACGACTTCGCGACGCTGTCGACGTTGCTCTGCGATGACGCCGCCCGAGCCGGCGACCTGGTCCGCGCGGAGCGCTTCGCCGCCGAATTCCTGGTAGCGCGCTGGGGCGAGCTCGACACCCGTGCGCGTGGTGGAAACGCTCGGGACGGGCACGGCGACCTGCGGGCCGAGCACGTGCTGCTCGGCTCCGAGCCCGCACTCGTCGACGCGATCGAGTTCGCCCCGGCGCTCCGCCGGATCGACGTGGGGCTCGACCTCGCCTTCCTCGTGATGGAGCTCCACGAGGCCGAGCGGCCCGAGCTCGCCGACGCGCTCGTAGTGGGCTACCGCGCCGCCGGGGGTGACCCCGGCGACGATCGGCTGCTCGCCTTCTTCGCCGCCTACCGCGCCCGTGTTCGCGCGAAGGTCGCCCTCATCCGTGCGGCGCAGCTTCGGGCCGGGGCGGCGGAGGCGACGGCTGCGATCGATCACGCCCATCGGCTGCTGGCACTCGGCACCCGGTTGCTGTGGGCCGCACGCGACCCGGCGGTGATCGTCCTGGCGGGCGTGACCGGCACCGGCAAGAGCACCCTCGCGCGCGCACTGGCCGCACGTTCGCACCGGCCGCACCTCAACTCGGACGTGGTCCGCAAGCGACTGCCGGAGTCGAGCCGACCACGCGGGCTCCCGTGTCCGCGTACAGCCCCGCGATGAGCGAGTCCACATATCGGGAGCTCGGACGGCTCGCCGGCGCGACCGCCGGGGTCGTGATCGTCGACGCGACGTTCCATCGCCGGCGGCTTCGCGATGTGTTCCGGGAAGAACTCGGCGGTGCCGCCGACCGTGCCGTGTTCGTCGAGTGCCGTGCCCCGGACGCCGTGATCGAGCGCCGCGTGCGGGCGCGCGCCCGGCAACCCGACCGCACGTCCGACGCGACGCCCGAGATCCTGCACCAGCAGCTCGCCGGCCTCGATCCCTTCGACGAGATCCCGCCCGAGCGGCACCTGATCGTGCGCTCCGACCAGCCCGTCGACCGGCTCCTCGCCGCTATCGAGGACGCGATCGGCTGCGCACCAGCGCGTCGGTGCCCCACACGATGACGGGGAACGGGAGCGTGAAGAGCACCGCGTCGAGCGGAAGCGCCGCGGTTCCGAACACGGCCTGTAGGGCGGGCACGTAGATCAGCGCGGCGGCGAAGGCGAGCTCGAACGCGATGCCCCACAGCAGCAGGCGGTTGCTGAAGAACCCGATCGAGCGCAGCGACCCGCGCTCGGTCCTGGAAGCGAAGGCCGTCCCGAGCTGGCAGGCGACGATCCCTAGGAAGGTCATCGTCGTCGCCTGCAGGTAGGTGTGGTGGAGCGGAGAACCGGGGCCCACGGCATCGCCGGGATGCCACCCCGCTCGCAGCAGGACGTAGAGGAACCCAGTCATGACAAGGACGGCTGAGACCAGGCCCAGGACGGCCCAGGCCCGCACCAGGAGGCCGCGGTCGATGATGTGCTCCTCGCTCCGCCGCGGCGGCCGCTCCATGTTCCCCGCCTCGGCAGGGTCGCGACCCAGGCCGAGAGCGGGGAGGGTCTCCGTCCCGAGGTCGATCGCGAGGATCTGCACCGCGGTCAGCGGCAGCGGCAGCGCCCCGCCCGAGGCCGCGAAGGCGAGGAACGGGACGACCTCGGCGGGCGCGTGGGCGAAGATGTAGAGGATGAACTTGCGGATGTTCGCGTAGACACGGCGCCCTTCCTCGACGGCTCCGACGATGCTCGCGAAGTTGTCGTCGGTGCGCCGCCACCCGGCCCAGCTGGGTCAGCATGCCGGTGGCGAAGACGACCGCACGGGCGTCCCCGCCGGTGCACGACGTCCCGCTGAAGACGAGGTCCGCGCAGTCGAGCAGCGGCGTGCCGGGCGCCGGCGCCTCCGGAGACCGGTAGGCGGTGACCGACTCGCCCGTGAGCGCCGAGAGGTCGACCTCGAGCGAACCGTCGAGGAGCCGGGCATCGGCCGCGATCCGGTCCCCCTCGGCGATCGTGATCACGTCGCCCGGGACGAGCTCGGACGCTTCGATCAGGCGATGTCCGCCGTCGCGGACGACTTGGGCGTGCGGGGCCAGGTAGTCCTGGAGGGCCTCGACCGCTGCCTCCGCTTGCCGCTCCTGCACGAAGGCGAGCAGCGCGTTCAGGAGGATGACCGCGACGATCGCCGCGGCAAGGACCGCGATGCCGCCCGCCACCGCGAGCAGCGCGGCGACGGCCAGCAGCAGCGCGAGCGGGTGGGTGAACTGGCGTGCGAGCTCGCGCGGCCAGCGCCGCGAGCCCCGACGGACGAGCTCGTTGCGCCCGTACTGGAGGAGACGGCGTTCGGCCTCGCGCTGCGAGAGCCCCTGGGCGCTGCTGTCGAGATCCCGCAGCAGCACTTCCCGCGACTCGCGCGGATCGACCGGGGGCGCGACGGGCTCCGGGGCAATGGAGGCCATGCGTGCGAGCGTGCCAGCGCCGAGCCGTGACGGCATCCGTCCACCGCCTCGCGCACACGGGGCGAACTACGGACTGTGTCCACGGCCCTGTCCCGATGCCCGAGAAGCGGGTCGCGCTTACCGTCGAAGCGACCACTGAGACTTCGAGGAGGCTCCCGTGTCGAAGATCATCGTCGGCGTCGACGGATCGGATCGCTCCGACGATGCGCTCGCGCTTGCCTCGAGCCTGGCCCGCCGCACGGGCGCGGAGATCGTGCTCGCGCGCGCCTACCCCTACGACGACGAAGCCGGGCACCTCGGCGATTCGTCGCGCCGCCACCATCTGCGCCAGGACGCGCAGCAGACGCTCGACAGGCTCCGGGCACTTGCCGACGTAAGCCTGCAGATCACCACCCGCACGATCGCCGACCCGTCGCCGTCGCGGGCGCTGCACACTCTGGCCGAACGGGAAGCGGCAGCGCTCGTCGTCATCGGCTCCAGCCATCGTGGCGCGGTCGGCCGGGTCTTCGCCGGCACGACCGCGGAGCGCCTGCTCCACGGATCGCCCTGTCCCGTCGCGGTCGCACCCTTGGGCTTCGCCGGCCGTGGAGCGATCTCCCGGATCGCCGTCGGCTGGAACCGGTCCGCCGAGGCCACCGCCGCGCTCGACGCTGCGACGGCGATCGCGCGCGCACTCGGCGCCGGGCTGCGAGTCGTCGAGATCCTCGACATCCAGTGGGCCGGGACGCCCGCGATCATCCCCGGATCGGGCGCCGAGCTCGCTGCCCATCAGCCGGCGGCCCGCGCTCGGGCGAGTCTCGACGACGTGGTCGCAAGCCTTCCTGGCGACGTGCCCGTCGAGAGCGCGCTCGTGCTCGGCCATCCGGCGAGCGACCTCGTCAGCCAATCCGAGGACGCCGATCTGCTCGTGCTCGGGTCGCGAGGCTATGGCCCGCGCCGCGCCGTCCTGCTCGGCGGCGTGTCCGGCCGCGTGGTGCGCAGGGCGGCCTGCCCGGTGATCGTCGTCCCGCGCGGCGCTGAAACGCCGCTCGAGGACCTGTTCGAGCTGGCCTCCACTGCAGAGGCGATCCCCCGAACGTCTTGAGGTCCGCCATGCGATCGCGCGACACGCTCCAGATCTCCGGCCCGGACGCCGATGTCCGGGCGCCGTTCGCTCGTATCGTCTGCGGCGCGAGCGGAACGCGTTGCTCGCGGGTCGCCGTCCAACAGGCCCTCGAGGTCGCCGGCGACGACGGCACGGTGCGGTTCCTGGCGATCACGGACGCTCGCGGTGTCGGTCCCAACCGGATGGCGGGGACCGGCCAGCCTCGCGCCGAGCGCGCGCTCGCCGACGCGCGCCAGGCGGCCCGCGATGCCGGCGTCGCGGCCTCCACGGAGCTGTGCCACCACGCGGATCCGCGGCGCGTCCTCGTCGAGACGGCGCGTTCGAGCGATCTCCTCGTCCTTGGCGGTCACGTCCACTGGCGCGGCGAAGGTCTGTTCCTCGGCTCCGCCGCGGTCTACGCGCTCCACGCCGCCACGGTCCCGGTGCTCGTTGCACGGCTCGTTCCCGCCGGCCGGCGACTCGCCGAGCGCGTGATGGTCGCCGCCGCGGGCGTCGAGGGAGACCGGCATGCGGCACAGGTCGCCGCCGCCCTCGCCGCACCGGGCGGAGGCTCGCTGACGTTCCTCCACGTCGACCGCGTCGATGGCCCCGACGTGCACCGGCACCTCGCCGAAGCGGCGGCCGACGCGATCGCGATCACCGGGACGGAGCCAGTCGTAGTCGGCCTCAGGGGCCACGGGCCGGACGCCCTCGTCGCCGTCGCCGATGAGCTCGAGGCGACGCTGCTCGTCCTCGGCAGTCGCAGCCTCTCCGGCCTCCGGGCGCTCGCGAGCGTGAGCGAGCGTGTCGGCGCCCGGGCGCGGTGCCCGGTGCTCGTCATGCGAGATCAGGCGTCCGCGGACGCCCGCTTCTCCAGCCGCAGCTCCGGGTGAGCGTGCAGGTAGGGCTCGAGGCGCCCGCCGGCGATCTTGGCGTCGAGCGACCAGAGCGGGCGCTCGCTCGAGGTGCTCGGGACGGTCGAGGTCGCCGCGTGCCGGAGGAACCGTGGCGTGTCGCCGAGCAGCAGCCCGCGGAGCACCGGCTCGTACGGCTGCGGCTCCACGGGGGCCCCGGCCCACGCGGCGATCGACTGTGCGGCCGCGTCGGCCTGCTGGATCGCGAGCCCGCCCTGCTTGAGCGGACGGGCGGTCATGTCCCCTGCCGCCCAGACCGACGGCGCGCCGGCGACCCGCCCGAAGCGGTCGACGGGCACGAAGCCGCTCTGGTCGGCGGGAAGGCCGGGCACGTTCGGTCCTCTCGCCTCCGGCAAGGCGATGACCACGTCCGCGTCGATCGATCCGCCGGCGGCGAGCCACAGCCGCCCGTGCTCGAAGCCTTCGGCCATCGTGGCGGTCTTGACGTGGATCCCGAGCTCGACCAGGTGGTGCGCGACCTGCGCGGCTCGCCAGACGACCGAAGACGCTCAGCGGCTCGGCCTCGGAGGTGACGACGATCAGGCTCCGCTCGCGCCCCTGCGCTTCGAACCGCGCTGCGATCAGCGTGGCGAGCTCATAGAGCGGAAGCGTCCAGCCCACAGCACCGGTGGCCACGAAGGCGATCGTGGGGCGTGGCGCGTCCACGGTCCGCTCGAGCGCCGGTCCTGACGACGGAGACGTCGCGGACGCCCGCGAAGCGCAGGGCGCCGGGCAGTGTCGGGCCCGGCAGGGCGCCGAGCGCCAGCAGCAGCGCGTCGTACTCCACCGTCGTCCCGCCGCGGGTGGTCGCCCGGTGTTCCGAGACGTCGACGGCATCGAGCGTGTCGCGGACGTGCTCGGCGCCGAGGTCGGCCGCGATCGCGGCGATGTCGAACTGCCTGACCGGTGGTCCGCCCGTTGCCTCGGACACGCTTTCCGGGGCGAGGACGAGCGCGGGGCCGGGGGCCAGCAGCGTCATGTCGAGCGCGTCGGGCGCGAGGTCGCGCAGCGCGAGCAGCGCCTCGACGGCGCCGACGCCGCCTCCGGCGATCGAGCACCCGGCGGCGGCTCATGAGGTCGTGGCTGCCGCGGGCAGCAGATCGGCGACGCGATGGCCGAAGCGGACGACCTCGTCCCAGTCGGTGTAGTCGTAGTCCTGGCTGGAGTCGGTCGGATGCCCGCCCCGATGCATCATCATCTTGATCAGCAGCCGCGTGAAGAAGTCGTACTCGAGGTACTGGAGCGCGCCCGCGAAGCTGGCGGTCCTGGTCGGTGACCAGCCCGTCTCCTCGACGAAGTCGTCGAGGTACTTGCGCGCCACGGCGCGGGCCTCGTCCGTGTCGTCGGCGGCCGAGAGGCTGACGGAGAAGAAGGCGGACGGCATCGCGCTGAGGCTGGTGGCATGGCGGCGCGCCCAGGCGACGATCTCGCGCTGATGGTGGCCGGCGTGGATCGAGGCGCCGACGACGAGGGCGGCGTAGTCGGCCGGGACGGGGTCGGACGTCGCATCGGCTCGGCGGACCTCGGCCGGCGTGCCCGCCCGCTCGAGCACATCGGCGATGCGCGAGGCGATCTTCGCCGTGTGTCCGTGGGTGCTCGCGTAGAGGACGAGAACCTGCTTCATGACTGCCTCCGGTCTCGAGTGTCGTCGATGCGACTCTCGCGCACGGGACGCCTACCGCCATCGGCGGGCGCCCGCGGACCGGCTCCGTAGTAACCCGCAGGCCGCGCGTCAGGCGCGGCTGCCGCGGAGCTCTTCGGTGGACGTGCGGCCCTCGTCACCGAACGGCCACGCCCAGTCGCGCACGTCGGGCATGTCGTCGCCCGTCTCGCGCGTGTAGGCGCGGTGACGCAGCCGCTCGTCGACCATCTGCTGGCGGAGGTGCGCGGCGCGCTCACCCAGGCCGGGGACGCGATCGATGACGTCGATGGCCAGGTGGAAACGGTCCAGGTCGTTGAGCATCACGATGTCGAACGGCGTCGTCGTGGTGCCCTCCTCCTTGTAGCCGCGCACGTGGAGGTTGCGGTGGTTGGCGCGGCGGTAGGTGAGCCGGTGGATCAGCCAGGGGTAGCCGTGGTAGGCGAAGATCACCGGCTTGTCGACGGTGAAGAGCGCGTCGAACTCGCGGTCGGTCAAGCCGTGCGGATGCTCGACTTCGGGCTGCAGGCGCATCAGGTCCACGACGTTGACGACCCGCACCTTGAGCTCGGGCACGTGCTCGCGCAGCAGCGCCGCCGCGGAGAGCGTCTCGAGCGTCGGGACGTCGCCCGCGCATCCGAGCACCACGTCGGGCTCGCCGCCCGCGTCGTTGCTCGCCCAGTCCCAGATGCCGATGCCGCGCGTGCAGTGCGCGATCGCCTCGTCCATCCGGAGGAAGTCGAGCGCGGGCTGCTTGCCCGCGACGATCACGTTGACGTAGTTCTTGCTGCGCAGGCAGTGGTCGGCCACCGACAGCAGGCAGTTGGCGTCCGGCGGCAGGTAGACGCGGACGATCTCGGCCTTCTTGTTGACGACGTGGTCGATGAAGCCCGGGTCCTGGTGGGAGAAGCCGTTGTGGTCCTGGCGCCAGACGTGCGACGTGAGCAGGTAGTTGAGCGATGCGATCGGCCGCCGCCACGGGATGTCCCGGGTCACCTTCAGCCACTTGGCGTGCTGGTTGAACATCGAGTCGACGATGTGGATGAACGCCTCGTAGCAGGAGAAGAAGCCGTGCCGGCCGGTCAGCAGGTAGCCCTCGAGCCAGCCCTGGCAGAGGTGCTCGCTGAGCACCTCCATGACCCGGCCGTCGCGCGAGAGGTGCTCGTCGTTGGCCTCGGTCTCCGCCATCCAAGCGCGCCCCGTGACCTCGAACAGACCCCCGAGGCGGTTGGATGCGGTCTCGTCCGGTCCTACGACCCGGAAGATGTCGGAGTTGAGGCGCATGACGTCGCGCAGGAACGTGCCCAGCACCCGGGTGGCCTCGCTGCTCGACGTCGCGGGACGCTCGACGTCGACCGCGTAGTCGCGGAAGTCGGGCATGCGCAGGTCGCGCAGGACCAGGCCGCCGTTGGCGTGCGGTATCGCGCCCATCCGGCGCTCGCCCTCCGGAGCGAGCGCCTGCAGCTCCTCGACCAGCGTCCCGTGCTCGTCGAACAGCTCCTCCGGCCCGTAGCTGCGCATCCACGCCTCGAGCTGCTCCAAGTGCTCGGCGTTCTTGGCAAGCCCGGACAGCGGCACCTGGTGCGAGCGGAACGAGCCTTCGGCCGGCAGTCCGTCGACCTCTTTGGGACCCGTCCAGCCCTTCGGAGTGCGCAGCACGATCATCGGCCACCGCGGGCGGTCGGTGACGCCGCGCTCGCGAGCAGCGACCTGTATCTCGCGGATCTCATCGAGCACCTCGTCGAGCGTTGCGGCCATCGCCTGGTGCATCTCGTCGGGCTCGGAGCCCTCGACGAAGCGCGGCGCGTAGCCGTAGCCCTCGAACAGCGCCCGCAGCTCGTCGTGCGGGATGCGGGCGAGCACGGTCGGATTCGCGATCTTGTAGCCGTTGAGGTGCAGGACCGGCAGCACGGCGCCGTCGCTCGCCGGGTTGAGGAACTTATTGGAGTGCCAACTCGCCGCGAGGGGGCCGGTTTCGGCCTCGCCGTCACCGACGACACACAGCGCGAGCAGGTCCGGGTTGTCCAGCACCGCCCCGTAGGCGTGGACGAGCGCGTATCCCAGCTCACCGCCCTCGTGGATGGAGCCCGGCGTCTCCGGCGCGACGTGGCTCGGGATGCCGCCGGGGAAGGAGAACTGCCGGAAGAGCTGCCGGATCCCGTCCTCGTCGCGGCCGATGTGGTGGTAGACGTCGCTGTAGGTGCCCTCGAGGTAGGTGTTCGCCACCAGGCCGGGCCCGCCGTGTCCGGGGCCGGTGATGTACATCGCCTCGAGATCGCGCGCCTTGATGGCGCGGTTCATGTGGACGTAGAGGAAGTTCAGCCCCGGCGTGGTGCCCCAATGGCCGAGCAATCGCGGCTTGACGTGCTCCAGCTGCAGCGGTTCCCGCAGGAGCGGGTTGTCCAGCAGGTAGATCTGCCCGACGGAGAGGTAATTGGCCGCGCGCCAGTACGCATGCATCCGCCGCAGCTCGTCGGCCGCGAGCGGCTCGCCGGTCGCCTCGCTCATCGTCCGTGCCCCTCCACGGTGAATTCCACGAGCTGGCCGGTCGGGCGGTCGGCATCGGTGAACTCCGCCTCGTCGAGCGCCGCGAGATACGGAGCCAGGTACCGCCCGGCGACCTTGGTCGGCGGCCACCACAGGGCGTGCCGCTCCGTCTCGCCCTCACCGCCGGGCCCGTCGAGGTCACGGCGGATCCAGCGCTTCGACCGGCCGGTGAGGAGCACGCCGCGGAGCACGGGCCGGAAGGGCTCTGGGGAGATGCCCGCCCCCGCCTCGGCGGCGATGGACTCGGCCGCGGCGTCGGCCTGCTGGGCGGCGAGGCCGCCCTGCTTGATCGGAAAGGCGATGGCGTCGCCGGCCGCCCAGACCCCCGGCGCCGACGCCACGCGACCGTGCTCGTCGGTGCGGATGAAGCCGCGTTCGTCGACCGGCAGGCCGCCGACACCGCGCGCCACGGCGCGCGGCAGCGCGATCACACGCTGGGATTGCAAGGGCGGTCCGCCGGCGCCGGCGACCAGGCGGGCGGGTGCGTCGGGATCCTCCTCGACGACAACGCCGGTCTCGACGCGCACGCCGGCTTCCTCCAGATCCTCGCGCAGTCCGGCGGACGCCTCGGAGCCGAAGATCTCGAGCGGGATCGCCTCGGGCGTGTAGACGGTGACCTCGACGTCGTCCTGGCCCATGTCGCGCGCGTCCCACGCCGTCATGAGCGCCAGCTCGTAGGCCGGCAGCGGCCAGGCGACATCGGGCGGGACGACGAACGTCACGCGCTTGGCATAGCCCTCCTCGAGGTCGGCGAGCAGGCCGCCGAAGACCTCCTGGTCGAGCTCCGGGGTCCAGGTGCGCACCCGGCTGAAGGCGGGCTCGTCGCCCGCGCCGACGGCGACGAGCAGGGCGTCGTATTCGACCCGGCGGCCGTCGGTGAGGACGGCGGCGCGGCCCGCGACGTCGACCTCCGCCAGCGCACCGCGGACGAACTCGGCGCTCGTCGCGCGCGCGACGTCGGCGAGGTCGTGCCGCTGCATGTGCCCGCGCGCGAACGGCACGCCCACGGCCATCGGGCGGTAGGTGAACTGCCGCTCCGGGGCGAGCAGCGTGAGCGCGACCCGGTCGCCGGCGAGATCGCGTAGCGCGAGCAGCGCCTCCAGGCCGGCGACGCCGCCGCCGGCGATGAGCACCCGGTGTGCCGTGCTGCTGTCCGAGGTCAAGGCGTCCTCCTAGCGGTGGTCGAGCGGCTTCTCGGATGACAGAGCATGCCGGTTCTCAGCCGATGATGGGCAGTCGGCGGTCCGCGGCGAGACGGCTCAACTCGCTCTGCATGCGGCCGACGACGTCGTCGTAGACCGCATCGAAGTCCGGGTCGGCGCCGTAGGTCGCACGCAGGTCGATCGGCTCGAGGACGCGGATCGTCACCTTGGCCGGGAGCGGCAGGTGGCCCAGCATGTCGCCAACGTCGATCCCCCAGGGGAGCGCCAGCGAGACAGGAAGCACCTTGAGCCGCAGCATGCGGTCGAGCCCGAGAGCGTGGGCCGCATGTTCTCCGCGCGAGAGGAAGAGCGCCGTCTCCTGGCCGCCGATGGAGACGACCGGGACGATCGGGACACCGAGCTCGTGCGCGAGCGTGAGGAAGCCCTCGCGGTGATCGAAGTCGATCTCGTTCGACGCCCACGAGGGCCGGTGCGTCTCGCGGTCGCCGCCGGGATAGACCAGGACCGCCGCGCCCTCGGAGAGGGCGGCCCGCGCGTTCTCGCGACTCGCGCGAATGGTCCCGTACCTGCGCAGGAGCGGCCCCAGAGGAGAGGCCATGACGAGGTCGTGGGCGAGCTGGAAGAAGGGCCGGTCGACCCCGAAGCGCGAGATGAACGCGAGCGTGAGCAGTAACGTGTCGGGCGGCACGTTGCCACCGGAGTGGTTTCCCACGAGCAGCACGGGTCCGGCGTCGGGCACGTGCTCGAGCCCGCGGATGTCGGCCCGGAAGTAGCGCGGCAGGATGCCACCCCACACGGGCAGCGTGCGGCGGATGAACCCGGGGTCGCGGTGCTGCAGCGCGGCCGGTGGAGTCGAGCTCACAAGCGGGTCACCGCCCGGGCGACGTCGAGCGTCGACAGGACGCCCGCCGGACGGCCGTCCGCCATGACGATGAGGTGGGCGACGTCGTGCTCGCCCATCAGCCGGGCGGCCTCCTGCAGCTCGTCCTGCGGGGTAACGGTGACGATGTCCAGCGCCGCGAGGTTGCCGGCGGTGAGGGCGATCGGCGAGCAGAGTCCGCGCATGAGGTCGACGTCGGAGACGATGCCCCAGAGCGTGGGTTCCTCGCGGTCGGGCGCCTCGGCGACGACGGCGCAGTGGACGCCATGCTCGGAGAGCAGCTCCGCCACCGCGCGCAGCCCTGCGCTCGGCGGGCAGGTCGCGATCCCGTGGTGCATCGCGTCCGCGACGGTCAGCGAGCCGAGCAGCGATTCCTGGATCGGGAGCTTGGAGGGGTTCATGACGGGTCCTTTCCGTTCAGTGCCGCTTGCGCCGCCGCCACGCGGGCGATCGGCACGCGGTACGGGGAGCAGCTCACGTAGTCGAGGCCGGCGGCGTGGAAGAAGCCGATCGAGCGGGGGTCGCCGCCGTGTTCGCCGCAGATGCCCACCTCGAGCCCCGGCCGGGCGGCCCGGCCGCGCTCGACGGCGAGCCGGACGAGCGCCCCGACGCCCTGCTCGTCGATCGAGCCGAACGGGGACCGCTCGAGGATGCCGTCGTCCATGTAGAGCGGCACGATGCGGGCCTCGATGTCGTCGCGGGAGAACCCGAGCGCGGTCTGGGTCAGGTCGTTCGTGCCGAACGAGAAGAACTCGGCGGCGTGGGCGATCTCGCCGGCGGCGAAGCAGGCGCGTGGTAGCTCGATCATCGTGCCGACGCCGAAGTCGGTCGGGCGGAAGCCCTCCTCGGCGCCGACCCGGAGCACCATCGCCCGTGCCAGCTCGAGCTCGCGGGCGTAGGCGACGAGCGGGATCATGATCTCGACCTTCGGGGCCGTGCCGGTGCGCTCGCGGACGGCCAGGGCGGCCCGGAAGGCGGCGCGTGCCTGCATCTCGTAGATCTCGGGATGCAGGAGCCCGAGCCGGACGCCGCGGGTGCCGAGCATCGGGTTGCCCTCCTCGAGCTCTCGCACGCGCTCGAGCTGCCCCTCGAGCCTCGCGAACTCGGCGGACCCGGTGAGCCGGGCCTCGGTGATGCGCTCGACCAGCTCGAAGCGGTCGGGGAGGAACTCGTGCAGCGGCGGGTCGAGCAGGCGGATCGTGACCGTGTGGCCGTCCATCGCCTCGAAGAGGCCCTCGAAGTCGGC
Source organism: uncultured Solirubrobacteraceae bacterium (assembly GCA_963729155.1). Lineage (GTDB taxonomy): Bacteria > Actinomycetota > Thermoleophilia > Solirubrobacterales > Solirubrobacteraceae > DATFQI01. The sequence continues at coordinate 40,384 of CAVSMP010000026.1, forward strand.
CTGCTGGAGCGGGAGCAGCTCATCCAGCGCCGCGCGCCGGCCGGCCAGGTCCGCGGCCATGATCATGCGCTGCATCTTCGGCTGGCGGTCGGCCGCCATGAACATGTGCTCGGTCCGGCACAGTCCGATCCCCTCGGCGCCGAAGCGGCGCGCGCGCTCGGCGTCCTCCGGGGTGTCGGCGTTGGCCCGCACCCGCAGCGTGCGCAGCTCGTCGGCCCAGCGCAGCACCGTCTCGAAGCGCTCGTCGACCTCGGGGATCACGAGCGGGACGTCGTCGAGCGTGATCGCGCCCGTGCTCCCGTCGAGGCAGATCAGGTCGCCGGCACGCAGCGTGCGGTCGCCGATGCGGACCTCGCGCTCGCGGAGGTCGACGTGCACCTCGCCCGCGCCGGTCACGGCCGGCCGGCCCATCCCGCGTGCCACCAGGGCGGCGTGCGAGGCCTTGCCGCCTTCGGAGGTGAGGATGCCCTTTGCGGCGTGGAAGCCGGCGACGTCGTCGGCCTCGGTGAAGGGCCGGACCAGCACGACGGCGATCGTCGGCCTCGGCGGCGGCGACCGCCTCTTCGGCCGTGAAGACGATGGCGCCCTTGGCCGCGCCCGGCGACGCGGCGACGCCGCGGGCGACGACCTCGTAGCGCGCGGCGGGGTCGAAGGTGGGGTGCAGCAGGGCGTCCAGCGAGCCGGCGTCGATCGTCGCGATCGCCTCGGCCGGCGTGAGCAGGCCCTCTGCCACCGCGTCGACGGCGAAGCGGACGGCCGCCTGGGCCGGCCGCTTTGCTGAGCGGGTCTGCAGCATGTACAGCCGCCCCTGCTCGATCGTGAACTCGGTGTCCTGGATGTCCTTGTAGTGGCGCTCGAGCGTCCGGAGGATCTCCATCAGCTCGGCGTGCGCTGCGGGCATCCAGGCCGCGAGCTCGGCGAGATCGAGTGGCGTGCGCACGCCTGAGACGACGTCCTCGCCCTGCGCGTCGACGAGGAAGTCGCCGCTCGGCTCGGGTGCGCCGGTGACCTCGTCGCGCGAGAACGCGACGCCGGATGCGGACGTCGGACCCCGGTTGCCGTAGACCATGCGCTGGACGTTGACCGCGGTCCCCCAGTCCTCGGGGATGCCGTGGATCCGGCGGTATGCGAGGGCGCGGTCGCCCATCCAGGAGTCGAACACCGCCAGCACGGCCTCGCGCAGCTGGGCGCGCGGTTCGGGTCGGGAAGCGGTAGAGCGCCTGGAAGCGGCGCGTCAGCTCGCGCAGCGCGTCCGCGTCGAGCTCGGTGTCGAGGCGGACGCCGCGCTCGGCCTTCAGGCGCGCGATCTCGTCCTCGAAGCGCTCGCCGGGAATGCCGCGCACGACGTCCCCGAACATCTGGACGAGACGGCGATAGGAGTCCCAGGCGAAGCGCTCGTTGCCGGTCGCCCGAGACAGGCCCTCGACCGAGTCGTCGTTGAGGCCCAGGTTGAGGACGGTGTCCATCATGCCCGGCATCGAGTCGCGGGCGCCGCTACGGACGGAGACGAGCAGCGGGTCGTCGGGATCGCCGAGCGCGCGCCCGGCCTCGTCCTCGAGCCGCGCGAGCGCCTCGTCGATCGCCGCCTCAAGCCCCTCCGGGGCGACGCGACCGCGTCGCATGTACGCGACGCAGGCCTCCGTGGTGATGGTGAAGCCGGCGGGGACCCGGTCGGGCCCGAGCAGGCGCGTCATCTCGGCGACGTTGGCGCCCTTGCCGCCGAGCAGGTCGCGCATCTCCCGCGATCCCTCGTCGAAGTCGTAGATCCAGCGGGTGACGGTCGGGGTGGTCATCTCGGTCTCCTGACGCTCAGCGCGCGAAGTCGTCGGCATCGACAAGGTCATGCTCCAGTGCGGTTAGTGAACGTCTCGACGTCGGTGGCCATCCGCTCGGCCTCGAGCGAGGCCAGGGCATCCCTGATCTCCGCCTGCTGGCGGTTCAGCTGGACGTCGAGGGCGGCCGCCTGCTCGTTGCCGATGGTGGCTTGGACCCAGGCCAGGCACTCGCCGCAGTGCATGAGCAGCCACCAGTGGTGGTCACCCGCCGTCGCCCAGTCGATCGGGCAGATCCGGTCGCTGCCGCAGGCGGGACACGCGAGCACCGGCTTCCTGCTGGACGCCCGGACGGTGGTCGGGCGGCGGCGGGGATGGGGGAGGGTCAGGCGGAACATGGCTGCATTCCACCTGGGCGGCGACCCGCGGCCATCGGGTGCTCTCACGGGGATGCACGCGTAGAAACCCACATCGGCCAGAGCGTTCGACACCGATGGCACGCCGGCGCGGCGGTGGGATCGTGCGCGTGCAAACGCTCTCGAGGAGGTGATGAGGATGTCGGCCGACACGCTCCCCACCTATCCGGTGCGCGTCGAAGGACACCTCGACCCGGGCCTCAGCCGCTGGCTGTGGCTCATCAAGTGGCTGCTGGTGATCCCGCACTACATCGTGCTTACGTTCCTCTGGCTCGCGTTCGGCGTGCTGAGCGTGGTCGCGTTCTTCGCGATCCTGTTCACCGGCCGCTACCCACGCGGGATCTTCGACTTCAACGTCGGCGTGCTGCGCTGGAGCTGGCGAGTGGCCTTCTACGCGTTCGCCGCCAATGGCACCGACCGCTACCCACCCTTCTCGCTCGCGGAGGGCGACTACCCCGCGACGTTCGACGTCGAGTACCCCGAGCGCCTGTCCCGAGGCCTCGTGCTCGTGAAGTGGTGGCTGCTGGCCATCCCGCACTACCTCGTCCTGGCGGTGTTCCTCGGCAGCGGCACGTGGTTCGCCACGCGCGCCGACGAAGCCGCGCCCGCCGCGTGGGCCGGGCTGATCAGCATCCTCGTCCTGATCGCGGTCGTCGCGCTGCTCTTCACGGGCCGCTACCCGCGCGGGATCTTCGATCTCGTGCTCGGCATGAACCGCTGGGTCCTGCGCGTGGCGGCCTACGCCGGCCTGATGACCGACCGCTATCCGCCGTTCCGCCTGGACCTGGGGGAGGACGAGCCAGGCACGATGACGCTGCCGCCACCGAGCGCCACGCCCGCGGATGAGATTGCCGCGCCGGGTGAGCGGCGTGCCGGCGGCGGCCGCGTCGCCCTGCTGGTCGTCGGGAGCGTCATCGCGCTGCTCGCCACCGGGCTGCTGGCGACTGGCGGCGCGGGGCTCGTCTTCGACCAGACCCAGCGCGACGGGCAGGGGTACCTGATGAGCTCGTCGGAGCGCTACTCGACGGGCACCTACGCGCTGGTGTCCGAGCAGGTGGACCTCTACGGGCCTGGCTGGGTCCCGAACGGGCTCATCGGCACGGTCAAGTTGCGCAGCGACAGCGCGCGCCCCGTCTTCGTCGGGATCGGCCCGGCGAGCGCGGTCGAGCGCTACCTGGCGAACGTGCCACGCGAGGAGCTCCGCGACCTCGGCGACGTGACGGGCGCGCGGGTCGGTGGCACGGCCGCGCCGGCGCGGCCGCAGGCCCAGCCGTTCTGGGTCGCCCGCACGACGGGCTCCGGTGACCAGGCCGTCCGATGGAAGGCGCGCGACGGCGACTGGCGGGCGGTCGTCATGGCCGCCGACGGGAGTCGCGGCGTCGACGCCCAGCTCAGCGTCGGGGCGACCTTCCCGGACCTCGACTGGGTCTCCGGCGGTCTCCTTGCCGGCGGCGCGATCCTGTTCCTCGCGGGCGGGATGCTGATCTACCTCGGCGCGCGCAGGCCCGGCCCCGGCGGGCGCTGACCGTCACGCGAATATGGCGCGGACGTCGTCCTCGACGGCGTCCGCGTCGCGCGCGCCGTCGATGCGGCGCAGCAGCCCGCGCTCGTCGTAGAAGGCGGCCAGCGGCTCGGTGTCGCGGTGATACACACGTAAGCGCTCGCGAGCCGTCTCCTCCGTGTCGTCCGAGCGCCCTTGATGGCGGTTGAGGATCCGGCGTACCACCTCCTCGTCAGGCACGTCGATCAGGATCGCGGCGTCCAACCCACAGTTCCCGAGCGCGCGGTCGAGCGCACGGGCTTGGGACACGGTCCGCGGGAAGCCGTCGAGCACGATCGGCCGATCACCGCGTTCCCTGATCGCGTTCTCGATCGCGGCGACGATCAAGTCGTCGGGAACGAGCTCTCCGCGGTCCATGAACTCGGCGGCCGCCCGTCCGAGCTCGCTGCGTACCGCGCGCGCGGCACGAAGCAGCTCGCCCGTGGACAGCACTTCGTAGCCGAGCCGGTCGCGCAGTCGCGTCGCCTGGGTCCCCTTGCCGGAGCCGGGCGGGCCGAGGAGGGTGACGGTGGCGGACACCAGTGCATCATCTCCGCTCGCCACCAACGCTGCGGACTCTCCGCAACCAGGCTGCGCGACCGCCCGGATGACGTGAGCCCGCGCGCGGGCGAGCCTGTGCATCATGGAGACAGAGCGCTCCGCGGCCGTCGACCTCTTCTGGATCCCGCTTGGCGCGGGCGGCCACTCGGTTCGTTTCAACGGGAAGGTCTACGAGGCCGTCCTCGCCGCGTGCCGGCACCGGCCTCGATGCGACCTCTACCACGCCGCGATGGTCATCGAACAGGGCCCAGATCGCTTCACGATCGAGCTGGCCCCGTCGCCCGACGCGCGCGAGGCGAGCCGCGGAGTCGTTGCCACCGGTCCGGTCGGCGCCCGCTTCGCGGGGCGGCTGCGCCTGTTCCGCTACGAGCTGCGTTGCTGGCGCGGCGGGACGATCCCGGACCTCGGCGAGGCCGTGGGTGGGCCGGTCCGGCTGAGCCGGCAGCCGGAAGCGGCGCGGCGTGTGCTCGACCTGGTCGCGGAGGTACCGACGCCCGTCTGGGGCCGCGACGAGCTCCGGGCGGGCGAGTGGTGGAACTCGAACTCGGTGATCGCCTGGCTCGTCGCGACGGCCGGCCTGCTCGCGGACGACGTCCACCCGCCCCTCAACGGCCGTGCGCCGGGCTGGGAGGCCGGTCTGGAGGTGGCGCGACGCGATCCGGATTGCGGGTTTTCACGGATCGCGCCTCAGCAGGGATCCGGCCCGGGGAGGGTGGATGCGCCGGATGGCCGAGGGGTTGTGCGCAGGCAGCATGCACATCGACTCACAACAACCCGCAGCAAGGAGGAGTCATGAGCAAGTTCTTCAAGTACGGCGGCCTCGTGGCCAGCATCGTGCTCATCGCGTTCGGTGTCGGAGCGATCTACACCGGCGTCGATGGTCGTGACCGGGTCCAGAGCGACCTGGCGCAAGAGCAGATTGTCGGGACGCCGGACTCCACCATCCCCGGCCAGAAGGTCGACACGGGCTCGGAGGCCCAGGCGTTCGCAGCGACCATCCGCAAGCACACGCTGGAGGCCACGGGCGGCCAGACGTATGCGCAGATGGAGCGCTTCGTCGACGAGAACGGCAAGCCGACCAACGACGAGAACGCGGCGGCCAAGGATCCCAGGAGCGGGGAGCCGGTGGCCAACCAGGCGCGCAACATCTGGGTGACCTCGACCGCGCTGCAGACGGCGCTCAACACCGCGTACTTCGCCGAGGGCGTCGCGACCTTCGCGATCGTGATGGGCATCGCGATGCTGCTCAGCGGCATCGGGTTCCTCATCCTCACGCTGCGGGTGCTCCGCGAGCCCGCCGGGGAGGCCAAGGCTGCCAAGCCGGCTACCCCGCGCCCCCAGGCGGCGGCCACCGCCTGAGCGGCTCGCAACGGGCAACCGTTGGGGTCAAGGGCCCCCGCTCCGTAAGGGGCGGGGGTCCTTTTTTCGTGGGGCCTGTGCGGCGAAGTACCGGTCGCCTCGAGTGGTGTGGACCGATGGCAGACACCGTGAACGGCGGAACGATCGGTCCAGCAACCACCAACACCCGCCTGCGCCGCGAGGGCATCGAAGTGATCACGATCGCCGGCTTCGAGCTCGGCCGTGGCCGCGGTGGCCCGCGCTGCATGTCCTGCCCGATCGAAAGGGACGACCTATGACCGCCATGACCCCGACCCGCACGGGCCACCTGCTCCGCATCGCCGATCTCGCTCCGGGCGAGCTCCTGGCGCTGCTCGATCTCGCCGCTGCCATGAAGGCGAACCCACGCGACTGGCTCGAAGCCCTGCCGGGCGAGTCCGTCGCGTGCTACTTCTCCAAGCCGTCCACGCGCACGCGCGTATCGATGGAGGCGGCGATCCATCGCCTCGGCGGCCTGCCGATCATGCTGCGGCCGGACGAGCTGCAGCTCGGTCGCGGAGAGCCGATCGCCGACACGGCTCGCGTGATGTCCTCCTACTGCGCCGCGATCGTCATCAGGACGTTCGCGCAGCGCGACGTCCAGGAGATGGCCGACGCCTCCTCGGTGCCCGTGATCAACGCGCTCACCGACGACCACCACCCGTGCCAGGCCCTGGCCGACCTGCTGACGCTTCGCGAGCGCTTCGGCGGTCTCGAGGGTCTCGCGGTCGCGTACGTCGGCGACGGCAACAACGTCGCGCACTCCCTGATGGAGGCCGCGGCGCTCGCGGGCTTCGAGCTCTGGCTCGCCTGCCCTCCGGGCTACCAACCCGATGACGACATCGCGAGTGCCGCGGGCGAGGCGGTGCACATCGTCCGCGATCCGCGCGAAGCGGTCGCCGGCGCCCAGGCCGTCTATACCGACGTCTGGGTCTCCATGGGAGACGAGGCGGAACGCGCCCGTCGGGTCGGCGACCTCGCCGCCTACCGGGTCGACCGCGACCTCATGGCGCTCGCGGCCGACGACGCGGTCTTCCTGCACTGCCTGCCCGCCCACCGCGGCGAAGAGGTCACCGCCGACGTGATCGACGGGCCCCGCAGCGCCGTGTGGCAGCAGGCGGCAAATCGCCTGCCGACGGAGCAGGCGGCCCTGTACGCCCTTGCGACCGGATGGGAGGGCTGAGCGATGCGTGTCGTCGTCGCCCTCGGAGGCAACGCGCTGCTGCGGCGGGGAGAGCCCGCCGATGCGCAGGCGCAGCGCGACAACATCACCGTCGCCGTCAGGGCGCTCGCCGAGATCGCCACCTCGCACGAGCTCGTCGTGACCCATGGCAACGGGCCGCAGGTCGGGCTGCTCGCCCTGCAGGGAGCCGCGTACTCCCAGGTCGCGCCGTACCCGCTCGACGTCCTCGGCGCCGAGAGCGAGGGGATGATCGGCTACCTGCTCGACCAGGAGCTCGTGAACACGTTGGGTACGCGCGACGTCGCGACGCTGCTGACGCAGGTCATCGTGGATCGCGACGACCCGGCGTTCGAGCATCCGACGAAGTTCATCGGACCGGTCTATTCCGAACGAGAGGCGCGGCAGCTCGCCTACGCCCGCCGCTGGAGCATCGCCCAGGACGGCGAGCACTGGCGCCGCGTCGTCCCGTCGCCCGAGCCTCGCTCGGTCGTCGAGCTGAGCACGATCCGGCTGCTCGTCGAGGCCGGGGTCGTGGTCGTCTGCGTGGGCGGCGGGGGCATCCCGGTCGTCGTCGACCGGGAAGGCCGCCTGCAGGGGGTCGAGGCTGTGGTCGACAAGGACCTCGCCGCCGCGCTGCTCGCGGAGGGCCTCGGCGCCGACACGCTGTTGATGCTGACAGACGTTCCCGCGGTCGAGGTGGGCTGGGGCACGCCGACGGCGCGTAGGCTCGGCGACGTCACCGCCGGCGAGTTGTCCGGCATGACGTTCGCCCCGGGGTCGATGGGACCGAAGGTCCAGGCGGCATGCCGGTTCGCGGAGCGCACCGGTGGCCTGGCGGGGATCGGATCCCTCGCCGAGGCGATGGACATCCTGGAGGGCCGGAGCGGCACGCGCGTCCGCGCGCTACGTGAGTCGGCCTCGGTGCGATGACCGCTACCGCCGTACCGCGCCGGAGTGAGGCCGAACCGGTCTCGCCGGCGCGCCCCGCGGCCCCCCGGCACGAGGTCGTCTCCTTCCGCGCCGCGCTCGCCGTGATCCTGCTCGCCGTCGCAGACGACGCGTTCGTTCATCCGGAGCCGGGGACCGGGCCGGCCGACCACCTCGTCGGCGGCCTCGTACCGCTCGCGATCGGCCTCGGGCTCGTGCTCGTCTATCCGCGTCTCCGGGCCGGCCTCCGGGCGGTCGCCGGGCTGGTGTGCGGCACGCTCGCCGTTGTCGCCGGCGCCGTGGACGGCTTCCGCCATGTCGCTGTCGATCGCCTTGCCGGCGACGACATCACCGCGGCGCTCGCAGGCGTCGCCGGCGCCGTGCTGATCGGGCTGGCCGTCGCCGTCCTCTGGCGGACGCGGCGGCTCGACGAGCGCCCGATCAAGCGGTACGGCCGTCGGCTGGCCACGGGTGTGGCGTGCCTGCTCGCCGGCTACCTCGTGCTCCTGCCGACGGCGATCGCCATCGTCGCCACCCACAAGGCCCGGTCGCCCGTGGCCGCCGCCGACCTGGGTGCGCCGTACGAGCGCGTGACGCTGAAGACCTACGACGGCCTGAAGCTGGCAGCCTGGTACGTCCCATCGCGCAACGGCGCGGCGGTCATCGCCTTCCCGGGCCGCTCCCAGCCCGCGCCGCATGCGCGGATGCTCGTCCGCCACGGCTATGGCGTGCTGCTGCTCGACCGCCGCGGCGAAGGGCAGAGCGAGGGCGACTACAACGCGTTCGGCTGGGGCGGCGAGGCGGATGTCGCGGCCGCCGTGGCGTTCCTTCGTGGCCGTCCCGACATCGACCCCGACCGCATCGGCGGTCTCGGCCTCTCGGTCGGCGGCGAGCTGCTGTTCCAGGCAGCGGCGCAGAGTCAGGCGCTCCGCGCGGTCGTGTCCGAGGGCGCGGGCGTGCGGTCGCTCGCCGAGCACCTGCACACGCCCGGCGTGGGCCGCGTCCAGCGCTGGTTCTCCAACTGGGTCGTCCAGACCGGAGCGCTGGCCGTGCTCTCCGACGACTCCCCGCCCGGGGACCTGACCGAGCTCGTCGCGAGCATCTCGCCTCGCGCGCTGATGCTCATCGAGGCAGAGCGCGGAGCCGGGGGAGAGGAGCTCAACCGCGTCTACCTCGAGGCGGCCGGCGAGCCGAAGAGCCTCTGGCGGGCGAAGGGCGGTCACACCGGCGCCCTGGAGGCACAGCCCGCCGAGTACGAGCGGCGCGTCGTCAGCTTCTTCGATCGCGCGCTGCGCTGAAGAGGAGGGCGGCGACCGGCGCCGCGGTCACGGGCGCGGAGGGCGGAACGTCTCCGAACGGATCGCGCGTGACGGGCTCCAGCCGGAGCGGCGTCTCGATGACGGTGGCGCACTGGGGGCGTGCGAGCAGCTCGAGCGGCCTGGAGCGGAGCGGCCGGTTTGCGGCCGCGTTCGGCTCCAGGCCAGGAGTAAGCGAGCTAATGGTGGATGAGGCGGTCGGCGCCTTCGATGACCACGTATCCGATGGCCATCACGGCGCCGGTCACGGCGGCCACGGCGACGAACAGCGCCCCGCCGAAGACGTATTGCCCGATGTCGACGAGCTGTTCCTGGCGTTCACGACTCATGATGGCTCCTTGCGGATAGGGGACGCCGAGTATCTGTCCGGCCGGCCCTGGCGCAATCCGAGCCGACTGCGGGTTCTGAACGGTGCTTTCCACGCGTCGTCCGTTCCGTGATCTGCACGATTTGGTCGCGGAGAACTACGGTTCACGGCGAGCCGACCGCGGGCGAAGCTCCGGGTTCGTGCCGACCGCGGTTCCTCTCATCTCGCCGTTCCCTCGTTGTGCCGCGTGCGGCGAGGTGGTCGGCGTCTACGAGCGCGCGGTCATGGTGCTCGCGGCCGGCAGGCTGGCTCGGGGCTCACTTCTGGCGTTGAATGAGCGGGGCCGGGGGGACCTGTACCACGAGCCGTGCCTTCCGCTGCGAGCGGTCCCTGAGTGATGGACCGATGGATCCGGAGCTCGCGATCGCGGTGCTGCTGGCCCTCGCGTTCGCAACGACGAACGGGCTGCACGACGCATCCAACGCGATCGCCACGCTCGTGGCCACGCGCGCAGCGTCACCGCTCCAGGCGATCGTGATGGCCTCGGTGTTCAACCTGCTCGGGCCGTTGCTCCTGGGCGCTGCCGTCGCCGACACGATCGGCGGCATCGTCGCCGTCGCACCTTCGGTCGCGATCGCCGTCATCGGTTCCGGGTTGGCCGGTGCCGTGACGTGGAACCTGATCACATGGCGGCTCGGTCTTCCGTCGAGCTCCGGCCACGCGCTGGTGGGCGGGCTCGTGGGCGCGGCCATCGTCGAGGGCGGTGTGCGCGCCGTCAACTGGGGCGGGCTGGACGGCTGGCATCCGGTGGGCGCGGCCGGCACGCTGATGGCACTGGCGATCTCTCCACCGCTCGGGGCGCTGGCCGCCTGGCTCGCGATACGCAGCTTTCGCCGGCTTGCGCGCCGCGGCACCCGGCGCTGGCAAGTGCCGGTGCGTGTCGGCGAGTGGGGGATGTCCGGCGCGCTCGCGTTCAGCCACGGTGCCAACGACGCGCAGAAGTCGATCGGCGTCGTCGCCGCGTTGCTGCTGGCCAACGGGCGGATCGAATCGCTCGCGGCGCCGCTGTGGGCGACGCTCGCCTGCGCATTCGCGTTGACCGCGGGCACGGCGCTCGGCGGGTGGAACATCATCCGGACAGTGGGTCGCGGGATCTACCGCATCCAGCCGATCGACGGGCTCGCCAGCCAGAGCGCCTCGACGGGCGTGATCTTCGGGTCGTCGCTTCTCGGCGCTCCGGTCTCCACCACGCAGGTCGTCGCGTCCTCGGTCGTCGGCGTCGGCGTAGGACGCAGCCGCTGGCACCACGTGCGCTGGGCGACGGTCCGCAACATGGGGCTCGCGTGGGCGATCACGATTCCCGCGAGCGCCACTCTCGGCGGCTGCATCCTCGTCCTTTGGCGGTGGATCGCATGACGAGCCGGCGCTGGTTCCTGCCCGAGACCCCCGATGTGCTCGGGCTCCTTCGCAGGCAGCTCGCGATCACCATCGAGGGGCTCGACGCGTTCGAGAGCTGGGCCGCGGGCGATGTCGCCGCAGCGGAGGCCGTGCGCGACGCCGAGCATCGCGGAGACGAGGTCAAGCGAGCGCTGCTCACGGCTGTCCGGGCGGCGTTCGTGACGCCGATCGAGCCGGAGGACGCGTTCGCGCTCTCCCGCGGCATCGATCGCCTGCTCAACTACGCGCGCGATCTGATCAATGAGTCGGACGCGATGGCGTGCCCGCCCGACGAGCGGATCGCCGCGATGGGTGCCCAGCTCGGCCGAGCGCTTCGCCACATCGACGAGGCGATCGCGCACCTCGGATCCGACGCCGACGCGGCGACCGTGGCCGCGGACGCCGCGATCCGCGAGGAGCGGGCGCTCGAGCACGCCTACTACGCGGGAATGGCGGGCCTGCTGGAGGTCGGCGACCGCAACGAGCGCATCGCACGGCGCGAGCTCTACCGCAGCTGCTCGCGCCTCGGCGAGACGGTGGTCGATGTCGCCGAGCGGGTGGTCTATGCCGTGATGAAGCAGACCTGACCACGGCGTGGGTCGCCAGGTCTGCGGCAATGTCTCGATGGGGATCCGGAGCGGCCACGGATGACGCGTGAGCTCGCGTCCGCGACGCTTGGTCCAATGGTCCGTCTCGTCTTCCTCGCCCTGCTGATCGCGGCAGCGATGCCGACCTCGGCGCTCGCCGGCTGGACGGCGCCGGCCGACGTGCCCAGGTCGAAGGACGGCGTGCTGAGCCGTGTGGCCATGTCGACCAACGGCACGGTCGCGGTTGCGTGGGGGGACGCGAAGGTCGCGATTCGCCGCAGAGACGGTCGCTGGCTCCCGGTACGCGCGATGCATCGCCGCGAAACGACGGCGACCTCGCCCGACGTCGCCTTCGACGCCCAGGGCCACCTGCTCGTCGTGTGGACCCAGTCGCCGGCCCGGCCCGGCCGGCCCCTCGAGGGCCCGTTCCAGATCAGGCTCCGCGAGTGGACACCGGGACTCGGCTGGGGCGGGGTGCGGGTCCTCGGGCGCTCGGGGCACTTCCTTCTGGCGCAGCCAAGACTGGTCACCAACGCGCGCGGCGACGCGGTCGTGTCGTGGCGTGGATTCCGCCGCGAGGGGCGCCGCCTGGTCGAGACGCTCGCCTCCAGCCTGCGAGTCGCGGGTGGCCACTTCGGGCGTGAGCGGGACGCCGCGGGCGGTGGTCCGTATCGCGACGTGGCGCTCGATCGCGGCGGCAACGTCCTCGGCGTCTACACCACCTACGCCGGGCCACGCAACTACTTCGTCTACCAACCGCGCGGCCGCGGATGGCGCAGGCCGGTCCGGCTCCCCGATTCACCGGCCGGCAAGCCACGGATCGCGGTGGGTGCTGACCGGACCGCGGTGATCGCGTGGCGTGGCGCCGCCGTCGACAGCGAGGGCGACGGCATCCAGGCAGGCCCGCCGTCGGCGATCATGCGATCCGCCGGGGGAGGCTTCACCTTCCCGTTCCGGCTGTCGTCCGTTCCCGTCACCGACATCAATGTCGTCTCGGCCCCGGGCAGCAACTATCTGCTCACCTGGGCGGCGGCCGACTTCCTCGAGCCCGAGCTCCCCGGCGCGCTCGACTTGCGCTACACCACCCGCGAGGAAGGGAACGCGCTCGGCACCGAGATGACCGTCCCGGGAGCTCGGATGGGACCGTCCGCGTTCCTCGCCAACGGTGACGCGATCGTCGTGTACGGCGCCGGCGGCGAGATCCGGGCCATCCGGCGACGGGTGCGCACCGCTGCGATGGGCTCTCCGGAGACGATCGCGCGCGGACTCTGGCCCTCGCTCGCTGCGAGTGATGAGCGTGCCGTCGTCACGTGGCTCGATCCGGTCCGAGGCCGCCTGCGTCTCGCGCAGCTTGCGCGATAGGCCACGCTCAGGCGGCGCCCGGCGGACCGCCGAGGAACGAGACGGAGACGAGCAGGTAGGTGGCGACGGCGACGACCAACAATGCAAAGCCGCGGCCGAGCTCGCGCTGGGGGATGCGGCTCGCGAGGGCGGCGCCGGCGACCGCGCCCACCACGCAGGCGAGGGTCAGGGTCGTCGTCACGCCGGCGTCGAGCGTGCGCCCGGCCAGCAGGTGCGCGCCAAGCCCGAGCAGCGACGTCGCTGTGATGATGACCAGCGAGGTGCCGACGGCGGTGCGCATGGTGAAGGCGAGCGCCAGTGCGAGCGTAGGGACGATGAGAAAGCCGCCGCCGACGCCGAAGAAGCCGGTGACGAACCCGATGACCGCGCCGGCGACCAGGTCTCGCGGTAGGCGCAGGGGCGGGCATGAGCCGCTGCGCTCCCAGGCCCCGTCGGGCTCCGGGCCGCTGTCGGTGGCCTTGCGCCAGGTGGCGTGGGCGGCGGCGAGCATAACCAGGGCGAAGCCGGCAAGCAGCAGCGTGCCGCTGACGGTTTCGGCGGCGAGCGTGCCGGCGGCGATGCCGGGGATCGCGGCTGCGGTGAACGAGCCCGCGTGACGCCAGCAGACGCGGCCAGACCGTGCGTGGCCAAGGCCGCCGGCCACCGCGCCGGCGGCGACGACCAGCAGTGATGCGGTCGTGGCCTCGGGTACGGTCTGGTCGAGGACGTAGACGAGCACGGGGACGGCGAGCACGGACCCGCCGCCGCCCAATGTGCCGAGGGCTAGCCCGATGGCGAGCCCGAACGGAATGGCCAGCAGCACCGCGGTCAGGCCTTCGCCGCCTCGGGCTCCTCCGTCGGCCAGCCCTCGCGCTTCCAGAGCGGGACGCCGCCTTCGACGACGTGGATCACATCCTCTGCGCCGTACCGTTGCAGCAGGCTCGCCGCGACGGCCGCGCGCTGCCCCGAGCCGCACATGACGGCGACGGGACGGGCGCGGTCGATGCCCTCGGGGATCTCGTCGATGTCGTGGTAGGGCTCGTGCACCGAGCCTGGGATGTGGCCGGCGTTCCACTCACTGTCCTCGCGGACGTCGAGGACCTGCGGGCGCTTCGCCTCGTCGGTCCACAGCTCGTGGACCTCGGCGACCGTCATGCGCTGGACGCGCTCGACTTCCAGCTTGTCCTCACGCCACGAGGTCATCCCGCCGGCGAGGTAGCCGGCGATGTTGCGCAGACCGACCGCGCCGGCGAGCACGGCGGCCTCGCGGGCATCATCGTCGTCACGGCCGACGAGCACGATGGGCTGCTCCGGCTTCGCCAGCCAGGCGAGCTTGGAGCCGAAACCGGCGCGCCGCGCAGTGATCGAGACGGCGCCGGGGATGTGGGCCTCGTCGAATTGCAGCTCGGTGCGGACGTCGACGACGACGGCGCCGTCCGACTGGGCTTGCTCGACCTGGCGCGGACTCAGCGGGTGCGCGTCGACGGTCTCCTTGACGAGCGGGCCACGGTTGAGCGCGACGATGTTCTCGAAGTTCGGCGGCTGAGGCCCGAGGCTCGCGGTCGTGCTCTCGACGAACTCGTCCTCGTCGGTCACCTGCAGCAGGTCCTGGTTGGTGCGCTCGAAGCCGATGGTCGAGGAGACCTTGAGGTCCATGCCGGGCCCGCCGCAGAGCGAGCCGCCGAGATGACCGGGCCAGACCTCGACGGTGTCGGGCAGCGCCATGAGCGTGTCGTTGAGCGAGTGGAAGATGCCGCGCGCACCGTCCTCCTTGTCGACCGCGAGGTCAGGCCGGGCGATGTCGCCGACGAACAGGGTGTCGCCGGTCAGCACCGCCCACGGCTCCTCCGAGCGGGCCGTGTCGACGAGCGCGAATGCGGTGTGCTCAGGGCGGTGGCCCGGCGTGTGCAGCGCTCGCACGACGACCGACCCGAGTTCGAGCTCCCAGCCGTCGCCGAACGGCTGGTGGACGTAATCCGGCTCGGCGTCCTTATGGATGTGGATGGTCGCGCCGGTCGCCGCCACCAGCCGTCCGTGCCCCGAGACGTGGTCGGCGTGGTTGTGCGTCTCGAGGATGTGCTCGATCCGCACGCCCAGGTAGCGCGCGAGGTGCAGATAGTCGTCGATGTCGAGTTTCGGGTCGACGACCGCTGCGACGCCGGCGTTCTCGTCGCCGATCAGGTAGCTGGCGCAGCCGAGGTCGTCGTGGGTGAGCTGGCGGAAGATCATCGGTGCCTCCTCAGGCGTGTCCGAAGCGGACATCAGGCAGCAGGCGGTCCAGCGGCTTGGGCAGCCACCAGGCCCAGCTGGCCGAGCAGTCGCAGCGCGACGGGTACGAGCAGCAGGCGGACGAGCGCGGCGTCGAGCAGGACGGCGATGCCGAGGATCACGCCCATCTCCTTCGGCGGCAGCGGGCCGCTCAGGGCGAAGGTGAAGAACACGGCGACCATCACGGCCGCGGCGGCGAAGACGACGCGGCCGGAGTGGGCGACGCCGCCGACCATCGCCTCGCGCGGGTCCTGGCTGCGGTCCCAGTGCTCCTTGGCGGAGGAGAGCAGGAAGACCGTGTAGTCCATCGAGATGGCGAAGACCATCGCGAAGAAGAACACGGGCGCCCAGGCGTTGAGGAAGCCCTGCGGGTCCAGGCCGAGCAGGCCGGCGAGGTGGCCCTCCTGGAAGATGAGCCGGGCGACGCCGAACGCGGCGCCGACGGCGAGCAGGTTGGTGACCACGCCGACGGCGGCGAGGATGGGCGCCTGCAGCGCGACGAGCAGCAGCAGGAACCCGAGCGCGAGCACGACGCCGATGACCAGCGGGGTCTTGGCGGTCAGCGCCGCCTCAAGGTCGTGGTTCTCGGCGACCGAGCCGCCGACGAGCGCGCCCTGTGGAAGGTCGTTTCGCAGGCGGTCGATGGTCGCGCCGACGGCCTGGTCGGACGGGTCGTGCTTGGGAACGACCTGCACCATCACGTTGCCGGCGCGGCCGGGCATGGCGGGCATGACCTGGGCGACGCCCGCGTCGGCCTTGGCGGTCGCGGCGACCTGCGCGGCGTCGGCCTTCGGAGCGACGACCTGCAGCGCGCCGGGGGCGCCCTTGCCGAACGCGTCCTGCACCTGGGCGTAGGCGGTGCGAGAGCCGTCGCCCTCGGGCACGACCTTGATCGACGGCATGCCGGTCTGCAGGCCGAACACGGGAATGGTCAGCGCGACGAGGAGCGGCCACGGCGACGGCGCCGTAGGCGAGCGGTCGGCGCCACAGGCGCTCAGCCCAGGCGGCGAATCGCGGCGAGCGGTGCTCACCGGAGTGCACCCACGGCAGCGACAGCTTGTCCACGCGCGGGCCGAGCTTGGCGAGCACGGCCGGCAGCAGCGTGAGCGTCGCCGCGAGGATGAAGACGACCGAGAGCATGATGCCGAGCGCCATCGACCGGAACGCCGGCGAGGGAACGAACATCACCGCGCTCAGGGAGATGAGCACGGTCAGGCCGGAGAACAGGACGGCCTTCCCGGCGGTGTCCATCGTCTCGGCGACGGCGTCCTCGACGGGTTGCCTGGAGCCGAAGAATGCGCCGCGGAAGCGGTAGACGATGAACAGCGCGTAGTCGATGCCAAGCGCGAGCGCGAACATCAGCGCGAAGTTCATCGCCCAGATCGAGATGTCCAGGACCTGCGTGCCGAGGTACAGCGAGCCGGCTGAGGCGACCAGGCCGAGGATCGTGAGCATCAGCGGCAGCCCGGCCGCCACGAGGGAGCCGAACGCGAGCAGCAGGATGCCGAGCGTGACCGGCCAGGAGATCAGCTCGGACTTCATCATCGCGGTCTTGTTGGCCTCGTTGAAGTCCGACCACATGCCCGACGCGCCGGTCAGCGAGAGCCGCACGCCGTCGGCCGGGAGCGCGGCGAGCTCCGTCCTTGAGGTCGTCGGCGGCGCGCACCATCTCGTTCGAGCTCGCGGCGGCGCCCGCCTGGATGATGGCGGTGCGGCCGTCGCGCGAGATGGACTGTCCCGGCCGCGGCGGGACGACCTCGGTCACTCGCGGGTCGGCCTCGAGCGCTCGCTGGGCGTCGGCGACGACGGCCTTGAAGGCCGGGTCGGTGGCGGTCTTCTCGTCGGAGTGCACGACGACCATCAGCGCAGACGAGGAGAGGCCGCCGAACTCGCGGTCGACGGTCTCGCGGACGGTGAGCGACTCAGAGCCGGTGGCCTCCCAGCCGGCGCCGGAGAGGGCGTGCTCGACCTTGGGGGCGAAGACGCCGAGGCCGATGGCGATGACCGCCCATCACGAGTGGGCGAGCGCCAGCTCGTGAAGTGAGTGGCGGTCCGAGGCGACCGAGGCGGCCGATGGGTGCCGTCAGGGAGTCGAGCCGGCCAGCAGCTCACGCCGCGCGCCCCGGCGAGCAGCTGATCGATCTCGGCGACCTGTCGGCGCAGCCCGCCGCAGACGAGCTCACAGAGCTCGAAGATCGACTCGTCGGCGATGGAGCAACGGACCCGGTTGCCGTCCTTCTCTCGAGCGACGATGCCCGCCTGCGCCAGCACTCCGATGTGCTTCGAGACGTTCTGCTGGCTGGCGCCGAGCGCGTCTGTCAGCTCGTTGACGGTCAGGGGCCCGTCGCGCAGGGCGTCGAGGAGGCGGATGCGCATGGGTTCCCCGATGACGCGGAAGCGCTGCGCGATGAGCGCGACGAGCGCTTCTGGAAGCGGGTGAGGGATAGGAGCCGACTTGGGCATGTACACAACTATACCACTGTGTAGTTGTGTATTGCGCGTCAGTCCGGTCCTCGGCGCTGCCGGGGCGATCAGTGATTACTGCGACGCGTGCTTCGGTGGTTTCCCGCACCGCATCTGCACGTCACTGCGGACCACCAGGGAGGGCGGGGCGCCGAGGATGGACGCAGGAATCCCACGTCCGAAGGAACGACGGAATGTCCACGCTCATCCCCGGCTCCGAGCCGGAACCCACAGCCCCGATCGACTACCACGCCGCGGAGGGACTCGACGCCGACGATCCCGTGGACAACCCTGTTGTTGCGACCGAAGCCGACGGCAAGCGCTGGCGCGAATGGATGATGGTGGGCGTCGGCCTTACGGCTCTCGTGGCGATTCTCGCCATCATGGTCTCGGCGTTCGCGCTCGTCACCGGCGACGACTCCTCCGGTACGACGCGCGCACCGGCGCCGACCGCGCAGCCCGCCGACCAGCCCGCGGCCGCCGAGAAGGCGGTGCCGACGCTCGCCGACGCAAAGGGCGTCGCGTTCGAGCCGTTCGAGCGCGTCGACCCGACGCTGCCGCCGGTGCCGGCGGGCAAGGTCAAGACGTTCAAGGTCGACGTCTACCAGCACGTCACCCAGGTCTCCAAGGACCTCGCGCCGACGGAGGTGTGGAGCTTCGCGGTCAACGGCAAGCGCTACCAGGGCACGGGCGTCTCGGGCCCGATGGTGGTCACCGAGGGCGACACGGTCGACTTCACCCTGACCAACGGCTCGGACGCCTCGATGAAGGTCGACGTGCCGCACTCGCTCGACTTCCACTCCGCCGAGGTCAACCCCGGTACCCGCTACAAGGACCTCGCGCCCGGCAAGTCGCTCCACTACCGCTTCGTC
Source organism: uncultured Solirubrobacteraceae bacterium (assembly GCA_963729155.1). GTDB lineage: Bacteria > Actinomycetota > Thermoleophilia > Solirubrobacterales > Solirubrobacteraceae > DATFQI01. The sequence continues at coordinate 58,751 of CAVSMP010000026.1, forward strand.
GCCGAACACCCGGGCGTGTTCATGTACCACTGCGCCACTCAGCCGGTGCTGATGCATACGGGCGCCGGGATGGTCGGCATGTTCGTCGTCAAGCCGAAGAACCTCGCCCCGGTCGACAAGGAGCTGTGGATCACCCAGCAGGAGTACTACCTCGGCAAGCCGGGCGGGGACGCCGACATGGCCAAGATGGCGGCCAAGAAGCCCGACGTGATCGCCTTCAACGGCTACGCCAACCAGTACCAGCAGGAGCCGATCAGCGTCCGCAAGGGCGAGAAGGTGCGCATGTACGTCCTCAATGCCGGCCCGAGCGTGTGGAGCGCCTTCCACGTCATCGGCACCGTGTTCGACCGCACCGTCGTCGAGGGCACCGCCGGCCATGACGCCCAGACGATCAACCTCGCCCCGTCACAGGGCGGCTGGGTCGAGTTCACGCTCGCCGAAGAGGGGACGTTCCCGTTCGTCAACCATGCCTTCGGCGACATGGTCAAGGGCTCGCTCGGCATCCTCGCGACACCCAACGCGCCCAAGGCCGCGGGTCACGGCTCGGCTCCGGCCGAGCATGGCAGCGAGCATGGCGCGAAGAACGGCGCGGCCGCTCCCGCCGGCGCGATCGGCGTGACGATGGGCGACATGTGGATCAAGTCGGCGGCGACCACCGCCAAGGCCGGCAAGGTCAGCTTCGCGGTCAAGAACGAGGGCGCGATGATGCACGGCCTGGCCATCGTCAAGGCGCCGGCGAAGGCGACCGGCGGCATGCTCGACGACAGCACCTTCCTCGCCAAGGGCGGCAACCTGGCCGCAGGGGCCAGCGAGACCGTCAGCGCGGACCTCGAGCCGGGGGCTTACGAGCTGGTCTGCTTCCTCGCCGGCCACTACGCCGCCGGGCAGAAGCTGCCGTTCAAGGTCCAGTAGCCCACGAAGTTCAGCGGCGCAGACGGGGGGCGGTGCCCAGTTGGGCGCCGCCCTCGTCGCGTTCGCGACGGATGCACTCGAGTGCCCTCGGCCGGGCGCCGCACGACCGGACCCTCTGCGGCTTTCCCGAACCGGTCCGACGGCTGGTCCCCCATGTGGGACCGCCGAGAGAGTTGCATCAGCCGGCGCGCTCGATGGAGATGTCGAAGCCGTCGCTCTGGCGCCTGAGCGCCTCCGTGTCGCCGTCGAACTCGCCGATGCGCACGATGCCGTCGAAGTAGGGGGCGCCGTCGTCGTAGTAGAGGACCAGGTCGCCGCCGGGCGCCCAGTAGCCGATGTCTCCGGCGGTGGGATCGTGACCGTCGGGCGCGCCGTCGAGCGACAGCTCACGGGGAAGGCGCGCGGTCTTCTCGACGCTGTTGTGGTCGCGGAAGGAGAGCGTGAGCGGGAGCTGGGCGGCGAGATCGCGAGCCGTCGCGTTCTCGGAGAGCGTGCCAGTGAGCTGCGTGTCGCCGAAGGCGATCCGTATCGGTGTGCCGTCCGCGGTCGCCCGAGGCGGGGCTGGCGCTGGGTGACGGGGACGGCGTGTTCGCGTCGGGAGCGCCGGCGGTCGGCTCGCTGTCTTCGTCTCCGCCACAGGCCGAGAGCGAGATGGTGGCGAGCAGCGCAAGGACGATCGCGTGGCGGCGGTGACCACGGCGCGACCGCTGAGGGCTGAAAATGCGAAAGCGGGTCACTGGATTCCTGATCGGGTCAGCGGGCCGTGTAGCCGCCGTCGACGGGGAGGGCGACGCCGTGGACGAAGCTGGCGCCGGGGCTGCAGAGCCACAGGACGGCGGCGGCGATTTCGTCGCCGCGTCCGAGGCGGCCGATCGGCTGGCCGGTCTCGGCGTCGGAGGCGGTGAGCTCGCCCTTGGCGATCATGTCGGCGAGCATCGGGGTCTCGATCGTGCCGGGGCAGACGGCGTTGATGCGGATCCCACGCGGGGCGTACTCGAGCGCGGCGCTCTTGGTGAGGCCGAGGACGCCGTGCTTGGTGGCGTGGTAGGCGGCGCGGCCGGGGTTGCCGACGAGGCCGCCGAGCGAGGAGCAGTTGACGATCGCGCCGCTGCCCTGGGTGCGCATCTGGCGCAGCTCGTGCTTCATGCAGGCCCAGACGCCGCGCAGGTTGATCGCGCTGACGCGGTCGAAGGCGTCGGCCGGCTCGTCGGCGGCGTCGGTCTGCGGGAGCATGATGCCGGCGTTGTTGAAGGCCATGTCGAGCCGGCCGAACTCGGCCGCGGTGCGCTCGACGAGGGCGGCGACCTGGTCTTCGTCGGCGACGTCGCAGGCGACGGCGAGCGCCTGGTGGCCGGCGGCGGTCAGCTCGTCGGTCGCGGCGTGCAGCGCGTCCTCGTTGACGTCGGCGAGCACGACCGCGGCGCCGGCTTCGGCGAAGGCGCGGGCGGTGTCGAGGCCCATGCCGGCGCCGGCGCCGGTGACGAGCGCGACCTGGTCGTGGAAGTCGTAGGTCGGGTTCATGCGGACCGACCCCCGCCGTACTGCTCGTCGGTGACGTGCTCGCCCCAACTGACGGTGCTTCCGGTCTCGTCGTTCTGCTGCGTGGCGATGTGGACCATGAAGCGGTTGGGTGCGGCGCCGTGCCAGTGGTTCTCGCCGGGCTCGAAGAAGACACGGTCGCCGGGGCGGATCTCCTCGATCGGGCCGCCCTCGCGCTGGCAGAGGCCGACGCCCTCGCTGACGAAGATGGTCTGGCCGTGTGGGTGGGGGTGCCAGGCGGTGCGCGCGCCGGGCGTGAAGTGCACGCTCGCGGCTGCGAATGTCGAGGTCGCCTCTGGCGCGGCCACGGCGTCGCTGTAGACGTCGCCGGTGAACCAGTCGGCGGGGCCCCTCTGGGTGTCGATGCTCGAGTGGGTGATCTGCATCACGGCTTCACCAGGACCTTGATCGACTCGCGATCGGCCATCGCGCGGTAGCCGTCCGGCACCCCGTCGAGCCCGACGGTGCGGTCGAAGACGCGCCCGGGCTCGATGTTGCCCTCGAGGATGTCGGGCAGCAGTTCGTCGATGTACGCGCGGACCGGGGCGGGCCCGCCGCCGACCTTGACGTTCTTGAAGAACATCGGCTGCGCGAGCGGGATGGCCTCGTAGTGGGGGACGCCGACGCGCCCGACCGCGCCGCCGGGGCGGGCGATTGCGACCGAGGTCTCCGTGGCGTGGTCGGTGCCGACGCATTCCAGCACCCCGTGGACGCCGGAGCCGCCGGTGAGCTCCATGATGCGCTGCACGGCCTCGTCGCCGCGCTCGGCGACGACGTCGGTGGCGCCCAGCTCGCGCGCCAGATCCGTCCGGTCGACGTGGCGGCCCATGATGATGATCTGCTCGGCCCCGAGCCGCTTGGCGGCGATCACACCGCAGAGCCCGACGGCGCCGTCGCCGACGACGGCCACGGAGTCGCCGGCCTTGACGCCGGCCACGACGGCGGCGTGGTGGCCGGTGCCGAGCACGTCGGAGAGCGTCAGCAGCGACGGCATCAGCGCGTCGTCCTCGCCCACCGGCAGCGCGTACAGCGTCCCGTCGGCGAGCGGGACCCGCACGGCCTCGGCCTGCGCCGCGCCCGTCGCGAGGCCATCGAAGAACCCACCGTGGACGCAGGCGGTGTGCAGGCCCTCATGGCAGAAGGCGCAGGTGCCGTCGGAGAACGCGAACGGCATCACGACCAGGTCGCCGGGCTTGACGGTGTGGACGTCAGGGCCGACGTCCTCGACGAGGCCGATCGCCTCGTGGCCCATCGGCCGTCCGGTCTCGGTCGGCTCCAGGTCGGCGTACGGCCACAGGTCGCTGCCGCACACGCAGGCGCTGGTGACGCGGATGATCGCGTCGGTCGGCTCAACGATGGAGGGGTCCGGCACGTCCTCGATGCGCACGTCGCCGGCGGCGTACATGAGCGTGGCTCGCATGGTTCTAGCTCCTGGACTCGAAGTGGTTCGTTTGCGTCGGTCGACACTCGGCGCCCATGCCGCGACCGGCGCCGGTGACAGCCAGGTCTTCGTCATGGCCGTCGACGGTAGACCCGCCAATGACGGTGAAGGGGGTGCTGTGAGCCCCCCCATGCGCCGGCTGGGCGATGCGCCCGAGCTAGGCTCGGACGCGTGGATCGCCGGCACGAGATCCGTGAGTTCCTGATGTCGCGCCGGGCGCGGCTGAAGCCCGAGCAGGCCGGGTTGTACGTGCTCGACGGGGACGTACGACGGGTCCCGGGCCTGCGCCGCGAGGAGGTGGCCGATCTCGCCGGGGTGAGCGGGGACTACTACACCCAGCTCGAGCGCGGCGACGTCGACGGAGCGTCCGACAGCGTGCTGAACGCCGTCGCACGCGCACTGGGCCTTGACGATGCCGAACGTCTGCACCTCTTCGACCTCGCCCGGCCGGAGGCGACATCACGCCTGGCGTCCTCGCGCGGCTGGATCCGCCCGAGCGTGCAGCGCACCCTGGACGCGTTCACCGGTGGCATGGCGCTGGTGCGCAACCGGCGCTGGGACTACCTCGCGGCCAATGCGCTGGGCCGCGCGGTGTATGCGGAGATCTTCGACGGACAGATCGGCCCGCCGAACCAAATGCGGTACGTGTTCCTCGACGACCGCGCCCGGAGCTTCTTCGACGACTGGCCCGCCGTGGCGCACGACACAGCACGCATCCTGCGCTCCGAAGCCGGCAGAGACCCGCACGACCCCGCAACCGCAGAGCTGATCGAGGAGCTGTCGGGAAGCAGCGCCGAGTTCCGGGCCATCTGGTCACAGCACGATGTGCGCCTCCCGGCGGCAGGTTTGCACCGGTTTCACCACACGCTCGTGGGCGACCTCGATCTCGTCTTCGAGGCCGCAGCGCTGCGGGCAGACCCGGGCCTGACGCTACTGCTGGCCACCGCTGATCCGGGGTCGCCGACCGACGCGGCGCTGCGTCGGCTCGCGGCGATGACCACAAGCGTCGAGTGACGTTGCGATCCGGTGGTGACTCGGAGGTCACCACCGGATCGAGGCCGGGATTGGGTCAGGCGGCGACTGGGTCGCGCGCCTCGGCGGCCTGCGCGCTCGCCGTGGCGTCTGCCTTTGACGTGCGCAGGAGCGCGGCGGCGAACGCGGCGCCGGCGACGGCGATACCGGCGGCGCCGAGGAACGCGGCCGAGTATCCGTCGGTCAGCGACGCGACGTCGCCGATCTGATCGGCGCCCTGGGCGCTGGCGAGCGCGGTCATGGCGGCCAGGCCGAGCGCGGAGCCGACCTGGTAGCTGGTGTTGACGATGCCCGAGGCCAGGCCGCCCTCCTCGGGGCGTGCCGAGGAGATCGCGGTGCCCAGCGACGGGATGAACGCGAGCGCCATCCCGGCGGCGGCGATCAACGACGCCGGGAGCACGTCGACGACGAAGGAGCCGTCGGGTCGCACGAGCGAGAGGATCGCCATGCCGGTCGCGAGCAGCAGCATGCCGAGCACGATCGGCGTCTTGAACCCGAGCCGGTTCACGACCCGCGGCGCGACGACGACCATCAGCAGCATGATCGCGGCGGTCATCGGCAGCAGCGCCGCTCCGCCCTCGAAGGCGCCGTAGCCGAGCACCTGCTGCAGGTAGAGGTTCAGGAAGAACCACATCGGGATCCACGCCGCGCCGAGCAGCACCTGCGCGAGGTTCGCCGCGGCCAGGTTCGGCGTGCGCAGGATGCCCAGGCGCATCAGCGGCTCGCGCCGCGCCGCCTGGATGACGTCACGCAGGAGTGCGCGATGAACATGGCCGGGCGAGAGTCGTAGGGCCCGGCGACGCGGGTCGCCGAGCCCTCGACGTGGCAGGTGATCTGCGCGTCAGCGGAACTTGCGCGGGAACTGCTTGATGATGCCCTTGCTGAGGGTGTCGGCCATCATGAGGATGTGCTCGTGGATGCGGTCGTAGTCGCGGACGTCGGCTTCGTACTTGCCGCCGAGCCGGTTGACCGCCTCGTCGAGCGTGTCGTCGAGGTGGGTCTTCATCGCTGCGCGCATCGCCTTCTGTGACCAGTTGCGCGGGTTGGCCTCGTGCAGGAAGTCCGCGATCTCGTTGCCGTTGGCGTACCACTCGTCGCTGCGCTGCTTGATCAGCGCCCGATCGCCGGCCGTCGCGGCGGTCAGCAGCGCCACCGCCCCGACGATGTGCTCCTTGAGCAGGGCGGTGAGCCGGTTGCCGGCGGCTTTGCCGTAGTGGGGCTTGATCGCGTTGCCGATGTCCTCCTGGTTCTTCAACAGGCGCGCCTGCGTCGCCGGGAGGTCGGGCAGGTCATGGGCGAAGCTGACGATCGCCAGGCGCGTCCACGTGACGTGGTCCTCCCACAGCTTCCGCATCGCGTCCTGGAACTTCGCCTGCTTGTCCGTCGTCTTCGACGAGACCGCCACGGCATGACTATGGCCGTCCTCCGCGTGTCCCTCGTGAGTCCCGGAGATCGCCAGCACGAGAGTTGCGCTTGCGATCGCGATCAGGCCGGCGAGCGTCATCGCGGTCCGTCTGCCGGCCGTGTTGCTGCTCATGTTCGAGCCTCCTCCTGGATGAGCGAGCGCCGCCCGCCCCTTGTGGTGTTGAGCTGGATCGAGAAGACGAGACCCACTGCTTCCACCGCCTTCGTCGCCAGCCCGATGACGTCTGCGTCTTCCGCGGCGTTCGTGAGCCAGGGGATGCCGACGGAGACGTTCACGGCATACGCGCCGATGAGTGCAGCGAGCGTGAGCGTCGTGACCCGCGCCGTGAGCGCGCTGGTCGGGCTGCAGATCAGGGCGGACGCGACAGCGACGAGCACGACAGTGGCCGCGATGAACGCCCCTCCAAGCCGTGGATCGTGCTCAAGGTGCTGTGGCACCAGCGCAGCGTGCGCTCCGGCGCTCGCGGCGCACACTGCGATGACGTACCGGATCGAAGCTGTGAGCGGCGTGGCGATCCCGTGGGAGTTCACGCCCTCTCTGCGTCACGAGCTGTCGACGTCTTACCTCGACGGGCGGCGAAGTGCGCCGAGCGGCGCACTCGGGCCGGCGATCAAGCCGCGGTGGTAAGAGTCGTACCGGAAGCCGCGCGGACCGGGTCACGGAGGAAGCGGTGCTCCCATCGGCATCGACGGAGGTGAGACCGATCGCCCTCGCCGGTTCCTACGTCTGGGGCTCTCGCCAGGACACCCACGAATAACGAGCATGCACAAGGGGGTCAGGCCGGTCATCGCGGCGGCGCCGCGCGGGTCACCTTGAGCGTGCGGGAGGGTCCCACGTCCACACGGCGGGCGCGTCGCTGGCGGGAAACGACGCTTCGCCCAAGTCGTCGACGCTCGGACGCGTCGGGCGTGGGTCCGGCACGAGCTCCCCGGCGGCCACTGAGGTGGCGGGGACGAGATCCGGCGTCTGTTCGGGCATGGTGTCAGTCTCGCTCGTCACGCCGTGCCGCACAATGAGGGCGACCCTCCAGACCGCGGCCGCGGTGCACCCAGTTCGGCCGACCACAACGGCACCAGCGGGACAGCGCTCGTCCCATCTGCACGCCTCGCCCGATCCTCTGCAGCCGGCTTCGAAGTCAGGCTTGACACCCGCAATGTCGCTGTCGAGAGCGCGCACCAGCAGGCCAAGGACATCCTGGCCGAGCACCGCGAGGCGGCTCACCCAGATCTCCGAGCTGCTGCTCGAGCGCGAGACGATCGAGCGCGAGGAGTTCGAGGCCCTGCCGGCAAGTCCGAGGAGGGGGTCTTTCGGCCCGACGCGCCGCCGTCCGGCGGCACCCCGACGCCACGCGCCCTCGCCGCCGAGGGCGCGTGGCTCGACCACCTCGCGGCCGCGACGGAACGCGACTGAGGACTAGTGGCCGTGCGCGGGGGAGGGGCGATCGCCGGTGAAGGCGCTCGCGAGGCGGGCGAGGGTGAGGGCGCCGAGCAGCAGGCCGAAGTCGCGCAGGGCGATGTCGCCGTAGCCGCCGACGATGAGGAGGTTGACGATGATCCCGCCCAGCCACGCTGCGACGAGCAGCCCGCCGAAGCGGGGGCTGACGGCGACGACGAGGCCGGCAGCGATCTCGACGATGCCCACGATGTGCATGGCGTCTGCGGCGTCGCCGGGGATGATGTCGTTGAAAGCCGGGGCGAGGTAGCGCGTCCAGTCGTCGGTGAGGACGCCGGCGAACTTATCGATCCCGAACAGGATCGGCGCGACTGTGAACGCGATCCGCAGCAGCATGAACGCCTGCGCGACAGGATCGCTGCGCAGGGCGTTCGTGGCCGGGATCGGGGTGGGACGCAGGGCTGCGGCGACGCTCATGGCGGGGCTCCTTCCAAGGAATCTGCTGTCACCCCCTTAGCGATCGCCCGCCGGCAGAACTTACGTCAACCCTGACGGCGCACGAATTCACGCAGGCTCTCGTGGTCCTCGCGGCATGCGGGGCATCCCCGCAGATGCTCGTGGAGCCCGGGCAGCTGACGGTCGGCGTCCTCGCCGGCGAGCTCGAGGTCGACGTAATCGTCGAGTAGCTCGAAGCACTGCTCGCAGCTGACCTCTGGGCCCGAGGGGCCGAGAAGCCTCGTCAGGATGACTTCCCGTTCGTCTTCGTTGGTCATCGTTCACCTCCCGCCGCGACGTCGTCATCGAGGGCATAGCCGGCCGTCCTTAGGGCTACCCGGAGCTTGCGGCGGGCGTCATGGAGCGTCTTGTAGAGGGCGCCGCGCGTGGTGTTCAACCGTTCCGCGAGCACGTCGATCGGAACGCCGTTGAGTGCGAGCGCGCTGAACACCTCGCGTTGGTGGGGGGTCAGCGAGGTCCGGACGGCGTCGCGCAGCGCGCGCAGTAACTCTGCGTCCTCCAGGCACTGCTGGGCGGAACGGCCGGCGTGGGGGAACTGCGGCCACGTCTCGGTGTCGATGCTGATCTCGCGCCCCTGCCACGCTCGCCGGCGTGCCTTCACGCCCGCCTCCAGCAGGGCGAACTTGTAGGCCCAGGTGGTGAAGCGGCTGGTGCCTCGGAAGCTGTCGAGCTTGCCGAGGATCGCCATCAGCGCGTCGTCGGCCGCTTGGGTGGCCAGGTCCTCGACGTCCGTCGCCGCGAGGTGAGCGAGCTGGCTCCGCCGGCGGCTGAGCTCGAAGCGCGCCGCGCGAAGCAGCAGCGCGTGAAGCTCCCCGAGCGCCTGCTCTCTCGGCCCGGCCGGCCCGCGCAGCGCGGTGATCCAGGCCTGCGACTCCTCGGCAGGGGACGGCACGACCTGCTCCCTCGCCTCGCTCACCGGGCCAGCATAGACAGGCCCGGGCTGCCGAATCCGCGACCGCGGCGACAACTGGAAGCTGTGTGCGTGGAGCATCTGAGTCTTAGCGCCGGTCGCTGTCGAGTTCTTACCGGGTCCGCTTCAGCCGAGGCCATTCGTCACCGGTGCGCAATGGGAGCCGGCGAGGAGGCGGCGAAGATGCGGCCACGGCGCCGGCCGGGCTGCGACCCGGGTCACCGGCAGGCCGCTGAGTCGCTCGGCACGGCGGGCCAGGCTGAACGGGAGACCCCCGGCGACGTGGCGACCGCGTGCGATGAGCACGATCTCGTCGACTCGCAGGGTCTCGATGGCGTCGCCCATCGCGCTGAGGGGGTCCGGGTCACCCACCTCTGCGGAGGCGACGGGGAGGCCGGCCGTCCTGCAGAGATCGATGATGCGCTCGAGCTGACGGCGGGCACATGGGACGCTGGCAAAGGGGTCGCCCGCCCAGTCGAGGCCGTGTAGCCAGGCGGGAACGATCAGGTGCAGCGCAGTGCTGCGGTCGCGCGCGGCGCAGGTCGCCACGACCGTCTCGGGGTCGACGGCCCAGTCTGCGACGACGAGCGTCGCGGCGCTCTGCGTGGCATCGGCATGTCCAACGAGGCTCATCGTGCCCTCCGGTCGTTGCGTTCGACTGGTGGGCGACCGCAGCGGCGCCGTTCTTACCCATGACGAGGAGGTAAGACGTTCCGGTGCACCGGCACCAAGTGGGCATGACCAGCGCATCGACTCCCGGCCCGGTGACGTTCGTGCTCTCCGGTGGCGCCAGCCTCGGCGCCATCCAGGTCGGGATGCTCCGGGCGCTGGTCGACCGGGGCATCGTGCCGGACGCGATCGTCGCGACGTCGGTCGGCGCGATCAACGGCGCCTTCATCGCCTCCCACGGCCCGACCTCAGCGACCGTCGACGAGCTCGCCGCCTTATGGCGGAGCGTGCGCCGGGGCCAGGTCTTCCCGCTCGAGCCGCTGACGGGCCTGCTCGGGTTCCTCGGCGCCAAGCGGAACCTCGCCCCGGGCGGCGCGCTGCGCCGTCTCGTCGCGCGCAACATCCTGCACGAGCGCCTCGAGGACCTTCCGATCCCTCTGCACGTCGTCGCCTGCGATGTGCTCACCGGCAGCGAGGTGCACCTCTCGCGCGGCCCGCTCGTCGACGCGGTGCTCGCAAGCGCCGCCATCCCCGGCGTGCTTCCGGCCATCGAATGGGAGGGGCGGCTGCTGATCGACGGCGGTGTGGTCGACAACACGCCGATCAGCCACGCCATCGGCCTTGGCGCTCGGCACGTCTACGTCATTCCCACCGGCGGTCCTTGCGCGCTGACCGCTCCACCCCGCGGCGCTCTTGCGATGCTGATGCACGCGACGGGCCTGATGGTCTCGCAGCGCTTCACGGCCGAGATCGCCTCGGTCGAGGGAGGCATCGACGTGGTCGTGCTGCCGCCGCCGTGCCCGCTCGACGTCCAACCGATGGACTTCGGCCACGCGGAGACGTTGATGTCGCGCGCCGAAGCCGACGCCGGCGCCTTCCTCGACGGTCGCGCCCGCACGGTCGTGCCCTTGCCCTCGAGGCGCCGGCGACGCCGCGATGCGTCCGACGCCCTCGCGGAGCTGCCCCCGGCGAGCTGACGTGGCCCGCAACCGGAACAGCCATCCGCGACCGCACCGGCATGTCGCCGACGACGTCGTCCGCTGGCGCAGCGAGGTCCTGCTGCACGCAGGGTGCGACGCGGCCCTGGCATGGGAGCTCGCCGGCGACGGAGACATCGATCTCCACGATCTGCTCAACCTCATCGATCGCGGCTGCCCGCCGCACCTGGCGGCGCGGATCCTCGCTCCAGTGGATCGAGGATGACCAGGCGCCGGATCAGGCGAGGATCTTGAGGGCGGTGGAGAAGCCGGTGCCGAGCGAGCTCTGGAGCGTCATGTGGAGGAGGCCCATGGCCTCCAGTTGCCGCGCCTGCTTCAAGGGCCCAGCGTCGAGCGGGTTCAGGCCGCCATCGCCAGCGAGCTTTGCGACCGTGGCCTTGGCGTCCTCATCGTCGCCGGCGATGAATACATCGAGCGGCTGGCCGGCGACGCCAGGCCACCGGCATCGCCTCCGTGCTGACCTTCGGCGCGGCCACCGACTACGCGCTGCTCCTCGTCGCCCGCTACCGAGAGGAGTTGATCCGCCAAGAGGACCGCCACCTGGCGATGCGCTCGGCGCTCGGCTCCGCTGCGCCCGCGATCGTCGCCAGCGCGCTCACCGTGGCGCTCGCCCTGCTCACGCTCCTGCTCGCGCGCGTGGGCGGCACGCAGGCGCTCGGTCCGTTGTCGGCCTCGGGTGTGGTGCTGGCCATGCTGTTCAGCCTGACGGTCCTGCCGGCGACGCTGCTGATCGCCGGGCGGCGTGCATTCTGGCCACGGATCCCCCGCTTCGGCGCTGACGTACCGGACGTCCGAGCAAGCCGCTGGGGGCGGCTGGGCGAGCGGGTCCTTGCCCGTCCGCGACCGGTCTGGCTGGGCGGCGCGGCCGTCCTGCTGGTGCTCGCGCTCGGGCTCACGCAGCTCGATCTCGGCCTTGCTCAGGACGAGCAGTTCGCCGGCACGCCCGAGGCGATCGAGGGACAGGAGCTGCTCGACCGCGGCGGCTTCCCGGCTGCCGGCCCTGACAGCGTCCAGGTCGTCGTCCCCGACTCGCGGCGAGCGGACGCGGTGGCGGCGGAGCTGAGGCGGCTGCCGGTCGTCGCGAGCATGGGCGACCCCGAGCGCGGAGACCCCGGGGCGCTGCTCGGCGTGCGCCTGCGCACCGATCCCTTCGGCGCCGACGCACTCGCGGCCGTACCAGCGATCCGCCGCAACGCCCGCCGTGCCGGCGGACCGGGCACGCTCGTCGGCGGTCAGGTCGCCGAGGATCGTGACACGCGCGAGGCCGCCGAGCGCGACAACCTCGTCGTAGTCCCCGCGATCACCAGCGCCGGCATCGTGCTCGCCGGCACCTTCAGCATCCTCGCCCTCATCCCGTTCGTCGCGCTGATCGAGCTCGGCTTCATCATCGCCTTCGGCGTCCTGCTCGACACGCTGCTCGTGCGCTCGGTGATCGTTCCCGCGCTCGTGTGGGACATCGGCCCGCGCGTGTTCTGGCCCTCGGCTCTTGCGCGCGGTTCGCCGCAAGGTCAGGCGTAACGCACCTCGACCGGCGGCCGCCGGAGGGGCTCTGGCCGGAGTGCGTGTGCGGGTTTCCCGTAGTCGCGACCGCAAGAGTCGCGGATGGAAGCACGGGCTTGGGCGCCTACCGTCGGGTTCATGCCGCGGAGCCGCCCCCTCAGGATCGTCGTCGCCGGCGGCGGCTTCGCTGCCGCCGAGCTGATGCTGGCGCTCAGCGCGCTCGCCGAGGATCGTGTCGCCCTCGAGCTGGTCACGCCCTCGACGGAGCTTGCGTTCCGGCCCGCTGCGACCGGCACGCCGTTCGAGCTGACGCGCCTCGAGCGGTACGACCTCGGGTCGCTGGCGCACGAGGTCGGCGCAGGGGTCCGCAGGGACACGGTCGAGGCCGTTGCGCCTCGCGCGCGGCGGATCCGGCTGCGCACCGGGGCCACGGCGGGGTACGACGCGCTGGTGCTGGCGCTCGGCGCTAGAGCTCGCGCCGCGATCCCTGGCGCTGTCACGTTCCGTGACCAACGCGACGCGCATTTGATCGCGAGGCTCGTCGAGGGTCTTCGAACGTCCGGCTACCGTCGGGTCGGTGTTCGCCGCGCCCTCCGGCGTGAGCTGGACGCTCCCGCTCTACGAGCTCGCGCTCTTGACCGCGGCCGAGATCGAGCGGCGCGACCTCGCGGTGGAGACGATGCTGATCACCCCTGAGGTTGCGCCGTTACAGGCATTGGGGCCAGGCGTCAGCGATCACATCGCGACGCTGCTGGCCGACCGGGGGATCCGCAGGCTGCGCGGCGTCGCGCACAGCTTCGGCCGCGGTCGCCTGACGTTGACCAGCGGCGAGGCGGTCCAGGCGGACAGCGTGGTCGCGGTGCCGCGACTGGTGGGGCGCCGGGTGGCCGGCGTCCCGGCGGACTGGAACGGTTTCGTGGCGACCGACCACCATGGGCGCGTACGCGATGTGCCTGACGTGTTCGCGGCCGGGGACATGACCCAGTTCCGGGTCAAGCAGGGCGGTCTCGCCACGCAGCAGGCGGACGTCATAGCGGCGGTCCTCGCGGCGAGGTCTGGTGCCGATGTCGAGATACCTCCGGTCCGTCATGTCCTCCGCACGCGTCTTCTCGTACCGGACGGCCCGCTCTACTTCCGGGCCGAGCTCGATGGCGCCGGCCGGCCGCTGCCCGCCACCGAGGCCCCGCAGATCTCCAAGGAGCCTCTGTGGTGGCCGCCGGCGAAGCTGTTCGGCCGCTACCTGTCGCCGTGGATGGCGGCCCACGAGCCGGTGGCGGCGTGAAGCGCACGGTCGAGCTCGCACCGTTGTCGCGCGATCACCACGTCGCGCTCGAGCATGCGCTCAAGCTTCGTCGCGCGTCGGAGGGCGACCTTCCCGCGGTGGTTGCGGCCTTCCTCGCCTTCCTCGTGACGGACGGTCGAGCGCATTTCGCGCAGGAGGAGGCACTGCTGGCGCCGCAGGTTCCGGATGATCGCGCGGACCTGGCCCGGCGGATGCATTCCGAGCACGAGGCCATCCTGTGCCGAGCCGGGGACCTCGGCCGGCGCCCGGACGTGGAGTCCGCGCGGGAGCTCGGCGAGCTGCTTGGCCGTCACGTGCGGTTCGAGGAGCGCGAGCTCTTCCCGCTGCTGGAGCGCCGGCTGTCGGAGACGCGCCTGCTTGAGCTCGGGCGCGAGCTCACCCGTGTGAGAGCCTGATCCCCAGCCAGACGATCACGATCGAGGTGGCGAGCACGCCGAGCGAGATCGCTCGCGTGTAGGGCGTCGCCACGTGCAGGCCGAGCAGCACGAAGATCAGCACCAGCAGGCCGAGCTTGGCCTGCAGGGTGGGATCGTCCCAGCGCCCGTAGTGGCCGGCCATCGCCGCCCCGGTGGCGATCAGCACGCCGAGCGCGATCACGCTCGCGACGCCGAAGCGGCGCGCCACGGCTCGCATCGCCGAGTCCTCGTCGCGCCCGCGCAACGCGGGCACGACCGCGACCGCGAGCACCAGCTGGCCGCCGACGAAGAACACGAGCGCGACGACGTGCAGGAAGCGGATGACGGTCCACTCGTCCATGGCCTTCAGCCGCCCGTTCGGACGCCGTTGGAAGCTGCCCCGACACGCGCGGCGCCGTCAAGGAAGGGCTTGAGCATGTCGAGGGGCAGCGGGAAGACGATCGTGGAGTTCTGTTCGGCGCCGATCTCGAGCAGGGTCTGCAGGTAGCGCAGCTGCAGTGCCGACGGCTCGCGCCCGAGGATCGCGGCGGCGCTCGCGAGCTTCTCGGCAGCCTGGAATTCGCCTTCGGCGTTGATGATCTTGGCCCGGCGCTCGCGCTCGGCTTCGGCCTGTCGGGCCATCGCGCGTTGCATGGCTTCGGGGATCTCGACGTCCTTGATCTCGACGGCGGAGACCTTGACACCCCAGGGCTCCGTCTGCTCGTCGATGATGCGTTGGAGCTGCTCGTTGAGCCGTTCGCGCTCGGCGAGGAGCTGGTCGAGGTCCGCGCTGCCCAGGACGGAGCGCAAAGTCGTCTGGGCGATCTGGGAGGTCGCGGGCGCGAACGCCTCGATGGCGGTCACCGCGGCTGCGGGGTCGACGACGCGGAAGTAGCAGACGGCCGCCACGCGGGCGGGGACGTTGTCGCGCGTGATCAGCTCTTGCGGCGGGATGGTCATCGTGATGGTGCGGAGGTCGACGCGCACCATCCTGTCGATGAGGGGCAAGAGCATCACGGGGCCGGGGCCCTTGGTCGGGAGCAGCCGGCCGAGCCGGAACACCACCGCTCGCTCGTACTCGCGCAGGACGCGCAGGCTGAAGAGCGCGGCCGCCGCGAGCACCGCGGCGAGGACGAGCAGCGCGGCGGTCATCGCGGTGGCCGGAGGCGGACGCCGGTGGACGGGGTGGGGGAGGGGAAGTTCGCCGGATGGGCGAGGAAGTCGCGCGCGAGCCAGCGGCCGGTGAAGGCGGTGACCACGAGCAGCGCAAGCAGCGCCGCGAGCTCGCCCGTGGCGTGGTTGCGGACGAGGCCGACGGCGAGCACGAGCGCGGCTAGGACGACCAGCATCAGCGACAGCCCGCGGTGGAAGCGGCCGGCCTCGGAGTGCGGCCACGGGTCAAGGGGGCGGGTGATCTCCCGTCCGGTGTCGGAGTCGGTGCAGGCATCCTTGCGCGGGCACCCGTTGCAGATGTGCGCCTTCGCGCGATAGCGCACCAGCCGTCTCTCGTGGTCGAACTCGTGCGGCCACAGGTGCTGGCCCTCGGGGCAGCTCCAGTGATCGAGCTGCTCGTCGTAGGTGAATCCGGCGGTGCGATAGCGCAGCGAGCGCCGGTGTGTATGGGCCGAGAGCCCTTCGAGCAGCGCGGCCGCGACGAGCAGGAAGGTGCCGTAGCCGGCGAACATCAGGGCTTCCGCGCTCATGTCAGTCGAGCCGCTGAGGCTTCCTCGTCGCCTGCCCTCGGCACGCCCTCGGGGTGGTCGACCTCGGTGAAGAGGATGTCCTCGGGCTCCTCGAGCGTCACTCGCTTGACGGTGTGGCGGATGCCGAGGTAGGCGATGTAGAGGGTGGGGATCGCGCCGCCGGCGATGAAGATGATGTCGCCGGGGAGTCGGAGCCATTCGATGAGGGCGTTGGTGTCGTTGGTGAGGAACTTGAGCTCGCGCGCCTCGTAGTAGCCGTCGTTGACGGACTTGTAGAGCTGGAGGATCCCGAGCGGCAGCAGCGTGGCGAAGCACATCCACGCCAGGCCGATGTTGGTCGACCAGAACGAGATCCGCGCCCACTTCTCGGGCCACTTGTCCGCCGGGATCAGGTAGCGCAGGCAGAACAGCGCCAGGCCGATGGCGAGCATGCCGTAGACGCCCATCATCGCGGCGTGGCCGTGGTTTGCGGTCAGGGCGGTGCCGATCTCGTAGTAGGAGACGATCGGCAGGTTGATCAGGAAGCCGAAGATGCCGGCGCCGAGGAAGTTCCAGAACCCGACGGCGACGAGGAACATGACGGCCCAGCGGTGCGGGAACGGCGTGCGCGAGCGCGACTCCTGGGCCGATCCGAGCTGCAGGAAGCTCCATGCCTCGACGGTGAGGAACGTCAGTGGGATCACCTCGGCGGCCGAGAAGAATGCGCCGAGGGCCATGTGCTCGGCAGGCTCGCCGGAGAAGTAGAGGTGGTGCATCGTCCCGATGACGCCGCCGAACGAGTACAGGATGATGTCGAGGAAGATCACCGTCAGGGCGACCTTCTCGCGCACGACGCCGAGCAGCACGAACATGTAGGCGACCATCACGGTCGTGAACAGCTCGAGGAAGTCCTCGACCCAGAGATGCACGACCCAGAAGCGCCAGAACTCCGTCACGGTGAAGTGGTCGCCGGTGCGCGCGATCAACCCGACCGCGTAGAACGCGGGGATCGCGAGCGCGGCCAGGAAGAACAGCCACGGCATGTTGCCGCGGTGCTCGCCGGCGAGCCGTCGGCGCATCACGCGCCAGAGCATGAAGACCCACACGAAGAGGCCGATTGACAGCAGCACCTGCCAGATGCGTGCGAGGTCGAGGTACTCGAACCCCTGCAGCCCGAACCAGTTCGAGGCGGCGCCCTCCAGCACGCCGTGGATGCCCAGGAAGGAGCCGATCAGCGTGCCGAACACCACGACGGCGAGCGCCCCGAGGAGCGCATAGGCGAGCTTGCCCTGATGCTTGGGCTCGCGCCG
Organism: uncultured Solirubrobacteraceae bacterium; assembly: GCA_963729155.1. Classification (GTDB taxonomy): domain Bacteria; phylum Actinomycetota; class Thermoleophilia; order Solirubrobacterales; family Solirubrobacteraceae; genus DATFQI01. The sequence continues at coordinate 75,776 of CAVSMP010000026.1, forward strand.
GGCGATCATCGGAGCGAGGAAGATGCCGGCCGCGACGAACGAGGTCGCGACCCAGAACAACGCCAGCTGGACGTGCCAGGTGCGCATCAGGTTGTACGGGAAGACGGCGGCGAGGTCGAAGCCGAAGAAGTCGGCGATGTCTGCGCGATAGTGCTGTGAGGCGGCGCCGACGAAGGTCTGGATGAGGAACAGCGCGGCCATCACGAAGAAGAACCACGCGCACGCGCGCTGCGCCGGGGTCAGCGCGACGTCGCCGGGCGTCCGGAACGTCAGCGTGGCCTGCTCCCGCCCGTGCCAGCCGAGCCGGCGGCCCCAGCGCCCGAAGACGGCGAAGAGGATGCCGATACCGCCCAGGAGCGCGATCAGCGACAGCACCGACCAGACGAGCACGTTCGCTGTCGGGCGGTTGTCGACCCGTGGCTCGGGCGGCCAGTTGTTGGTGTAGGAGTAGTCGTGCCCGGGCCGGTTCGTGGACCCGGCCCATGCCGTCCAGCCGAAGAACGCAGTGAGCTGGGCGAGCTCCGTGCGGTCGGTGATCGCCTTCCTGCGCAGCCCGTGCTTAGTCGTCGGCTCGGAGAAGAACCGCATGTAATGGGCGATCAGCCGGCGGTGCGCCTCGGCCTGCGCCGCGGACAGCGCCAGCGTGCCCGACCGCTCGTCGTAGCGGTTGGTCCGGAACTCCTCGATGGTCAGCCGCGCCGCGGTGTCGGACTGCGGTCCGCCGTGGGCCCGCTGGACGAAGTCCGAGGAGCGACGGAGGTAGTCGGCGGTGAAGTCCGGACCGAGGTAGGCGCCGTGCCCGAACACCGAGCCGTATTCCATGAGCCCGTTGTGCAGGAACACCTGCTGACCCTTCTGCACGTCGTCCGCGGTGTAGAGCACGGCTCCGCCCGGCGCGACGACGCGCTGAGGGATGGGCGGCTTGGCCTGGTAGGTGCGATAGGCGAGCAGCCCGAGCACGAAGAAGCCGAACAGCACGACGAGCGCCACGGCCTGCACCCATCCCTTCGACACCAGCAACTGCCGCCGCCCGGCTTCCGGCACCCCGACTCCTCTCGCTCGTCCGGTCGCTACAGCGGATGCTTATCATTTTTCCCTAGTCATAGGGAAAAAGTCTTCATAGGCTGCTCGTCGGCACTCGTGGACATCCCGAATACAGCTGTGGGCGACGTGCTCGCCCAGCCCGTGCGGGTCCAGCTCGTCAGCGTCCTCGGCGAGCTGCTTCGCCCGGCCACGACCCAGGAGCTCGCCGCTCGCGTCGGACGGCACCCCAATACCGTGCGCCTGCAGCTCGAGCGGCTCGCGGAGTCCGGACTGCTCGAGAAGCGCACGGTCACCCAGGCGCGCGGCCGTCCCCGCCACGAGTGGGCGATCGCCGCAGGGGCGAGGCCAGGAGGACAGGCGCCACAAGCCCACGGCCGGCTCGCCGAATGGCTCGCGCGCGCCCTGGCGCGGCCGCCTGGGCTGGAGGAGATCGAGGACGTGGGTCGTGAATCCGGGCGCGAGCTGGCTCCGACCGATGCGCGTCCGGTTAGCGACGCGATGCAGGACGCGCTGGCCGCCCTCGGATTCGCGCCGCGCCACCACCAGCCCGCTCCGGCCCGTCACCGTTATGTCCTGGGCAACTGTCCGTACCGCAGCGCGGTGCGCGAGAACCAGCCGGCCATCTGCACGCTGCACCGCGGCGTCACGGTCGGCCTGCTGGAGGGCATCGACCCCGATGCGAGGCTCGTCGACTTCGTCCCTAAGGACCCGGACCTCGCCGGATGCCTGATCGAGGTGGCCGAGGGCGAAGGAGATGGCCGCCCGTCACTCCGTGGGCGAGCCTCGGTGGCCGGCGACCGTCGCCAGCTGCGCGCGGAGGACGACGCCGATGAACGGCGATAATGCGCGCCAGTAGCGCAGAAACGCGCGGCGGGTGGCGGCGTCGTCGGCCAGCGTCCGGCATTCGGAAGGCGGTGAAGGTCGCCGCCGCCCCCCAACTGCCTACCTCCTACTCAGGCTCGCTTCTCAGCCAACCCCTGGAGTGGCTTCGCCGTTGGTGGCTACGGCGACAACTGGCAGTGCTCTACCGGCTGGACGGCAAGCTGCCGGCTCACTCATAGACGAGCCCGGACTGGAACCGGCATAGCCCGACGTGCCAGTACGTCGACCTACCGGCTTGTTCCCTCTGAGAAGACCGCCCAAGGGCTCGCCGACGGATCGTTACGGTGGGCCACAGCGAGCAACGGAGACGCATCCGTGCTCATCAAGGACAAGGCCACGGGACGCATCGCCGGCCAAGGCCGCCTGCAAAAAGTCAAGGCCGGCCCGGCAAAGATTCTCGGGCCGGCCGCCTGGGAGGCGATGGCGATGGCTACCCAGCAGCACTACCTCGTCGAAATAAACGACAAGCTCGAAACTATCGAGCGCGGCGTCGACGAGGTCCTCTCGCGAATGGACGACGACAAGCTCGGCACGCTGGAGCACGCAAGCCGCTTGGCGAGGGCGTCACTCGACACGCTCGACCATGGCCGCACGCTGTCGCCGAACCGCATTGAAGACGTCCGCAACGCGGCCCAAAAAGCCGACGAGGCGTGGCACCAGTTGCATCGCCGCGCCACTCGCACAATTGCCGAATATCAGCGCGGCGACCGCGGCGCCGAGGACGTCGAGCAGTCCTGGGCGCTGCTTCTGAAGGCCACCCAAGCGCTGGGAGAGTGCAGACTGTTCTCCTGACCGTTCCTCACGCGACCGTGCAAGACCTAGAAGACGAACTACATCGGCCCGACCGGATTCAGGCTCAGCAGAGATCCGGGTTGACCACGACCGTGAGCGTCACGGCGTTGCTGGGGGCTGAGCTGTTGCCGGCGCGGTCCACCGCCACCACCGTCCAGGTCTGCGTGCCCGCCACTGTGTAGAGGCCGAACGACGATGCCCCCGGCGCGGTGAGATGGAAGAAGCCGCTCCGGTGGAGCTCGTACTCGATCTCCGACTGGGAGTCGAAGTTGTCGGTCGACGGCGTCCATCGAAGGATCAGGCTGCCGCAGTTGTCGTTGAAGTCCTCGACGGTGAGGTCGGTCGGTGCGCTCGGCGGCGTGGTGTCGCCGTTCCCGGTCGGGTCCGCCGTGGCCAAGTTGCTCAGGCCGGAGATGTTGCCGGCGGTGTCGCGCGCGCGGACCTGGAACTCGTGATGCCCCGGCCGGATCTTGCGGAGTGTGATGGACGGTGTGCCGGTGAACGGATGTGGCGCGGAGGTGAGGACCTGGCCGTCCATCAGTACGTCGTAGCTGAACGACCAGCGGTCGGACGAGCGGTCCCACGCCAGTGACACCGTCGAGATGCCGCTGCTCGTCACGCGCAGGTTGGTCGGGGTGGACGGCGCGGTGGTATCCGGCGCGGTCGTCGCCGTCACCGGCTCGCTGAGCGCTGAGACGTTGCCCGACGGGTCGATCGCCTGCACGCGGTACGTCCGCGTCGTGTTCGGGACGAGCCAGCTGTCCGTCCTGGTCGTGCTGTCCCCCGGGTGGTAGATGCCGCCGGCGATGTAGGCATGGATCCGTCCGGAGTTGTCGGTCGAGGCGTTCCACGCGAACGTGATCGAGTCCTCCGTGACGGCGACCACGCGGACGTTGGTCGGAGTGCTCGGCGGCGTGTTATCGCGCTTGCCTGCCGCGGAAACCGGCTGCGCCAGCAGGACGAATGCGAGGAACACGGCACAGCACGCGAGGCTGGGCTTGATCACGGGATCCCCTCCGAGCATTGGAACTTTCGGCGGTATACGGAGTGTTACCGGCGGCGGTTCGAACGCGCATGATCTCGACCAACGTCGGGCTCAGCGGCGCAGCCCGTGCCGCTGCGCCGCGACGCGGACGGGTGAGTTGACGGCTCCATAGCCGTCGTAGCCGCCGCGTCGCTCGACGACCTCGAAGAACAGCCCTGGACCTATCAGCTCCGTGTAGAAGTGCAACAGCTCGGCGTCCTCGGTGGCGTCGTAGAGGATCGCGAGCTCCTGCATGCGCGCGATCTCGTCCGGTGACAGGCTCGTGCGGGCGGCGAGGTCGTCGTAGTAGTTGGCCGGGATGGGCAGTATCGGCACGCCGCGGTCGCGCATCGCTCGCGCAGCGGCGAACACGTCCTCGCTGGCCAAGGCGAGGTGCTGCAGCTCCGAGCCGTCGTTGCCGCTCACGAGCGGCACGCTGAGGGCAAACCGAACGCTCTCGGTGGCGTCACGCGCGGCGCGGCTGCGTACGAGGCCGTCCGGCGTGGCGAGCTCGTCGGCGCCGTGCAGCTCGAGCCCGAGCACCGACCGGTAGAAGAGCGCGGCCTCGTCGAACGAGTCGAAGGGCTGCGAGAGCGCGACGTGGTCGACACCGGCCACCTCTGCCGGGTCGGCGGGCCCCGGCGGTCCAGCGGTGAGAAAGTCGGACAGCCACCCGCCGGTGTCGCCCGCATCGGTGCGGCAGAAGAAGACCGACGTACCGTCCGGCGCCGCGACCGCCGAGAGGTCGGCCTCGCCGGGGCCGCGGTCGCGCGGCAGCAGCGGCGCGAGCAGCCGTTCCGCTCGCTCGGCCGCTCGCGGCGGCTCCGCGGTCTCGACCCCGATCGCGGCGATCCGCGGGTGCTGCTCGGGGCCGTGCTGGTGGTTGACGAGGATATGCGTGCCACCGTGGCGCCAGAGCTGGACGGGCTTGCTCCGGTGCTGGCCGGCGTGCCGGAAGCCCATCGCCACGAGGAGCCTCTCGACGTCGGCCGCCGCCGATGGCGCGACGGCGAGCTCTACGAAGGCGTAGCCGCGCAGCTCGGAGGCGGCCGGGAGCGCGCACGTGCCGGCCGCCTCCTCGAGGACGATCAGCGAGCGCATGGCGTCGACGGCCATCCGGTCCGGGTCCGCCTGGCGGAAGACGTCGTTGAAGACCTCCAGCGAGAGCGGCCCGGCGTATCCCGTCGCAAGCACGTGCTGGAGGAAGCTCGCGAGGTCGAACCCGCCCTGGCCAGGGAAGCAACGGTAGTGCCGGCTCCACTGCAGCACGTCCATGACGAGATACGGGGCATCTGCGAGCTGCAGGTAGAAGATCTTCTCGCCCGGGATGTCGCGGATGCGCGCAGGATCGCCGCCGCGCGAGAGGATGTGGAAGGAATCCAGGCACGTTCCGAGGAACGGGTGGTCGGCTGCCTCGACGATCTTCCAGGCGTGGTCGTAGTCCGCGACGTGGCGTCCCCACGCGAGCGCCTCGTAAGCGATCCGCACGCCGTGCTCCGCGGCGCGCTCGGCCAGGCTTCGAAGCTGGGCGGCGGCCAGGGCGTCATCGTCGATCGCCGCTTCGGAGACGTTCGAGCACACCAGCATCGTCTTGACGCCGAGCCGTTCCATGACGGCGAACTTGCGCTCGGCGCGGCGCAGGTTCTCGCGCAGCACCGGCTCGGGCACGGCTTCGAAGTCTCGGAACGGCTGATAAAGGCCGATGCCGAGCCCGAGCTCGTGGGCGAGGTCGCGAACGTCCTCTGGCGCCAGCGCCGACGCGGTCAGGTCGGGCTCGAAAAGCTCCACCTCGTCGAAGCCGGCCGATGCCGCGGCGTGGAGCTTGTCCTCCAGCGTTCCGCTGAGGCAGACTGTCGCGATCGATCGGCGCATTCGGTGGGCGCTGGATCGGTCGTCACGCCGCCATCGGCGTGGAGTCGGCGGCCAGCTCGGCGACGTGCGCGAGCATGCGTTCGCGGTCCGGGCGGACGCCGACGAACAACTCCATCGCGTCGGCCGCCTGCAACGCCACCATGGCGGCTCCCGACAGGGTGCGGCAGCCGCGCGAGCGCGCGTCCGCGAGCAGCCGGGTCTCGATCGGCACGTAGACGATCTCGGCGACCCACATTCCCCGGCGCAGGAGCGCGGCCGGCACCGCAGTGCCGGGGTACGCGGACATGCCGACCGGCGTGGCATGGATGACGCCGTCCGCCGCGGGCAGCCAGCTCTCGAGCGCGTCCGGCTCGCCGGCGCGCGCGCATCCCTCGCCGAACCGCCGTCCGAGAGCCGCGACGAGCTCCTTCGCGCGAGCCGTCTCGACATCCACGATCGCCAGCTCGCCGGCCCCGAGCCCGAGCACGGCATGGGCGACCGCCGCTCCCGCGCCACCGGCACCGACGACGACGACGCGCTCCATCGCCGCACCGGGGAGTCCACGCCGGAACGCCTCCTGGAAACCGGTCGTGTCGGTGTTGTGCCCGACCAGCCGGTCGCCGTCGAAGACCACCGTGTTGACCGCGTTGAGCGCTTCCGCCTCGGGCGAGAGCACGTCCAGTTCGGGTACGACGACCTGCTTGCAGGGATGCGTGATGTTGACGCCGGCGAGGCCGAGCTCGCGTGCCTCCCGCACGAGTGCGCCCACGTCCTCCGCCGGCCTGCCCAACGTCTCGATGTCGAACAGCCGGTATTCACCGGGCATGGCCAGCTCCCGCGCCTCGCGCTCGTGCAGCGCCGGACTGAACGACCGGCCGATCCCCGCGCCGATCAGTCCCGCCGAGTACGAGCGTGTGTTTGACGATCGCCGTTCCATTGAACGAACCAGTACGTTACATACCCCGCGTGCGAGCCGCCGACACCTCTACGATGCGCGACATGGCCAGGGTTGCAGCCGCCGAGCGCCGTCGCGACGCCGACCGTACGCGGCGGAACATCCTCGACGTGGCGGCGCGCGAGTTCGCCGACCGCGGCTTCGCCGGCGGGCGCGTCGACGAGATCGCGAGGCAGACCCGCACCACGAAACGCATGATCTACTACTACTTCGACAGCAAGGAACAGCTGTTCGTCGCGGTGCTCGAACGCGCCTACGCGGAGATCCGCGCGGCGGAGCAGACGATCGACGTCGAGGACCTCGACCCGATCTCCGCGATCCGGCGGCTCGCCGAGTTGACGTTCGACCATCACGAGTCGCATCCCGATTTCGCCCGGCTGGTGGCGATCGAGAACATCCACCGAGCCCAGCACATCGCCGGCCTGGAGGGCTTCGCCGGCCAGAACAGCCCCGCCATCGAGCTCATCGAGCGGATCCTCCAGCGCGGGTACCGACACGCGGCGTTCCGGCGCGAGGTGGACGCCGTCGATCTCCACTTGATGATCAGCGCCTTCTGCGTCTTCCGCATGGCCAATCGGCATACGTTCGGCACGATCTTCGGCCGCGACCCGGCCGCGCCCGAGCTGCGCGAGCGCTACCGCAGGATGCTGGGCGACATGGTCGTCGACTACCTGCGCGGCTGACGCTCACGCGACCGGCCCGACGCCCTCGGCCGTCCGTCAGCGCGGTCGAGGTTTAGAAGCTCCGACCGACGGTAACGTACTGGTTCGTACATTGCGTATCCGGCGCCCACGAGGGAGGCGACGCGAAAGTGACGCACGAGAACGGTCATGACCGCGGGGTCGGCAAGACCCCGAAGAAGGCGGCGCTCGCCAGCTGGGTCGGCAGCGTGCTCGAGTACTACGACTTCTTCATCTACGGCACAGCGGCCGCGCTCGTCTTCGGCCAGGTCTTCTTCCCCGAGTCGGACCCCGCGACCGGGACCCTGCTCTCGTTCGCGACCTACGGCGTCGGCTACGTCGCCCGCCCGATCGGCGCGTTCTTCATGGGCCACATCGGCGACCGCTACGGCCGCAAGCGCGTCCTGCTGCTCACCGTGACGCTCATGGGCGTCGCGACGTTCCTCGTCGGATGCCTGCCGACCTACGACCAGATCGGCATCTGGGCGCCCGTGCTGCTCGTCGCGCTGCGCCTCCTGCAGGGCTTCTCGGCCTCCGGCGAGCAGTCGGGGGCGAACTCGCTCAGCCTCGAACACGCCCCCGAGCACCGTCGTGCCTTCTTCACGAGCTTCACGCTCAGCGGCACGCAGACGGGCCTGATCATCGCCACCGCCGTCTTCCTGCCGATCGGCGCCATGCCCGAGGAGCAACTCCTCAGCTGGGGCTGGCGGATCCCGTTCTGGCTCAGCGCCGTCGTCGTCATCGTGAGCATCCTCATCCGCCGCCGGATCGAGGAGCCGCCCGCCTTCCGCGAGGAGGCGGCCAGGCACGCCGACGAGTCGGTCCCCGTCGCCACGCTCCTGCGCGACCACTGGCCGGCGGTGCTGCGCGTGGTTCTGGCCGCCATCGCCTCGACGGTGAGCACGATCTTCGCCGTCTACGCCCTCAACTTCGCCGTCGAGGACCAGGGGCTCGACCAGACGACGATGCTGTGGGTCGCCATCGTCACGAACGTGATCGCCCTCGCCGCCATCCCGCTCTGGGCCACGCTTGCCGACCGGATCGGCCGCAAGCCCGTGTTCATCTTCGGCGCGGTTGGCAGCGGCGCTCTGATGTTCGCCTACCTCGGGGCGATCGCGGCCGGCGGCTACCCGATGATCTTTCTCACCGCGATCCTGATGTCGGGCGTCGTCTACAGCGCCTTCAACGGCATCCAGCCGTCACTGTACGGCGAGATGTTCCCGACCCGGGTCCGCCTCTCGGGCATGGCGATCGGGACGCAGATCGGCTTCGCGATCGGCGGCTTCGCGCCCACGGCCGCGAGCGCGATCGCCGGTGACGGGCCGAACGGCTGGGTCCCCGTCGCCGCCTACGTGCTCGTGTGCAGCCTGATCGCGGCGATCGCCGTCGCGACGGCCCGCGAGACGCACAAGATCCCGCTCGCGGTCATCGACGGCCGCGCGGAGCCGGCACCGCAACCCCCGAGGCGGGCGCAGAGGGAGCTCACCGGCGCGGGCAGCAGGTCGTAAGGGCCTGCCCAGGCAATTAGGTGGTGCCCGTGGCTGCGATCGTCCGCAACCGCGCTCTTCCGCAGCGCGCCAGCAGCAGAAGCTCGCTGAGCTCCCTCCTTCCCCGCGGGCACGCTACGTTGTGGAGCGTGCTCTAGGAGCGACGGGGCGCCGCCAGCGCCGGCCCTTCTCCCGCATGGGGATCTGATGGCCGTCGACCTTGCGCTCAACCTCCCGTCGGACACGTCCGCCCCCGGTCTGGCTCGTGCTGCCGCTTGGCGCCACCTCTCGGGCAAGGTCAACCCCGAACGACTGGGCGAGCTATCCCTGGTGGTCTCGGAGCTCGTCACTAACGCCTTGGAGCATGGAGTGGCCAGGTCGTGTTCCGACTCCAATTCGACGAGGGCATGATTCGCGGCGAGGTGATTGATCAAGGCGGCGGGTTTGAGCACGAGATTCGCGCGCGAGGTCCTGAAGACGTCAGGGGCCGTGGACTGTTTCTGGTCGCGGAACTCACCGATCGCTGGGGAGTCCACGAGGGCACGACGCACGTCTGGTTTGAGCTCGGGGCGCGGACCGGCGCATCCAAACGGCTACATCCGGAGCTCGGCCAAGACGAGCGTCCTGAAGCGGCTCGACTGACGGGATGGGGCCGTTCAGTCGCGGAAGCGAGCCTTGACCGAAGCTCGTCAGGCTGCCCGCACGCTGCCGCGAGGCGCCGCGAGCTGCCGCCGCGGAGGCAGCGCGCGGTTGTCGCCGGCGGTGGGCGTTTCGAGGCGGCCACGCCGCGATCACCGTGGCGTTTCTGAGTGCCATCTGTACGTCCGATGGTGTGCCTCACGGGACGACGCGACCGGTGGCTGCGCCTCGCCGTCATCGCGCTTTTGACCGAAGGGGTGTTCGTCGCCGCCAACCACGGAGACTGCCCCCTCGGTCCGCTCCAAGCGCGCCTGGGGGACCCCACGCCGCTCTTCGAGCTGGCGCTTTCGCCGACCGCGGCTCGTCGCGCGGTACCGGTCCCACGTGGACCCGGTCGGTGCGAGGGGGCGCAGCGCCTCCGGCCCTAGTCTTCGGCTCCAGCCTTCCGGGGCCCATCCATGGGCGCGACTGCACCGCGCCGCTCGGGAGCTTAGCCCGCGCGTCCCTGTAGACTGCGGCGTCGTCGACTCTCCAGCAACCGGCGTAGCCGGGGGTGACGCGGGGCGGCTCTTCACCGCTCGGGAGGTCCCAGCGATCGTCCCGGCGGGTACTTGACGGCGATGTACAGAGAGGGCCACTGAGCGATGGCTGAAGGCGATCGGAGTTCGCTGGGCGAGGTGCGGGCGACGATCTCCAAGGAGATCGTGCGTCTCCAGGCCGAGTATTACGGCAAGGGCCCGACGAGGGCGAAGACCTACATCGTCGAGGACCTCGTCGTCGTGGTGCTGGAGGAGTCGTTCACGCGCGTCGGAGAAGACGCTTGCCGAGCGCGGCGAGAAGGATGCGATCGAGCACATCCGCCGGCGGTTCCAGCAGCAGATGGCCGACGATTTCACGAGCGTCGTGGAGCAGGCGACCGGCCGCAAGGTCAGGGTGTTCCTGTCTGAGACGAACGTCGACCAGGACGTGTCCGTCGAGACGTTCCTGCTCGCCGACGAACGCACGGACATGACGGACTTCGAGGATGCCTGATCAGAGCCCGAGGCGGTGCGCTACACCCCCGCCCGGCGAGGCGCTACCGTGTTGGGTTGCGCTACACGTCAGGCGCGCTAGGGTTCGACGCTCAAGGGGATCGTGCTCCTGACGCGGCTCGGCCGGACGTTCGGCGCCGGACTTGAAGCGTCGAGGCTCAATCCTCGCCATCACTGGAAACTCCGTCGGTCGCGGCATGTTGCCTGCGAGCGGACGGGGGGTCCGAGGGAGGCGGCGGTTCATGAAGTCCGACCAGACGGCGTCGGCGAACGGGCGGACAGCAGTCTCGTCTGATGGCTTCGGTCGTCCTGCGCCGGAGGGGTTGCAGGCGGAGTGCCGGCGCCAGGCGATCGTGATCGAGAGGCTCAGCGAGGCGCTGTCCACCTTCGAGCGCGGCGCGAGGGCGCTGAAGGCCGAGAATTCCGAGCTGCGTGCCGAAAACGATCGGCTGCGCCACCACCGGCGCTTGGAGTCGCGCCCTGACCGCCGCGTGGACGGCGGCGAACCGGCCGAAGTGGCGATCCCGCTTGGCGTGCGGGCGCCCGGGCGTCGCGCGGAGCGTCGTCGCGGAGTGGCTCGCCGACCAGGTCGCGCCGTGCGTGCTCGAGACGGCGCTGCTGCTGGTGTCCGAACTGGTCACGAACAGTGTCCGGCACAGTGGCGTGCCGGAAGGGGAAGACGTCGTCGTGCGCGTTGATCTCTGGCGCGACGGCTGCCGGCTGGAAGTCGAGGATCCCGGCCGAGACGGGGTGATCGCGCCGCAGCCTCAGGACCTGCTCAACGGTGGAGGCATGGGCCTGAATCTGGTGCAGATGCTCAGCGAGCGCTGGGGCGTCGTGCGCGCCGCCGAGAGGGCCAACCCGTGTGTGGGCGCAGTTGCCACGCGCCGCTGCGCCTCGCATCAGCCCTGGCGCGCGAGGAGAGGAAGCCGATCCGTGTCGCGCCTGATGTGTGAGAGCTGTGGACTGGTCTACTCGCGGGCCGCGATCGTCCGTCAGATGGCGCTGGCCACCGGCGTCGCCTGCCGGCGCTGCGGCGGGACGCTGAAGGCCGAAGAAGCGCAGACGCATCGGGGCAGGCGCGAACCCGTCCAGGCCGTGCGCGCCGCCGCGTACGGGCTCGAGCGGCTGCCCTCTGGATGGCGGTCTGTCGACGACGACCGTGGCGCGAACGGCAATCGACCATCGGCACGCGGAAGGCAGCGATGAGCAGCGACCGCCAATGGCAGGACGGGGAGCTCGCAGCGAGGATCTCCACCACGGTCGTCAGGGCGCTTGCGCGCACGACCGGGCGCGGCCCGACGAAGGCGAAGACGACACTCGGCGATAACGGCGTCTTCGTGGTGCTCCAGGACAGCCTGACGCGCGGCGAGCAGACGCTCGTGGACGCCGGCGAGGGCGTGGCCGTGCTCGATCTGCGCCGGCGCTGGCAACGCGTCATGCAGACCGACCTCAGCCGGGAGATCGAGGAGTTGACCGGGCGCAAGGTGATCGGCTTCATGAGCGACAACCACATCGACCCCGACATCGCCGTCGAGGTCTTCGTGCTCGAACCGCTTCCCCCGGCGGGCGCAGAGCTCTCCAGCTGACCGGGTGGACAAATGGCCCGTACCGTGCGGGCAAGCACCTTGCGCTGCCCGGCGTTCGCGATTAGGGTTCGCGTGGGTTCGAGCAGCGCCGTCCGCGATGCGCGGGCCTGGCACTTGGAGCGGAGCGATCCGGCCTTCCAAGGGGTCTCGGGCAGCACTGCGCATCGAGTCGTGCCGGGGGTGGTCGGATGCCGGTGAGCAGCCTGTCTCGTCCGCGTCCTGCTGACTGGCCGGCGGGCAGCCGGGCGGGAGATCCAGCGCCGTTTCGGATCGTGGTGCAGACGGAGCGCGACGTGGTTCGCGTCTGCCCGTTCGGAGAGGTCGATATCGGCACGGTCGGGCAGATCCGCGAGCAACTCGAGAACGCCACGGCGACGGGGGCGAAGCATGTCGTGCTGGATCTGCGCGGCGTGACGTTCTTGGATTCCACCGGGCTGCATCTGGTGCTCGAGGCCGACGCGGCCTCGCGCGCGCAAGGTTGGAAGTTCGGGCTGGTCGGCGGTCCCGCCGATGTGCAGCGCGTCTTCGACCTCACGGGGGCGCGCGCGAGGCTCCCCTTCCTCGCAGCGTCTGAGCTCGCGGTCTCTGCTGACGGCACCGGGCGACACCCGGCGCCTGTCATGCTGACCGGTACGAGCGCTCGGGCATCTGACCTCTTCTTTCTCGGCGTGTCGGTACTCAGAAGGGGCGAGGAAGGCACGAAGCCGAATGCGTTCTACCCATCCTGAGTTCAGCGAGGAGACGCTGAGCGAATTGCTGCGCGCCTTGCGGGCACGGACCGCGGGTCACCCCGACAATCCTGGACTCGTCGCCTCTTGGCCGGCGGTGCCCGAGACCCGTATGGACAATGCCTGCGGCGAGCTGGTGGCTCGCGGGCATTCTCTCTTTCGCATAGCGATCCCGGGCAGGACCCACGACGGCTGGGCGATCCGCAGTACGACGGAGGCACCGCCGTGGCACGCGTAATCGTGGTGGCCGAGCGCGAGACCGACCCACCGGACGCCCTCGACGGCGATCGCCGCGCGTTCCAACTGAAGGAGCGCGTGACCTCTTCTGACGCGCGCGATCCGCACGTGGCGGCGCAGCTGATCGAACGCATCGGCTGGGCGCTCGCCGACGCCGAGGACGTGGAGTTGCGACAGGCGGCTCCCCCCGTACCGCCCGGACCAACGGCATGACGGCACTCGAAGACGGCGCCCGGGATGGGGCGGCCCGAGAGCTCGACGACGCCATTCGCGCGGCGGTGGTGCGGTTGTCGCGTCCGCACGCGTCGGGCGGACACGTGATCGAGCGCGCCGCGATCCTCGCCGAGGGCGGCGACGCCGCTGCGATCGTGGCGTGGATCATCGCCCACGCCGGTGAGGCGGAGGCGACTGTGCCGCGGGCGACGTCGCGTGGCCTTCATGGCGCTCGGCTGGGCGGCGAGCTTGCGGCGACGCAGGTCATCCCGCGCCGCTATGTGCTGCCCGTCGGCGCTCTGGCGTGAGCCGCTTCTAGCGTTGGCGAGATCGATCGGCGAAAGTCGCTCGCGCCGGCTCGATTGGGAGTAGGGTGGAGGTCGAGGCTGGCCCTGCGGCCACGATTCTGGCCCGAGAGCGGTTCTACGCCGACCTGCGCCTAGCGCGACGAGGCAACGCACCCTCGAGGCAAACGGGATCGACTGTGGGGCCGGTCCCGTTTCTGAGCGGAGTCGTTGACCGTGCCCGTGTACGTCTACCGCCGTCAGGACGGCTCGACCTTCGAGATCGAGCAGCGGATCACCGCGGATGGCCTGGTCCGCTGCCCGACGACCGGGCAGAAGGTCGAGCGGGTGCTGCAGCCGTTCACTCCGCGCTACAAGGGCACCGGGTTCTACTCGACGGACCACCGGCGGGCCAAGGAGAAGGAGCAGCCGAAGGGTGGTCACGGAAGCTGACGGGGCCGCGCGGCGGGTGTAACGTCATGTGCATCGCCATGCCGTGGCTCGCCGACTCTGACGTGGGCGCCGCGTACGGGTTCGCGCGATCGATCGTGGGGTCCCGGACGGAGGCTGAGCTGCGGCATCATGCGCTCGAGGCGCTCGCTGAGCTCGTGCCCGCGGACGTCCTGACGTGGGATCGCGTCGAGCTGGCAACGGGCGCGATCGATCACGAGGCGACCCCGGTCGGGGCGGAGCCCGCCGGCGCGTTCGAGGCGGTCGTCGGGCACGTGCGCGACCACCCGCTGCTCGCGGCGCACGCGACCCGCAGGCGCCCGGCCCTGCGGTTGTCGGAGGTCATGGAGCCCCGCGTGCTCACCCGCGGTGAGCTCTACGGCGACCTGCTGCACGCGTCGGGGGTGGAGTACGAGATCGCGATCGGCGTCCGTGGCGGTCGCGGCGAGGCGGTCGTCGCCGGGCTCGGGCGTACGGAGCGTGGATTCTCCGAGCGCGACCGCGACGTGCTCGACATCGCCGGCCCGGAGCTCGAGGGTGCCCTGCGGGCCACGCAGGCGCGCGGGCGCCTCGTCCGCGCGCTGGCCGACGATCCGCCGCCCGGCACGGCGGTGATCCTGCTCGACCGGGATGGCGAGATCGCGCTCTCGAGCCCGGACGCTGGGCGGTGGCTGGCCGAGCATTTCGGTGCCGCAGAGCATCCTGGATGGCTGCCTCGGCCGGTCGCGGAGTGGCTCGCGCTGCCACCGCGCCCGCCGCTGGTCAGCGAGCGCGCCGGCCGGCGCCTCACCGTCTGCCTGGTGCCCGGCGATCCGCACGCTCTGTTGCTCGAGGAGACCGTGGCGAACATCCGCCCGGACAGCCCTCGACCGGCTCGGTCTGACCGCGCGCGAGAGCGAGGTGCTGCGCGCGGCCGCCGCCATCGAGGGCGAGGCCGAACTCGCGTGGGAGCTGTTCCTGAGCCTGCACGCGGTCAGGGAGCGGCTCGCGCGCCTGGAGGCCAAGCTCGGGGTGCGCACCGCCGGCGATGCCGTGGCCCGGGCGCTCCGCGAGAGCTTGTAGATCTGGTCGAGGAGAACGCCACCCATGCCCGGCGCCGAGAGCGGTCCTACGATCACCGCGATGTTCACGGACGGCCCGCTGGCGGGCCGCAGCATCGAGGCCGAGGTGCTCGAAGGTCGCCCACCGAAGACGCTCGACGCTCCCGCTGACGACGGGAGCACGTGTCGCTACTGCCTCGAAGGCTGGGCCCAGAGCGGACGATCCGCGCTGTACACGTTCCTGTATCGCGTCTAGCGACGCGTTCACAGCTCCCGCACGTCGCGCCAGGAGCGCCATTCGCTGTCCAGGCGGTCGTGCAGGTCGACGAGATCTGCGGGCGCTTGCGACCATGCGTTGACGTCGGTAAGGATGCGCTGCGTCAGTTCCTTCAGGTCTGCGGTCGCCTCGGCGCTCGCCGCGGCCTGCGCGACGGCGCTGGGGTCGAGACCGGCCGGTGCCAGCTGAGCCACGAAGTGCGGGGCGGGCGGCCGCAGCGGGTCAGGAGCCCGTGCGACGGCTTCGCTCACGAGTTCCGGCTCCCAGCCGGTCAGCTCGACGAGCCGGTCGAGCGGAACACCAGATTCCGCCGCGTGCCTGAGCGCGAAGGAGACCAGGTGCACCGCACGGCCAACCGCCTTGACCGCGACGTGTTGACCACTCTCCGGCCGGCCCAGTTCCTGCATCGAGGCGAGGACCTCACGATGGCGCTCTAGCGCGGCGGTGAGTTGCCGTTCGGCCTCGAGCCGCGGATCCGCCGAAGGCGACGGTGTGCCGATGCTCGACGTCATCGCGTCGCAGTCGCACGAAGCGGCAGCGTCACTTCGGAGGCGAAGCTGCCGCCCTCGTTCGTCCAGCGATCGGCATCCGCGTCACCGGGGATCAGGCGCAGGGCCGGCGTGTCTTGGGAGATCCATGGGGTGTCGCAGCGCCAGCAGCTGTCCTCCTGGCGCGCCATCGGTGCCCGGCAGTGACGGCACAGGCGTGGAAAGTGTCGATTGCGCATGACCAGCGCCTTCCTGAGCGCTGACATGCGGGTGCGACATCCAGCGCCCTTCTCTAGGAGGACGGCCCTTCGGTCGCTGGAGAGGAAACTCTCCGTGAGGTTGCCGCTCGGCGGCTCGCCGACCGGTGCTCCGCGCGAAGTCGCTTTCGCAAGAGCGGTGAAGTGCCTACACCGGCGATTCTATCCCTTCTCGCATGCTTGACCCCCGCGGCTTCGGGCTCGCCGACGACGGCCACCCGAGCGGGAGCGTGACTGCTGTTTTCTCGGATGCAGGAGCGAGGCGGAGCCGATCGCGCGCCCGCGGACGACTGGTCGTCGTCCAACAGAGGAGCCGGCTCGACGTGTGCCGAGACGCGCGCTCCCAACGCGATAGCGGGCGTGACGTCAGCGCTCGTCGACACACCTCCGTCCGGCCCATACGGCAGCGCGCTCTTCAGGCGAGCACGTGCCCGCAATGGACGATTGTGCGGCGTAGCAGGCGAGCCCGCCGGACTCGTCTGCGTTAACGCCTGTCCGTCGTCCGAAGCGAGCGTCTGGTGCCGCCCAGCTGGGCCGTCGGGGTCAGCGTGGTCGGCAATCGGTCAGGCTTCGGCGGGCGCCCCCGTTCCGGTGAGATGGTCGAGGACGCGTTGGAACTCGTGCGTCGGGGAGAAGTCGACGTACTCGCTGTCCTCGAGCGCCTCAGGTGCGTGGCCGGGGGCCCAGTAGAACGCCTCGCCGGCGGCGAAGTCTCGGTGGCCGTCGGTGGTGTGCATCCGCACGCGGCCCTTAAGCATGTACCCCCAGTGCGGGCAGGGGCACAGGTCGTCGGGCAGGCCCTTGGTGGCGGGGCGCAGGTCGGCGCCGGCCGGCAGCCGGACGAAGCCGACCATCATGCCGGCCTGATCGAGGACGCGGACCTCGACATCGCCGTCGGCGATCGCGACGGGCACGTCATGACGGGGGATGGAACGCATGGGAGATCTCCGCGGTTGTTGGTGGTGATGGTGTCCGCCGAACTCACGGCGGCGACGCGAACCACGTTCTCGGGCTGGCGTTCCTGAGCCGTTCCCTATGCGGTGGCCAGCTCGGTGCAGCGCTGCGCGTCGAGCGGCTGGCCCCAGGTGCGAAAGCCGTCGGCGGCCTTGCGGAAGTGCTCGCCGGCGTCACCGGAGCGCCCGCAGGCGCGCGCGACCCAGCCGCGCGCCTCCTCGACGGCCGCGTGCCAAGCGGGCGGCAGCGCGATGATTTCGAGCGCCGTGTCGCAGTCATGCGCGTAGCGGCGCGCGCGCTCGATGTCCCCGGCCCGGGCGGAAGCGATCGTTGCCGGCACGATGAACGCGATGCGGCATGTCGGGCATGTCTCGGCGGGCCCCTGGATGGCGGTCTCCGCCTCGCGCACCCGCTGCGCGCCGCTCGACGGGTCGCCGGCCCCTTCGACCATGGCTCCGTAGATGCGGTCGAGCGTGTGGTGGCCGACCTCCGACTCGCGGGCCATCAGCAGCGCGTCGGTCAGGAAGGGCGTGGCGTGCTCGGGTTGACCGCGGTAGATCGCGACCTGAGCCCGGCCCAGCAGCGACAGGGCCTCGCCAGCGACGGCGCCGATCCGGCCGTGCAGCCGGGCGCCCTCGGCGAAGTCGCGGTCGGCCTCGTCGAGCCGACCGGCGAGGATGGCCGCTTCGCCACGCAGGGTGCGCGCGAATGCATGGCCGCGAGCGGCGCCGATGCGCTGCGCCTCGCCGGCGAGGCTGTCAGCGAACGCGATGATCTCGTCGTTAGGAAGCCCGCCGTGAAGCATCCGCTCGGTGACGCACAGCTGCCCGTCGAAGACGCGCGTCGCGAGGTCGGGCAGATCGTGGGTAGCGCGCAGGTACTCCCGAAGCCGGGCGGGCAGCTCGCCCTTGGCGTGTGCCGCGAGCGCGTGTGCCCATGTCGCATCGAGGATCGCCCCCGGGTCGCCGAGCTCCACGGCGAGCCTGTGCGCCTCCTCCGCCTTCGCCGCGGCCGTGTCGGCGTCGGCGTAGCGCCCGATCGCCGCGGCGGCGCTGAGCGTCAGCGCCTCGGCCAGGCGACCCACTGTCGTCGTCGGCGTGATGCCCTCGAGCGTGCGCAACGCGCTGTCGGGGTTGCTCGCCTTTAGCTGCGCGAGCGCCTGACGCGCCCGCAGCTCCTGGGCGTCGGGGTCGCCGAGCGCGATCGCCGCGTCGCCATAGGCCTCGGGCGCCCGGCTGTCACCCAGCGCGTCGAGGATCTCGGCGCGCAGGCACAGCCCGTCGTGATGCGCCGGCGCCTCGATCAGCAGGCGCTCGACCTGCGCACGCGCGTCGGCAAAGGCGCCGACAGCGACCGCACGGCGGGTGGCGGCCAGCAGCCAGTCGACCGCCTCGCCGGGCCGTTCGCCCTTCAGCCAGTGATCGGCGATGAGCCCGGGAGCGCCACCCGCGGTGACCAGGCGTCGGGCGGCGCCGCGGTGCAGCTGCAGACGCCGATGTGCCGGCAGCCCGTCGATGAGCGCCTGGCGGACGAGCTCGTGGCGGAACCGGTAGCGCGTTCCGGCCACGACGAGAACCCCGGTATCCAGGGCGGCATCGAGCAGCGCGAACGCGTCGCGCTCGTCCAGCCCCGTGAGTGCGAGCACGCTGGCGAGGTCCAGCTCGGCCTCCGCAACGGCAAGCGTGGTCAGCGCATCCGTCGTCCTAGAGTCGAGGCCGACGAGGCGATCGATGATCGCCTGGCGCACCGTCTGCGGCAGCGTATCCGCCGCACCCGACGCCAGCGCGCGAGCGAGCTCGAGCGCGAAGAACGGGCTTCCCTGCGCCGCGCGGGCGATCCGCGCGACGTCATCGGGTGCCGGCCGCACCGACCCGGCGAGCGCGACGAGCTCGGCGATCTCGCTGTCGTCGAGCGGGCCAAGCTGAAGCGAAAGCGTCCGGTCATTGCGTGTGAGCTCGGTGATGCCGCGCGGCAGGCTCGTTCGTATCCACTCCGCGCGGTAGGCCAGCATCACGAGCAGGGGATCCCCGCCTTCGCCTGCCACGAGCTGGTGCAGGACGTCCGCGGTCGCCTCGTCGAGGAGATGAGCGTCCTCGACGCACACCACGCTCGGCGAGGCGCTCTGAGGCAGTGCGAGCGCACGCCGCAGCGCGGCGACAACCTGATGGCGGGTCAGGGCGCCCTGCAGGGGCGGTGCTGGTCGCGCGAGCGGACTGAGCTCCGCGAGGACCGAACGCGTGCGCTGCGGCAGCGCGTTGAGCGACGCGCGCCCACCGACCAGGAGCTGCTCGATGGCGGCGCCGATCGGGGCGTAGGGTGCGCGGGAGGCCGTGGCCGTGACCGTGATGACGCGCCAGCCCCCCTCGCGTGCGCGGTTGACGACTTCGCGGCAGAGCGCCGACTTCCCGATGCCCGTCGGGCCGCGCACCAGCAGCGCCGCCGTCTCCCCGCCCGTGACGAAACGCAGCTGCCCGATGGCATCGGCGAGCTCGGCCGCGCGGCCGACGAACACCCGCTCGCCGAGACGGACGCCCGCGGTGCACCGTTCATACAACGCCCGCGCCTCGGCACCGGGCTGCGCGCCGAACTCCCGCACCAAGGCGATCCGCAAGCGCTCATACCAGCGGATGGCGACGTGTCGCTGGTCCGCGTTGATCGCTGCCCGCATCAGCTCCCGACACGCGGCCTCGTCCGTGGGCTCGACCTCCATGAGGCGCTCCCAGTCTGCACTGCGACGCAGCAGCTCCGTGAGGCGGGCGTGGACGCGCCGCCGGGGCTCCTGGGTCCATGCCTCGTACCGTGCGTCGGGCAGCAGCTCGCCCGGGCACCCGGCAGCGACATTCGCGCAAGCGTCGCGGTCGGGATCGCGCAGCGCGAGCTCCGCGTCGAGTAGGAAGCGCTCGACGTCAGTTGTCACGGTACGCGCGGGAAACAGCTCGACACGCCCCGAGCGCAGGACGATCGCCTCAGGGTCGTTCAACGTCCGCCGGGCATGGTGGGCTGCCTTTCGCAGGTTGGCCGCGCCGGCCTCGGCGCCCAAGTGCGGCCAGAGTTGATCGATGACCTGATCGCGCGCGAGCCGGTGGCCGTCGGCAAGGGCGAGCAGCGCGACGAGCTCGTGCGCCCGACGCGCCGGCCAGTCGCTCTGGATGATCTCCCGTTCCTCGAAGGCAACCCGGACGTGCCCGAGCATCTCGATGCGAACGTCGTCGGCACCAGCTTGCACATGCGCCATCTTCGCGCACGCCGCCGCGGACCAGCCGCCAGAACAGATGCCGGCGCTGCACGTGTCCAGCGGTCGCGACCCGGCGCTGCCGCATCACGTGTGCGCTGGAGGACGGCCTCACCGACAGCGTCGGTCATGGCACGCCAACGATCGCAGCGCCGTCGAACGAGGTCGAGCCGGCACCGGGCCGTGACCGTGGAAGTCACCGCCGTTATGGGTTTCCGACCACAAACCCCCCGGCGAACGAGGAGGACCCATGCAGACCGCAAGAGTCAACGGCGTAGATCTGGAGTACGAGGTGAGAGGTGCGGGCGAACCCGTGCTGCTCATCAGCCCCGTCATCGCCGACGGCTTCTTACCGCTAGTGGCGGAGCCGGCGCTCGCCGACCGCTACCAGCTCATCCGCTACCACAAGCGCGGTTGGGTCGGAAGCACCCGCGCCCCACCGCCCGTGAGCGTCGCAGACCACGCCGCCGACGCCGCCGCCCTGCTCGACCACCTCGGTCTGCGATCCGTCCACATCGCAGGCCAGCGGGCACCTGCATCCCCGTGAGGCCATCCAGTACCTCACCCACAAAGTCCTCGATGCCTTCGGCGGCGAACTCCCCGACGACGCCACATCCCTGTGCTTCACTGGCACGGCGGCGCGCAGGGCGACCGCATAGCGCACGCCGGCGCAGAACATCGGACACAGCGCGAACGCCACTGACCCCGTCGCCTCTTAAGGGCGGCATCGGGCCACGTGGTAGATGCGGATGCCGGGTGGGAGGCTTACGCGACTGGCGGGTCGATGCGGTCGGCCAGCTCGGTGACGCCGCCCTCGCGTGCGCAATGCGCGCAGCAGAAGAATCGCCCCGACGCCTCGAGCCCGTGCCCGATCACGACGCAGCCGCAGTGCTCACAACGCGGGGCGAGCGTGTGGATCGCGCATTCGAAGGAGTCGAACACGTGCTGCTCGCCGGCGACGGTGATCTCGATCGACTTGTCGTAGTCGTTGCCGCACAACTCGCATCGGGCCATCGGGACGACCTCCTCAGTCGAACGGGTCAGCCTGCGAGACGCTTGCGCAGGAGCTGCTTGCCCTGCTCGCCGCCCTTGCGGCTCTCGCCCTGTGCGCGGCGGAAGAACTCGGCGAGCTCGCTGTCGCCGTCGCGCTCGGCGTCCTGCGCGTACTCCTCCATGCGCAGCGCGTTGTTCAGGCACTGCTCGGTGAACCACAGCAGGTTGTAGTCCTTGTCCTTGGTGCCGGTGACCTGTCCTGTCTCCGACTGTGCGGTCATCGAGGACCTCCCTCGGTTGGATGGACATTCTGTGACCTACCCGTCCGAGGTTCTTCGCCGGGCTACGAACACGGATACCGTCAGATGCCGGACGAGACCGCCGTGGCCGTCTCTGCGTGCGGGTACTCGAATGGCATGGCCAAAGATCACGGTTCGAGCGTGAAGAACGACGAGCAGTACGAGGGCCTGCGCAAGAAGGGCATGAGCAAGGGCCGGGCGGCGGCGATCTCCAACTCCGAGGGCTCGTCGAGCCGGGGTGGCAAGAAGTCCGGCTCTGGCGGCTCGAGCAAGAGCAGCAGCAGCCAGGGCGGCACGAGCCAGCAGAAGAAGGCCGCCGGGCGCAAGGGCGGCAAGGCCGCCGCCAACAAGTCCTAGCGCGGCGGTCCTGAAGAAGTGCGCGATGCTGAGCCGGTGCCTGCGGGCAGTGACGTCTCGGCAGGGACCTAGTCGACGATGTGTCTGCCGCCTCCGCGAGCCGTCTCCTCAAGGAAGAGCTGCGAGCGGTCCATGACACCGCCGTCGGTGAGCGCCGTGAGCTCGTCGAGACCCAGAGCCTGATCGCGCGTGGCGAACCGTGCGAAGTACTCCTCGAGCAGAGCCGGCAGCTGGACGTCCTCGTCTCGAGGCGGCGTGCGCACGGCCTCGGCGACGTGTGAGGCGTTCTCGACGACTGCTCGTTGTCAGCTCGCCGAGCTGAACCGCCCGCGCAGGCTCGGGGCGACGAGGTCGACGTACTCCGGGTGGCGCTGGATGTAGGCGGCGGTGAACGGGCAGGTCGGGATCACGGTCTTGCCGCTCGCCCGGATGCGATCGAGCGTTCCACGGACGAGCGCACTTCCGAGCCCTCGCGCTCCCGCCGCTCGTCGATCTCGGTGTGCGCGATGATCACGCTCTCGCCTGCGGGCAGGTATTCGGCCCAGCCCACGAGCTCGCCTTCGACGCGCAGCTCGAAGCGGCCCATGCCCGGACTGTCGGAAGCGATCTGGGCGCTGCCCGGCTCATTGCCGGGTCTTGCGGGGTCCTATGTCTGGGGCTCTAGGCAGCGCGCCGAGGATAGTGCCGCCGCCCGTCTGCACTTCACGATCGCCGGACGCGGATGCGACCAACCGCCGCGTCCAGTACCTGCTGGACTGGCAGGCGAGTTGGGGTTCCCGAAGTCGCTCGGCCATCCGGCGCAGGTGGAAGCAGAGCGCCTCGGCGGAGGGCTCCAAGCGGCTCTCGTCCGGTGAGTCACCATGGCCGACGGTCACTGCATTGGCGGCTTGGAGCATGGCGACGGAGAGCCGGTCGAGCGCCTCCTCGATGTGAGCTAGCGCGACGCCCAGCGAGTACGGGTCCTCCGCCGCGTAGGCGTGCTTGAGCACCTTGCCGGCGGCTCGTTGAAGCTCGTGCGCTCCCGCCTTCAGCGCGTGCTGATCATGGGGTGTCGAGCCGTGGGGGGTCATGCTGCGGATGGTGGTCGTGCGCGCCGTGCACGACCATGGGCTCCGCGCCTCATCTGTACCTCAGCAGCGCCCTCGCCGAGATCTGCAGTCTGCACCCGATGATCAGGGCGAGGTTCCCGCGTGATGATCGCTTCGTCAACGGAAGCGAGGAACGACATGACCAAGGTCCTCATCGGCGTCGACGGCTCCGACCGCTCGGAGGACGCCGTCGCCTTCGGACGCGCGCTCGCGCTCGCCGCCGGCGCTCCGGTGGTCCTGTCGACGGTGCATCAGACCGAACCGCGCCAGCCTCGGCTCGACGGACACCTCGCCCACGAAGGGCTACGCGAGGAGGCGGAGTCGATGCTTGCCCGCTACGCGCTCATGCTGCTCGACGTCGAGGACGTCGAGCGCCGGCTACTGGCCGACCACTCGCCCGCCCGCGCGTTGCACGCGATCGCAGTGCATGCCGGCGTAGGCATCATCGTGGTGGGTTCGAGTCACGTCGGCCGGCTCGGCCGTGTGCTGCCAGGCAGCACGGCTGAGCGCCTGCTCCATGGGTCACCGTGCCCGGTGGCCGTCGTTCCCGTCGGCTTCGGGGCGCACGGGCTTCCGGAGCACCCGGTGATCGGCTGTGGCTACCAGGCGACCGACGATGGCGCGGCCGCGCTGGGAGCAGCGGAGGAGCTCGCGCTCGCCCTCGGAGGCTCACTGCAAGTGACGCATGTCGTCGAACCGCCGTCGTACCTCTACGACACGGGGGAGATGCCGCTGAACATGCCCGAGCTCGACGCGAAGATGAGAGCCGAGGCCGATCGGGCACTGACCGAGCGCGTCGCCCACCTCAGCGCCAGGCTGCAGAACGTGGAAGGCACGCTGCAGGTCGGAAGGGCCGCTGACCGGCTCATCGCCCTGACGGAGGCCGTCGACATCATGGTCGTCGGCTCGCGCGGCTACGGCCCGCTCAAGGCCGTCTTGCTCGGCGGCGTGTCCGGACAGCTCATCCGCTCGGCTGCCTGCCCCGTGATCGTCGTCCCACGGGGAGCAGAATCGACCGTCGGCTCGCTGTTCGGCCCGCCCGCCGTGGCGGACTCCTTCTGAGCCGGACCTGGAGCGCACACCTCGACCGAATGGGGGCGTCCATGCATGGCCGGGCGCCACGACCCGCGCCACGCTGGGATCGACGCGTCCCCGACGGAGGAGCGACACCATGCGGCTGTTCAAGAGGAAGCGGGATGACGAGGTGCTCAAGTGCGCAGGCTGCGGCGAGCTCGCTCCCGAGGGGGCGCTCGAGTGCTCGATGTGCGGAGAAGAGCTCGACCCGAAGCGGAATGTGTCTCTGCAGGCCCCGGGAGGGGAGGCCCGCGAGGTCGGGCGCCATTGGGCGTAGCCGTCACGGTTCGACGAGCCCGCGACGGATGGCATAGCGCGTCAGCTCGACACGGTCGCGCATGCCCAGCTTCTCGAGGATGTTCGCGCGGTGGCGCTCGACGGTCTTCTTGGAGATGAAGAGCAGCTCGCCGATCTCCTCGTTGGTGTGGGCCTCCGCGACGAGCTTGACGATCTCCTCCTCGCGCGGCGTCAGCACGTCGCCGCGGCCGACCTCGCCGGCGCGCGCACGTTCGACGTAGTCCCTCATGAGCGCGCGGACTCCTCCGGGGTAGAGGAACGGCTCCCCGCGCATCGCCGCCCGGCATGCCTCCACGAGATCGCGGTCGACCGCGCTCTTGAGCACGTAGCCCGAGGCCCCGGCCTTGATCGCCTCGA
The DNA here is from genome assembly GCA_963729155.1 of uncultured Solirubrobacteraceae bacterium. Lineage (GTDB taxonomy): Bacteria > Actinomycetota > Thermoleophilia > Solirubrobacterales > Solirubrobacteraceae > DATFQI01. The sequence goes on from CAVSMP010000026.1 coordinate 100,375, forward strand.
ACAGGTACTGCTCGTTGTCGTGCATCGACAGGATCAGGGCCCGCACCTCAGGGCGGCGCTGGCTGATCTCCCGGGCGGCCTGCAGGCCCGTCTTGCGCGGCATCGAGATGTCGAGGATCGCCAGATGGACGTCCTGGGACAAGGCCTGCTCGACCGCTTCGTCGCCGTCCGTCGCCTCCGCCACGACCTCGAAGTCCGGCTGCGCGTTGAGAACGGTCTTGAGACCTCGGAGGACGATCGGGTGATCGTCCGCGACGAGGATCCGGGTCTTCAACGGAGTGGTCATGAGCCGGCAGTACATCCTTCCACCCATCGACGAGCGGGCTCGCCGCGACGCAGAGTGCGAGGCATGCAATCCGACGGAGAGCACCTCGCAGAGCACGCCGTGGATCTGGTCTCCGCAGCGCGTCAGCTGGCGGAGTCCGCGGCCGATCCCTCGACCGCGACACAGCTTCCCGCCGCACTCGCCAGCGTTGGCGAGGCGCTCGACGCGTTGACCCTCGCCTTCGAGCGCGCGCCCCAGTCGCTGGTTCCCAACGGCGATCCGCACGAACGGATCTGCCGCCGTTTCGAGAGGGCGGCCGCCGCCTGGCCGGCGACCTACGGGCGCGAAGGGCCGTCGTACGAACGTCAGGCGCAGCTCCTCAGCTCCCTCTATGAAGCCGGCGCGACACTGCGCGTGTCCCGGCGGGCTTGTGCACGTGCCAACGAGTTGCTCGTCGATATGACGGCCCCGAGCGATCTTGCTGCGCGCGTGCATAACGGGGCGTCGATGTCGGCCATCGGCTGAGCCTGCCGGATGCGGTCCCGAGAGCCCATGGGGTCCCACCCGCATCTCGCACGTGCGACCGCCCCCGCCTCGGCCCAAGGCAGTGCACGAGCTCCCGACAACGAGCTCTACGACCGTGGAGCGGACCTCGTCGAGGCGGCAATGGCGATCCGTCGCGTCGCAGGATCGCCCGAGGCAAGCCGTGCGGTGCCGGCGGTCCTCGGGTGCATCGAATCGGCGCTCCAGGAGCTCGTCATGGCTTCGGCGGCGCTGGAACAGACGACAACGGAGTTCGCGTCGAGCCCGCCCGAATGTCTGGGACGCCGAACCGAGCGGGTCGCCGAGCGCATGCACCGGGGCTTCACGAACCTGCAGGAGGCGTTGCTCGACGCACAGACGGCCGCAGCGGCGGCGCGATCACTTGCGGGCCGAGCCCTCGGGCGCGGCGTGAAAGACACCGATTGAGGCCGGAGGCGCTCATGTCGAAGGATCAGCGGCGATTCAAGGTCATCATCGGCGGAAGCGGCCCAGCGGCGATCGAGGCGGCACTCGTGCTGCGGCAGCTGGCCGGTGCGCTGCTCGAGACGACCATCGTCACCCCGGACGAGGAGTGCGTGCATCTGCCGATGACCGTCCTCGCCCCATTCGCCCGGTCCGGCAGCACCCGCTATCCGCTGGCCGAACTGGTGGGCGATGCCGGCGCGATCCTGCGTCGGGGAGCCATCGCATCGGTCGACTCGGCATCGCGCGAGGTTCACACCGCGGACGGTGAGACGCTCGCGTACGACGCGCTCCTGATCGCCGTCGGCGGCGTCCAGCAGTTCCCCTATCCGCGAGCGCTGGCCTACGGCGGACCGGGCGCGGACGAGCGCATGCACGGGCTCATCCAGGACGTCGAGGCCGGCTACGTGAAGCGGGTCGCGTTCGTCGTTCCCGCTGACGTCTCGTGGCCGTTGCCGCTCTACGAGCTGGCCCTCATGACGGCCGAGCGCGCCGACGACATGTGCGCCCACGTCGAGCTGACGCTCGTGACCCCCGAGACGTCGCCACTCGAGCTGTTCGGGCACGACATCGCACGCGACGTGCGAGAGATGCTCGACGCGGCCGGAATCGCGCTGAGGACCGCCAGCCGCGCCGGCGTGCCGGTCACCGGGGTGGTCGAATTGCCGCCGGACGGCGAGCGCCTGCACGTCGATCGCGTGGTGACGCTTCCGACGCTCACCGGGCCGAGGCTCGACGGGCTGCCCCACGACGCCGCCGGCTTCCTGCCGGTGGATCCGCACGGCCGCGTGATCGATACGCCGGGCGTCTATGCGGCCGGCGACGTCACGGACTTCTGCATCAAGCAGGGTGGCATCGCCTGCCAGCAGGCGGATGTGGCCGCGGAAGCGATCGCGGCGGCCGCCGGCGCGCCGATCGAGCCAAGCGCGTTCGCGCCGGTGCTGCGGGCGCTCCTGGTCACGGAGTACGCGGCACGATGGCTGTACCACGACGTCAGCGGCGACGACGCGGGGACCAGCACCGCGGCCGGACCACCGGAGGATCCGCCCTGGACGAAGATCTCCGGTCGCGAGCTCTCGCGGCATCTCACGCCGGTGCGGCATCGGTAAGGAACCGGGCGCGAGTCGCGCTAACCAGACATGAACCGCCTTCAGCGACTGCACGACGCCGGCGTCTCGATCTGGCTCGACACGCTCTCGCGCGATCTGCTCGACAGCGGCAGGTTCGCGGAGCTGATCACCGGTTCGGCGGTCACGGGTGCGACGTCGAACCCGACCATCTTCGCGAAGGCGATCGCGGACTCCGATCGCTACGACGACGCAGCTCGCCACCCTCGCCGCCGCGGGCGTGCGCGACCGGCAGGAGCTCTTCTTCGCGATCGCGCTCGAGGACATCCGCCGTGCCGCCGACCTGCTGCGACCCGCCTACGACGCGAGCGGTGGCCGCGACGGCTTCGTGTCCTTCGAGTGCACCCCCGATGTCGCCGATGACACCGATGCCACGGTCGAGCAGGCGCTGGAGCTGTGGGCCCGGATCGCCCGGCCCAACGCGATGATCAAGGTCCCGGCCACCGAGGCAGGACTGCCCGCGATCGAGGCCCTCACGGCGCGGGGCGTCAACGTCAACGTGACGCTGCTGTTCTCCGTCGACCGCTACGAGCAGGTCATCGACGCCTACGTCGCCGGCCTCGAACGCCGGATCCAGGCGAGGGAACCGGTCGGCTGCCATCGCATCGGTCGCTTCGTTCTTCGTCTCGCGCATCGACGCCAAGGCCGACGCCGTCCTTGCGGCGGACTCGCAGCTGCGCGGCCGCGTTGCGATCGCGAACGCCCACCGTGCGTATGCGCGCTATCGCGCTCGCTTCTCGGACCGGCGTTGGCTCGCGCTCGAGCGCGCCGGAGCGCACCCGCAGCGTCCGCTCTGGGCCAGCACCGGCACCAAGGATCCCGCCTACTCGGACGTGCTCTACGTCGAGGAGCTGATCGCACCGGGCGTGATCAACACGATGCCCGAGGCCACGCTCCGCGCCTTCGCCGACCATGGGATCGTCGGTGCCGAGCTCACGGCCGACGCCGGTGCGGCGGAGGCGACGCTACGCGAGGCGAGCGAAGCCGGCGTGGACCTCGAGGCCATCACGCGCGAGCTGGAGCGTGACGGAGTCCGCGCGTTCTGCGACTCCTACCAGGAGCTGCTCTCCCGCATCGATACGGTCCAGCGACGCGTCGCCGTGGCGCGATAGTCAGCGAAAGGGCAGCTCGGGCACGCGACCGCCGGCGGACTCCGACTCCCGCTCGTCGGGCCGGGTGGTGGCGCCGGGGCGCAGGCGGCCGATGATGCGCTGCGCCCGCCACGCGATCTCGTCCGCATCCGCCCGCAACGCGTCGGCGATGGCGGGTACCGTCTCGCCGTCCAGCAGCATCGCGAAGACCGGCAGGTCCTCGCCGTCCAGCCGAGCCGTCGCGGCGTCGTACGCGGCCCGGGGAACGGGGGGCAGCACGGGTTCGCCGCGCGCGACCGAACGGATCGCCGCGAGCAGCGACGACACCGGCTCCGCCTTGTCCACGACGGCGTCGGCGTGCGCGACTCGCGCGGGCAGCGCAAGCGACTGCCTTGGCGAACGCGGAGTAGATGATCACCGCCGGCGGTTGCGGCCGGTCCTTGATGCGCCGGGATTGCGAGAGCCCATCGGAGCGGGCGACATCGTGGTCGACGACGAGAACGTCGGCTCGTATGTCGCCGAGCTGCCGCGCCAACGCCGGCGCGGTCGGCGCCGCGCCCACGATGACGATGTCGGACTCCTGCTCGATGACGCGCTGCAGGCCGACGAGAACGGCGGGATGGTCGTCGAGCAAGGCGAGTCGGATCATGCCCTGGAGTGTGTTGCCGGCCTTCGCCGCCTGCGATGGGGTGCGGACCGCACCTTCGGTCTGCGAGCGCCCCAGCCGGGCAGGGGCAGTCACGTCAAGCGACGTCGAGTGGGATCGAGAGCCTGACCTCGGTGCCCCGCTCCGGCGCGGCCTCGATCGTGAAGGCGGCGCCGATCAGCATCGCTCGTTCTCGCATGCCGCGGATTCCGTGGGAGGACCTCCTCGCCGCTGGAGGCAGGCCGCGACCGTCGTCGCGCACGGTCAACACGACCTCGTCTCCGGCGCGTTCGAGGCGGAGCTCGACGGCGCTCGCGTCCGCATGTCGCGCGACGTTGGTCATGGCCTCCTGCGCCACCCGGTAGATGACCAGCTCCTGCTCCTCTGAGAGGGGGAGCCCCGGAGGTTCCAGCTGTCGGTCGACGCGGACGTGCGCCTGCTCGCCGACGGCGGTGGCCAGTGCCGCGAGCGCGCTCTGGAGCCCGAGATCCTCGAGCGCCTCGGGCCGGAGCTGGCGCGCGATACGGCGGACGTCCTCCGTGCCCTGGCGGGCGGTCTCGCGCAGCTCGTCGAGTTGATCTCGGAGGCGTTCCGGGATTGCAGCGGAGAGGCCTTCGACCTGGAGCATGACCCCGGTCAGCGTCTGGCCGACCTCGTCGTGGAGCTCGCGTGCGATCCGACGGCGCTCACCTTCTTGCACGAGCAACGCGCGTCGTGCGCTCTCGCGCCGCTCGAACTCGAGCCGATCGAGCATCTCGTTGAACGTCTGCGCGAGCGCCGCCACGACGGGACCGCCGTCGACCTGCACGCGCCGGCCGGGTGAGAGCGGGTCGTGACGGCGCATCGTGTCGGCGAGATGATCGAGCGGCATGAAGGCGCGGCGCAGCAGCACCGCGTTGATCGCGAGCATCACGACCAGCCCCGCCACGAGCACGACCAGCTCGGTCGCGTGCGGCGGCACGGAGACCGTCACCGGCCCGAAGACCAGGCCGAGGAACGCCAGCACGAGAACGAGGGCGTTCGTGCCGAAGACCTGCCAGAACAGCGGCAGCGAGCTCAAGCGCGCGAACATGCCTCAAGCCTCGCATGCGATCACGCCGCTTCGGCCGTCGTCATCCGGGTGCGTCGCCCGCGCGGACGGCACGACGTCGAGCACCGACAGCACCCGGATCTCGCCGCTCGGAAGTGCGACCCGCGCGACATCGCCGGCACGCACACCGGTGAGCGCCTTGCCGACGGGCGATGCCAACGAGACGTCGCGGGGCTTGGAATCCGTCGTGCGGCGGCCGACCAGCTCGAACTCCGTCGTGCCGCCCATCTCGTCGGCGACCCTCACGACCGAGCCCAGACCGGCCACGTCGTCGAGCTCCTCGGCAACCACCAGGACGGTGGCGAATCGCGCGAGATGCTCGAGCTGGGCGATGCGCGCCTCTGCGAAAGCGGCGTCCTCGCGGATCGCGAGGCGGTCGTCGTCATCGCCGGGGCTGCCGAAATCGCGGGCGTCGCGCAGCCGTTGCGAGACCTCGCCGCGGTGCCGGCTGCGCAGGTCGTCGAGCTCGCGCATGAGCTCCCCGTAGTCCGCGGCGCTGAGCACCACGCCCGCGGCCGCGGGAGGCGGGAGCGTTGGACGCTGACGGAGGAGGAACGTCGGGAGCGGCGCTCAGCGCCGGCGGTTGATGCACGGTGGTCGGTCATCCGGTCACTCTCGCGTTGCCGCAGCCCGTCGACGATGAGGCCGCAACCGCATTTGCGACCGTCGAGAACCCCATCGGCCTGCCTAGCGGCCGTGTAGCGCTTCGAGGAGCGAGCCGATGGCCGTCGCATAGTTCTGCTCGGGATCGCCCTGCAGGTGCGCGACGAGCGGGCCGCCCCACCGCTTGTGCATCAGCTCGATGGTGACGAGGCCGTGCATCGTCGCCCAGACGAGGTGTGCGTCGGCTTGCGGGTCGGCGAAATCGGGCCGCCACTCGGCAACGCGGCTCGCGAGCATCTCGAAGGTCACGAGCCCGGCCAGGCGGCTGGCGTCGGACGGGACGAAGTCAGGGGTCGCCCGCTCGAACATGAGCCCGTAGAGCGCCTCGTTGTCCAGTGCGAAGCCGCGGTAGGCGAGGGCGAACTCCAGCAGCTCGTGCCGGCCCCGACCGTTGGAGGGAACGCTGTCGAGCCGGTCCTCCAAGCGTCGGAAGCCGTGCAGGTAGAGCTGCTCCAGCAGGCCCTGCTTTGACCCGAAGTGCGTGTAAACGCCCATCGTCGACTGGTCGGCCGCGGCCGCGACATCGCGTATGCGCAGGGCTCCGGGGCCGCGCTGCTCCAGCAGGCGCAGCGCGGCGTCGAGCAGGGTCTCACGCGTGGTCGAGGTGGACACGCACCCATCGTAGGGCTTGACACAGGCGGCATAACTAAGTTATGTTCGACTCATGCCAACCCCCATGAACACCCAGATCGACAAGGCCTCCGGGCCTCCTGCCGGGCTGCTGCTCGGCCTCACCGGCGCCCTGCTGGCGCTCCTGACCCTGAACCTCGCGATCTTCGACGACCTGCGCATAGATCCGTCGGCCGGCGTGCTCGAGACGTTCATCAAGCCACAGCACCTCTCGAGCCTCGTCGCCGTGCTCATCGTGGCCGTCCTGCTCGCGTTCAAGCATCGATCCGCCGCCCGGGTGGCTGTGGTCGTGGCGTGGGTCGAGATCGCCGCGTTCACGTTCTTCCACGCCATCCCGGTGGAGGTCGGACCCTCCAAGCCGTACTGGGGCGACGGCATGGGAGACACGCTGCAGTGGATCGGCCTCCTGTCGATCCTCGCCGTCAGCGCAGCCATCGTCCGTGTCGCGCGGCGCTCATCGAAGTGGGCCGCGATGCCGGTCGCCGCAAGCGTGCGGTCATGATCAACGCGGAAGGCCTGCGGCACGCGTTGACCGACGCGGCATGGGCCGCGCGTGTCCGGCAGCTGGCGACACCGTCGTGGCTCGCAACCCGCGAGGGCCGGACGTCGGAATGGCGCGCGGCGCCCGTTCCCTCTCACCCTCTCCGTCCCTGCCCGCGCGGTCAGGAGCGACGGGCCGGGACTAGATCCGGCGGCGGCGTCCCGGCCGTCCGGGTGTGACGGCCGCGGCCACGACCGCGGTTCTCGCGACCGGTGAGGGGCCGGGTGTGACGGCCTTGGCCACGACCGCGGTCCTGGCGACCGGCGCGCCGATGACTCCGACTCGTCCGACACGTGCTCGTCTCAGGGGCATCGTCAGCCTCCTACGGTCGCCGGTGCGTTCTCAGCCTCGATGGAGGCGATGATCGCCTGAATCGGGATCCGTCCATTGGCGATCAGTTGGCCGCCCGAGCGCCGCGCCGCCGACGCGAAGGGCGCGGCCCACAGGTTCTCCCAGATGAGCACCCCGGCGGTGCTTCCCGGCTCCATGGCCGCGGCGAGGTGCTCGACGTCTTCCTCGGCCAGCAGCTCGGCCAGCTGGGCCTCGACTGCTTGCAGCTCTCCGAGTTGGCCGATGTCGGCGAGCTCCGCCGCCTCGACGGCACCGTCGTCGTCCTTGGTGAGGATCAATACGTCGATCACGCGGATCGTTCCGGAATCGACCAGTGCGAGCAGCTCTGCGGCCATCTCACCGGTGAAGTTGCTTTCTCCTGCAGGGAACTCGACGACGACGTAGTCGACGGGGCCGAGGTCATCGAGGGATGTGTCTGACATCGCTCTTCCTTTCGTGGCCGGCTGGGCTGTTGCCTACTGGCGCGCCATCGCGACGTGCAGGCGCTCCTCGGGTGAGATCAGGTGGTCGGCGTCTTCTGCGTCCTCGCCGAGATCGATCTGCACCCAGTTGACGGTGCCGGTGAAGACGCTGCTCTCACCGTCGTAGTCGTCGCTGACAGGGGACGCGGTGTCCCGTCCGACGTCGGCGGTCTCGTCGGCGGAGAAGAGCAGCGGCACGGTTGCTCCGACGCGGCCTTCCGCGGTCTTGTCGCCGTCGACGAAGAGCGTGACGGTGCCGCCCTTGGCGGGGCCGCCGCCGTCGTAGGCGAACTCCATGCGCACCTGATGCGTTCCAGGCGGGATCGCGGCGTCGGCCTCGATCTTGAAGCGCTGCAGGCCGAGCATGTTGTAGCAATAGGTCGGGCGCCCAGCCTTCGCGTACAGGCTCCAGCCGGCGAACGCGCCGCCTTGGGCGAAGATCACGCCCTCGGCGCCCACCTCGGGCACAACGACCTCCGCCGTGACGGCGTGGGACTTGTTCTTGATGCTGAGGAGGCTGTTCTCGCTGAGGCGTCCCATGCCGCCGTAGAGCAGCTGTGAGTTTCCCTTCACGAGCTCCGGGCGGCCGACGAGCTCGGCGTCGAAGCGCTCGATGCGACGGTCGTCGAGCGGGAGCACGTTGTACTTGCGGGCCTCCTCGAGCCAGAGCTGTTGCAGCTCGGCCAGCTTCTCCGGCATCTCGGCGGCGAGATCGTGCGCCTGGCTCCAGTCCGTATTCGTGTCGTAGAGCTCCCAGACGTCGTCCGCGAACGGCGGCAGCGCTCCCCCGGTCACCACCCACGGCACGCTGTGGTTGGTGACCGCGGTCCAGCCCTGGTGGTAGATGCCGCGGTTGCAGAACATCTCGAAGTACTGCGTCTCGTGGCGGTCGTCCTCGGTCGCTCCGTCGAACGAGTACGCCATGCTCACGCCCTCGATCGGCTGCTGGGTGACCCCGTTGACCGTCGTCGGCTGGGGGAGTCCGGCGGCTTCGAGCACGGTGGGTGCGACATCGATCACGTGGTGGAACTGCGCACGGGCCTCGCCCTTGGCCTCGATGCCGTGCGGCCAGTGGACGATCGTGGCGTTGCGCGTTCCGCCCCAGTGCGATGCGACCTGCTTGGTCCACTGGTAGGGCGTGTCCATCGCGTGCGCCCAGCCGACCGCGAAGTGGTTGTAGGCCTTCGGCGTGCCGAAGTCGTCGATGTGCGCGGCCATGAACTCGGGCGTCTCGAGCGCGGCGGCGCCGTTGAAGATGAAGGTCTCGTTGAAGGTGCCGTTGATCCCGCCTTCGGCGCTGGCCCCGTTGTCGCCGATGATGTAGTAGACGAGCGTGTCTTCGAGGACGCCGAGGTCCTCGAGCGCGTCGACGAGCCGTCCGACGTGGTGGTCGGTGTGCTCCAGGAAGCCGGCGTAGACCTCCATCTGCCGGGCGAGGATCGGCTTCAGCTCATCGGGCATGTCGTCCCAGGCGGGGATCTCGTCGTGCCGCGCTGTCAGCTGCGTCTCCGCGGGCACGACTCCGAGCTCCTTCTGCCGGGCCAGAGTCTCCTCGCGCAGCGCGTCCCAGCCCTGGTCGAAGCGGCCCTTGTACTTGTCCGACCACGCGGTCGGGACGTGGTGCGGAGCGTGCGTCGCCCCCGGTGCGAAGTACATGAAGAACGGCTTGTCGGGCATGAGCGACTTCTGCTGGCGCGTCCACCGGATCGCCTTGTCGGTCATGTCCTGGGTGAAGTGGTAGCCCTCCTCCGGAGTCGCCTCGGGCTCGACCGGCGTGGTGCCCTCGTAGATGGCCGGGTAGTACTGGTTCGTCTCTCCGCCGATGAAGCCGTAGAAGTACTCGAAGCCTGCGCCGCCGGTCGGCCACGCATCGAAGGGCCCCATCGGGCTCGTCTGCCAGACCGGAACCTCGTGGCACTTGCCGAACTGGGCCGTCGCATAGCCGTTGAGCAGCAGCGTCTGCGCCAGCGGGGCGCAGGTGTTGGGCCGGATCGAGTTGTACCCGGGCGCCGCGGTGGCGAGCTCCGTGATGACCCCCATTCCCACCGAGTGGTGGTTGCGTCCCGAGAGCAGTGCAGCCCGCGTCGGGGCGCACAGCGCAGTCGTGTGGAAGCGGTTGTACTTCAGGCCGTTCCGAGACAGCCGCTCAGCCGTCGGCGTCGCGCACGGCCCGCCGAACGCGCTCGAGGCGGCGAAACCGACGTCGTCGAGCAAGATGACAAGGACGTTGGGCGCGCCTGCCGGCGGCTGCAGCTGCTCGATCGCAGGGAACGACGCGTCTGGATCCTTGGCATCAAGAGGCAGTTCCCCCTCGTACGGCCTGTCCGGGATCGGCAGAACGTCGCGCTGGACCTCGTCAGACGTACCGCTCATCGGGCTCGCTCCTCGGCAGGTGGCAGACCGATCCTGCCGGGACGCCGGCGGACAAGCGAGGGTGCCGGCACGCTTCTGCTGGTTCTGCTGGCACCAACGCGCCCTCACGACGGTCCTGCGACGGGACGACGCGAGCGATGCTCGCCGGCGGATGTGTCCTCCATTGCGGGCTTGGCGTCGCGCGGGTGTGACGACCACCAGCGCACGTAGCGCTCGGTCAGCGGGCCTGCGCTGAGGCCGTGGGCGTAGACGGAGACGGCGATCGTGACGGTGATCGCGAGCAGGAGGGTCTTGAGGTGGGGGAGGTCTGCTTCGTCGAGGAGGATGACCGCGAAGACGATCGAGGCGAGGCCGCGGGGCCCGAACCAGCCGAGGAAGCCAACGGTCGGACGGCGCGCCCCGGTGCCGAGCAGCGCGAGCGCGACCGGCACCATCCGCACGACGGTGAGGCTCAACAGCGCGTAGACCACCACCTGCCAGGTGACTTCGTCCAGAGCGGGCCCGAGGATGACCGCGCCGAAGACGGTGAACGTCACGGCGTTGAGAAGCTCGCCGCCCTCGTCGACGAGGTACGTCACCTCGCCGCCGCTGTCGTGTCGCAGCGCGCCGAAGAGGAAGCCGCCGGTGAACGCTGCGATGAAGATGCTGCCGCCGAGCCCGGTCGCGATCCCGGCGGCGAGCATCGCGGATGCGGCGGTGAGGATCTGTGTCCAGTGCGGTTCGATCGTGTCCCGCCGCGCGGCGAGGCGCAGAGCAAGCGCGCCGAGGACGCCGGCGATGGCGCCTCCGACGAGGCCGTAGCCGATCTCCTCGAGCACGAGCTGGGCGGCGGTGTGGTCGGAGACGGTGCCGCTGTCGGCCTCGGCGAGCGCGATGGCGATGAAGAACAGCGGGACGCAGAGGCCGTCGTTGAGGCCGCTCTCGACGTTGAGCCCCTGTCGGATCCGGGAGGGGATCCGCTCGTCGGAGACGACGGCCTGGCCGAGGGCGGCATCGGTGCAGGCGAGCACCACGGCGAGCACGAGCGCCTCCGCGAAGGTGATGCCTGGCACGACGACGGTGCCGACAACCGCGCCGGCGAGGATCGTGAGCGGCAGCCCGATCCCGAGCAGGCGCAGCGGCACGGCGTACTCGCGGCGTAGCGCGCGCAGCGAGATCCGCGCGGCGTCCGCGAACAGCACCAGCGTCAGCGTGACCTCGGCGAGACGTTTGACCACCTCGCTCTCGACGTTGAAGTCGAGCAGGCCGAGCACCGGCCCGGCGAGCAGACCGGCGCTCGTGAAGAACATCGCGCCGGACACGTTCAAGCGCTGAAGGCGGCCCGACACGCTCGCGTAGGCGATCAGCAGCGCCGTGATGGTCGCCAGGGCCCAGGTCATGGGAATCCGCCCCGTGAATGCTCTGCGACGGGCACCGCCCGCTCAATGTGGCCGGCACCTGTCTTCTCGGGTGTGCACCTTTACGGCTACGGCGCGCCCGTGGGCTGTTCGGGGCTTCACCCGGTCCGGGTGAGGCGCCCGCTCCACCACCCGCCATATGGTCACGCCATGGGGCTACGGAAGCGAACGGATGCACCTGGCGGCGAGCGGTTTCTGATGCGGGAGAAGCTGCTGTCGATCGGCGACGACTACTGGATCGAGAACGACCGGGGTGAACGCGCGTACAAGGTCAACGGCAAGGCGTTGCGCGTGCGCAAGACGTTCGTCTTGGAGGACGCGTCGGGAGGAGAGGTGGCCCAGATCCAGGAGCGCAAGCTGAGTATCCGCGACAAGATCGCCATCGAGCGCGACGGCGACACCGTCGCCACCGTCCACAAGGCGCTGGTCGGGATCCGCGATCGCTTCGCCATCGACATGCGCGACGGCGCCGACATGAAGGCGCACGGCAATGTCGTCGACCACGAGTACGAGATCGAGCGCGACGGCGACACGGTCGCGGCGATCTCCAAGAAGTGGTTCCGCGTGCGCGAGGCCTACGGCGTCGACGTCGCGCCCGGCGAGGACGCCGCGCTCATCCTCGCGCTCACCGTCGCGATCGACTCGCTCACCTCCCGCGACTGAGTCCCGGCCATGACGATCGGGGCCTCGCTCTTCTGCATCGCCACAGGCGCGATCCTGTACTTCGCCGTAACGGCCGAGCTCGCCGGTCTCGACATCCAGACCGTCGGCCTGATCCTGATGGTGATCGGCGCGCTCGGCCTGATACTGGGCTTGGTCCTGATGTCGCGCGCGCGGACCCGCCCCGGCACCTACGACTGACGCCGCGGCCGAGCGGTCACTGAGCCAGCTCCCGCCGAGGCGGCGAGACCGCGGCACAGAGGTCGGTATGGTCGAAGCCATGACCGCGCCGGGTGCCGAGCGGATCGTCATCGCGCTCGATCCGTCCAAGAGCCCGATGGACCCGCTGCGGCTCGGTGGCGAGCTGGCCCGTCGCCTCGGGTTGCCGGTGCTGCTGGTCACGGTGTTCGTCCACCACCCGCTGCTCACCGGGCCGGAGACGCAGGGGCAGCGCGAGGCGCGCATGGCCGCGCAGCAGGATCTGCTCGAGCTCGGCCGGACGCTCGACGGCGTCGCCGTCGACGATGCGATGGTCCTGGCCAGCAGCTCGCCGGCTCGCGCGCTGCACGAGCTGAGCACGGATCCGTCGACGGTGATGGTCGTCGTCGGCTCCACGACACGTGGCGCGATCCGGCGCGTGCTGCCCGGCAACATCGCGCACGAGCTCCTCAGCGGTGCGGCCTGCCCGGTGGCCATCGCGCCGCACGGCTACGCAGAGCAGGACGCGCGCCCACTCGCCACTGTGGGCGTCGCCTTCGACGGCTCTGCCGAAGCGCGGCAGGCGCTGTCCCGCGCGCGCGAGCTCGCCCGCCTTGCCGACGCCACGCTGCACGTCATCACCGTCGTGGAGCCGCTCGCGTTCGGCGCCGTCACCGTGTCGGCGATGGAGCCTGCCGCCACCGCCGGCCGCCTCGTCGAGGAAGAGCTCCGAGCCGTGCACGACGCCGCCGTCGGTGAGAGCCGTGACCTCGTCGAGACCGAGAGCGTCCTCGCGGGCGGCGAGCCGGCTTCCGTGCTGCTCGAGCAGAGCCGGCAGCTGGACGTGCTCGTGGCGGGGTCGCGGGGCTACGGGCCGCTCGGCGCGGTGCTGCTCGGCAGCACGACCCGCGAGCTCATGCACGGCGCCGGATGCCCCGTGGTCATCGTTCCGAGGAGCGCGCCGAGCTGAACCGGCTGCGTCGACGACGTCGGCGTACTCGCGGCCGCATACGATGGGCCGATGAATTGGCAGGTCTACCTCTCAGGGGAGATCCATACCGACTGGCGCGAGCGCATCGAGCAGGGTGCGGCGGCGGCCGGCCTGAAGGTCCGGTTCACCGCCCCGGTGACCGACCACGCCGCCTCCGACGCGGCCGGCACGGCGATCCTCGGCGCGCAGGAGCGGCCGTTCTGGAACGACCATCTCGGGGCCGGCGTCAACGCCATCCGCACGCGCACGTTGATCGAGAAGGCGGATGTCGTGGTCGTGCGCTTCGGCGAGCAGTACCGGCAGTGGAATGCCGCCTTCGACGCCGGGTTCGCGACCGCGCTCGGCAAGCCGCTGGTCACCCTGCATCCACCCGAGCACGATCACGCGCTCAAAGAGGTCGACCGCGCCGCGCTGGCCGTCGCACGCGAACCCCAGCAGGTCGTCGAGATCCTGCGCTACGCGCTCGCAGCTCCGGCTGCATAGGTGAAGCGGCGACGATCGCCGGCCCCGTCGGCGTCGCTCGTCTCGGCGTCCGGCACGGTTCCTGTCTACGGTCAGATCTTGGCCCCTGGCTGGTTCCCGTCCTCGGCGGTGGGGTACGTCTGCTGGGCAAGCGGTCAACCCGGTCCGCCATCGACTCGGGTTTGATGTCGCTCTAGCTTCTTCTCGACGCTTGCGCCGACCAGGGGTCGGCAGAGACAGCGAACTCTCAGCACCGCCGTTGGCGAGGCCGGGATGATCGATGCGCCGTTCCTCAGTGCCGTCGCGAGGGCGCGAGCGGCGGGCGCAAGGGGAGCTCGAACCACACGTGCGTGCCGTCGCCGTGCGAGCTGCCCCGCCGGGACGCGGCCGCGTCGACGATGTTCAGGCCCATGCCGCTCGTTGGCTGCGCTGCGCGGCGTGCCACGCGGCCTCTTTCTCCGGTGTCGGCGACGTCGAACCAGACGATGCCGTCCATCGTCCCCGCGCTCACGGTGATGGCGTCGCCGGCCGGGCCTCCGTGCTGGACGCTGTTGGACACGAGCTCGGAGATCAGGAGCTGGGCATCCCGCAGCACGGTGGGAGGCACCGATGCCGGCATCCACTGCCTGATGGCGGCACGAGCGGTGCGGGGCGCGTCGAGGGTCGAGGGAACGCTCATCCGGCCGAGGAGGGCGGACTCCGGCGCATCGGTGGTCGACATCCGGCTGCCGCTCGTAGAGCGATGCGAGCCGACCGGCTCATCAGTGTGCATGGCTGCTCCCGTCGAGCTCCCGCAGCGGCGCCGATGTCCGCCGGGCTCATCGGTTACGGAGGACAGCTGCAGCGCGTCACGGTCGGCACACGTCCGCCGAGCTGCGAGAAGCTGAGATCCCTTGCAATCTCAGCGTACCCGCGAGAGGCATTCCGATCGCGGCGGTGCCAGTTCGCTGACCTCACCTCCCGCGAGCCCGCCGGTACGCTGTGAGGGCACGATCGCTTACGGGGTTCTCGCTTCTTCCTCCGCCTTGTTCGCGTCCTGTCTCAGAGGGAGACGAGGGACGATCAGATGGCGGACACGACGGACAGAGGCGCGTCGGCGCTCCAAGCCGTTTCCAATGCGATGGTCCGGCTGCACAAGGAGCAGTTCGGGCGCGGGCCGACGCACTCTCGAGCGTTCTTCGCGGGTCCTGATGCGCTGACGTGCGTGCTCGAGAACGCGCTGCTCCCCGCGGAGCGCAAGATGGTCGAGCTGGGTAGCGCCGACCGCGTGCGTGACAGCCGCACGGCCTTCCAAGCCGCCACTCACGACGAGTTCGTGGCCGCGGTGGAGGAGATCCTCGGCCGTACGGTCCGGGCGTTCGCGAGTGCGGTCGATCCGGCGAGCGGCGTGGTGTTCGAGAACTTCGTCTTCGAATCGCGGGACGGAGATCGCCCGGACGCCGCGGCGGCGTAGCCCGCTCAGCTACTCAGTATCGCCGGACCTGCCGTCGTGCACGCTGCGGCGGTCGACGAACGGTATGACCCCGCGGAGCCCCGTGATGTCGAAAGCTCGGTGCACCGGATCCGTCCCGTCGACGACGGCGATCTGCCAGCCGTCGGTGCGCGAGCCCTGCATGAGCTCGAGGACGAGATGAATGCCCGTCGAGTCGAAGAACGTCAGACCGCCCAGGTCGAGCACCACCCGCTCGAAGCCGGTGGCGACGAGATCCTCGACCTGCTTCGCAGCGCGCCCACGGTGGCGATGTCGAGTTCACCGGACGGACACGCGCGCACGGCGTCGCGGAGAGGCTCCACGTCGATCCGGAACTGATTGAGGTCGTCTTGCTGCATCGCGATCCCACCCGACGGACTGGGCTTGAAGGCGACGCTGCTCGACCCCTGGAGAAGGCCAGGCCTCGCCGATACCTATGACTATGAGTGCAGTACGGACCCCCATCGTGACTGTCCGGACCTGGGCCAACCCCAGCTCGCCCGGACCCGGTTCGGACGCGACGTAAGCCCGCAGACGTCAGAGGTGAGCCGCCGATCAGGACTTCTTGCGGTCGACTGCCCGCTGGAGCTGGTCCTTGTTCATCGAGGAGCGTCCGTCGATGTTGAGCTGCTTGGCCTCCTCGTAGAGCTGGTCGCGCGTGCGGCCCTTCGCCCGGCCGGTGCCCGACCGCTGACCGCCGCGGCGGGAGGACGACATGTCCTGGGTCGACGTCCGCGACCGCTGACGCGACTCGCCCGAGCGCGCGCGCTCCTTGTTGACCGTCCGGGCCGCGATCTCCTCGGCGCGCGACTCCGACGCGCCCTGGTCCTTCTGGCTGTCCTTGATGTGCTCGTACTGGCGGGCGCGCTTGGTGCCCTTCTTGACTCCGCGTGGCGGCATCGCTCGCTCCTTTCGCTCGTCGATCGAGGGCTACCCGTCGCGCGCGCGTGGGTATTCCCGTCCGCATAACCCGAGGAGGTGTGGGCGGATGGCGAGCGAGAAGCAGCGACAGGCGGCGCGCAAGAACGTCAAGAAGGCCCAGACGGGTGCGCGCGAGAAGAAGTCGATCACGAAGCTCTCCAAGGACACGCGGTCGGCGCTCGGCCGCGAGGGCGCGAAGGCGGCGGCCCGCAAGCGCGGGGCGTCGAAGGGCACCGGCAGCGGCGCCGGCGCGATGACGGTCACCGAGCTGCGCCGGGAGGCCGCGAAACTCGGCATCGAGGGCCGCTCGAAGATGGGCAAGGCGCAGCTGATCCGCGCCGTCGGGCAGAAGCGCCGGTCGAGCTCGTCGTGATCAGCTCGCGCCGGCCGCGTCACCAGGCGCGGCCGGACCGACCCTCGCGGGTGAACGCGCGGCGGAGCGCCGCGGTCTCGGAGCTGTTCTCCCGCTCGAGCAGGAGGTCGACACCCGTGCGGTACTTCGACATCGAGATCGGAGCGAAGCCGTCGCGCTCGAGCAGCTCGTCGGCGCGGCTGGCGCCGTCCGCGCTCTTGGTCTCCACGAGCGCGAGCGAGGCGTCCAGAACGCGCGCCTCACCGTCCTGAAGCCTGCGAAGGCGCAACGCGGTGTCGATCGTGACCCGTGCGGCACCCTCCCGGGCCGCCAGCGTGACGCGGTCGAACTCCGTCGCCAGCAGCGGACGCAGGTCCTCCGTCACCGCGACGTCGGCCTCGGCCAGCGTGTCGCGAAGCAGCGCGCACGCCTCGCCCGTAAGGCGCTCGGGCGCGTCCGGGGGATGCGGCACCTGGCGCTTGTCCGTCTCGTCGTCCGCCGTCTTCAGCTTGACCTCGAACTGGCAGATGCCGCTGTCCAGGTAGGAGCGGGTCCGCAGCTTGAAGCGTGGCCGCACGCCGCGCACGTGATCGTGGTAGGCGCGTAGGTCCGGTGTGTCGAAGTAGACGCTGCGGTAGGCGAAGCGCCTCCGACCGTCGATGTCCAGGACGTCGTGGTCGCCGGAGAGCTCGCGCAGAAGCGCCGCGAGCTCGGCCCGGGCGACGAGGTACTTCGTGTCGACGCGCTGGAGCAGCTCGGCCCGGGCGTCGAGCGCCTCGAGCGAGACCGGCTGCAAGGCTTCCGGCTCGTCCATGGGTCAGGGGTACCCCGGCCGTCAGCCGGCGGACCCGCCGACGGCACCCGCAGCGGCGCCCGCTCCGGAGACGGCAGGCGTGATGTGCTCGGGTGGGAACTCGAGGATGCCGTCGGGTCCGATGGTCGGGCCTTGACCCGCGCCTCCGGCGAGGCTCCGCGCGAGGGCCCTGAAGGCCACGTTGCCCATCTGCGACGCCAGCTGCAGGGCGTCTCGGGCCTACAGGGCTTTGCGCCAGGTTCGAACGGTTACGGGCGCGCGCGTGCCAGTTGCGCGTTCTTTCGGATCCACGTTAAGGTTCGGCGCTCACGGGGAGCGTGCTCGGTGGAGCCGGGCCTGGCGAGCGACGCTGGGTTCTGAGACACCGGTTCCGCTCTCGCCCGACGTTGGGAACTCTGCACGGTCCAGGTGGCGAGCCTCGGCTGCTCAGAGGGTCCAAGGAGGCGAACCTGATGGAGCTGGACCAAGCTGACGCCGCGGCCGCCGCGCTCGCCGACGTGACGATCCCACTCGACGCGCGCGCCCCCGGCGTCGCCCGGGCCGTCGTCGCCGACTGCCTGGCCGACCACGTCACGTCGCCCGTGCTCGACGCCGCGCAGTTGCTCGTCTCCGAACTGGCCACCAACAGCCTGGTTCACAGCGCGACCTCGGACGGCGATGAGCTCGTCGTCCGCGTCCACGTGTGGCGAGGCACGTGCCGGCTCGAAGTGGAGGACCAAGGGTGGCGAGGGCTGATCGCGCCGAGGCCTCCCGACCTGGTTGCAGGCGGCGGCATGGGCCTGCACCTGGTGCAGACGCTGAGCCTGCGATGGGGTGTCATCCGCGCCCCCGGAGGGCCCACCCGCGTCTGGGCACAGCTCCCTTGCGCCCGACCCCTCACCTGAGGGTCGCGGCGGTGCGCTCCGCGGTCAACGGGAGCGGGCAGCGACCGCTCGAGTGACGACCGGAGGTGGGGCCCTTACGCAGGCACCGGGCTGGTACGCAACCTTGCCGGCGCCCACCAGCCGAAGGACACTCGGCGCACGGTTCCGCCGCCGAGCGGGCCTAATCGCAAAGGGGAAGCCAAATGCTGATGCTCGTCGTGATCCTCTGGCTGGTCATCTGGGCGCTTGCCGTCTTCGACATGTTCCGGCGGGACTGGCGTGGCCTCACGAAGGTGCTGTGGGCGCTGGGAATGCTGATCTTGCCTGTGATCGGCGTGCTCGCCTACTTCATCGTGCGCCCGCCGGCCGCTGCGGACACCGACGTCCACACGGGCGTCGCGACCCACGGCGAGTTCGAGGAGCAGGCCCAGAACCGCCAACCGCGCTGAGCGACGTCGCGAGCGGCCGCTCGGGACACATGCGGCGGATGCGCACCCGCTTCAGCGATCCTCGGACGTCGATACGGGAGCGTCAGTCGGGGCCGACGGCGGTTCGCGCAGCACGCCGTCGCCGGTGTACTGCCGGATGAGGACTGCAGGTTGGGGCGGCGCGAGCTGGGCTTCTCCCGCGTGCAGCTGCGGTAGCCAGGACAGCCAGCCGGGTAGGTACCAGTTCCAGTCGCCGAGCAGCTTCATCGAGGCGGGCAGCAGGATGCCTCGGATGATCGTGGCGTCGATCAGGACGGCGACGGCGAGCCCGAATCCCATCTCCTTGAAGTCGAGGAAGGTCAGGGTGACGAAGACCGCGAAGACGCCGACCATCACGGCGGCGGCGCTGGTCACGGTCCCCGCAGTGCTCGAGATGCCCTGCCTGACGGCATCGTCGGTGCTCATGCCGCGGTCGTAGAGCTCGCGTATCCGCGAAATGATGAAGACGTGGTAGTCCATCGAGAGCCCGAACAGGACCACGAACAGGAACAGCGGCAGCCAGTTGGCCACGCCGCCGATCGACGTGAATCCGAGCAGCGACTCTCCGTGGCCGTCCTGGAACACGAGTACGAGCACGCCATAGGCGGCCCCGACAGAGAGCAGGTTGAGGACGATCGCCTTGATCGGGATCACGATCGAGCGGAACGTGACCAGCATGAGCAGGAACGCGAGTCCGAACACGAAGGCGAAGATCAGCGGCAGCCTGCTCGTGAGCTGACTGGCGAAGTCCTCCGAGCTGGCCGCATCGCCGGTGACGTTGACGCTCGTCCCGGGCACGCGCCCGATCGTCGCGGGGATGATCTCGTCGCGGAGCACATCCAGCGAACGCACCGACGCCGCGTCGTTTCCGGTCCCCGGCGTCGGGATGTTGATCTGCGCGACCGTCCCGTCCTTGCTGTAGATGACCTCGGTCCCCGGCTTGAACGCGTTCGAGCCGTCGACCGCGGCCCGTAGCTCGGTGATGCCGGCGGCCGCGGGGCCCGAGCGCACGTCGTCGGCCTCGACGACCGCGGTCGCGACGACGCCCTCGGTCGGGAAGACGGCCTTGACCTTGTCGTAGGTGACGATGATGGGGAGGTCGTTCGGGAGCTGCTCGACACCGCTGGTGACGATCTTCATCTGCAGCGCGGGGATCGCCAGCGCGACCAGGAGGCCGCCTGCGAGAGCGATCGACAACCCCGGGCGGCGCATGACGTGCCTGGTGAGAGCCGCCCAGAAGTGCGACTGCCCCGCGGGCTTGCGGCGGCGGCCGAGCAGGGGTATGCGGCCCTTCTCGACCCGGTCACCGAGCCAGGAGAGCATGGCCGGCAGCACGGTCAGCGATGCGAACACCGCGATCGCGACCACGACGATCGCGCCCTCGGCGAACGAGATGAACGACTTGTCGCCGCTGATGAACATGCCCGCCATCGCGACGATCACGGTCACGCCGGAGATCAGCACCGCCCGGCCCGAGGTCGCGGCGGCGGTCTCGAGCGCCGAGCGCTCGCTGCGCCCTGCCGCGCGCTCTTCACGTTCGCGGCGGAGGTAAAACAGCGAGTAGTCGACACCGACCGCGAGCCCGATCAGCAGGATGACCGCCGGGAGGTTGGCGTCGACCGGCAGGAACTCGCTCGGGAGCGCGACCATGCCGAGGGCGGCCAGGACCGCGGTGATCCCGATCAGCAACGGCACGCCCGCGGCCACCAGCGTGCCGAAGGTGAGGGTGAGGATGATCAGGGTCAGCGGCACGGAGAGCTCGCCCGCCTTTGCGAGGTCCTCGGTGATGACCTCGTTGACCGCCTTGTTGGCGCTGGCGTCGCCGAGCTGACTGATGTCCAGCGCCGGATGCCCGGCCTGGGCGGCCGCGACTGCGGCGAGGGTGGCATCCACCCGGTCGGCCGCCAGCGTGGAGTCGCCGGAGATCTCGAAGTCGACGAGCGCGGCATGGCCGTCGCTCGACACGGCACTGTCGCCCGTCAGCGGCGACTTGAGGTTCTCGACGTAGGGAACCTTCGCGAGCCGGTCCGTCACGTCCCCGACCGCGGCCTGGAACGCCGGGTCCTTCACCGTGAGCTCGTCGCTCTGGATGAACACGGACTCCTTGACCGGCCGCAACCCCGAGCGGTCGAGCGCCACCTCGGCCCTGTGGGACTCACCCGAGAACTGGTCGACCTCGGAGATGTTCGTGGTGCCGATCGCGTTGCCGGCCATGAACACCACGACGACGAACGCGAGCCAGCCCCAGAACGCCTTCTTGCGGTGCCGGCTGCTCCAGGCGGCCATCCGCGCCGCCACGTTGTGCTTCGGGGACGAGGTCGACATGCCGGCTCCTCACGGTTGCGTTCGGCGACAACCCGTCAAGGAAGGCACCGTGCACCGGCCGAAGGTTGGAGCCGGGGAGAGATACGCGCCGCCGCCTGCTCTGGAGCGGATGCAACCCGACCATACACCCATGCCGGCGGGCCTGCCGACGACTTGATCGGACGGGTCTGCGACGCGTTGGCGGAGGCCCGATCTTGGCTAGGTCGCGACGACGACCTTGCCGCGCACGCGACCGCCGGCGAGGTCGCGAATCGCGTCGGGAACCTCGTGCAGCGCGACGACCCTGTCGACGATGGGCGCGACCGTGCCCGCCTCGATCAGCGCTCGAAGCACGTCGAGGTCCGCGCTGTTCTCCTTCGCGATGAACGTCCGGAGGCGCTGACGCGCGAAGGGCGAGGTCACGAGGGCTCGGAGCTGGCGGTGGATGCCGCCCGTCCAGCGCCCGCCGCCTTCGCCGCCGACGATGACCAGCGTTCCGTCCCGGGTGAGCACCCGTCGCAGCTGCGACAGCGGTCGGTTGCCGCCGACGTCGAGCACGACGTCGTAGCCCTGGTCGTCGTCGGTGATGTCGGCCCGCGTGTAGTCGATCACGTCATCCGCGCCGAGCGAGCGGACGAGGTCCACCTTCGCCGTGCTGCACACCCCGGTGACGTGCGCTCCGAATGCCTTGGCGATCTGCACGGCGAAGGTCCCCACGCCGCCCGATGCGCCGATCACCAGCACGCGCTGGCCGGCCTGGACGCCTCCGCGGTCGCGGAGCGCCTGAAGAGCGGTGACGGCGGACACGGGAACGGCGGCCGCCTGCTCGAACGTCAGATTCGCCGGCATCCGTGCCAGCTTGGCCGGCTGCGCCAGCGCGTACTCGGCGAACGAGGCGTCAGACGTGCCGAACACCGCGTCGCCCGGTCCGAGGCCCGTCACGCCCGCACCGACCGCTTCCACGACGCCCGCGAGCTCCGAGCCCAGCCCGGCGGACTTCGGCCTGCGCACGCCGTAGCCGGCGAGGCGTATCAGGTACGGGAGCCCGGTCATGATGTGCCACGCGCCTCGGTCGAGCCCCGCCGCGCGCACGCGCACGAGTGCCTCGTTGTCACCGACCTGCGGCACGTCGAGGTCTCTGAGATGCAGGACGTCGGCCGCGCCGTAGCGATCGCGCACGACGGCCTTCATCGTCGTCACGCGTGCTCGACCGCTCGCGTCGACGACGGCATCGCGGGCACCTCGCTCCGGGCCGTCCTCGACGCGACCAGCAGCTGGTGGCGGTAGAGCACCAGGATGGCGGCGGCGAAGCATGCGAGAGCGATGGGTCCGATGGGCGGCGGGTGCGAGACCACGAGCACCGACAGCCCGAGGAGCACCACCGCCAGGACCGGCGCGCCGGCGCTGCGGATCGCGATCGCGGCCGCGATGACGGCGGTCATCCACGCAAGGGCTCCGATGATCAGCAGGGCGCCGGCCTCACCCACGATGGCGTTATCTCCGAGAGCCTCCATGGCGTCCGATATGGCGGGTCGCCGGGCCGCCGGCACATCGTTCGCATGCTGGGCGAGCGCGCCGACCGCCAGACCGATGACGGCCTCCCATGCGCTGTAGAACAGGACGAACGGACCGATCGCCCACCGGCTGATGCGCGCGGCCGTACCCGGCAGGTCCTGGACCAGCAGGTAGAGCGCCACACCCATGAGCGCGATGAAGGTCAGCGTGCCGACGTGGACCGCCACATAGAGGTTCGCGTCGTCGCGAAGGGACCCGTAGACGTCATCCGGGTCGACGTCGGGATGGAACCACAGCAATACGGCCCAGGCGAGCGGCGTCGCGATCAGGAAGGCCACCCGTTTGCGCGTGAACGGCGGCCGGTCGATGCGGGCCTCTCGCAGGATCATGGTGTGCCTCGGTCCGTTGACGAGGAGCAGGAGCGCGGCTCCTGACGTGCGCTCGGCGCGGACCGTGAGGTCGACGCGCCACGCCGGCCGGGGGTTGTGGCCGGAGGATCGCCCACCGTGCTCTGGGGCGAGGCGAATGCCGAGCATACACCCGCTCACCGGTCCGGTGGGCGTGTTCCCGGAGGTTTACACTCGTGTTCCGGGGAGCCGCCCGATGACCGACCGCGAGACTGACAACCTGCGCGTGCTGATCGCCAACGAGCGCAAGGACCGCCTGGCACTCGTCGCGCCGATCGTCGTGGCATTGGGACACGAGGTGATCGCGCGCGAGATCGAGATCGAGCACGTCGGTGCGGTCACGGCCATGGAGCGGCCGGACGTCGCCCTGGTCGGACTCGGGGAGAGCTCAAAGCACGCGCTCGGACTGATCGAGAGGATCGTGCGCGAGGCAGCCTGCCCGGTGATCGCACTCATCCACGCCCGCGATCCGGACTTCGTCAAGGAGGCGTCCAAACGCGGTGTCTTCGCCTACGTCAGCGACGCCGAGGTCGACGATTGGCAGAGCTCGATCGACATCGTGCTGCGCCGCTTCGCCGAGTACCACGATCTCGAGGGGGCGTTCGGCCGCCGCGCCCTCACGGAGCGTGCCAAGGGCATTCTCATGGAACGCCACGGTGTCGATGAGGCGAGGGCGTTCGAGATGCTGCGCGACCAGTCGCGCATCGACAACCGCAGGCTCCTCGACCTCGCGACCGCCGTCGTGGACGGCCATCGGCTGCTGCCCCGGCAGCCCGGGTCGGACGTCCCTCGCTCCGCGGCGCTCTGACGGCATCGCTCTCCACGGGAACGCGCTACCGTTCGGGGTTCAAGGGGAGCGCGCCCCGACGGGGCCTGGCCGGTGTCGATGCCGGACCGTGAACCGTCGAGGTCCATTTCTCGTCTAAAGAGGACACTCCGCCGGTCCAGGCAGTACGGACGGTTGGCCGGACGGGGGATCCGAGGAGGCGACGCTCATGCAGTCAGATCGGACGGCCTCGGCGAACGGCCACCGCGTCTCGGCGCCCGGTTCGAGCACGGGGCTCGAGAGCCTGCAGGTCAAGTGCCGGCGCCAGGCGGTGGCGATCGACACGCTCAGCGAGGCGGTGTCGACCTTCCGACGCGGAGCGACGGCCTTGAAGGCGGAGAACGCCGAGTTGCGTGCCGAGCTCGCCGGGCTGCGTGAGAGGCGGCGTCGCGATCTGGTCGAGATGGCGGTGGCGCTGGACGCGCTGGCGCCCGGCGCGGCCCGGAGGTTCGTGGTCCAGCGTCTCGAGCGGCGGGTCGACCCGACTGCACTCGACAACGCGCAGATCGTCGTGACCGAGCTCGTCACCAACAGCCTGCTACACGGTGGCGCGCCGATGGACGAGGTCGTCGTGAGCGTCCAGGTGATGCCCGACTCGTTCCGCGTCGGCGTCCACGACTCGGGCTCGCACGCCGTCTTCGCCGTCGGGCCACCGGACCTCGAGACCGGCGGTGGGTTCGGGCTCAACCTCGTGCAGGGGCTCAGCGACCGGTGGGGCTTCGAGCGTCTCGCCGCAGGAGGCACGCAGGTCTGGGCGCAACTTCCGCGGACGTCGGCCTGACCATGTCCCCCGACCGCAGGCTCACGCGCCTTCGTGAACTCGTCGATCGGATCGAGCGCCTTCCCGCGTCGGCGCGACGGGAGTGGATGCTGCAGGAAGCAAGAGCGCGAATGGTCGACGTCGAGACGGGTGCCGAGCCACGCCCGATGCGGACGCTCCACGAGGAGCCGCCGGCGACACCGCCCGAACCTCCGGCACCGCAAGACCCTGAGAAGCGCGCCGTGAAGCGGCCCAGCGCGAAGCCCGCCCGTGTCGCCGCGTCCCGCGTTCCGCCGCGGCCGGAACTCGCCCCGGAGGTGCCGTTGCCCGTCCCCGAGCCCGATCCGCTCTCGGTCACCGGGGCGGATCCGAGCACGGCCACGCTCGGCGATGACGAGGTCCTCTCGCTCGAGGACACGGTCGCCGAGCCGGGCGAGGACCCGGCGGAGATCACTCCGTGGCGACGGGGGTTGCGCGGCTGAGCGAGGGGGCGATCGGCTCGGGCTTGGGGAACAGCCCGAGCAGGCGATCCACGGCGGACCGGTCGCCCGTGATCCTGAGCTCGGCGGTGCGCAGTGCGTCGTCGGGGTCGCGGCCGTTCCAGACGATGGAGCTGAACGTCGTGGCGCCGGTCTCGACGATCGCGACGGGGTGCTCGGCCGGGCCTCGGTCGACCTCGATCCTCCCGTCTGCGATGGACACGTGGAAGGTGCTGCCGTCGAGGCGGAGCTCGTAGCGGGCGTCGAGGTCGCGTGCGGCGTCGGCGTCGAAGAACGTGCTGAGGGCGAGGATGACGGAGTCGGTACCGACGGGGGCGCCCTCGGGAAACGACGGGGAGCGCACGGCCCACGTGCCGAGAGACAGCACGATCGGCTTGAGCTCGCGGCCCCACTCCGTCAGCTCGTAGACCGACGATCCGGCCGGCGGCGGCAGCGTGCGGCGCTGCACGATGCCGGCCTGCTCGAGCTCGCGCAGGCGCTGGGAGAGCACGTTGGTGCTCGCGCTGGGCAGCCCGCCGCGGAGGTCGGTGAACCGCTTGGGTCCCAGCAGCAGCTCGCGCACGACGAGCAGCGCCC
This sequence comes from uncultured Solirubrobacteraceae bacterium, assembly GCA_963729155.1. Lineage (GTDB taxonomy): Bacteria > Actinomycetota > Thermoleophilia > Solirubrobacterales > Solirubrobacteraceae > DATFQI01. Next base: position 126,102 of record CAVSMP010000026.1, read on the forward strand.
AGCGCTCGCCGACGAGGTCGAGCCCGTGCGCGATCCCGCAGCCGTCGCCGTATGTGCGCATCGTGGCCACGCCGCAAGTCTAGTGCGAGTGTAGCTATCCGTACTGCGACTTTTGAACTAACTGGTAGCTTTGCGCAACTAACTACCTCGAGGAGTCACTCGATGTCCGCCGCCGCGCAGCACCACACAGACGCGTCCGATCCGAGCCCCGATCCACGGCGGTGGAGGGCGCTGGCGCTGCTCTGCACCGCGTTCTTCATGGTCATCCTCGACTCGGCGATCGTCGTGGTGGCGCTGCCGTCGATCGACGCCGATCTCGGCTTCTCGGCCGGCGACCTGCAATGGGTGCTGAGCGCGTACCTGCTCAGCTTCGGTGGCCTGCTGCTGCTCGGCGGCCGTGCTGCCGACCTCCTCGGCCGGCGCCGCGTGTTCATGGTCGGAACCGTCCTGTTCGCGCTTGCCTCGCTGGCCTGCGGGCTCGCCGGAACCGCCACGGCGCTGATCGTGGCGCGCGTGGTGCAGGGGGTGGCGGCGGCGATCATGACCCCCACCGCGCTGTCGATCGTCACCACCACCTTCGAGGAGGGGGCAGAGCGCAACAAGGCGCTGGGCATCTGGGCCGCGATCGGCGGCATCGGCGCCACGGCCGCGTGGCTCGTCGGCGGCCCGATCACGGAGGGGCTCGGCTGGGAGTGGATCTTCTTCATCAACATCCCCGTCGCGCTCGCCGTCGTCGCGCTCAGCCCGGTACTGCTGCGCGAGAGCCGCGACCTCGAGCGCGGGCGCCGGTTCGACTTCCCGGGCGCGCTCACGATCACCGCGGCCCTCGTGGCCCTCGTCTACGCCGTGGTCGAAGCCCCGACGACGGGCTGGGGTGACGGCCGGACGCTCGGCCTGCTCGGGATCTCGGCCGCGCTGATCGCCGTGTTCGCGTGGATCGAAGCGCGCTCGCCCGCACCGCTCGCGCCATTGCGCGTGTTCCGCTCGCCCGCGCTCGTCGGCGGCAACCTGGTGCTGTTCGCGCTCGGCATGCTCGCGTTCGGGATGCCGTTCATCCTCACCCAGTACGCGCAGGCCGTGCTGGACTACTCGCCGCTCGAGTTCGGCCTCGCCTCCGTCGTCATGCCGGTCACGGCGGCACTCGGCTCGATCACCGGGCAGGCACTGGCGACCAAGGGCGGTCTGCGCCCGATCGCCGCGGCGGGCATGGTCCTGACCGGCTTGGGCTGCCTGTCGCTGAGCCAGGTGAGGGTCGACGGCAGCTACCTCGGCGACATCTTCTTCGGACTGCTGCTCTTCGGTCCCGGGCTCGGGGCGGCCTACGTCGCGGCCTCGATCGCGTCGCTCGCCGGCGTCGACGAAGCGGACGCGGGTCTCGCCTCCGGCCTCAACAACTCCTCGTTCCAGATCGGCGGTGCGGTCGGCGTCGCGATCCTCTCGACCGTCGCGATCTCCCAGGCCGGCGGCGCCGACCCGCTCACGGCGCTCACGAACGGCTTCCAGTCGGCCTTCGCGACCGCGATCATCTTCGCCGCCGCCGGAGTGCTGTTCGCAACCGTGCTCCTCGGACGGCTGCGCCTCCCCGCGCCGACCCGCGGCGCCGAGCCCGTCGCCGCGGGGGCCGACTAGCGAGGAGGGCTCAGAGGCTGACCGGCACCTGATCGCGGGCGATGGCGTTTCGCTGCAGGAACCCGGCCATCCCGCGGGCGACGGGCTCGGGGCGTTGGGCGTGCAGGAGATGGCCGACGCCGTCGATCGTGAGCTCCTCGACCTGTGGGAGCGAGGTGCGCAGGAACTCGGCCACCTGCAGCCACAAGGGCTCGGTCCGGGAGCCCAGGATGGACAGGACGGGCTGATCGATCGCGGCGGCCTGCTCGGGGCCCGAACTCCCACTCGGTCAGCGCGGGCAGCTCGATACCGAAGAAGGTGTCGGCATCCCCGACGGCCTGGGCCACCGCGCCGGGTGTGCGGTCCTCGAGCAGGGCCTGGCACGACGGCCAGTCGAGGCCGCTGATCGCGGTCATGAACAGGGCCAGTGCGCGCGCGTGGTCGCCATCGGCGTAGGCCTCGAACGCGGGGCCCGCCTTCTCGAGGAAGAGCTCGCCGCCGGGTACCGAGAGCAGGGACAGCTCCAGCAGGACCAGCGTCTGCACCATCTCGGGACGGTCGAGCGCCAGCTGGGCCGCGACCGCGGCGCCGCTGGAGTGGCCGGCGATGTGTGCGCGCGGGATGCCGAGGTGCTCGAGCAGCGCCGCGGCGTCGCAGGCGTGGTCGCTGACGCTCACCGGCGCCGGTGTGTGGGTGCTGCCCGCCCAGCCGCGCTTGTGGTAGCGGATGAGCAGGTGGCGGTCTGCCAGCGCGGGCTGTGACAGAAGCGGCACGAACCCGTCGGCGAGGACAGGGCTGATGAGCAGCACCGGCTCGCCCGAGCCAGTCGCCTCGTACTCGAGCCGCACGTCGTTGACGGTTACGCTCTGCATGGGGTCCTCCTCGTTCGTTTCGGGGACCTGATGTCCCTCGACCCATATGCGTGAGCAATGCCGATACGGCTGTGACCCTCGCGGTCACGGCGGCGTACGATGAGCCTCCAGCGTGCGCGAGAAGCGGCGGCCCGCGGAGACTGGGAGATGGGTTACGAGCTCCTCGCGAGCGTCGACTCCGAGGGGCCTCTGGGTCCGGCCGATCTTCCGCTGCTCGCCGAGGTCGCCTATGCGGCCGGCCATCTCGACGTGACCATCGAGGCGTGGGAGCGCGCGCACGCGCTCGGCATCGAAGCGGACGATCCGGTCGCCGCGGCGGAGGCGGCGGTCCGTGTCGCGATGCACCTGCTCCTCGACACGGCGCTGATGGCACCGGTGCGGGGCTGGCTCGCCCGGGCCGAACACCTGCTCGAGGACCGGGAGGAGACGCCCGCCCACGCGTGGCTGGCGGTCGTCCGAACCTACGAGCGGATGCTGATCGGCGACGTCCAAGAGGCTCGACGATGGTCCGAGCTCGCCATCGAGGTGGGCTCGAAGCACGACGCTGCGGCGTGCGCCGTCGGTCGCGTGGCGGGCGCCCGGCTGCGCATCCTGGACGGCGACGTCGCAGAGGGACTGGCGCTACTCGACGAGGTGGGGGTGGCGGCGGTCTCCGGTGACCTCGATGCGCTCTCGACCGGGCTCGTGTACTGCGAGCTGGTCTGCGCCCTGCAGGGACTGGCGCAGTACGACGTCGCGGAGGAGTGGACGGACGCGATGGAGCGGTGGTGTCGCACGAACGCCATCGGCAGCCTGCACGGGCGCTGCCGCGTGCACCGAGCCGAGATCCTGAGGCTGCGCGGCGCGTGCGACGATGCGGAGCGGGAGGCGCTGGTGGCCTGCGATGAGCTGCGGCCGTACCTGCGCCGTGAGATGGGTTGGCCGCTCAGCGAGCTCGGACGGATCCGGCTGCGCAAGGGCGACCTCGACGGCGCCGAGGAGGCGCTCATGGCCGCGCATCGGATCGGCTGGGAGCCGCAGCCCGGTCTCGCGCTCGTGTCCCTGGCGCGCGGCGATGTCGTCGCGGCGACCGCCGCCATACGGGATGCGCTCGAGCATCCTGCATCGGTCCCTTCGAAGGAGCGGCCGCCGGACACCGAGCTGCAGCGGGCACCGCTGCTCGAGGCACAGGTGGAGATCGAGATCGCGGGCGGCGACCTCGATCGAGCCCATGCGGCGGCCGGAGAGCTGGAGCGGGTGGCCGCCCGGTTCCAGAGCAAGGCGCTGGTCGCCGGCGCGACCCTCGCGCGGGGACGCGTGCTCCTGGCCGAGGGCGACGCGTCGGAGGCGGACGGGCGCTGCTCGGAAGCCGCACGTCTGTGGAACGAGATCGGAGCTCCCTACGAGGCGGCGATCGCGCGCATGGTTCGCGCAGAGGCCCTCCGCGCGCGTGGCAGCGAGGCGCAGGCCGTCCTCGAGCTGAAGGCGGCCCGCACGATCCTCGACCGGATCGAGGTCGCGGTGGGTGCGACGGCCGAGACCAACGTCTTCCGCCGCGAGGGCGATTACTGGTCGGTGACGTTCGACGGACGTACGGTGCGCGTCCGCGATCTCAAGGGCCTTCGGTACCTCTCGCAGCTTCTCGCCCAGCCTGGACGCGAGTTCCACGTGCTGGACCTGGTCGCCGCCGAGACGGGACAGCGGATGGCGCCGGAGGATGCGGGCGAGATGCTCGACGAGCGGGCCAAGCTCGCCTATCGGCGCCGCCTCGCGGAGATCGAAGACGACATCGAGCAGGCGCGCGCCCTCGAGGACGCCGTACGGGAGGCGCAGGCCGACGCCGAGCGCGACTTCCTGATCCGAGAGCTCGCGCGGGCAGTCGGCCGGGGCGGTCGCGACCGACGAGTGGCCTCGGATTCCGAGCGCGCCCGCTCCGCGGTGACGCGCGCCGTCCGTCAGGGGATCGCGCGCATCGCCGAACACCATCCACAGCTGGGCGCGCACCTCGACCGCGCCGTCCTCACCGGCACGCATTGCGTCTACGTACCCGACCCAGCCGCTCCTGGGGCGTGGAGGCAGTGATTTCGATGTTTCTGGACTATCGCCGCGGCGAGGCGTAGTGTCGTCGAGCGGGTCGAAACCTGGGCTGCCCGCCGGCTCCGCCACCTGCGTCCCAGACGGAAGGAGCCGTTCCCGATGGGTAGCCGCAGCTCTCGCACGCGCAGCGCCGTGCCCGCTCTTGCGAGGGGCGGTAGAAGGAACCGGAGACCGACGAAGAATTCCTGCGCGCAGACGCGCATGCGCGTAGGGTCGCGTTCGGGCGCACTCACGGGACAACCTCGTCCCAGCGGCGGAACGCCGTCCCATAGCCGTCCCGTCTGCTCTCGGGCAGGCAGGGCTCGGAGGTCGGATCATGCAACGTAAGAGCACCACGGTGTCCGCGCTCCTCGCGCGAGTCGCGCGCAGCCTCTCCGCCCATTGGAAGCGCAGTCTCGCCGCGGCGATCGGCGTAGTGGTGCTGCTGGTCCTGGCGGCCGGTGTCGCGGGGGAGGCGCTCGACGATTACTCCGTGCCCGGTGCGGAGTCTCAGGAAGCGGTCGATCTCTTCCGAGCGCACTCCCCGGCGTTCGGTGGGGCGGACTCGACGCTCGTGTTCACGGTCGATGACGGCCAGGTCTCGGATCCGGGGGCCAAGGCAGCGATCGACGGCGCGCTCGAGAAGGTCCGCGCACTCGACGGCGTCGCGCTCGCCCCCAGCCCGTTCGAGCAGGGCGGGCAGGTCTCCGAGGACGGGAGCCTGGCCTCGGTCGAGGTGCGCTACTCGACCGATCCGGCCGACATCGACAAGAGTGACGGCGAGGCGCTGATCGCGGCGGGCGAGAGCGCGGAGCCGGAGGTGCAGGTCGAGGCGCGCGGCTATCTGATCGACCTGGCGTCCGAGCAGGAGGCCCCCGTCGGCGAGCTCGTCGGCGTGTTGATCGCGATCGTCTTGCTCACCGTGCTGTTCCGATCGGTGGCGGCCACGGTCGCGACGCTGATCGGTGCGCTGGTCGGCGTGGCGGCGGGGCAACTCCTGCTGGCGTCGCTGTCGGCGCCGCTCGGCCTCCCGACGTTCGCGGCGGTGATCGCGATGATGCTCGGCCTCGGCGCCGGCATCGACTACGCGCTGCTGATCATCGGCCGCTACCGGGAGCAGCGGGCGGACGGCGACGGCGTGCAGGACGCGGCCGCGCGTGCGGCTGCCACGGCCGGTACCACGGTCGTTGCCGCGGGGTTGATCGTGATGGTGGCGATCGCCGGCCTGCTGGTGATCGGCGTCCCGTACATCGGCAAGATGGGCATCGGCGCGGCGATCGCGATCGGCGCTGTGGTCGTGTCGGCACTGACGATCCTGCCGATCATGATGGGAGCGTTCGGGCGCCGGCTGGTGCCGAAGCATCCCGAGCACGTGCATTCGTCACCGGCCTTCGTCCGCTGGGGCGCGTTCGTGACCCGCCGCCCTTGGGCGTCGATCGCCGCCGGTGTCGCGCTGCTGCTGGTCTTCGCCGCGCCGGTGACCCAGATGCGGCTCGGCCAGCCGGACGACGGCAACCAGGCGGAGTCGCGCACCCAGCGCGTCGCCTACGACCAGCTCACGCAGGCGTTCGGCGCGGGATCGAACGGCCCGTTCCTGCTCGCGGTCGACACGCCCAAGGGCGCCGCAGAGACCGTGAGCCAACTCGCCGCACTCCAGCAGGCGGTGGCCCGGACGCCCGGCATGGCGGCTGTGCCTCCCGCAGTCGTGAGTGAGGACGGTGAAATGGCGACGATCTTCGCCATCCCCACCACCGCGCCCCAGGACGCCAGGACGGCGGACCTGCTCGAGCGGATGCGTGACGACGTGATCCCGGGAGCGACGGCCGGCACGCCGTTGAAGGTCTACGTGGGCGGCAACACCGCCGCCTTCGTGGACATCACCGACAAGGTCGCCGCACGCCTGCCCGTCTTCATCTCGCTCGTGATCGGGCTCTCGGTCCTGCTGCTGATCGCCGCGTTTCGCTCGCTGTGGATCCCGCTCGTCTCAGCCCTCTTCAACCTGCTGTCCGTCGGCGCCGCGTACGGCGTTGTCGTCGCCGTGTTCCAGGAGGGCTTCGGCGCGAGCCTGATCGGCGCGGAGTCTGGGATCCCGATCATCTCGTTCCTGCCGGTCATGCTGTTCGCGATCCTGTTCGGGCTGAGCATGGACTACAACGTCTTCCTGCTCAGCCGGATCCACGAGGCCTACAACGAGGGCGACCGCCCACGCGAGAGCGTCATCCACGGCGTCGGCCGCATCGGCAAGGTCGTCGTGTTCGCGGGCCTGATCATGGCCGGCGTCTTCCTGAGCTTCGTGACCGGAACCGACGTGATCGGGAAGATGTTCGGCCTCGGCCTCGGGCTCGCGATCCTGATCGACGTGCTCGTCGTGCGTATGGTCATCGCCCCCGCGGTGGTCACGCTGCTCGGCGACCGTGCCTGGTGGCTACCCGGTTGGCTGGATCGCGTCCTGCCGAACGTCGCGCTCGAGGGGCGGCCGGAAGCGGGCGTGCAGGAAGCGGAGCCCGAGCGCGCGGATCGCCCCGCGGTGCCCGTCTGAGCGGAGGCAGTCCCCCACACTGGTGAAGCGCGGGTTGCCGATCAGGAGGCAACGCCGTGGGTGGAGTAGTGTCGGTCCGGATGCTGAAGACGTTCAAAGAAGGGCAGCTCGTCACGGTCGCCTCCGAGGGCGGCGCGCTGGACGGAGTGGTCGCGCACGTCGCGGGCCTGCTGAAGGTGGAAGTCGCCGTCGATGAGCCCGCCACGGGTCCGGTGTTCCGGACCGCGCACCCGAAGTCGCTGACGCCGCGAGATGAACCCGGGCCGGCCGACGACGCGTTGCGGCGTCTGATCCATCGCGGCGGCGCCGCGGGTCACCAGGCCCCAGGCGGGGCTTCAGGGCGCGGCCGCAGCGCGCACACGCGCGGCGCCGCGCACCGCCCGACAGGTCGCTAGATCATCCCGCCGGATGGCAGCGACCGGGCCGGACAACAGCGAAACCCAGGAACGCCACCTGCGCAGGGCGATCGAGCTTGCGGCCGAGGCGCGCGCCGCGGGTGACATGCCGTTCGGGTCGCTGCTGGTCGGCCCCGACGGTGACGTGCTCGTCGAGGCTCGCAACACCGTCGTGACAGGGAACGACATCACGGCGCACCCGGAGCTGAAGACGGCGCTCTGGGCGTCGCGCAACCTCCCTCGCGCGGACGCGGCCCGGACGACGATGTACACGAGCACGGAGCCGTGCCCGATGTGCAGGGGCGCCATCGCGCGGTCGGGGCTGGGGCGGGTCGTCTTCGCGCTCTCCGGCGAGCAGTTCGCGGGCCTCAAGCCGCCCGGCTCGCCGAGCCCGGACGAGGCCGAGGTGTCCTACGAAGGGCCCTCGCTGTTCGACGAGGCCAGGGTCCCGATCGACGGCTACTACGACGGGAGCACGCGGTGAGCGGCGAGCCCGGCCTGTCGCCGTCGGACCTCGATCAGGCCCGGCGCACCTCGATGGCCGCCGAGCGCACATGGCTGGCGTGGTGGAGGACGGCGCTGGCCGCGAGCGTCGGCGCGCTCGGCGTCGGCCGGCTCGCCCCGGAGCTGCTCGGCGTGGCGGCGTGGCCGTACGTGGTGCTCGGCTGCGGCTACGGATTGCTCGCGATCGGGCTGCTGGTCGTAGGCGCCCTGCGCCAGCGGGATCTGGAGCACGCGCTGCGCACCGGAGGGCACATGCCGCTGCCGTTCCGCACCGTCGCCGTGTTCACCATCGGCGGTGTCGTGCTGGCCGTCACGACGATGGTGTTGGTGATCGCGCAGTTCTGAGGGTCAGCCGAGCGCCCTGTCGATGTTCAGGCGCCGGCCCGAGGCGGTCTTGCCCTTCAGCGCCTTCAGGCTGTCGCCCTTCTTGCGCAGGCGCGAGCTGATGTCGCCGATGGTCCAGCCGGAGTTGTGCTTGCGCAGCATGGCCGCGGCGGCGGCGACGTACGGCGTCGCCATGCTTGTGCCCGACATGTACGCGTAGTCGGATTTCCAGAAGGTGGACGCGACGTGGTCGCCCGGGGCGGCCAGATCGACGGAGGCCGCTCCGTAGTTGGAGAACGAGGCCAGCTTGTCCTTGCTGTTGGTGGCGGCGATGGAGAGCACGTTGCCGTCCGGATAGGCGGCGGGGAAGGCGGGCTTCGTGTCCGCGTCGACGTGATCGTTGCCCGCGGCGGCCACGATCAGCACGCCCTTGTCCCGGGCTCGCTGGATGGCCTCGCGGACGAGCTCAGAGCCCGTGGGCCCGCCGAAAGAGGCGTTGATGACCTTCGCACCGGCCGCGATCGCGTAGTCGATGCCGGCGATCTCCCTCGACCAGGTGCCGTGCCCGTCGGCGTCGAGCACGCGGACGGCGACGATCTTGACGCTCCAGCAGATGCCCGTCACGCCGCGGTCGTTGTTGCCGCGCGCTCCGATGATGCCTGCCACGTGGGTCCCGTGGCCGTGCTTGTCGGCGCCGGAGCCCTTCCCGTCGACGACATCTCCGCCCCAGCGGTCGTCGACCACGCCGTTGTTGTCGTCGTCGCGTCCGTTGCTCGGGTCCGCGGTGTTCTCCCACAGGTTCTTCTTCAGGTCGGGATGGTCGCTCTGCACGCCGGTGTCGAGCACCGCCACCTTCGCGCAGCCCGTCCGCTGGTTCCAGGCGCCCGGGGCATCGATGTCGTGGTCGTCCTTCTGCTTGATGGCGTACTGCTCGCTGACACCCGGGTCGTCGGGGCTCTTGGCGATGCTGACGGGGCCGTCGTCCTCGACGCGGAGCACCCGCTCGCTGCTGCGCAGCCGGGCCCGGAGCTCCTCGAGGCTCACGTCGCCGCGAGGGCTCACCGCGAGCGCGCGGATGAGGCGCAGCCGCAGCCCCGGGCGGCCGCCGGCGCCGCGGACGATCTCCTCCCGGCGGGCGTCGTCGGTGTCGCGGCGGAACTGCACGAGCAGCCGCACGACCGCCGGCGCCTCCCCGCGAGCCTGCGCGAGCCGGTCCTTGCGGAAGTCGAGCGGGGCGGCGGCGGCCGGCGATGCCGTCCCGGCGAGGAGCGCGGTGATGGCCGCGAGGAGGACACGGCGGGTATCCATGACCGGAGCGTCGTGGGCGACGGAGCCACGCAAAAGGGCACGTACCTGCCCCGTGGGGTAGCGCCACCACCACCAATGCCGCACCGCTGCACCTGCGAGACGGACGTGTCGACCGCGTCGAGCTGCAAGCCGACCCTCCGTTCGGGACCGTGCGCGGGTACGAGTACCGCGTGCAGCACCTCACCCAGGCGATCTTCGACGCGACCGGTGGCAAGCTCAACGACGACGCGACCGCGATGTGCCTCGACTGGCACGGCGGCCCCGACCGCAGCCGCAGTTCTCAGTCCGGCTCCAACCGGTGAGGATCCGCGGGCCGGGTCAACGCGGCGCGGATCTCGTCTCCGACGCGATCCACGTCCTGGGCGCCGTCGACGCGCCGTAGGAGCGACCGCTCGGCGAAGTAGGCCGCCAGCGGCTCGGTCTGGCCGTGATAGACGCGCAACCGCCCGCGGGCCGTCTCGGCCGTGTCGTCCGAGCGGCCCTGGTGGCGGCCGAGGATGCGCCTGACGACCTCCGCGTCGGGCACGGCGATCAGGATCGCGGAGTCGACCCGCCGGCCGCGTCGTGCCAGCGCACGGTCGAGCGCACGCGCCTGGGTGACCGTGCGCGGATATCCGTCGAAGATGACCGGGCGCTCGCCGAGGCCGGCGATCGCGTCCTCGAGGACCGAGGTGACGAGCTCGTCCGGCACGAGCTCGCCCCGGTCCATGTACGCCGAGGCACGCCGTCCGAGCCCGGAGCCGGCCGCGCGCGCCGCCCGCAGCAGCTCGCCCGTCGAGAGCACCTCGTAGCCCAGCCCGTCGCGCAGCCGGGTCGCCTGGGTTCCCTTGCCCGAGCCGGGCGGGCCGAGCATGACGATGGTCGAGGCCATTCCCGAGCTCAGGACGACGCGATCTTGTCGCCGGCTCTGAGGGCGTCGACGTGCTCGGCGAACTGCCGCTCGAAGTCCGGCCACGACACGTGCGGCTCCGTCGGCGTCCGAGGCGGCTGTGGCCGGGGCGGGCCGCGCCCGTCGTCGTCGGAGCCCGGGTCCTCCCGGCCGCCACCGCCCATCGCGATCGACAGGCATGCCAGCAGGACCACCGTCGCCTGGACCCCGACGATCAGCGCGACCCTTCCGATCACCAGCGCGGCGTCGTGGCCGCTCGCGAAGAGGAGGTAGATCAGCGCGATCACCGCAGGCCCCTGGCGCTCAGAACTCCTCGAGCCGCTCGGCGAGGATGATCCGGCCCGCCGCCTCGATGAGCGCGAGATGCGAGAAGGCCTGCGGGAAGTTGCCCAGGTGCCGGCCGGTGCCCGCGTCGAACTCCTCCGCGTAGAGCCCGAGCGGCGACGCGACGCGCAGGAGCCGCTCCATCAGGTCGCGCGCGCGTTGCGTCTCGCCGACCATCGCGAGCGCGGACACGAGCCAGAACGAGCAGATCAGGAACGAGCCTTCACGGCCCTGGAGGCCGTCGTCGGTCTCGTCGGTGCGATAGCGCAGCACGAAGCCGTCGTCGGTGAGCTCGTCGGCGATCGCGTCGACCGTCGCGCGCATCCGCGGGTCCTCGCGGTCCAGGAAGCCGAACAACGCCGCCAGGAGCGTCGAGGCGTCGAGCGAGTCGGTGTCGTAGTGCTGGCGCAGGACGCCACGCTGGGAGACCCCGTGCTCGAGGATGTCGGCCCGCACCGCCTCGGCTTCCGCGCGCCACGTGCTCGCGCGGTCCGGCGCCCCGCGGATCTCCGCCAGCCTCGAGGCACGGTCCAGCGCCACCCATCCCATCAGCTTCGAGGAGACGTAGTGGCGCGGCTCACCGCGCGCCTCCCAGATGCCCTGGTCGGGCTCGCGCCAGGCGGCTGTCGCGCCCGCCGCCTGGGACTCGACGATCGGCCACAGCCGCCGCGGCAGGCGCTGGCTGTGGGTGGTGTGGTCCAGGATCGCGTCGAGCACGGCGCCGTAGACGTCGTTCTGGCGCTGGTCGAAGGCGCCGTTGCCGATGCGGACCGGGTGCGCGCCGGCGTACCCGGTGAGCTCGTCGCGCGTGCTCTCGGACAGGTCGCGCCGGCCGTCGATCCCGTACATGATCTGCAGCGAGCCGTCCGCGTTGGGCTCGAGGTCCGCGATGAACTGCATGTACTCGTCGGCCTCCCAGTCGAGCTGGAGCCAGTGCAGTGCCTGCAGCGTGAAGGTCGTGTCGCGGATCCACGTGTAGCGGTAGTCCCAGTTGCGCTCACCGCCGGGCGTCTCGGGCAGGCTGGTCGTGAGCGCCGCGACGGTTGCCCCGGTGGGCATGTAGGTCAGCCCCTTGATGGCGAGCGCCGAGCGCTGGATCGGCCCGCGCCAGCGGTGATCCGGGAACCGCGTGGAGTCCATCCACGTCCGCCAGAACAGCGTCGTGGTGGCGAGCTTCTCGCGCGCCGCCGCGAGGTCCTCAGGCCCGGCGAGCCCCTCCGCCCAGGACAGCGAGCAGAACACCTCGTCGCCCGCCCGCAGGACGCGACGTGCCCTCGCGGTCTCGCCCTCGATGCCCAGCGGCAGGTCCGTGCGCAGGCCGATCCGCTGCCCGGCCGCCTCTGCGACCGCCGCATGGCGCGCGGCGGGCTCGAGCGTCCATGCGGCCGGGCTGCGACCGTAGTCGAACACCGGCTCGCACACGAGCTCGACCTGCACGAGCCCGCTCAGGCAGCGGGCCGTGCGCACCAGCAGGTGCTCGCCGTCGAAGTCGGTCGGCGGCCGGGTGTGCGGCGTCACCGTGTCCTCGCCGCGCCGCGGGCCCATGACCAGCGCCTCGCGCACCTCGAGCCAGCCCGTCGGCACCTTCCACGTCGTCACGAGCAGGTTGGTGCCGGGCTCGTAGATCCGCTCCGTCGGCACCCCGATGCCGAATGGGGCGAAGCGGAAGTAGCCGGCCTGGCGGTCGAGCAGCGCGCCGAACACGCTCGGGGCGTCGAACGCGGGCACGCACAGCCACTCGATCGAGCCGTCGGGCGCGACGAGCGCGCCGGTGTGGCAGTCCGACAGAAACGCGTACTCGGCGATCGGAGGGAACGGGGAGGGAGCGGCGGCGCTCTGCTCCTGTCGCGGCGTGGCGGCCGTGGCGGCGCTCATGGGGCCACGATCCCAGCGTGCGCACCGCGTGGCGTCACCTGCTTCGGATGAGCTCGCCCGCGACCGGCGGATCTAGCGTTTCGCGAGCACGAGCACACCGTTCTGATCCGACCGGAGAGGGGCCTGATGGAGGCACAGCATCACAGCAGCGAGGACATCGGCCTGGTCGAGACCCTCGGGCTGTTCGTCCTGGGGGTGCTGATGGTCTGGCCCCGGCTCGTCATCCTCGGCTTCGCCGTCGTCGACAGCGGGCTGATGCGCGGCGCCTTCGGGGGCTGGGTCGCCGCGGCCGCCGGGTTCGTCGTGCTGCCGTGGACGACGCTCGCGTACGCGACGATGTGGAGCATCTCCTCCAACCAGGTGACGGGCTACGAGTGGCTGTTTGTCGGCGTCGCCGTGCTGATCGACGTCTGGGCCTGGTCCGCCTTCCGGCGGTGATGTTCGCCCTGGGCCCGGTCAGGCGGGTGCCAGGTGGCCGGGCGCCGCGCCGCCCGCCTTGCGGAGCTGTATGCCCGCGTAGACCGCGAGCGCCCCGCGGAACAGGAAGCTGATCCCCGCGAGGACCGCGACGGTCTTCAGGCTCAGATCGGGCAGGCACAGGAGCAGGCCGCCGAGCACGATCTCGCTGAGGGCCACGAGCATTCGCAGTGCCCGGTCCTCGAGGTCCTCGAGGGCGCGGAAGAAGCTCACGATCCCCGAGACCACGAGCCAGATCCCGATCGCCAGGATCAGGACGAGCAACGTCTCGCCGGGGCGGCGCAGCACCACCAGGCCGGCGATGATCCCGAGCACCCCAAGCGTCGCCGACAGCGCCCGGGCGCCGCTGTCGCGGTCCGCGTGGAACGCGTCCACGAGGCTGAGAGCGCTCAGGACGATCAGGTTCACGCCGGTGAAGATCGCCAGGACGAGCAGCGTGATGTCGGGGTAGGCGATCGCGAGGATCCCGGCGATGATCGAGATGGCTCCCGCGGCGATCATGATCCAGCCCGCGCCCTTGAGCCCCGCGACCGTGTCAGCGGTGGTGGAGGTCATCGCAGGAGCTTCCACGCCGGCGCGCGGGCGGGCGAGGGGGCGCACCGGTGTCCGCCCGGGGTGTGGCCCTCTCCGCCAGACACACCCACGCTTCGTGGCGCCGCGGTCCCGCACCCGAGATGGTCGGAGCGTGTTCGAATCCGCCGGCACTCCAGCTCCCGGGTCCGGGCTTCACCAGTGCGCGCTCTGCCGCGCGGAATGCGTCGTGCCGGTCTGGTGGGAGAGCGTCGGCGAGGACCGCTGGCACATGCTGCTGCGCTGCGGGGCGTGCGGCACCTACCGCGACGTGACCGCTCCGGACGACGTCGCCCAGGCGTACGAGCGCGACGTCGATCGCGGGGTCTGCGAGATCCGCGCCGCGGTGGACCTGATGGACCGCGAGCAGATGACGCTGCTCACCGATGCCTTCGTCGTCGCGCTCCAGCGCGATCTGATCGACGCCGGCGACTTCGCGCGCCGCTAGGAGCCCGTCAAAGAACCCCGACACGCCCGGATGCGGCCGTGGACGCTTCGCCGGATCGCCACCCGAACCCTCGAAATCCTAGGAGGATTCCCTTCGGCTTCGTGCGGCGCCCGACTCCGTCCACGACCACCCCGGTCGGGTCGGCTCTTCTTGACGGACTCCTAGACCGTCGGCGCGGCCCGCGCCGGCCTCGGGAACGTTCGGCCGTGCACCACGTAGGCCACGGCGCCGACGGGGAGCGGGAGCCAGTACGCCGCGAGCCGGTACGCCAGCACGGCGACCAGCGCGTCGCCGGCCGCGACGCCCGCGAGGGCCAGCGTGCCGGTCAGGCCCGCCTCCACGAAGCCGAGGCCGCCCGGGGTCAACGGGATCAGCGCCAGCGCCTGGGCCACGCAGAACGCGAGCAGCACGGCGCTCAGGGACGGGCGGGCGCCGACGGCGAGCAGGGCGAGCAGCAGCGAGCCGTAGTCGAACGCCCACCGGCCGGCGGTGGCCACCACCGCCAGGAACCAGTCCTCCCTGAGCACGTCGCGGATCACGTCGCGCTCGAGGAGGAGGCGGTCGGCGAGCTCGTCGCGCTCGCGCTCGCGCCGCCTGATCCGGTCGACGGCGCGCTGCACGAGGCGACCCGACGTGCGCAGCGGCGCATCCGTGAGCAGCAGCAACGCGCCGGCCGCCAGCAGCAGGACGAGCGCCACCGCGCCCGCCCAGGCGGCCCGGGCGAGGCTGCGGTCGATGCCCATGCCGCCGAGCACCGCCGGCAGCGCGAGCGCGGGGAGCGCGAAGACGGTCCCGGTGAGCATCAGCTGGGCCGCCGTGAGCCCGCTCGCCACGGTCGGGCCGGGGATGCCGCCGCGGACGAGCATCGTGTACTGCAGAGCATTGGCGGCGGCGCCGCCGCCGGGCAGCACCCGCGAGGAGGCGGTGGCGGCGAGCTGCGAGGTGACGACGTTCGTCCAGCGGCGCGCCCGGAGCGTGATCCGCAGCAGGACCCACTGGCAGGCGAACGCGAATCCCTGCGCGATGACGATCAGCTGCAGGAGGAACGGGTCGAGGTCGCGCACGGCCGGCCACGACTCGAATACGTCGAGGACCGCCGGCCCGACGAGGTAGAGCGACACGCACGTGATGACCAGCAGGGCGATGCGGCGGGCGAGCAGCATTCAGGCTCCCGCGGGAGTCGCGGGCTCGAGCGTCAGGGCCTGCCCGGGGGCCAGGATGGAGACGGTGACGCCGGGCGCGTGCACGGCGGCGAACCGCTCGAACTCGCGCGCCGGGAGACGGGGGTCCGACCGCCACCACGCGCGCGGGGACGCGTAGGTGCCCCAGTGGATCGGGACCGCCACGCGCGGCCGGAGCAGGCCGGCGGCGCGCGCGGCCCGCTCCGGATCCAGGTGCCCGGGCCCGACTCGCGGACCCCAGCCCCAGACGGGCAGCAGGGCGACGTCCAGCGTGCCGGCCAGCTCCCGCATCCCGTCGAACAGGTCGGTGTCCCCCGCGAAGTAGATCCGGAGCGAGCCGCTCATCAGGAAGCCGAGCGCCTCGCGCGGGCGCCCGACCGGCGCGCGCCGCCCGTCGTGGACCGCCTTCGTCGCGACGAGCTCGACCGCGCCGACCCGGGCACCGCTGGCCGGCGGCGAGCGCCGTCACGACGCGGCCGTCGCGGCGCATGACGTCGGCGGCGGCGGCCGAGGCGAAGGCGGGGACCTCGCGGGGCATCCGCGAGAGCGATGGAAGGTCGAGATGGTCGCGGTGCGCGTGCGAGACGAGGATGGCGTCGGCGCGCGGGACGTCGCCGACCGGCGCGACGATGCGGCGAACGTGGCCGAAGCGCTCGCGCAGCAGCGGATCGGTGAGCAGCGCGACGCCGTCGAGCTCGATCAGGGTCGTGGCGTGTCCGACATAGGTCAGGCGGCCCACCCCACGAGCCTCTCAGCGGCCGCGCGACCTGTCAGGGGTGCCCGCGCCCGTCGGCCCGGGCATGCGGGCCTGAGGACCCGAGGCAGGCATGCGCCGTTGGACGGCACCCCGCCGCGGCGCGAGGCTTACCGCATGCGGACGGCCGCCCGGGTCGAGCGGGTACGCGAGCGGGCCCTGGAGCTCGCTCCGCGTGCGCCCGGCTACGACTACGCGATGGTGGTGTTCAGCCGCGACCGCCGCCATGGCGGCGGCCTGCTCGCCGGTGCGCTCGCCTTCCGGCTGTTCGGCGCCATGCTGCCGCTGGCCCTGCTCGTCGCCGTGCTCCTCGGCTACGCCGCGACGGTCGACGACACGGCGGCCGAGCAGGCCGGCGAGGCCACCGGCATCAGCGAGGCGGTGCTCGAGTCGGTCGCGGAGTCCTCGAAGCTGACCGCCGGTACCCGCTGGGTCGTGGGCGTGACGGCGCTCGTCGCGCTCGTGTGGGCGGCGATGTCCGCGGCGCGCGCGATCCGTGCGGTGCACAGCATCGCGTGGCGCGGCAGCGTCGGGCGGTTCCGCCGGCCGCTGCCCGCGGCGTTCGCGCTGCTCGGCGTGCTGGCGGCCTGCGCCCTGATCTTCGGGGTGGCGGGACGGGCGCGCGCCGAGTCCGGTGCCCTCGGGCTGGTGGTCACGCTCGCGGCGCTGGTCGGGTTCTTCGCGGTCTGGCTCGGGGCGGAGCTGCTGCTGCCGCACGAGGACGCGCCGTGGAGGGCGCTCGTGCCCGGAGCGGCGCTGTTCGCGATCGGCGTCCAGGTCGTCCACCTCGCCACCGCCCTCTTCATCGCCGGCAGGGTGGAGCGCGCGTCGGAGACCTACGGCTCCCTCGGCGTGGCGTTCACGCTGCTGTTCTGGCTCTACGTGGTCAGCCGGGTGATCGTCGCCTCGGCGATGCTCAACGCCGCCCTGTGGGAACAGCCGCGACGCGCTCGGAGTCGGCCAGGAACATCAGCGCGGCTTTGACGCGCTTGCTCACGTCCTCCGCGTCCGCGAGCCCGAGCTTGAGGAAGATCGAGTTGATGTGCTTCTCGACGGCCCGCTTGGTGAGGAACAGCGTCCCGGCGATCGCCGTGTTGCTCTTGCCCTGCGCGATCTCCGCGAGCACCTCGCGCTCGCGGGCGGTCAGCTCGTTCAGCGGTGAGCGCTCGGCGCGGCCGCGCGCCGAGACGAGCGATTCGACGATCTTCGGATCGATCATGGATCCGCCCGCGGCCACGGCGCGGATCGCCGCCATCAGCTCCGCGCGGTTGTGGACGCGCTCCTTGAGCAGATAGGCGCGCCGGTCGGAGCCGTGGTCCAGCAGGGCCAGCGCGTAGAGCGGGTCGGCGTACTGGCTGAGGACGACGACGCCGATCTGCGGATGCGACTCGCGGAGCTCACCGGCGAGGCGGATCCCCTCGTCGGTGTGGGTCGGCGGCATGCGGATGTCGGTGAGCACGACCTCGGGCTCGTGGCGGCGGCAGGCGTCGCGCAGCGACTCCGCATCGCCGACGGCGGCGAGGATCTCGACGGCGGGGTCGATGGAGAGGAGCTGGCAGACGCCCTCCCGGACGATCAGGCTGTCCTCGGCGATGACGATTCGGATCGGCATGGGATCGGCGGGACCGGGCGCACGGGCGCGCGCCCGGTCCTGCTCGCTCGTCAGCCGGCCGTGACCCGGCGGTCGCCGCCGTAGGCGGCCAGCCCGTAGATGACGAGGACGTCGACCGCGAAGATCGCGAGCGACCAGAAGGGATACGCCGGGATCGTGAGCAGCGCAACGATCGCGTTGACGGTGGCGGCGGCGATCCCGAACCAGCGTCCGAACGTCCCGCCCGCCCAGATCGAGAAGGCGGCGGCCAGCTGCAGCGCTCCGATGATGAGGACGATCCAGCCCCAGGTGTTGAGCTCGCTGAAGATGTACCGCGTGTCCTCGACGAAGAAGCTGGAGCTGCCGATCGCCGCGATGCCCCAGATGATGTTCAGGACGCCGACCGTGAGGATCATGATCCCCGCGAACAGCAGCCAGCCGCTGCCCTCGGGTGGGTAGTCGTCGAGGACTCGCGCCTCAGATTGCTCCCCGCTAACGGGTGTCGTGGCCATTCCCTGCTCCTTCGGTCGTGGATCTACCGCGACGATCGTCCGCCATCGCGATGGGCACCGTAAATGAGGCGCGCACCCGTCCCGGCCCGGGCCTACGCCTGCGCCGTCGCGTGTGCGCACACCCGCGGCGGGGGTGCCCGCATGCCGACGCGGGTCGTGTGCCCAGGCCTCAGTACCCGTGCGGGTGCGGCGTCTCGGGCAGTCGGTCCAGCTCGCGCCGGAGCTCCGCCGCGGGCCCACGCAGGATGGCCAGCGCGCGCGCCAGCTCGAACGTCGCGGCCATGGGGCAGGCGACGCAGACGAGCACGACGAGCGGCACGACGACCGGAGGCGCGGGGACGAGGGCGGCGGCGGTGATCAGACCGCCGCAGGCCACGGCCATGAGCACCGCCGAGAGGCAGGTCAGTCCCGCTCGCCGGCGTACCTGGCGGCTGGGAAGGTGCACGGGGCACGAAGTACCCGTTCGGCGGCGTTTCCTCCCGTCAGGGCGCGCGCCATCTCACGCTGGTAGGACCGTGCCCGGCGCCGGCCTCGACGGTCGAGGACGCCAGCTCGGCGGTAGGCGACGGGTCGGCGCCCGCGTGCAGCACGACCGTGCCCGCCAGCATGTCGTGGAGGCCGCGGCGGCGGTCGTCGAACAGCACCGGAAGGAAGCCGGCGAACAGCGGGATGATCGCCAGCGCGAGCCCGATCACCCGCACGGTCGATCGGCCGACGCCGGGAGGTGCCCCGCGCGCCGTGCTCACGCGCAGGTCCAGCATGCGCATGCCCGGCGTCTGGCCGACGGTGCTCCAGAACGTGACGAAGTACACGCCGATCGTGGTCGCCCAGGCGATGGCCGCGAGGACGCGGCCGACGGTGCCCAGCTCGAGGCCGCCCACGAACGAGGCGACGAGCGCGAGCACCGCGCCTCCGGCGAACACGATCACCTGCACGATCGCGATGTCGGCGGCGAGCGCGACGGCGCGGGTCACGATGCCCGCGTAGGGCACCCCCGGGGCGCTCATGTCGCCTGGGGTCGCGGCCGGCGCAGCCACCCGCGCACCGTGCGCTCGGCCGTCTCGTCGGCGGACTCCGCGCGGCGGCGCACGTTCGCGGCCATCTCGCCGGCCATCGAGCGCGTCTGGTGGCTCACGGCATCGAGGATCTGGGGGCTGGTCGCCACGTACTCGACGACCCGCTCCAGCTCGGGGCTGCGCAGCACCTGCTCGGTCAGCTCGTCGAGCAGCCGGCTCTCGAGCACGCGGATCACCAGCCGCTCGAGGCCGGGGCTGGCCAGCGCCCGCTCGATCACCTGCTCCGTCCTCTCGTGGTCGAGGATCGCGGCGATCAGGCGGTCGAGGTCGGCGGTCGCCAGCACCCGGGTCACGGCGCGCTCGACCTCCGGGGCCGCCGCCACGGTGACGGCCAGATCTTCGACGCGCGCGAGCGTACGCGTGCGCGCGAGCCGGCCCTCGTGCGCGAGGTCGTCCGCCCCGCGCCGCAGCACCGGGCCGACGAGCGGGGCGCGCGCCGCCACCCGTACCGGGACGATCGCGACGCGGCCGAACGCCAGGCCCGTCCGCGCGCCGACGACGGCGACGCCGACGGCGAGATCCCGCGTGTCGGGACGGGCAGCCATCAGCCCGCCGCCCGCGCCCAATCCGCCGGCACGTCGGACCCGCCCTCCTCGGCGACCCGCGCGCCGAAGCGGAGGATCGCCGGATGCGGTGAGATCTTGCCCGCCACGAGCGCCTCGCCGAGGCGGAACCCGGCCGCCTGCTCGACGAGCCGCGGCGGCACGAACGAGAAGACGCTCTGGGCGAAGGCATTGTCCGCGGCGGAGTTCAGCCGCATGAGCACGAGGTTGTCGCACTGCGAGATCACGTTCTCGTGCACCTTCTGCGGCCGCTGCGTCGACACGAGCAGGTAGAGGCCGAACTTGCGGCCCTCGGCGGCGATCCGGATGGCGTGCGCGGTCGCGAGCGCCGTGAGCGGGTCCTCCGGCACCGCCGGGCAGACGTTGTGCGCCTCGTCGATCACGATCAGGACCGGATCGCGCTCCTCGCGGCGGCGCCACAGGGCACCGAGGACCGCGCCGGCCGTGAGCGCCTGCTCCTCCCGGGTCGCCAGCGTCCCGAGGCCCACCACGACGGCGCGCGCCGCCGGCTCGTGGATGGCCTGCAGGGTGGAGCCGGGCTGTTCGCCGGCCCACACGCCCATGTGCTCGAGGCCGAGGTTGCGTGCCCGCAGCGCGAGCTGTCGCGCGCCGGGCCGGGTCGAGGCTTCGATCGCCGCGATGGAGGGGACGCGGTTCTCGCCCAGCAGCTCGACGAGCTCGGCGTGCTCCTCGCGATCGCCGATCGGGTCGAGCCGGAGCAGCGCGGCCTGGGCCGCGGGGTCGATCTCGCCGAACCGGATCCGCAGCCGCCGCTCGCCCCCGTCCCGTCCCGAGTGCACCGAGATCGAGCGCGCCGCCTCGCGGTAGCGGTCGGCGGTGCCGGCTGCGGCGCCGTCGCGGACCCGCGTCAGCCGCACGAAGTCCGAGTTGGGGTCGAGGATCACGATCCGCAGCCCCGTCTCCATCAGCAGCCGCTCCAGGATCACCCCGAGTGCGTACGACTTGCCGGAGCCGGACTGCCCGCACAGGAACGTGTGCCGGTCGAAGCCGCCGGCGTCGAGCTCACACGCCACCCCCGGCGAGAGCGCCAGCTCGCCGACATCAAGGGAGGCGGTGCGGCGCCGGCTCCGCTGCGTCCACGCGCGCACCTCCTCCGAGGTCGCGGGCCGCACGGTCGCGTCGTGGAACGGGGTCTCCTCACCCTCGAGCACCGCTCCGGCGCCGTGCGCGAAGCGCACGCTGACGCCCGCCCGCATCGCCACGCCATCGTCGCCCGGGAGGTCGAGCTCCGCCGCCGGCGCCTGTGTCGGCTCGAGCTCGAGGACCTGCCCGAGCCGCTTCGCGTCGCCCTGCTCGACGACGACGTAGCCGCCGAGGCGCAGCGCGAGGTCGTGCAGCGAGGCCTGGAAGGTGAACCGGCGACCGTCGAGCGACGTCGCGAGCGGCAGCACCGCCGCCTCGAGCTGCCGGCGGACGGCACGGAAGCGCTCGAGCCCGTGCTCGAGGCCCTGCGCGCCGTTGCGGTCGTCGATCGGGGCGGCCGGGCTCATCGCCTGCGAGCGTGGCGCGTGCGGGGAGGGCTGCCAACACCGCCGGCATGCCTCGCGCGGTCGTGTCCGCACCACCCGGCGTGCCGGCTCGAGGGAACGCGGGTCGCGGTGGTGCCGACCCCCTGACGCTGACGCAGGCGCACGCCATTGCCCGCCGGCGGCGGCCCTGCGACCGTCGGTCACGTCAATCCAGACCTGGGGATGAGCGCATGGCCACTCGCGGATCGATGCCACCGTCAGACGAGGCACGGATCCATCACATGTCGCAGCTCGACGAGTACGGCGGGCCGTCCGGCGCCTGGGCCGGGTGGGTGACGTTCGCCTCGCTTGTCATGATCCTGCTCGGCTGCCTCAACGGCTTCCAGGGCTTCCTCGCGATGTTCGACGAGGGCTACTTCGCCGCCAGGGGGGAGCAGCTCGTGCTCGTCAGCTACGACGCCTGGGGGGCGATCCTGATCGCCTGGGGCATCGTCCTGCTCGTCGTCGGAGCGGCGCTCAACGCGCGGCTGGGGTGGGCGCGCTGGCTCGCCGTGCTGATCGTCCTCGTCGACGCGATCATCCAGGTCGGCTTCTTCCCCTCCGCGCCCCTGCTGGCCGTCACGCTCATCGCCCTCGACGTCATGGTGCTCTTCGCCCTGACGGCCCGCTGGGACGAGGCGTCGCGCGGCGCCTGACCCCGGGGCGCCGTCAGCGGCGCCTTACGATCCGGGCGCCCGCCGTGTAGAGGGTCGGGCGCCAGAGCCGCCTGGCGAGGAAGCCCGCGGTGCGCAGGCTCAGCATCGGCTCCCGCAGCGGGTGCCTACCGGTGTGACGTGGTGAACGCATGTTCAGCCTCCCTTGAGCTCATTGGCGAAGAACTGCAGCGCCGTCCGCGTCTTCGTCTGCTGGTCGCCCGCGAGGTCGATGCCGTGGCCGCTGAGATAGACGCGGGCCTCCGCGGCCGCCTGGAACGCCTCTGACGGCACGCACTTCGTAGAGAGCTCGAAGATGCGGTCCCCGTCGGGGTAGAGCCACATCTCGGCCACCATCTTGCGGGGTTGGTCGCGCGGCTGCCACTTGGCCTTGAGCACGAAGATCGGGCCGAGCACGGCGAGGTCGTCCAGCTCCAGCCCGTCCGGGGCGTGCGCCCGGAACAGTGCGCGCTGGTGCTTGGTGAACAGCTTGCGCGGGGCACGCTCACCCAGCACCACCTCGTGGATGGCGTCGGAGCCGGCCTCGCACTTCAGCCGTCCCGAGCACACGAAGCCGCCGGGCATCGCGTCGACCTCGACGCCGAAGCCGTCGAGCCGCCGGACGTCGCGACCGACCTGCTCCGGGTCGAGCGGCCGCAGCTTGACCACCGAATCGCCCGCCCGTCCCTGGATCCTGCGCGCCCGCACGACGACGCCGGCCTCGTCGAGCGCGAGATCGGGCGTGTCGAAGAAGACGACCTGGCGGACCTGGGCGTCGAGCGGGTCGAGGCCCAGTGCGCGGATGGCGGCGCGCTGCTGGAACGCGGGGACGGTCAGCTTGAGCTCGACCGTGTCGGACCCTCGCAGGAGGGTCGTCAGCTCGGCGAGCCGGTCGTCCGAGATGGCGGAGCGAGGGCGGGTCTTCGTGGCCATGCCACAGGCTTCCACCGCGCCCGCGGACCGGCCACCGTGCGCGCATGTGTGTTGCCGCCGCCGGCCGCGCCTTCTCACTCGATCGGGATGATGACCCCCCGCGCGGCTTCGCCTAGCGTCGGGTTCAACCCGACGCGAGGAGTGCGCCATGTGCCGCTGGATGGCCTGGCTCGGCCAGCCCGTGCTGGTCGAGGAACTGCTGTTCAAGACCCAGCACGGCATCGTGGACCAGAGCCTCCACGCGAGGATGGGCGCGGAGCCGACCAACGGCGACGGCTTCGGCCTCGGCTGGTACGGCCAGGGCGAGGGACCGGGCATCTATCGCAGCGTCTCGCCCGCCTGGTCGGACGCCAACCTGCGCGAGCTCGCCGCCCACATCGAGTCGCCGCTGTTCCTGGCCCACGTGCGCGCGGCGATCGGCTCGCCGGTGCAGGAGACGAACTGCCATCCCTTCCGGGAGGGCAAGTGGCTGTTCGTCCACAACGGGTATCTCGCCGAGCTCGAGACCGTCCGGCGCGACCTGATGCTCGCGGTCGATCCCGATCGCTTCCCGCGGATCCATGGCTCGACGGACACCGAGGTCGTCTTCCAGCTCGCTCTCAGCTACGGCCTCGAGGACGATCCGATCGACGCGCTCGAGCGCACGGTTGGCTTCATCGAGGCCACGGCGCGCGAGCACGGCGTCGGCGCTGCCGTCCAGGGCACGTTCGGCATCGCCGACGGGGAGTCCCTGTGGGCCGTTCGCTACGCGAGCGAGGGCGTTCCGCGGTCGCTGTTCGCCTCGGGCGAGGTCGAGTCGCTCCGCCGCCTGCATCCGGACAACCCCCGCCTGCAGCAGCTCAGCCCCGACGACCGCGTGATCGTCTCAGAGCCGTTCTCCGACCTGCCCGGGGTTTGGCAGGAGATCGAGCCCGCGAGCGCCGTGACCGTCCGCCGCGGCGGTGTCCTCGAGCACCGGCCGTTCCAGCCGCGCCACACGGGCCCGCCCGCTCTCGCGCGCGAGCACGTGCCGGCCTGAGCCAGGGACGAGGATGAGTCAGGCGGCCGGCGCTGCCGGGAGGCGCCGGTGATGCGCGTGCCGCGGCCCGGTCGCGCGTCGAGGTGCAGCTCGCCTCCGACGGCGGCGAGCCGGTCGCCGAGGTTGGTCAGGCCCGCGCCCCTCGTGACCGCCTCGGGGTCGAAGCCGGTGCCGTCGTCCTCGACCGAGAAGCGCACGCGACCGTCGTCCTCCCCCAGCCGGATGGTCGCGGTGGCTCCGGGCCCGCGTGCTTGGCCGCGTTCTGGATGCACTCGAGGCAGCAGAAGTACACCGTCATCTCGACCGCGTCGGACTGTGAGCACCCCGAACACGACAAGCAGCGGGCCGAAGCGGCTCGCGGGCCGGCGATGCCACCAGTAGAGGCCGATGGACATCGACGCGGCGACGAGATAGCCCCAGTAGGCGCCCGCGGCCACCGGCTTGTCGAGGTGCTCGCTGTTGAGCGCGAGCCAGACGGTCACGGCGACCATCGGCACGATCGCGACGGCGACGAGCTTCTGCAGTGTCGAGACCGCCACGCGGGCGCGCCACAGCGACCCGGCATCGACCGCGGAGGGGCCGGCGCCGAGGGTCGGCACAGGGGAGCCCGAGTACACCCTCAGGGCGCGATGTTGCCAGAGCCGACATCACGGTGGTGAAATGCGGTGATCGCCGATCAGGCTTGCCCCCTGCCGTTCTGGTCGCACGGCGGTGGCGCCCCGTCGCCGACGACTCCGCGGTAGTCCTCAAGGAGGTCCAGCGCACGCTCCATCGCAACGGGGCGCAGAGCGCCCACCCCCGGGTCATAGGGATCGTCGAGGAAGCGGATCAGCAGCAGCGTCGCCACGATCACGACGACCACGCTGCCGATGAACGTGGCCTGGACGACCGCGCGCTCGCCGCTGTCGGCGAACACCATCATGAAGCCGACGATCGTCACGGCGCTGACGGCCAGCACGAGCCACAGCGGTGCCGGGATGACGCCGGCCGCGCCGTGGATGCGCGCGTTCCGCGCCGCTTCGCGATCGAGGCGCTGGTCGAGCCATTTCGCGTACGCGGCCTCCTGCGCGGCGGTGCGGGGCTCGATGGTCCGCAGGGTGCGGTACAGCCGCAGACCCCACGGGTTCGCGTCGGGCATCGGCGTCCCTGCCTGCATGCGCGGCCATTCCTGGTGGACGACGGAGCGGGCGTAGCAGACGAGCTCAGCGGCGAGACGCTCGCCCTGCGCCTCCGGGAGCAGGTTGGCCACCTCGAACTGCTGCGCGACCGTGATCGCCTCGGTCTCCGCGCCCGCGCGCGACGCGTCGTAGCTGGTGAAGGCGAGCACCACCACGAGCCCGAGCAGGACGGCGAAGCCCGTCGCGAGGACGCCGAACACCCCCGCGGCCCGATCCCCGTCCGTGTAGAAGCCGCCATCCGGCGCGCGCCGCCGCACGAGCAGGAGGACGCCGATCGCCACCGCCGCGGAGGCGACGACGATGGCGGCCGCGGCGGGGACGTTCACGCGACCGGCAGGGTCAGTACGTATGCGACGCCCGCGAGGAGGAGCACGGTGGCCATCCCGAGGACCACGTAGCGCAGCGGTCGCCACCACAGCCGCAGCGAGATGCCGGCGAAGAAGAGCACGGCGGCGAAGAAGAGGGTCGAGAGGATGTAGCGGTCGTCGTTCGTCTTGGCCTCGGTGCCCTCGCGGTAGATCTCGTCGGCCCGGGCGTCGAGCTCTATCGCCCGCGTCGTCTCGGCGAGCCGGTATTCCGGCGTGTACAGCGGGCTCGGGTCGGGACTCGGGGCGGTGAACGGTCGCTGGGCCAACCACGCTCGGAAGGCGGGCTCGAAGGCCGGCCGGAAGCGCCGCCGGTAGATCGCGGCGAGCTCCTCGTCGCCGGCCTCGCGCGCGTCGAGCCAGCCGTTGAAGTTCACGAGATCGTCGATGCGCAGCTGGCCGGCGAGCGTCGACTGGGCCTGTGACTTGATCCGCATCGTCGAGGCGCGCGCGAAGCTCTGAGCCTGCTCCCCTGACCAGCGCGCGGCCTGATAGCCGCTCCAGGCGGTGGCCAGCGTCGTCACCGACAGCAGCAGGATCGCGAAGAGCTCGAGCATCCGCTCCTCGCGGCCGGGGCCGCCGGGCTCCCCACCGTGCCCCTTCGGCTCCGTGAGCTCGTGGGGGGCGTGGACATGGACGTGGGGCACCGGCGTGACCGGCCGTCAGAAGACGGTGACCCAGTCGTCCTTGACGCTGACCACGGTCCACCCCGCGGCCGCCGCGCGCTCGAGCGCCACCTCCGCTCCCGCCGTGTACGCGAACTCGCGCTCGCCGTCGTCGTGCAGCAGGAGCAGGCGCAAGGACGGCTTGTCCGCGTGCTGGGTGAAGTCCAGCATCGGGACGTCCCCGTTGGAGTTGCCGGCCGCCAGCAGGGGCCTGCGGCCGGTGCGGCTCCAGATCCGAACCGGCTTCTCGGGTCCGTCGTCGAGGTAGTCGAGCTCGGCCTTGTGCGTGATCGTCCCGCCACGCTCGTCGCTGGTGTACGCGAGCGCGGAGCTGCTGCCGATCACGCGCTGGCGCGGGATGCCGTAGACGTCCTGGCTGATCGGCCGCATGAAGTCACGGCCCCCGCCCGAGACGATGTAGTTCGTGAACCCGTTGGCGGCGAGGTGGTCGAGCAACTCGAGCATCGGCGCGTACACGCACTCGAGGTAGCCGCGCCCGAGCGTCGGGTGCTGCGTGCTCCGCAGGAAGCCGTCGGCGCGAACCTCGAAGTCCTCGACGCTCATGCCGTCGTAGGCGGCCAGGATGCCCCCGGCCAGCACACGGACGTTCGAGTCGTCGCCCGCGTAGTGCTCCTCCATGAGCTTGCCGAACCAGCCATAGTCGCGCTCGCAGGCGGCCTTCCACGGCTGGCGCTCCCGCAGCGAGGCATCCGCGCCGGCCATCTCGACGAAGCGGCGCAGGATGAAGTCGAGCTGGATCGGCATCGGCTTCTCGCACCACAGCGTGCCGTCGTTGTCGAACACCGCCACGCGGTCCTCGGGCGGCACTCGATCGGCGACGGATGCGACGAACTCGAGGATCGCGTCCTTCGCCTGGCCATCGCGCCAGCTCGCCAGCGCCGTAGCGGGGCGTACGGAGGTGGTGGCCATCGCCGCACGGTAAGCGCGACACGCGGACCCGCCATCACCCGAAGCGGATGATCACCCGGCGATCACGCAGCGCAGGCCGATGTGGCTCATGCCGGTGTCGACCATCTGCGGCCGGCGCGCGGCGGGCCGGTAGCGCAGGCAGTACTCGTCGGCGCACAGGAACGAGCCGCCCTTGATGACCTTGCGCGGGATCCTGAACTGCGGCTGCGCCGGGTCGAGGCTCTCGCGTTCCGAGGCGCCGCGTGGGTCACGCGGGACGCAACAGGGGCGGTCGGTGGCCTCGGGATGGCGCGACGAGTACCAGTCCGCCGTCCACTCCCAGACGTTGCCGGTCATGTCGAAGAGCCCGTGGCCGTTCGGCGCGAAGGACCCCACGGGCGCCGTGGCCCCGGTGCCGGGGTCGGCGCGCCACGGGAAGGCGCCGCGCCAGTGATTGGCCAGCGGCCGGCCGGGAGCTTCGGGCTCGTCGCCCCAGGTGTAGGCCGCGCCCTCGCGACCGCCGCGGGCGGCCAGCTCCCACTGCGCCTCGCTCGGCAGCGCCTTGCCGGCCCACGCCGCATAGCGCTCGGCGTCCTCGTAGGCGACGTGGACGACCGGATGGTCCGCGCGGCCGCCGAGCGACGACCCGGGCCCCTCGGGGTGGCGCCAGCTCGCCCCGGGGGTCCACGTCCACCACTGCGAGACGTGGCGGAGGTCGACCGGACCGGGCGTGGGCGTGAACACGAGCGACCCCGGCACGAGGTTCTCCGGCGGGGCGCCCGGGAAGTCGGCGGGATCGAGCGGGCGCTCGGCGACGGTCACGTACGCCGTGTCCGCCACGAACGCCGCGAAGTCGCGGTTGGTCACCTCGTGCCGGTCGATCCAGAACCCGCTGACGCCGACCGGATGGGCCGGCGCCTCCTCGGGATAGTGGGCGTCCGAGCCCATCAGGAACGTCGCCGCCGGCACCCAGGCCATCCCGGCCGCCGGCGGCGGCCCGCTCATTGACCGGAGGCCAGCGCGGTCTCGAGCTTCTCGACCACCTGGTCGATGCTGAAGGTGGCGGCCTCCTGGCGCGGCGGGAACTCCTTGAACGACTCGAGGAACTGGGCGGTGAGCGCCGTGCCCGCCAGGACGATGAAGGCGTTGTCGATCAGCCAGTCGTAGTAGGTGTTCGACGTCACGTCGGCGCGCTCGAAGGGATCCGTGCGCAGGTTGAAGAGCTTCGGCACCCGCAGGAGGACGAACGGCTCGGCCCAGATCCGCAGCGTGCCCTGGACCCGCTGCTCCATGAACACGACCTTCCAGTTGTCGAACCGCAGCCCGAGCACGTCCCCATCGTCGGAGAAGTAGATCAGTCCCGGGCGCGGCGACTTCTCGACCTCGCCCGTGAGGTACGGCAGGAGGTTGAAGCCGTCGATGTGGACCTTGAAGGTCCGCTCGCCGATCGTGTGGCCGGCCTTGAGCTTGTCCATGATGTCCGGGTCGCCGGCGGCGGCCAGGAACGTCGGCAGCCAGTCGTGGTGCTGGACGATCTCGTTCGAGACGACGCCGGCGGGGATCCGCCCCGGCCAGCGGATCACCTCGGGGACGCGGAACGCGCCTTCCCAGTTCGTGTTCTTCTCGCTGCGGAAGGGGGTCATGCCGGCGTCGGGCCAGCTGTTCATGTGCGGCCCGTTGTCCGTGCTGTAGAGGACGATCGTGTTCTCGGCCAGTCCCAGCTCGTCGAGCTTGTCCAGCAGCGCGCCGACGACGTCGTCGTGGTCGAGCATCGTGTCGTGGTAGGGCGACTGCCAGCGCCCGGCGCGCCCGACGCTCTCCGGCTTGGGGTGCGTGCGGAAGTGCATGTGGGTGCTGTTGAACCAGCAGAAGAACGGCGTGCCCGCGGCGCCCTGGCGATCGAGGAAGTCGAGCGTGTGGTCGAGCACCTCGTCGTCGATCGTCTCCATCCGCTTGCGCGTCAGCGGGCCCGTGTCCTCGATCCGCTGCCGCCCGACGCGGCCGTAGCGCGGGTCTTCGGTGTCGTCGTCGGTGTCGCTGGCCCATGACCGGATGACGCCGCGCGGCCGGAAGCGCTCGTTGAAGCGGGGGAAGTCCTCGGCCGGCGGCCAGTTCGCGGATTCCGGCTCCTCCTCCGCGTTGAGGTGGTAGAGGTTGCCGAAGAACTCGTCGAACCCGTGGACGGTCGGCAGGAACTTGTTGAGATCGCCGAGATGGTTCTTGCCGAACTGCCCGGTCGCGTAGCCCAGAGGCTTGAGCAGCTCGGCGATCGTCACGTCCTCGGCCTGCAGGCCGACGTCGACGCCGGGCATCCCGACCTTGCTCAGCCCCGTCCGGTAGACGCTCTGCCCGGTGATGAACGACGACCGCCCGGCGGTGCAGCTCTGCTCGCCGTAGGAGTCCGTGAAGCGCATCCCCTCATCGGCGATCCGGTCGATGTTCGGCGTCCGGTAGCCCATCAGTCCGTCGCTGTAGCAGCTCAGGTTGGTGATCCCGATGTCGTCCCCCCAGATCACCAGGATGTTCGGCCGCTCAGCGTCAGGCATGCGTGTGCTCCTCCGTCGGGGTGGGTGTGGGCTCCGCGGCGCCGCGCGCCTGGATCGCACGGGCACGGGCGAGGTCTGAGGAGATGTGGAGCGCGGCCGAGGTCAGCGGCGCACCGAGGATCAGGCCGATCGTCCCGAACAGCGCCCCGCCGGCGATCGTCACGATCAGCACGGCGAGCGGGTGGATGCCGAGCGTCGCTCCGAACGCGATCGGCTGGATCATCTGCTGCAGCGCCCCGTTGGCGAGCAGCACGATCACGCCCATCGCCACGGCGAGTCTCGGCGCCTTGGGACCCGAGAGCGATCAGCACCGTGAAGGCGCCGGCCGACCACGCCCCGAGATACGGCACGTACGCCGCGAAGAAGTTGACCAGCATGATCGAGCCCACCTGGGGAAGGTCGAGCACCAGCGCCCCGATCCCGATCACCACGGCGTTGAAGGCCGCAATCGCGGTGACGCCGACGAAGTAGCCCTGCAGGGCCCCGAGCGTGCGTCCGGTGACGATCCGCGCGACGGAGGGCGGAAGCCCCATGTGGCGCTCCGTCCATGCGCGGATGATCGGTCCGTCCTTGAGCAGGAAGAACAGGCTGAGCGCCGTGAACGTCAGGAACACGGCGAGCGAGGCGAGTGCGCCGATGCCCGTGGCGAGGCCGTCGAGCAGCGCATGGAACGCGTCGCTCACGGTCGCGCTCGCGTCGCTCGACGCCTCCTGGGCCGTGCCTGTGCTCACCCCCGCGTCGCGCAGCCCGGCCTCGAGTTCCTCGACGCCCGCCCGGAGGCTGTCCTGCATGCCCCTCGCCTGGTTGGTGATCCCGGTGAGGACCAGGACCGCCACGCCGACGCCGGTGAGAAGCAGCGAGAGGAACACGACCACCGTCGCCGCCGCCCGCGGCACGTGTCCCGCCAGGCGCCGGACCAGCGGCGAGCAGACGGCGGCGATGATCGTCGCCGTGACGACGGGGATGACGATGGTGTTGACCAGCGCCAGCAGGGCGACCACCGCCGCCAGCAGGGCGGCGATGCCGACGAGCAGCCACGCCGCCTGCCGGCGTCCCGCAGCCAGCCGGGAGCCGCGAACACCCCGGCGAGCTCGCGGGGATCGACGTCGGCGAACGCCTGCTCCTCGTCCTGTGCCGAGGCCTCCGGGCGGTGGCGCACGCGCCCGCGCATGACACGGCGGCGCTCCATGGCTTAGCAGCTGCGGCTCCGGCGAGGCGGAGAGCAGGCCGAGCCCGCGGGCCTGGACCACGGCCTCCGAGCGCGAGCAGGCGTCGAGCTTGCGATAGACGGCGTGCGCGTGCGTCTTGACCGTGTTGGCGGTCACGTGGAGGTACAGACCCATCTCGCGGAAGGAGAGGTGCGTCGGCAGCAGGCGCAGCACGCGCAGCTCGGCGTTGGTGAGCGATGCGGGCCCGACGAGCACGGACGAGGCGAACGTGTCGGCCTGGGCACGGCACTCCTCGATCCACCTCGCCGCGAGCGGCGCGTCGCCGACGTGCCGCATGTCCCGCTCGGCCTCGGCGGTCAGCGCGCGCGCCGTCACCGCGTCGCCGAGGCGGAGCATCGTCCGCGCCAGGGCCACCCGCACCTCGACCGCGTACCACGGGGGCGGATCCACCAGGCGATCGAGCAGCTCGGTGGCCTTGCGGCGGTCGTCCTGGGCCGCCTCGAGGCTGTCGCGGTGCGCCCGCACGAGGGCCGACGCCGCGTGGACGAGCGCAGTGATCGGATAGCGCGCGATCGCCGCCCGGCCGAGCTGCGAGCGGGCGCGCGACGCGAGCAGCGCGGCCTCGTCCCAGTCCTCGTCGCCGGCGCGCAGCAGCGCGAGCTGCGCGAGGCAGAGCACCTGGGCGCTCGGCGCCGTCACGCTGCCGCGGCGAGCGCCCTCCTCGAGCACGCGGACGGCGCGTGCGCGGTCGCCGAGCAGGTGCAGGCCGGCTCCGTGCACCATGCACGCGAGCGGGCGCCAGGGGTCGTCCTGCCCGGCGAGCTCGCAGGCCGCCGCGGCGTCGTCGATCATCGCGACCGTCCCCCTGCGCGCCAGCATCGCCCGTAGCGCGGCGCGCGCGGCGTCCGCCGAGCGCGGGACGTCCTGCCCCGCGGCGATCAGGCGCTCGGCCGTCTCGAGCCAGTGCTCGATGCGGTCGCGGTCGCCGTCGATCACGTGGACCGACGCCGCCGTGAGGGCCAGGGTCGGCTGCGCGGCGATCTGGTCCGCGCGCAATCGCCCGAGCCACGTCTGGATCTCCTCGACCCGTCCCTCGCCGATCCGGTGGGCCGCGAACGACCACAGCCGCTCACCCGCGACGGCGAGGTCGCCGGCGGCGATCGCGTGCTCGAGCGGCGTCGTCGATCTCGCCCCGCTGCTCGAGCCAGGCTCCGGCCCGCCGGTGCAGCTCCGCGTGCAGCGACGGCGCGCGGCGACGCTGCTCGGCCTGCAGCATCTCGGCGAGCAGCGGGTGGAGGCGGTACTCGTCGTCGCTGTGGTCGAGCGGCACGAGCGGGACGCCCGCCCGCGAGAGCGCCCGCAGCGTCGTTCCCGACCCGGCCCTCCCGGTCACCGCGTCGCAGGCCGGGCCGGAGAGCCGCGCCAGGACCGAGCTGCGGAGCAGGAACGCGAGGGCGGGCTCGGGGAGCCCCGTCAGGACCTCGTCGCGGAGGTAGTCCGCGATCAGCCGGTCGTCGCCGGCGAAGCCGCTCACGGACGCGTGCGGGTCGCGGCCGCCGCGGATCGAGAGCGCCGCGAGGCGCAACGCGGCGGGCCAGCCCTCGGTGTGGCGGAGCAGGGCCCCGAGGTCGCCGGGGTCGAGCTCCACGCCGGCCATGCTCAGCATCGCCGCGGCCTCCCTGCGCGTCATCGCGAGCTCCGGCGCCCCGAGCTCGAGCACCAGGCCATGCGCTCGCAGGCTGCCGAGGGGCAGCCGCGGCTCGCTTCGCGTGGCCAGCGCCAGCTGCGACCGCCGGGGCAGCGCACGCGCCCATGCGTCGAGCTCGTCGAACCCCGCCTCGAGGCCGGCGCCGTCCATGACGACCACGGCCGGGGAGGGCAGCATCTCCAGCGCCCGCGCCGCGCGCTCGAGCGCCGTGGCGGCGTCGAGATCCTCGGCGGCGATCCAGGCGAACGGGCGGTCGTCCCGCTCGGCCCACTGGCCGAGCAGCGTGCTCTTGCCGTATCCGGCGGGGGCGCGGAGGAGGACGAAGGGGATGGCGCCCGACTGCGTGAGCGCGCGCAGCAGGCGGTCGCGCCGCACCATCCCGCGGCGGATTCGCGGGGGAGGGCCGGCGAAGGGGAGCGGCTGCGGCGCTGGATCGAACGCGACGGTCGGCGCGATGCTCACGCATCCAGCATTCCGGGGCGGCCCCGGCGCCGCGAGGGCGCACGCCGGAGAAGGCCCGGGAGGCGCACACCCCCGGCGAGGGGGCAGCAAGCCGCGCGCGTCAGTAGCCCGTGCCGGTCTTCACGCGCCTGCGATCGATCTCGTGGAGCCCGCCCTTGCGGTCCAGCGTCTCGCACGCAAGCGCGAGGTCGTCCGCGAGCGTGTCGGCGAGGGTGTGCCCGAGCGTGAGCTTGACCAGCGCGCGCATGATCGTCACGTGCTCGGCGTTCGGCGGCAGCGTGTAGGCGGGGACCATCCACCCCCGGGTGGCGGCGAGCTGGGAGGCGACGTCGAACTCGTCGTAGCCGTTCGCCTCGGCGAGCTGGAAGGCCACGAGCGGGAGCTGCTCCGCGTCGCCGCCGATCAGCCGGAAGCGCCCGATCGCCTCGATCCGCTCGGCCAGCGACCGGGCGTTGGCCTGCATCGTCTCCATGATGTAGCGGTAGCCGTCGTGGCCGAAGCGGACGAAGTTGTAGTACTGGGCCAGCACCATCGCCGACCCGGTCGAGAAGTTCAGCGTGAAGGTCGCATCGCGCTTGCCGAGGTAGTTCTCGTAGAAGACCAGGTCCTCGGGCAGATCCTCGCGCGAGCGGAAGATCAGCCAGCCGATGCCGGGATAGACGAGCCCGAACTTGTGCCCTGAGACGTTGATCGAGCGCACCTGCTCGAGGCGGAAGTCCCACGCGGAGTCCGGGTACAGGAACGGCCACACGAATCCGCCGCTGGCGCCGTCGACATGCAGCGGGACGTCGAGGCCGCGGTCGTGCTTGAGCCGCACGAGCAGGTCGTTGATGCCGCGGACGTCGTCGGCATGACCGGTGAACGTCGTGCCGACCACCGCGGCGACGCCGATCGTGTTCTCGTCGACGTGCGGCTCCACGTCCTCCGGCCCGATCGTGTACTTGTCGGGCTGCAGCGGGATGATGCGCGGCTCGACGTCGAAGTAGCGGCAGAACTTCTCCCACACGACATGGACGTCGCCGCCGAAGATGAGGTTCGGCCGCGCGGTGTCCTTGCCGGCCGCCTCGCGCCGCCCGCGCCACCGCCACTTCAGCGAGAGCGCGCCGAGCATGATCGCTTCGGACGAGCCCTGCGTCCGCGCCCCGGTCGTCTCGCCCGGGGCATGGAAGAGGTCGGCGAGCATCCGGACGCAGCGCTGCTCGATCTCCGCGGTCTGCGGGTACTCGGCGTGGTCGATGAAGTTGCGGTGCAGGTTCTCCGCGATCACCCGCTGAGCCTCCGGCTCCATCCAGGTGGTGACGAATGTCGCGAGGTTGCGCTGCGGGATCCCGTCGAGCACGAGCTCCTCGTCGATCAGGCGCATCGCGTCGACCGCGGGCATCCCGTGCTCGGGCAGCCGGCCGTCGGGCGCGGGCTCGAGCAGGAACCGGTTGCCGTAGCGCGCCGCGAGCGCGTCGAGGTGCTCGATCACGGGGGCGTCGGCGCCGCCGTTCGTCGTCTCCGGCGACGTGCTCGTGTGCTGGTGGACCGGCATCGACGACCTTCCGTTCGAGGGAGAGGAGCGCGCTGCAACGCCGGATCATCGTGGCGGCGCGTGCCGGTGGCCTCACCCCTTCCGGGTGATGCGCCCGCGCCGCGGGTCGCGCACGCTCTGCGAGGCGTTGCCTGCAGACCCGCACGAGTT
Source organism: uncultured Solirubrobacteraceae bacterium (assembly GCA_963729155.1). Classification (GTDB taxonomy): domain Bacteria; phylum Actinomycetota; class Thermoleophilia; order Solirubrobacterales; family Solirubrobacteraceae; genus DATFQI01. The sequence continues at coordinate 160,786 of CAVSMP010000026.1, forward strand.
GCTCCGCTCCCGCAGCTATCTGCAGCTGCTGGTGCTCGCCGCCGCGATCGGGATCCCCGTCTCGGTCGCCGCGTACGGCTTCCTCAAGCTCGTCTCGTGGCTGCAGGACCAGCTGTTCACCGAGCTCCCGGCGACCCTCGGCTTCGACGCGCCGCCGGCCTGGTGGCCGCTGCCCCTGCTCGTCGTGTCCGGTGTCTTGACGGCGGCCGCCATCCGCCGGCTGCCGGGCACGGGCGGCCACTCGCCCGCGGACGGCTTCAAGGCCTCCGGCCCGCTGCCGCCGTCCCAGCTCCCCGGCGTCCTGCTCGCCGCGCTGGCGAGCCTGAGCTTCGGCACGGTGCTCGGCCCGGAGGCGCCGCTGATCCTGATGGGCAGCGGCCTCGGCGTCCTGGCGGTCAGGCTGGCCGCTCGCGACACGCCCGACCGCGCGACGGCGGTCATCGCGGCGGCGGGCAGCTTCGCCGCGATCAGCTCGCTGCTCGGGTCCCCGATCGTCGGGGCGTTCCTGCTCCTCGAGGTCGCCGGGCTCGGTGGCCCGATGCTCGGCGTGGTGCTCGTGCCGGGCCTGCTCGCCGCCGGCATCGGCACGCTGATCTTCGTCGGGCTCGACCAGATCACGGGCTTCGGCACGTTCTCGCTGGCGCTCCCGGGCCTGCCCCCGTTCGCGCATCCGACCCTCGCGATGTTCGGGTGGGCGATCGCCTTCGGCCTGGCCGCACCGGTCCTCGGGCGTGGCATCCAGCTGCTCGCGGTCGCCGTCCGGGCGCGCGTGGAGCCGCGGATGTTCCTGCTCATGCCAGTGGTCGGCGCGGTCATAGCCCTGCTCGCGATCGGCTTCGGGGAGGCGACGGACCACGACGCCACGGAGGTGCTCTTCTCCGGCCAGGACGCGCTCGGGCCGCTGGTCGCCGGCGCGCCGGACTGGACCGTCGGCGCTCTGCTGTTGCTCGTGGCCTGCAAGGCGCTGGCGTACGGGCTCTCGCTCTCGTGCTTCCGGGGCGGGCCGGTGTTCCCGGCCGTGTTCATCGGGGCCGCGGGCGGCATGGCCGCGGCGGGACTGCCGGGGCTCGAGCTCGTGCCCGCCGTGTCGATGGGCATCGGCGCGATGAGCGTGGTGATGCTCGGCCTGCCCCTGACGTCGACGCTGCTCGCGACCCTGCTGCTCGGCGCCGACGGCCTGGCGGTGATGCCCCTGGTCATCGTGGCGGTCGTGGTGGCGTACGTGACGACGGCTCACCTGACGCCGGGAGCCGACACGGCGGCCTCGGAGGCGGCGGCCGTCGCCACGGCACAGGAGAGGAAGCACGCCGCGCCGAGCGCGGTGGTCCAGTTGGCCGCGGCGAGATCGAGCACCGAGCCGGACGCCGGCACGACGTAGCCCGCGACGGCGGAGATCCCGAACAGCACGCAGCCCAGCAGGTTGACCGCCGGCTGCCACCAGCCGCGCGCGCCCCGCACGGGGCGCCAGCCGCGTCGCGCGGAGGCGCGGTAGGCGATCAGGCCCGACACGAGGAAGCAGATCGAGCCCAGCGCGTCCGGCCGCCACACGAGCCGGGTGTAGTCCGGGTTCGACAGCGCGGTGTCCATCGCCCTGAACGTCGTCACGTTGAAGAACAGCGTCCCGGCCGACTGGACGACGGCCGCCCACCACGCCGAGCGCCCGGCGCCGGGCTCATGACGCGCGCGGCGGGACAGCGCCGTCTGCAGCAGCCCGCCCGCCGTGAAGAAGATCGAGCCGGTGAAGAACGTGACGCCGACCGCGGCCCCGCCCACGAGCTCCGCGTATCCGGGGAACGGGCCGATCAGGAAGCATGCCGACCCGATGGCGAACAGCAGCGCCATCCAGCGTTCGCGGCCCACCGCTTACGCCGCCGAGCGCGCGTCCGCGTCCAGGTCCACGACGGGAGTCGGGCGCCACATCAGCCGCGTCGGCTCCCCGTACAGCGCCGTCGCCATCGCCGTCGCCCCCAGGCGCAGGCTCTCGGCGATGCGCCCCGGGTCGGTGCTCAGCCGCCCGACGAGGCGGCTGCTCGCGGGAACGCCGATCTGGCTGATCGCCGGCCCCTCCGCGTGATGCGCGGACTCGGCCAGCCGGTCGGCGTCGCGGTTGTAGCGGTCCCCGGAGGCCTGCACGACCGGCCGCAGCCCTGGATGGGCCCGTCCGACGGCGAGCTCCGAGAGACGGCTGCGCGTCCGCACCCGGAACGTGGCGGGGCGCGAGCGGAGCACGAGCACGTGGCTGGAGCCCTCGGCGAGCGCGGTCACGAACGGGATCGGCTCGGCCTCCTCGAGCACGGCGCACATGCCCGCCGACACGACGCCCCGCATCCCGCCGCCCTCGATCGCGAGCGAGACCACGTGCCCGTCGCGCCGCCGCCCGGGGGTGCTCCCGGCCGCCGCGCGCCGGCGCAAGACGCCGAGGACCGGGTCCTCGCGTGGGTCCATCACGCCAGCGCCATCGCCTCCCCCGAACCGGCCGGCTCGGGGTCGGGCAGGCGCACCATCCGGAAGGAGTTGAGGAACCCGAGCAGGCCGGCGAGGATCGGGATGATCAGCGCGACCTGCAGCGCCACCGGCCTCGCCTCCGTGTTGATGCGGAGGACCTCGTCCTGGATCGCCTCGGGCTGATCGGCGAGCAGCTCCTCGAGCTGGGTGTTGCTCATGACCTCCGCGTCGTCCTCGAGCACCTCCGCGACCCGCTGCTGTTCCGCGGCCGGCAGCACGTCGCTCGACTCGGCGAGGTCGGTGAAGGCGAACGACAGCGTGGCGAGCATGATCGCGCCGGCGAAGGCGAGGCCGAACGACAGCCCGAACGACCCGGCCGCCGAGTTGACGCTGGCGGCCTCGCTGGCCCGCTCCTCCTCGATCGGCGACAGCGTGTAGTTGTTGAGCTGGGATACCAGCAGGCCGAGCCCGCAGCCCGTGACGACGAGCGGGGCCGCGAGGGCCCAGCCCGAGTCCGCCCGGGGCACGATCCCGACGAGCACCGCGATGCCGATCGTGAGCAGCAGGAACCCGATCCGGACGATGCTGCTGGGGCGCCGGTCGCCGGACTTCCTCCCCGCGACGAGCGCCGTCGCGAACATCGTGAGCGAGAGCGGCGCGAGCGACAGCCCGGCCTCCATCGCGTCGTACTCGAGCACCATCTGCAGGTAGATGGGCAGGGCGATGATCGTTCCGCCGAGGGCGATCTGCTGGAGCATCTGCTGCGTGACTCCGAGCCGGAAGTACTTGGATTTGAACAGGTCGGCATCGAGCAGCGCCGGCCTGCCGTCGCGCTTGCGCCGCAGCAGCCAGCGGACCAGCACCCCCATGGCGATCGCGCCGACCGCCATGATCGCGCCCACGGACTCGCCGCCCTCCTGCCACACCAGGATGCTCAGCACGATGCCGCCCATGCCGAGGACGGAGAGGACCGCCCCGACGGCGTCGATGCCGCGCGGTCCGGTGTACGGCACGTCGCGCACGAGTCCGATCCCCGACAGCACGACGGCGATGGCGACGGCCTCGAGCAGGAAGGCCACCCGCCAGGACAGATAAGTGGTGATGAAGCCGCCGAGCAGCGGTCCGACGGCGGCCGCGATCGCCGCCGCGGCGCCGACCAGGGCATAGACCCTCATCCGCGCCGCTCCCTCGAAGTTGCCGTGGATGAGCGACTGCATGGCGGGCAGCAGGAGCGACGCGCCGAGGCCGCCGACGATCGCCCAGAAGACGATGATCGCCGTCAGGTCCTGGGCGAGGGTCATCGCGAGCGCGCCGACGGCGTAGCCGAGCAGGCCGAGGACGTAGGCCTTCTTGCGGCTGTAGAGGTCCCCGACCTTGCCGCCGATCAGGATGAACGCGGCGGACACGAGCGCCTCGAGCGCGATCGCGGACTGGACGCCGCTCACGGTGGTGTCGAGATCTTCGACGACCGCCGAGATCGACACGTTCATCAGCGACGTGTCGACCACGAGCACGAACATCGCCGTCGCGAGCAGGATCGCGAGTCGCGGCGTGGGGGCGGCCTGCTCAGGCATGCTCGTAGGGCTGTCGGGCCTGCGCCTCCTCGAGCCGCCGCAGGGCGAGCTCGTACGGCGGAGACGAGCCGTCGGCGCGCACCCGGGGGTGCAGACGGCGGTCCTCGAGGTCGGCGATCTTGACCGTCCGGGCCAGGTCCCCGGAGCGACCCGCGGCACGGGCGATCAGCTCGATGTGGGCCAGGTAGGTCGCCTGGGAATGCGAGCCCGTCGCCCGGCCGAGCAGCCTCAAGGCCCGCAGCTCGTCGTCGTCGAGCCCGTATGCGAGGAGCTCGTGCTCGGTCATGGTGGCGGACTCGAGCGACTCGTGAAGCCAGGCGACGACGCGGGCCTCGGCGGGCGTCCGGACGGACACGCGGGCGATGTGGCGCAGCAGCGGCGCGCCGCCCTCCTCCCGGTCGGCCGCGTGCACGCGCCGGGCGATCGCGCGCGCGCTGTCGGCATCCATGGCCACCGGATCGGCAGGGACGGAGCTCATCAACCGCCGAACTCGTCGCCTCTGGTCAGGAGTCCGTAGAGGACGAGCGCGTCCAGCGTGAGGACCGCGATCGCCCACAGCGGGAAGACGAAGATCACGAAGACCGTGATCAGGGCGCTGAGGCCCGCCATGACCACGCCGAGCGCCATGCCCCATTCGTTGCGCCGGATGATCAGGACGCCGGCGAGGATCTGCAGCGCGCCGACGAGCAGCCATAGCCAGCCCCAGAAGGTCAGGTCGATGCCGTAGAGCACCTTGTTCGCCTGGGCGGCGAGGGTGTCGTCGTCCGAGAGCGCGGCGATGCCGCTCAGCGCGTTGTATCCGCCGACGACGAGTGCGGTCACGCCGGCGAAGGTGACCCAGCCGGAGCGCTGCGTGGTGGTCGTGTTCGCCATGGCCCTGCTCCTCTCGGTTGCCGTGGTCGACCGGCGTGCCGCCGGCGACTCCCCGGGAGCATCCTGCGGTGGTCAGGCCCGCTCCACGGTGCACGCACCCCAGCGCGGGTCGTGCGCACCAGACGGCGCGCCCTCGGGCGTTGACCGCACCCTCGGGCATGTGCGACTGTCAGCGCGACGAGCACCTCGCACGAAGGAGGGGAGTCGTGGACCCGACGGCTGCCAGACGCATCCTGATCGTCGCGCACAAGTCCGTTGCGACACCCGCGCTCGTGGACGAGGTGGCGGCGCGCACCGCGGCGGGCGCCTGCCGCCTGGATCTGCTGATCCCCGACGCGAGCGATCCCGCGGTCGCGGCCTGGACGCTGCGCCGTGCGCGGCGGATGCTCTCCAAGGCGGTCGGCGCGCCGGTCGGCGGCATCGTGGCCGAGGGCGACGACCCGTACGCCGGCATCGCCCTGGCCCTGCAGCAGGGCGCCTACGACGAGATCCTGATCTCCACCTTGCCCGAGGCGGGCTCGCGGTGGCTGCACGACGACCTGCCCGCGCGGGTCCGGCGCCTCGGGGTGCCCGTCACCGTGGTCACCGCCGCGCCCGTCGCCTCCTGATGGCCCAGGAGCCAGAGGCCCCCGCGCCGACGCGTGACGCCGCCGGCGTCCTCGCCGAGCACCTCAGCTCCGAGCAGGTCGCGCGCGTGATCTACGGCGCGATCGTCGGGCTGGCGCTGGTCGTGGCGCTCGAGCCCCACCCGCCCCCCGCGGCCGCCGTCGGGGCCATCCTCGTGACCACCGCGATCGCCGTCGCGCTCGCCGAGCTCTACAGCGACGTCGTGGGGACGCGCATCCGCATCCGCGGCCCGCTCGGCAAGGCGCGCCGGCACGAGGCGGAGATGGACGTGATCGCCGTCGCGGCGGGGGCGGCGTTCCCGGCCGTCTTCTTCATGCTCGCGGCGGCGGACGCGATCGAGCTCGACACGGCGTTCACCCTGGCGAAGTGGTCCGGCCTCGGGTTGATCGCCGCCTATGGCTACGCGGCGGGGCGCCTGAGCGGCGCCGCGGTCGGCAGCTCGCTGCTGCATGCGCTCGCCGTCGGCGCGATCGGCGCGGCCGTGATCGCCGTCAAGGCCCTCGTCCACTGAGCACTCATGGCCGGCGCCTCGAAGCCGGGTGCGAGCTGTTTGCCTCGAAGCGTGATGCCGGCTACGCCGTCGCCGCCGAGGGGGATACGGCCGACGATGCGAGTGCCCTGGCCCCTCGCCGACACGATGGCGAGCTCGCCGTGCACCGCGCCCAGCCGATCGCGCATGCTGACCAGCCCGACGCCGGGCTCGGCGGCGTCCGTGTCGAAGCCGGCCCCGTCGTCGCGCACCTCGAAGCGCAGCGATCCGTTGTCCACGAGCTCGATCACCACGACCGTGGCTCCGCGCGCGTGCTTGACGGCGTTCTGCAATGCCTCGAGGCAGCAGAAGTACGCCGCGCTCTCGATCTCGCGCGGGTAGCGCTTCCTGACCCCTGACGCGAGCACGGTCGTCGGCAGCGCGGCCTGGAGCGCCGCCGAGCGCAGGGCTTCGGCGAGGCCGCGATCGGACAGGGGTGACGGATAGATCCCGCGTGCCAACGAGCGGACCTCGTCCAGCGCGTCGTCGATCTCCGAGCCGAGCTCCCGGAGCAGCGCGGCGTTGTCCCGATCCGTGCCTTCGAGGCGCTCGGCCGCCAGCTCGAGCTTGATCCTGAGCGCGACGAGGCGCTGCTGGGCGCCGTCGTGCAGGTCGCGCTCGATCCGGCGCCGCTCCTCGTCGGCGGTCGCCTGGATCCGGGCGCGGGACTCCTGCACCTCGCCGAGGAGCGCGGCTGCCTCCGTGCTCAGCTGGTGATTGTCGAACGTCATGACCGCGTAGGTCGTCGCCGCGTCCAGGAACGCGTGCTCGTCGCGCAGGGTCTCGTCGTGGACGATCCCGGCGACGAGCCGCTCCTCGTCGTAGACCTCGGACAGCCACCGGCCGGGTCCGGGCCGCGGCACGGCCACCGTCGCGCCGGTTCCGTCGACCCACTCCCGGCGCTCGTCCAGCCAATAGGCGATGTCGAGCTGCGGGTCGTCGAAGGCCTCCGCCAACCCGGCGCGGACGTCGTCCGGCTGCGGGTGCGTGCTGAGTCGCGTGGCCAGGTGCTCGACCGCGTCGGCGATGAACAGGCGCCACGTGATGAGACCCGCGAGGAACGCGCATGCCAGCACCGGGATGCTGATCGACAACGACCACAGGGCGATGCGCAGCACGTCGTCGGCCTCCGGTGCGGCCCGGCGCAGGCCCAGCAGGACCATGAAGGTGACGAAGCGGAAGAGCGCCACGACGAGCACCGGCTCGATCGTGCGCCGCACGAGGCTGGTGGCATCGCGCAGACGCTGCACCAGCCGCAGCGCGGTCGCCGCGAACAGCGCGATGAGGGCGAACTCCCGCAGCGGTCTTACCAGGTCCTCGATCGCCGCGGGCTCCGAGCCGGTGACCATGAACGGGTTGTCCGGGCATCCGCTGTGGCAGAGCGTCCAGGGCACCGGTAAGGGGAATTGCTCCACGACCAGTGCGGTCGGCAGGTAGAGCGTCAGCGCCAGCATGAGCGTGGACCACACCAGTGCCCTGTCGATCCGCCCCTGCAGCCGACCGGTCGGGAAGGCGAGCACGGCGTACACGAGAAGCGGCTCGATCATCCAGCCGGCGAGCCGGCCGATGGCATACAGCTCAGGCGAGGAGGCCTCGCTGAGCGTCGTGCCGAACGCCAAAATCCCCGTCGCGATCAGCAAGGCGCCGAAGCTCCTGAAGGGCGCGCGGCGGCGGGCGTAGAGACCGACGGCCAGCGGGACACCGACGAGGGTTGCCCGGGCGGCCCCCTCGAACCCGGCGTACGCGGAGTCGTTGCCGGCAACCGTGACCGCGGCGGCGATGGCGCAGAGCCCGGCACCGCCGACGATGACCGCGCCCTCGACGAGGCCGTCGCGCGCGATCCGCCTGCGCCCGACTTTCTCCTCCACTCCAGAGAATTCGTCTGCGGAGATGGGCACACCCTAATCCGCGCGTCGGCGTTGCGCCAAGAGCGTCGAAACCAGGACCGACAGGCGCTAGGCGGCTGGGCCGTGCTCCTGCCACAAGCGGCGCAAGAGGCGCGGGCCGAAGTCCTGCTTGCGCACGAGCGGCACAGCGTCGAGCTGGGCGGCCGACGGGACGTCGATGCCCTCCTCGATCGAGATCAGCACCACGACCGTTTCCGGGTGCTTTACGGAGAGGCGCCGTGCGACCTCGATCCCGTCCATGCCGGGCATGCGCACGTCGAGCAGCACGAGCTGGGGGCCGAGCCGCTCGACGGCCTCGATCGCCTCCTCGCCGCTCTTGGCCTCACCGACCGCCTCGAACCCGGGAGTCGCGTCGATGACGTCGCGGGCCACGCCGCGGAAGAGCTCCTGATCGTCGACCGTGAGCACACGGACCGCACGAGTCGTAGGGGTGTGAGAGCCAAGGGTCATCAGGCGGATGGACGAGCCGGACATAGCCGAATCTAGGCGCCGATCCGCTCGCGCGGCAATGGCGCATGCCCGCCAGTCGAAGGGGTGTCTGCGCCCGTACGAGCGGCGAAGCCCGTCTCGCGAGGCTCCGCCGACGGGAGCTCGCGGCCGCCGCCGCGAACCGGGTCTCCGACCCTGCCGGGGATCCGGCTCATCCCGTGGGGTGAGCGGTCCCACCGTCGGCCGGCGCGGCTCCGCTGCGCTTCCAGAGGAAGTCGAGGACCACGGCGAGCATGGCGATCGCCAGGATCGCGACGAACGTCGCCGGGTCGTTGCGCAGAGTGTCGATCACGAAGAAGACGAGAACGGCCGCCGACACCGCGATGGCCGTGACGGTGACGGCGGCGCTGGCCCCGGTCTCGCCTCGGCGGCGATAGCCGGCCGTCGCGACGAGCACGAAGACCATCAGGGCGATCGCGCTGCCCACCGACGCGATCGCCGACAGGTCGACGAGGTTGGCCACGACCAGGACGAGCACTGCCGTGATCAGGAGCCCCGCGTGGGACCCGAGGCGTGAGCCGCTGCCGAAGAACGGCGGGAACTGCCCCACCTCGGCGAGCATCCGCGTGAGTCCACCGGAGGCATACAGCGTGGCGTTCGTCGACGAGGTGGTGGCCAGCACGGCCGCGATCGCCATCATCAGGAAGCCGGCGTCGCCGAGCGCGGGGCGAGCTGCCTCGGCGATGGCCGTCTCGCCATATCCGACGACCTGCTCGACGGTGAGCGTGCCGAAGACGCCGAGCGAGATCAGGACGTAGAGCGTGGCCGCGACCCCGAGCGCCGAGTACATGGCGACGGGAAGGCCGCGCGCCGGGTCGCGGAGGTCGCCGGCGGCGAAGGTGATCACGGAGAAGCCCAGATAGGCGAAGAACGTGAGGGCCACGCTCGCGACGATGTCGGAGAGGGCGGGATAGCCGCTGAACGCGAGAAGCCCCCAATCGGCGTCCGCGATGGTCACCGCGATGAAGATCGCGAAGACGCCGAGCAGCGTCACGACGATCGCCGACTGCGCGCGGTCGACCACCCGCGACCCGACCAGGTTGAGGCCGAGCGTGCCGGCGACGACGAGCGTGGTGAAGACGTTGTCCCACGCGGGGCCGGCGTCGTCGCCGATGAACAGCGCCGTCGCGTAGCTTCCGAACGACACCGCCACCATCGCGCCCACGATCACGATCGCCGCCGCATACCCCAGCCAGGAGGCGATGCCCACGAGCCGTCCGTTGCCGAAGCCGGCGATGAGGTACGCGATCAGCCCGCCCGACGACGGGTAGCGCACGCCGAGCTTCACCACCGTGTAGCCGAGCAGCCCCGTCACGACCCCGGCGATGGCGAACGACAGCCACACCGCCGATCCGGCGACGGCCCCGGCCTCGCCCAGGAGCGCGAAGATACCCGCGCCGACCATCGAGCCGATCCCGAGGAACGCCGCCCCGCGGACGCTCATCGCGGCGGTCGGCGCCGGCGTGTCCGGATCTGCGGACGTCTGCGTCACGGTGACCTCCTCCTCGGGGCCTCCGACGATCCCGGCGTGGCACCACGCGGCCAAGGGTGCTCGCATCCCCGAGCGATGCCGGTCGGCACCATTGCCCGCGCGGCGCGCGTCGCCGCATCCTGCGAGGCGTGGCCACGACGCCCTCGCACCCGCCTGCGACCACCGGGCCGGGGCCCGCGCAAGGGGAGCCGCCGGTGCCTCCGCCGTCGGAGCCGTCGCCGAAGACCTTCAAGTTCCCGACCGCGTTCACCGTGCTCGCGGCGGTTCTGCTGCTCGTCTGGATCGCCTCCTTCTTCGTCCCGGCCGGGGCGTACGACGTGGACCCGCAGACGGACGGCCCGGTGCCGGGTACCTACCGTGAGCTGCCCTCGTGCGCGGACGCCACGGGCGACGAGCTCTGCGTCGAGACCGGACTCGACCAACGCCTCAAGCAGCTCTGGATCGCGCCGCCGAACGGCCTCTACGGCGTGGAGGGCGAGACCGGGTTCGTCAGCGCCGACGAGGAGGGCTTCCTCTACGGCTCCGCGATGATCTTCCTGTTCGTCCTCGCGGTCGGGGCGTTCATCACCGTCACCATGAAGACGGGGGCGATCCAGACGGGCATCGGCCGGCTCGCGCTGCGCTTCCGGCACAGCGGCTCGGCGCTGATCGCGATCCTCATGGGCGTCTTCGCCCTCGGCGGGACCAGCTACGGGATGTGGGAGGAGACGCTGGGCTTCTTCGTCCTGCTCGTCCCGCTGACGCTCGCCCTCGGCTACGACCGGATGGTCGCCGCCGCGATCATCTTCCTGGGCGCGGGCACCGGCGTGATGTGCTCCACGGTGAACCCCTTCGCGACGGGTGTCGCCTCCGACGCGGCCGGGATCACCCTCGGCGAGGGCATCGGCGTCCGGGTCCTGATGTGGCTTGTGCTGGTCGCCATCGCGATCACCTACGTCATCCGCTACGCGAGCCGGATCCGGAAGGACCCCTCGCGTTCGATCGTCGGGATCTCGCCGACCGACGCGCAGGACGCGCGTGCGCTGATCGACGACGTGCCGGCCCTGAGCGGCCGCCAGAAGCTCGTCCTGTGCCTGTTCGCGGGCTCGTTCCTGGTCATGATCTACGGCTTCATCCCGTGGAACGACCTCTGGCAGGAGGGATGGGACACCGACTTCCCGCTGCCGACGTTCGCCTCGTTCTATTTCCCCGAGGCGGCGGCGCTGTTCATCGTCATGGCGGTCGTGATCGGCCTGATCGCCAAGCTCGGGGAGGAGGGCACGGTCAACACCATCATCGCCGGCGCGTCGGACTTCCTCGCCGCGGCGCTGATCATCGTGCTCGCCCGCGGGATCACCGTGGTCATGAAGAACACGTACATGACCGACACCGTCCTGCACTGGATGGAGGACGCCGTGACCGGGGCGTCACAGGGCGTCTTCGGCGTCCTGACGCTGATCGTCAACGTGCCGATCGCCTTCCTGGTGCCCTCGTCGTCCGGGCACGCGGCGCTCGTGATGCCGATCCTGGCGCCGCTCGCCGACTTCGCCGGCGTCTCGCGCTCCGTCGCGGTGACCGCCTTCCAGTCGGCCTCCGGCCTCGTGAACCTGATCACTCCGACATCGGCCGTGATCATGGGCGGCCTCGCCCTCTCCAAGGTGGGCTACGACCGCTACCTGAAGTTCGTCTGGCCCTTCTTCGCGATCGCGTTCGTGGTCGTGTGCGTGTTCGTCGGCGGCGCGGCCGTCCTGAGCTGAAGAGAGAGGAATCCCGTGGCGAGTCCAACCACCACCGCCGGCCTCGGAGTCGCATCGGAGGTCGGCGTGCTGCGCAGCGTGATCGTCCACCGGCCCGATCGCGCGCACGAAAGGCTGTCGCCGACGAACTGCCACGAGCTGCTCTTCGATGACGTGATCTGGACCCGCAGGGCGCGGCAGGAGCACGACGCGTTCGTCGACCTCATGCGCGAGCGCGGCGCCGAGGTGCTGCTCTTCCACGACCTCCTGACCGAGACGCTCGCGGACCCCGCGGCCCGGGACTGGGTGCTCGAGCGCAAGCTCCGCCCGGAGGAGGTCACGACCATGTTCGCGGGCGAGCTGACGGCGTGGATGAAGGAGATGCCCGCGGAGGATCTGGCGACGTGCCTCACGGGCGGCGTCACGCTGGCCGAGCTGCCGGCGGACATCGTGAAGGCCGTCGGACGGGCGCTGCGGCCGAACGACTTCGTCCTGCGACCGTTGCCGAACACGCTGTTCATGCGCGACACGAGCGCGTGGATCTACGGCGGCGTCTCGATCAACGCGATGTTCTGGCCCGCCCGCCAGCACGAGACGCTCAACCTCGAGGCGGTCTACCGCTTCCACCCGCGCTTCCGCGACGCCGGCTTCGAGTTCTGGTTCGGCGGTGTCGACCACGACTGGGGGAGCGCCTCGCTCGAGGGCGGAGACATCATGCCCGTGGGCGACGGGGTCGTGCTCGTCGGCCAGGGCGAGCGCTCGAACGCGCGGGCCGTGAGCATCCTGGCCCAGAACATGTTCGCCGCCGGCGCCGCGCGCCTGATCATCGGCGCGCAGATGCCGCGCGAGCGCGCGGCGATGCACCTCGACACGGTCTTCACGTTCTGCGACCGGAACGTCGCGACGCTCTACGAGCCGGTCGTCTCCCAGATCGTCCCGATCCTGTACACGCCCGACGGCGACGGCGACGGCGGCGTCGGCGCCCAGGTCTCCGAGCGCCCGTTCGTCGACGAGGTCAAGGACGCGCTCGGGCTCGACGCGCTCACGCTCGTGCCCACCGGCGGCGACGAGTTCGAGGCCGAGCGCAACCAGTGGGACGACGGCAACAACGTCGTGGCGCTGGCGCCGGGCACGGTGGTCGCCTACGAGCGCAACGAGGCCACCAACGCCAAGCTCGCCAAGGCCGGGATCGAGGTGCTCGCCATCGCCGGCCAGGAGCTGGGCCGCGGCCGCGGCGGCGGCCACTGCATGACCTGCCCGATCGCACGCGACGCCTGAAAGGAACCCCATGAGCACCGCCACTGAACATCCCGACGTCGCGGCCGCCCTCCACGGCCGCCACTTCCTCACGCTCTACGACTACAGCGCCGACGAGATCCGATTCCTGATCGACCTCGCGCGCGAGCTCAAGGCGGCCAAGCGCGAGGGTCGCGAGGAGCAGAAGCTCGTCGGCCGGGAGATCGCCCTGATCTTCGAGAAGGACTCGACCCGCACCCGCTGCGCGTTCGAGGTCGCCGCCTACGACCAGGGCGCGCACGTCACCTTCATCGGCCCCAGCGGCTCGCACATGGGACACAAGGAGACCGTCAAGGACACCGCGCGCGTGCTCGGCCGCATGTACGACGCGATCGAGTACCGCGGCTTCGGCGAGGCGATCGCCGACGAGCTGGCCGAGTGGGCCGGAGTGCCGGTCTACAACGGCCTCACCGACGAGTGGCATCCGACCCAGATGCTGGCCGACTTCCTCACGATGCTCGAGCACGTCGACAAGCGGCTCGACGAGATGGCCTTCTGCTACCTCGGCGACGCGCGGTTCAACATGGCCAACAGCTACCTGATCGTGGGCGCCAAGCTGGGCATGGACGTGCGGATCGCGGCCCCGCGGTCGCTCTGGCCGGCGGAGGACCTGGTCGCGAGCGCGCGCGAGTTCGCCGCGGCTTCCGGCGGTCAGGTCACGCTCACCGACGACGTCGAGGAGGCGGTGCGGGGCTGCGACGTGCTCCTGACCGACGTGTGGGTCTCGATGGGCGAGTCCGACGAGGTCTGGGCGGAGCGGATCGAGCTGCTCACGCCCTACCAGATCAACGCGCAGACGATGGCGCTCACCGGCAACCCGGACGTCAAGTTCATGCATTGCCTGCCGGCCTTCCACAACGCGGACACCGAGGTCGGCAAGGAGCTCGAGCGCAAGTTCGGCCTGACGGCGCTGGAGGTCACCGAGGAGGTCTTCGAGTCCCCCGCGTCGATCGTCTTCGACGAGGCGGAGAACCGCATGCACACGATCAAGGCCGTCATGGTCGCCACGCTGGGGAGCTGACCGCGGGATGCGCGTCGTCGTCGCCCTCGGTGGCAACGCACTGCTGCGTCGCGGGCAGGCGCTCTCGGCCGACAACCAGCGCGAGAACGCGCGCGCGGCCTGCAAGGCGCTCGCGCCCGTGGCGCTCGAGCACGAGCTCGTCGTCTCCCACGGCAACGGCCCGCAGGTCGGCCTGCTCGCCCTCCAGGGCAGCGCCTACACCGCGGTGGACACCTACCCGCTCGACGTGCTGGGCGCCCAGACGGAGGGGATGATCGGCTACATGCTCGAGCAGGAGCTCGGCAACGAGCTGCCGTTCGAGCGGCACGTCGCAACGCTGCTGACGATGATCGAGGTCGACCCGGGCGATCCCGCGTTCGGCCATCCGACCAAGCCGATCGGACCGCTCTACGACGCGGCCGAGGCGGCGCGCCTGGAACAGGAGAAGGGCTGGGCCTTCATGGCCGACGGCGACAGCATGCGCCGCGCCGTGCCCTCGCCCGAGCCCAAGCGCATCTTCGGGATCGAGACCATCAGGGCGCTGCTCGACCGCGGGGTGCTCGTCATCTGCGCGGGCGGCGGGGGCATCCCGACCGTCTACGACGACGAGCCCGCGCCGGCCGGGAGACGGCTGCGCGGCGTCGAGGCCGTGATCGACAAGGATCTCGCCAGCGCGCTGCTCGCTGCCGAGATCGGCGCCGACGCGCTGGCGATCGTCACGGACGTCGACGCCGTCTATGCCGGCTGGGGAACCCCCGACAAGCGGGCGATCCGGAGCGCGACGCCGGACGAGCTCGCGTCGGCGGAGTTCGCCGCCGGCTCTATGGCCCCCAAGGTCCGCGCCGCCTGCTGGTTCGCGGAGCGCACCGGCGGCTTCGCCGCCATCGGGTCGATCGACGACACACGGGCGCTGCTTCGCGGCGACGCCGGCACGCGGGTCGCGCTGGACGCGGCGGCCGTCGGATCCTGAGAGGAGACACCGAGATGGCGACGACCGCACCCCCGCCGGGCACGACGACCGAGGATCACCCGGTCTGGCACGTGCTCACCCGCGAGGGGACCGTGCAGGAGCTGGATGTCGAGCCCGAGCGCGGCCTGTCGAGCGCCGAGGCGGCCGAGCGCCTGGCGCGCTATGGCCCCAACCGCTTCGAGGAGGCGAAGGGCGAGTCGCGCTGGCACGCCTTCCTGCGCCAGTACCAGGACCCGATGCAGATCGTCCTGCTGATCGCGGGCGTCATCTCCATCTACCCCGTCAAGCAGCCGGGCACGGGGATCGTGATCCTGCTGCTGACGCTGCTCAACGCCGTGCTCGGCCTCAACCAGGAGGGCAAGGCGGCCGCCGCGGTGGCGGCGCTGGCGAAGATGATGATCGTCAAGGCCCGCGTGCGGCGCGACGGCGCCCTCGAGCAGCTCCCTTCCGAGCAGCTGGTGCCCGGCGACGTCGTCGAGGTCGAAGCCGGCGACGTCATCCCGGCCGACGGGCGCGTGCTCGCGGCGGCGACGCTGGAGGTGGCCGAGGCGGCGCTGACAGGGGAGAGCATGCCCGTCAGCAAGGGCGTCGAGCGGGTGGCGGCGGCGGACGCGGCGCTCGGCGACCGCACCGACATGGTCTACATGAACACCAACGTCACGCGCGGTACCGGCACGTTCGTGGTCACGTCGACGGGCATGGGCACGGAGGTCGGGCACATCTCCGGGATGCTGCAGCGCCAGGACGAGTCGAAGTCGCCGCTGACCGTCCAGCTCGAGAAGCTCACGAAGCAGCTCGTCACGATCGCGGCGCTGGCGCTCGTGGCATCGGTCGTGCTCAACATGCTGCGCGGCCAGAGCTTCACCGAGGTCTTCACGGTCGCCGTAGCGTTCGCGATCGCCGCGATCCCGACCGGCCTGCCCGCCGTGGTGACGACGATCCTGTCGCGCGGCACGCGGCTGCTGGCGGAGGCCAGCGCGATCGTCAAACGGCTGCGCTCGACGGAGACGCTGGGCGCGACGTCGGCGATCTGCTCGGACAAGACGGGCACGCTCACGCTCAACCAGATGACGGCGGTCGAGCTGACGATCCCGGGCCGGCGCTACATGATCTCCGGCAGCGGCTACTCGACGGAGGGCAAGATCAAGCATGCCGCGGGCGACCCGGAGATCCCGCTCGAGCCGTTCATGCTGCCCCTGGCGCTCGCGTGCGACGCGGTGCTCACATCCTCCGGGGAGATGATCGGCGACCCGACCGAGGGCGCGCTGGTGGTGCTCGCCGAGAAGGGCGGGCTCGACCTCACGACGACGCGGGAGCGCTATCCGCGCGTGGCCGAGCTTCCGTTCGACACCGCGTACAAGTTGATGGCCACCTTCCACCGGATGACCGACGAGACCGGCCGCGACGTCGTCCGCTGCTTCGTCAAGGGCGCCCCGGACCAGCTGCTGGCGCGCGCGTCCACCCACCTCGACCCGGCGATGGACGTCGCACCCGCCGACGACGGCTTCCAGCGCCGCTACGTCGCGGAGAACGAGCGGCTCGCCGAGCAGGGCCTGCGCGTGATGGCGACCGCCCGCAAGGACTTCCCCGGCGAGGTCTTCGACCCTGGCGCCGATCTGCTCGAGCTGATGGACGAGCTCACGCTGCTGGCGCTGGTGGGCATCGTCGACCCGCCGCGCCCAGCGGCCAAGGCGGCGATCGCCACTGCGCACGACGCCGGCATCCAGGTGCGGATGATCACCGGCGACCACGCCGTCACCGCCGGGGCGATCGCGAACGAGCTCGGGATCCGCGGGCGCGCGATCACCGGAGCCCAGTTCGCCGAGCTCAGCGACGAGCAGGCCCACGAGGAGATCGACGACATCGGGGTCATCGCGCGCGTGACCCCCGAGCAGAAGGTCCGGCTCGTCGACATCCTCAAGCGCAAGGGCCACGTCGTGGCCATGACCGGGGACGGCGTCAACGACGCGCCCGCCCTCAAGCAGGCCGACATCGGCATCGCGATGGGCATCACCGGCACCGAGGTCTCCAAGGAGGCCGCGGCGATGATCCTGACCGACGACAACTTCGCGACGATCGTCAAGGCGGTCGAGCTCGGACGCGGGCTCTACGACAACCTCGTCAAGTACATCCGCTTCCAGATGGGCGCGCTGGCCGGCCTGATCATGACCTTCCTCGGCGCGAGCATCCTCAACATCGCCAGCGGGATCCCGTTCCTGCCGATGCAGACCCTCTGGCTCAACTTCACGACGCAGGTGTTCCAAGCCGTGGGGCTCGGCTACGGAACGCCGAGCGAAGGGCTGATGGAGCGCCGTCCGCGCAAGCCCGAGCGGCCGCTCCTGTCCCGTGCCGACACGTGGTGGTTCGTCATCGCCGGGCTGGTGATGGCGGCCGCGACGCTGGGCGTGGTGGCGGGCGCCGAGGACGCGGAGGGCGAGGATCTCGCGCGCACCATGGGCTTGACCACGTTCGCGATCGCCAACCTGGCGTTCTCCTTCACCGCGCGCGACGAGTTGCGGTCGGTGTTCAGCCTCGACACCGTCTCCGACCGCACGTTCCTGATGGCGTCGCTGATGTCGGTCGCGGCGATCGTCCTGGCCACCGAGCTGCAGTTCTTCCACCGCATCCTCGACACGGTGCCGCTGACCGGCGACCAGTGGCTGATCTGCATCGGGGCGGGCGCGACGATCGTGGTGGCATCCGAGATCCGCAAGCTCCTGCTGCGCCGCCGCGGCTGATCAGCTCCGCGTATCGGTCGGGATGACGGCGACGAGCCGAGTGCCCGCGTCGGCGGGGCTGTCGATCTCCAGCGTGCCACCGACCGCCTCGACGCGATCGCAGAGCCCCTCGAGCCCCGAGCCGCGCCTCGGGCGCGCGTCACCGACCCCGTCGTCCTCGACCACGAGCTCGAGCACGCCATCGGACAGGACGGAGCTGACGGACACGGACTTCGCCTTGGCGTGCTTGCGGACGTTGGTGAAGCTCTCGGCGACGACGTAGGACGCCACGGTTTCCACGACCCGGTCCAAGCGCGCGTCCGGCAGGGAGACGCGCCGGAGCGGGATCCGCGATCGCAGCGCGATGCTCTGCACGGCCTTGGCCAGCCCGAGGTCGCGCAGCACCGAGGGGTGGATGCCGTGCGCGAGCTCGCGCAGATCGTCGATCGCCAGGACGAGCTCGTGGGCGGCGTCGTCGAACAGGCCGGCCAAGACGCTCGGGTGGGTGCGCGCGCGGTCGGCGAAGAGCCCCAGCACGCGGCTCGCGGGCTCACATCGGCGCCGCCTCGGGCAGTGCCGCTCGGCGGCATGACCGTGAGCATGCCAAATCCGGACGGGACGGCGCGGCAAACGCTGTCCTTCATCCCCTTGGGATGACGATCCGGGCGAGCCCGTCTGGGATCGTCGGGATCCACGAGATCACCGATGAAGGCGCCTTGACCACCGCACCCGTCATCGTCCCGCGCTGGGAGTGGCGCGCGTTCGGCCTGGACCGCGAGGTCGCCGAGGCGGCGTTCGCGGGCCTCCAACCGGAGCGCGTGGAGGAGAGCGACGAGACCTACGTGCTCTCGCGGGTCGCCGACACGTCGGTCAAGGTCCGCGGCGGCCGCCTCGACGTAAAGGTGCTCGAGGCCGTGCGCGGCGACGGGCTCGAGCAGTGGCGACCCGTCATGAAGGCGACCTTCCCCGTCTCGGCGGTCGAGGCCGGCGCCGTCGTGGCGGCGCTCGAGGGCGCCGGTCCGCCAGCGCGCAGAGCCGACTCGCCCGACGAGCTCGTGGCCCAGAGCCCGAACCTGCGCGCGCTCGCCGTGCACAAGCACCGCGAGCACTACAACGTCGACGGCTGTCTCGCCGAGCTCACGTCGCTGAGGACCGCCAACGGCACTTCTGCACGATCGCCGTCGAGTCCGAGGAGCCCGCGCGCGTGAGCCTCGTCGTGCGGCGGCTCGGGTTCGACACCCGCCGCAACGTCTGCGTCGCGCGCGGGCTCAAGGCGCGGACGGGCTTCGGGGCGCGACGCTTCGCGGTCATCGACGTCGGCACCAACTCGGTCAAGCTGCACGTCTCCGAGCGGCGCGCGGACGGCAGCTGGCGAACGATCGCCGACCGGGCGCGGATCACCCGCCTGGGGGAGGGCCTCGTCCGCCTGGGCCGGCTCGGCGCCGCACCGATCGAACGCACCGTCGACGCGATCGTGGTCATGGCGGCCGACGCCCGCGCCGAAGGGGCCGAGACCATCGCGGCGGTCGGTACCGCGGCGCTCCGTCTCGCCCCGAACGCGGGCGTGCTGCTCGCCGCCGCGCAGGCGCGCTGCGGCGTGCAGGTGGAGATCCTGCCCGCCGACGAGGAGGCGCGTCTGGCGTACGTCGCGGCGATGGCCGGGTTGCCGCTCCCGCCGGGCCTGCTCGCCGTCTTCGACACCGGGGGCGGCAGCTCGCAGTTCACCTTCGGCGACCGGCAGGGCGTGCAGGAGCGCTTCAGCCTGAACGTCGGCGCCGCGGGCGTCGCGGAGCGGCATGCGCTCGACCGCCGCGTCCCGCGGGCCGGGCTCCACGCCGCGCTCGAGGCGATCGCGGCCGACCTGGCGCGCCTCGACAGGCGCGGCAGGCCGGACGCGGTCGTCGCCATGGGCGGCGCGGTGACGAACCTCGCCGCGGTCAAGCACGGGCTGGCCACCTACGATCGCGACGTCGTCCACGGCACGGTGCTCGACCGGGCGGAGATCGATCGCCAGATCGAGCTCTTCCGCGCTCGCACGCCCGCGCAGCGCCGGCAGATCGCCGGTCTCCAGCCGGCCCGCGCCGACGTCATCCTCGCCGGCGCGTGCATCGTCCGGACCGTGCTGGAGATGCTCCGGTGCGACTTCCTCACCGTCTGCGACCGCGGCCTGCGCCACGGCGTGCTCGCCGAGCGCTTCGAGCTCGGGCCCCCGCGGCCGGCGTTGCATCCGCGCCGCCGGCACGTGAAGCAGTCGACCCGGGCGAACCGCGCGCCGGCGACCTGACGGTCGCCGGGCGCGATGGGTCTATCAGCCGGCGGCGGCCCGGGCGCGGGCCTCGTTGCGGGCGCGGCGGCGGCCTCCGTAGGCCACCAGCCCGTAGATGGCGATGATGTCCAGGGCCATGATCGTCAGCCCGAGCACGTGGGAGGAGGGCAGCCAGAGCATCTGCAGGATCGCGTTGGCGCTCGCGCAGGCGACGCCGAACCAACGGGCCCACGAGGCTCCTCTCCAGATGGCGAGCGCGGCGAAGAACTGGATCACGCCGAGGGCGAGGACGAACCAGCCGAAGGTGTTGAGGTCGGCGAACACGTACCTGGCGTTCTGCGTGAAGAAGTTCGCCGAGTCGATCGCGGCGATGCCGTAGAGCATGTTCAGCACCGCGGCGATCATGAGCATGATCCCGGCGAACGTGACCAGGCCTTGGCCGTGCTCGTCGTCGTAGTCGTAGAGCATCCGCCCGCCGTGCTCGCCCTCCATCGGCGTGTAGGGCGTGGACATCGGTGTGGACATGACGTCGGACCTCCGATCAGGTCGTGTGGATGGATTGCGCCGTGCGCTCCGGAGCACGGGCGACGCGCACCAGCGCGCCCGGCTCCAGATCCGCGATGCGGCCGGCTGCGGTCGGTTCGTCGGCGACGAGGCTGCCGCCCGTGCGGGCCACCGCGTCCTCGAGCGCCTGGACCGGCCCGCCCGCCGTCACGACGGCGAGGAGCGCGCCGCCCGGCTCGAGCGCGGCCGCGACCGCCTCGGCGACGACGGCGCGGTCGACACCGCCGCCCGGCTGCGAGCGTGTCGTCGGTCACGGCGCGCCGCCGCCGCTCGTCGAGCCTGAAGTCGAGCAGTCGCGGCGAGGGTGCCGCCGGCGCTCGCCGTGCGCAGGTCGACGGCCATCGCCTCGCCCGCGTGCTCGTCGCGCGTCACGAACAGCGCGTCGTGCAGGTCGCTGCCGCCGAGCAGCAGCATGCGCTCCAGCGCTCCCGCGAGCTGGCCCTCGAAGTCCGAATCGCGCGGGAAGCGGTAGGCGCGCAGCCGGTATCCGGACGTCGGGCTCACGGGCCCACGCGCTCGCCGGTGTCGAGGATGCGCGCCTTCTCGGCTCGGAACTCCGCGTCGTCGAGCACCCCGGTGTCGTGCAGGCGCGCGAGGCGCTCGATCTGATCGAGGCGCGGGTCGGGCTGGGGAGGCGCCGTCGTGCCGTTGCCGCCGCCGTCGCCGAGGGCGGGTGCATGGCGCGAGACGGCGGTCCCCGCCACGGCCGTGCGCTCCCGGAGCGCGCGGAAGGCGTGCACGACACGCTCGCGGGCGTGGCGCTCGAGCTCGTGACGATCGGCCTCCGGGTGCTCGCGGCCCGTCTTGCGGCGCAGGGCCTCGAAGCCGAGCCCGAACAGCAGCACCAGCAGCCCCGCGGTCACCGGGTTGCGGGTGGCGGGGGTCGGCGCCCACCACAGCACGACGACGGCCGCGACGGCGGCGAAGGCCGCCCAGGCGATGGCGGGCTCGCGCAGGTACGGCGCCGCGACCCTGCGGAGTGCCGTGGCGGGCCGCGTCGGCCCCGCGAGCCACACGCCGAGGATGAGGGCCAGGCCGTAGCCGATCGCGGCGCCCGCCGCCTGCACGAGCAGCTCGGTCGAGATGTCCCACACCTCCCGCGCCGGCCGGCACACCCGCCTGGGTCGGCACGAGCGATCCGATGATCGCGTCGCCGCCGAAGCTGCCGCTCGCCAGCGCGGCCGCACCCGCCGCCACGAGGCCGAACCCGTACCCGCGCGTGGCCTGGCGCCGCCAGCCCGGGGCGAGCACGAGCGCGAGCCCGAACAGCGCGAGGGAGAGCGCGACGGCGATGATCGGCAGCGCGCCGAGCGTGGTGAACCCGTCCTGCGCGAGCGCGAGCTGGTCGGAGCGCAGGATCTCGATCTGAGCCGAGTCGGCGGGAAGCCGGTCGGCGACGCGGCCGCCGACCCCGGTGCGAGCCTGGAGCTCCTCGAGCAGCGCCTTGAGGTCGAGCACGACCACGCCGCCGGTGGTCGAGACGATCGGACCGCCGCCCTCGAGGACCTTGATCAGCATCTGGTGCGCGGTGCGGTTGGCGTTCTCCCACGCCTGCTGTGCGCGCGGCCGCGCGAGGATCTCGTTCGCCGCGCGCTCCGCGAGGTTGCGCAGCGCGCCGGCCGCGGGTCCGGCGAGCGGCTGGGCACGCTCTGGCAGCGCTTCGCGGATCTCGGCCTGGACGTCGACGTTGGCGTAGAGCTCGTCGACGAGGAAGCCCGCGACGCGGGCACGCACGACCGGGCGCTCGAGCATCTCGCTGCTGGCGCGCGTCCAGTTCTCGGTGTTCAGGACCTGCCGGTCGGCCCAGATGGCGAGGATCGCGACGTAGGCGAGCACCGAGGCGAGCGCGACGAGCGCGATCCCGAGCGGCCGTCGTCGGCTGGGCGAGCCGGCCATGGTCTAGACCGGGCCGCGGGACTCTGTGTCCGCCAGCAGCGTCGCGGTCGCCTCCGAGGTGCCGCGGGGGATGATCAGCACCGGGCATCGCGCCCGCTCCATCACCTGCCGGGAGACGCTGCCGAGGAGCATGGCGCGCTTCGGGCCGTACGCCCGGCTGCCCATCACGAGCATGTCCACGTGCGCGCTCGCGGCCACCAGGCCGTCCGCCGGGTCCTGCGCGAGCACGTCGAGGTCGACGTCGAGATCGGAGGCCGACTCGTCGACCGCGCGGCGGAACGCCGCTTGCGCGTCGAGTCGCTTGCGGGCGTGGACTTCCTCCGCGGTACCCGTGTCGTGGTGCTCGTGCGCGAGCAGCCCGGGCGCCTGCTCGCCGGCGTGCCGGGGGTCGAGCACGGTGATCGCGCGCAGGGCGACGTGGCGTGACCGGGCGAGCGCGGCCGCCGCGTGGAGGGCGTCCTGGCCCTCGGGCGTGGGCGCGAACGCGACGCCGATGATGCGCACGCCCTCCGCCGGCGCCTCGTAGCCCTGCGGCACCACTGCGACCGGGCAGCGACTCGCGTGCAGGACGCGCTCGGCGGTCGTGCCCACCAGCATCGAGCCGGCCGCGCTGCGATGGGTGGCCCCGACGACCACCAGCTCGGGCTCGAGCTCGCGCATGGCGTGCTCGAGCCCCTCGGCGGGGGTGCCGTCGAACACGCGGACCTCGGCGGTGACGTCACGGCTCGCGAGCTCTTCGCGGAGCTGCTCGAGCGCGCCCTCGCCGTCGTGCGCGGCCGTGGCGTGGCGCCGCCCGTCCTTCATGACGGCCGCGACCACCAGGGGCGACTGGATCACGCGGCTCGCGGCGATGCCGAACTCGACGGGAGCCCTGGCGGCGGTGTCCGGGTCGAAGGCGGCGATGATCGGGGCGTGGGCGTGCATTGGGCTCCTCAGGAGCAGTCGATCTGGCCGAACGTGTCGCGGTAGCTCGCAGCAAGCTGCTCGAGCGAGGTCTTCACCTGGGCCGCCGCGTCGTCGGCCGACATCGTCCGGCCGATCGTGCCGGCGAGCTGCCGGACCTCGGTGGTGAAGGTGTCGTTGGCCGCCTGCACCTCTTCGCGGCGATCGTCGGCGAGCTTCTCGCGGTTCTTCCGGATGGTGGTCAGGTCGTCCCTGATCGCCTGCATGCTCTCCGTCAGCTGGTTGGTCGTCGCCGAGGTGAGGGTGAGCGACTGCAGCTCGTCGACCTGCTTCGCGATGCCGTCGCGGGCGGTGCAGACCGCGGCCATCGCGTCGTCCTCCTCGGATCCGCCGCACCCCGTCAGCAGCAGGAACGGCACAAGGAGCACGGCGATGAGGGAGGTCACTCGCATGGGACCAACGGTGATTCCGCCGCCCTGCCGCGGCAATGGCGCGTGCACGCCGCGCGCGGTGGTGTACGCAAGAGCGATGCGTCAGCGGGGTGCGCTGCGCCGGCCGAGGTTGCTGACGATCAGGGAGACGACCGTCACGAGGTAGATCTGGCCGGTGAGCGCCTCGAAGACCGTGAGCGTGTGACCGAGGTCCGTCCGCGCCGTGAGATCGCCGAAGCCGGCCGTGGTCAGCGTGGTGAAGCTGAAGTACACGCAGTTCGCGACGGTGGCCGCATGGCGCTCGTCGAAGAACGGGGCGCCGCCGAGCCGGTCCATGGCGCCGTAGACGAACGCGAAGAGCAGGCCGATGAGCATGTACAGCGACAACACGCCCATCACGGCCTCCAGCCGGACCTCGCGATGCGCGCGCAGGTTGCGGATCACGCCGAGGCCGATGGCCGGGGGCCCCAGGACCACGAGGAGCGCGTTCATCACCCGAGCCTCGCCGTCCCCGACCGTGTCGGTCGAGGCCTCGAGGACGCTGACGGTCACGCCGACGACCGCGATCGCGATCGCCAGGACCAGCAGCTTCCGGGTCACGTGGGCGATCCGGAACGAGAGCAGCAGGCTCGCCCCGAGCAGCATGCTGATCACCACCTGCTGGACGCCGCCGGGCGCGGTCGCGCCCAGCACCGCCACCGAGGCGACGATCGAGCACAGCAGCAGGGCGAAGCGCCGGGGCTGCAGTCCGTCGCCCCGAGCGCCATCCCCAGGCGGGTCCGGCCCCGGGCTGGCCATGCTCGCGGGGCTCCGTCCGGCAGCGGCCGACACGCTCAGCCGAGCCCCCGGCGCACCTCCGTCCAGCGGGCGGTGAGCGCGAAGATCACCAGCACGTCGAACGCGATGATCAGCGCCGACCAGATCGGATACGCGGCGAGGAAGCCGATCTGGAGGAGGATGTTCAGGCTCGCGATCGCGACGGCCGCCCACCGGGCCCAGCCTTTCGCCGCGAAGATGCCGAAGCTCGCGGCTATGGCGAGCGCGCCCCAGGCGATCGACACGACGCCCCAGACCCCGTAGTCGACCAGCAGCAGGTCGTCCCCGTTGGGTACGAGGAAGTAGCCCTCGTCGAGCAGCGCGACGATCCCCTGCATGACGTTCACGGAGCCCGCGATGCAGAGCATGATCGCGCCGAAGACCGCCCATCCGGCCCAGCGCTCGGACTCGGCCCGCGAGGCCGTGCGCAGCGGTTCCTGCGGCTGGCTCATGGCGTCGTCCCTCGGGTCAAGTGCCGAGGAGCTTGGCCTTCTGGGCGGCGAACTCGTCGTCGGTCAGCACGCCCTGGGCCCGCAGGGCTGCCAGCTCCTTGAGCTGCGCGATGGGGTCCGCGGCCGGCGCCGGCGCCGGCGCCGGCGGGGGCGGGGGCGGGGGCGCCTGCTGATAGGTGGGCTCGGGCTCGGCGTACGCCTCCTGCTGGCCCCAGCGGCGGGCCTGGCGGCGCGACACGCGGTTGCTGACGGACGTGGCGGTGCCGGCGATGACCGCCGTACGCGCAACGCCTCTGAGCAGTCCTGGCATGGTGGCTCCTCTCGGATCAGCGGGTGGCTGCCTCGGCGGCCTCGAGCGAGGCCACGATCGACTGGATCGGGATACGGCCGCTGGCGACCAGCTGGCCGCCGGAACGCCGCAGGGCGACCGCGACGGGCGCGGCCCAGCGGTTCTCCCAGATCAGCACGGCAGCGGAGGTCCCGGGATCCAGCGCGGCCCCCGCCTCCTCGAGGTCGTCGCGCCCGATCAGCCCAGAGGACGCTCCCTCGAACTCGCCGAATCCGCCGTCCTCGAGCTCCCCGAGCTCGATCGACTCGACCGTGCCGTCCTCGTTCTTGACCATGAAGGCGACGTCGAGGATGCGGATGAGCCCGCGGTCGACGAGCTCCACGATCATCGGCGCGACGTCGCCCTTCGGCTGCTTGCCCGGCCACTCGAGCACGATGTAGTCGACCGGGCCCATCTCTTCGATCTCGTGCAGGCTCATCTGCTCCTCCTGGTCTGGGATGGTGCGAGCGACCGGGGCCACCCGCACCGCGAAGGGTCCATCCGCCGCCCGGCGCGGACATCATCCGATCGGGATGAATCGCCCGGGGCGCGGAGGTGATGCTGTCCGGGCATGAGCACTGACGCACGCCCCGTGGTCGTCGCGTACGACGGCTCTCCCGAGTCGCAGAGGGCCCTCCGCATCGCGGCCGGGCTGTTCGCGGATCGCCGCCTGGTGATCGCCAGCGTCTGGGAGCCGGGCCTCGCCATGGCCATGGCCTCGACGTCCGATCCGACCGGGATCGGCTACGTCCCACCCACGGGCGAGACGATCATGGCCGTCGACCGTGCCCAGCGCGACCATGCCGCCGAGGTCGCCGAGGACGGCGTGCGGATCGCGCGGGAGTCCGGGGCGACCGCGGAGGCGAACCCCGTGGCGGACGAGGTGGACATCGCGAGGACCGTCGCGGAGCTCGCGGCCGGACTGGACGCCGGCGCGATCGTCGTCGGGTCCAGGGGCCTCGGCGCGGTCAAGTCGAAGCTGCTCGGCTCGACGTCCGCGGCGCTTCTGCATCACGCGTCGACGCCTGTTCTCGTCGTGCGGTCGCCGCACTGAGGCCCTCGCGGCCCTGCAGCGCCGAGCGCCACTCCCACAGCAGGTCGTGGACGGCGGCGGCGCCGACCAGCGGGGCGCGGGGAGCGGCCAGCCGCGGCGGGAACAGGACGAAGGGGCGGGTCTGCGGCCCGCCGAGGCCGCCGTGGAAGGAGATCAGCTCCTCGAAGGCGCATCCCTCGTCGAGGGTGTCGTCGTAGAAGCTGCCGAGCATGATGTCGGCGACGTGCGCGAAGCCGTCCGTGCGCCGCAGGTGCTCGGCGGCGTTGGCGGCGAAGGGCGCGAGCGGATCCTCGCCCTCGATGCGGCCCTCGTCGAGGAAGCGTGTCCCCAGCGCGCCGAGCACGACGGCGCCGTGCTCCTGCGAGCGGACCAGCACCCAGGCGATGTGCGGGTGCGTGCGCAACGCCGGGAGCAGGTCCGGATGGCGTTCATCGAGCTCCTCGCGCGTGAGCCTCCGCTTCGACTCCATGAGGTACACGAGCCCGAGGTTGCCCGAGCCGAGGACCACCACCTCGCGGTCGGACACATCGCTCTTGGGCCGCTCGGCCGGCTTGTGGCCCGTCGCCTCGTTGACCGCCTGCTTGACCATGGCGTCCTGCTCGTCGCCGCCCGCGATGCCCGTCGCGCGCTTGCGCGTCAGCGACCGCGAGACGAGGTCCTCCAGCGCGTAGCCGTTGCGCTGCTTGAACGTCGCGCCCTGCGTCTGCCCGTGGTCGGAGAGGACGACGATCTCGTACGGGCGCGGCGCGTACCGCCGCGCGCGGGCGAGGCGGCCGAACTGCTGGTCGAGCTTGCGCAGGGCCTCCAGCGTGTCCGCGCGCTCCAGCCCCGAGTGGTGCGCGACCTCGTCGTAGCTGGCGAACGTCGCGTACACCGCCGGGCGCCCGCGCATCATGTCCGTCAGCACGGCGAAGACGATCAGGTCGCGGATGATCACGCACATCGCGCCGCGCAGCAGGGGATAGGAGCCTCCGCGGTGCCCGCGCGGGCGCACGTCGCGCCGCGCCGCCCGCGTGGCCGCGAGGAGCTCGAGTGCGACCTCGGCGCCGAACAGCACGAACGAGCGGCTGACGTTGAAGCCGTTGGCGAAGAAGGCCCGGTACCCCGGGTTCGCGCGCCGCTCGGCGTCCACGCGGCTGACCGTGAGGATCGCCTCGTCCGCCTCCCCGGAGAGCAGGTTCCCGCGGCTGGTGCCGCCGCGGACGAGCAGGCCGTGGCCGCTCGCGTGGCGCCGCTCGATCTCGGCGCAGTCGGCGGGCGAGGAGCAGGTCATCATCCGGCCCGTCTCCTTCTCGACCCAGCGGAACGCCGGGATGTCCTCGTTGGACCCGAGCAGGATGCCCGCCTGGCTCGCGCCGGTCTGGGAGGACAGGTCGGTCTCCCACTCGAGCAGCCGGTGGCCGTCGTCGGCGATCCAGCGCGCCAGGTTGGGTGCGCTGCCGTCGCGCATCGCGTCGCGCAGGACCGGCAGGGCGAGCCCGTCGATCTCGAGGAAGAGGATCCCGGGCACGTCGGTGTGCTCGGGTTGCCCCTGACGGCGGGCGATCCGGCGGGTGACGCGCAGGGAGTACTCGTCGTCGTCGTTGACCCCGAGCACCACCTCCAGGGCCAGGCTCACCGCGGACATCACGAGCGCCGCGAGGAACGCGTCGCCGAACGAGTCAACCCGGATGGCGTCGGGCAGGGCGTCCGCCGCGAGCACGAGCAGCCACGCATCGGCGGCGAGGACGAGCAGGAAGCCGGCCGCCACCATGTAGGGCAGCCGGAGGGCGGCGATGATCGGGGGCAGCACCGCGTTCAGGACGGCGATCGCGGCCGCGACCATGAAGGCGGCGCCCGACCGCTCGAGCTCGACGCCCGGCAGCAGCCATGCCGCGGCCGTGACGGAAGCCGCGGCGACGCTCCAGCCGATCACCAGTCGCCCGGCGCGCAGGCGCGGCGTGGCGGGCTGCCACCTGAGCTGCTCGCCGTAGGAGCTCGGCTGCGCCGTCGCCATCGTGGCGACGCTAGGGCCGCTCCGAGGGCCCCTCAAGGGTGCACTCCGGCATGTGCGTGCGAGGCCGGCACCAACGCCCCACGGCCCTCGGCGGGCGCGACGTGCCAGCGCCCCCGCCCTCGGGAGGGCATGCCTCCCCGGGGCAGACCCGCTCGCCCCATTGCCGCCCGTGACGCCCGCCCGGAGACTGGCCCTTGGCAACGACCCCTAAAAGGAGGCTCGAATGAGCAAGCTGGTGGCCATCGCGTATCCGGACACGGCAACCGCCGAGCGTGTGCGCGCAGACCTCGTGGAAGCGACGAAGGAGCGCCTGCTGCAGCTCGACGACGCCGTGGTGGTCGAGCGCGAGGCCGGCGGCAAGGTGAAGCTGCACCAGGCGATGAGCCCGTCCGGCGCCGGTGCGGCCGGCGGCGCGCTGTGGGGCGGCCTGATCGGCCTGCTGTTCCTGGCCCCGCTCTTCGGCATGGCCATCGGCGCCGCGAGCGGCGCGCTGGCCGGGAAGTTCACCGACGTGGGCGTCAACGACGACTTCATGAAGCGGCTCGGTGCCAGCATCCCGGAGGGCGGCGCCGCGCTGATCGCGCTCGGCCAGAGCGACGCTCCCGACAAGGTCGTCGAGCGGCTCGCGAGCTACGGCGGCGAGGTCATCCAGACCTCCTTGAGCTCCGAGGAAGAAGAGCGGCTGCGCTCCGCCCTCGGCCAGGGCGCCGCGACGGCGTAACGCTTCCCGCGCGGACGGTCCTGCCGCCTCCACTCCGGGCGGCAGGACCTCACTCCTTCGCGGGGTCACGTTCTTCCCATCGGCACCCGCCTCCGGTACCGTCGCCGGCATGCCGGTGCGCATCGCACTTGGAGAGGACAACCTTCTCGTGCGCGAGGGGATCCGCCAGCTGCTCGACGGCGATCCCAGGCTCGAGGTCATCGCGGCCGTCGGGGACGGCGACGCCCTGCGCGAGGTCTGCCAGCGCCAGCGCCCCGACGTCGTCATCACCGACATCCGGATGCCGCCGACCGACACCGACGAGGGGATCAAGCTCGCCGAGGAGCTGCGCGAGAGCCATCCCGAGATCGGCGTGGTCGTCCTGAGCCAGTTCGCGGATCCCGTCTACGCGCTCGCGCTGTTCGACCAGGGCTCCGCCCGTCGCGCGTACCTGCTCAAGGAGCGCGTCCACAATCGGGCGGAGCTGACGGCGGCCGTCCATGCCGTGGCCGAGGGCGGCTCGATGGTCGACTCGAAGGTCGTCGACGGCCTCGTCGGCGCGAGAACGGCGGCGGATCGCTCACCGCTCAACGAGCTGACGGCGCGCGAGCGCGAGGTGCTCGCGGAGATCGCGCAGGGCAAGAGCAACGCGGCGATCGCGGAGTCGCTCTTCCTGACCAAGCGGGCCGTGGAGAAGCACATCAACGCGATCTTCCTCAAGCTCGGGCTCGCGGACGCGGAGGACGTGAGCAAGCGCGTCAAGGCCACCCTGATGCTCCTGGCCGAGGTGGCCGCGCGGCCGCCGGCACAGGCCTAGCCGGCCCACCGCTCTCACCACACCGTGTCCGACAGGCCCTCGTGGAGCAGCGCCTGCACGGCCAGCGCCGCCGCGACCGGCACGATCAGGCCGGGGCGGCGTGCGAGCGCGCGCGCCGCGGCGAGGCAGACGAACGGCGCGAAGAACAGCCAGATCCGCTCCGTCTCGGCCTTCGTGAAGCCCATCACGGCCGCGATCGCCAGCACCGCGAAGATCGCCACCGCCTCGGGCGTCCCGCGCGCGAGCTCACGCAGGGCCAGCCACGAGATCGGCAGGCCGAGCACGAGGAGGAAGCCGACGGGCGAGCCGAAGAGCCAGTACCAGTACGGCCGCGTGGAGGCGATGCCGAGCCGGTAGACCTCCTCCGTTGCGCGCACGGTGCCGATCGGGTCGAAGCCGGTCAGCGCGCTGAACGCGCCGTGGAGGGCGAGCAGCACGACGCCGCAGATCGCCGACAGCTCGATCGCGGAGCGCAGCCCATGGCGCCGCCACGCGAGGATCGCCGCCCACGCGCCGATCGCCAGCAGCGACCAGGCGAACAGCGACGCGACCGCGAGCAGGACGGCGCCGAGCACTCGTGCGCGCACCGGGGAGCGGGTCAGCGGCCATGCCGCGAGCAGGCCGAGCGTGAGGTAGACGGCGTCGGCGGTCGTGACGCCGAACATCAGCGCCTGCGGCGAGAGCGCCATCAGCAGGCCGGCGAGCCGCGCGCCGCGCTCGTCGAGGAGCTCGCGCGCCAGGCCGTAGGTGAGCGGCGCGGCGAGCGCGCCGGCGGCGATGCAGAAGGCCGCCAGGCGCGCGGGGGTGTCGAGCGACAGTGCGTGCATGACCAGCGGCAGGCCCGGCGGATGGCCGGCGACGTGCACGGGGAACGAGGGGACGAGCTCGGCAAAGCGGTCGAGGAAGTACCCCGGTCCGAGGTCGACGGTCGGCAGGGCCGGGAGGTACTCGTTGGCCGCCTCGAACGAGCGCGACTCGTCGAACACGCGGTCCCAGGCGGCCGTCCCGCCGCGGCCGGCGGCGAGCGCGAGCCGCAGCACGAGCGTCCCCGCCAGCAGGATCAGCGCCACCGCGACCGGGCGCAGCCGCGCTCCGATCAGCCGCGGGGCGAGCGTCACCGCGGCCGCGAACGCGACCAGCGACACCGCCAGCAGCGGATCCGCGCTGGGGCTCGGGTTGCCGAGCGCGGGCGGCCACGGCACCCCGATCGAGGTGTCGGTGAAGCGCCGCACGACGAGCCCGACGGCGATCGTCACGGCGCCGAGCGCGAACACGGCGTGCGGGAGCCGGCGCCGCGCGCCCGCGACGCGCGACGGCGCGGCGGTGCTCATGGCGCGGAGGCGGGGCCGGGGGGTGCCATGCTGGCCGCATCGTGCCGATCCGGCCGCCAGTGATCCTGTGCGCGCTCGCGCTGGCCGGCTGCGGCTCCGCCCCGGCGGCCGAGCTGCCGCCCGCCGCGACGCTCCCCGGCGCTCTCGCGCCGTCGGCGACGCCCGCCGGCCGCGTCGCCTCGGAGAGCCGCGCGTTCCCGGACCCGGCGCGCGCCACCGCGGCCGGCCGCACGTTCGTCGCGGATCGTCGCGCCGGCGCCCTGCGCGTGCTCGAGGCGGGGCACGAGGTCGAGCGCTTGCCCACGGGGCTCGAGCCTGCTGCAGTGACGGTCGCCGGTCAGGGGAGCCAGGTCGCCGTCCTGTCCGTGCGGGGGCGGATCCTCGACCTCTACGACGCGCGGACGCTGCGCCGCATCGGCCGTGCCGAGGCCGGCAGCGGGCCCGTGCAGGTCGCCTCCGACGGCGGCAACTACCTGTACGTGACCGACGCGGTCGGCGGCTCGGTGCTCGTCTTCCACTCCGTGCCGGAGCTGACCCTCGTGCGGCGCTACGGCATGGCCGGCAACCCGTGGGCGATCGCGCTCGACGCGCCGCGCCGCCGGCTGTGGGTGACGCTGGCCGGCGCGAACCGGCTCGCCGAGCTCTCGACGGGGCGCCGGATCCGGCGCCTGCGCGACTACGCCTCCGTGGCGCAGCCGTCGGCCGTCGCCGTCGAGCCCTCGGGCGAGGTCGTCGTGCGCGGCCGTGACCCGGGCGCGGTTCAGGTCCTCGAGCCCTTCAGAAGGTAGATCGCGCCCGAGAGCGCGAACAGCGCCGCGGTGATCAGCAGCCAGCGCGCGAGATAGCCGTCGTAGGTGAGCCCGCTGGCCCGGGTGAACGACGGCTCGCCCTTGCCCGAGATGACCGGGAAGAAGACGAGCAGCAGCAGGCCGGACAGCAGCGCGGGGGCGCGCACGTAGTTGACGGCGCGGCCTGCCGTGCGTCGGCCGGCGCGGTCGAGCAGCCCGTAGAAGGGCAGCAGCACCAGGTCGTGGACGACCGCGGCGAGCACCAGCCAGACGAGGATCCGGATGCCGTCGGGGCGCTCGGCGAGCTGCAGCAGCGCCCACGCGACGAGCGGCAGCACGGCCAGGTGGGCGAGCAGGTGCAGCGGGGATGCGCCGTAGCGTGCCCTCATGCGAACTCGATCGCCCCGACCCACTTCGTGTTGTGCACGCCGGGCAGCGCGGGCACGATGATCCGCGCCGGGTAGCCGTGGTCGGGCGAGAGGTCCGCGCCGTTGACCTTCAGGGCGAGCAGGGCGTCGGGATCGCGCAGCTGGCCCGCGTTCAGCGACGCGAGCCGGAGCGCGCCGCGCGGCTGCAGCGAGCGCACGAGCGCCGTCCCGGCTCCGCCGGCGGCGACGCTGCGGGCGAGGTCCGCCAGCCGCACGCCCGTCCACTCCTGCGTGGTCGTCCAGCCCTCCACGCAGGCGATCGGCAGCCGCGCCGTGTGCTGCTCCATGGCCAGCAGCTCCTCGCGGGAGAGCGAGACCTCGCGCCCCTGGAAGCGGAGCTCGAGCCGGTAGTCCGGGCCGGTCATCGCTGCCGTGATCCCGGCGACGCGCGCGGTGCGGTTGACCTGGAAGTCGTTCGGGCCAGGACCGATGACCTGGCGGCGCGGGGCCAGCAGGGAGAGCCGGCGCAGCGGGCCGCCGACGGTCTCGCCGACGTTGGCGGCGAGCAGCGCCAGCGAGCCCGCGCCGGCCAGCGCGAACAGGCCGCGGCGGGAGAGCGTCGGCGCCGCGGGGGCCGGCGCGACGAGGTCGCTGTGGGCCTCGTCGCGGCGGCGGTAGGCGCGCAGGATCAAGGGCATCTTCAGCGCCACGTGCAGGACCAGCGAGGCGACGAAGACGATCGCGCCGTAGTAGTGCGCGACGACGAAGTTGAAGCGGAAGCCGTACCAGTACTGCATGTTCATCACGCCCGTGACGAACTCGAACACGGCGCTCGCGACGAGCAGGCCGATCGACAGCCGCTCCAGTGCCTGCGCGGGCGAGGCGGCGGGCGGCCAGGCGAACAGCCGCGGGATCACCGACCACAGCTTCGCCAGCAGGAACGGGATCGCGACGAGGCCGACGTTCACGTGCAGCCCCTGCGTGACCGCGTACAGGTAGGCGAACCCGCTCGGCCACGCGAAGCCCAGCGGCAGGTCGGCGCGCGGATCGACGATCGCGTTGCCGGGCAGGCCGGGCTGATAGGCCTCGTGCGAGAGGAAGCCCGTCAGGGCGACGACCGCCACGAGCACGAGCAGAACGGAGCCGAGCGCCGTGGTCAGCCACGGGCCGCGCAGCGGCGAGCGCCAGAAGCTGGGGCGGAAGGGCCCCGGCGGGGTCATGGCCGCCGCAGGGCCGCGAACCAGCGCCCGTGCGAGCGCATGGTCCAGACGACGGCGAGCCCGGCCCGCGCGGCGACACCGGGGACCGTGTCGACGCCGACCTGCGCCCAGGGGAACCACTCGCTGACCGCGCCGGGCGCCTCGAGCCGCACACGGGTGGCGCCGGTCCACGCGCCCGGCGGGTCGAGCTCGGCGAGCACGGCGCCGCCCGGCGCGAGCAGCTCGCGGGCGCGCGCCAGCAGGGCGGCGGGCTCGCCGCCGATGCCGATGTTGCCGTCCAGCAGCAGTGCCGTGTCCCACTCGCCGGCGTCCGGGACGTGCTCGAACACGGAGCCCAGTATCGCGTCGGCGCCGCGGCCGAGCGTGATGTCCACGGCGACGGGGGAGAGGTCGATACCGAGGCAGCGATGGCCGGCCGCCTTCAGCGCGGCGACGTGCCGGCCCGGCCCGCAGCCGATGTCGAGCACCGCGCCCTCGACGCGGTCCAGCAGCGCCGCGTCGCTCGCGTCCACCGGGCCCAGCCAGCGCGCGATCGGCAGCGCCTCGACGTGCCCGTCGGCGCGGCGCACCCGGCCCTCGCGCGGCGACCCGCCGCCGGCCGCGCTGGCCAGCAGGTCGCCGTAGAGCTCTTCGGCGGGCAGCGCGCTCACACCGCCAGGACTCCGGGGTCGACCTCGGCGAGCACGGCGGCCAGGCGGGTCCCGGGCGCCTCGAGCGCGACCGCTCGCGCGTCCTCGATCGTGTCGATGTCGCGCAGGGGCGGCAGCGTCCGCGTGCGCAGGCCGAGGATCTCGAGCCGGCCCCGCTGCACCGCGCCCGTGTTGCCGGCGCTCATCGGCACGTCCGCGAACACGCGGGCGTCCGGCTCGGACAGGCCGATGCCCCAGTAGCCGCCGTCGAGCGCCGCGCCGAACGCCGCCTCGCCGGCGGCCACCGCGTCGAGGCCCGCCGCGAGCAGCGCGGGCGTCACCTGTGGCGTGTCCATGCCGACGAGGAAGGCGGGTCCGCCCGCGTCCTGGAACGCGGCCGCGAGGCGCTCGGCGAGGCCGTCCCCGCGCTGGGGCAAGATCTCGAAGCCTTCGGGCACCCAGTCGCCGGGCTCCCCGTCGAGCACGAGGACGCGGCGGGCGTCGCGGTCGACGGCGCAGGCGGCGGCGAACGTGTCCTCGAGCGCGGCGCGGGCCACCGCCGCCGCCTGCTCGGGCGTGCACGGCGGCGTCAGGCGCGTCTTCGCGCGACCGGGGGCCGGCTCCTTGGCGATCACCAGCAGGGCGGGGGCCATGGTGTGTATGCGCGGCAGGAGCGCGTCCGGTTCACCGCAGGACGGCGGCCATGTCGCGCACCGCGCGGACGGTGCCGCGCACCGTCCCGGTCACCTTCGAGCGGCCCTCGCGGGGCAGGTAGGTCACGGGAGCCTCCTCGATCCGCCAGCCGGCGCGCGCGGCGCGCAGGACCATCTCGAGCGGCCAGCCGAAGCCGCGGTCGCGGATCCCGAGCGCCAGCAGCGCCTCCCGCCGGGCCGCCCGCATCGGCCCGATGTCGGTCACCCGCACGCCGGCGCGCCGCCGCAGCTCGAGCGCGAGCACGGCGTTCGCCAGCCGCGCATGCGGCGGCCAGGCGGCGCCCGGCGCCGGCCGCCGCGCGCCCAGGACGAGGTCCGCCGTCCCCGCCGCGACCGGGTCGCTGACGCGCGAGAGCTCGCGCGGGTCGAACGACGCGTCGCAGTCCATGAAGCACACGAGCTCCGCCTCGGCCGCGCTCAGGCCGGCGAAGCAGGCGGCGCCGAAGCCGGGCCGCGGCTCGTGCACGACCCGCGCGCCGAGCGAGGCGGCGAGCTCGCCCGAGCCGTCGGTGGAGCCGTTGTCGACGACGATCGGCACGTAGCCGGCGGGCATCCGCTCGAGCACCCACGGGAGCGCGTCGCGCTCGTTCAGCACAGGCAGGACGACGTCGGCCATCACAGGGACGTACCCTCGCCGCCATGATCCTGGTCACGGGAGGCGCAGGCTTCATCGGCTCGCACATCGTCGACGCGCTGCTCGAGCGCGGCGAGGAGGTCAGGGTCGTCGACGCGCTGCTGCCCGCCGCCCACCGCGCGCGCCCGGACTACCTCGACCCGCGCGCCGACTTCCTCGAGGCCGACCTGCGCGAGCAGGACGTCGCCCAGGCCGTGGTGGAGGGCGTGACGGCGGTCTGTCACCAGGCCTCGATGGTCGGCCTCGGCGCCGACATCTCCGACATCGCCGACTACGTGGGCCACAACGGCCTGGCGACCGCGCAGCTGCTGAGGGCGCTCGCCGGCCGCGGCTTCGAGGGGCGGATCGTGCTCGCGTCGAGCATGGTCGTCTACGGCGAGGGTCGCTACGCGTGCCCGGAGCACGGCGTCGTGCGGCCGGGGCCGCGCGCGGCGGCCGCGCTCGACGCCGGCGAGTTCGAGCCGCCCTGCCCGGTCTGCGGCCGCGCTCTCGAGCCGCGCACGGTCCCCGAGGACGCGTCGCTGGACCCGCGCAACGTCTACGCCGCCACGAAGGTCGCGCAGGAGCACCTGTGCGCCTCCTTCTCGCGCGAGACGGGCGTGCCCGTCACCGCCCTGCGCTACCACAACGTCTACGGGCCGCGGATGCCGCGCGACACGCCCTACGCGGGCGTGGCGAGTATCTTCCGCTCCTCGCTGGCCGCGGGCGAGGCGCCGCAGGTCTACGAGGACGGCGGGATGCGGCGCGACTTCGTCCACGTGCGCGATGTCGCGCGGGCCAACGTGCTGGCGCTCACGGCGCCGGATCCCGTGCCGGGCGCCTTCAACGTGGCCAGCGGCGCGCCGCGGACCGTGCTCGACATGGCGGTCGCGCTCGCGCGGGCGTTCGACGCCGCGCCCGCGCCCCAGGTCACGGGGCGCTGGCGCGGCGGCGACGTCCGGCACGTGGTCGCGTCCGCGGAGCTGGCCGCGGAGCGGCTCGGCTTCCGGGCGGGCGAGGACTTCGAGGCCGGCATGCGCGAGTTCGCCCGCACGCCCCTGCGCGCGTGACGCGGTGGTCGCGGTGCGCCCGGGCGGGCGCACCGCGACCCGGGCTCACGCGCCCGTGTTGATCGTGATCTTGGCCACGCCGACCTCGAGGCCGCCCTTGAGGGCGTCAACGCCGAAGGTGTCGTTGAGCAGCTTGGCCGACTCGTCCTTGAACTTGACCGTGGTGCCCTCGAGCACGGCCGTGCCGTCGGGGTTGCTCTTCAGCGGGTCGAGCGTGCGGCCGTCGAGGAAGAACAACGGCGCGCTCGCGGCGGCCTCCTTGCCGTCCACGGCGACGGTACCCGTCAGCACGGAGGCGCCGGGGTCGACGACGAAGTCGGTCAGCTGCACGGTCTTGCCGCCGCCCTCGAGCTGCAGGCCCGAGCCGGCATGGTCGATCTCGCCCTGTACGAACGGGGAGACGGTGCCCGGCTCGAAATACTTCACGTTGCCGCCCGTGATCGGGAAGCTCGCGATGCCCTTCTCGGAGATCGACGCGTCGCCCACAGGGCTGGGCGTGAGCTCGAGCTGCGTGAGCGCGTCGACGAAGCCGGCGTCGAGGGTGACGGCGGTCGAGCGGCCGGTGAGCTGGTCGATTTGGGCGACCGGCTTCGCCTGCTTGCTGCTGGCGGAAGCGCTCGAACCCGAGCTCGACGAACTGTCGTCGCTGCCACAGGCGCCGGCGCCCAGCGCAAGAGCGGCGGAGGCGGCGAGAACGGCGGGGGTGCGGAGATGCATGATGGTGGTCCCTTCGTCGCGGTGATGTACACCGACACTGCGCATCCCGCGGCGGGACGGATGCCGGGTCACCGCGACCTGGCGCCTTGGCGACCTCTGCGCGCCCAGGACGGCTGACCTCGGCAGGGGGCGCCCGCACCACGCGCGAGAGGTGGCAACACCGCCGGTCACGCCTTTCTCGGAACACGGACTCATGCAGCCCTCCTGGGAGGCACGCGGGCCCGCTGGGAGTCTGGTGCGGTCCCCCTCGAAGGCCTTTCCCAAGGAGCCCCATGCAACCTCGCAACCTCGCGGCACGGGCCGGCAGATGGAGTGCCACCCACCGCAAGACAGCCATCATCGGCTGGATCCTCTTCGTCGTCCTCGCCACCGTGATCGGCGGCAAGGTCGGCCAGCAGAACCTCGAGCCGTCGGAGATGGGCAACGGCGAGTCCAAGCGCGGCGACATGATCGTCGCCGACGCCGGCTTCCCTGAGACGATCGGCGAGCGCGTCCTCATCCAGGGCAAGGGCTCGATCGAGTCCGGTGATCCTCAGGTGACCGCCGCCGTGAAGGACGTCGTAAGCCGCCTCGGCGCCATCGAAGGGGTCAGCGACATCGAGAGCCCGCTGAACCCCGGCCAGCGCGCCCACACGGTCTCCAAGGACGGCCGCTCCGTGGTCGTCAACTTCACGCTGCCGGGCAAGTTCGAGTCGGCCGCGGACGGCGAGAAGATCGAGAAGTCGGCCGAAGCGCCGCTCGCGGCCGTCGCCGCCGTCCAGGGCGCTCATCCGGAGCTGCGCGTCGAGGAGTACGGCGACGCATCGGCGCGGGAGGCGCTCGGCGCCACCGAGCGCGCCGACGAGGCGAAGTCGATGAAGTTCTCCATGGGCGGCACGCTGCTGATCCTGCTGCTCGCGTTCGGAGCGGCCGTCGCCGCCGGCGTCCCGCTGCTGCTCGGCATCTCGGCGTTCGTGGCCACCACCGGGCTGCTCGGCCCCATCAGCCAGCTCAGCCCGCTGCACGATGCGGTCGGCAAGGTCACGATGCTCATCGGCCTCGCCGTGGGCGTCGACTACGCGATGTTCTACCTGCGCCGGATGATGGAGGAGCAGGACAAGGGCCGCTCGCCCGAGTCCGCGCTCGACGTCGCCGCGGCGACCTCCGGGCGCGCCGTGCTGATCTCCGGGTTCACCGTCATGGCGGCCATGGCCGGCATGTTCTTCTCGGGCAACCCGATCTTCTCCTCGTTCGGCATCGGCACGATCCTCGTCGTCGGCGTCGCCATGATCGGCTCGCTCACGTTCCTGCCCGCCGTCCTGTCCTACCTGGGCCAGAAGGGCTGGATCGAGAAGGGCCGCATGCCCTACCTCGCCAAGCGCCGCCACAAGGCCAAGGGCGAGTCGCGCATGTGGAACGCCATCCTCAACCGCGTCCTGGCGCGCCCGCTGATCTCGGCCGTGCTCGCCGGCGGCCTGCTCGTCGCCCTGACGATCCCCGCGCTCGGCATGCAGTTCAAGGAGCCGGGCACGGAGGGCATGTCCCGCAGCCAGCCGATCATCCAGACGCTCGATCGCGTCGACGCGGCCTTCCCGGGCGGCAGCGTGCCGGCCAACGTCGTCGTCAAGGCCAAGGACGTCACCGCGCCCGAGGTCCAGTCGGCGATCAAGGACCTCCACGACAAGGCGATCGCCACCGGCAAGCTGTCCGAGCCCTCGGGCGTCGACGTCAACCCGGCCAAGACGGTCGCGGTGGTGTCCCTGGCCGTCCAGGGCAAGGGCACCGACGCGGCATCGGACGAGTCGGTGCGCGTGCTGCGCGAGGAGGTCGTGCCGGCGACGGTCGGCCAGCTCGACGCGGAGGTCGCGGTGAGCGGCATGACCGCCTCCTCGAAGGACTTCCTCGACACGATGAAGTCGCACCTGCCGGTCGTGTTCCTGTTCGTGCTCAGCCTGGCGTTCATCCTGCTGCTGGTCACGTTCCGCTCGATCGTGATCCCGATCAAGGCGATCATCCTCAACCTGCTGTCGGTCGGCGCGGCCTACGGCATCCTGACCCTGGTCTTCCAGGACGGGCACGGTGAGAAGGTGCTCGACTTCACCTCGGTCGGCGGCATCACGCCCTGGCTGCCGCTGTTCCTGTTCGTGGTCCTCTTCGGCCTCTCGATGGACTACCACGTGTTCGTCCTCAGCCGGGTCCGCGAGCTCGTCGACCGCGGGCGGACCACCGAGCAGGCGGTCGCCGAGGGCATCAAGTCCACCGCGGGCGTCATCACCAGCGCCGCCGCGGTCATGGTGGTCACCTTCGCCGCCTTCGCGACGGGCGCCGATCAGGGCATGAAGCAGCTCGGCGTCGGCCTCGCCGCGGCGATCCTGATCGACGCCACGATCGTGCGCGCGGTGCTGCTGCCGGCCACGATGAAGCTGCTCGGCTCCCGCAACTGGTACCTGCCCAAGCGGCTGAGCTGGCTGCCCAAGTTCGAGCACGAGCCGGAGGTGGTGCCCGCCGCGGCCTGATCGAACCGACATCCGAGCCGGACCGCTGCGCCCGCCCACCCGGCGGGCGCAGCGCTTTCCGGCCGATGGCGTGACGGCTACGCCAGGGCCAGGCGCGCGCGCAGCGCCGGGGACCTTCGAGGGCCACGGCGACCCACCACGCCAGCCCGAGCCGCTCGCCGGTGCCCCGGGTGAGCGCGGGACGGCCGGGATCGTGGACGACACGGCTCGGCGAGCAGCGCCCAGGCCGCGCCCGATCCGGTCGTTGCGCGCACGTGCAGGGACCCTAGTCACGCGGCGTCGCGACGGCTCTCGCGCCGCCGTCCGCCCCGGCTACACGGACGCGGGCCGGCGGGCGGGCGTCCGGCCGAGGTGCGCGTGGACGAACTGCACGGCCATAGCGCCCTCGCCCACGGCCGTGGCGCACCGCTTGGTCGAGCCCGAGCGGACGTCGCCGGCCGCGAAGACGCCGGGGACGCTCGTCTCGAGCAGGTGGTCGGCCTGCGCGCCGGCGCCGGTGAGGATGAAGCCGTGCTCGTCGCGCGCCACGGTGTCCCCGAGCCATCCCGTACAGGGCCGCGCGCCGAGGAAGAGGAACAGGAACGAGAAGGGGAGCCGCTCGCCGGTGGTCAGTGTGACCGCCTCGAGACGCCCGTCCGAGCCGTGCAGCTCCGCGATCTCGCTGCCGTCGCGGACGCCGACGCCGTAGCGATCGAGCTCCCGGAGGAGGTAGTCGGACATCGTCTCGCGCAGATCGGCGCGGCGGTGCAGCAGGGTGACGAGCGCGCCGCCGCGGGAGAGCCAGACCGCGGCCTGGCCGGCAGAGTTGCCGCCGCCGACGACGGCGACGCGCGAGGCCCCGCACAGCTGCGCCTCCGGCGGGCCGGCCGCGTAGAAGACGCTCAGCCCCTCGTAGTCGGCGAGACCGGAGACCGGCAGGCGCCGGTACTCGGCGCCCGTGGCGAGCAGGACGGCGCGCGCGGCGATCTCGTGGTCCTCTTCCAGGCGCACGACGTGCCGCCCGTCTCCCGGTTCGAGCGAGATCGCCCGGTAGGGCGTGGCCGGCCGGGCGCCGAACTTGCGCGCCTGCACGACTGCCCGGCTCGTGAGCTCGGACCCGGTGATGCCGGCGGGGAAGCCGAGGTAGTTCTCGATCCTCCGTGACGTGCCGGCCTGCCCGCCCAGGGCGCTGCTCTCGACGACGAGCGTCTCGAGCCCCTCCGACGCGCCGTACACCGCGGCCCCCAGGCCGGCGGGCCCGCCGCCGATCACCACGAGGTCGACCTCCTCCCGGCGCGCGAGCACCCGTCCGATCCCGAGCGCGCGCGAGACCTCCCCGACCGTGGGCGCCCGCAGCTCCGCGCCGCCCGGCACGCGGACGATCGGCGCCGCGCCGTCCGCCGGCTCGTCGCGCCAGTTGAACGGCAGGCGGTTGCCGCGCGCGAAGTCGAGCATCCGCATCGTGGCGGCGGACGAGCGCGGGCCGACGATCTCGAGCCCGAGTCCCTCGAGCCGCTGCAGCGCTTCCCGCCTGGCGATGAACGTCGAGAGGACGAGGTCGCTCAGCGGCCCGTCCTCGAACAGCTGCGCGCGCATCACGTCGCGATCGACGGCGATGTAGCGCAGCGGCTGGGTGACCGTCGCCGTCACGAACACGGTCTGGCCGGAGAGGAAGTTCATCTCGCCGAGGAAGCGGGACGGGCCGTGGCGGATGATCTCGTGGCCGGCCGGGTCGAGGATCGCGACCTCGCCGTCGAGGATCGCGATGAACGGGTAGCTGCGGGCGCCGACGCCGTACAGCACGTCGCCGACCTCCGCCGTGCGCTCCTCGCCGAGCTCGGCCAGCGCCGCGAGCTGCGAGATCGAGAGCATCGGGCTGTCCAGCGCGGCCACGACACGAGCCTAGCCACCCGCGCCGCCCGCCCGGGCGCGGAACCGGCCGGCGCACCTCACCACAGCGCCAGGCGCGCGCGCGGGAATCAGCACGAAGCGCGCCGGGACGCCGCGGCCGGCGAACGTCCGGTGACGCTCGCCCCGACCTCGCCGGCATGGTCGGCAACGTAGCGCGGTCGCCGTCCTGCGGAACTCAGTGCCCGAGCGCGACCAGGGCGGCGCGCGCGAACGCTCCGGACGTCGGCGGCCGCTCGCTCGGATCCTTCGCCATCGCGCCGGCGATCACGCGGCCGAGCTCGGAGGGGAGGTCGGCACGAACCTCCGTGAGGTCCGGTGGCGGCTCGTGCACGTGGGCCCACGCCTTGTCGAGATCGCTGTCGCGCTGGTACGGGACCGCTCCGGACAGGCACAGGTAGAGCACACAGGCGAGCGCGTACGTGTCCGCCCGGCCGTCGAGCTCGCGGCCCTGGGCCTGCTCGGGAGCGATGTAGTCGGCGGTCCCGATCGCCAGGCCCGTGCCCGTGAGGTCGCTCGCCACCGCGCGCTCCTTGGTCAGGCCGAAGTCGGCGAGGTACGCCTGCTCCTGCTCGTCGCGCAGCGCCACCAGCACGTTGCCGGGCTTCACGTCGCGATGCACCAGACCGCGACGGTGGGCGTCGTCGAGCGCTCCGGCGACGTGGCCGACGAAGCGCACGGCGCGCTCGGGATCCAGCCGGCGCTCGTCGCGCAGGATCGCCTTGAGGTCCGTCCCGTCGACGTAGCGCATCGTGATGTACAGCAGCCCGCGCTGCTCGCCCGCATGGAAGACGTCGACGGCGTGCGGATGGTCGATCGCCGCCGCCAGGCGGCACTCCGACAGGAACCGCGCGCGGAACGTGGGGTCGGCGGCGAGCGCCGGCGCCATGAGCTTCAGGGCGACCCGGCGTCCGAGCATCAGGTCCGTGGCGCGATAGACGATGCCCATGCCGCCGCGCCCGGCGAGGCCGTCCACCCGATGGCCCGCGAACACGGATCCGATCTCCAGATCTCCCGTGGCCGCGGGCGGGCGCGCCGCCGGCGGTGGCGCGGCCATCGCGCGCGCGCCGAGCCCCGGATCGACGTACCCGCGGCCGGCCACGACCGCGCGCACCGCGTCGACGAGCTGCCGCTCGGCGGCGTCCTTGAGGACATAGCCGCTCGCCCCGGCCGCGAGCGCCTCGCGCGCGTATCCGTAGTCGTCGTGCATCGTCAGCATCACCACGGCACAGCCCGGCGCGGCGTCCAGCAGGCTCGGGATCGCGTCCAGGCTCGGCGTGCCCGGCATGTTCACGTCGAGCAGGACGATCCGCGGGCGGAGCGAGGCCGCGATCTCGATGGCCTCGTCCGCGTCGCCCGCCTCCGCGACCACCGCGATGTCCTCCTCCGACTCGAGGACGCGCCGCAGCCCACCACGCACCAGCGCATGGTCGTCGGCGAGCACGACCCGGATCGGATCGCGCGCGCCGTCAGCCGAGTCCACCACTGTGCGGCGGACTCTAATCCTTCGCTCGCGGCACGACCATCGGCGCGCTCAGCTGAACGTGACGAGCGCCTCGTCGGCGGTACGGGCACCGGCGACGCAGTGGCGGCGCGAGGCCGGCTCAGCCGGGCGCAGCCCGTGCGCTCGAAGCGGCCGTCCGTGACGACGGTGATCGCCTTGCCGAGCCATCGGTAGCAGGCGGGCCGGGCCGCCGGAGCGAAGTCCGCGCAGCCCTCGATCAGGCGGTCATAGGCGGCCGGGGGCTCCTGGAGCAGGTTCTGCACCTTGGTGCCGCGCACGCAGCTCGCGGCGTCGGCGGCGGCGCCGAGCGCGGCGCACAGCTCGAGCTGGGCGGCGGGGTCGGACGGCCCGATCACGGCCGCGCCCGTGATGCATCCCTCGCGCTGGACGCCCTCGAGCCCGTCGCAGAGATCTTCGAGGTCCTGCGGCGCCTCGATCTGGAAGCCGGCGGGACGGGTCTCGAGGAAGGCGCGGTACCAGCACGGGCGCACGAACGCCTCGGGCTGGGCGCCGCAGAGGCGCCGCGGATCGGTGACGGGGCGGTCGCGCAGCGTCGCGTCGTCGGCGCCGATGACGGCGAGCCAGTAGTCGTGGTAGACACCCTGCGCGCAGTCGGGTGCCGTGTCCTCCCCGAGCTCGACGCACAGCTCCAGCGCCGGCTTCAGCTCGTCGCCGTAGAGGCGCATGAAGGCGTGCCCGAAGCCGTGCACGCAGCTGTAGCGCTGCCAGCGCGTGTCGGCCTCGGCGCACACGCCGGCCGACTCCGCCGGGCGCGACGGGTTGAGGTCGGGCGCCACCCCGGTGACGAGCCCGTGGGCGAAGCCGGCGCTGCAGCCGGGGTCGTTGCTGAGCGGCAGGTGGTCCATCAAGGTGGCCAGCTTCACGTCGGCGTCGCGCGCATAGGTGCGCCCGACGGTGTGCATCACGACGTGGCAGTTCGTGAGTAGGAAGCCGCCCTCGTTCCACGCCAGGTCGGCGATCGCCTGCACGCCGGGTCGCGGGTCGTCGCGGCCATCGAGCACGGTCTGGAAGCGCTGCGCGAGGCACGTCCGCGCCTCCTCGCCCTCGAGCTGCCGGCAGGGGTCGAGATCGAGCGACCGCAGCTCCGGCGGCGGGTCCTCGCGCCCGTCGCCGATGAACACGGCGCCCGCGATCCCCGCGGCGGCCAGCACGACCGTCGCCACCGCGACGAAGGCCAGGAGCGAGCGCCGGCTCACAGCGATCAGCGTAGTGCGAGCGGCCCGCCGACGTACGATGCCAAGACATGACGCGGGCCGACGAGCGGCCGTGGAGCTGCGACAGCTTCGTGATCCTTCCCGGGGCGACAGCCGACGGCTCCATGCTGCTCGGGAAGAACAGCGACCGGCCGGTCAACGAGACACAGCCGCTTCGCCACGTGCCGGCGCGGTCCCCGTCGCGCGACGATCGTCTCCGCCTGGCCTATGTCGAGATCGCAGACGATCGCGACACGCTCGCGCACGTCGGCGCCTCGCCGTACTGGTGCTGGGGTCACGAGCTCGGGGTCAACGAACGCGGCGTGGCCATCGGCAACGAGGCACTGTTCACCCGCGACCTCGCCCAGTGCCGGGAGGACGCACGGGCCGGGGATCCGCCCGAGCCCGGCATCCTCGGGATGGAGCTCCTCCGCCTGGGCCTCGAGCGCGGCCGGACCGCCGCCGAGGCGCTGGAGGTGATGACGGCCCTGCTCGAGCGTCACGGGCAGTGGGGCGCCGGCGTGCCGAGGACGTCGTCCGTCGACGGCGCGTATGACAACTCGTTTCT
Source organism: uncultured Solirubrobacteraceae bacterium (assembly GCA_963729155.1). Classification (GTDB taxonomy): domain Bacteria; phylum Actinomycetota; class Thermoleophilia; order Solirubrobacterales; family Solirubrobacteraceae; genus DATFQI01. The sequence continues at coordinate 205,760 of CAVSMP010000026.1, forward strand.
GATCGCCGACGGCCGCGAGGCATGGGTGCTGGAGACGAGCGGGCGGCGCTGGGTCGCCGCGCAGGTGCGGGACTCGTCTTGGTCGGTCTCCAACCAAGCGACGATCCGCGGCGAGTGGGATCGCGCCAGCGACGACATCGTCGAGCACGCGCGCGAGGCTTGTGACCGGTTCGACTTCGCCGCCGCGTACACCGATCCGCAGGTGCCGCTGCAGGTCTCCCATATCCGCCTGCAGCGGTCGCGCCAGCTGCTCCGGGACGCCGTCCGCGAGGGGGAGCGGACGTCGCGCTGGCCGCGAGCGTGCTCCGGGACCACTACGAGGGGACGTTCCTCGACGGCCCGTACTTCAACGCGGCCCGGCCCGACTTCTTGACGCTGTGCATGCACTCGCACCCGTCAGGGTTCACGTGGGGCAACACGGCGTCGTCCGCGGTCTTCGTGCTGCCGGCCGACGGCCGCCCGCCCCTTCTGTGGTGGGCGGCGGCGACGCCCTGCACCAGCGTCTACGTGCCGGTCTTCGTCGGGGCCGGCGGGCTGCCCGAGGTCCTCGAGCGTGCCGGCACGGCGCGGCCGGCTGACTTCAACCCGGAACGTGCGCCAGAGGACGAGCCGGCCGACGGCTCGTACTGGTGGACGTTCCAGCGACTGCTCGACGCGGTCAAGGGAGACGCGCTCGGCACGGACTACGCCGACCGCCAGCCGCTGGTCCGCGAGACCTTCGACCCGCTCGAGACGGCGTGGCGCGCCGAGCTGGGCGAGGTGCTCGCGGACGCTTCGAGGGACGACCGCGGCGCCCGAGCCGCCCCGCTCGCGGCGTTCACCCAGCGGTGCGTCAACAGTGCCCTCGCGGCCGCGAGCGCGCTGCTCGAGCGGTTCTCCGGCGTCTAGAACGTCTGCAGCGCCTTCTCGATGTCCGCCTGCGCCTGCTTCATCGCGTCCTCCGCCGACTGCTGGCCTGCGAGCGCCTGGTTGACGTTCTTGTAGATCGCCTGCGAGATCTGGGGGTACACCGGCGAGACCGGACGCGCGTTGGCCTGCGAGACCGCCTCCTTGAGCTCCGCCGAGAAGGGCAGCGCCTTCTTGACCGCCGGCTCGTCGTAGGTCTCGTCGAGGATGGGGCCGAGGCTGAACTTGCTCGCGGTGAGCAGCAGGAGCACGCCGCCCGTGTAGCGGAGCGGTCGGGACCAGCGGCCGCCCAGTACCGACAAGCGGAGCGCCGGCCGTATGCCGGACGGCTGTGCGTGAGTGCTGATGGGGCCGCTTTCCCCCTCGGGCGGAAGGGATCGGGGAGCTAGAAGATCACGTTACCGCCGCTTGGGCTATGGGCCAAATGACGTACGTCCGTAGCGACGGATGTCCCGCTCGGCCATGCGACATCCGCCGCTTGTCCGGCCCGCTCGCCCTGCGAGATGCTCGGGATGTGATGACCCTGCTCGAGCGTGTGCGCATGCCCTCGTTCGCCGGCGCGACCGCGTGGCTCAACTCCGAGCCACTCGGTCCAGCCGAGCTGCGGGGTCATGCCGTGCTCGTGAACTTCTGGACGTGGACGTGCATCAACTGGCTGCGCCAAGAGCCCTACGTCCGCGCGTGGTCGCAGGCCTACCGCGACGACGGCCTGATCGTCGTCGGCGTCCACACGCCCGAGTTCTCCTTCGAGCACGACGTCGGTGGCGTGCGGCGGGCGGCGAGAGCGCGGGCGATCGACTACCCGGTCGCGGTCGACGACGACTACGCGGTCTGGAGCGCGTTCGCCAACCACTACTGGCCCGCGCTGTACTTCGCCGACGCGGGCGGCGTCATCCGCGACCAGCACTTCGGCGAGGGCCGGTATGAGAAGTCCGAGCGCGTCATCCAGGCGCTGCTGGGCGTCGAGCGCGATCTCGTCTCCGTCGAGGGGAGCGGCGTGGAGGCCGCCGCCGATTGGGACCACCTGGGGACTCCCGAGACGTACCTGGGCACCGCGCGCGGCGGGCGCCGTAGCGCGGGGGACGAGCGCCTGAAGGTCAACCACTGGGCCCTGGCGGGCGAGTGGGCCATCGGGGCCGAGAACGTCGTGCTCGAGAAGGCGGGAGGAAGCATCGCCTTCCGGTTCCACGCGCGCGACGCGCACGTCGTGCTGGCCGGCGGGGCGCCCGGTCCGATCCCCTTCCGCCTGCTCCTCGACGGCGAGCCTCCCGGGGCGTCGCACGGCGTGGACGTCGACGACGACGGCAACGGCGTGCTCCGCGAGGCCCGCATGTACCAGCTCGTCCGCCAGGACGGCGCCGTCGCCGACCGGACGCTGCAGATGACGTTCCTCGAGCCTGGCGCCGAGGCCTACTCGTTCACGTTCGGGTAGCCGCGCGGCTGCTCGGCGACAGCTCTCGAAAGGAGATCACATGACCATCCTCCACACCGGCGTGGGCACTGACGTCCGTCCCTTCCAGGTCGAGGTCCCCGAAGCGGACCTCGCCGATCTGCGACGCCGGATCGAGGCGACGCGCTGGCCTTCCAGGGAGCTCGTGGCCGACCGCTCCCAGGGCGTGCAGCTGGCGACCATGCAGGCGCTCGCCCGCTACTGGACGACCGAGTACGACTGGCGCCGCTGCGAGGCGAGACTGAACGCGCTGCCGCAGTTCACGACGGAGATCGACGGGGTGGAGGTCCACTTCATCCACGTCGAGTCGCCGCACGCGGACGCGGTGCCGTTGATCATGACGCACGGCTGGCCCGGCTCGGTCGTCGAGCTGCTGGAGACCATCGGCCCGCTGACGGACCCGACCGCCCATGGCGGGCGGGCGGAGGATGCGTTCCACCTCGTGCTGCCGTCCCTGCCCGGCTACGGCTTCTCCGGCGAGCCCGCCGACCTCGACTGGACCGCCGGCCGCGTCGCGCAGGTCTGGGCGAAGCTCATGCAGCGCCTCGGCTACACGCGCTACGTCGCGCAGGGCGGCGACGTCGGCGCCCTCGTCACCGACTTCATGGGACGGCAGGCGCCCGACGGGCTGCTCGGCATCCACATGAACCTGCTCGTCACGGTGCTGGCCGCCCCCCAGCCGGCGGAGACCGAGGAGGAACGCGCAGCGGCGGCCCAGTTCGCCACCTTCAGGGAAAGCGGCTTCGGCTACTTCCTGGAGATGGCCACGCGGCCGCAGACGATCGGCTACGCCCTGCTGGACTCACCCGTCGCGATGGCGGCCTGGCTGCTCGATCACGACACGGACAGCTACTACAAGATCTCCCGCGCGTTCGTCGACGGCGCGCCCGTGGGCAATCTCACCCGGGACACAATCCTGGACAACATCACGCTGTACTGGCTGACGGGCACCGGCGCCTCGGCGGCCCGGTCGTACTGGGAGGACGGAAAGTTCCTGGCGCAGGCACTCGCCTCCGGCCACGCTCCCCCCGAGGTCTCGCTGCCCGTCAGCTTCACCACCTTCCCGGGCGAGATCTGGCGGACCCCGCGCAGCTGGGTCGAGAACGCCTACCCCGACGTCGCCTACTTCAACGAGGCCGACCGGGGCGGGCACTTCGCCGCCTGGGAGGAGCCGCAGCTCTTCTCCGACGAGATACGGGCCGCCTTCCGCTCCCTGCGCTGACGAGCGCAGCTGGCGCACTGGCGCGGCTTCCGGGCGGCGGGCCCGGGGTAGCCGCTGTGGATGAGCGCAGACACCTCGAGCGTCCTGATCACCGGAGCGTCCACCGGCATCGGCCACAGCACCGCGACGCGGCTGGCCGAGGCGGGCTTGCGCGTGTTCGCCGGCGTGCGCGAGCCGGCGTCCGCGCGGCTCGAAGGCGTCGAGGTCGTCGAGCTCGACGTGACCTCGGCGGACTCGATCGCGGGCGCGCTGGAGCACGTGCGCGGGCAGACCGGGGGGCGGCTCGACGCGCTCGTCAACAACGCGGGCATCCCGGTGGCGGGTGCGGTGGAGACGATCCCGGTCGAGGACTTCCGCGAGCTGATCGAGACCAACCTGATCGGCGCCTTCGCTGTCACCAAGGCGTTCCTGCCCCTGATCCGCCACGCGCGCGGGCGGATCGTGTTCGTCGGCTCGCTCGGCGGGCGCGTGGCGTTCCCGTACGCGTCGGCCTACCACGCGTCGAAGTTCGGGATCGAGGGGCTCGCCGAGTCGCTGCGCTCCGAGATGCGGCCGCTGGGCGTGAGCGTGTCCGTGGTCGAGCCCGCCACGATGGCGACGGAGATCTGGGGCAAGGGCCGCGAGCAGCTGTCGGCCGTCCGCGCCGCCCTGACCCCGGAGCAGCGCGAGGTCTACGGCGAGGCGCTGGAGGGCTTCGACGAGACGCTCGCCTCCGCCGACGAGGACGGCGAGGACCCGGGCGAGGTCGCCGAGACGATCGAGAAGGCGCTGACGGCCTCCGGCCCCGACGACCGCTACCTCGTCGGCCGCGGCGCGCGCTCGCTCACGCTGCTCGAGCCGATCCTGCCCTCGGCCGTGTTCGACCGCGTCAAGCGGCGCGTCGCGAGCTGAGCTGCGCTCACAGGTCGCGGCGCAGGAAGGCCATGCCCGCGAGCCCGAGCACCAGGGCGATCCAGAGCGCGGCCCAGGCGAGGTAGGTGACCGTGAGCGGCGACAGGCTCAGGAACGGGTGGGCCCTCGAACTCGTCGCCGAACTGCGCCAGCAGGCCGGGGTCCTGGAAGGCGTGCATGGCGCCGCGCCACAGGCCGTCGGTCGGCAGCAGCATCCGGGAGACGGTGCCGACCCGGGCCACGCCCTCGTTGCCGAGGGCCTCGCCGACCGCCGCCGACCACGCCCGCGATCCAGGTGGCGCCGAACAGGCCGACCGCCACGATGCCCGACGCCATCGGCGAGATGACGGTGGAGAGCAGCAGGCCCAGGGTGAGCAGCACCGTCGTCTGCGCCGCGAGCAGCGCCAGCCCGCCGACCGGCGTCGCGGCGGCCAGTAGCCGACGGTGGCCCGGACGACGAGGAACTGGGCGAGCCCGGCCACGACCACGAAGCCGCTGCCGAAGGCCACGAGCCCCAGCCACTTGCCGACCAGCACCGCCGAGCGGCGGACCGGCCGCGCCAGCACCGACAGCGCCATCCCCGACTCGATCTCGCCGGCGAGGGTGGGCCCGGCGAGGAACGCCGTGCCGAGCGCGGCGATCAGGCTCAGGCCGAACATCACGAGGTTGAGCACCGTGGAGGCCGCCAGCCGCGCCTCGCCGCTGGTGAGCGCCTCGCCGAACTCCGCCTCGATGCTGGGAGAACCCCCAGGCGCTGAGCGCCAGCAGCACGATCGTCAGCCCGGCGAGCGCGCGCAGCACGCGCCGGCGCGCGGCCTCCTGGAGCGTGAGGGCGGCGAAGGTGAGGACGGTCCGGAGCGGTCATCGCGGTCACTCGGCTCGTCGATCCGGCGCGGAGGATGTCGAGCAGCCGCTCCTCGAGGCTGATCCGCCCGGGCTCGACCGCGTGCACGCGCACCCCGAGGGCGACGAGGTCGGCCACGAGGTCCGGCACCGTGGCGGCGTCCTCGTCGGCGGGCAGCGCGACGGTGAACCAGTCGCCGTTGCGGGTGAGCGGCCCGGCGGCGGCCAGCCGTGCCTCCGCGTCCGCCGGTCCACGCCCGTCGAGCCGCAGCCGCAGCTCGCGCCGGCCGAGCAGCTCGGCGAGCGTGCCGGAGGCGGCGACCCGGCCCTTGTCGAGGATGACGACGCGGTCGCAGACCCGCTCGACCTCGCCGATCAGGTGCGAGTTGAGCAGGACGGCGACCCCGCGCTCGCTGAGCGAGAGCAGCAGGTCGCGGACGTCGGCGCGGCCGAGCGGGTCCAGCGCGCTCGTCGGCTCGTCGAGGACGACGAGCTCCGGGCCGGGCCACGCAGCGCGACGGCCAGCCCGAGGCGCTGCTGCATGCCCTTGGAGAAGCCGCCCACGCGGTCGCCGGCGCGGTCGGCGAGGCCGACGACGGCCAGGCACTCGCGCCGCTCCTCGGCCGGCACGGCGACGCCCGGCGAGCCGGACGTGCAGGCGCCAGCACCTCGGCGGCGGTGAGCCACGGCTGGTAGCGGAAGAGCTCCGGCAGGTAGCCGACGCGGGCCCGCGCGCCGGGTCCCGCGCCGGCCGCCCGAGCAGCAGCACCTCGCCGGCGTCGGGCGCGCACGAGGCCGAGCAGGATCTTGATGACGCTGGTCTTGCCGGCGCCGTTCGGCCCGAGCAGGCCCACCACCTCGCCGCGGCCGACGGTGAAGGACACGCCGTCGACCGCGGTCTGCCGCCCGTAGCGCTTGCGCAGGCCCGAGCACCACACCGCCGGCGAGGGCGGCAGGTCGGCGAGCAGCCGCTCGGCGCGTCGAGTGCGGGCTCGGCGATCACGGGTCCCACCGCAGCCCGCGGGCCACGGACAGCACCTCGTCGTCGCTCAGCGAGCCGGCCACCGCGGTGACGACGCCGTCGCTCCACCCAGACCACGCCCGCCATGCGTGCCGTCCCGCGACGGTGAGCACCGTGGCCGGCGCCCCGCCGACGTCGGCCGCGGACGCTCTCGACCTCGCTCGGTCGGGCACGGGCAGCGGCAGCGTCGTGCCGTCGCCGGAGAAGCCGCGCAGCTGCGACGGCGACGTCGTCGGGGAGCCCCGGCAGGGACAGCAGGTAGTCGCGGGCCGTCTCGAACGGGATGCCCGAGGAGTCCGCGGTGGGCGCGACCGCGCGGGCCACGACCAGGGCCGGCACGCCGCGGCGCCTCCGACCAGACCGCGGCGAGCCCCGGGCCGGCGGCCAGCCGGAACCGGCTGCCGTCGAGGCCCGGCGGGCGGCGGCGGCAGCGCCTCGCCGCTGTCGCGCGGCGACCCGCGCGGCCTGCTCGGCCGAGAACGTGAACACCGCCGCTCACCTGGCCGCCGACCTGGAGCGTCGGGCTCGCCCGTCACGCCGCGGGGCAGCTCGCCCACCCGCGGGACGGAGAGCCCGGTCGCCTCCTCCGCGGCGGCGGCGTCGGCGACCTCGCGGACGTCGGCCTCCTCGGTCACCTCGAGCGTCGCCGTAGGCGGAGAGGTCGGGCAGCTTGAGGAGGTCGGCCTGGGTGACCGCGACGGGTGCGATCCGCTCGGTCGCGGAAGATCTGCAGCCAGTCCGCGGCGGCCGCGGCGCCGGCCCCGGCCAGCAGCGGCGACGACGGCGAGCGCGGCGACGCGCGGGCTGCGCAGCGCCGGCGCGCCAGCGGCGGCCGGGGCGAGCCGCCGCCGGCGCGCGGCCGCGTCCGTCGGCGGCGAGCGCGCTGCGACAGCCGCTGCCAGGCCGCGTCCACGTCCGACGGCGAGCTCGACGTCCAGCGCCGCGCCGGCGGCCGCAGCGTCCTCCCGGGCGGCCGCGAGCCCGGACAGGCACACCGGGCAGCCGGCGACGTGCTCGCGGTCGGCGTCGGCGACGCCGGCCGGCTCGTCCAGGAGCCGGCGCAGCGTGCCGTCAGTCGGATGGCGCATGACGGTTCAACTCCTTGCGTAGGGCGGACTCGGCGCGCCGCACGGTGGTGCCGACGCTGCCGGGGGAGAGATCGAGAGCGGCGGCGACCTCGGCGTAGCTGAGGCCGCTGTGCCGCAGGACGAGGGCGACGGCCTGCCTGCGGGGCAGCCGCGCCAGCGCCGCCCGCACGCGGCGGCGCTCGTCGAGGGTCACGACCGCGTCGGCGACGTCCGGGGAGACGGCGTCGCCGTCGCCGGCGGCCTCCTCACGGGAGGCGCGGCGACGGCCGGAGCGCAGGTGGTTCAGCGCGGTGTGCGCCGCGGCGACGGACAGCCAGCCCGAGCGCCTCGCCGGCCGGCACCGAGGAGCGCCCGAACGCCAGGAACACCTCCTGGGCCACGTCCTCGGCCTCGTCGCGGGAGCCGAGCACGCGGGCGGCGACGGCGACGACCCGCGGGTAGGCGGTGCGGAAGACCTCCTCGAGGTCGGCCCGGACGGGCCGTCGCCTCGGAGCCGTCGACACCGCCGCGCCGGCCTCAGGCCGGGCGGCGGTCGCTGCGCTCCCACCGTGCTCGATGACGTCCATTATCCGTAGAGCACCGCCGGAGCCGCGGATGTGACACGCGCTCACGAACCGGAGCGCCGCGCGAGGTGGTGCTCCGCGAGCGCCATCAGGGCACGGGTGGCGGGAGAGAGCCGCGCGTTGCGCCGGCTGATGAAGGCGAATGCCTCGTGCAGCGGCGGGTCGAGCGGCACGCTCGCGAGCCGGCCGGCGTAGCCGAGGCCCTCGAGCAGGGCGCGCGTGACGAGCGTGTCGCCGAGGCCGCGGGCCGCGAGCTCCAGGGCGGCGTGGGCGTGCTGCACCTCGATCCGCGGCCGGATCGCGATCCCCGCCCGCTGGGCGCGCTCGGCGAGCTGGCGGCGGGTGGGGTCCTCGTCGCCCCAGCGGGCCTCGGGGAGCACGAGCACGGCCGCGGCGAGCTGCTCGACGGTCACGGCGCCGTCGAGCCCGCCGGGTCGCGCGCTGGCGTAGACGACCTCGAACTGCGCCACCGCGGGGCCGACCTCGAGCCCGTCGGCGTCGATCGGGAGCGCGACGAGCCCGGCCTCCAGTCGCCCGGCGCGGACGGCGTCCGCCAGCTCGCTCGAGTTCTGCCCGACCATCCGGACGGCGACCTCCGGATGGCGCTGCGCGAAGTCCTCGACGAGGCCGGGCAGCAGCAGGTGCTCGGCGGTGCTGAACGTGCCCAGCGAGGCCGTGCCGCCGGCCAGCGTCCGCGCCCGCCGCACCGCGTCGGAGGCCTCGGCCGCGGCGGCGAGCGTGCGCTCGGCCTCGGGCGGAGCAGGCGGCCGGCGTCCGTGAGCTCCAGGCGGCGGCCGGCGCGCACGAACAGGCGACGCCGAGCTCGGCCTCGAGGCCGGCGATCTGCTCGGAGACGCTCGGGCGGGCGAGCGCAGCACGTCGGCCGCGGCGGTGAAGGAGCCGTGCTGGGCGGCGGCGAGGAAGTAGGTCAGCTGCTGGAGCGTCATGGCGTAGGCGTTTCCTACGGCAGCGCAGTCAATCAGCTCTCGCACGCGAGCGCGAGCACCCGATACTCCGCCGCATGACCAGGGGTAACTACTGCGTGATCGGCGCCGGCGCCGCCGGCCTGGGCGCTGCAAGTGCTGGCCGACGAAGGATTCTCCGTCGACTGCTTCGAGAAGGCGACCGCGTCGGCGGCCACTGGCACACCGATTACGACTGCCTGCACCTGATCACGCCGCGCGACTCGTCGGGCTTCGAGGGGCATCCGATGCCGCGCGAGTATCCGCTCTTCCCGAGCCGCGACCAGATGCGCGACTACATCCTGGGGTTCGCCGCGCGCCACGGCCTCGGCTCGCGGATCCGCTTCGGCACCGCGGTGACGGAGGCGCGCCCGCTCGGCGCGGACGGGCGCGACGGCTGGGAGGTCGCCACCTCCGACGGCGAGCGCCGCGGCTACGACGGCGTGATCGTCGCCAACGGGCACCTGTGGGACCCGTTCGTCCCGGCGTATCCCGGCGAGTTCACGGGCCGCGTGCTGCACTCGGGCCGCTACCGCAACACGGATGACATCGAGGGCGAGCGCGTGCTCGTCGTCGGCGCGGGCAACTCCGGCTGCGACCTCGCGGTGGACGCCGCCCAGGCCGGCCGCGACGTCCATGTCTCCGTGCGCAACGGGCTCGTGTTCCAGCCCAAGACGCTCTACGGCCGCCCGCGCTCGGAGCTGCCGCTGCTCGCGCGCCTGCCCGTGCGCGCGCAGGAGCGCGTGACCCGCGCGCTGATCGACGTCGCCCTCGGCAGGCCCGAGCGCTACGGGCTGCCCGCGCCGCTCACGCGCAACCTCCACCGCAACCGCCCGGTCGTCAACGGGCAGCTGCTGCACTTCATCCACCACGGTCGCGTCCACGTCGCGCCGGGCATCGAGCGCCTCGACGGGCGGGAGGTCCACTTCACGGACGGCACCGCGCGCGAGTTCGACACGATCCTCTACGCGACGGGCTTCAAGGTCACGCTCCCGTTCCTGGACGCGGCGCCGCTGCGCTGGGCGGGCGGCGTGCCGCTGCGCGTGGCGGGGATGACGCTGCCCGTCGGGCTCGAGCGGCTGTACTTCGTCGGCCTCGCCGCGCCGCGCGGCCCGCAGCTCCCCGTCTACTCGGCCCAGACGCGGCTCGTGGCCAAGTTCTTCGCCGCCCGGGAGCGGGGCCTGGCCCTGCCCGTCGACCGGTCGCGGCCCGAGGCCCGGATCGACGTCCCCCGGCACGAGTGGCAGCGCGACATGGACCGCGCGCACCGCCGCGTCGACCGCGTCCTGCGCCGCTCGCGCGCCGTCGCCCCGCCCCGCCCGGCGCCCGAGCCGGTCACGTCGTGACGGGCCGCCTGGAGGGTCGCGTCGCGATCGTCACGGGCGCGGCCCGCGGCCAGGGCGCCTCCCACGCCGAGCGGCTCGCCCGCGAGGGCGCGAGCGTCGTCGGCGTCGACGTCCTCGACGCGGCGGGCGAGGAGACGGCCGCCCGCCTTCGCGCCGAGGGGCTGGACGTCGCCTACCGGCACCTCGACGTCACCGACCCGGACGGCTGGAAGGCGCTCGTGGCGGGCTGCGAGCGCCTCGACGTGCTCGTCAACAACGCGGGGATCATCCACGTCGCCCCGCTGCTCGAGGAGACGCTGGCGGCCTGGAACGAGCTGCTGGCGGTCAACGCCACGGGGACGCTGCTCGGCATGCAGGCCGCGATACCGGCGATGCGGGCGGCCGGCGGCGGCTCGATCGTCAACGTCGCCAGCATCTTCGGCGTCACGGGCTCGGAGGGCTACGTCGCCTACACCGCGAGCAAGGCGGCCATCGTCGCCATGACCAAGACCGCGGCGCTCGAGCACGCCGCCGACGGCATCCGCGTCAACGCGATCTGCCCCGGCGGCGTCTCGACCCCCATGAACGAGAACGAGCCCGAGGGCGGCGTCGTGCCGCTCACGCCGCTGGGCCGGCGGGCGCACGTCAGCGAGATCTCGGGCGCCGTCGCCTACCTCGCGAGCGACGACGCGAGCTTCGTCACCGGGACGGAGCTCGTGATCGACGGCGGCTACCTCGCGCGCTGACGATCGCGGTTCGCGTCGTGGGCATTGGGTATGCCCGCCGTCGTGCGACTCTGGCCCGGATCCCCCTTCCCGCTCGGCGCGACCTACGACGGCACCGGCACGAACTTCGCCGTGTTCTCGGGCGTGGCCGAGGCCGTCGAGCTCTGCCTGTTCGAGCCCGACGGCTCTGAGACGCGCGTCGCCCTCCCCGAGCGCTCCGCGCAGGTCTGGCACGGCTATGCGCCCACCGTGGGCCCCGGCCAGCGCTACGGGTTCCGCGTGCACGGGCCCTACGAGCCTTCGGCGGGCCTGCGCTGCCATCCCTCAAAGCTGCTGCTCGACCCGTACGCGACCGCGGTCGAGGGCGAGGTGGACTGGAACGAGGCGATGTTCACCTACCGCTTCGACGACCCGGACGGCCCGCTCAACGAGCTCGACTCGGGCCCGTACATGCCCAAGGGCGTGGTGACGAGCCCGTACTTCGACTGGGCCCAGGACCGGCCGCCGCGCACGCCGTGGAACGAGACCATGGTCTACGAGGTCCACGTGAAGGGCTTCACGCAGCGCCATCCCGGCATCCCCGAGGAGCTGCGGGGCACCTACGCCGGGCTCGCGCACCCGGCGGCGCTGGAGTACCTCCAGGCCCTGGGCGTCACGGCCGTCGAGCTGCTGCCGGTGCACCAGTTCGTCCAGGACTCCCACCTGATCGAGCGCGGGCTGCGCAACTACTGGGGCTACAACTCGATCGGGTTCCTGGCCCCGCACAACGGCTACAGCGCCTCCGGGCAGGCGGGCGGCCAGGTGCAGGAGTTCAAGCAGATGGTCAAGGCGATGCACGCCGCCGGGCTCGAGGTGATCCTCGACGTCGTCTACAACCACACCGCCGAGGGCAACCACCTCGGCCCGACGCTGTCCTTCAAGGGCCTGGACAACCCGGCCTACTACCGGCTCGTCGACGACGACCGGCGCTTCTACTACGACACGACCGGCACGGGGAACAGCCTCAACCCCCGCGACCCGTACGTCCTGCAGCTGATCATGGACTCGCTGCGCTACTGGGTCACGGAGATGCACGTCGACGGCTTCCGCTTCGACCTCGCCTCCGCGCTCGCCCGCCAGTTCCACGAGGTCGACCGGCTGTCGGCGTTCTTCGACCTCATCCAGCAGGACCCCGTGGTGAGCCGGGTCAAGCTGATCGCCGAGCCGTGGGACATCGGCGAGGGCGGCTACCAGGTGGGCAACTTCCCGCCGCTGTGGTCGGAGTGGAACGGCAAGTACCGCGACACGATCCGCGACTACTGGCGCGGCGAGGACCAGACCCTGGGCGAGTTCGCCTCGCGGATCGCGGGCTCCAGCGACCTCTACCAGGACGACGGGCGCCACCCGAACGCGTCGATCAACTTCGTGACCGCCCACGACGGCTTCACGCTCGCCGACCTCACGGCCTACAACGAGAAGCACAACGACGCCAATGGCGAGGGCGGGGCGGACGGCGAGTCGCACAACTCCTCCTGGAACTGCGGCGCCGAGGGGCCGACCGACGATCCCGGGATCAACGAGCTGCGCAGCCGCCAGCGACGCAACTTCATCGCCACGCTGATGCTCTCCCAGGGCATCCCGATGCTGCTCGGCGGCGACGAGATGGCCCGCACGCAGGGCGGCAACAACAACGCGTACTGCCAGGACAACGAGATCTCCTGGTTCGACTGGGAGAACATCGATGGCGAGCTGCTGGCCTTCACCCAGCGCGTGATCGACTTCCGCAAGCGCCACCCCGTGTTCCGGCGCCGGCGCTTCTCCACCGCGGACGAGATGGGCTGGTACCGCCCCGACGGCGGGCAGATGACCGGCGAGGACTGGAGCGCCGGCTTCGGCAAGGCCGTCGGCGTCACGCTCGACGGCGAGGCCATCACGGAGACCGACGCCCGCGGCGAGCGGATCACGGGCGAGACGTTCCTGCTCGTCTTCAACGCCCACTTCGAGCCGCTGGAGTTCTGCATGCCCGACAGCGGCCGCCGCTGGCTGCGCGTGCTGGACACCGCGGACGCGTTCAACGAGGGCGACACGCCGGCCACCGGCGAGCCGGCCACGATCGAGTCCCGCAGCATCGCGGTCTTCCGGAGGACGGCGTGACCGACCTGAACATCGACGTGGAGCGCGGTGACGCGACGCTCGTCGTCCTGCGCGGCGATCTCGACATCGCCACGGCGCCGGACCTGCGCGAGTGCCTCGTGAAGGTCATCGACGAGGGCGCGCGGATCGTGGTCGACCTCGAGGCCGTCGACTTCCTCGACTCCGCCGGCCTCGGCATCCTCGTCGGCGGCCTCAAGCGCGCCCGCACGCGCGGCGCCGAGCTGGAGCTCGTGTGTACGAGTAAGGACGTGCTCAAGCCGCTGGAGATCACGGGCCTGGACCGCGTGTTCACGATCCACCCCGGGCGCGACGCCGCGCTCGGGAGCTGAGCGTGGCGTCGGCCGCCCGGCCGCTCCTACGTCGCTGACCCTGAGCGCGGGCGCTCAGCCCGACGCGATCACCTGGACCTGGCCCGGGAAGGTCACCATCAGGGTCGGGCAGGGGACCGGCGCGCCGTCGGTGATGCCGGGGACGGACGGGTTGCCGAGCATGGCCGGCTTGCCGCTGATCATCACCTTGGTCGAGATCGAGGCGCCGGGGACCGGCAGTACGGTCGCCGTCGTGCAGGGCTTGGAGGCCGGAGAGGGCGGTACCGGGCACGTCGTCGGGTTCGCCGAGATGTCGCCCGCGCAGAGGGCGGGGGAGCCGCCGACCATGACCTTGGTCTGCTTGGGCATGAGCACCACGGGCCCCGCGTGGCAACAGGTGATGACGGCTGAGACGTTGACGAGCGGTGGCACGGGCCTCTCCTTGGCGGACGCTGCGCCCAGTATCCCCGGAGCGCTACCACAGGGCAAGCGCCGCGTCGACGAGCCGTCCGATCGCCGAGCTCGAGAGCCCTGAACGTGGAAGGGCCGGGCCATCGCCGGCCCGGCCCCTTGTGACCCCACGTGCGCGCTCACAGCGCGTCGTAGATCAGGTCCCAGGTCCTCATGGGATGCGCACCTCACTCACCCGGATGGCGGTCGCGCGCTCGGCGACGAAATAGGGCAGCAGGCCGAGCGCTTGGGACTCGTCCGCCGCCTCGACCGACCAGAAGATCGCGTGGCCGCCGAACGCGCAGGTGGCGAGCGCCTCCTGGTGCCGCAGGCTGCTCTCGTGCCCGCGGAAGGAGGCGAACACAACGCCGCATTCGCCGGCCTCGTGGCGGTGGTGGAGGACGAAACGAGCCATGACCGCAGTCTGTGCCAAAGGCGCCCGCGTGCCATCAGGGGGCCTCCCTGAACCGGACCCTGATCTTCGCCCGGTTCAGGGTGGCCTCCCGATGTCAGGGCCTCGCCGCATCGGCACGCTCGACCCATGACCGCCACCTCCCTCCCCTCCACCGGATCCACCGGCGCGGCCGCCGCGCACGATTTCGAGCAGGCGGAGCGCGACCTGCTCGCCGAGTACGGCGTCACGGCGCGCAGCCGCCGGCTCCTGCTCGCCGATCCCGCACTGTGCGCGCGCGTCCTCGAGACCGGCGCCGGCGAGCCGCTCGTGCTGCTGCACGGCAGCGGCATGTCCGCCGCCACGTGGGCGCCGATGCTGCCGCACCTGCAGGACCGCCGCGTCCACGCCTTCGACCTGCCGGGCTTCGGGCTCAGCGACCCGCACGACTACACGGGCCGCTCGCTGCGCCGGCACGCCGTCGCCCAGGTCGGCTCGATGCTCGACGCGCTGGAGCTGGAGAGCGCCACCCTCGTCGGCACGTCGCTGGGTGCGATGTGGGCGCTGTGCATGGCGCTCGAGCAGCCGCAGCGGGTCCGCTCCGTCGTCGCCCTCGGGATCCCCGCCGTCTCGCTGAAGGGCATGCGCGGCGACCCGTACTTCCGCGCGATGACCACGCCCGGCGTCCGCGCGCTCGTCAGCCGCGCGCCCGCCGCCGAAGACCGCCAAGGCCACGCGCCGCGCCTCGTCGAAGGCGATGGGCCGGCGGGCGGTCGCGCTGCTGCCGGACACCTACTTCGAGCTGATGCGGGCGACGATGGCGATGCCCGGCTGGCGGCTCGCCATGACGTCGCACCTCAACCTCGCGATGCAGTCGGGCCGGCCCCGCCCGGAGAACCTCTTCAGCGACGACGAGCTGCGCTCGATCGACCTGCCGGTCCGCTTCATCCTCGGCGACGACGACGTCTACGGCAGCCCCGAGATCGGCCGCCGGGCGGCCGCGCTGATGCCCGACGCCCGCGTCGACGTGCTGCCGGCCGGGCACGCGCCGTTCGCCGACGAGCCCGAGGCCTGCGCGGCGCTGATCCGGGGCGCGTCATGAGCCGCCGGATCCAGCACGCCGGCCCCCGCGCGCTCGCGCCGGGCGCTCGGCGAGGCCATGGGGGAGGGCGAGTGGCGGATCGTCGAGCGCGGCGACTCCCCGTGGCGACGGGCGTCGCTCGAGTCCGTGCTCGCGGTCGGCAACGGCTACCTCGGCCTGCGCGGCACGCCCGAGGAGGGCTTCCCGGCCGACGACCCGGGCACGATCGTCAACGGCTTCCACGAGACGTGGCCGATCGTCTACCCCGAGGACGCGTTCGGGCTGGCGCGCACGGGCCAGACCATCGTCCCGTGCCCCGACGGCTCGATCATCCGCCTGACCGCCGACGGCGAGCCCGTTCGACCTCGCCCACACGCCGCTCGTCCGCCACGAGCGGGCGCTGGACATGCGCCGCGGCGTGCTCACGCGCGAGGTCGAGTTCCTCACGCGGCGCGGGCGGCGGGTCATCGTGCGCTCGAGGCGGCTCGCGTCGCTCGCCGACCCGCACCTGGCCGCGATGCGCTACGAGCTCCACGCCCCCGACGGGGCCGAGATCGAGCTCTCCTCCGAGCTGCTCACGCATGCTCCCGCGGCCGCCTACGGCATGCGCCACTACCTGTGGGTCACCGGCGACCTCGACTTCGTCCTTCGCTGCGGCGCCGACGTCCTGATCGAGACGGCGCGCTTCTGGATGGAGCTCGGCTTCTTCTCCGAGCGCCGCGGCGGCCGCTTCTGCCTGACGGGCGTCACCGGCCCCGACGAGTACACGACCGTCGTCGACAACAACGCCTACACGAACCTGATGGCGCGCGAGAACCTCGAGGGCGCCGCCCGCGTCGTCGACTGGCTCGCCGGCCAGGACTGCGACGCGTACGCCGCCCTGGTGCGGCGCACTGGCGTGACGGACGACGAGGTCGCCGGCTGGCGAACGGCGGCCGAGCACATGTACGTGCCGCGCCACGAGGAGCTCGGCATCGTCCTCCAGGACGAGCACTTCCTCGACCGCCCGCGCTGGGACCTCGACGGCACGCCGCCGGAGCGCTACCCGCTCCTGCTGCACCACCACCCGCTCGAGCTCTACCGCCACCAGGTGATCAAGCAGACCGACGTCGTGCTGGCCACGTACCTGCTCGACCGCTCGTTCAGCACGGAGGAGATCCGGCGCACGTTCGAGTACTACGACCCGCTGACCACGGGCGACTCGACGCTCTCCGCGTGCGTCCAGAGCATCGTCGCCTCCGCCGCCGGCCACCCGGACGCCGCGCTGAGCTACTTCCTCGACGGCTGCTCGGTCGACCTGCTCGACAGCCACGGCAACTCCGCCGACGGCCTCCACATCGCCTCTTGCGGCGGCACCTGGCTCGCGCTCGTGGCGGGCTTCGGCGGCCTGCGCGACTTCGACGGCGAGGTCCGCTTCGACCCGAAGCTGCCGGCCGGCTGGGACCGGCTGCGCTTCCGGGTCGAGGTCCGCGGCCAGCGGCTCGAGGTCGACATGACCCCGGGCGCCACCACCTACACGCTGCGCTCCGGCACGGGACTGCTCATCGAGCACCGCGGCGAGCTGCTCCGGGTCGTGCCGGGGGCGCCAGTCGTGCGGTCCGAGGTCGGACAGGAGGGGATGGCTCTTCCGCTCGCCGCCTGAACGGCGTCATCAGGGAGATCGCGGTGCCGCCCATGGCCAGGGTCTGCGTCGAGCCCCAGCCCTGCTGCTCGACCTCGAGGATCGAGTAGACGAACAGCATGAGCCCGCCGGTGAGCAGTAGGGCACCTGGGACGTCGGCGCCGTGCCGCGCTCCGATGCCCTCGAGGTGCTCCACGAACCGCCGTGCGGCCAGTGCCGTCGCCACGCCCACCGGGAGATTGACGAAGAAGATCCAATGCCAGTTGATCGCCTCGGTGAGCGCGCCGCCCACGAGGAGGCCGATCGTGCCCCCGGCCACGGCCACGAACGTGTAAGCGCCGATCGCCCTGGCCTGTTCCCGCGGTTCCGGGAACATCGTCACCCTCATCCCGAGGATGACCGCGGAGGTCAGCGCACCTCCCACGCCCTGCAGGAAGCGTGTCGCGATCAGCATCTCCTGGCTCGGCGCGCCGCGAAGCGGCTGTACATCACGCAGCCCGCGTTGAGCCGGCAGATCCGCGCGCTGGAGCAGTTGCTGGGCCTCGAGCTGCTGCGCCGCTCGACGCATCGCGTCGAGCTGACGATCGCCGGCGAGGCGCTGCTCGACCGCGTCCGCCCGGTGCTCCGCGAGGTCGACGCGGCCGTCGCGGCCGTCCAGTCGCTGGGCGACGAGCTGGTCGAGCGTGTCGCCCGCCTCTGGGAGCCGCTCATCCAGGCGGCGGCCGCCGACGCCGACATCCAGGAGCGGCGCGCCGCCCACGAGAAGCTGCTCGCGAACTTCAGCGTGCCGCCGGAGACGACCGTGCGCGCGGTCAACCCGAACGGCGTGACGTCGCTGCAGGTCGCGCAGCGCCCGGACGACCCTCCGACGCTGTTACACCTCCACGGCGGCGCCTACATGGTCGGCTCCGCCTTCGGATACCGCCCGCTGGCGGGCGCGCTCGCCCTCGCGGCGGACGCTGGGGTGCTCGTGCCCGACTACCGGTTCGCCCCGGAGCACCCGTTCCCCGCGGCCATCGAGGACGCCGTGATGGCCTACCGGTGGATGCTCGACCGCGGCGTCGGGCCCGAGCAGGTCCGGGTCTCCGGCGACTCGTCCGGCGGCGGCCTGACGGTCTCGACGCTGCTGACGTTGAAGCAGCGCGGGCTGCCGCAACCCGGCGGCGCGATCCTCATGTGCCCCTGGGTCGATCTCGAGCTCAAGCTCCGCGGTGACGAGGCCATCCGCCAGTCCGCCGCGGCCTACCTGTCGGGCCATCCCGCCAGCGACCCGCTGGCGAGCCCGCTGGGCGCCGATCTCGGCGGCCTGTGCCTGCCGTTGATCCAGGCGGCGACCGGCGACGATCACCTTCTCGACGCCGAGGGCCTCGTCGAGCGCGCCCGCAGCCACGGTGTCGACGTGCAGCTCGAGCTCTACTCGGTCGACGCGCACGTGTTCCAGCTCTTCTGGCCCTTCCTACCCGAGGCGGGCGAGGCGATCCAGGCGGCCGGACGCTTCGCGCGGGAGCCCGGTACGTCCGCGCAGGCCGAGAGCGCCTAGCTCGCCGGGTGGTAGGTGAGCAGGACGACTCCCGAGTCGAACCGCTTGACGTCGGCCAGCTGCATCCGGATGGTGCCCCGGTCGCCGAGCACGTGGACGTTGCCGCGGCCCCAGACGAGCGGGTTGAGGTAGATCTCGTACTCGTCGACCAGGCCCTTCTCGGCGAGGGCGTAGGCGAAATCGCCGCTGCCGTGCATGAACAGGTCGCCGTCGACCGCGTCCTTGACCTTCGGCACCGACTCTTCGAGGTCGCCCTCGAGCAGCGTCGCGTTCCACCCGAGGTCGCCGGAGAGGGTCGTGGACCCGACCCATTTCGGCATCGCGTTGACCATGTCCGCCCAGCGGCCCGTCTGGCTCGGCCAGTATCCCGCCAGTCCCTCGAAGGTCTTGCGGCCGAGCACGAGCCCGCTGGATCTCTCCTGGCGCTCGAAGGAGTACTCGCCGTGGTCTCCCTCGGGGTCCACCCACTCGCCGACCGTGTCGATGACGCCGTCGAGGGTGGCCTGCGTCGTCGCGATCAGATGTCCCACCGTTGCTCCTCCTCGTCGAGACCGGATGCCGTTCGTAGGATGCACGATCAATGGGTGACCACCTGATCGTCCTGCACTCCGCCGCGCGCGCCTGCGCGGGCTACAACCGCCACGAGGCGCCCTCGATGGTGATGGAGGGGACCTCGATCGCGCGCGAGACGGAGCACGGCCGCGCGGTCACCGCCCAGATCACGCGCCGCCACGGGACGCTCGAGGAGGCGGTCGAGGCGGGAATCTTCGCGCTCGGCGCCGCGGGGGTGTCCAAGGGCATCCGCCGCCAGGCGCGCGGGGCGTGCGAGGACTACTTCTACAACCGGCTCGGCCTCAAGCCGGGCGACGCGCTGAACGGAGGGGAGCAGGTCCCCGACGGGCTCGAGCTGATGCCCGACGCGATGTACCGGGCGCTGGAGGACGTCGTCGAGCTCGTCGTGGACGGCGACTACGGCGAGCTCCGCACCCTGTCGCGCGACCGGCTCGGGATCGAGGACATGCGCCGTCGCGTCGAGGACGACTGCCCCGAGGCGCTGGTGCTGCCGCCGCGCGAGGTCTACCAGGTCGAGGCGATCACCAAGTCAGACGACGGGGACCAGCCGGGCTGGGCCTACTTCCTCGACCTGTGGACGGAGACCGGTCCCGCGCGCCTGCACATCGAGGGCGAGATCGAGGAGACCAACGAGCGCTACACGGTCACGCTGGACGACATCCTGCCCTGACCCGGCGCTTTAACGCGGAAAGCCCACCCTTGGGTGGACTCTCGGCCATCAGAAGATCAGGCGGCTTACGCGGGAAGGGGACGTTCAGTGTGAAGGTCTCGCCCTCAGGGTGCCCTCGCTGTCTGACTCCGACAGGGTAGCGCGTCGCGGCGGCCAGCCAGCGTGGCTGCGGCCGGTTCGACGTCACGTCCTCCGGAGCAGCGCGCACGAGCTTGCGCACGAGCGCTCCGGGAGGACGCGCCGCGAACCGCCATCGGACCCTCGTGGGGCGCCCGAAACGTACGCCACCCTCCTTGAACGGCCTGGGTGGGGGCAGCTACCGGCAGGCCCTGGGCCATCTGCTCCTCGAAGGTCGCGATCTTCGCCCTTCGGTCCCGAGGAACGCTGCCGGTCAACCGCCACCCCGGCAGGCGGGCCCGGCTCAACGATCGCTGCTCCGCCGGCACCGCGCGAGACTCCCCGTCGCGAAGCCGAGCGGTGGATAACTCGGCCTCAGCCCGAGTTACCCACCGCTCGATGCATCTGCGATCGCTGCCGTCCCTCGTGCCATAAGCGAAACCAACCCTCCGGCTCGCTATCGCAATCACGCGATAGGAGCACTCCGCCAGCATCGCCGCCCAAACCCGCTCGCCGCCAAGCTTGCGCGCCCAGACGACCAGCGCGGCGAAGCCCTTGGCGCCGACCGGGACCGTCTGCTCGCCCAGCAGCTCGCCGGTCGCCGCCGCGACCGCGGCGATCGTGTGCGAGCGCTTGTGGGTGTCCGCGCCGAGCACGATCAGTGACCCCGTCCACCTCCACTTGGGATTGAGTGGACCTCCGGCGGACACGGCTTGCTGGGGGCGGTGCCACGCTCCTGACTTGTTTGGATGCACTCACGCCGTTGAGGTCTGCAGCCTTAGCGTGCGAGGACGGTGACGGTGCTGGCTCTCACGCTTCTTGCCCGCCTCGGCGTGGCTGTCTCATAGCGTGCCGCGCGGTCGCCGCCCGCCGTTGGCGTGGCTCGATAGAGGCGTGACCGCTGTCGCTCGAACTCAGGTTGCCCGCCGCGGTGTCTGTCCCGCGTCGTCCGCGTCTGAGGAGCACCGGCCAGTGGTCACCATCGGCATCGACCCCCACAAGAGCTCGCACACCGCTGTCGCGCTCGATCGAGAGCGGCGGCCTGCTCGGAGAGCTGCGCGTGCCGGCCGACAGCTCGACATTGGCGACGCTGAGCGCATGGGCCGCGCGGCTGGCCGCAGCGACGTCTGGGCAATCGAAGGCGCCGGAGGCCTCGGCCGGTTGCTGGCACAGCAGCTCGTCGCCGCTGGCGAGGCCGTCGTCGACGTCCCGTCGGCGCTGGCCGCCCGCGCCCGCGTGCTCCAGCGCGGCCATGGGCGCAAGAGCGACGGCATCGACGCCCGCAGCGTCGCCGTCGTCGCTCAGACACCGCAACGACCTCCCGCCGGTCGCGGCCCGACGATCACAGCGCCGTCCTGCGGCTGCTGTCCGACCGCCGCGACGAGCTGACCGCCGAGCGCCGCCGCACAGTCAACCGGCTCCACCGCCTGCTGCGCGAGCTGCACCCAGGCGGCGCGCCTCGAGCAGCTCTCAGCCGAGCGAGCCTCCCGCCTGCTGGCCACCATCAGGCCGATCGGCGCGGTCGACGTCGAACGCAAGGCGATGGCCCGTCAGCTGCTCGCCGACCTGCGGCGCATCGACCGCGCCCTCAGCGACAACCGCCGCCGCTGCGCACGAAGCCGTCAGCCGCCTCCGGCACCACGCTCACGGAGATCTTCGGCATCAGCGAGGTCCTGGCCGCCAAGATCCTCGCCCACAGCGGCGACATCACCCGCTTCGCCAACGCCGACCATTACGCCAGCTACACCGGCACCGCCCCGATCGAGGTCTCCAGCGGCGACCAGCGCCGACACCGGCTCTCCCGGGCCGGCAACCGCTCCCTCAACCACGCCCTGCACCTCGCCGCCCGCGTCCAGACCATGCACGCCGGACCCGGCCGCACGCACTACCTGCGCAAGCAGGCCGAGCACAAGACCCCCGCCGAAGCACTGCGCAGCCTCAAGCGACAACTCGCCAAGGTCGTCTACCGCCATCTCCGCGACGACCAACTCCAGACATCCCCCGCCCCCGGATTGACATAGAGGCGCTATGAAGTCACGCCAGACATCCCCGACCGGCGACGAGCGACAAAACAGATGGAAGTCAGGCCCTTACCCGGCCGACAGCCTCAAAGCGGAGTCAGCTCGCCGCCGGTCGGGACCTTCTCCACGGCGTCGGGCGTCACCGACTGCCCCAATCACAACAGCAAGCCTCAAAGCGGCAGTGAAGACGCGCACCGACACGCGACCTTCGCGTGCCGGTGTCGTCTCGTGATGAGCAGCGCACAGCCGCCTGTTCTACCCAAGCCTGAATCTTCCCGTGAAGGTTTCCGTGAAGGTTTCCTCAGCGCCGCCCTCAGAGAACACACAGAAATCGCCCTGGCCACGTAGCCGCGTGTAGTCGCCAGTTCCGCCAATGACGGCAAATGGTCCGGATGATCCGCAGCCCGCTGAGGTCGCAGGCGTGAACTGAGGATGGAACTGGATCGTGAAGGTGCCGCTGCCATCGTCGCAGGTGAAAACCTTGCGGATATTGGACGCGCCGAAGAAGACGCGGCCGCTCCTGAATGCTCCGCCGCCGCCGATGAAGTGGTCGACGAAGGTGCCCGTCGGGCACAGCGGATCCGACGCGGTGAATGTGCCGAACGGCTCCCCCTCTTCCGGGAACGTGATGTCCGTAACGATCGTTGGAGCTTGTCCCTGCGCGACTGGTGTGGCCGCGAGCGCAAGGCATCCGAGAGCAACAAGCACGGCAAGAACCCGTCGGCACATCGGTCCGACCTCCTTGAAGAGCCAGTGTGCCCGCGACCGTCCCACGCCCCGAGAACCGAGTCAAGCAGGTGGTCAGAAGCCGGGCCATCGCCGAGCAAGCTTGAGCGGCGAGGCGGCGCACTGTCGCTTTGCGCGCAAAGGGACGCCACGGTCGTGTCCTCTCCCCGGAGGCTGCTGCCGTTCACCTGGTACCGCGGCGGCGGGAGTTCCTCGTCGCCCGGGGCCCGGGGCGGCGGCCGCCCGATGGACGCTTCACTCGCCACCCATGCCGCCTCGTGAGCGAGCGGACCGAGCCGCAAGGTCGTGCGACCCGATGCACTCTCGTGCACCGTCGTGCCCGGATTGAGCTCCGCGAGCTTCTGCGCCTGGTACTCGGCGCGCTGCGCGCCGGTGGAGCCCTCGTAGTGCGCATCCAAGCCAAACCGTCCGCCTTCTACCGGCCAGAGCGACATCTGATCGGGCGCCCAAGTGCGACGCTCGTGCAGACATGGTTGGCTACACGGCCCTGCCAGCCGAGACCGGACCCGCTCGCGGATGCTGCGCCGCGCCGACCATGAGCGGTCGGGGGCCGACCGGGGCTCGTTGTTCCGCGGGGCGGGCTTGGGACGCTTGCGCCGCGGGCTCACCAGCCCACCGTAACGTGCCTCGAGCTTGGCATTCGCCTGTTCCCGACGCTCGACCGCCGAGCGGGCGAAGCGTCGCTCTGCGCGACAAGGCGCACCAGTGGCTGACCGGCCGCGACCGCACGGGCGATCCGAGAAGATCCTGAGGATGGGCGGCCTGCTCGAGGTGCGCTGGCACGACACACACACCGCGTGGATTCCGTGGAGCCGTGCGCGGTGGTGCCGGTGAGCGCCTGCCGCGGGTTTGTAGCGGACCTCGTGCCGGATGCTTGGCGGCCGCGTTTTCATGTGACCGGGGAGCGCAACTGGATCAATGATCCCAACGGCCCGATCCGGCACGACGGCGTCTATCACCTGTTCTTTCAGGCCAATCCGGATGCCCCGTCGTGGGGGCGCCCGGTCTGGGGCCACGTCACCTCGACGGATCTGGTGACCTGGACCCGACAACCGTTGGCGCTGTCACCAGAAGCCGGGGGCGCCGGACGCGGACGGATGCTGGTCGGGTTGTACGCGGATCGTGCAGGGGCGGCCGGCGATCTACTACACGGGGGTGGTCGGCGAGGACGACGGGCGCGTGGAGTCGGTGTGCCGTGCCTGGGGTTCCGCAGATCTGCTGGCCTGGGAGCGCGACGCCCGCAACCCGCTCGTGCCCGGCCCTCCTCAACAGCTGGGCAACGGCTACCACCGCGACCCCTTCCTCTGGCAGGACGACGACGGGTGGCACATGCTGCTCGGCGGCGGGACGGCCGGCGAGGGGCGGCACGGACGAGTCCTGCACTATGACTCTGCCGACGCGACCGGGTGGACCTACAAGGGCGTCTTCTACAGCGCACCGCGCTGGATCGGTGCGCTCGACGCCGGTGAGCACTGGGAGTGCCCGCAAGTGTTGTTGGAGGGCGATGCGGCGGCGTTGGTCTTGAGCTGTCAGGCGCCCGGCGAGCACCGACCGCTCCTGCATTCCGTGGCGTTCACGGGTGCGCTTCGCGACGGTCGATTCGACGGGGAACTCGAGGGCAAGCTTGACTACGGCGACGTCTTCTACGCCGCCGCGCTCTTCCGCGAGGAATCGGGGCGAACGCTGCTCTGGGGGTGGGTGCAGGAACGATTGGACCCCGACCGGCAGGCAAAGCTGCCCCATGCTGGAGCGCTCTCGCTTCCGCGCGACGTCCGCCTCGACGATGGTCGGCTGCGCACGCACCCGATCCCCGAGCTGCAGAGGCTTCGCCGTGGCGTTCTCGACCAGGACGCTCGCGACGGCTCCATCGCGCTCCTAGCGCAGTCTGAGCTCACGGCGACGTTCGCGGGCCGCGGTCATGGAGGATGGAGGCTGATCGACCGCGAAGGCATCGCCAGGGTGCTGATCGACGTTGATCTCGACCGCCACTGCTTCCGCGTGACCGTCACGGACGGCAACGCCACACCGCAGCCGCTCACGGCACCGCTGCAGCCACGCGGCTCGCACGCGGTGCGCGTGTTCATCGACGGGTCACTCATCGAGGCCATCGCCGACGACGAGCGGTTCGTGACGACCCGCGCCTACCCCGAGGCAGGAGCATGGAGTGGCGCCCAGATCGTCGCCGACCCTGGCGTGCGCACTGATCTCGTCGGTGCATGGGCGCTGAGGTCGGACGCGATCGGGCCCGGATGAGCTCGGGTGAGTCGAAGTCGAACTGCGGCCGCTGCCTACGGCTCCCGCGCACGGCTCGCGTGCGCCGCAGTGCTGCTTTGCGCGAGAAGTACTACTAGTTCCGCGGCTCTTAGCCGGCTTGCGTCCTCATGTGTTGTTGCGGCCCCGCCACCCGCGGACGTCTTGCGCTGGTGCCGAGGACGTTGCGGGCGGCTACGTCGCGGCGGCCAACCCGACGCCGTCCGACACCGGCACTGCACTGGATCGTGAGCCGGCGCTACGACTTGGCCGCGCCTCGCACCCAGCCGGACCAGGCGGGGCGGGGATGGGCCAACCGCGCATCAGCTGGTCGACGGTGGCACCGGGCGCCGTCCGTTACGCTGCTCGGCATGGCTTCAGTGTGCCCGCGCGACGGGACGCAGCTGGTCGAGGTGGAGCGCTCGGGCGTGCGCGTAGACGCGTGCCGCACGTGCCGCGGCGTCTGGCTGGATCGCGGTGAGCTCGACAAGATCCTCGAGCGCGAGGCCCAGGCCTTCGACCGCCGAGATCAAGACGACGAGGCGTTCATGCGCGAGGTCACGGGGGGCGGCGGTCGTCCCCCGGCCGGCGGTGGCGGCCAGTCCGGCTTTGATCGCAAGACCGCCGAGCGCATATTCGAGGAGTTCCGCGGCCACAAGCACAAGAGTCACAGCGACTCCGGCCACGGCAGCCGCCGCAAGAAGTCCTTCCTCGACGACCTCCTGGGGTGAGAGCGTCGCGGGCGTTGGGCCAACTCCTCGTGCACGCAGTGTGTATGACTCGCGCCTGCTCCACACCGTGCGGAAGCAGGGCGGACCGCCGGAGCGCCACGCTGGGACTAGCTCACACGCCGTCCTCGGCTCTGCTGCTGGCCGGACGATAGGACCCGCGCACCACGTTGCCGCTTCGCGCGAGGAGCGAGCGTCTCGGCTCGGGCGCCTCTGACGCCCGCTCCGGAGGAGACGCGAGCGTCCTCGCCTTCGCCAGCTCGCCTTTCGCTTCCGCCTGCGCTGCACGCAGCAGCCGGCGCCTTCGCCGAAGCGCTATCGCTTTGCGCGGAGGCTGTCGCATAATATCAGCGCCGGACTGAGGCCCGTTTCGCCGCGGGCGATTTGCCTCGATAGCTTCTCAGAAGGCCTTAGAACTGCGTTTGGGTGGCTCGCAATTTCCGCGGGGCCCGGCGCGGACTTATTCGACAGCCTCCGCGTGCACGCGAAGTCGCCTGCGTCACGGCGCAATATCGCTTTGCGGGAGGACACGATCAGCGGCGGATGCGGCCAAGCCGTGTTAGCTGACGGCGGCCGCCGCGGCGGGGCGGTGCGCCCGGGGCGACTCGTCAGCACAGTCTGGGAGCTCCGGCTGCGGACGGGAGACGGGAGACGGGCGATCGCCAGTCGGTGCGGCGAAACTTGTCCGGTCTATGACGATCTACGCCGCGCGGTGGCTCTCCCGCGCGACCGAATTGGGAGTCGGTGCCGCGGCGGCCGGCGGTGTCGCGCAGACCTCGTGCCGATCGGCCGGCGTGCGGAGTCGTAGCGACGCTTGCATCAGGTGCGGCTGCGGACGTAGGTTCGCGCGTGCACGTTCACCGAGACCGGAGGTTCTGGCATGAACCCGGCAGATGTGTTTCGTCCTCGCATGATCGTGGCGGCTGTCGTCGCCTCCGTCATCGCGATCGGGGGCTGGGTGTCGGTCGCCGATGCGGCACCGATGTACTGCCCGGCCGGCGCGCTGACACTCAGCGGTGGGACGTCGCCGACCAAGACGATCGGGGTCGATGACGACTTGGAGCTCAGGCTCAACGGCGTCACGATCTTCCGCAACGCTGATCAGGTAGCGACGCAACTGCCTCCGATCGCCTTCACCGCCGATTTCAGCGACCAGCTGCGGGTGATCGCTACCAACTCGGTCATCTTCGGCGGCCACGAAGGCATCGATCCGCTGTACCTGCACTGCAACGCGACAGGTGAGATCCAGGTGCTCGATCCGGTCGGTATCAACATCCCGTCGGGCCCTCCGGGCCAGGTGTTCTCGGATCGTACGTTCATCATCCAGTTCGTGCGGACTCCGACGAGCAAGAAGCAATGCAAGAAGGGCGGGTGGCGGACGTTCCCGCAGTTCCGCAACCAGGGAGACTGCGTCTCCTTCGTGGCCACCGCGGGCAAGAATCCGCCCGCCAGCCTCGGAGCGCACGACACGGATGCCAAGAAGCCGGCAGCGGTGCGAGCACCGCATAGGAAGACCAAGGGGTGAGCGACACCTCGCGCGCCCACGATCACTGATTGGCGACGGCGAGACAGCCGGGGCTCTTCAGCTCCCAGCCGCCTCGAGGCGCCGGTTCTAGCCCGGCCGACAGCCTCAAAGAGAGTCAGCTCGCTGCCGGACAACCTCATCACCAGCGCGTCGGACGTCACCGACAGGCCGAATCACAACAGCAAGCCTCGAAGCAACAGCGCGGCTTGCGGCGTGCGCGGTTGCTAGGAGGCTCTTGCGAAACGAGTACCGACACTCGCTCGCGGTCGGTGGGACGCGGGTGCTGGCATGGATGACCTCTTCCTTGGACAATGTTTCCGCACTAAGCTGGTCGAGTTAGACGGTCAACCCGGTCCGCCATCGACTCGGGTTCAACGTCGCTTCTAGCTTCTTCTCGACGCTCGCGCCGCCTTGGGGTCGGCGGAGATGCTGGACCAGCCCTTCGGGCAGGTTCGGTGGCGAGGCCGGGATGATCCGCCCGTCGCCGATTTCGCCTGCAGGCGGTAGCACCGAGCGTGCCGAGCCGTTCTGTCGAGCGCGGTTGGTCAGGGAGTAGAGTGCTGGATGAGAGGGAGCCTCGCTTTCTCGCGCGCTCGGCCGGGCGCTTGGGTTATCCGGTCCGGGAAGCGCCGATTGTGATCCTCCGCAACTTCGCCGAACACCCTCTAGCAGCGGCCGCGAGCCGTGGTGGAGAGGGGGTTCTTGGAGGTCGGCCCCAAATGCGATCAAACCGGGCAGGTCCGGCACAGGGCCCCGGCTCGCCTGTATCCGATCAGGGTGACCACGTCCGGGCCGGCAATGGCGTCCTCGCAAAGGTGGGGAGCCTTATGCGCGTCGCGCAAGCCGGCGACAAGCAGCGAGAGGCGCTCGAGCGCGATCTCCACGACGGGCTCCAACAGCGGCTGGTGGCGGTGCGCATCCGGCTCGCGATCGCCGCCGAGCTGCCCTCCGGCGATGCTCGTCTTCGGGGTGCGCTCAGCGCGCTCGGACGAGGACCTTGATGAGGCGATTGACGAGTTGCGCGAAGTCGCCTTCGGGATTCATCCGGCGGTCTTGACCGACCACGGACTCGTCGCTGCGTTGCAGCACGTTGGCCGCGCTGCCGGGCTTCCTGTCGCCGTCACCAGCACCGTGCTCACTCGTCAGCCCGCCGAGCTGGAACTGGCGATCTACTACTGCTGCCGCGAGGCGATCCAGAACGCGTCCAAACACGGCGGGCCCTCGGTGAACATCGCGATCGTCCTACACGAGGACGCGCACGGCGTCGGATTCGAAGTATCCGACGACGGGCCCGGCTTCAACGTCGCCAACGCGAGATTCGGTAGGGGGCTGCAACACATGCGCGACCGCATCGTGCCGCTCGGCGGTCGCCTATCGATCGACTCGCACGCCGGGACGGGCACCGTCATCTCGGGCGCCATACCGCACCCGTAAGACGCCCGTTCCTGCTATCGCCTGGCAGGAGCACTGCCGCGAGCGGGTGTCGCCATCAAGCGGGTCGCAGCGATTATCTGGCAAAGTGCGCGGGACGGCGGCTGCAACAGCTGACGGGTGCCGCTTACTTGCGGTCGCCTTGAGTGAGCTCGCGGGCGGGAGGTCTCGCGCGCTGCCGGCGGAGCAGCGATCGTTGAGCCGGCCCCGCCCGCCGCGCCGACGGCAGCCCGGCACGGTTTCTCGGGGACCCGAAGGGCGAAGATCGCGGCCCTTCAAAGAGCAGATGGCCCACGCCTGGCGGTAGCCGCCCCACCGGGGCAGACCAACGAGGTGGCGTACGTAGCGGGCAGCCACCGGGACTCCGATGGCGGGGCGCGGCTCGTCCTCCCGGAGCGCTCGAGCGCAAGCTGCGCGCGCTGCTCCGGGAGGACGTGACGCCGCCCGGCCGCGGGCCGGCCGGGGCGGCGGTCGTCGCGTCAGGCTGCCATGGCGAGCTCGCGGCGGGGTGCGACGCGGAGGCGCCAGGCGGCGAGCCCGATCAGCGCGAGACCGAAGCACGTCCAGGCGGCGAGGACCGCGATGTGGCCTCCCGCGGCGGCTCCGTCGAAGTAGCCCGTGGAGCGGAGGAGGTTGGCGCCGGCTCCGGGCGGGAGGAGCTGGCCGATGCCCCCTGCGGGGCGGGGGAGGAGCTCGGGTGCCGTCGCGACGGCCGAGAACGGATTGCCGACGAGGATCATCGTCAGGACTCCCAACGCGGCTCCGGCAGGGCCGAAGAGGCTTTGAGGCCCGCCACGATCGAGGCGATCGCGAGGACGGTGAGCGAGAGCACGGCGGCGTTGGCGGCCCAGTCTCCGCCGACGACTTCGAGCCAGCTCTGGACGATCGCGGTGGCGACGAGGCCCGACAGGACCGAGCCGACCACGATCAGCGTCGCGCGGCGCGCGAGGCCCGTCGCGAGCAGGATGCTGAGGATGCCCGTGAGGCTGCCCGCGATCAGGAGCGGCAGGATGGACGAGCCGAGTGCCGCGCCTCGCGGTGCGGGGGCGACGTCCTCGACGGTCGGCGCCGTACCGGTGCCTGCGGCGACCTCGCCCGCGGCGTGGGTCAGGGACTGGGCCGCGGCCGGGCTCGCACCCGACGCGGTCAGGACCTTCGCCCCGGAGGTCCCGGCGACGAAGGCGCCGTAGATCTCGCGGCCCTCGACCGCTTCGCGGGCGGCGCCCTCGTCGGCGTAGGCGTTGACGTCGAAGGCGCCTGGGTCGGCCTCGAGCTTCTGAGTCAGCACGCGCGCGGCGTCGGGCGGGCCGGCGACCCCGACGGGCAGCTCGCGCGGCTCGAGCCGTGCGCGGTCGGCTGGGAGCCTCGCCGTATGCCTCCCACCTCGCCCACGAACACCACGCACCGCGTCGCCCGCGGTGGCACGCTGATCCTCGGCGGCGGCTACGCCGGGGCGTACGTCGCGCGTCGGCTCGGCCGGCGCGGGGCCACGATCGTCAACCCGACGAACTTCATGCTCTACACGCCGCTGCTGCCCGAGGCGGCGGGCGGGAGCATCGAGCCGCGCCACGTCGGGGTGCCGCTGCGGACGATGTGCCCGGACGCCGACCTGCTGCTCGGCAGCGCGGTCGCGCTCGACCCCGAACGGCGCACGGTCGCCGTCGAGTCCAACGCCGGGCGCTTCACCGTCGCCTACCGCGACCTCGTCGTGGCGCTCGGCGCCGTCACCCGCATGCCCCCCTCGAGGGGCTTGCCGAGCACGCCCTCGCGCTGAAGGACCTGCCCGACGCGATCCGGCTGCGCAACCACGTCCTGCGCCAGATCGAGTTGGCCGACGCCGATCCCGGGCAGGCCGAGAGCCGCCTGACGTTCGTCTTCGCCGGCGCCGGGTTCTCCGGCGTGGAGGCGCTGGCCGAGATCCAGCAGCTCGTCTCGAGCGCGCTGCGCCGGCACCGCCGCCTGCGTGACGCCGAGGCCCGCTTCGTCCTCGTCGACCCGTCGCCGCGGATCCTCTCCCAGACGCCGGAGTCGCTCGCCCGCTCGGCGACGCGCACGCTCGACCGGCGAGGGATCGAGATCCTCACGGGCGCCGCGCTGGCCGGCGCCGACGCCCGCGGCGCCACGCTGGCCGACGGGCGCCGCATCGACTCCGGGACGCTCGTCTGGACCGCGGGCGTGGCGGCCAACCCCGTCGCCGCCGCCCTCGGGCTGCCGCTCGACGAGCGCGGCCGCGTGCGGGTCGACGCGACATTCGCGGTCGCCGGGATGCCGCGCGTGCACGCGCTCGGGGACTGCGCCGCCGTACCCAACGCGGCCACGGGCGAGGTCGACCCGCCCACCTGCCAGCACGCGCTCCGGCAGTCACGGCGGCTCGCGAAGAACTTCACCGGCACGCCGCGGCCGTACCGCTACCGCACCCGCGGGCACATGGCGGGGCTCGGCCGGGGGCGAGGCATCGCCGTGCTGGGCCCGCTGCGGCTGCGCGGCCTCGCGGGCTGGCTCGTGGCGCGCGGCTACCACCTGATGGCGCTCCCGTTCGCCGCGCGCCGGCTGCGCGTGCTCGCCGACTGGACCGCCGCCGCCGTCTTCCGCCGCGACGTCGCCGAGCTGACGGCCGTGGGGGGTGGGCGCTGAAGCGGCGCGCCGCGGTCCTGTGCATGCTTGGGCCATGCCGACCCCACGTGCGCTGCTGCTCGCCGTCCTGCTCGCCTCGCTCGCGACGGCGGCGCCCGCCGCGGCCGCCGACCCGAAGCTGACCGTCTCGAAGGCGAAGCTCGCCTCGGCGCTGAAGTGCACGGAAGGCGTCGACGACGCGGCGCGCACGCCCGTGATGCTGGTCACCGGGACCGGCGTCAGCGGGGACGAGGCGTACGGGATCGCCAAGCCCGCGTTCGACGTCTACGGTGCGCCGGCCTGCTGGGTCAACTTCCCGAGCTTCACGACCGCCGACATCCAGGTCTCCGTGCAGTACCTCGTTTACGGCCTGCGGGAGATGCACCGGCGGGCCGGCCGCAAGCTCGCCGTGTTCGGGATCAGCCAGGGCGGACTGCTGCCGCGGGTCGCGCTGACCTATTGGCCGAGCCTGCGCGCCAAGGTCGGCGACGTCGTCGCGATCGCGGGCACGCAGCACGGCACGACGGTCTTGCCCGCCGGGGGCTGCAAGCTCTGCGTGCCCGCCTACTGGCAGCAGGCGCGCGGGTCCCGCTTCCTGCGGGCGCTCAACGCGCGCCCCGACGAGACGCCGGGGCCGACGTCGTGGACCACGGTACGCTCGGCGACCGACGAGACCGTCCGGCCGACGACCGGGCGCCATCCGACCTCGGCGCTGAAGGGGGCGACGAACATCCTCATCCAGGACGTCTGCCCGGGGCGCGAGGTCAGCCACCTCGGCACCGCGCTGGACTCGGTCAGCTTCGCGGCCGCCGACGACGCCATGCGGCACGTGGGACCGGCGCGGGTCTCGCGGCTGCCCGCCGACGTCTGCGCTCACCTTTACGCGCCGGGGCTCGAGGACGAGGCCACGACCAACCTCCTGCGGGCCGGCGACTCGCTCGCCGCCGACCGCGGCGCCAACCAGCCGCGCGTGCGGCGCGAGCCCAGGCTGGCGCCATGGGCCCGCCGCCGCTGACGCTCAGGGCTGCAGCAGGATCTTGATCGCGCCGTCCTGCTTCTTCTGGAAGATCTCGTACGCGTGCGGCGCCTCGTCGAGGGGCACCTTGTGCGTGGCGAGGTCCTCGACGCCCAGGGGATCGGCGTCGTCGCAGACGAGCGGCATCAGGTCGTCGATCCAGCTGCGGACGTTCGCCTGGCCCATGCGGAGCTGGATCTGCTTGTCGAAGAGGTCCATCATCGGCATCGGGTCCAGCTGGCCGCCGTAGACGCCGCTGAGCGAGATCGTGCCGCCGCGGCGGACGGTGTCGATCGCCGCGTGCAGCACGCTCATGCGGTCGACCGCGGCCTTGGTGATCACGGGCCGGGCGACGACGTCGGGCAGGAAGCCGGCCATCTTCTGGGCCAGCTCGCCGAGCGGGGCGCCGTGGGCCTCCATGCCGACCGCGTCGATCACGGAGTCCGGGCCGCGACCGTCCGTGCGCTCGCGCAGGGCGTCGCCGATGTCGTCGACCTCCTCGATGTTCATGGACTCGATGCCGTGGCGCTCGGCGAGCGCGAGCCGCTCAGGCACGAGGTCGATGCCGAACACGCGCCCGGCGCCGCGGTGCTTGGCGATCCGCGCGGACATCTGCCCGATCGGCCCCAGGCCGAAGACGGCGACGCTGCCGCCCTCGGGGATCGCGGCGTACTCGACCGCCTGCCACGACGTGGGCAGGACGTCGGAGAGGTAGACGAAGCGCTCGTCGGAGGGGCCCTCGGGGACCTTGATCGGGCCGTAGTGGGCCTGCGGGACGCGCAGGAGCTCGGCCTGGCCGCCCGGGACCTGGCCGTAGAGCTTGGTGTAGCCGAGCAGCGACGCGCCCTTGCCGTGCTCGCGGTTCTGGGTCGTCTCGCACTGCGACTGCAGCCCCTGGTCGCACATCCAGCAGTGCCCGCAGGAGACGTTGAACGGGATCACCACGCGATCGCCCGCGCTGATGTGCTTCACGTCCGCGCCGACGGCCTCCACGATCCCCATCGGCTCGTGGCCGAGGATGTCGCCCTCGTCGATGAACGCGCCGAGCACCTCGTAGAGGTGCAGGTCAGAGCCGCAGATCCCCGTGCTCGTGATGCGGACGATCGCGTCCGTCGGCTCCTGGATGGTGGGGTCCGGGACGGTGTCGACCCGGACGTCCCGCTTGCCGTGATAAGTGACTGCCTTCATACCTCGGGCCTGCCCACATCACGGCCGGCGGTACCACCGTTCGCGTGCCAGTTCCGCTCAGCCCGCGAACGTCCGCGCCGGGAGGCCGCCGACACCGGGAGCGCACGTGAACACGGAGCCCGCCGCGGGCTCCTCGCCGTCCGCGAGGTTCTCGCGCGAGGTCGTGATGAAGAGCCGGTCGAGGCCGGGCCCGCCGAACGTGCACGCGGTCACGTTCGTCACGGGGAGCTCGACGACCGCGTCGATCTCGCCCGAGGGCGCGTAGCGGCGGACGGCGCCGCCGCCGTAGAGCGCGACCCAGACGCCGCCCTCGGCGTCGACGGTCAGCCCGTCGGGTGCGCCGTCGTCCTCGTCGACCTCCGCGAAGCGCCTGCGGCCCGTCAGGCGGCGGCCGTCCTCGAACGCCGAGACGGCGCCCGTGGCCGTGTCGTTGTAGTAGGCGGTGCGGCCGTCGGGACTCCAGTCGATGCCGTTGGAGATCGTGACCTCGGCCAGCACGACCTCGACGCCGCCGTCCGGGTCGAGCCGGTAGAGCGAGCCGGCGCCCGGGCGCGCGTCGTAGGCCATCGTGCCGCAGAGGAAGCGGCCATCCGGGTCGCAGCCGCCGTCGTTGAACCGGACGCCCGGGTCGTCCCACAGCGCGGGCAGGCGGGTCAGCTCGCCGTCGGGCGCCTCGAGCGCGAACCCCCGCTCGAGCGCGACGATCGCGCCGCCGCGTGCCCGCGGCCGCAGCGCCGCGGCGACGTCCCCGACGTGGCGCCGCTCCACCGCGCCGTCGTCGCCGAGGGAGAGCACGTCGCCCGCGAGCATGTCGACCCAGCGCAGCCCGCCCCACGCCTCCGACCACACGGGCCCCTCGGCGTGGAAGGCGTCCGGCCCGGTGAGCGGCTCGGCCCTCATTCCGCGAAGGCGAGGGTCGCCTTGACGCCGCGGAAGCCGAACGCCTCGCCGTAGCGGTCGGCGGGCACCTCCAGGCCGACCAAGGCCTCCAGGGCGTCGGGCCAGCGCTGATGCGCGCGCTCGAGCTGCCCGACGGCGGCCTGCCAGTCGATGCGGTTCGCGTTGACGCTGCCGAACAGCGCGCGGTTCTGGAGGATGGCGTCCACGCCGATCGCGCGGCCGTCGAGCGTGACCGCGCGCGGCCGGCCGTCGAGGCCGAGCAGGCAGGCGACCCCGCCGCGGGCGAGCAGGCCGAGCGTGCCGGCCATCACCTGAGCGTCGCCCGTGGCCTCGAGCACGACGTCGAAGCCGCCGACGTCATCGGCGATCGCCTCCGGCGGCGTGTCGCCCGTCGCCGCGTAGCGCGCGCCGCAGGCCTCCGCGAGCGCGGCCTTGTCGCTGCCGGGCTCCGAGCGCCCGACGGTCCAGACCTCGAAGCCGTCGAGCCGCAGCAGGTAGGTGGCGAGCATGCCGATCGCGCGCGTGCCGAGCACGAGCGCCCGCGCCGGGCGCCACGGCTGGCGGTCGCCGATCGCCCGCGCGTGGCGGATGCCGCGGGCGCAGATCGAGGCCGGCTCGGCGAGCACGGCCAGCGTGCCGAGCCCGGCCGGGATGCGCACGAGGTGCTCGGGCGCCTCCGCCACCAGCTCCGAGCCGAAGCCGTGCAGCCGCGTGATCCCGCGCTCGAGGTAGTCCCCGGTCATGCAGGCGTCCGGCGCGCCGGCGGCGCACGCCGCGCAGCGCCCGCAGGAGCGGCGGACGGTGGCCGCGACGAGCTCGCCGCGCGTGAACCCGTGCCCGTCGCGCTCCACGCGCGCGAGCAGCTCGTGGCCGAGCACGAGCTGCTCCTCGCCCTCCGGCGCGGCCCCGAACAGGCCCTCGTCGATCTCGCGGTCGGTGCCGCAGACGCCGACGCGCAGCGTGCGCAGCAGCACCTCGCCCGCCCGCGGCGTGACGTCGGGGACCTCCTCGACCGTGGTCGAGTGTGCCGTGCTCGGCCGGGTGAGCAGGGCGATCACGGGCGCAGCACCGCCCCTTCGGAGGCGGAGCCGACCTGCGCGCGGTAGCGGGCGAAGACGCCGAAGTCGTACGGCGCGGGCGGCGGCGCCCAGGCGGCCAGCCGGGCGGCGAGCTCGTCCTCCCCGAGGGCGACGTCCAGCGTGCCGGCGGCGACGTCGATCGTGATCGCGTCGCCGTCGCGCAGGGCCGCCAGCGGCCCGCCGCGCGCGGCCTCGGGCGCGACGTGGCCGACCATCAGCCCGCGCGTGGCGCCCGAGAAGCGCCCGTCGGTGACGAGCGCGACGCTCTCCCCGAGCCCCGCGCCGACGACCGAGGACGTGACGCTGAGCATCTCGCGCATGCCGGGCCCGCCGGCCGGGCCCTCGTAACGGACGACGAGCACGTCGCCGGGCGCCACCGCGCCCGAGCGGACCGCCCGCGTGCAGTCCTCCTCGCTGTCGAAGACCCGCGCCGGGCCGGCGTGCCGCGTGCGGGCGGTGCCGGCGAGCTTGACCACGCTGCCCTCCGGGGCGAGGTTGCCGTGCAGCGCGTGCAGGGCGCCGCTGGGCTTGAACGGCGCGGCGGCGGTGAACGTCACCTCGCCGTCGGGCGCCGGGGCGCCGGCGGTCGCCTCCGCCAGCGTCGCGCCCGCGACGGTGGGGGCCCCGCCGTCGAGCTTCCCGGCGCGGATCAGCTCGGCGATCACCGTCGCCGTGCCGCCGGCGCGGTGCAGGTGCTCGGCGGCCCAGCGCCCGCCGGGCACGAGGCTGGCGATCACGGGGGTCCGGGCCGCCACCGCCGTCAGCTCGGCCAGCGACAGCTCGACGCCGGCCTCGCGCCCGATCGCGAGCAGGTGCAGCACCGCGTTGGTCGACCCGCCCGTCGCGACCACGCCGGCCATGGCGTTCAGCAGCGCGCGGCGGTCCAGGTACGCGCGCGCCGTCGTGCCGTGGGCGGCCTGCTCGAGCGCGAGGTCCGCCGCCCGCGCCGCGGCCGCGTCCTTGGCCCCGGTGTCCCCGGCGCCGATCAGGCCGTCGCCGACCGCGGCGATGCCGAGGCACTCGAGCGCCACGGCCATCGTGTTGGCCGTGAAGTGGCCCGCGCAGGTGCCGGCGCCCGGGCACGACCCGCGCTCGAGCGCGTCGAGCCCGCGGCGGTCCAGCGTGCCGCGCTCGTGCGCGCCGACGGCCTCCCAGACGTCCTGGATCGTGCGCTCGTCGCCGTCCACGCGGCCCGCGCGCATCGGGCCGCTGTAGAGCACGACGGCCGGCTTGTCGACGCGCGCCAGCGCCATCAGCGCCGCCGGCACGGTCTTGTCGCACCCCACCAGGCAGACGACCGCGTCGAAGTCGTGGGCGTGGACCATCAGCTCGATCGAGTCGGCGATCACCTCGCGCGAGATCAGCGACGCCCGCATCCCGGGGGTCCCCTGCGACTGGTTGTCGGAGACGGCGATCGTGTTGAAGGCGAGTCCCACGCCGCCCCCGTCCTGGACCGCCTCGACCACGCGGTCCGACAGCGCCCGCTGCGTCAGGTTGCAGGGCATGGTCCCGGTCCAGGTCG
This sequence comes from uncultured Solirubrobacteraceae bacterium, assembly GCA_963729155.1. GTDB lineage: Bacteria > Actinomycetota > Thermoleophilia > Solirubrobacterales > Solirubrobacteraceae > DATFQI01. The sequence continues at coordinate 242,659 of CAVSMP010000026.1, forward strand.
AGGCGACCCCGACGATCGGGCCGTCGAGCCGCTCGGGGTCGATCCCCATCGCGCGGAAGTGCGCGCGGGCACCGGCGCGCTCGGGCGCGGTGCGGAGTGCCGCGCGCGCCTCGCGGCGGAGCCGGGCCTGCGACATGGGCCGCACGATAACCGCGGTCAGGCGGCGACGAACGCGACCGCCGTCCGCCATGGGTCGCGGACGAGGAAGCCGCACTCGAAGTGCTCGGCCTCCAGGCCGGCGGCCTCGACCCTCTCGCGCACGGCCGCCACGTCGCCGGCGTCCGGCAGCGCGACGGTCCAGTGCCGCAGCCCGGCACTGTGCTCGGGCGGCGGGCCGGCGCCCCGCCCGTTCCAGATGTTGAAGCCGAGGTGGTGGTGGTAGCCGCCGGCGGAGACGAAGGCGGCCGAGCCGAGGTTGGCCTGGACCTCGAAGCCGAGGACGTCGCGGTAGAAGCCCAGCCCTTCGTCGATGTCGCCGACGTGCAGGTGCAGGTGCCCCATCCGCAGGCCCTCGCCGACCTGCGGCACGGGCGCCTCGCCCTCGACGGTCGACAGCAGGTCCTCGACGTCCAGCGGCGCGGGGCCGCCGGCGTAGCCGAGGTCGCTCGGCCACGCCCCGCGCGGACGGTCGGCGGCCAGCTCGATGCCGTTGCCGTCGGCGTCGGGCAGGTAGATCGCCTCGTGGGTGCGGTGGTCCGCGGTTCCCTGGATTGGCGTGCGTGTGGCCGCGAGGCGGACGGCGGCGCGGGCGAGCTCCTCGCGCGAGGGGTACAGCAGCGCGTAGTGATAGAGGCCCGCGTGGCGCCCGGCGGGTCGCGCCTGCGGGTCCTCGCGAAGCACGACGGTCGTCTCGGAGCCGTCGCCGAGCTCGGCCCATCCCTCGCCGCGCCCGTGCAGGCGCAGGCCGAGCACCTGCTGGTACCAGCCGACCGCGCGGTCCAGATCGCGCACGGTCAGCTCGACGGCGCCGAGCCTCAGGGCGGCGGGCAATGTCGTCATGCCGCACAGGATGGCGTGTCGGGTAAGACTGCGCGGATGCACTTCCGCTCGCTCTACCAGCACGGGTTCGCCAGGGTGGCCGCCTGCACGGGGCACGTCGCGATCGCCGATCCGGGCGCCAACGCGGAGACCGTGCTGCGGCTCGGGCGCGAGTGCCACGAGGACGGCGTCGCGGTGGCGGTGTTCACCGAGCTGTGCCTGACGGGGTACTCGCTCGAGGACCTCGTGCTCCAGGACGCGGTGCTCGACGGCGTCGAGGCCGCGCTGGAGACCGTCGTCGCCGGCTCGGCCGAGCTGCTGCCGGTGCTCGTCGTCGGCGCGCCGCTGCGCCACCGCAACCGGATCTACAACTGCGCGGTCGTCGTCCACCGCGGGCGCGTGCTCGGCGTGGCCCCGAAGTCCTATCCGCCGACCTACCGGGAGTTCTACGAGCTACGCCAGCTCGCCTCGGGGGCGGATGAGCGCGGGACGATCCGCGTCGGCGGCGCCGACGTGCCGTTCGGCCCGGACCTCCTGTTCGCGGCCGAGGACGTGCCCGGGCTCGTTATCCACGCGGAGATCTGCGAGGACGTCTGGATCCCGATCCCGCCCAGCGCCGAGGCGGCGCTGGCCGGCGCGACGGTGCTGCTCAACCTGTCGGGGAGCCCGATCACCGTCGGGCGCGCGGAGGACCGCAAGCTGCTGTGCCGCTCCGCGTCGTCGCGCTGCCTGGCGGCGTACGTCTACGCGGCGGCCGGCCAGGGCGAGTCGACGACCGACCTCTCCTGGGACGGGCAGACCACGATCTTCGAGAACGGCGTGCTGCTCGCGGAGACCGAGCGCTTCCCGGACGGCGACCGGCGCTCGGTGGCCGACGTCGACCTCGACCTGCTGCGCCAGGAGCGCGCGCGGATGGGCACCTTCGACGACAACCGGCGGGTACACCTCGCGCGCACGGACGCGTTCCGGCGGGTGGAGTTCACGCTCGAGCCTCCCCGCACCGACCTCGGCCTGCGCCGCACGGTCGAGCGCTACCCGTTCGTCCCCGCCGACGAGGAGCGCCTCAACCTCGACTGCTACGAGGCCTACAACATCCAGGTCGCCGGCCTGCAGCAGCGGCTGGACGCGATCGGGGGCGACCCGAAAGTCGTGATCGGGGTCTCGGGCGGCCTGGACTCGACCCACGCGCTGATCGTCGCCGCCAAGGCGATGGACCGGATGGGACGGCCGCGCAGCGACATCCTCGGCTTCACACTGCCGGGGTTCGCCACGAGCGCCGGCACCAAGGAGAACGCGCACCGGCTCATGAAGTCGCTCGGCATCAGCGCCGAGGAGATCGACATCACGCCCACCGCGCGGCAGATGCTCGAGGAGATCGGCCACCCGTTCGCCGAGGGCGAGGAGGTCTACGACGTGACCTTCGAGAACGTGCAGGCCGGCCTGCGCACGGACTACCTGTTCCGGATAGCCAACCAGCGCGACGGGATCGTGCTCGGCACGGGCGACCTCTCGGAGCTGGCGCTCGGCTGGGCGACCTACGGGGTCGGCGACCAGATGAGCCACTACAACGTCAACGCCGGGGTCCCCAAGACGTTCATCCAGCACCTCATCCGCTGGGTGATCTCGAGCGGCCAGTTCGAGGACGAGGTGGGCGAGACGCTGACCTCGATCCTCGGCACGGAGATCAGCCCCGAGCTCGTGCCCGGCGACGAGCTGCAGTCGACCGAGTCGAAGATCGGCCCCTACGCGCTGCAGGACTTCACGCTCTTCTACACGCTGCGCTACGGCTTCCGGCCGTCGAAGATCGCGTTCATGGCCTGGCACGCCTGGCGCGACGAGGACGCCGGCGAATGGCCCCCGAACTTCCCGGCCGACAAGCGGCTCGCGTACGACCTGGCCGACATCCGCCGCTGGATGGAGGTGTTCTGCCGGCGCTTCTTCGGGTTCGCGCAGTTCAAGCGCTCCGCGCTGCCGAACGGCCCGAAGGTCTCGGCGGGCGGGTCGCTGTCGCCGCGCGGCGACTGGCGCGCGCCGTCGGACTCCACCCCGGAGGCGTGGCTGCGCGACCTGGCCCGGATCGATGCCAATATGTGAGTACGGGTAGTCACCCGTGCAGGGGGTGCCTCGGGAGGGCGCCCGAGCGACAGGGGAGGGTTGTGATGACCCACACACGCAGGAACCGCGCCGCGGCGCTGGCCGCCGTGCTCGCAGGGCTGGCCGTGCTGCCGTCCGCGGCCTCCGCACATCCCGCTGACTGCGGGTCGCAGAAGGATCTCGCGGCCGCGCCGAGCGGCGAGCGCTACATCGACTGGGGCGGCGGCAGCGACGGCTGCGTCACGGCCGCCTCGGAGAAGGCCTCGGCGCGCAGCGCCGGACCGCCGATGAACGCGTCGTCGGCGGCCGGGCGCAAGAAGGGCAAGTTCAAGGAGGTCGGCCACCAGCCGCTGCTCAACCGCGGCATGAACGCCGCCCTCGCCGTCCACGAGGACTACGCCTACGTCGGCAGCCGCACCGACGGCGGGCACGCCGGCCAGCCGCAGGGCGGCCTGATGGTCGTCGACATCTCGCGGCCGAAGAAGCCGTCGCTGGCGGCCGGGCCGCTGGACCCGCGGCCGGGCGAGTCGACGCGCGAGCTGCGCATCTGGCGCTCGCAGGACATGCTGATCTCCCTGCAGACCAACTGCGGCGTCGGCCCGACGCTGCACCACTGCACGGTCCCGTCGATCAGCAACATCCGCTACTACGACATCGGCGGCGCGCGACGCGGAGCGGCCGCGGCTGCTGCACGAGCAGAAGGTCGACACGCACGAGTTCTTCCTGTGGGAGGACCCGGACGACCCGGAACGGGCGCTCGTCTTCGCCGGCAACGCGACCTCTACGTGCGCCACGCGAGGCGGCGCGCCCAGCTGCCCGTTCTCCGTCTGGGACATCTCGGCCGTGCCCGAGGGCGGCGCGCCGACGACGCTCTACAGCGGGCCGTATCCCTACACCCGCTACCCGGCGGCGCCCGCGCCGGTCCAGAAGCCGACGGGCGGCCTGCACTCCCTGACGGTCTCCAACGACGGCGAGCGAGGCGTTCTTCGCGCTGCTGACCGGCGGCTTCGCGATCGCCGACGTCTCGGACTTCGCGGACGGCGACCCGCTCCCGCAGCCGCGGCCGATCACCCGCAACGAGTCGCGCCCGACGTGGGCCGGCCCGGGCGCGCACAGCGCCGTGCAGCTGTGGGGCCGCGACTGGGCGTGGGTCTCCGACGAGGTCTACGGCAGCGCGACGGGCCCCGACCACGGGTGCCCGTGGGGCTGGGCGCGGATGATCGACATCTCCGACGCGCAGGCCCCGACCGTCGAGGCCGAGTACCGCGAGCCGGAGAACGACCCGGACACGTGCGACGAGTGGAACCCGCCGCGCACGTCCTACTCGGCGCACAACCCGACGCTGACGCCGAGCATCGCGTTCAGCACCTGGCACTCGAGCGGGCTGCAGGCGGTCAGCGTCACGGACCCGCGGCGGCCGTACCAGCTCGCCGAGTTCACGCCGAAGCCGCTGCGTTCCGTGCTGCTCGAGGACCCGCGGCTCTCGTCGGATCCGGACACGGGCCGCAACGAGAAGGTCGTGATGTGGAGCTACGCGGTCGTGCAGGACGGCCTGCTCTACGTCGTCGACCTGCGCAACGGGCTCTACGTGCTCGAGTACCGCGGGCCGCACGAGGACGAGGTCGAGCGGATCGGCTTCCTCGACGGCAACTCCAACCAGGGCGACGCGCTCTGCTACGACCCGGTCGGGCGCGCGCCGGAGTCCTGCGGCTAGGGCTGGAGCAGCCGCGCGCCGCGGCGCAGCACCAGGGCGACCGCGCCGAGCACCTCGGCGCGGTCGCCCAGCGCGCCGTCGAGCACCGTGACGTCGTCGGCCGCTGAGCGCACGGCGCCGCGGCGCAGGGAGGCGGCCAGCGGGTCGAGCAGGATCTCGCCGGCGGCCGCGAGGTCGCCGCCGACGACGACGCGCTGCGGGTTGAGCAGGTTGCAGAGCGTGGCCACGGCGGTCCCGATCCGCGTGCCCGCCTGCGCGATCGCGGTCGCGCAGGCACGCGGCGATCGTCTGGGACACGATCATCACCAAGGCGCCGACCCAGCGGACGGTGATCAGCGCGCACTGCGTCTACCCGTGCTTCTCGGACGCCCCGATCACGAAGGTCCTCGCGGACCGCGCCGACGGGGCCAGGCACACGATCAAGATCCCGGTGTCGTGCCTGGACACGGGGGCGCTCGAGTTCGACCACATCAACACCCCGTTCCTCATCTACACGGAGGGCGAGCTCGAGGCGGCGTTCGCCAACGTCCGCTGGGTGCCGGGAGCGGCCAAGGACGCGGACGCCGTGTCCTGCGCGGACCTGCAGTAGGGAGCGGTCAGGAGGGGACGCCCGCGAGCGCCAGCGACTGGTTGGCGTAGCGGGCGTCGCCCGTGACCTCGCGGCCGAGCCACGCGGGCGGGGCAAAGGCGGTGCTCGCCTCGGTGGAGGGGAACTCGACCTCGGCGATCAGGAGGCCGGCCAGCGCCTCCGCGTAGACGTCGAGCTCCGCGGTGAGGCCGTCCGCGAGCGGGACGAGGTGGCGGGTCTTGGCGATCCGCCGACCCTCGGTCAGCCCCCACAGGGCCTCGAAGCGGCGGTCGTCGATGTCCAGCTCCTCCTCGACGCGGACGTGCGCGGGCCCGGACTTGATCGTGAGCGTCGAGCGCCCGTCGCGGCGGCGGACGCGGACCTCGACGCCGTCGGGGGCGACGGCCAGGTAGCCCTGCTCGATGCGCTCCCCGGCCGGCAGGTCCTCCGGCGCCCGCTCGACCAGGAACTTGCGCTCGATCTCGAGGCGTGGCGCCGCGGTCATGCGTGGAACACTACGGCCCGTGTCGCCGGAGCCGGTCGATCTGATCCTGCCGTCGTCGCTGGATCATGCGGCGGCGCTCGCGCTGCTCGGCGAGCGGCTCGAGCTGGCCCGCGGCCGCCGGCGGGTGGACGACCGCACGCTGCTGGACAGCTTCGACGGGCGCCTGCGCGCGAAGGGGCTGCGGGCTGAGCGCCCGGCGGGCAGCGGTGCCGCGCTCGAGCTGCACGAGCCCGGCGCTCCGGTGCGCCGCGCGAAGGTCCCGCGCGCGAGGCGCCACCTCGTGCACGAGCTGCCGCCGGGCGCCGTGCGCGAGCGGCTGGAGGCCGTGCTGGAGGAGCGCGCGCTGCTGCCGGCGGTGCGGGTGCGCAGCGCCCGGCAGCCCCTGGCCGTCGTCGACGCGGAGGCGAAGTCGGTCGTGCGGCTGGAGATCGAGCATCCCGAGCTGGTCGGCGGCAACGGCTCCGCGCCGATGTCGCTCACGCCCCGGCTGGCCGTGCGGCCCGTGCTCGGCTACGACCGCGCGTACGCCCGCACCCTCGCGGTGCTGCGCGACGAGCTGGGCCTCGAGCCGGCGGAGCACACGCTCTACGACGAGGCGGTGCTCGCCGCGGGCGGGCGACCGGACGGCGTGCCCACCAAGCTGCGCCCGGACCTCCCGCGCGGGACCCGCACCGACGCCGCGGCGGCGCTCGTGTTGGAGGAGCTCGCGGGCGTGGCGGAGTTCAACCTGCCGGGCGCCGTCGAGGACCTCGACCCCGAGTTCCTGCACGACGTGCGGGTGTCCATCCGGCGCGCGCGATCCGTGCTGCGCGAGCTCAAGGAGGTCCACGACCCGGAGGCCCGCGCGCACCTGCGCGACGAGCTGAAGTGGGCGCAGGCGCTGACCGGCCCGGTGCGCGATCTCGACGTCCAGCTGCTCGAGTGGCCGGAGCTCGCGGGGCACGTCGGCGAGATGCGCGGCGCCGAGCTGGAGCCGCTGCGGGCGCTGCTCGAGCGCCGCCGCGAGCGCGAGCTGGAGGCCCTGCGGCGCGGCCTGCGCGGCAAGCGCTTCGGCGCGGCGCTGCGGGCCTGGCACGCGCTGGCGGGGGAGGCCGAGGGGCCGGGCGAGGACGCGCAGCGGCCGATCGAGGCGATCGCCGGCGAACGGATCCTCAAGGTGCGCCGGCGGATCCTGCGCGACGGCGCCCGGATCGACGACGGCAGTCCCGCGGAGGCGCTGCACGACCTGCGCAAGCGCTGCAAGGAGCTGCGCTACCTGCTCGAGCTGTTCGGCGCCGTGTTCGGAGCGAAGGCCGTCGACCCGTTGCTGTCGGCGCTCAAGGACCTCCAGAAGGTGCTCGGCCGGTTCCAGGACCGCGCCGTCCAGGTCGAGACGCTGCGCGACCTGCGCCACGAGCTCGCGGCCGAGCCGGAGGGGCCGGCCGCGCTGATCGCGCTCGGCCCGGTGCTCGACGCGCTGCTCGCCGACCAGGATGCCGCGCGCGCGGAGTTCGCCGCTGCCTTCGCGGACTTCGCGAAGGCCGCACGGCGCAAGCGCGTCGAGAAGGCGTTCGGTTGAAGACGCTCGCGACCTACTCGATCAAGGGCGGCGTGGGGAAGACCTCCGCGGCCGTCAACCTCGGGGCGCTCGCGGCCGAGGACGGCCTGCGCACGGTGCTCTGGGACCTCGACCCGCAGGGGGCGGCGTCCTACCTGTTCCGCATCCGCCCCAAGGTCAAGGGAGGCGGCAGGAAGCTGATCCGCGGCAAGGACCCGGTCGCGGTGATGAAGGGCACGGACGTCGAGGGCCTCGACCTGCTGCCCGCAGACTTCTCCTACCGCAATCTCGACCTCGAGCTCGACCGCCGCAAGAAGCCGCTCGCCGGGGTCGGCCGCGTGCTCGCGGAGCTCGATGGCGACTACGACCTGGCGATCCTCGACTGCCCGCCGTCGATCTCCCTCGTGTCCGAGAACGTCTTCTCGGCGGCGGACCTGCTGCTCGTCCCACTCATCCCGTCGACGCTGTCGGTGCGCACGCTCGAGCAGCTCCGGCGCTTCCTCGCCGAGGTCGACCAGCCCGCGCCCGACGTGCTCGCGTTCTTCTCCATGGTCGACCGCCGCAAGAAGCTGCACCGCGAGCTGGTCGCCTCCCTGCCCGCAGAGCTGCCGGGGGTGGCCGACGTCGCGATCCCCAACGCGAGCGTCGTGGAGCTGATGGGCGTCGAGCGCGAGCCCGTCGTCACCAGCGCGCCGCGCCACAAGGCGGCGGCCGCCTACGCCGCGCTGTGGGCGCAGGCCCGCGCCGTGCTCGACGGCGCGGGGTGAAGACGGGTCGCCCGAGGTCGTGAGGGTCGGTGTAGAGGAGGAGAGACCGAGCCTGTGACCTCGGGCGGCGGGCGCTGGGGTCCTCGAGGAACGCCCGCTCCCGGCATTCAAGCCGCCGGCAGGGCGCTCCGCGTGACCAGTTCGTTACCGACCCGCCGCGTCGCGCCGCCGGCGAACCGGCGGCGCGGCCTGCGCCCGGTCATCCCCGGCGGGAACGCTGCTTGAGGGTGATCCCCTCGAGCACGTTGGCGACCCGCTCGCAGGCGTCGACCGACTCCTCGAGCGTCTCGAAGATGTCCTTCCAGCGGATCACGATCATCGGGTCGATGCCGTGCGCGAACAGCTGGGCGACGGCGCCGCGGACGATCTGGTCGGCCTCGTTCTCGAGCCGGTGGATCTCGACGATGTGGTCCGCGAGGTCCATGCCGTTGCGCAGCTCGTGCAGCGCCGCCGTGACCTGGTGGGCGGCGGCGACGAGCAGCTCCGCGATCTCCTCGGCCTGCTCCATCGGCGCTTCGACGGCGTAGCGGCCGAGCTGGTCGGCCGCCTCCTCCGCGAAGTCGACGACGTCGTCGAGGGCGACGGCCAGCGCGTGCACGTCGGCGGCGTCGAGGTGCGTCCGGCGGCCCTGCTCGGCGAGCCGGCGCAGGATCTCGTGGGTGAGCCTGTCGCCCTCCTGCTCGCAGAGGTAGACCTGACGGACCTGCTCGGCGGCGTCGGGGACGGCGGCGAGCGTGTCGCGCAGCAGCGCAACGCCGCGCTCGGCGTTGGCGCCGGCGCGCTCGAAGAGCTCGAGCAGCTCGGGGTCGGGAGCGCGTCGGCGCATCCCCTGGCACCGTAGGCCCATCGGGACGCGCGACGGCATCGGCGTTCACAGCTCGTGCACACCTCGCGGCCGCCGTACGCAAACTGCGGGATGAACGCGGGGGCCTGTGGCCGAGCTGTTACCGGTCGCGCCGGTGCGGCCCACGGCCGCAGAGGGCGCGACTATCGTCCGCCGCGATGGTCGGCGTGCTCGACACGGACAGCGGCTTCGTCCAGGTGCTCGTCAAGCGGCTCGAAGCCGCGGGGCTGCAGTATCGGGTGATCGCGAACCCGCCCTCCTACGGCGGGCTCGTCGCGATGCGGCTGTCCGCGCTGGTCGTCGATCCCGCCGTCCTCGGCCCCTCCGCCTGGAGCTACCTCGAGACGCTCTGCGCCCGCATGCCCAACCTCGGGCTGGTCGTCTGCGCGGCGCCCGTGGCGACCGCCCAGCGCGTGCGCGGGCTGCGGCTCGGCGCCGACGACTGGATGAGCAAGCCCTGCCATCCCGAGGAGGTCGTCGCCCGGCTGGAGGCCGTCGTCCGGCGCCGCGCGCTGGGGTCGTCGCGCGGCGACCAGGGGCCGGTCGAGGTCGGCGGGCTGTCCGTGCGCCCCGACCGCTTCCAGGCCTTCGCGGGCCCGATCAGCGCGGACCTGACGCGGCGCGAGTTCGAGCTGATCCAGCTGCTCGCCGAGCGCGAGGGACAGGTGCTCCCGCGCGAGGAGATCTACGAGCGGGTCTGGGGCTACGCGATGGCTCACGGCGACCGCTCCGTCGACGTGTTCGTGCGCAAGCTGCGCCAGAAGCTCGAGAAGGTCTCGCCGGACTGGCGCTACATCCACACGCACTTCGGGATCGGCTACCGCTTCGCGGCCGAGCCCGCCGTCGCCGCCGCGCCCGTGCCCGCGCCGGCCGCCGCGCTCGCCGAGGCCTAGGGTCGATCGAGCGGGTCGACCGCGGGGCCCTCGAGCACGCGCCCGTCGACGTCGAAGCGCGACCCGTGGCACGGGCAGTCCCAGCTCGTCTCGGCGGCGTTGAAGCGCAGCAGGCAGCCGAGGTGGGTGCAGCGCAGCGAGACGGCGTGCAGGTCGCCGGCCTCGTCGCGGTAGACGCCCGTGCGGGCGAGCCCGTTGCGGACGACGCGGGCCTCGCCTGGCGGGACGTCGTCCTCGCTGCCCGCCTCGCCGGGCTTGAGGCGGTCGCCGACGAAATCCACGCCGACCCGCGCGTTCATCTCCGCGAGCTTGGGCGCCGAGCGCAGAGAGACGCGGTTGGGCGCGAAGGTCGCCGCCCAGGGGTTGTCCTCGCCGCCGATGCGGTCGCGCAGGATCATCGCCGCGAACGTGCCGCTCGTCAGTCCCCACTTCATGAAGCCCGAGGCGACGAACAGCCGCGAGGAGCCGGGCACGTACGGGCCGACGACGGGCAGGGAGTCGTAGGGCACCGGGTCCTGCGCCGACCAGCGGTGGGTGATCTCCTCGACGTCCCAGTGCTCGCGCGCGAACGCCTCGAGCGCGGCGAAGCGCTCCGGCGTCGCCTCCCGCGCGCCGACCGTGTGGCCCTCGCCGCCCACGATCAGCAGGTCGACGTGGGAGCGGATCGAGCGGGTCGGGCTGCCGGCGCTGATGGCCATCACGCGCGGCGGCGCGCCCTTCACCCGGGCGGCGACGCAGTACGAGCGCTGCGGCTCCAGGCGCGCGAAGAACAGGCCGCGGTCGAGCAATGGGTAGTGCGTGGCGACCACCACGTGCTGGGCGGCGATCGTCGGGCCGCTGGTCTTCACCCGGCACGGCGCGCCGTCGTCGACGCCGAGCGCCCGGATGCCCTCGAGCACGACGGAGCCGTCGCCGTCGAGCGCCTCGGCGAGCCCGCGGACGTAGCGGACGGGGTGCAGCTCGAGCTGGCCGGCCAGGTGGACGGCGCCGGCGACGGGGTAGGGGAGCCCGGGATCCTCGACCAGCTCCGCGGGCAACCCCGCGGCCACCGCCGCCTCGTGCTCGGCCGTCACCGAGGCCATGTCGGACTCCTCGGCGGCGTAGGTGGCGGCGGGGCGGCGCGCGAGGTCGCAGTCGATGCCGAGCTCGCCGACCAGCGTCGCGACCTGCTCGACGGCGGCGGCGCCGGCCTGCGCGTAGACGCCCGCGGCGTCCTCGCCGTGGCGCTTGCGGATCTGCGAGAGCACGGTCGACTGCAGGGCCGTCACCTTCGCCGTGGTGGCGCCCGTGACGCCGCTGCCCACGCTCACCGCCTCGATCACCGCGACCCGCGCGCCGGCGCGCTTGAGCAGCAGCGCGGTGGTGATGCCGGTGATGCCGCCGCCGATCACGGCGACGTCGAACTCGCCCTCGGGCGCCGGCCGCGTGCGCGGGCTGGTCGGGAGGCCGTCGAGCCAGAGGGAGTGCCGGGCGGTGGTTGTCGCGGCCATGGGCACGGGCTCTACCCGGACGCCGCCGGCACAATCGCGGAGCTCGCCGATCCGGCGGGCCCCCGGTACGGTGTGGCCGTGGCCGGCAGCGACGCGAAGGTGATGGAGCTCGCCGGGCGCGAGGTGCGGATCACGAGCCCGGGCAAGGTGCTCTTCCCCGAGATCGGCGCCACCAAGCTCGACCTCGTGCGCCACTACGCCGCGCTCGAGGAGCCGCTGATGCGGGCCATGGGCGGCCGGCCCGTGCTGATGCAGCGCTTCCCCAGCGGGGTCGGCGGCTCGAACTTCTTCCAGAAGCGCGTGCCCGACAACGCGCCCGAGTGGCTCGAGACGACGACGGTGCAGACCGTCAACGGCACGCCGTCGCGGGCGCTCGTGGCCGCCGACGTCGCGCACGTCGCCTGGGCGGTCAACCTCGCCTGCCTGGGCTTCCACGTCTGGCCCAACCGCGCCGAGGACGACGAGCACGCCGACGAGCTGCGCCTGGACCTGGACCCGCAGCCCGGCACGGGGTTCGCCGAGGCGCGCGCGGCCGCCTGGGAGCTGAAGGCGCTGCTCGACGAGCTCGGCATCGCCGCCTTCCCGAAGACGACGGGCAACCGCGGCCTGCACGTCTACGTCCGGCTGCAGCCGCGCTGGGACCCCTACGAGGTGCGTGCCGCGGCGGTCGCCGCCGCCCGCGAGCTCGAGCGCCGGCGGCCCGACATCCTCACCGCCGCCTGGTGGAAGGAGGAGCGCGGCGAGCGGATCTTCGTCGACTACAACCAGAACGCGCCGCACAAGACCGTCTTCGGCGCCTGGTCGGTGCGCGCGCGCCCGGGCGGTCAGGTCTCCACGCCGCTGCGCTGGGAGGAGCTCGACGACGCCGACCCGGACGCGCTCACGCTGCGCACCGTCCCGGAGCGCGTGGAGCGCGACGGCGACCCGTGGGCCGCGATCGACGACGAGCCGCAGTCGCTCGACGGCCTGCTCGAGCTGCACGAGCGCGACCGCGAGGCCGGTCTGCCCGACGCGCCGTGGCCGCCCGTCTATCCCAAGCAGCCCGGGGAGCTGCGCCGCGTGGCGCCCAGCCGCGCGCGCAAGGACTGAGATACTCGGCCCGGTGGCTGCGGACAGGGACCGGGTGGGGGCGCTCAGCGCCGCGGCCGTGGGCGACGAGCGCGAGCGGATCGAGCGCATCCTCGCCACCGCGCGCGAGACGCTCGGGATGCAGATCGCCTACTTCACGGAGATCGACGCGGGCGAGCAGGTGATCCACCAGGTCGCCGGCGACCCCGGCGCCCTCGGGCTCGTGAACGGGACGCGCGTGGCCCTGGAGGACACCTACTGCCGGCGGATGCTCGACGAGGAGGTCTCGTTCGCGGTGCCCGACGCCGACGCCGATCCCGTCCTGCGGGAGCTGCGAGAGGCCGAGCCGTCGCGGCCGCTGGCCTACCTCGGCGTGCCGCTCCAGCTCTCCACGGGCCGCGTCTACGGGACGCTGTGCGCCGCCAGCGAGCAGGCGCAGGCGGAGCTGCGTGAGCGCGACGTGGCGTTCATGCGCGTGCTCGCGCGGCTGCTCGCCGACGCGCTGGAGCGCCCGGTCCCCGGCGGGCCCCGCTGGCTGGACGGCGACCCCTGCCCCGCGGTCGAGAGCGACGGTCGCGTCGCGCACCTGGCGTTCTGGGTGGTGGCGACGCCGCGGGCGGTGCGCGCGGCCAGGCGGGCGATCGACTGCCTGGCCGAGTGGGTCCCGGCCGACCGCCAGCGCGACCTGCACATGATCGTCTCCGAGCTCGTCACCAACAGCATCCGCCACGCCGGGCTGGAGCCGACGAGCTCCGTCGGGATCGACGTGGTGGTCGAGCCGACGGTCCTGCGCGGCCGCGTCAGCGACCCCGGCGTCGGCTTCGACCCCGCCAAGGTGCCGGATCCCGCGCCCGGGCAGATCGGCGGCTGGGGCCTGCACATCGTGGCGCGGATGGCCCGCAGCTGGGAGGTCGCGTGCCCGCCGGAGGGCGGCGCGGCGGTCTCCTTCGAGCTCGCGCTCGCCTAGGGCGCCTGGCCCGAGGCCAGGCAGTCGAGGCAGATCGCGCTGAAGTGCACCTTCCGCAGGGCGTTGGGCGGGGCGTCGATCGTGACGTCGAAGCTGTTGTCGGCGACCTTGCGCAGCCGCACCTGGGGGAGGGCGAAGTCGCCTCCGGCTCCGATCGGCGCCGAGACGGCGCGCGCGCCGCCGAACTCGCGCCGCGCGGTCACGCTGCCGGCCCGCGGCGCCGGGCTGACCGTGCCGCGGATGCTCAGCGGCCGGTCGGAGAGCGTCTCGAACGTGTAGGCGTCGCCGCTGTCCTCGGCACCCTCGAACCGCAGCTCCAGGCCGGGCGTCACGAACGGCAGCCGCTCGCGGCAGACCTCGGCGACGGCGCGGGGCTGCTCGCGCCGCAGGCGGTAGTGCGAGTCGAGCTCGAGCAGCAGCGCCGCGGCATCGACCTTGGCGAGTTGCTCGGCCGCGATCCCCTGTGACGCCGCGGCGGAGCGCTCGCGGCAGCGCTCCGCGACGGCGAGCCGCCCGGCGTCGTCGAGCGCCCGGTAGGCCGTCCCGCTCGGCGGGAGCGTCGCGGCCCGCTCGGGCGCCTCGTCACCGCAGCCCGCGCCGGCGCCGGCGCCGGCGGCGCCGAACACGACCGCGAGCACGAGGAACGGGCGCATCAGGGAGGCTCCGCTCCCGATGCTACTCCGGTGCGGGCGCCTATCCTGCGCGGCCGTGGTGGTCGAGGTCCGAGACGTGGCGCCGGGGCTGTGGTTGTGGCGTCAGCCCCATCCGGCCTGGGAGGAGGGCAACGACTGGGACCCGCTCGTGACCTCGGTCGCCGTCTCCTCGCGCGGCGCGACGCTCGTGCTCGACCCGCTCGCCCCGCCACCACGCGAGCGGGCGGTCTGGGAGCGGATCGACGCGCTCGCGCCGCAGGCGGTGGTGATCCTCAAGCCCGACCACGTGCGCGACGTCGACCTGTTCGTGCGCTGGTACGGGTGCCGCGCGTTCGGGCCGTCGCTGTTCTGGCCCGACGACGTGCCGGCGACCGAGCTGGAGGCGGTCCATCCCGGCATGGAGCTGCCGGGCGGGCTGCTCGCATGCCACGACGGCCGCGGGATGCAGGAGACGCCGGTCTACCTGCCCGAGCAGCGCGCGCTCGTGTTCGCCGACGGCCTGACCGCGCCGGACGGCGTCCTGCGGATATGGGGAACGCCCTGGCACGAGCAGCGGGTGCTGCCGGCGCTGCGCGCGCTGCTCGAGCTCCCGTTCGAGCACGTGATCGTCTCCCACGGGGAGCCGGTCCACGACCGGGCCGCGTTCGAGGCCGCCCTCGGGCGCGAGCCGTGGTCGGAATGGCACGGGGCATAGGATCCGCCGCGACCCTCCGACCGGAAGGAGCGCCTCCAATGGCCTCGCGACTGAACCCCTACATCTCCTTCGACGGCACGGCCCGGGAGGCGCTGGAGACCTACAAGGGCGCCCTCGGCGGCGAGCTGACCGTCAGCACGTTCGGCGACTTCGGCGAGGCGCCCCCCGGCTTCGAGGACAAGATCATGCACGGCCAGCTCGAGACCCCGTCGGGCTTCACCCTGATGGCCGCCGACACCCCGCCCGGCATCCCCTTCCAGCCGGGCACCAACATCTCCGTCAGCCTCTCCGGCGACGACGAGGCAGAGCTGCGCGGCTACTTCGACAAGCTGGCCGAGGACGGCCAGGTCACGCTCGCCCTCGAGAAGCAGATGTGGGGCGACGTGTTCGGCATGGTGACCGACCGCTTCGGCGTCAGCTGGATGGTCAACATCGCCCAGCCGCAGGGCTAGCGCGGCCGACGCGAGCGGTGGACAGGTCGGGCTGAGCCCGAGTCATCCACCGCTCGGCGTGGCGCGGCGGGTTCAGACGGGGTCCGGGACGATCCGGATGTAGGGCTTGGGCTCCTCCCAGCCGTCCGGGTAGCGCTCCTTGGCCTGGTCGTTGGAGACCGAGCCGGCGATGATCACGTCGTCGCCGGGCTGCCACTGGGCCGGGGTGGCGACCTGGTGCTGCGAGGTGCGCTGGAGCGAGTCGATGACGCGCAGCACCTCGTCGAAGTTGCGGCCGGTCGTCATCGGATAGATCAGCACGAGCTTGATCTTCTTGTCCGGGCCGATCACGAAGACGTTGCGCAGCGTCGCGTTCTGGGCGGGCGTGCGGTCGGTGGGGTCGCCGCTGGTGTCGGGCGCGAGCATCCCGTAGGCCTTGGAGACCGCGAAGTCGTGGTCGGCGATCAGCGGGTAGTTGGGCGCCGTGCCCTGCGTCTCCTCGATGTCGCGCGACCACTGCTCGTGGTTGTCGGTGGGGTCCACGGAGAGGCCGATGATCTTCACGCCGCGGCTGTCGAAGTCGGGCTTGATGCGGGCCATGTAGCCGAGCTCGGTCGTGCACACCGGCGTGAAGTCGCGCGGGTGGGAGAACAGCACGGCCCAGCCGTCGCCGATCCACTCGTGGAACTTGATGCGTCCCTCCGTGGTGTCGGCCTCGAAGTCGGGGGCGGTGTCGCCGATGGTGAGGCTCATGTGAGCTCCTCGCGTCGCAGGATTCCGGGAATGGCGATCAGGATTCACAGGATACCGGCGGCAACGGTCCGGCCCCGCACATCAACGGCCGCGATCGGGCGCGCGCGCCGCTACCTTGCGTCCGAGTGTCCCCAGAACTCCTCCTGGCCGCCGCCGGTGGGCTGCGCCGCTCTTACGAGGCCGTGGACTGGGGCGCCACCGCGCTCGGCCCGATCGAGTCGTGGAGCCCGACGCTGCGCAACGCCGTCGACCTCTCGCTGCACACGCAGTTCCCCGTGACGCTCTTCTGGGGCCCGGAGTTCGTCCTCCTCTACAACGAGGCCTACGTCCCGCTGATCGCCGACAAGCACCCGGCGGCGCTCGGGCGCCCGGCGCGCGACGTCTTCCCGGAGGCGTGGGACGTGATCGGGCCGATGATGCGGTCCGTGTTCGACGGGCAGGGCGCGACCTGGGTCGAGGACGAGCCGATCCCGCTCTGCGCCGCGGCCGCCTCGACGAGGCCTACTTCACGTTCTCCTACTCGCCCGTCCGCGACCCGAGCGGCGAGATCGAGGGCGTGATGGACATCGCGACGGAGACCACGCGGCAGGTGATCGACCGCCGCCGCCTGCGCACGCTCAGCCGCCTGCGCGAGATCCTCGCGGGGCTGGACTCCGCCGACGCGGTCCTCGCGCGCGGGCTCGCGACGCTGCGCGCCGACGCGGCGGACCTCCCGGCCGTCGAGCTCCGGCCCGCGCTGGCCTACGCCGGGCCGCTGGTGATCGCGGACGGCGTGGCGCGGTTGACGCTCGGCCCGCCGCGCTCGGGGCGGGCGGCCCTCGAGGTCGTCCTCAGCCGGCACCTGGATCCCGACGCCGCCTACCTGGGCTTCCTGCGCCTCGTGGCCGCCTCGATCGGTCAGGCGCTCGACCGGGTCGACGCGCGCGAGGCCGAGCGCAGCTTCTCCGAGTCGCTGCAGCGGAGCCTGCTCTCGCGGCCGCCCAAGTTCCCCGGCGTCGAGATCGCGGTCCGCTACCAGCCGGCGACGCGGGTCGCCCAGGTCGGCGGGGACTGGTACGACGCCTTCGCCGGCCCGCACGGCACGCTCACCCTCGCCGTCGGCGACGTCACGGGCCACGACCGGCGGGCGGCCGCGGCGATGGCCCAGATCCGCAACCTGATGCGCGGCGCCGCGTGGGCGCGACGCGGGCGCGCCGGCCACCAGCCTCGAAGCGCTCGACCAGGCGATGGGCGGCCTCGCCGTCGGCGAGTTCGCCACCGCGATCATGGCCGAGCTCGACGGGCACACCCTGCGCTGGTCCAACGCCGGCCACCCGCCGCCCGCGCTGCTGGATCCCGACGGGCGCGCGCGATTGCTGCACACGGAGCCCGAGCCGCTGCTCGGGATCGCCTCGGGCGCGCGCACCGAGCACACCGTCGAGCTCGCGGCGGGCGCGGTGCTCGTGCTCTACACGGACGGGCTCGTCGAGCGCCGCGAGGTCCCGATCGACCGCGGCCTCGAGGGGCTCGCGGCCGCGCTGGAGAGCGGGCGCGAGCTGGGCGCGGAGGCGCTCTGCGACCACCTCCTCGCCCAGCTGCACGCCGTCGGCGACGACGACGTCGCCCTGCTCGTCCTGCGCCTCGACCCGGCTACGGGAGCCGAGCCTCCAGCACGAGGTTGAGCGGCGTCTCCGCGGCGCGGCGGACCGCGCCGAAGCCGCCCTCCTGCAGCACCTCGGTGAGGCGCGCCTCGCCGGCCTGGGTGCCGAGCCCGGCGCGGCCGGGCTGCGAGAGCGACCCGGGCGTGCACACGAGCGTCGACATCGCGTAGTAGAACCGGCCGATCGGGTTGAGGTTGTCCTCCACCCGGTCGCCCGCGAACGGCTCGACCAGCATGCAGCGGCCGTCCGGCGCGAGGGCGGAGGCCGCGCTGCGCGCCGCCGCGAGCGGGTCGCCGAGGTCGTGGAACGAGTCGAAGAACGCGACGAGGTCGTGCCCGGAGCCCGGGATCTCGCCCGCACCCGCGACGTGGAACTCGGCGTTGGCCACGCCCGCCTCGGCGGCGCGTTCGCGCGCCGTGGCGATCGACTCGGCGTGGTAGTCGATCCCGACGAAGCGCGAGGCGGGGAAGGCCTGCGCCATCAGGACCGTCGAGATGCCGTGGCCGCAGCCGACGTCGACGGCCGAGCCGCCGGCCTCGAGCCGCTCGACCACGCCGTCGAGCGCGGGCAGCCACTCCGCGACCAGGCTCGCGCGGTACCCGACCGCGAACGCCCGCTCGACGCCGTGGAAGAGCCCGTGGTGGTGCTCGTGCCAGCCGAGCCCGTCGCCGGTGACGAAGCGCTCGGCGACCCGCTCGCGCGCCGCCACCGCGGCGTTGCCGCTCTGGAAGGCGCCGATCATCTCGAACGGGCTGCCGGGGTCGGCGAGCACGAGCGCGTGCTCGGCGGGGAGCACGTAGCCGGCCTCGCCGTACTCCAGGAAGCCGCTGGCCGCCTGGGCGGCGAGCCACTCGCGCACGTAGCGCTCCTGGGTGCCGGTGCGGGCGGCGAGCTCCGCGGAGGAGACGGGCTGCCCGTCGGCCATGGCGCGGAACAGGCCGAGCTGGTCGCCGATGAGCACCAGCGCCGCGTTGACCGCGGCGCCGAGCTCCGTGGCCACGTGCCCGGCGAAGGCCTCGAGCTTGGCCTCGTCGATGTCGCTGACGGCCATCAGATCACGCACCGGTCGTGGTACTTGCGCCACGCGCCGTCCCACCACTTCACGGCGGCGTCGTAGCCCTTCTTGGCCTCGATCTCGCGGAACTGCTGCTCGACCTGCTCGGCACCGCCCTCGCAGTCGACGGGCGCGGCCTGCGCGGTGGCGCCGGCTCCGAGGGCGGCGGCGATGGTGACGCCGGCGATCGCGAGCCGGCGGGAACGCATGATGGTCATGTGGTGCTCCTGGGGAGGGGTGGGGGTCGGCTCCGAAGCTACGGGCGCCGTGCCGCCGTTCCTGAGCGTTTCCTGAAGCCTCGGTGGGCGTGGTGCGGGCTCCCGCCCGGCGCCCGTGAAGCTGGCTCCATGGCCGCGCTGACGCGCCCGCCGTAGCGTGCGCGCGTGCCCCTCTACCTCGTGCCCCGCACCCGCGCCTGGCTCTCCGCGGAGGAGGTGGCGGCGGCCGCCGACTGCGTCCCCGCCGTCAATGCCACGCGCCCCGACGTCCGCTGGATCCGTTCCTACATCGTCGCCGAGGAGGACGGGACGTTCAGCGGCTACTGCGTCTACGAGGCGAGCGGACCCGAGGCGCTGCGCCGCCACGCCGACGCGCTGATGCTCCCCACGGACGCGGTCAAGCCCGTCGTCGCCACCCTCGTCGCCGCGCCGGATCCCGAACCGGCTCCCGCCGCGCCCTGACCGTGGCGCGGACGTTCGGAGCGCTCCTCGCCGAGCGCCGTGCCGTGCTCGTCGGGCGCGACGCGGAGCTCGCCGCGCTGCTGGGCGTGCTCGAGGAGGGCGGTCCGCTCGCGGCGATCGTCCACGGCGTCGCGGGCGCGGGCAAGTCGGCGCTGCTGCGCGCCTTCCGCGCCGAGGCGGTCGCGCGCGAGGCGACGGTGATCGGTATCGACGGGCGCGCGATCGAGCCGACCGCGGCGGGCTTCCGCGCGGCGCTCGACGGCGCGGCGCGCGGCCACCTCGACGGCCCGGAGCCGGTCGTGGTCGTCGTCGACACCGCGGAGCGGCTGCGGTTGATCGACGGCTGGCTGCGCCGCGAGCTGCTGCCCTCGCTGCCCGCCCACGTGCGGGTCGTGCTCGCCACCCGGGACGCGCCCGGCGCCGCCTGGCGCTCCTCGTTCGGCCCGCTGCTGGAGACGGTCCCGCTCGGCCCGCTGGCGCCGGCCGACGCGACCGAGGTGCTGCGCCGCGCGGGGCTCGACGAGCAGCAGGCGGCCTGGGTGAACCGCTTCACGCGCGGGCACCCGCTCTCGCTGCAGCTCGCCGCCTCGGCCGTGCGCGCCCGCCCGGACGCCGCGGAGGACGCCATCCTGCCGACCGTCGTGCAGGAGCTCGCCGCGCTCTACCTCGACGGGCTCGACGACGAAACCCGCGAGGCGCTCGACGCCACCGCGGTGCTGCGGCGGGTGACGCTCTCGCTGCTTTCGCCGCTGGTCCCGGGCGAGCCGCCCCAGGACGCGTTCGCGCGCCTGGCCGCGCTGCCGTTCGTCGAGCTCGGCCGCGAGGGCCTGGTCGTCCACGACACGGTGCGCGAGGCCGTCCTCGCGCTGCTGCGCGCCGCCGACCCGGTGCGCCATCGCCGCTACCGCGCCGCGGCGTGGCACCAGATCCACGCCGAGCTGGCCGGGGCGAAGGGCGCCGCGCGCTGGGCGTCGGTGGCGGACATGCTCGCGCTGGTGGAGGAGCCGCTCATGCGCGAGGCGTTCTTCCCCGCCTGCGTGCAGCACTACGCGGTCGAGCCCGCGCGGCCCGCGGACGGCGCCGCGATCGAGGCGATCGCCGCCCGCCACGAGGCCCCCGCGGAGGTCGCGCAGATGCGCGCGTGGTGGGAGGGGGTGCCGCACGCCTTCCGGGTCGCGCGCGACCCGCGCGGGCGCGTGGTCGCGTTCACCGTCCTGTGCGAGATCGGCGCGGTCCCGCGGCGCGTGCTCGCGGGCGACCCCGTGTGCGAGCCGTGGCGGCGGCACCTCGCCGAGCACCCGGTGCCGGCCGGCCAGCAGGTCCTGCTGGCGCGCCAGGCGCTGGCGCACGGCACCGGCGCGGCGGCCTCACCGTGCCTGGCCGCGCTCCTGCGCGACCTCGAGCACGCCTCGCTGGAGGCCGGCCCCGCCGTGCGCCGGATCTACTCCGTCGTGCGCGGCGAGGCGCTGCTGGCGCAGATCGCCCCGATCGGCTTCGAGCCGCTGCCGGGCCGCGAGTTCGAGCACGGCGGCCGCATGCACCGCCCGACGCTGCTCGACCTCGGGCCGGAGTCCGTCGCCGGATGGGTGTCGCGGCTGGCCGCCGACGACCCCGCCGCCGGCGGGACGCGGCTGGACGGCGACGCCCGCGAGCTGGTGCTCGACGGGCGCCGCATCGCCCTCACCAAGCTCGAGTGCGACGTGCTGCGCCACCTGCGCGAGCGGGAGGGCCGGCCCGTCACGCGCGAGGCGCTGCTGCGCGACGTCTGGGGCTACGAGTGGACGGGCGGCTCCAACGTCGTCGAGGTCGCCGTCTCGGGCCTGCGCCGCAAGCTCGGCGGCCGGGCCGCCGCGCTCGAGACCGTGCGCGGCGTCGGCTACCGGCTGCGCGAGCTGTGAGCCTCAGGACACGCCGGAGAGCTTGCGCGTGGCCGCGGCCTTGACCTGCGGCTTGGCGTCCCCGCCCGTGCGGCTCTCGAACGTGTCGACGGCCAGCCTGGCGATCACGGCGCGCAGGTCGGAGAGCATCTTCTCCTCCTGCTTGCGGTGGTCCGCGGCGAGCTTGGCCGTGGGGGCGTCCCCGGCCGCCTTGGCGACGGTCTCCAGGGCGTCGTAGGCGGCGATCTCGATCGCCTCCGTGGCGCATTCGTCACGGGCGTTCTTGAGCATCCGCTCCTGCTGGTCGACGGTGCGCAGCACGTCGAGCGGGCCCTTGGTGAGCACGAGCGCCTGGCCGGCGACGTCGCGCGCGAGACCGATGCCGGCGCGGACCGGGTTCCGGCGCGCGTGCCCGACGGCCTTGCGGCGCTTGTCGATGTTGCGCACCTGCGCGCGCGTCTCCTCGAGATGGCGCTCCAGCAGGGAGCGGTAGTCCGCGTCCGTCGTCATCGCGATGTGGGCGGACAGGTTGGTGACCAGCGACGTCTCGATGGCGTGCGCCTCGTCGAGGTACTGGCGGGTCAGAGTCTTCGGGTCCATGAGGACAGGGCTGTCCAGCACGGCGGACCGGCAAACTGAGCGCCGCGACGGCCAGGCCCGGCCGTCGCGGCGCTGTGGGGCGTTGCTACGCGGTGGGAGCGGCCTCGCGCTCGGCCTTGCGCTCGGCGGCGAGCTTCTTGGCCGTGGCGGAGACGCACTTGCCGAAGGCGTTCTTCTTGGTGCCCCAGTCCTCGCCGAACTGCTCCGCGTCCTCCTTGGCGGTCTTGCAGGTCTTGGCGGCGTTGATCTTGTCGTCCTCCTGGGCCTCGTCCTCCTTGTCGGCGGCGGCCTTCTTGGCCTTGGCCTTCTCGGAGACGCACTTGCCGAACTTGTTCTTCGAGCCCGGGGTCTTGACCGCGCGGCACTCCTCGACGGCCTCGGAGCGGGCCTGCTTGGTCTGCTCGGCGTCCTCGGCGGCGGTCGCCTTCGCGGTCTGCGAGACGCACTTGCCGTAGGCGTTCTTCTTCGTGCCGAACATCTTCACGAAGTTCGCCTTGCCGGCGCCGTCACGAAATTCCTTGCAGAACTTCGCGGCGTTCTTGAAGTCCGCAGGATTCGGATCCTGCGCGGACGCGGTGGTGGGGGTGATGGCGGCCGCGCACAGCGCGGCGGCGAGCAGAAGCTTCTTCATGCCGGGTGAGACCCCGCCGCATCGGCGAGGTTGGCCACTTGAGATGCTTCGGCCGTGATCTTCCGCCAGCTCACCCACGACGACCTCGGCTGCGCGAGCTACCTGATCGGCGACGAGGACGCCGGCGTGGCGGCCGTGGTCGACCCGCGCCTGGACATCGACGAGTACCTGCGCCTGGCGCGCTACCTCGGCGTGCGGATCGAGCACGTCCTGGAGACCCACAACCACGCGGACCACGTCTCGGGCCACGGCCGGCTCGTGTCCGCCACGGGCGCGCGCATCCACGTCCACCGCGACGCCGAGCCGGCCTACGAGCACGAGCCGTTCGACGACGGCTGGGAGCTCGAGCTCGGCGCCCTGCGCGTGCGGGCGCTGCACACGCCCGGGCACCGGCCCGAGCACACCGCCTTCGCGCTGATCGACACGGCCCGTGGGGAGGAGCCGTGGGCGGTCCTCTCGGGCGACAGCCTGTTCGTGGGCGACATCGCGCGCCCCGACCTGGCCGTCGACAAGGAGGACGGCGCGCGCGGGATCTTCCGCTCCCTGCACGCCAAGCTGCTGGCGCTCCCGGACACGGCCGAGCTGTGGCCCGGCCACCTCGGGGGCTCGCTGTGCGGCGGCCCGGGGATGAACCTCAAGGTCTCCTCGACGATCGGCTTCGAGCGCGCCCACCAGGCGCTGCTGGCGATCGACGACGAGGACGCGTTCGTGCGCGAGACCACCGCCGCCCTCGGTCCGCAGCCGCCGAACTTCCGCATGATCGTCGCGCTCAACCGCGGCCCGCTCGTGATGGAGGTCCCCGAGGCGCACCCGCTCACGCCGCGGCAGATCGAGCAGTCGGGCGCGCTGGTCGTCGACGTGCGCACCGAGCTGCAGTTCGACGAGGCCCACATCCCGGGCGCCGTCTCGATCACCACACGGCGCGCCGGCTTCGGCTCCAAGCTGGCCTGGCTGGTGGATCCCGGCCCCGCCCGCCCGCCGATCGTGCTCGTCGGCCGCGACGACGCCGACGCCGTCGAGGCGGCCGGCCTGGCCGCCGCCGTCGGCCTGCGGGAGATCGCGGGCTACCTGGCGGGCGGGATGACCTCCTGGCGGGAGGAGCGCCGCCCCGTCGCCTCCGTCGCCCGCATGACCGTGCCGGAGCTGCACGCGAGCTGGGAGGACGGCGACCGCCCGCAGGTGCTCGACGTCCGCGAGCGCTCGGAGTGGGACGCGGGCCACATCCCGGGCTCCGTGTTCGTGCCCTACCACGACATCCGCGGCGTGCCGGACGGGATCGACCCGTCGCGGCCGGTCGCGGTCGTCTGCGGCTCGGGCCAGCGCGCGGCGGTGGCCGCGAGCCTGCTCCTGCGCCACGGCGCCGACGAGGTGATCCACGTCGTCGACGGCGGCGTGCCGCAGTGGGAGCGCAGCGGCTGGCCGATCGAGCGCTAGCCCACGGCTCGCTGTGCGGCGCCGGGGAAGGTCAACGGCGGCTGGGTAGGGCGAGTGAGGGGTGGCCCGGGCGGGGGTGGGGAGCGTTGACCCCGCTACAGCGTGCCAACGGTCCCACCCGGAGCAAGTGGAGCGGTTTTCACCTCCATAGCCGGAAACCGCTCCACGCCTGGCCAACCAGGCCGATCCCACCTCGGTACAAGCCCGCCGTTCAACGCCCCGGACCCACGGCGCGGGCCATCCCGTCACCCTGAACGCCGTGATCCGCGTCGCCCATACGTCCGAGCTCGAGCCCGCGCTGCTGGCGGCGGTGCACGCGATGCTCGTGGAGGTCTTCGAGGGCGACTTCGAGGACAGCGACTGGGAGCACGCCCTCGGCGGGATCCACGCGCTGGCCTATGGGGACGGGGCGCTGGTCGGTCACGCGTCCGTGGTCATGCGGCGGCTCCTGCACGGCGGGCGCGCGCTGCGCGCCGGCTACGTCGAGGCCGTCGGCGTCCGCCACGCGGTGCGCCGCCGTGGATACGCGGGCGAGCTGATGGGGGCGATCGAGCGGGTGATCCGCGGCGCCTACGAGGTCGGGGCGCTCGGGGCCAGCGAGATGGCGATCCCGTTCTACCTCGCGCGCGGCTGGCTGCCGTGGGAGGGGGAGACGTTCGCGCTGACGCCGGCGGGCCGCGTGCGCACGCCCGAGGACGACGACGCGCTGTACGTGCTCGAGCTGTCCGCGCCGCTGGACCGCGCCGCGGAGATCACGTGCGACTGGCGCGACGGCGCCGTGTGGTAGCCGCCGAGCCGCCGCGGGGCGTAGGGTCGGGGCATGCCCCCGATCTCCCGCGGCTTCCTCGGCCGCCGCGCCGACGTCGACCCCGCCCGGCTGCCGCCCGGGCAGTACCTGACCCGCGACTTCCCGGTGCTCTCGGCCGGGCCGACCCCCAAGGTCGCACCTGCACCGCTGGACCTTCACGATCGAGGGGGAGGTCGACGAGCCGCGCTCGTGGAGCTGGGAGGAGCTGCGGGCGCTGCCGGCCGAGGAGGTCACGGTCGACATCCACTGCGTCACGAAGTGGTCCAAGCTCGACACGACCTGGAAGGGCGTGTCGCTGGACACGCTGCTCGAGGGCGTCGACACGGAGGCCGTGCACGCGAGCGTCTTCTGCGACGGCGGCTACACCACCAACCTGCCGCTGGAGGACCTGCAGGACGGCAAGGCGTGGGTCGCCTACGAGTACGACGGCGAGCCGCTCGAGCCCGCCCACGGCGGTCCGGTCCGGCTGCTCGTGCCGCACCTGTACTTCTGGAAGAGCGCGAAGTGGCTGCGCGGGCTGCGGCTCACGATCGAGGACGAGCCCGGGTTCTGGGAGCAGGGCGGCTATCACAACTACGGCGACCCCTGGCGCGAGCAGCGCTACTGGGGCGACTGATGGCCCAGTGCACGCATCTGGATCAGGTCGAGATCGTCGAGCCGCCGGCGGAGATCGCCGGCTGCGAGGAGTGCCTGAAGACGGGTGACCGTTGGATGCACCTGCGGATGTGCCAGACCTGCGGCAAGATCGGCTGCTGCGACTCCTCGCCCAACCGGCACGCGAGCCGCCACGCCGAGGAGGCCTCCCACCCCATCCTGCGGTCCGTGGAGCCGGGCGAGGACTGGTCCTGGTGCGCCATCGACGAGTTCGCTTTCGTGATCAAGGGGTAGGCCTGAGGACAATGACTCTCACGACACTCACACACCAGATCCGGTTCCCGAGCGACTCCGACGCGGAGCTCAGTCAGGATCAGGAGTGGTGCGAGGTCCTGCTCGACGACGAGTGGACGCGGATCCGCTTCCACGACTACGGCGAGATCTACGCGGTCGAGGGCCTCTACGAGCACCTGTTCTACGCGCGGCTGCGCTGCCAGTCGCCGGACGGTCGTGGCGGCGCTGCTCGCCGAGGCGATCGCGGAGGCCGGCGAGGACCCCGCCGCGCTCGAGCGTGCTCGACCTCGGCGCGGGCAACGGCATGGTCGGCGAGGCGCTGCGCGAGCACGGCTTCGAGGACATCACGGGCGTCGACATCACGCCCGAGGCCGGCGAGGCGGTCGAGCGCGACCGGCCCGGCGTCTACGCCGACTACCACGTCTGCGACCTGCTGGACCCGCCCGCCGAGCTGCGGGACGCGCGGTTCGGCGCGATGACCTCCGTCGCGGCGCTCGGCTTCGGCGACGTGCCGCCGGAGGTCTTCAGCGCCGCGTTCGACCGCGTCGAGGACGGCGGCTGGGTCGCCTTCACGATCAAGGAGGACTTCCTCGACGCGGCGACGACGGCAGCGGCTTCGCGGCGCTGATCTCGGGGCTGCTGCGCGAGGGCGCGATCGACGAGCGCGGCCGGCGCCGCTACGAGCACCGGCTCGACGTCACCGGCGAGCCGATCCACTACGTGGCGATCGCCGGCGTCAAGCGATCGCGATGACCTCGAGCGTCCTCGTGCCCTTGGGCGTGGGGATCTCGACGACGTCGCCGGCCCGGGCGCCCACGAGCGCCTGGGCCACCGGCGACTCGACGCTCAGGCGCCCGCGGCGGCGTCGGCGTCGACCGCCGACACGAGCGTGTAGGTCGTCTGCTTGCCGCTGTCGCGGTCGGCGACCTCGACCTCGCTGCCGAACGCGACCGCGTCGCCGCCCGAGCCTCGGCCTCGACGACCTGCGCGCGGGCGAGCTGGTCGCGCAGGCGCAGGATCCGCGTCTCGAGGATCGCCTGGGCGTCCTTGGCGTCGTGGTACTCGGCGTTCTCCTTGAGGTCGCCGAGCTCGCGCGCCGCCTTGATCCGCTCGGCCATCTCGCCGCGCGCGCCCGTCTCGAGCTCCTCGATCTCCTGCTCGAGCTTCTCGTAGTCGGCCCGCGTCATCAGCAGGTCGTCGTCGGCCACGGCGCGGCTACTCCTCCTCGTCGTCGCCCGTGAGCTGCTCGAGCAGCTCGAGGGCGGCGACCTGCGCGGGCGTGGCGGCGATCTCGCCGCCGCCGAGGTCCTGCATCTCCGGCCAGAAGGTCGCGTGCACGGTGACCTCCTCGCCGCCGGCGTCCTCGAGCACGATCGTGGCCCGGCCGTGGCTGCGGTCGGCGCCGTCGGCGCCGACGGCGCTGCGGGCGGCGGTCAGCACGGTGATGGCCAGCTCGCGCCAGTGCCCGAGGGCGTCCTCGCGCTCGGCGTCGGACATCTGCTCGAGGTGGTGGCGGTTGCGCTCGGCGAGGGCGGCGACCGCCGCCTCGACCGCGGGCCCGGCCAGCAGGTCGTCGGGATCCATAACGGTCCAGGGTACGGTGCCCGGCCGCGCGCCGTGTAGCGTGCGGGCCGGGATGAGCGCCGCCGGCATCGACTCGCGCCGCGCGTGGGGCGTCGTCGGGGCGGCGTTCGCCGCGATGTTCGCGGCGTTCGGGATCGCCTACTCCTACGGCGCGTTCCTCGAGGAGCTGCGCGCGGACTTCGGCGCCGGGCGGGCGCTGGCCTCCGTGTTCTTCTCGCTCACCTCGCTGCTGTACTTCGGCCTCGGCAGCGTCTCAGCGGCGCCGCGCCGACCGCTAGGGACCGCGGCGCGTGCTGCTCGCGGGCGCGGCCGCGTTCGGGATCGGGCTGGTGGTCGACCGCCCGGGCGGGCTCGCTGCCCGTCGCGCTCGACCGCCTACGGGCTCGGCGTCGGGATCGGCGTGGCGTGCGCGTACGTGCCGATGGTCGCGCTCGTCGGCGGCTGGTTCGAGCAGCGCCGCACGCTCGCGCTCGGCGTCGCGGTGGCCGGGATCGGGCTCGGCACGCTCACGGTCCCGCCCGCCACCGCCGCGCTGATCGAGGCGAGCGGGCTGGCGCACGCCTACCTCGTGCACGGGCTCGCGGGCGCGGCCGTGCTGGCGGTCTGCGCGCTGCTGGTCGCGCCCGGCGCCGCCCGCGCCCGCGGGCTCCGGCACGCGCGGTGCGGGAGGCGGCGCGCGACCGCAGCTACCGCTGGATGTACCTCTCGGCCGTGCTCGTCTCGGTGGCGCTGTTCGTGCCGTTCGTGCACCTGCCCGCCTACGCGGAGGAGCGGGGCGTCGGACCCGGTCGCCGCGGCCGGGCTGATCGGCGCGATCGGCGTGGCGAGCGTGGTCGGCCGGCTCGCGCTCGGCGCGCTCGCCGGCGGCTCGGGGCTGCTGCGCGTGTTCCAGGGCTGCTACGCCGCGATGGGGCTGAGCTTCGCCCTGTGGGCGGTCGCGGGCGGCTCGTACGCGGTCGATGCTCGCGTTCGCCGCGGTGCTCGGCGTCGGCTACGGCGGCTTCGTCGCGCTCGCCCCGGCCGTGGTGGCCGCGCGCTTCGGCGTCGCCAACCTCGGTGCGCTGCTCGGCGCGCTCTACACCGGGCCGGGCCTCGGCTCGGCGGTCGGCCCGCCGCTCGCGGGCGCGGTGATCGACGCGGCGGGCTACGGACCCGCGATCGCGGGCTCGCTGCGTGGTCGGCCTGGCCTCGTTCGCCGCCGTCCTGCCGGTGCGGCTCGTGCGCTAGCGCCGTGCTCATGCACGCGCGCTCGCAGGCCGATACAGTCCCCGCACGATGACGCGCTCCCGCACCACCATCTCCTGCGCGATCATCGTCATTGCCACCTCGGCCTGAGCGCGCATCCGCGCGCTTCAGGCCACGACTGGTCCCTCCGGGACCGGCGCGGTGGCGACCGGACCTGGTGTGACCGGAAGGGATCCACCGCCATGTCCGCCATCACCGCCGTCCGCACCGATTCCTGCTCCGCTCGACGCCGGCGCGGCACGACCACGGCGCTACGCGGTCGAGACCACCGGCCGCGGCGACGTGCTCGTGCGCGCGCTCGCGCTGCTGCGCCGGCGCGGCTGCCGGATCGTCGCCGTCGACTTCCACGAGGCCGACCGCCACGGGCCCGGCCGCTTCGAGGTCTGCGTCGAGGCGCCGCCGCGCACCGAGCACCGGATCGAGGCGTGGCTCGTCGGCGCTCGTCGACGTCGTCGGGTGCGCCGCACGCGTGCGTTCGTCACAATGAACAGGCGATGGCGGCGCATGCGGAGGACATCGACCGGCAGGAGACGACCGAATGGGTCGAGGCGCTCGACTCGGTGGTCGCGCACGACGGCGTCGAGCGCGCCGGCGATCTGCTCGACCGCGTGCTCGAGCACGCGCGCAGCTCGGGCGCCTACGACGGCACGGTCGCGCCGAGCGCGTACGTCAACACGATCCCGCCCGAGCGCGAGGACCCGTACCCCGGCGACCTCGAGCTCGAGCACCGGATCCGCGCGATCATCCGCTGGAACGCGATGGCGACCGTGCTGCGCGCCAACGCGGAGTCCTCCGAGCTGGGCGGGCACATCGCCTCCTACCAGTCGGCCGCGACGCTCTACGAGGTCGGCTTCCACCACTTCTGGCACGCGCCGTCGCGAGGAGCACGGGGGCGACCTCGTCTACATGCAGGGCCACTCCTCGCCCGGCGTCTACGCCCGCGCCTTCCTCGAGGGCCGGCTGTCGCGAGGAGGACCTGCTCGGCTTCCGCCAGGAGGTCTCCAAGGGCGGGCTGAGCTCCTACCCGCACCCGTGGCTGATGCCGGACTTCTGGCAGTTCCCGACCGTCTCGATGGGCCTCGGGCCGATCATGGCGATCTACCAGGCGCGCTTCATGAAGTACCTGACCGGCCGCGGCCTGGCCGACACGACGGGCCGCAAGGTGTGGGCGTTCCTCGGCGACGGCGAGACCGACGAGCCGGAGTCGCTGGGCGCGATCTCGCTCGCCGGCCACCAGAACCTCGACAACCTCGTGTTCGTCGTCAACTGCAACCTGCAGCGCCTCGACGGCCCGGTGCGCGGCAACGGCAAGATCATCAACGAGCTCGAGACGGTGTTCCGCGGCGCCGGCTGGAACGTGCTCAAGGTGATCTGGGGCAACAAGTGGGACCCGCTGCTCGAGGCCGACCACGACGGCCTGCTCAAGCGCCGCATGGACGAGTGCGTCGACGGCGAGTACCAGACGTTCAAGTCGCGCGACGGCGCCTACGTGCGCGAGAACTTCTTCGGCGCCTACCCCGAGCTGGCCAAGCGCGTCGAGGACTGGTCGGACGCCGACATCTGGGCGCTCAACCGCGGCGGCCACGACCCCACGAAGGTCTACGCGGCCTACGCCGAGGCGATGCGCTCCGAGGGCCGCCCGACGGTGATCCTCGCCAAGACCGTCAAGGGCTACGGGATGGGCGCGGCCGGCGAGGGCCAGAACATCACCCACCAGCAGAAGAAGATGACCGACGAGGCGCTGTACGCCTTCCGGGACCGCTTCGGGCTGGAGCTCACCGACGAGCAGATCGCCAAGAAGGCCTTCTACAAGCCGGCCGAGGACTCGCCGGAGATGACCTACCTGCGCGAGCGCCGCGAGGCGCTCGGCGGCGGCCTCCCGGTGCGCCGGCGGCGCGCGCCCGAGTCGCTGCCCGTCGCCGGAGCTGGAGGCGTTCAAGACGCAGCTCGAGGGCACCGGCGAGCGCGACGATCTCCACGACGATGGCGTTCGTGCGGATCCTCTCGACGCTCGTGCGCGACAAGCAGATCGGCAAGCACGTCGTGCCGATCGTGCCCGACGAGTCGCGCACCTTCGGCATGGAGGGCATGTTCCGCCAGCTCGGGATCTTCAGCCAGGTCGGCCAGCTCTACCGGCCCGAGGACTCCGAGCAGCTGATGTTCTACAAGGAGGACAAGAAGGGCCAGATCCTCCAGGAGGGCATCAACGAGGCGGGCGCGTTCTCGTCCTGGATCGCGTCGGGCACGTCGTACTCCAACCACGGCGTCCAGACGATCCCGTTCTACATCTACTACTCGATGTTCGGCTTCCAGCGGGTCGGCGACCTCGCCTGGGCGGCCGGCGACAACCGCACGCGCGGGTTCCTGCTCGGCGGCACGGCCGGGCGCACGACGCTCAACGGCGAGGGCCTGCAGCACGAGGACGGCCACTCGCACCTGCTCTCCTCGACGATCCCCAACTGCGTCTCCTACGACCCGACCTACGCCTACGAGGTCGCGGTGATCGTGCGCGAGGGCCTGCGGCGGATGGTCGCCGAGCAGGAGGACGTCTTCTACTACCTGACGCTGATGAACGAGAACTACCCGCACCCGGCGATGCCGGAGGGCGCGGAGGAGGGGATCCTCAAGGGCATCCACCGGATCGCGGGCGACGGGAAGGGCGCCGTCCAGCTGCTCGGCTCGGGCACGATCCTGCGCGAGGTCGAGGCGGCGGCCCGCCTGCTGGACGGACGACTGGGGCGTCGAGCGCCGACGTCTACAGCGTCACGAGCTTCACCGAGCTGGCGCGCGACGGCATGGGCGCCGAGCGCTGGTCGCTGCTGCACCCGGGCGAGGACGCGCGGGAGCCCTACGTCGCGAGCGTGCTCTCCGACAAGCCGGCCGTGGCGGCGACGGACTACATGCGCGCGTTCGCCGAGCAGATCCGCCCGTACGTGCCCGGCGCCTACACCGTGCTCGGCACCGACGGCTTCGGCCGCAGCGACTGGCGGCGCTCGCTGCGCGAGTTCTTCGAGGTCGACCGCCGCTACGTCGCGCTGGCCGCGCTGCGCTCCGTCGCGCCCGACAAGGCCGCCGAGGCCGTGGAGAAGTACGAGATCAACGCCGACGCGGAGGCCCCTTGGCGTGAGGTGAAGGAGGTCAAGGTCCCCGACATCGGGGACTTCGACGAGGTACCCGGTGATCGAGGTGCTGGTCTCCGCCGGCGACACGGTCGCCGAGGAGGACCCGCTCGTCACGCTCGAGTCCGACAAGGCCACGATGGACGTGCCCGCGCCGTTCGCGGGCGTCGATCCAGGAGCTCAAGGTCAACGTCGGCGACAAGGTCGGCGAGGGCTCGCCGCTGCTGCTGATCGAGGTCGGCGGCGGCGACAACGGCGCCGAGCCGGCGGCGGAGGAGCCGAAGGAGGCCAAGGAGCCCGGCAAGGCCGGCGCCGCCGAGACCGCGGTGGAGGCCGAGGCGGAGGCCGAGACCGAGCCGGCGCAGGAGCCGCCGACGAGCCCGAGCGGCCGCGGCGTCCAGGACGGGGACGCGCCGCCCTACGCCAGCCCCGCCGTGCGCCGGCTCGCGCGCGAGAAGGGGATCGACCTCGCCACGGTCGAGGGCTCCGGCCGCAAGGGCCGCATCACCAAGGAGGACGTCGAGCGCGGGCCGTCCGACGCGCCGCAGGCCGCGCCGTCGACGGCCGAGGCCGAGCCGGGCGAGCGCACCGAGCGCGTCGAGCTCTCGCGGATCAAGAAGCTCTCCGGGCCCGAACCTGGTCAAGAGCTGGACGACGATCCCGCACGTCACCCAGCACGACGAGGCCGACATCACCGACCTCGAGGCGTTCCGCAAGGAGGTCAACGCCTCCCAGAAGGACGTCAAGGTCACGATGGTCGCGCTGCTCGTGAAGGCGTGCGTGACCTCGCTGCAGGCGCACCCCGAGGTCAACTCCTCGCTCGACGGCGACTCGCACCTGATCCTCAAGCGCTACTGGAACATCGGCTTCGCGGCCGACACGCCGCAGGGCCTGGTCGTCCCGGTCATCAAGGACGCCGACCGCAAGGGCATCCTCGAGATCGCCGGCGAGCTGACCCGGCTCTCGGGCGCGGCGCGCGAGGGCAAGCTCAAGATGGGCGACATGCAGGACGCGACGTTCACGATCTCCTCGCTGGGCGGGATCGGCGGCACGTTCTTCACGCCGATCATCAACCCGCCGCAGGTCGCGATCCTCGGCGCCTCGCGCTCGGCGATGAAGCCGGTCTGGGACGGCGCGGCGTTCCAGCCGCGGCTGATCCTGCCGCTCTCGCTCTCCTACGACCACCGCGTCGTCGACGGCGCGCTCGCGGCGCGCTTCACGACGCACCTCGCGGGCGTGCTCGCGGACATGCGGCGGGCGCTGCTGTGAGCGAGGTCAAGGTCCCGGACATCGGGGACTTCACCGACGTCCCCGTCATCGAGGTGCTGGTCTCGCCCGGCGACACCGTCGCCGCCGAGGACCCGTTGATCGTCCTCGAGTCCGACAAGGCGAGCATGGACGTGCCCGCCGCCGGAGGCCGGCACCGTCGGCGAGCTGCTCGTGAAGGTCGGCGACAAGGTCTCCAAGGGCACGCCGATCCTCACGCTGGAGTCCGACGGGCAGCCGGCGCGAAGGAGGAGGAGCCCGCCGAGCCCGAGAAGCCTGCCGAGCCGGAGCCGCCCGGCCGAGGACGACGAGCGGCGAGCGGCGACCGCGCCGACGTCGTCGTCATCGGCTCGGGCCCGGGCGGCTACACCGCCGCCTTCCGCGCCGCCGACCTCGGCCTGAAGACCGTGCTCGTCGAGCGCTACGAGCGCCTCGGCGGCGTCTGCCTCAACGTCGGCTGCATCCCGTCCAAGGCGCTGCTGCACCTCGCGCGCGTGCTCGCGGACGCCGAGGAGGCGCGCGAGGCCGGGCACTCGGCTTCGGCGACCCGGAGATCGACCTCGACGGCGTGCGCGCCTTCAAGGACGGCGCCGTCAAGAAGCTCACCGACGGCCTCGCCGGCATGGCCAAGACCCGCAAGGTCGAGGTCGTGACCGGCACCGCGAAGTTCACCGGCGCGAACACGCTCGACGTCGACGGCACCGAGATCGCCTTCGAGCACGCGATCATCGCGGTCGGCTCGCAGGCCGTCGCGCTGCCCGACCTGCCCGACGACCCGCGGATCGTCGACTCCACCGGCGCGCTCGAGCTGCCCGACGTGCCCGAGCGGCTGCTCGTGATCGGCGGCGGGATCATCGGCCTGGAGATGGCGACGGTCCACGACGCGCTCGGCTCGAAGGTCGTCGTCGTCGAGATGCTCGACGAGCTGATGGCGGGCGCCGACCCGGACGTCGTCAAGCCGCTGCGCAAGCGGATCGAGAAGCGCTACGAGGCGATCCACACCGGCACCAAGGTCGAGGCGATCGAGGCCACCGACGACGGCATCGTCGCCACCTACGGCGGCAACGAGGAGACGTTCGACCGCGTGCTCGTCGCGGTCGGCCGGCGCCCGAACGGCGGCGCGATCGACGCGGACAAGGCGGGCGTCGAGGTCGACGAGCGCGGCTTCATCTCCGTCGACGAGCAGATGCGCACCAACGTGGAGCACATCTTCGCGATCGGCGACGTGGTCGGCGAGCCGATGCTCGCCCACAAGGCCACGCACGAGGCGAAGGTCGCGGCCGAGGTGATCGCGGGCGAGAACGTCGCCTTCGACGCCAAGGCGATCCCGAGCGTCGCCTACACCGACCCCGAGGTCGCCTGGATGGGGCTGACCGAGGCCAAGGCCAAGGAGGACGGCACCGAGGTCGAGACCGCCGTGTTCCCGTGGGCCGCCTCCGGGCGCGCGATCGGCATGGGCCGCACGGAGGGCATGACCAAGCTCGTGCTCGACCCGGAGTCCAAGCGGCTGCTCGGCGCCGGCATCGTCGGCGTCAACGCCGGCGAGCTGATCGCCGAGCTCGTGCACGCGCTCGAGATGGGCGCCGACGCCGAGGACATCGGCCTGACGATCCACCCGCACCCGACGCTGTCGGAGTCGGTCGGGATGGCGGCCGAGGTGGGGCTGGGCACGATCACGGACCTCCCGCCCAAGCGCAAGAAGACCCGCCGCTAGCCTCAGATCGCATGGCAGAAGCCCCGGTCTGGGAGCCGGTCGTCGCCTACGACCGCTCGTTCGACGCCCGCTACGGGCTCGAGATCCTCGAGCACGACGCCGAGGCGCGGCGAGCTGCGCGGCCGCATCGCCGTGCGCGACGAGCTGCTGACCGAGCACGGGATCGTCCACGGCGGCGTGTTCGCCGCGGCGGCCGAGGCGATCGCCTCGACCGGCACCGCGCTGGCGGTGATGGGCGACGGCTACGCCGCGATGGGGCTCTCCAACGACACGACCGTGCTCGCCGACGTCCGCGGGGGCACGATCCGCTTCCTCGCGCGCGCCGTGAGCCGCGGCGAGCGCGAGTGGGTCTGGACCGTCGACGCCGCCGGCGACGACGAGGCGCCGGTCGCGCACTCGCGCGTGACGGTCGCCGTGCGCCCGCTGCGGAGGCCCGCGTGACGCACCGCGCCGCCGTCGTCGGCGCCGGCCCGGCCGGCTTCTACACCACCGACCAGCTGCTCGGGCGCGGGCTGGGAGGTCGACCTCTACGACGCGCTGCCGACGCCGTTCGGCCTCGTGCGCTCGGGCGTCGCGCCCGACCACCCGAAGCTCAAGTCGGTCACGCGCATCTACGAGAAGACCGCCGCCAAGCCGGGCTTCCGCTTCTTCGGCGGCGTCGAGCTCGGCAAGCGACGTCACGCGCGAGGAGCTGCTCGAGCGCTACCACGCGGTCGTCTACGCGGTCGGCACGGCCGACGACAACCGGCTCGGGATCCCCGGCGAGGACCGGCCCGGCTCGCACTCCGCCACGGAGTTCGTCGCCTGGTACAACGGCCATCCGGACTACGCGGGCCACCAGTTCGACCTCTCGGGCGGGCGCGCGGTCGTGATCGGCAACGGCAACGTGGCGATCGACGTCGCGCGCATGCTCGTGCTCGACCCCTCCGAGCTGGCGCCGACCGACACCGCCGACCACGCGATCGACCACTTCGGGCGCTCGACCGTCGACGAGGTGATCCTGCTCGGCCGCCGCGGGCCCGCCCAGGCCGCCTTCACCAACCCCGAGGTCCGCGAGCTCGGCGAGCTCGCGCGCGCGGACGTGATCTGCGACCCGCGGCAGGTCGAGGAGGCCACCGAGCCCGGCGACGCCGACCGCAGCAGCGCAACGTCGAGCTGTTCCGCGACTACGCGGCGCGCGAGCCGCAGGGCAAGTCGCACCGGATCGAGCTGCGCTTCCTGCGCTCGCCGCTCGAGATCCTCGGCGAGGGCGAGGACGGCCCCGTCACGGGCGTGCGCGTCTCGGTCAACCGGCTCGAGGACGGCCGCGCCGTCCCGACGGGCGAGGAGGAGGTCATCGAGTGCGGCCTCGTGCTGCGCTCGATCGGCTACCGCGGGCGGCCGCTCGACGGGATCCCGTGGAACGAGAAGCGCGGCCTGATCGCCAACGAGGGCGGCCGCGTCGCGCCGGGCGAGTACTGCGTGGGCTGGATCAAGCGCGGCCCGTCCGGCGTGATCGGCACCAACAAGAAGGACGCCGCCGACACCGTCGCCCGGATCCTCGAGGACGAGCAGGCCGGCACGCTCGGCAGCCCCGCCGACGCCGACCCGGACGCCGTCGCGACGTGGCTGGCCGAGCGCGTGCCCGACGCCGTCACGTGGGAGGGCTGGCAGGCGATCGACGCGGTCGAGAAGGCCGCGGGCGAGGCCCAGGGCCGCCCGCGCGTGAAGCTCGTCACGCTCGACGAGCTGCGCGAGGCCGGCCGGCTTGACGCCGGCGCGCTGAGCCGCCAGCTAACAGCGCGGCAACGCCCCCGGCCGAAAAGCTACGCCAGCGTCTCGCGCAGCCAGTCGACCGCGGCCGGCACGTGCGCCGGGTCGATGTGGTGCGCGGCGTCGGACTCGTGGTACTCGACGGGCAGGCCGCCGGCCTCGAGCAGCTCCTGCGCGCGCCGGGCGAACGCGACGTCCATGATCGGGTCCTTGCGGCCGTGGGCGATGAAGGCGCGCGTGCCCGTGCGGTCGGCGAGCGAGGGCTGCCAGCCGTCGACGGTCGGGCACGAAGCCCGAGAAGGCGAGGATGCCCGCGGGCGCCGGGCGGTCCGGGCCGAGGCCGAGCGCGTAGCTCATCACCGAGCCCATCGAGAAGCCGCCGAGCACGGTGCGCTCCGGCGTCGTGCCCGTGCGCTCCCACAGCTCGTCGTGCAGCTCCGCGAGCGCGCCGGTAGGCGGCATGGAACGTGTCGTGGTCGGGGTAGCCGACGCGCGGCACGACGTACCAGTGGTGGCCGGGCCAGCCCGGGAGCTGCAGCGGCGCGCGCGGGGTCACGACGTGCAGCCGCCGCTCCGGGTCGAGCACGTCGGCGAGGCCGAGCAGGTCGTGCTCGTCGGCGCCGCGGCCGTGGTGGAGGACGACCAGGCCGGCGGGGTCGCCGTCCGCCGGCCGCTCGCGATGGACGAGCTCGCTCATGCGACGCGCGCCGCCCGCGGGTTGGTCACGGGGGTCAGCGCGCGCTCGAGCTGCTCGCGCAGGTGCTCGTGCTGTGCCGGCAGCTTCAGCGCCTCGCCCAGG
This sequence comes from uncultured Solirubrobacteraceae bacterium, assembly GCA_963729155.1. GTDB lineage: Bacteria > Actinomycetota > Thermoleophilia > Solirubrobacterales > Solirubrobacteraceae > DATFQI01. The sequence continues at coordinate 279,706 of CAVSMP010000026.1, forward strand.
TGCTCCGGGTCCTCGTCGACGGCGAAGCCGGGGGAGAGGGTCGCGATCTCGAACAGCACGCCGCGCGGCTCGCGGAAGTAGATCGAGCGGAAGTAGTCGCGGTCGCGCACCTCGCTGACGTAGCCGTCGGCGTCGATGATGCGCTGCTGCCAGGCGAGCTGGTCCTCGTCGCGGGACGCCCAGGCGATGTGGTGCACGGTGCCCGCGCCCTGGCGGCCGGCGATCGACGGCGCCGGGTCGTAGGCCCAGTGGAAGTGGCGCTCGGGACCCTGCAGGCGGTAGGCGCCGCCGCCCTCGTGCTCGAAGCCGAGGACCTGCGTCAGCACGCCCTCCTCGACCGGGGCGTAGGCGCTGTAGGCGCGCGCGCCCTCCAGGCCGGTGATCGCGTGCTCGGCCGGGATCTCGGGATGCTCGGCGCGCAGCGGCGGGTTGCCGTCGTCGGCGACCACGAGCTCGAGCGCGAGCCCGTCGGGGTCGCTGAAGCGCAGCGAGCGCTCGCCGCGCTCGGCGCCCGGAATGCGCCGCGCCCAGAAGTCCAGCGCGTCGTCGGAGGCCACGCCGAGCTGCAGCCGGTGGATCATCCCGATGCCCGCGCGGCCGCTGCGCGGCGCCCGGGAACTCGAACCACGTGAGGATCGAGCCCGGCGCGCCGGTCTCGTCGCCGAAGTACAGGTGGTAGGCGTCCGGCGAGTCGAAGTTGACGGTCTTCTTGACCAGCCGCAGGCCGAGCGTGTCGGCGTAGAAGTCCACGTTCGCCTGCGCGTCGCCCGTGATCATCGTGATGTGGTGGAGCCCTTCCAGCTTCATCTCTCGCCTCTTCCGGATCGCGTTGGGATCCAGTCTAGACGAAAGTAGTTGCACCCACAACTACTAAGAGTCGCCCAGCTCCAGCACGACCTTGCCGAGCGCGCCGCGGCCCTCGATCAGCGCCAGCGCCTCCGCCGCGTCCTCGAGCGGGTAGCGCGCCCCGACGATCGGCGCGACGAAGCCCCGCTCGGCCAGCGCCAGCACGCCCTCGCCGATCTCGCGGTTGACCTCCGGCTTGGCCAGCACGTAGGCGCCCCAGCCCGCGCCGATGACCTCCGTGTTGTTGAGCAGCAGGCGGTTGACCCTGACCTCGGGGATCGACCCGCCGGTGAAGCCGACCACGACCACGCGGCCCGCCCTCGGCGAGCGAGCGCAGGCTGTCGGTGAAGCGGTCGCCTCCGACCGGGTCGAGCACGACGTCGACGCCGCCGCCGGAGGCCTCCTTGGCCTCGTCCTTCCACGGGCCGTCGGAGCGCAGCACCTCGTCGGCGCCGGCCTCGCGCGCCACCCGCTCCTTCTCGTCGCTGGAGACGACGGCGATCACGCGGCAGCCGAGCCCCTTGGCGACCTGGATCGACGCCGTCCCGACGCCGCCGGCGGCGCCGTGCACGAGCACCGTCTCGCCCTCCTCGAGGCGCCCGCGCAGCACGAGCGCGAAGTAGGCCGTGTGGTAGTTGAGGATCAGGCCGGCGCCCTGCGCGAAGTCGAGCGCGTCGGGCAGCGCGAAGGTCAGATAGTCGGGAGCGACGGCGACCTCGGCGAACCCGCCGAGCATGCAGAACGCCGCGACCCGGTCGCCGGGCCGCACGTCCGCGTCCTCGGGCGCGCTGCGCACGATCCCGGCGACCTCGCTGCCCGGGACGAACGGCAGCGGCGGCTTGATCTGGTACTCGCCGCGCGTCTGCAGGACCTCGGGGAAGGAGACGCCCGCGGCGCGGACGTCGACCACGACGCCGTCGGCGCCGGTCATCGGGTGCGTGGTGGCGGGCTCGGGGACCTCGCCGAGGGTCAGCGCGGAGGCCGGCCCGGAGAGCTCGGTGATCTGTAGGGCTCGCATGCGGCCGCGGATACTGCCACGGCCCCATGCACGCCGCGCCGCGCTTAGGCCATAATCGCGACGATGGGCGCAGGTCCCCGCCCGCCGGAGGTGCCCCTCTCCGATGTCATCGGAGCGCTTTCCTATGCGCTCGACCTCACCGAGGGCGAGCCGCCCGGGCACGCCGTGCGCACGTGCATGATCGGTATGCGGCTGGCCGCCGAGCTCGGCATGGGGGCCACCGAGCGCAGCGACCTGTTCTACGCGCTGCTGCTCAAGGACGCGGGCTGCTCGGCCAACTCCGCCCGGATGGCGGCGCTGTTCGCGGTCGACGACCAGCTCGCCAAGCGCAGCTCCAAGCGCATCGACTGGGCGCGCTCGTTCACGGCCTTCCTCTGGACGCTGCGCACGGTCGCGCCCGGCGGCTCGGTGCGCACGCGCGCGTCGCAGCTGCTCTCCATCCGCCAGGAGACGGAGATCACCCGCTCGCTGATGCGCGCCCGCTGCGAGCGCGGGGCGGAGATCGCCCGGCTGCTCGGGCTGGGGCCGGGCACGGCGGCGGCGATCCGCGCGCTCGACGAGCACTGGGACGGCCGCGGCCAGCCCGAGGGGCTGCGCGGCGAGGAGATCCCGCTCGGCGGGCGGATCCTGTGCCTGGCGCAGACCGTCGAGATCTTCCACGCCGCGCGCGGGCTGGACGCCGCGCTGCGGGTCGCGTCGCGGCGCTCTGGGGGCTGGTTCGACCCGCGGCTCGTCACGGCGCTGAAGCGCACGCGCGCCGACGTGCGCGTTCTGGGGCTCGCTGCCCGCCGGCGAGCTCGCGCCCTGGGAGCCGCGCGACCGGCGCCTGACCGCGGACGAGGCCTACCTGGACCGGATCGCCGACGCGTTCGCGGGCGTCGTCGACGCGAAGTCGCCGTGGACCTACCGGCACTCCGACCGCACGTGCGTGATCGCCATGAGCATCGCCGCGCTGCTGGGCTGCGAGGACGCGGTGCTGGGCGACATGCGGCGCGCCGCGCTGCTGCACGACGTCGGCAAGCTCGCGATCTCCAACCGGATCCTCGACAAGCCGGCGCGGCTGACCGAGGAGGAGTTCGCGCTCGTGCGCCGCCACCCGCTGCACACGGCCTCGATCCTCGAGCGCACGCCGGGCTTCGCGCCGCTGGCCGCGCTGGCGTGCGCGCACCACGAGCGCCTCGACGGCTCGGGCTACCCGCACGGCCTGGACGGGAGCGCGCTGACTTTGCCGATGCGCGTGCTCGCGGTCGCCGACGTCTACGAGGCGCTGACCTCCGCGCGGCCGTACCGGCCGGCGATGAGCTCGGCCGAGGCGCTCGAGGTCATGCGGCCCGACGTCCCATCCCGCCTGGACCGCGACGCCTTCGCCGCGCTCGAGGCCGTGCTCGGGGAGCGCCTCCCCGAGACGCCCGCCGCCTCCGCCGCCGTCGACGACGCCTTCCGCGCCGAGGCCGTCCTCGGCCGCCGCACCCGCCGGTGAAGGCGTTGCGATGTAGCGTCCAGCCATGACCGGCCACCTCACGTGCGGCATCCTCGTCGCGATCCGGTCCTCGCCCTGCTCGCCGCCGCCCCCGGGCGCCGGGTGCGCCGTCCGTGCGCTTCACGCGGATCGAGGGTCACGCGGCGCCCGGCACGCCCGCGCGATACAACCGGGTCGGGATCCTCGAGGTGGGGCGGCGGCGCGCGCGCAACGTGCTCGTGCTTAACCCCGGGGACGTCGGCGGCGACGACGAGGTCGGCTTCGCGCGCCAGTGGGGGATGCGCACCGAGATCGAGGACCTCCGACGCGTCGTGCGACGTGCGAGCCGCCGCGGCGGGAAGGTGGTGCTCGGCGGCCACTCGCTCGGCGGCACCATCACGACCGCCTACGCGACGTGGGACTTCGCGGGCCGGCCGGAAGCGCGCGGCCTGTCGGGGCTGGTCTTGATCGACGGCGGCAGCCGCCGCGAGCCGATCTCCGCCGGGGGCTGAAGGGCCTCGACGGCACGGCGTGGTACCACCCGCTGCGGTTGACGATCGACGGCGGCGCGGTGGCCGCGGGCAACGACAACCCGGCGCAGCGCACCCTGGGCCTGCGTGCCGTCCACGGCGACGACCTGCCGCGGGCGCTGCGCATCTACGCCTTCGCCGCCTCGCTCGGCGGCGCGCGGGTCCTCGAGGCCGCCAGGACGCTGGCCCGCCAGTCCGGCATCCCTCGGCGCCGGCTGACGCTCGTCGACCGCAGCGCCACCTACGCCCACAACGATCCGAACTCGGCCTCCCCGCGCCGCAACGCGTTCCTGAAGGGGTTGATCCCCTTCCTCAGGCGGATCGCGCGGTGACGGTGGAGGGCCCGCGCGAGGCGGGCCCTCCGGTCCGTCCTACTTGTCCCAGGAGCGCGCCGAGCGGTTGGTCGCGCCCTGCGGCGCGGCCTTGCCCTTGGCGAACGTGCGCGCCTTGCCGCCGCTGGCCTTGCCGGCGGACTTGTTCTTGATCACCCGCTCCTGCAGCTGCGGGTTGAGCTGGTCGAACCCGACGAGGTTCGTCTTGCCGACCTCGGCCCGGAAGCGCATGAACCCGTATGCCGCCTCCAGGTACTGGCCGCCGCCGTAGTTGCGGCTGAGGCCGTCGTTGGAGTACACCGGGATGCTCTTCGACGAGCCCGACTTGCGCGGGTACGTGTAGGCCGACCACGTGTTGGTCCCCGCCTTGTCGGCGTAGGCGATCTCACGCGGGGCGCTCGGGTTGGTGAAGTCGATCACCGACGAGCCGCCGCGGTAGAACGCGTTGACCAGCAGGTAGCGGTCGCGCGACGGCACCGGGATGCCGAGATGCGAGGAGCAGTACGTCAGCCGGTCGCCGCCCTCCGGCGCGAGCCGGTCGTTCGAAGGCCGCGGGTTGCGGTACTCCGACAGCAGCTCTCCGCTGCTCGTGTCGAAGAAGAACATGTTCCCCGTCTCGAACACCTTCGGCGTGGCCGCGCCGCCGGTCTTCGTCGTCACCGTCGGGCAGCCGTCGCCGAAGGACTCGTCGATGAAGTTGGCGACCTCGCCGTCCCAGCTGAACGTGGCGGAGTGCCAGAAGTCGACGTTCGGCTGGTCGTGGACCCAGCGCGGATTCGCCGTGTCGGGCAGGCCGGTCTCCTCGTCGATGTTCCAGACCTGCGCCTGCTCACCGCAGGCCGCGCCGACGATGCCCTTCTTCGGGAAGGCGCTGAGGTCGTGGCAGGCGAGGAAGTCGTCGAGCACGCCGGTGCCGAGGCCGTGCTCCGTGCCGGGCCGGTAGGTGCCGTCCGCGTCGCCCGGGTAGACGACCGGCAGCTCGGTCTTCTCCTTCGCCTGCGACGGGTCGTCGAACGGCACCTCGATGACCTGCACGACGCCGTGGTTGACCTTGCGGCCCTTGGAGACGCCGGGCGGGCCGCACGTCGGGCCGTCGCCGAGCGGGTAGCTCGAGTTGAGCACGTACATCGAATCGCCGTCCGGGTTCGGCAGCAGCGTGTTGGTGTGCGAGCCGCAGTCCTGGTAGACGGCCGCGATCTGCTCCGGCTTCGTCGGATCGGAGACGTCGAAGACCCGCAGGCCCTCCCACGCGCCCTCCGGATAAGCGCCGTTCGTCTTGGTGGCCGTGCCGGCGCCGCAGTTCGGGCCGGTGAGCACGCTGTCGACGGACAGCACCAGCGTGTCGGCGTCACCGTCGTCGTCGGTGTCGAACACCGACGGATCACCCTGCGGGCCGTAGCAGCGCTCGTCGGAGACGAGCGTCGGCTCGGGCTCGGAGACGTCGAAGATGCGGAAGCCGCCGTAGTCGCCGACGTAGGCCAGGTCGCCCCAGAAGGCGATGTCCGAGCTGGTGACGTGCGTGTTGGCGGCGTTGAACGGGTTCTGGGCTGTCTGGAAGTTCTTGTAGAACCAGAAGTTCTCGCCCCATGGAGGCGTCAGCTGAGTACCGCCGAGCTCCTCAGGCAGGTGCGCGGACGCGCTGCCCCCTGAGAACGCCAGCGCCGTCACAGACGCAGCGACGAGCGTCTTCCACCGTTTGTGCATGAGATGCCCCTCCCGGGCGGATGTCCGCGCGCGCGATCCCCATCACGCCCGCTCTTGCCTCGGAGCCTATCTCATGTCGGTCTCATCTACGCCGGACGGTCACCGACCGCCCCGCGAGCGGCGGTGTCGTGGAACACTCCCGGTCGTCCGTCACCCGAGGTGGGAGGTTCCATGGCCGAGAGCGTCTATCGCGTCACCGAGGTCATCGGTGTCAGCAGCGAGTCGTGGGAGGCGGCGGCCAAGGCCGCGGTGGAAACGGCCGCCAAGACGGTGCGCGATCTCCGGATCGCGGAGGTCCTCCGGCAGGACCTCACGATCGGGGACGGCGGCGTCGTGAACTACCGCGTGCGCCTCGGGATCTCGTTCAAGTACGGCGCCGAGGACTAGCCGGCCGCCCGCGCCGAGTTCGCGGTTGTTCGGCCTGAGGCCGGGCAACTGCGGACTCAGCTGTCTCGCGCGCCGAGAACGCCTGCATTCCGGTGGATTCGGTCTCCGGGCTGTACGACTGCCAGGGTCAGGAAGCTGCCCTACGGGCGTTCAGTCGCTGACGCACACCGCTTGGCACGCGTAAACCCGGGGTGTAACGTGGCTGACCGGAGAGGTACCCCTCGAGGGAAGGACCGACCGTGTGCCTGGCCATCCCCGGCCAGATCGTCGACATCGTCGACGAGCCCAACCGGCTCGCCCGTGTCGAGGTGGCCGGAGTCAGGCGCACGGTGAACATCGGCCTCCTCGACGAGGACGCCGGCGGCGGTGCGGGCCCCGGCGACTGGGTGCTGATCCACGTCGGCTTCGCCCTCTCCCAGGTCGACGAGGAGGAGGCGCGGGCGACCCTCCGCCTGCTCGAGCAGATGGGCGCGGAGTACGAGCAGGAGCTCGAGGAGCTCAAGGCGAGCGTGATCGAGTGAGTGACGTCGCCCGGACGTCGATCGCGGAGCCTGCGGAGCAGGCGACGGCAGGGCGAAACACCTGCATCACCTGCGGGGACGTCGCGATCCCGATGCGCGTGATACGGACCGGGGACGACGGGCTCGCCGACTGCGTCACCGAGGACGGGCAGACCTCGCAGGTCGAGCTCGCACTCGTCGACGCGGGGCCGGGCGACGAGGTCCTGGTCCACGCCTGCGTGGCGATCCAGAGGCTCGGCGCATGAAGTACGTCGACGAGTACCGCGACGCCGAGCTCGGCCGTGCGCTGTCGACGGAGATCGCCGCGATCGCCGAGCCGGGCCGCCACTACAAGGTCATGGAGGTCTGCGGCGGCCACACGCACGCGATCTACAAGTACGGGATCGACGACCTGCTGCCGCCGAACGTCGAGCTCGTGCACGGCCCTGGCTGCCCGGTGTGCGTGATCCCGATGGGCCGCGTCGACGACGGCATCGCGCTCGCCCGCGAGCCCGGCGTGATCTTCACGTGCTTCGGCGACATGCTGCGCGTGCCGGGCAGCACCGAGACGCTGCTGGACGCCAAGGCCGGCGGCGCCGACGTGCGCATGGTCTACTCGCCGCTCGACGCGCTGCGGATCGCGCGCTCCAACCCCGAGCGCGAGGTCGTGTTCTTCGCGATCGGCTTCGAGACGACAGCGCCGAGCACGGCGCTCACCCTCAAGCGCGCCAAGGCGGAGGGGATCGCGAACTTCTCCGTGATGTGCAGCCACGTGACGATCGTGCCGCCGCTGAAGGCGCTGCTCGAGTCGCCGGACCTGCGCCTGGACGGGTTCGTCGGGCCCGGCCACGTGGCGACGATCGTCGGCGCGCGCCCGTTCGAGTTCATCCCTGCCGACTACGGCCGGCCGGTCGTGATCTCGGGCTTCGAGCCCCTCGACGTGTTGCAGTCGATCCTGTGGATCCTGCGCCAGCTCGCGGCGGGGGAGTGCAAGGTCGAGAACCAGTACAAGCGCGTCGTGCCCCAGGAGGGCAACCTGCGCGCGCTCGAGGCGCTCGCCGAGGTGTTCGTGCTGCGCCCGCACTTCGAGTGGCGCGGCCTGGGCTTCATCTCGCAGTCCGCGCTGGCCATCTCCGAGGCCTACGCCGACCTCGACGCGGAGCGCCGCTTCACGGTGCCCGGTGTGCGCGTGGCCGATCCGAAGGCCTGCCAGTGCGGCGAGGTGCTCAAGGGCGTCATCAAGCCGTGGGAATGCAAGGTGTTCGGCACCGCGTGCACGCCCGAGCACGCGATCGGGACCTGCATGGTGTCCCCCGAGGGCGCCTGCGCCGCCTACTACAACTACGGCCGGTTTTCGAAGGAACGGGTCGTTGTCTAGCACGCGCGAGGAGCGGATCCTCGGGATCATCGAGACCGCCCGCGCCAAGCGGCCGCGCTTCAAGGACTCCGCGATCACGATGGCGCACGGCGCCGGCGGCAAGGCGACGCAGACGCTGATCGAGGGGCTGCTCGCGCCCGCCTTCGGCCTGGGCGAGCTCGACGACGCCGGCGTCGCCGGCGACGTGCTCGTGACCACGGACTCCTTCGTGGTCAAGCCGCTGCGCTTCCCGGGCGGCTCGATCGGCGAGCTCGCCGTCAACGGCACGGTCAACGACCTCGCGGTCGCGGGCGCGCGCCCGCTCGCGATCACCCTCGCGATGATCCTCGAGGAGGGCCTCTCCAGCGACGTGCTGCGCGCCGAGGTCGAGGCGATCGCCCTGGCCGCGCGCGCCGCGGGCGTGGAGGTCGTCGCCGGCGACACCAAGGTGGTCGAGCGCGGCCATGCCGACGGCATGTACCTCGCGACGACCGGCGTCGGGGCCCCCGACCCGCGGGCCCGGCTCTCCCCGCAGGGCCTCCGGCCGGGCGACAAGGTCCTGCTGTCGGGCTCGATCGGCGAGCACGGCACGGCGATCATGCTCGCGCGCGGCGAGTTCGAGCTCGAGGCCGAGGTGGAGTCCGACACCCGCAGCCTGTGGCCCGTCGCCGACGCCCTGCTGGCGGCGGCGGGCGAGGACCTGCGCTGCATGCGCGACGCCACGCGCGGCGGCGTGGCGTCCGTGCTGAACGAGCTCGCGCGCGCCTCCGGCGTGGCGATGGTGGTGCGCGAAGCGGACGTGCCCGTCGACCCGGTCGTGGCCGGGGCGGCGGAGATCCTGGGGATCGACCCCATGTACGTGGCGAACGAAGGGAAGCTGGTGGCCTTCGTGGCACCAGACGCGGCCGAAGCGGCGCTCGAAGCGATGCGCGCGGTGGACGGCTGCGAAAAGGCGGCGGTGATCGGCGAGGTACGGACCGAGCCGCCGGGGATGGTCCTGGTGGAGACGAGCTTCGGCGGCCGGCGGGTCATGGACCAGCTGGTGGGCGACCCGTTGCCACGGATCTGTTGAGAGGAGCGTGAGATGCCGGTCGAGTTCGCAGCACGGCAGCACGAGACGGAGGAGATGACGGCCCACGTGATCTGGATGACCACGGGGCTCAGCTGCGACGGCGATTCGGTCGGCATGACCTCGGCGACGAACCCGAGCCTCGAGGACATCATCACGGGCGCGATCCCCGGCATGCCGAAGGTGATCGTGCACAACCCGGTGCTCGCGTTCGAGCAGGGCGAGGAGTTCATGCAGGCCTGGTACGACGCCGAGGCCGGCAAGCTGGATCCGTTCGTGCTGATCCTCGAGGGCTCGCTGCCCAATGAGAAGCTCTCGGGCGACGGCTACTTCGCTGCGATGGGCGACAACCGCGAGACGGGCCAGCCGATCACCACGACCGAGTGGATCGACCGGCTGGCGCCCAAGGCCGCCGCCGTCGTGGCCGTGGGCACGTGCGCGACCTACGGCGGCATCCCGGCGATGAAGAACAACCCGACCGGCGCGATGGGCCTGTGGGACCACCTCGGGCACAAGTGGAAGTCCAAGGGCGGCATCCCGATCGTCAACATCCCGGGCTGCCCGGCGCAGCCGGACAACATCACCGAGACGCTGATGTACCTCTGCTTCGCGCTCGTCGGCCGGGCGCCCGTGCCCGAGCTCGACGAGGTGGGCCGGCCGAAGTGGCTGTTCGAGCGCACCGCGCACGAGAGCTGCAACCGCGCCGCGTTCTACGAGGAGGGCGACTTCGCGAAGGAGTACGGCAGCCACAAGTGCCTGGTCAAGCTCGGCTGCAAGGGGCCGGTGGTCAAGTGCAACGTGCCGCTGCGCGGCTGGGTCAACGGCATCGGCGGCTGCCCGAACGTGGGCGGCATCTGCATGGCGTGCACGATGCCGGGCTTCCCCGACAAGTACATGCCCTTCATGGACCCCGACCCGATGGGCGGGATCTCCTCGAACGCGGCGCGCTTCACGTACGGCCCGATCCTGCGTTGGGGCCGGCATTTGAACATCAAGCGCAAGTACGACAAGGAGCCGGAGTGGCGCCACAACCGTCCCGAGCTCACCACGGGCTACGCGAAGCGCTGGTAGAGGGAGACTTCAATGGCCACCGTTGAGACACCCGGCACCAAGGCGAAGACCGGCGTCCGCGAGATGTCCTGGGACCCGATCACCCGGATCGTGGGCTCCCTCGGCATCCACACCGAGATCGACTTCGACGCCCAGCGCGTGAACAAGTGCTGGTCGACGTCGATGATCTTCCGCGGGTTCGACATCTTCATGAAGGGGATCGACCCGCGCGACACGCACTTCCTGACCTCGCGCATCTGCGGCATCTGCGGCGACAACCACTGCACCACGTCGGTGCTGTGCCAGAACATGGCCTACGGCATCTACCCGCCCAAGCTCGGCAACTGCGGCTACAACCTGGCCGAGCTCGCGGACTACATGTTCGACCATGCGATCTACAACGACTGCATGTGCAACGTGGACTTCTGCGAGCAGATGGTCAAGGACACCAACCCGTCCCTGCTGGCCAAGGCCGAGAAGACCTCCTCGCCGCACGGTGACATCCACGGGTTCAAGACGATCGCCGACATCATGCGGGCCCTGAACCCGTTCACGGGCGAGTTCTACCTCGAGACCCTGCACGTGGCCCGCTACACGCGCGAGATGTACTGCCTGTTCGGGGGCCGCCACACGCACCCGAGCACGATCATGCCGGGCGGGGTCAGCGCGGACATCACCTCCCAGACGTGCACGGACTACTACGTGCGGCTGATGCGCTACGTGGACTACTGCAAGCGCACCGTGCCGATGCACGACGACATCTACGACTTCTTCCTGCAGGAGCTGCCGGGCTATGACGACGTCGGGCTGCGCAGGACGGACCTGATCTGCTGGGGCTCGTTCGACGACCCCGACTGCCTGCGTTACGACTACAGGGACATGACCGACTGGGGCCGCAAGCGCTACGTGACCCCCGGCCTCGTGTTCGACGGCGAGCTCGTCACCACCGACCTGGTCGAGATCAACCTGGCGATCCGGATCCTGCTCGGCTCCTCGTACTTCGACGACTGGACCAACGAGGAGACCTTCGTCACGCAGGACCCGCTCGGCAACCCCGTCGACAAGCGCCACCCGTGGAACAAGGTGACGCTGCCCAAGCCGCAGGCGCGCGACTTCAACGACAAGTACTCATGGGTCGTCTCGCCGCGGATGTACGACAAGCGCAACGACACCTACGTCGCCAGCGACACCGGCGGCGGCCCGTTCGCCCGCCAGTGGGTCACGGCGAAGGCCGGCATCGTCGAGCTCCCCGGCCTGAAGGCGACCGGCAGCTCGCTGCTGATGACGCTGCCCAAGACCGGCTTCATGCCCGAGATGGACCTCGAGTGGAAGATCCCCGAGAAGTCCAACGCGATCGAGCGCGACCGCGCGCGCACCTACCACCAGGCGTTCTCGGCGATCGTGGCCATCCACCACCTCGAGGAGGCGCTGAAGGAGATCCGCGCCGGCCGCACCAAGAGCGCCAACAACGTGAAGGTGCCCGAGAGCGCGGTCAGCGTCGGCTTCCACGAGGCCGCGCGCGGGGTGCTCAGCCACCACATGGTCATCCGCGATGGCAAGGTCGCCAACTACCAGCCGTACCCGCCGACCCCGTGGAACGCGAACCCGCGCGACACCTACGGGACGCCCGGGCCCTACGAGGACGCCGTCCAGAACACCCCGATCTTCGAGGAGAACGGGCCGGACGACTTCAAGGGCGTGGACATCATGCGGGCGGTCCACTCCTTCGACCCCTGCCTGCCGTGCGGCGTGCACATGTACACGGGCAACGGCAAGGTGCGAAAGGTGATGCACACCCCCACCGGCCTCTGCTGAATGGACACCACATCGCTGGTCGCACGGGTCGAGGCGCTCACCGCCGACCTCGACCCCGCCGGGGAGGAGCTCGCCGGCGCGCTCATGGATCTCTACGGCGAGGGCCTGGAGCGGATCATGGCCGCCGTCGACGAGGCGACCCGCGCGCGGCTGGCAAGCGACGGCGTGGTCGCGAGCCTGCTGCTCATGCACGGGCTCTATCCCGTGCCGCTCGAGGAGCGGGTGCGCGAGGCGCTCGACGGCGTCCGGCCCTACATGGAGTCCCACGGCGGCGACGTCGAGCTGCTGGGCGTCGAGGAGGGCGTCGCGCGGATCCGGCTCGAGGGCCACTGCGTGGGCTGCGCGGCCTCGGCGTCGACGCTCGAGCTCGGCATCCGCCAGGCGCTGCGAGGCGATCGCGCCCGACCTGCAGGGACTCGAGGTCGAGGGCGTGCTCGACGAGCCGACGCACGCGGCGCCGCCCGGGGCGATCCTGCTGCCGATGGCGGGCGCGGCTCCCACCCGGGCCGCGCACGGGGACGAGGATGCGTGCGAGCTGTGCGGGCACGGGATCTCCGGCGAGCACAAGCACCTGATCCAGCTCGAGGAGCGCAGGATCGTCTGCACGTGCGCGACGTGCTGGTCGATCCGCACGGGCGATGCCGAGTTCCGCCCGGTCGGCAGCCGCCGCGTCTGGCTCGACGAGCTGCGCATGACCGACGAGCAGTGGGCGGCGTTCGGGCTCCCGATCGGGCTCGCGTTCTTCATGATCAGCTCCGTCACGGGCACCGTGATCGCGCTCTACCCGAGCCCGGCCGGCGCGACGGAGTCCGAGCTCGACCTGCGCGCGTGGGCGAGCCTGTGCGAGGCCAACCCCGAGCTGCAGCTCGAGCCCGACACGGAGGCGCTGATCGTCAACCGGCTCGGTGACGAGCCGCAGCAGCTGATCGCCCCGATCGACGCGGCCTACGGGCTCGTCGGAGTGGTGAAGGGGGCGTGGGAGGGGATCTCGGGCGGCGCCGCCGTCCCCGCCGCGGTCTCGGCCTACCTCGAGTCGCAGCGGGCGCGGCCGGCGGTCGGCGCATGACGCTCGCCCCGTCCTTCGAGGTGCTCGGCGCCGGCCCGGTCGCGCACGCGGCGGCCCCGACGCTGCGCTTCTCCCTGCGCGTCAGCGAGGCGACGGCCGGCGACGTGCACGCGATCGCGCTCGTCGGCCAGCTGCAGATCGACCCGGCCAAGCGCGGCTACGACGACACGACGCGCGAGCGGCTGGTCGAGCTCTTCGGCGAGCCCGCGCGGTGGGCGGCGACGACGCGCAGCTTCCTATGGGCGCAGGTGGGCACGGTCGTGCCGGCCTTCCGCGGCGCGGCGGAGTTCTCCCTCGACGTCCCCTGCACCTACGACCTCGAGGTGGCGGCGGCGAAGTACGTGTACTCGCTCCCGGACGGGGAGGTCCCGCTGACGTTCCACTTCAGCGGGACGATCCTGCACGGCGACATGCAGGTCGCGATGGTGCCGTGGAGCTGCTCGGCCGCGTTCCGGCTGCCCGTGGAGACCTGGCGCACGCTGATGGCGGCGTACTACCCCGGCGGCGGCTGGGTGCGGCTGCAGTCCGCGACGCTCGACCGGCTCGCGGAGCGCAAGGCCGCCGGCGGGCTGCCGAGCTACGACGCCACGATCGCGGAGCTGCTGCGATGACGAGCCTCGAGGCGCTCGTGGACACGCTCGTCTGGGAGGGCTACCAGCTGTACCCCTACACGCCCGACGCGACCAAGAACGCGACGCCGACGCCGTTCGGGATCGTCTACCCGCCGGCCTACGCCCGCCACAGCGGCGCCACGCACGACCGGATGCGGATGGAGTGCCTGGTCGACGGCGGGGCGCTGTCGGGCACCGTGCGCTGCCTGGCCGGCGCGGTCGAGCTGCCGGCGCCCGGGGAGGTGGCGTTCGACCTCGGCGGCGTGGTGGGCCGCGCACGGCTGGAGGTGGCGGGCGACCGGATGGTCATGGAGGTCGTCAACGAGACGGAGGTCCCCGACGGGCTCGACCGCGCCGGGGCGCTGCGCCACAGCCTGCTCTCGACCCACTTGCTCGCGCGCACGGACGGCGGGCGCTTCACCTCGCCGCTGCTCGCCCAGGGCTGCACGCACGTCAACACGTGGCCCGTGCTCGCCTCGGACGCCGACGACGCGGTGCTCGGCGCGGCGATCATGCTGCCCGACCACCCGCAGCTGGCCCCGGAGAGCCGCGGCGGCATGTTCGACTCGACCGAGATCGAGGAGGCGCTGCTGCTGCACGTGATGGCGCTCTCGGACGCCGAGCGCGCGCAGGCGACCGACCCGGCCGTGCGGGCCATGATCGAGCGCGTCGCGACGACCACGCCGGAGGAGCTGATGGCGCTGCACGGCCGCGTCACCATGCGCGACCCCGAGCAGGGCGAGCGCGAGGCGACCGTCGGCGGTATCACCTATCGCCCGGGCGACACCGTCGTCCTGCGGCCCGGCCCGGGCCGCAACGCGCAGGATCACCTGGTGCGCGGCCGGCGCGCGACGGTCGAGCGCATCTACGTCGACTTCGACGGCGGCGTGCAGCTCGCGGTCACCGTCGACGACGTGCCGGGCCAGGACATCATGCGCGACATCCGGCGCTACCTGTTCTTCCGTCCCGACGAGGTGGACCATGCCGCCTGACTTCGAGAAGCAGATCCTCGTCGCGGGGGTCGGCAACGCCTGGATGCAGGACGACGGCTTCGGCTCGGAGGCCGCGCGCCGGCTCGAGGGCCGCGAGGTGCCGTCCGGCGTGACGGTGATGGACTTCGGCTCGGGCGGCCTCGACCTGGCCTACGAGATCATGCGCGGCTACCACGCGCTCGTGCTGCTCGACGTCTCCCGCCAGGGCGGCGAGCCCGGACAGCTGTACGTGATCGAGCCCGACCCGGAGGGCTACGCGCGGCCGATCGAGGACGGCGAGATGATCTCCCCGCACGGGATGGACCCGCAGACCGTGCTGCGCTTCGTCACCGCCGTCGGCGGCTTCTCGGGCAAGGTCGTCGTCGTGGCCTGCGAGCCGGGCCCGATCGAGGACCTCGCCGTCGGCCTCTCGCCCGAGGTCGAGCTCGCGGTCGAGCGCGCGCTGGACCTCGTGATGGAGCAGATCGCGGCGCTGCGCACCGACGAGGCCTACCGCTAGATGCACGAGCTGGCGATCTCCTCCGCCGTGCTGGAGTCCGTCCTGCGCCACGCCGCCGGCCGGCGCGTGACGGGCGTGAAGCTGCGCGTCGGGCACCTGCGCCAGGTCGTGCCGGACTCGCTGGACTTCTACTGGGGGATCGTCACGCGCGACGGGCCCTGCGAGGGCTCCATGCTCGAGCAGGAGCTGATCGCCGCGCGGCTGGAGTGCGCGGCCTGCGCGCGCGAGTGGGAGATCGAGCTGCCCGTGTTCCGCTGCCCGTCGTGCGGCGGCGCCGGCGTGACGGTCGCCGCCGGCGACGAGCTCGAGGTGGAGTCGATCGAGGTCGAGGAGGAGCCCGCATGCACCGCGTGAAGGTCCGGGTCGTCGAGGACGCGCTGGACGCCAACAACACGATCGCCCGCGCCAACCGCGACGACTTCGACCGCCACGGGGTGACGGTGGTCAACCTCATGAGCGCGCCCGGCGCGGGCAAGACGACCCTGCTCGAGCGCGCGCTCGACGGGCTCTCCGTGCGGGCCGGGGTGCTCGAGGGCGACGTGCAGGGCAGCCTCGACGCCGACCGGCTCGCCTCGCTGCACCTGCCGGTGGTCCAGCTCAACACGGGCAACGGCTTCGGCGGCGAGTGCCACCTGGACGCGAACATGGTGCGCTCCGCGCTGCCCGCGCTGCCGCTGGAGGAGATCGACCTGCTGATCGTCGAGAACGTCGGCAACCTCGTCTGCCCGGCCGAGTTCCGGATCGGCGAGGACGTCCGGATCATGATCTCCTCCGTCGCGGAGGGCGAGGACAAGCCGCTCAAGTACCCCCTGATGTTCCGCGCCTGCGAGCTGGTCGTGATCAACAAGCTCGACCTGCTCCCGCACGTGGACTTCGACATGGACCGCTATCTGCACCACCTCGACGCGGTCCACCCGGGCGTCGAGACGATCCGCCTCAGCGCCCGCACGGGCGAGGGCGTGGAGGAGTTCCGGTCATGGCTGGAGCGAGTCCCGGTGCGAACGCCGGCGTGACGGCGGCCGCCGCCCGCAGCGAGGCGGCGCGCCGGTTCTTCGACGCCGAGGCGGAGCGGATCGCGCGGCTGTGCCACGCGATGGCCGAGCGCTTCGCCGCCGGCGGCCGGCTGATCGCCGCGGGCGAGACGCCGTCGGCGCGCTCGGACGCGCGCCACGTGGCCGTCGAGTTCGTGCACCCGGTGATCGTCGGCAAGCGCGCGCTGCCGGCGATCGGGCTGGCGGGGGAGGGCGGGCCCGTCGCGCACCAGCTCGCGCTGACCGTCGAGCCCGGCGACATCGTGATGCTCTTCGAGGGCGCGCCCGCCCCGGGCGGCGGGTGCCTGACGATCGGCTTCCCCGGCGGCGAATGGTCCTTCGACCCGCCCAGCGACGACCCGTTCGTGCGCCAGGAGCTCGTCGAGACCCTCTACCACGTGCTCTGGGAGCTCGTGCACGTGTTCTTCGAGCATCGCGGCCTGCTCTCGGGCGGCGTGCACGACGCGGGCGCCTCATCGTTCCTCTATCCCTTCCTCGGCGAGACGGCCCCGGACGTCGATTCGGTCGTGGCCGACGTCGCCGCGTCGGTGCGGATGAAGTCCGAGGAGGTGATCGCGCTGCGCGAGCGTACGCTGGCCGAGGGGCGCGAGGCCCTGGAGGCCGCCGCGGCGGAGCTGCGCGAGCGCTTCGCGGCGGGCGGGCGCCTGCTCGTGCTCGGCAACGGCGGCTCGGCGACCGACGCGATGGACGTCGCGGCCGACTTCCGCCTTCCGCCGCACGGCTGGGCGCCTCGGCCCGTGCTCGACCTCACCGAGGACACGGCGATCCTGACCGCGCTGGCCAACGACATCGGCGTCGAGGCCGTCTTCGCGCGGCAGGTGATCGCCCACGGGCGCGCGGGCGACGCACTGCTGGCGATCTCCACCAGCGGCGGCTCGGGCAACGTGCTCGCCGCCCTCGCCGAGGCTCGCCGGCGCGGCATGGCCACGATCGCCCTGGTCGGCTACGACGGCGGCGAGATCGCGGCGGGCGGGCTCGCCGATCACGTCGTGGTCACGCGCTCCCAGCACATCCCGCGGATCCAGGAGGCCCAGGCCAGCGCGTACCACGTGCTGCGGGAGCTGGTGGCGTGAGAACCCGCGCGCGGGTCGAGGGCGTGGTGCAGGGCGTCGGCTTCCGCCCGTTCGTGCACCGTCTCGCGGGAGAGCTGGCGCTCGACGGGTTCGTGCTCAACGACGAGCGTGGCGTGCTGGTCGAGGTGCAGGGCGCTCCGGAGCGCGTGGAGGCGTTCCTCGCCCGCCTGCGCGACGACGCGCCGCCGCTGGCCGTGGTCGAGCGGGTGCTGGCGGAGGCCGTCGAGCCCGTGCCCGGATCGGGCTTCCGGATCGTCGGGTCCGCGCACGGCGGGCGCCCGTCGGCGCTCGTGTCCGCGGACGTCGCGACCTGCGCGGACTGCCTGCGCGAGCTCTTCGACCCCGCCGACCGCCGCCACCGCTACCCGTTCCTGAACTGCACCAACTGCGGCCCGCGCTTCACGATCGTGACCGGCATCCCGTACGACCGGCCCAACACGACGATGGCCGGCTTCCCGATGTGCGACGCCTGCCGCGCGGAGTACGAGGACCCCGCCGACCGCCGCTTCCACGCGCAGCCGACCGCCTGTCCCGACTGCGGCCCCACGCTTCACTTGGCCGCTCCGCAGGGTCAGACCCCTCTTGCGCGGCATAATCACGATTTAGACGCGTCTAGGGGTCTGACCCCGTTAGGGATGGTCGAGGGTTGTCTTCGCGACGGTGGGGTGGTCGCGCTGAAGGGGCTCGGCGGGTTCCATCTCGCGTGCGTGGCGGCCGACGAGCGCGCGGTGGCGGCGCTGCGGGCGCGCAAGCATCGCGAGGACAAGCCGTTCGCGCTGATGGTCCCGGACGTGGCCGCGGCGGCGGCGCTGGTCGAGTTGGGGCCGGAGGAGGAGCGGCTGCTGTGCTCGCGCGAGCGGCCGATCGTGCTCGCCCCCCGGCGCCCGCGCGCCGCGGTGGCGGAGGCCGTGGCGCCGCGGTCGCGCGAGCTCGGCGTGATGCTCCCGTACACGCCGCTGCACCACCTGCTGCTCGCGGACGTGGGCGTGCCGCTGGTGATGACCTCGGGCAACCTGTCCGACGAGCCGATCGCCTTCGAGGACGCCGACGCGGTCGCGCGGCTGGGGCCGATCGCCGACCTGGTCGTGCTCCACGACCGGCCGATCCGCACGCGCACCGACGACTCGGTCGTGCGCGCGGTCGGCGAGCGGCCGCTGATGCTGCGCCGCTCGCGCGGGTACGTGCCCGCGAGCCTGCCGCTGCCCGGGCCCCCGGCGCGACCGATCCTCGCGTGCGGCGCCGAGCTCAAGAGCACGTTCTGCCTGGCCGCGGGCGGGCGCGCGTGGGTCTCGCACCACATCGGCGACCTGCGCAACGCCGAGACGCTGGCCGCGTTCACCGACGGCGTCGCGCACTTCGAGCGGCTGTTCGAGATCGCGCCCGAGGTCGTCGTCCACGACCTGCATCCGGAGTACCTCTCGACGAAGTACGCGCTCGAGCGCGACGCCGCACGCCATGTCGGGGTCCAGCACCACCACGCGCACCTCGCCGCGTGCCTCGCCGAGCACGGCGAGGCCGGCCCGGCGCTCGGCGCGATCTTCGACGGGACGGGCTACGGGACCGACGGCACGGTGTGGGGCGGCGAGCTGCTGGCGGGCGATCTGGCCGGCTTCGAGCGCGCCGGGCACCTGCGCCCGGTGCGGATGCCGGGCGGCGAGCAGGCGATCCGCCAGCCCTGGCGGATGGCGTGCGCGTGGCTGCAGGAGGCGCTCGGGGAGGAGCCGGAGCCGCTGCCGGGCGTCGACGCGGCGCGCTGGCGCGCGGTCGCCTCGCTCGCCCGTGGGGAGCTCGCGGCGCCGGTCACGACGAGCATGGGCCGGCTGTTCGACGCGGTCGCGGCGCTGTGCGGGATCCGGCTCGAGGTCAGCTACGAGGGCCAGGCGGCGATCGAGCTGGAGGGCAGCGGCGGAGCCGGGCGACCACGGCCGCTACGAGCTGCCGGTCGTCGGCGGACGAGCCGCCGCTCGTGCTCGACGCGCGGCCCTCGTGCTCGCCGTCGCGGCCGACCTCCGCGCGGGCGTGGCGCCGGGCGCCGTGGCCGCTCGCTTCCACGACAGCGTGGCGGGGGCCACCGCCGGGCGTGCGCGGTCGCGGCCTCCGCGCGCGGGCTGGGCACCGTGGTGCTGTCGGGCGGCGTGTTCGCCAACCGGCGGCTGCTCGCGTCCACGTCCGCCCTGCTGGGTGCCGCCGGACTGCGCGTGCTCGTGCCGGAGCGGCTGCCGCCCGGCGACGGGGGGATCTCCTACGGTCAGGCGTCGGTGGTGGCCGCGCAGTCCGCGCAGAGCCCGACGATCGGGAAGTGGGAGAACCGGGCGCGGTAGCCGAAGTCGCGCTCGATCAGCGCCCGCACCTCGTCGAGCTGCTCCGCGTCGAGCGCGACGACCCGGTCGCAGCGCTCGCACGCGAGGTACTCGCGCTCGGTCCCGCCCGTCAGCGCGTACAGCCCCGGGCCATGGCCGAGGTGCACGTGCCGCACGACCCCGAGCTCCTCGAGGTACTCGAGCGCGCGGTAGACCGACGCGCGGTCCAGCCCGGGCGCGACCGCGTCGGCCGGCAGCGGGGCGTCGGCGGCGAACAGCGCCTCGAGCACGCCGCGGCGCGCGGCCGAGAAGCGCCCGCCGGCCTCGCGCAGCGCGCGCGCGACGTCGTCGATGTCGCGGTAGGCCAGGGGCGGGCGGTGGGGTGCGCGGGTCATCGCAGCTCCGCCGACCAGCGTTCCTCGATCCGGCCCAGCCGCCAGATCGCGAGCGCGACCGCCCAGGTGAGCACGAACAGCGCCACGACCAGGTAGCCGATCAGGTTGAGGTCGATGCCCGTAACGACGTCCCACAGCCCGCCGGTCAGCGACAGCTCGTCGGCCAGCACCGAGAGCAGCTCGATCCCGCCGATCAGCAGCGCGACGGCCACCGAGAGGCCGGTGATCGCGAGGTTGTAGAAGATCTTGCGGACCGGCCGCGAGAGCGCCCAGCCGTAGGCGAAGTTCATGAACATCCCGTCGAGCGTGTCGAACAGCGACATCCCAGCGGCGAACAGGATCGGCAGGCACAGGATCGCATAGAACGGCAGGCCGCCGGCCGCCCCGGCGCCGGCGAGCACGAGCAGCGCGACCTCGGTCGCGGTGTCGAACCCGAGGCCGAACAGGCAGCCCAGCGGGTACATGTGCCACGGCTTGCGCACGGCCCGCGTCGCGCGCGCGTAGAAGCGTGTCAGCAGGCCCCGCTGCGTCGAGCTCGGCCTCCAGCTCGGCCTCGTCGAAGTCGCCGCGGCGCATGCGCCGGAAGATCCCCGCGATGCTCACGAGGACGATCAGGTTCAGCAGGCCGATGATCAGCAGGAACGTGCCCGACACCAGCGGCCCGATCAGCCCCGTGGCCTGCTGCAGGCCGGACCCCTCGTCCCCGACGGCGCCGCTCAGCCCCCGCACGCCGATCACGACGAGCACGCCGAGCGCGAACACGATCGAGGAGTGACCGAGCGAGAACCAGAAGCCGACGGACAGCGGCCGCTGGCCCTCGGCCATCAGCTTGCGCGTCGTGTTGTCGATCGCGGCGATGTGGTCGGCGTCGAAGGCGTGCCGCAGCCCGAGCATGTACGCCGTGATGCCGAGGCCGACGCCGAAGACGCCGGTCGCGCCGAGCTCGTAGCCGCGGGGCGCCACGACCGCGATCAGCAGGAAGAACCCGGCCAGCGTGCAGGCCGAGCACCACGGCGCCGAGCAGCGCGACGCGCCGCCACTCAGCGGGCGTCAGCGCCTCCCTGGCGCGTGCCCAGCGGGCGGCGGCGGCGGACCGCATGCGCGTGACCCTACGCCTGTTGCGACTCGGTCGCAATAGCGAGGCCTTCGCCGGCGCCCGCGCGTCCGGCTCGCGGTAGGGTCGCGATCGCCATGAGCATGGACGCCCTTCGCGAGCGGATGGCCGAGCTGAGCGACCTGACGGCGCTCGGGCGGCTGGCCGCGTGGGACCAGCGCACGATGATGCCGCCCGCCGGCGGGCCCGGCCGCGGCGAGCAGCTCGCCACGCTCGAGCGGCTCGCGCACGCGCGCGCGACGGCCGACGATGTCGGCGCGTGGCTGGACGAGCTCGAGCAGGCCGGGCTCGAGGGCACCGACGCCGAGATCGTCCGCCTCGCCCGTCGCGACTTCGACCGCGCGCGCCGCGTCCCGGGCGACCTGGCGGCCGAGATCGAGCGCGCGTCCTCGGAGGGCCAGACGGTCTGGCAGGCGGCCCGGCAGGCCGACGACTTCGCCGCCTTCGCGCCGGCCCTGCGCCGCAACGTCGAGCTCGCGCGCGAGTACGCCGCCTGCTTCGAGGACTTCGCCCGGCCCTACGACGCGCTGCTGGCCGACTACGACTTCGGGCTCACCGCGGCGCGCCTCGCAGGAGGTGTTCGGCGAGCTCTCCGAGCAGCTCGCGCCGCTCGTCGCCGAGGCGGAGCGGCGACGGCGTCCCGTCCGGCGCTCCCCTGGCCGCGCAGCGCCACGCCGTCCCGCTGGTGCTGGCGCGCATCGGCGTCGACGAGGAGGGCTGGCGGATCGACGAGTCCGCGCACCCGTTCAGCGTCGGCGTGGGCCTGAGCGACAGCCGCGTCACCACGCGCTACGACGAGGCCGACCTGCTGTCGGTGATCGCGGCGCTGCACGAGTACGGGCACGCGCTCTACGAGCGCCAGATCGACCCCGGAGCTGTCGCGCACCAACCTCGGCGGCGGGACCTCGATGTCGGTCCACGAGTCCCAGAGCAAGCTGTGGGAGAACCACGTCGGCCGCCACCCGGCGTTCGCCGGGGTGCTCGCGGAGGCGCTGGCGGAAGGCGGGTACGACGTCTCGCCCGCGGCGCTGCACGCCTCGCTGACCGCGGTTCGGCCGTCGCTGATCCGCGTCACCGCCGACCCGGTCAGCTACCCGCTGCACATCGTGCTGCGCTTCGAGCTCGAGCTCGCCCTGATCGAGGGCGGCCTCGACGTCGCCGACCTCCCCGCCGCCTGGAACGACGGCATGCGGCGGCTGCTCGGCATCGAGGTGCCCGACGACGCCTCCGGCGTGCTGCAGGACACCCACTGGGCGGCCGGCGCCTTCGGCTACTTCCCCTCCTACGCGCTCGGCTGCCTGATCGCGGCCCAGCTCTGGGAGGCGCTCGAGCGCGACGCCGGCCCGCAGGACGAGCCGCTCGGCCGCGGCGACGTCACCGCGATCCGCGCCTGGCTCGCCGAGCACGTGCACCGGTTCGGACGCCGCCTGGACACCGAGCCGCTGATCGAGCACGCCACGGGCCGCGGGATGGAGGCGGCGCCGTTCCTGCGCCACGCCCGGTCCTTGGTGGCGCTCCGTAGCGCCGGCGAACGTCAACGGCGGCTGGGTAGGGAGGCGAGGGGCCCCCGCGCCGTCGCGAGCGTGAGTTACTCGGCCTCAGCTGAACAACTCCGTCGAGCCGCGGGGCCACCCCCACCGCCGTAGTGCCCGCCGTTCAGACGCACCGCAGCGCCGCCCGGCACAAGGCGCCAGCCGGCTCAGCGCCCGAAGCTCTGCGAGACCCCCGCGCGAGCCGCCGCGCCCGGTCCGTGCCGCGCCGGCCGGCCCACGGGTGCGGGCCCTTGTCCCAGGGGCGCGGGCCGACGGTGCCGTACTCCTCGCGCAGCAGGGCCTTGAGCTCGCCTCGGTGCTCGCCGCAGGCGTAGCGCGTGGGGCCGTAGATCCCGCGGCCGTGCCAGGTCAGCCAGCGGCCGGGATCGGCGTCGACGTACTCGCCGTGGCGCAGGTCGAGCAGCTGGCGCTGCAGGGCGGCCTGCGTCTCAGGGTCCGGGCGGCAGCCGCAGACGTCGCAGCGGAAGACGACGGAGACGGGCACGCCTGCGAACGGTACGACGGATCAGGCCGCGGCGTGCACGGCGGCCGCGAGCACGAGGTCCTCCCAGGCCATGCCCGTGCTCTTGAACAGCCGCGGGCGGCCGGCCTCGGCGGCGGCCTCGCCGCGCACGAGCGCGGCCAGCGTGACGAGCTCCTCGTCGCGCACGGCGCCCGCCGCGATCGCCTGGATCACGTCGCCCGCCTCGCGCAGCGCGCTCGCGCGCGACTCGACGACGACCGTCGCGCGCGCCGCGAGCCGCTCGTCGACCTCGCGCGCCTCGGGCTCGTGCGAGCCGATCGCCACGACGACCGCCTCCTCGGCCACCGCGTCGCCGTCGAACAGCGGCTCGCGCGCGGTGGTGCAGCAGCACACGACGTCGGCCGCGCAGACGGCCTCCGGCCCGGCGGGCGCGACCGCGATCGCGTGCGGGTCGTCCCGCAACTCGCGCGCGAGCGCCTCCGCGCGCGCGGGGTCGCGGCCCACGATCGCGACGTGCTCGATCGGCGCGGTGGCGCGCAGCGCCCGCACGTGCGCGCGCGCCTGCGGCCCGGAGCCGAAGACCGCGAGCCGGCGCGGCTCGCGCGCCGCGAGGTGGCGCACCGCGAGCGCGGAGACGGCGCTCGTGCGCAGGTCGGTGAGCCCGATGCCGTCGAGCAGCGCCGCGGGCGCGAGCGTGGCGCCGTCGAAGAGCACGTAGACGCCCTGCACGCGCGGCTCGCCGCCGATCGTCACCAGCTTGACGCCGAGTCCGCCGCCCGCGGCGGAGGGCATCAGCAGCAGCTCGCCGTTCTCGGCGGCGGCGCTCGTGCGCGGCGGGTCGGCCTCCGGGTCGAGGCCGTCGCGCAGCGCCGCCTCGAGCGCGTCGACCGCCGCGGCGTGGGGGAGGAGCCGCGCGATCGCCGCCGCGTCGTGGAACGGCGGCGCGCTCATCGCAGCACGAACCCCTCCGCGAACGGGTCGCGCGGGTCGAGCACGAAGCGGTGCTCGCCCGTGCGGTGCGCGGTGCCCTCGACCTCGGTGACGACGGCGTCGCGGCCCTCCGCGGTCACGCGCTCCACGACGCGCGCGCGGAACTCCGAGCCGACGATCGACTCGTGCCGCAGCACCGCGCCCTCGGGGAGGCGGCCGTCGGCGGCGAGCAGGGCGGCGCGGGCGGAGGTGCCCGATCCGCACGGCGAGCGGTCGACCTCGCCGTCGGCGAAGACGGCCACGTTGCGTTGATGGAGCCCACCCACCCCGAGGTCGTCATAGAGGATCGTCCCGTAGATGCCCGACAGCCGCTCGTCGCTCGGGGTGGCGCGCGACCTCGGCGTCGTTCAGCGCCCACTTGATCTCGCGCCCGAGCGCGATCAGCTCGCCGTAGCGGCGCCGGCTCGACGGCCAGTCCGGCCGCCTCGGCGGGCAGCGACGCGTAGATCGCGCCGCCGTAGGAGACGTCGACCGCGAGCCGGCCGCGCGCCGTGTCGACCTCGACACCGCGCGCGAGCACGTAGGCGGGGACGTTGCGGAACGCGACCGCGGCGACCGCCCCGGCCTCCATCCGCACGCGCGCCCCGACGCGGCCCGACGGGACGTCGATCGCCAGCTCCGACCTCGCCGTCCTCCGGCGCCGCCACGCGGCCCGACTCGACGGCCCACGCGCCGAGCGCGATCGTGCCGTGCCCGCACGCGGTCGAGAAGCCGTCCTTGTGCCAGAACAGGACGCCGAGCTCCGCGCCGGCGTCGTCGGGCTCGACGAGGAAGCCGCCGTACATGTCCGCGTGCCCGCGCGGCTCGTGGCACAGGAAGCGGCGCACCCGCTGCGCCTGCGGGCTCTCGAGGGCGCGCGCCCGCCGCTCGGCGACGGTGGCGCCGGGCAGCTCCGGCCCGCCTTCGAGCACGATCCGGAACGGCTCGCCCGCCGTGTGGTAGTCCGTGGTGCGCACCTCCACGGCGGCGGACGCTACCGGGCGGGCGGGGCCCAGAGGTCGCGCTGGCGCACCAGCACGACGGCGGCCAGCGTCCCCAGCAGGGACAGTCCGGCGGAGATCAGCAGCAGCTCGCCGACGCCGTCGGCGAACGCGCGCCCGCCGCCGCCGTCGCGCAGCCCCGCCTCCAGCAGCGCGCCGAGCACGGCGATCCCGATCGCGAGCCCGATCTGGCGCGCGGTGTTGTTGAGCGCGGAGGCGAGCCCGCCCTGCGCGGGCGGGAGCACGCCGAGGTGCGCGAACGTCGTCAGCGGATTGGCCAGCCCGACCCCGAGCCCCGTGATCGCGAGCCCGGGCAGCAGCGCCAGCCACGTGGCGTCCACGCTCACGCCCGCCCGCAGGGCGAGCATGCCGGCGGCGGTGATGAGCATCCCCGCGACGAGCGCGCCGCGCAGCGGCACGCGCTCCGACGCCCGGCCGGCGGCCGCCGAGACGACGAACGAGACGAGCGCGAGCGGCGCCAGCACCAGGCCCGCCTCGACGGGGTCGCGCTCCTGGACCTCGAGCAGGAACAGCGTCAGGTACACGAAGGCGCCGAACGGCCCGCCGGCCAGCAGCGCGACGATCGCCGTGGCGCCGGCGAACGTGCGGTTGCGGAACAGGCCCAGGTCGAGCATCGGGCGCGCCGTGGCGCGCTCGACCGCCACGAACGCGCCGAGCGCCACGACGCACACCGCCACGCAGCCGAGCACCGTGGCGCTCGTCCAGCCGAGCGCGTTGCCGCGCAGCACCGCGAACACGCCGGCGAACAGCCCGAGGCTGAGCGTGCCGACGCCGGCCCAGTCGACCGGCGGCGGGTCCGGATCGCGCGACTCCTCGATGTGGCGCATGCGCGAGCATCAGCGTGGGCGCGCCGAGCACGAAGCTCGCCGCGAACACCGCCCGCCAGCCGAACAGGTCCACGAGCAGCCCGCCGATCAGCGGCCCGGCGGCGAAGGCGAGCCCGATGGTCGCGCCCCACGCGCCGATCGCGCGCCGCCGCTGGTCGCCCTGGAAGGCCTCGGCGAGGATCGCCAGCGAGCTCGGGAACACGACCGCGGCGCCGAGCCCCTGGACGATCCGGGCGGCGATCAGCGTGCTCGAGCCGGGCGCGATCGCGCACAGCCCGGAGGCGAGGGAGAACATCGCCAGCCCGAGCAGGAACAGCTTCCGGCGGCCGAAGCGGTCGGCCAGGCTCCCGGCCGTGAGCAGGAAGACCGCGAGCGCGAGCGCGTAGCCGCTGAGCACCCACTGCAGGTCGGTGAAGCTGGCGCCGAGGGACTCGGCGATCGCCGACTGGGCCACCTGCGGCGCCGCCACGTTGAGCAGCAGCAGGGCGGTGGAGACGCAGACCACGCGGAGGGTCCAGCGCTGGGCGTGGTCTGCGGGCACCACGGCGAGCCTAGCCGGGCCGTCATCGGGTACCCCTGGGCGCGTGCACGCCACGACGGCCACGAGCACCCGGGCGCGCACCAGCGTCCGCCGCTACGTCGACGCGTTCGTCGAGAACGACCTGCTGACCTACGCCAGCGCGATCTCGTTCCAGATCCTCTCCTCGATCGTGCCGTTCCTGCTGTTCGGGTTCGGCGCTGCTCGGGTTCCTGCACCTCGAGGACGTGTGGAGCGGGGACCTCGGGCCGGACGTCAAGGCGGCCGTGTCGCCGGCGGCGTTCGGCGTTCCTCGACGAGACCATCCGCACGGCGCTCACGGAGAAGCAGGCGTTCTGGGTCACGGCGGGCTTCCTGATCGCGCTGTGGGAGGTCTCGGGCGCCGTCCGCGCCGTGATGGGCGCGCTCAACCGCACCTACGGGATCGAGACGCGGCGCTCGTGGAGGCGCCGGATGGGCGTCTCGACCGCGCTGGCGCTGGCCGTCGGCGCGTGCTGGCTGGCCGCGATCGCGGCCGTCGTCCTCGAGCCCGCTCGTCCACGGCGACGTCGAGGGCCCGCTCGCCGCGCTGCTGTTCCTCGTCCGCTGGGCCGTGGCGGGTGCGCTGCTGCTGCTCGCCGTGGCGCTGCTCCTGCACTACTCGCCCGAGCACTGGCAGCCGCTGCACTGGGTGACGTTCGGCTCCGTGCTGATCATGGCCGGCTGGCTGGCGATGTCGCTCGGCTTCGGCTTCTACCTGCGCGAGATCGCCGACTACAACTCGATCTTCGGCGGCCTCGCCACCGTCGTCGTGCTGATCGCCTACCTGTACGCCTCCGCAGTGGTGTTCCTCGGCGGCGTCCAGGTCGACGCGCTCGTGCGCCGCTAAGCCGCGGCGCGCAGCGCCGCCACCAGCGACCCCGCGTCGTAGGTGTCGGTGTGCTGGGCGCCGTTGACGAAGAAGACCGGCGTGGCGCTGAGCCCGAGCGCCCGCGCCGTGGCGAGCGTCGCGCTGGACCCGCTCGGCGTGCGTGCCGTCGGCGAGCTCGCGGCCGACGCGCTCGGCGTCGAGCCCGATCGAGCGGGCATGCGCGACGAGGTCGGCGTCCTCGAGCCGGCCGCGCCCGGCGTACAGCGCGTCGTGCATCTCCCAGAACGCGCCCTGGGCGGCCGCGGCCTCTGCCGCCTCGGCGGCGTGGCGGGCGTGCGGGTGCACCGACTCCAGCGGCAGGTGGCGGAAGGCGAAGCGCAGCTCGTCTCCCATGCGCGAGCGCACGCGCGCGAGGATCGACTGCGCGGCGGCGCAGTACGGGCACTCGAAGTCGCCGTACATGACGAGCTCGTAGGGCGCGTCGGCCGGGCCGCTGACGTGGTCGTCGGGGCCGAGCGGCGGGTCGAGGGAGACGGGCACCGCTCGATCGTAGACTCGCGGGGGAACGTGGCCGACCTCGAGTTCCTGTTCCTGCTCCTGCTCGGGGCAGCCGCGCTCGTGCGGGGCGCCGCGTGGCTGCACGTCCCGTACCCGATCGCGCTGGTGCTCGTCGGGCTCGCCGCCGGCGCGGTGCCCGGCCTGCCGAAGGTCGTGCTGGACCCGGAGGTCGTGTTCCTGGTCTTCCTGCCGCCGCTGCTGGCCTCCGCGGGCTTCTACTCCTCGCCGCGCGAGCTGCGCGCCGAGCTGCGCCCGCTGACGGTGCTCGCGCTCGGCGCCGTGCTGGCCACGATGGGCGCGGTGGCGGTGGCCGCGCACGAGCTGATCGACGGCCTGCCCTGGGCCGCCGCGTTCGTGCTCGGCGCGGTCGTCGCGCCGACGGACCCGGTGGCCGCCCAGGCCACATTCAGCCGCATGCACGTGCCCGAGCGGGTCGGCCTGCTCGTGGAGGGCGAGGCGATGATCAACGACGCCTCGGCGCTCGTGGCCTTCCGCGTCGCGCTCGGCGCCGCCGTCGCGGGCTCCTTCAGCGTCGCCGACGCGGCGCTGGACTTCGTGGTCTCCGCGGTCGCGGGCGTCGCGATCGGCCTGGCCGCGGGCTGGGTCGAGGTCAAGGTGCTGCGCAAGCTCGACGACCGCCCGCTGTCGATCCTGCTCTCGCTGCTGTTCCCGTACGCCGCCTACGTGGCCGCCGAGGAGGCGCACGTCTCCGGCGTGCTCGCCGCCGTCGTCTGCGGCCTCTACCTCGGCTGGTTCTCCCACGCGACCTTCAGCGCCGACACGCGCCTGAGCGCGAGCGCGTTCTGGGAGGTGCTCGTCTTCGGCCTCAACGCGCTGCTGTTCCTGCTGCTCGGCCTGCAGTTCCCCGCGATCGTCGACGACGCGCGCGCGGGGGACTCGTTCGGGACCCTGCTGCTGACCGCGCTCGCGATCGCGCTCGTCGTGGCGGTGATCCGGCTGCTGGTCGTCTTCCTGCCGTTCACGCGGACGGGCGACGACTGGCGCGAGCGGCTGGCGATCGCGTGGAGCGGCATGCGCGGGGCGATCTCGCTCGCGGCGGCGCTGTCGGTGCCCGCGACCGTCACGGGGCAGCCGGACATCGTGTTCGTGACCGTCGTCGTGATCCTCGTGACGCTCGTCGGCCAGGGGCTCACGCTGCCGGCGCTGCTGCGCGCGCTGCGGCTGCGGGGCGACCGCCCGTGGTCGCCCGACGAGGCGATCGCCCGCCTGGAGACCGCCCAGTCCGCGCTCGACCGGCTCGACGAGCTCGAGGACGAGGGCGGCGACGACCGAGGAGCAGCTGCGCCGCATGCGCGAGCTCTACCGCGCGCGCTTCCGCGCCTGCCAGGCGGTGCTCGGCGGCGGCGAGCAGGAGGGCGCGAGCGACGTCCGCGAGTCCCGCCGCCGCTACGGCGACCTGCGCCGCGAGCTGATCGGCGTCGAGCGCACGGCGCTGCTGGGCCTGCGCGACGAGGGCAAGCTGCGCCCCGACGTCCAGCGCCTGATCCAGCGCGATCTGGACCTCGAGGAGGCGCGCCTCACCTGACCTGGGCGGGTTCGCCCGGGCCCGGACCGGGAAGGCATGTCCTGATGACCGACTTCTCGATCGACGAGAACGCCCGCGGCGGCGCCGTCGAGCTCGGCCTCGCCGGCGACCTCGACATGTCCGCCACCTTCGCGCTGGAGCCCGTCCTGGACCGCGTGCTGGGCGACAACCCGCGCGAGCTCGTGCTCGACCTCGGGGCCGTCCCGTTCGTCGACTCCTCCGGGCTGGGCCTGCTGATCGCCACGCACGAGCGCGCCAGCCGCGCCGACGTGGACATGGCGATCACCGGCGCAGGGCCGGAGATCCAGCGGGTGATCCACATCGCGGGCCTGGACGACCTGCTGCCCGTCCGCAGCTAGCGGACCGGCCGCTGCTCGCCGCCCTCCTCGGCGCCCGCCGGGCGCCCCGCCTTCGCGGCGGTCACCCCGTCGCGCAGCTGGGCGTCGTCGACCGTGCCGATCACGTGCCCGACCACGCGCCCGTCGGCGGCGATGAAGTACGTCTCGGGCAGGCCCGTCACGCCCCACGCGCGCTGGGTGTCGTTGCCCGGGTCGCGGACGTGGGGGAACGTGAGCCCGAACTGCGCGATGAAGTCGCGCGCGTCCTCGCGGGCGTCCTGGACGTCGAGACCGACGAACAGCACGCCGCCGGAGGACTGCTCCTTCCACGCGCGCTCGAGCACCTTCGCCTCCGCGCGGCACGGGTCGCACCACGAGGCCCAGAAGTTCAGCACCAGCGGGGTGCCGCGCAGCTCGCGCAGCGCCACCGAGCCGTCGGCGGCGGCGCGCGACCAGGCGGCGCCGGCGCCCGAGCCGTCCGCCAGCGCCGAGAGCGTGAAGCCGGGCGCCGGGACCGCCTCGCCGCGCGAGAGCGCGTCGTCGATCGTCGAGTTCGTCGCCTTGGTGGTGAGCCCGTAGACGAGCAGCGCCACGAACGCGACCGCGGCGAGGATGCCGGCGGCGCGCAGCGCGCGGCGCGCGGGGGAGCGCGTCACTCGGGCGCCTCGATCGCGAACGACGCGCCGAAGTCGGTGAAGCGGGTGTCCAGGAAGCGGGCGCGGGCGATCATCTGCTCGGCGAGGACGCGATGGGTCGCGAGGTCCACGGTCAGCCTGAACCATACGGGCGTGCCCTCGTCCGTCAGCGCCAGGACGGCGCGGCCGTCACGCTCGGAGAGCAGCCGGACCTCGCGCGCGTACCGGCTCCAGGCGAACCACGTGCGCGTCCTGAACGCGAGGCCGGAGCCGTAGGGCCCCTCGCGCCAGCCCAGGCCGGGCTGGCGCACCCACTGGCGGCGGCCGATCACGACGCTCTCGACCCCGCGCCCCGTCTCCCAGGCCAGGCGGTCGGGCGCCCGCAGGCGGTACTCCGTGGTGGCGCTCGTGCCCGGCCCGCTCGTGAGGCGCTCGCGCTCGCGCACGCCGTCCAGTGCGCGCATCGTGCGCTCCGCCCGGCGCAGCAGCGCGCGCGCCCGGCCGTTGCCGTCCTGCTCCCACACCGTGGGCAGCGACGTGGCGTAGCGCCGGCCGCGCTCGCGCACCGCCACCGGCACCTCGCGCGCGGAGGCGGGCAGGCGGAACCGGCGGCACCCGTCGCCGCAGCCCGCCGTGCGCGCGCCGGGCAGCTCGACCGGCAGCGTCACCGGCCGGCCCTTGCGGTCGAGCAGTCGCACGGTGCCCGTGACCGCCCGCGGCGAGCGGCGGATCCAGCCCGCGACCACGCTCGAGCCGGCCGAGCTGGCCACGCCGAGCTCGCCGGCGGCCGGGCGCGGGAGCGGGCACGGGTCGCAGACCGCCGCCTGCGCGTCGCCGGCCTGGTCGAGCTGGCGCGGCGGCAGCGGGAAGGCGACCAGCCCCGCGACGGCGGCGATCACCGCGAGCCCGAGCCACGGCT
The DNA here is from genome assembly GCA_963729155.1 of uncultured Solirubrobacteraceae bacterium. Classification (GTDB taxonomy): domain Bacteria; phylum Actinomycetota; class Thermoleophilia; order Solirubrobacterales; family Solirubrobacteraceae; genus DATFQI01. The sequence continues at coordinate 311,093 of CAVSMP010000026.1, forward strand.
CGCTGCGCCACAGCGTCCAGTGCCGGCGCTCGGCGCCGTCGTCGCCGCCGAGCAGGCGCGGACGCAGGCGCCGGGCGTGCAGGAAGCTCGCGGCGGCGATCAGCCCGACGACGACGATCTTGACCGCCAGCAGCCGGCCGTAGGCCGTGTCCCACAGCGCGGCGACGCGCCCGAGCTGGGTGACGAGCGAGACCAGCCCCGTCGCGACCGCCACGAGGAAGGCGCCGGTCGCGATCCGCCCGAACGGCGCCAGCACCTCGCGCGCGATCGCCACCCGCGAGCCCCGGCGCGTGAAGCGCACGACGGGCCACCACAGCAGGGCGAGCAGGCCGATCCCGCCGAGCCAGAGCGCGCCCGAGACGAGGTGCAGCCAGTCGTTGAGGATGCTCGGGACGCGCGGGTCGGCCGAGCCGGCGTGCCCCGAGGCCGCCACCGCGCCGAGCGCCACCACGACGGCCGCCGCCGCGGCGCGCGGCCGGCGATCGCGCAGGAGCGCGGCGCCCAGCAGGGCGACGACGACGAGCGCACGGCCGATCCCGGCGAGGTTGCCGCCGAGGTAGTCGGCCATCCGGCTCACGTCCAGGCCGCGCGCGGCGTCGGCGGCGTCGGCGACCGTCGCCACGACGGCGGCCACCACCGCCGCCCACGCCAGGTCGCCGCGCAGGCGCCGCTCGCGCGCGCGCACGTCCTCGAGATCCACGCGGCCGCCCTCGTCGCCGGGGTCCAGCGCGGGTACGGGCCAGCCGCGCGGGCGCCCGATCAGCAGCGGCAGCAGGAGCGCCGCCGCGAGCACGAGCACCGTCACATACAGCGCGATCCGCGCCGCGATCCGCACGATCCCCCAGCGCGCCAGCGGTCCCGTCTCCAGCGCGGGCGCCGCGCCCGCGTCCGCGCGCACGCCGAACGAGAACGCGCCCTCGAGCGCATGGCCGTCCTCGGTGGAGACCGTGTGCCAGTCGACCCGGTAGGCGCCCGTGTCCAGCTCGCGGGCGGGGACGATCACGAGCCGCTCGCCCTCCGGCCGCACGCTCGCCGCGATCGCGCTGCCGCCCTCCGCCGGCCGCAGCGTCGCCCGCGCGAGCCGCCCGTTCAGCGGCTCGGTGAAGACGAGCACCACGCGGCCGGGAGAGCGCTCCAGGCGCTGCCCGGGCGCGGGCTCGGAGCCGACGTAGGCAGCGTGGCCGTAGGCGCTCGCCGCGCACAGGAGCGCGGCGAGCACGGCGGCTGGAAGCGCGAGCAGGCGCACCCAGCCGAGTATGGCGGGGCCCTGCGCGGTGACTTTGAAGCGCCGCACGAGCTGGTCGAGCTGCTCGGCGGTCTTGGCCAGCTCGGCCGCGGTGGTCGCCCTGTCCTCGGCGGCACGGGCGGCCTCGAGCACGGCCTCGCGGGTCTCCTCGACCATCCACCTGGCGCTCGCCGCCCATGGCGACGTCGCCGACGGCGGAGGCGATCTCGCCGACCGCGCGGCCCGCCTTGTCGCAGGTGGAGGCCATCTGCTCGGACGCGGCGCTGACCGTGTCTTCATCGGCCGGGTTATCGGCGCATGTCCGCTCGCTTGAAGCGACTCATCAGCTGAGCCGACTTCCAGCGAACGAGGAGCTCCGCCCAATCGGCGATGCCGGCGACCAGATGGCCCAGCGGGCCGGTGTAGTAGCGGGCGGCGAGGCGGGAGCGCACGACTACGGGCTTATACAGTGGTCGGGCCATGGCTTCCGCCCCCGTCACCACCACCGTCACCGAGCTGCCCGAGTCGCGCGTGCGCGTGGAAGCGGAGGTTCCGGCCACCGAGGTCTCCAAGCGCGTCGACGTGGCCGCCCGGGCGCTCGCGCGCAGCATGCGCGTGCCCGGCTTCCGCCCGGGCAAGGCGCCGGCCCCCGTCGTGATCAAGCGCATCGGCCGCGAGGCCGTGCTCGACGAGGCGGTGCGGGAGTCGATCGGCGGCTGGTACACCGCGGCGATCGAGGACGCGAAGGTCGTGCCGGTCGGCGAGCCCGACCTGGACCTCTCGGCGCTGCCCGACGAGGGCCAGCCGCTGAAGTTCGCGATCGAGATCGGCGTGCGCCCGCCGGCCAAGCTCGGCTCCTACAAGGGCCTCGAGGTCCCGCGCCGCGACACCGAGGCGGGCGACGAGGCGGTCAACGAGGAGATCGAGCGCCTGCGCGACCGCTCCGCCAAGCTCGAGACCGTCGACCGGCCCGCCGGCCGCGGCGACTTCGTGGTGATGGACTTCGCCGGCAGCGTCGACGGCACGCCGTTCGCCGGCGGCGAGGGCCGCGACCAGATGGTCGAGCTAGGCTCAGGCCGGCTCGTGCCCGGCTTCGAGGAGCAGCTCGAGGGCGCCGGCGCAGGCGCGGAGCGCACCGTCAAGGTGACCTTCCCCGAGGACTACCAGGCGGCCGAGCTGGCCGGCAAGGAGGCGGAGTTCGCCGTCACGGTCAAGGAGGTCAAGGCCAAGGACCTCCCCGAGCTCAACGACGAGTTCGCCGAGGAGGCCGGCTTCGACACGCTCGACGAGCTGCGCGAGGACATCCGCTCGCGGATCTCCGAGTCCGAGTCCTCCCGCGTCGAGGCGGAGTTCCGCGAGGCCGCGCTCGACGCCGCCGTCGCCAACGCGACGGTCGAGGTGCCGGACGCGCTGGTGGAGGCCCGCTCGCGCGAGCTCTGGGACCAGATGCTGCACTCCCTCTCGCACCAGGGGATCACCAAGGAGGTCTACCTGCAGATCTCCGGCCGCGAGGAGGAGGAGATCATCGAGCAGGGCAAGGAGGACGCGGCCCAGGCGCTGCGCCGCGAGGCGGTGCTCGCCGCGATCATCGAGGCCGAGGGGATCGAGCCGAGCGAGGACGAGGTGCTGGAGGCCGTCGGCCAGGCCGCCGAGGGCGGCGCCTCGCCCAAGAAGCTGCTCGAGCGCCTGAAGTCCGCGGGCCGCCTCGACGCGCTCAAGCAGGACCTCGCGCAGCGCAAGGCGCTGGACCTCGTCACAGAGTCCGCGAAGCCCGTCGCCGCCGAGGCGACGGCCTCCTCCTGACCTGAGTCAGGCCTAGACGCGCGTACCGGTTCTGGCCGCGCCCGGCCGTTGCTAGAGTCGGCAACCCGTTGAAGGATTCGAGCGCGAAGAGCGAAACGAAGCGAGGACTGTGAGCCCACTCGTACCGATGGTCGTCGAGCAGACCTCCCGCGGGGAGCGCGCGTTCGACATCTACTCCCGACTGCTCAACGAGCGGATCATCTTCCTCGGCACGCCCGTCGACGATCAGATCGCGAACCTGATCGTCGCCCAGCTGCTGCACCTCGAGAGCGAGGATCCCGAGAAGGACATCTCGCTCTACGTCAACTCGCCCGGCGGGTCCGTCTACGCGGGCCTGGCGATCTACGACACGATGCAGTTCATCAAGCCCGACGTGCAGACGATCTGCGTCGGCATCGCGATGTCCATGGGCGCGCTGCTGCTGGCGGGCGGGGCGAAGGGCAAGCGGATGGCGCTGCCCAACGCGAAGATCCTGATCCACCAGGTGTCCTCCGGCTTCCAGGGCCAGGCGACCGACATCGAGATCCACGCCCGCGAGGTCATCGAGCTGCGCCGGCGGCTGGACGAGATCATCGCCGAGCACTCGGGTAAGGACGTGGAGAAGGTCCGCAACGACACCGAGCGCGACTACTTCATGAGCTCCGAGGAAGCCAAGGACTACGGGATCATCGACCGGGTGATCTCGGAACACTGAGCCATGGCGCGTCCGACCGACTCCAACGAGCAGCTCCTCTGCTCCTTCTGCGGGAAGTCCCAGCGGCAGGTCAAGAAGCTGATCGCGGGGCCGGGCGTCTACATCTGCGACGAGTGCATCGATCTCTGCAACGAGATCATCGACGAGGAGCTCACGGCCCCTCCGACCTTCGACATCGACAACCTCCCCAAGCCGAGGGAGATCTACGGCGTGCTCAACGAGTACGTCGTGGGGCAGGAGCAGGCCAAGCGCACGCTCTCCGTGGCGGTCTACAACCACTACAAGCGCGTGCAGATGATGCAGGCCGACGACTCGGACATCGAGCTGCAGAAGTCCAACATCCTGCTGCTCGGCCCGACGGGCTGCGGCAAGACGCTGCTCGCGCAGACGCTCGCGCGGATCCTCAACGTGCCGTTCGCGATCGCCGACGCCACGGCGCTGACCGAGGCCGGCTACGTCGGCGAGGACGTCGAGAACATCCTCCTCAAGCTCATCCAGGCCGCCGACTACGACGTCAAGAAGGCCGAGACCGGGATCATCTACATCGACGAGGTCGACAAGATCGCCCGCAAGGCCGACAACCCGTCGATCACGCGCGACGTCTCCGGTGAGGGCGTCCAGCAGGCGCTGCTGAAGATCCTCGAGGGCACGACCGCCTCGGTCCCGCCCCAGGGCGGTCGCAAGCACCCGCACCAGGAGTTCCTCTCGATCGACACGACGAACGTGCTGTTCATCTGCGGCGGCGCGTTCGCGAACCTCGACAAGGTCATCGAGCGCCGGATCGGCCACAAGGGCGTCGGCTTCGGCGCGGCGATCACGACCAAGTCCGAGAAGGACACGGGCGAGCTGTTCGAGGTCTGCCTGCCCGAGGACCTCATGCAGTACGGCCTGATCCCGGAGTTCATCGGCCGCCTGCCGGTCACCAGCGCCGTGCACCAGCTCTCGCGCGAGGACCTGATCACCATCCTCACCGAGCCGCGCAACGCGATCATCAAGCAGTTCCAGCGCTTCTTCGGCTTCGACGGGATCGAGCTGATCTTCTCCGACGACGCGCTGAAGGCCGTCGCCGACCGCGCCCTGGAGCGCGAGACCGGCGCCCGCGGGCTGCGCTCGATCATCGAGGAGGTCCTGCTCGAGGTCCAGTTCGAGCTGCCCTCCCGCCGCGACGTCAAGAAGTGCGTCGTGACCAAGGAGACGATCGAGCGCGGCGTCAAGCCGACGCTGGTCACCGAGGCGCCCGACGAGGGCGACTCGCCCGCAGCGAAGTCCGCCTGACGCGCTTCAGCGAACGTTCGCGTACGATCGAGGGATGCTCCGCAGGGGCCTGCTCGCCGGCGTCGCGGTGCTACGCGTCCGCCGACGCCCGCGGCCGGCGCAGGTGCCGATCGGCCGGAGGGGCCGTAGGCCGGCTCGTTGCCGACGCGCCTCGGCGATGCCTCAGCGCCGACTGCGCGTCGGTGACGTTCGACTCGCGGGGGCGGATCGTCACCGTCTGCGTGGGCGGTCGACGGCCTGATCGGCCTGCGCGACACGACGGCCGCCGCCGGGAGCGGCGGGCGACCCGGCAGCGGGGCGCCGACGCGTCGCCGCCACGGGTCCGCTGCGGCTGCGGGTGCGGCTCAAGGGCGGCCGGGTGCGGGCCCGGGTCGTCGGCACGGGCGTGCGCGCAGGTGCGGCGGGTCACGTTCCGGGTGCGCGGCAAGCGCGTGCGGGTCGACCGCAAGCGCCCGTTCCGGGTCACGTTCGCGCGCAAGCGCCTGAAGCGCCATGGCCGCACGAAGGTCGCCGCGCGGATCGTGCGCAAGGACGGCACGCGCGTCGCGCGCGCGAAGCGCGTGCGGCGCCGGTAGCGCCGGCGACGGTGAACGGCGGCTGGGTGGGGTGGCGAGGGTGCCGCCCGCGCTGCACGAACGTCGATCGCCGGAGCGCCGACCCCCTCAGGATCGACGTTGGGGGTCGTATAGCCCGGAAACGTCGATTCGACCGGCTGCGTCGTGCCGCCGATCGACGTTCGTGCACACCACTTCCCCGCCCAGAGCCGTTGACGTTCGCTCCGCACCACGCCCCGGCTGACGGAGCTCCCGCGCGCTGAGCAGCGGCGCCCGCGCGAGGAAGTCGCGCACGGCCGCGTGGGTGGCCCGCGGCGCCTCGAGCTGGGGGACGTGGCCGCAGCCGAGCTCGAGGTGCTCGGCCGCGGGCAGCGCCTCGCGCACGTGGCGCGCGAAGCCGATCGGGACGATCCGGTCCTGGCGGCCCCACACGAACAGCGCGTCACCCTGGAGCTCGCGCAGCCGGCTCCAGAACCTGTCCGGGTCCTCCAGGTAGATGTTGCGCGCCGCCGCGTAGAACGCCGCGCGGCCGCGCGGGGTGAGGTAGCCGCGCAGGAACTCGTCGACGCCGACCGCGCTCCAGCCGTCGTTGCCACCGGGCACCATCGCGCGGGCGATCCGGTCGACGATCAGGCGTGGCGCGGGCTGCAGCAGGCCGAGCTCGGGCCGGACGGCCTTCAGCAGCGGCGCCCACCGGCGCTCGCGCAGCCAGGCCAGCGAGGGGGCCAGCAGAGCGAGCTGGCCCGTGCGCTCGGGGTGCTCGAAGCCGAGCTCGAGCGCGACCCGGCCGCCCATGCTGTTGCCGACCACGTGCGCGCGCTCGATCCCGAGCGCGTCGAGCGCGGCCGCGGCGGCGCGGGCGAAGAACGGCGGGTCGTAGGCGGCGCCCACCGGCATTGCGGAGTCGCCGAAGCCGGGGAGGTCGATCGCGATCATGCGGTACTCGCCGGCGAGCGCCGCGACGGTGGGGAGGAAGGAGGCCTTGGTGGCGCCGAGGCCGTGCAGCAGCAGCACGGGATCGCCCGAGCCGGCCTGCAGCAGCGCGATCTCGCCGACGTCGGTGCGGACGCGGCCCAGCTCGAGCCGCTCCGGGGCGGCCATGCCGCTCGTGGCGGCGAGGAAGCCGAGGCCCAGGTGCAGATCGTCGCGGATCTGCAGCTTGCCGCGGCTGAACGCCTCCATGCCGCCGCGGACGTCCTCGGCGATCCGGCGCCAGGTGGCGGGATCGGCGGCCAGCCTGGTGTCCGGGCGCTCGCCGTTGGCGGGCGCCAGGCGCATCAGCCCGTGCTCGACCGTCGCGTCCCAGTCGCTGCCGCCGAGCACGCGCAGGCGCAGCCGCGCCCGCCCGGCCGGGGCGTCGAACGCGGTCGCGTCGAAGCGGCCGGCGAGGGTGCGCAGCACTTCCGGTGCTCCGTGCATGGATCCGGTACTACCCGAGGGCAAACGTCCGTTCTGTGAGCGCCGTCACACCGAACGCGTGTTCGGCGCGGGGTCGCTCGGGAGGCGCGACCACAGCTCGGTGTCCGAGCGCCGGCCGTGCTTGAGGTACGTGCTGCGCATTACGCCCTCGAGCGAGTAGCCGACGCGCTCGGCGACCCGCTTGGACGCCGGGTTGTCGACGTCGATGATCAGGGTGGCGCGCAGGACGCCGCGCTCCTCGAACGCCCAGCGGGTGAGCATTCCCAGCGCCTCCGAGGCGACGCCGCGGCCGCGGGCGTGCGCCGCGACGATGTAGCCGAGCTCGGCCTCGGCGGCCTCCTCGTCGATCGAGGGGGCGAGCGCGAGGCCGAGGAAGGCGCCGTCGCCGTCCACGATCGCGAAGGCCTCCTTCGTGCCGGTCTCGCGCGCCTGCTCGTAGCGGGCGATCCACCCCTGCGCGAAGTCCTCGTCCGGCGGCTCGGGGATGCGCGTGAAGCGCAGCGTGTCGGGGTCCCGGATCAGCTCCTGGACGTCGCCGAGGTCGGCGGTGGAGAGGGGGCGGAGCCGCATCCGGGGATCGTGGCATGTGCCGCGGCCAGGACGGCCTCGCGCCACTCGGGCACCAGCCCGGCGCGCGTGCGCCGGTCCGCCAGGTCCTCGGGGGTGAGCGCGAGCTCGTGCTCGGCGGCCCAGCGCAGCTCGGCCTCGCAGACCGGAACGCCGGGCGCCAGCGGCTCGGTCGAGCCGAGCGCCGCGACGGCGGCGGCCTCCGCGCCGAACCGGCGCGCCAGCCGGCCCGTCGTGGGGGCCGCAGCACCCACGAGCGGCAGCCGGTGCGTGCGGCACGGCCGGTCGGTGATGCGGTCCACGGCGTCCTGGGCCATCGCCCGGTACGTGGTGAGCTTGCCGCCGACGACGGTCAGCGCGCTCGTGTCCGGGTCCTCGACGACCGCGTGGCGCCGCGAGAGGTCGGCCGTGGTGCCGTCGCCCGCGAGCAGCGGGCGCAGGCCGGCATAGCGGCCGGCGACGTCCTCCGGCCCGAGCGAGACCTCGAGCGCCGCGCTCGCGTGCTCGAGCAGCGTGGCCTCCTCCTCGGCGCTCGGCGCGGGCTCGTCGGGGATCGGCCCGTCCGCGGCGACGTCGGTGAGGCCGACCGCCACCAGGCCGTCCGTGCGCGGCAGCGCGAACACCCAGCGGCCGCGCTCGCCCGGCACGGGCACGTTGACCGCCGCGCGCGGGTCGCCGAGCCGCCCGGCGGGGATCAGCAGGTGCGAGCCGCGGCTCGGCCGCAGCGCGACGTCGGGGGCGAGCTCGCCCGCCCAGACGCCGGTGGCGAGGATCACGTGCCGCGCCCGGACGGAGAACGCCGCGCCGGTGAGCGCGTCGACGGCGTCCACGCCGTCGTCGCGGACGGCGGTCGCGCCCGCGTAGGTGAGGATCCGCGCGCCGTGCGCCGCGGCCGTGCGCGCGACCGCGACGACGAGCCGCGCATCGTCTTCGAGCTGGCCGTCCCAGCTGAGCAGCGCGCCGCGCAGCCCGCGCTCGGCCAGCGCGGGGGCGAGCCGGCGCGCCTCGAGCGCGCTGATGCGCCGCGCGGGCGGCAGCACGCGCCGCGACGTTCGGGCGCCGATGCGCAGGCCATCGCCGATCCGGAGCCCGACCTGCGTCTTGGCCGCCTTCGCGGCGGGCATGCCGCCGTCGAGCGGCGTCACGAACGGCAGCGGCCGCACCAGGTGCGGCGCGATCGTCCGCATCAGCAGCGCCCGCTCGCGCGCGGACTCCCACGCCAGCCCCCACTCGCGGTGCTCGAGATAGCGCAGGCCGCCGTGGACGAGCTTGGAGCTCCAGCGGCTCGTGCCGTGGGCGAGGTCGCGCCGCTCCAGCAGCGCGACCGACAGCCCGCGCGAGGCGGCGTCGAGCGCGACGCCCGCGCCCGTGATCCCCCCGCCGACGACGACGAGGTCCACGCGCTCGCCCGCGGCCAGTGCCTCGAGCTCGGCGGAGCGCCGCGCAGCGTTGAGGGACGCGCCGGTCATGGGCGCAGGTATCCGTCCACGGCGCGGGCGAGCTCCGCCCACGCGTCGAGGCCGGGGTCGCGGGCGAGCACGAAGCCGCGCGCGATCAGCTCGATCCCGTGCGCGAGGGTCTCCGGATCGCCGTCGCGCACCGTGCCGTCGCCGCGCCCCGCCTCCAGCTCGGCGGCCAGGCCGGCGACCGCCATCCGCTGCATCCCGCCCAGGCGGACGGTCACGTACGGCAGCAGCAGCTCTGGGTCGACGTCGAGCAGGCGGTCGAACAGCGGGTCCTCATGCAGGCGCCGGGCGGCGGCGGCGACCATCGCCACCGCGCGCTCCCGGCACGTCCCTTCGGCGGCGGCCGCCCGCGCCTCGCCGACGACCCGGCCGAACTCCCAGGTCATCAGCGTCGAGAGCAGCGTCTCCAGATCGGGGAAGCGCCGGTACAGGGTCATCCGGCTCACGCCCGCCCGGCGCGCCACGTCGGAGAACGTCGTCCGGCGCACGCCCACGGCCAGCACGCACGCACGAGCGGCCTCGAGGATCGCCTCCTCACCGGGTTCGAATTCGTGACGTTGTGACACTCAATGGCGAACTGTAACAAGGCCCGCAAGCGCCTAGACTCACCCGCGCGATGGGCGCGACCGACCTCGAGTCACAGACCCGCTACGACCCGGCCGAGGCCGAGCCCCGCGTCGCCGCCCGCTGGGAGGAGTCGCGGCTGTTCCACCCGGACCCGGAAGGGGCGCCGGAGGAGAACTACTCGATCGCGATCCCGCCCCCGAACGTGACCGGCGCCCTGCACATGGGCCACGCGCTCAACAACACGATGCAGGACGCGCTGATCCGCCTCCACCGCATGCGCGGCAGGCGCACGAAGTGGATCCTCGGCACCGACCACGCCGGCATCGCCACCCAGACGCAGGTCGAGAAGGCGCTGAAGGCGGAGGGCACCAGCCGCGAGGAGATCGGCCGCGAGGCGTTCATCGAGCGCACGTGGGAGTGGACGCGCCTCTACGGCGGCACGATCGTCGAGCAGCTCAAGCGCCTCGGGGCGTCGCTGGACTACGAGGACGAGCGCTTCACGTTCGACGAGCACTACGTCGAGGCCGTGCTGAAGGTCTTCGTGGACCTCTACGAGAAGGGCCTGATCTACCGCGACAACTACCTGGTCAACTGGGACCCGGGCTCGCGCTCGGCGATCTCCGACCTCGAGGTGGAGGAGCGCGAGGTCACCGACACCCTCTACTACGTCGACTACCCGCTGGCCTCGGGTCACGGCTCGCTGACGGTCGCGACCGTCCGCCCCGAGACGATGCTCGCCGACACCGCGATCGCCGTGCATCCCGACGACGAGCGCTACACGCGCCTGATCGGCGAGACGGCGATCCTGCCGCTCGTCGGCCGGCGGCTGACGATCATCGCGGACCCCTACGTCAAGCCCGAGTTCGGCACCGGCGCGCTGAAGATCACGCCCGGCCACGACTCCAACGACTTCGAGATCGGCCGCAAGCACGGCCTCGAGGAGATCTCCGCCATCGGCGAGGACGGCCGCATGACCGACGCGGCGGGCGAGTTCGCCGGGCTGACGGCGCTGGAGGCGCGCGCGGCCGTCGTGGCCAGGCTGCGCGAGGAGGGCCGGATCGCCCGCACGGAGCCCTACGTGCACAACGTGCCGTTCTCGCACCGCTCGGGCGAGCGGATCGAGCCGCTGATCTCCCTGCAGTGGTTCATGCGCATGGACGAGCTCGCGGCCCGCGCCCTCGAGCCCGTCCGCGACGGCCGGCTGCAGATCAAGCCCGAGGGCCAGCGGCGCCGCTACGTGGAGTGGCTGGAGAACATCCGCCCCTGGTGCGTCTCGCGCCAGCTCTGGTGGGGCCACCAGATCCCCGTCTACTACCGAGGCGACGAGACCTACGCGGGCCTCGAGCCGCCGGAGGGCGAGGGCTGGGGGCGCGACCCGGACGTGCTGGACACCTGGTTCTCGAGCCAGCTGTGGCCGTTCGCGACGCTCGGCTGGCCCGACGACACCCCGCAGCTGCGCGCCTTCTACCCGACCGACGTGCTCTCGACGGCGCGCGACATCCTGTTCCTGTGGGTGGCCCGGATGGTGATGATGGGCCTCCAGTTCACGGACCAGATCCCGTTCTCGCGGGTCAACGTGCACACGGTCATCCAGGCCCCCGACGGGCGCCGGATGTCCAAGTCGCTCGGCACCGGCATCGACCCGATGCAGCTGATCGAGGGCGGCCCGCGCCCGCCGGTGTTCGCCGAGGGCGGCGACTTCCCGGCCTACGGCGCCGACGCCGTGCGCTGGGGCCTGCTGGCGATCTCCTCCAGCCAGGACGTGCGCTTCAACGAGGAGCGCGTCGCGCAGGGCCGCCAGCTCGCCAACAAGCTCTACAACGCCAGCCGGCTCGTGCTGCTGCGCGTGCCCGAGGGCACCGTCCTGCCCGACGGGGCGCCCGCGCCGGCCACGGTCGAGGACGCGTGGATCCTCTCGCGGCTGCAGGCCGCGAAGGCCGACGTGGCGCGCGGGATCGACGACTTCGACTTCCACGTCGCCGCCCTGCGGGTCTACGACTTCGTCTACGGCGAGCTGTGCGACTGGTACCTCGAGCTGCTCAAGCCGCGCCTGTACGAGGGAGGACAACGCCGAGGCCGCGCGAGTTCGCGCTGCACGTGCTGGGGGAGACGCTGGCGCTCGCGCACCCGCTGATCCCGTTCGTGACCGAGGAGATCTGGAGCCACGTGCCCGGCGCGGACGGCCTGCTGATGGCCCGCCGCTATCCGACGCCCGACGAGGCGCTGACCGATGCGGGCGCCGAGGCGCAGCTGCAGCGCGTGATCGAGGCGGTGCAGGAGCTGCGCGCCTGGCGCGACAGCGTCGGCGCCAAGCCCGGCCGGCCGATCCCGGCGCGGCTCGACGGCGAGGGCTACGAGGCGACGGCCGATCACGTGGCGCGGCTCGCCCGCCTGGAGTGGACCTCGAACGGCGGCGAGCCCGTGGCGACGGTCGGCGCTCCCGGGCGCGACGGTGGCGATCTTCGCCTCCGACGCGGTCGATCTCGAGGCCGAGCGGCGCCGCGCGCAGGCGCGCCGCACGGAGGTGGAGTCCGAGATCGCGCGCGCCGAGGGCAAGCTGGCCAACGAGCGCTTCGTCGCCAGGGCGCCGGAGGCCGTGGTGCAGGCCGAGCGCGACAAGCTCGCGCGCCTGCGGGAGGAGCTCGCGGAGCTGTGAGCTGGTCCGAGGGGCGCGCCGAGGAGCACCTGCTCTCGCTGGAGCTGTTCGGCATGCGCTTCGGGCTCGAGCGGATGCTGCGGCTGCTGACCGTGCTCGGCAGCCCGCAGGAGCGCTTCCGGGCCGTCCACGTCGTGGGCACCAACGGCAAGAGCTCGACCGTGCGCATGACCGCGGCGTTGCTGGAGGCCCACGGCGTGCGCACCGGCTCCTACCTCTCGCCGCACCTCGTGCGCTTCGCGGAGCGCGTCCGGATCGGCGACGAGGACCTCTCGGGCGCCGCGTTCGGCGCCGCCGTGGAGCGCGCCGCCGCGGCGGCGCAGAAGGTCGACCGCACGCTCTCGGGCGGCGAGCGCGTGACCCAGTTCGAGCTGCTGACGGCCGCCGCGCTCGACGAGCTGGCGCGCCGCGAGGTCGAGGTCGCGGTGGTCGAGGCCGGCCTGGGCGGGCGCTGGGACGCGACCAACGTGCTCGACGCGCGCGTCTGCGTGCTCACCAACGTCGGGCTGGAGCACACGCGCTGGCTCGGGCCGACGATCCCCGACATCGCGCGCGAGAAGCTCGCCGTGGTGCGCGCCGGAGCGACGCTGGTCCTGGGCGAGGTGGACGACGAGGTGCTCGCGCTGGCGCAGCAGACGGGCGCGCGGATCGTGAGGTCGCAGCCGCTCGAGGTGCCCCTGCGCGGCTACCAGCGGACGAACTTCGAGGTCGCGGTGGCCGCGGCGACCGCCCACCACGGCCCGCTTCAGGATGCCCAGGTGGCCGAGGTCGCCGCGCGGGTGCGCGTGCCCGGCCGCCTGCAGGTCGTCGGCAAGGACCCGCTGACGATCCTCGACGGCGCCCACAACCCCTCGGGCATGGCCGCGCTCGCGGCCGCGCTGCCCGACGTGGCCGGCGACCGCCCGCTCGTCGCGGTCGTCAGCGTCCTAGACGACAAGGACGCCGCGGGCATGCTCCGTGCGCTGATTGGGAACTGTCGGGCGATGGTGCTCACCGCCTCCCGCAACCCGCGCGCGCTGCCGCCGGCCACGCTGGCGTCGCTGGCCGAGCAGCTCGGCGGGCCGCCCACCGAGGTCGTGCGCGACCCGCACGCAGCGCTGCACCGTGCACGCGAGCTCGCGGGGCCCGGGGGCGCCGTCCTCGCGACGGGCTCCATCTACCTGGTGGCCGACCTCGTGGGCGAGGCGGCGGGCCGGAAGGCGTCGGCGCTGTGAGCGACGAGCGCGGCCCGAGCGTGCTGGCGATGATGGCGCTCGTCGCCGTCGTCGTCGCGCTGGTGATCCTCGTCTTCTTCGCCCTCGGCTACGCTTTCGGGCGCGCGTTCCTGTAACCCCCGCGGGTACGCTTCCTCTGAGCATGCTCTCCTTCGGCGTCTTCGGGATCACCAACGACAGCCTCAACCAGGCCGTGTCGGTGCTCATCCTCGTCCTCATCGTGATCTGGGCCGCGCTGGTCTTCTGGACCTACGCCGACGCCCGCCGCCGCATCGACGACCCGATGCTCGTCGGCTGCGCCACGGCGGCGTCGCTGTTCCCCTTCGTGGGCACGATCGTCTACGTGATCGTGCGCCCGCCGGAGTTCCTCGACGACGTGCGGCTGCGCGAGCTGGAGATGACCGCCGCGGAGGCGCGCCTCGCGAACCTCGACTACCAGCTGTGCCCGCACTGCGACTACGAGGTCAAGGGCGACTACCTGCGCTGCCCGAGCTGCATGCGCAAGCTCAAGGACTCCTGCTACTCCTGCGGGAAGCCGATCGACCCCGCCTGGAAGCTGTGCCCGTACTGCGAGGCGGAGACCGGCGCCAGCTCGCCGTCCTCGTCGCGCCGCCGCCGCCGGTCCCCCACCACGGACCAGCCCACCGTCGCGCACGACGCACCGCAACCGTAACGTCGCACGGAGGCTCGGCGGTTCCGGTCGCTACGGTCTCGGACCCGTTTCTGCACGCCCGTAACCGGAATCGACGACCGGAGGGCGAAACCCCACATCCAGAAGGACAACCACGTTGGAAAGAACACTCATCCTCGTCAAGCCCGATGCCTTCGCCCGCGGCCTGACCGGCGAGATCGTCGCCCGCTTCGAGAGCAAGGGCCTGAAGATCGTCGCCATGCGCCACATGCAGGTGACGGAGGACCTCGCCAAGCAGCACTACGCCGAGCACGACGGCAAGCCGTTCTTCGGCGAGCTGGTCGAGTTCATCACCTCCGGCCCGATCGTCGCGATGGTGCTCGAGGGCGAGCAGGCGATCAAGGCCGCGCGCCAGGTGATCGGCGCCACCAACCCGCTCGAGGCCGCCCCCGGCTCGATCCGCGGCGACTTCGCGATCGAGGTCGGTCAGAACATGGTGCACGGCTCCGACTCGCCCGAGTCCGGCGAGCGCGAGGCGAAGCTGTTCTTCGGCTAGCTTCCGCGTCGCCCCAGCGGAGGGCGATCCTGGAGCAGCTCGGCGTGGCCTTCGAGGTCGTGCCGGCGAACGTGGAGGAGCTCGCGCAGGGCGACCCGCGCGAGCTCGCGCTCGAGAACGCGCGCCGCAAGGCGCTCGCCGTGGACGGCGAGCTCGTGCTGGGGGCCGACACCGACGTCGGCCTCGACGGCGAGGTGCTCGGCAAGCCGCGCGACGCCGCCCACGCCCGCGAGCTGCTCGCGCGCCTGGCGGGCCGCCGGCACGAGGTGGTCGGCGGCATCGCGATCGCCGAGCACGGCGAGATCACCGCCGAAGCCGTGGTCGTGACGGCGGTCGACTTCCGGGCGCTGGACCCCGCGACGCTCGACTGGTACGTCGCCACAGGCGAGTGGGAGGGACGCGCCGGCGGCTACGCGATCCAGGGCAAGGGCGCCGCCCTCGTCGCTGGGATCGAGGGCGACTACCTCAACGTCGTCGGCCTGCCGCTGGCGCGGCTGCTCGAGCTGTGCCCCGGCCTGCTGCCGAGATGATCGATTCCACGACCCGCACGGACCGCGGATCGATCATCTAGCGCGCAGCCAGGTCGGCGGGGAGCATGCCGGGCGGGCCGAGCAGCTCGATGCCGAGGCGCGAGTGGCTCGGCACGCCCGCCGCGTTCCCGCGGATCCAGAACGAGGGCGTGGTCCGGCTCCTCGGGGCCGAGTTCGCCGACGATGCGACCGTGCTGCGAGGCCTGCGCGGCCTTCGCGAGGAGATCGCGGCGGGCCGCGTGTGGCTCGAGCGGGCGGCTGAGATCGAGCCCGCGCTCCCGCACCGCGAGCGCGCGCTGGCCATCAACCGCCGCCTGGCGAGCCGCATGCTGGACGCCCAGGAGGCCTGGTTGGACGAGGTCGAGGCGGAGTTCGGCAGCTCCTGACGGGGCGCCTGCAGGCCCTTTGGCGCAGGAGCACTTCGGTAGACTCGTCGCCCGGCGCGGCCCCCAAAGATCCGTCTCCCGGGGCGGTCGCGCGTTCTCCCATGGGCTTCTTCTCGTACCTCACCGGTTTCGGCGGCCGCGACATGGCCGTCGACCTCGGCACCGCGAACACCCTCGTCTACGTGCGCGGGCGCGGAATCGTGCTCTCCGAGCCGTCGGTGGTGGCGATCGACTCGCGCAACGGCGAGGTCCACGCGGTGGGCATCGAGGCCAAGCGCATGCTGGGCCGCACGCCCGGCACCATCTCCGCCATCCGGCCGCTGAAGGACGGCGTGATCGCCGACTTCGACGTCACGGAGGAGATGCTGCGGCACTTCATACAGAAGGTGCACCAGAACCGCTGGGCGCACCCGCGCGTCGTCGTCTGCGTGCCCTCGGGCGTGACCGGCGTCGAGAAGCGCGCGGTCGAGGAGGCGTGCCTGAGCGCCGGCGCCCGCCAGGCCTACCTGATCGAGGAGCCGATGGCGGCCGCGATCGGCGCGGGCCTGCCGGTCGGGGAGCCCACGGGCAACATGGTCGTCGACATCGGCGGCGGCACGTCCGAGGTCGCGGTGATCTCGCTCGGCGGGATCGTGGTCTCGCAGTCGATCCGCGTCGGCGGCGACGAGCTCGACGAGGCGATCATCAATTACGTCAAGAAGGAGTACAAGCTCCTGATCGGCCAGCAGACCGCCGAGGAGGTCAAGCTGGAGATCGGCTCCGCCTACCCTCTGGAGGAGGAGGTGCAGGCCGAGATCCGGGGTAGAGACCTCGTGTCGGGCCTGCCCAAGACCGTGGTGCTGACCTCCGAGGAGGTCCGCGCCGCCCTCGAGGAGCCGCTGGTGCAGATCATCGACGCGATCAAGGAGACGCTGGACCGGACGCCGCCCGAGCTCGCGTCCGACATCATGGATCGCGGGATCATGCTGGCCGGCGGCGGCTCGCTGCTGCAGGGGCTCGACGAGCGCCTGCGCGACGAGACGCAGATGCCCGCGCACCGCGCGGAGTCACCGCTGACCTGCGTCGCGGTGGGGTCGGGTCGGTCGCTCGAGGAGTTCGAGGCGATCCACCGCTCCAACCGCAACAACCGCAACAGGCGGCCTCGACGCTGATGCCGCCCTTGAAACCTTCCACCGTTTCGGAGTTCCTTTCCGTATGCACGACAAGGTCGTCAGGCGGCGCCGCGCCGTCCTCGCCCTGCTGGTCGCGCTGTCGCTGTTCCTGCTGACCGCGTACTTCGGCGAATCCGCCGGCGGTGGCCTGCACGCAACCCAGCGCGGTGCGCTCGAGGTCCTCGCTCCGATCCAGGAGGGGGCCAACAAGGCGCTCAAGCCCGCCCGCGACCTGTTCGGGTGGTTCGGCGACACGCTCGACGCCCAGGACGAGCGCGACCGGCTCCAGCGCGAGCGTGACCAGCTCCGCGGCGAGGTCGCGCAGCTGCAGGTCCAGAACCGCGAGCTCGAGCAGCTCAAGGGCCTGCAGGAGATCAACACGGCCGGCGGCCTGCAGCAGTACGACCCGGTCACGGCCCGCGTCTACCAGCGCTCCCCGAGCACCTGGTACCAGACCGTCACGATCAACAAGGGCTCCAGCGACGGCCTCGCCGTCGACGACCCGGTGGTCAACGGGCAGGGCCTCGTGGGCAAGGTCAAGTCGGTCTCCGACGGCAACGCGGTCGTGATGCTGCTCACCGACCAGGACTTCGGCGTCAGCGCGCTGGCGCCCCGCCGCGGCGAGCCCGGCTCGATCACCCCGATCCCCGGCGCCGGCGGGGACCTGCTCTTCGACCTCGTCGACAAGGCGGAGAAGATCCGCACGGGCGACCTCATCGTCACGGCGGGCACCTCCTCGGAGCGGTTGCCCTCGGTCTACCCGCGCTCGATCCTGATCGGCTCGGTCAAGCGGATCGAGAACGGCGACGGCGACCTGGACCGCCGCATCCACGTCAAGCCGGCGGCGGACCTGCTGCACCTCGACATCGTCCAGGTGCTCACGGCGTCGGACAAGAACCTGCAAGCCGACGCCACGCCGTGACGATCACCGGACCCGCCATCGCCCGCCTCGCCCTGCTCGGGCTGCTCGCCTCGATCCTCCAGCTCACCGCGGCCTCGCAGGTGAGCATCTTCGGCGTCCCGATGGACCTCTCGCCGCTGATCGTGGCCTCCGTCGGGTTCCTCGCGGGCTCCGTCCCGGGCTCCGTGTTCGGCTTCTGCTTCGGGCTGTTCGCCGACACCGCGCTGATGCAGACGCTCGGCGTCACCTCGCTGGTGCTGACCGCGGTCGGCTACGGCGCCGGCCGGGTGCGCGAGCTGCGCGACCCGGCGCACGGGCTCGCGCCCGTCGCCGTCGGCGCCGCCGCCACCGCCGTGGCCGCGCTGAGCGTCACGCTGCTCCAGTTCCTGCTGGGCGTCGAGGCGCCCGTCTCGGGCCAGGTGGTCCGCCAGATCCTGATGACGATCGTCGTCAACACGCTGCTCGCGCTGCCCGTCTACGCGATCTGCCGTCGCGTGCTGCTGCCCTTCCTGCCCGACGACCCGCGCCGCCGGCGGCGCCGGGCGTACACGACCGGCGGCCTGAGCCCGCTCTCGAGGGCCTAGCGGAGTGCCCCCGAGCCTCGAGGAGCGCCGCCCGGCGATCACGCCGCAGCTCGCCCTGCGCGTGGCGCTGCTGGGCGGCTTCGCGTTCGTGCTGTTCGCGATCGTGTTCTTCCGCCTGTGGTTCCTGCAGGTGCTCACGGGCGAGGACTACGTCAGCCAGGCGCGCGAGAACCGCGTCCGCAAGGTGCGCATCGAGGCGCCGCGCGGCGACATCGTGGACCGCAACGGCCGGCTGCTGGTGCGCACGCGCGTCGCCCCGGTCGTGCAGGTGGTGCCCAGCCAGCTGCCCGAGTCCGTGCTGAAGGTCGCCGACGACTACCGGGCCGCCCGCGCGAAGGTCGAGGGCCAGCGCCTGCAGGCCGCGTCGCGCCTGCGCGGCCTGGACCGCGAGCTGGGGGAGGACGGACGCCGCTCGACCCGCGTCGAGCGCCGCGAGCGCCGCCGGCTGGCGCGCGCCGCCCGCACGGCCGCGCCCGTGTCGGTCCCGGCCCTGCCCGCGGAGGCGCCCGACGTCCGCGCCCTCTACCGCCGGTTGGCGCGCGTGATCGGCGTCAGCACCCGCACGGTGCACGAGCGCGTGATCGAGGGCGTGGCCGAGACGCCGTACTCGAACGTGACGATCAAGACGGACGTCCCGAAGGCCGCCTTCAACTACCTGCGCGAGCGCAAGGAGCAGTTCCCGGGGATCGCGGTCGAGAAGCTCTACCTGCGCAACTACCCGCACGACGAGCTCGCGGCCCAGCTGTTCGGCACCCTGCGCGAGATCTCGCCGAAGGAGCTCGAGCGGCGCCGCTACCGCGGCGTGGCGGCCGGCACGCGGATCGGGGCCAGCGGCATCGAGTACGAGTACGACCCCTACCTGCGCGGCCGCGACGGCTACACGAAGGTCGTCATCAACGCGCTCGGCAACCGCGACGAGCGGCGCGAGACCACCCGCGTGGAGCCCAAGCAGGGCAACCAGCTCAAGCTCTCGCTCGACCTGGACCTCCAGCGGACGGCCAACAACGCGCTGCGGCGCGCGATCGCGGCGGCGGCGGGCAACGGCGCCAAGGCGGGCGCCTACGTCGCGATGGACCCGCGCAACGGCGAGGTGCTGGCGCTCGGCTCCTACCCGAGCTTCGACGCGAACGTGTTCGCCAAGCCGCTCTCCCAGCGCTCCTACGACGAGCTCAACTCCGAGGCGAGGGGCGCGCCGCTGTTCAACCGCGCGATCGCCGCGACATACCCGACCGGCTCGACCTTCAAGATCGTGACCGCGATGGCGGCGCTGCAGGAGGGCCTGATCACCCCGAGCTCGACGATCGTCGACGCCGGCGTGTTCAAGCTCGGCGACCGCGAGTTCAAGAACGCCAGGGACGCCGTGTTCGGCCCGCTGCAGCTGCGCAGGGCGCTGACGGTCTCCTCCGACGTGTTCTTCTACGAGCTCGGCGCCCAGGCCAACGGCAAGGGCCCGATCATCCAGGACTGGGCGCGGCGGCTGGGGATCGGGCGCAAGACCGGGATCGACATCCCGGGCGAGTTCCCCGGCCTCGTGCCCGACTCCGCGTGGCGCAACCAGGGCTACGACGCCTACCTCAAGTGCGCCAAGAAGGCCAAGGTCACCCCTGGCTCGACCGAGGCGCTGTATGCCTGCGGCGGCATCGAGCGACCCTGGTCCACGGGCGACAACGTCAACCTCGCCGTCGGCCAGGGCGACCTGCAGGCCACGCCGCTGCAGCTCGCCACCGCCTACAGCACCGTCGCCAACGGCGGCCGCGTCGTGCGTCCGCACCTCGGCCAGGCCGTCGAGGATGGCTCGGGCCGGCTCGTGCAGCAGATCCGCATGCGCCCGCGGCGCAACGTCGAGTTCTCCAAGGCCAACCAGCAGGCGATCATGGACGGCCTGCGCGGCGCGGCCTCCGACGAGGGCGGCACGTCCGCCGACGTCTTCAAGGGCTTCCCGTACCCCGTCTACGGCAAGACGGGCACCGCCGAGCGCGCACCGAACCCCGACCAGTCGTGGTACGCGGCCTACGTCCCGCACCCGACGCGCCCGATCGTGATCGTCACGACCGTCGAGAAGGGCGGCTTCGGCGCGGAGACGGCGGCACCCGCGGCGCGCCTCATCCTGTCGGAGTGGTTCCATCTCAAGGACCGCGCCTTCCGCGCGGGCTCCAGCCAGACGCGATGAGCGCCACCAAGACGACCATCCAGCCGGCCTCCGAGCCGCCGCCGCCGCTCGTGCCGCGAGAGTGGCGCCTGCGCCTGGACCCGCTGCTGCTGCTCGCCACCCTCGGCCTCGTCGCCGCGTCGCTGATCTCGCTCAACGGCGCGACGGAGAACGACATCCCCGGCCAGCCGCACTACTACGTCTATCGCCAGGCGATCTACGCCGGCATCGGCCTCGTGCTGATGTACGGCGCCTCGCGGGTCGACTACTCGCGGCTGCGCGAGCTGCGCTACGCGATCTACGGGCTGCTGATCGCGCTGCTGATCGTCGTGCTGGGCATCGCCCAGGCCACCCGCGGCACGAAGGCCTGGATCCCGCTTCCGGGCTTCAACTTCCAGCCCTCCGAGCTGGGCAAGGTCCTGCTCGTGCTGGCGCTGTCGGCATTCGTCGTCGACCGGATGCGCTCGATGGGGCGCCACACGACGGCCCGGATCATGCTGCTCGGGCTGCTGCCGACGATGCTCGTCATGGCCGAGCCCGACCTCGGCTCCGCGATGGTCTACGTCGCGGCCACCCTGGCGATCCTGTACGTGGCGGGGGCGCCGTGGCGGCACTTCGCGGCGCTCGGCGCGCTGTTCGGCGTCGGCATCGCGCTGGCGCTGGTCGCGCTGCCGGCGGCCGGCGTGGAGGTCCTCAAGCCCTACCAGGTGGACCGCCTGACCTCGTTCCTGCACCCGTCGGAGAGTCCGGGCGACGAGGCCTACCAGCAGCAGCAGTCCAAGATCGCCATCGGCTCGGGCGAGAAGACCGGCCGCGGCATCGAGAACGCCACCCAGACCTCCCTGAACTTCCTCCCGGAGCACCACACCGACTTCATCTTCGCGGTCGTCGGCGAGACCTATGGTTTCGCCGGCGCCGCCCTGGTGCTCTCGCTCTACGCGCTATTGATATGGCGCGGCTTGCACATCCTGACCGTCGCGAAGAACCTGTACGGCGCATTGCTCGCAGGAGGCATCACCGTGATGCTGCTGTTCCAGCTCTTCGTGAACATCGGGATGAACGTGGGGATCATGCCGATCACCGGCGTGACGGCCCCACTCCTGAGCTTCGGCGGCTCGTCGATGCTCTCAACGTTCCTGGCCCTGGGCCTGTTGCACTCCGTCCACGCGCAAGCGCGCGAAACGGCTGCATCGAAGGGAAGGGCCTCCGTCTTCCAATGAGGGATCATCTTGAGAAAGCAAGTGCTGGTCACGGTCGACCGTGGGGAGACCCGCGTCGCCATGCTGGAGGCGGCGGGCGAGCCCGCCGCCCCGGCCAAGTCCTCGCGCTCCCGTAAGCGCGGCAAGAAGGGCGCGGTGCCCGAGGGCTACCGCGTCGCCGAGATCTACTTCGAGCGCCGCGGCGGCCGCTCGATCGTCGGCAACATCTACAAGGGCGTCGTCGACAACGTCCTGCCGGGCCTCGAGGCGGCCTTCGTCGACATCGGCCTCGAGAAGAACGGCTTCCTGCACGTCGACGAGATCGTCATCCCGGGCGTGGAGCAGTCCAAGCGGGGCCGCGGCTCCGGGCCGCGCATCACCGACCTGCTCAAGCCGGGGCAGGAGATCGTCGTGCAGGTCGTCAAGGACCCGCTCAAGACCAAGGGCGCGCGCCTCTCGATGGAGCTCACGATCGCCGGGCGCTACATGGTCTACGCGCCGACGGGCGAGGGCGTGGGCGTCTCGCGCCGGCTCGAGGACAAGGAGCGCGACCGCCTGCGCAAGGAGGCCAAGCAGCTCGACCTCGGCGGCGGCGGCGCGATCATCCGCACGGCGGCGCACGGCGCGCAGCGCGCGGACTTCGAGCGCGAGCTGCAGTACCTGTTCAAGCTCAACGAGGTGCTCGAGAAGCGCGTGGCGGAGGCCATCGCGCCCGCGCTGGTCTTCCAGGAGGCCGACCTCTCGATCCGCGTCGTGCGCGACATCTTCTCCGAGCACTTCGAGCGCGCGGTCGTCGACGACCCCAAGCAGCACCACCGGCTCGTCTCCTTCTTCGCGCGCACCGCGCCCGAGCTGGTCGACCGCGTGGAGCTGTGGGAGGACGACGAGCAGCCGCTGTTCGAGGCCTACGGCGTCGAGCCGGTCATCGAGGGGATGCTCAGCCGCCGCGTCGACCTGCCCAGCGGCGGCTACCTGATGATCGACTACGCCGAGGCGCTGACGGTCATCGACGTGAACACGGGCTCCTTCACCGGCAAGGGCAAGGCCGCGCGGCTCGAGGACACGATCACCAAGACGAACCTCGAGGCCGCCGAGGAGGTCGTCAACCAGCTGCGGCTGCGCGACATCGGCGGCATCATCGTCATCGACTTCATCGACATGGCGCGGGCCCGCAACCGGGACACGGTGCTCAAGACGCTGCGCAAGTCGCTCGACGAGGACCGCACGAAGACCTTCGTGGTCGAGATCTCGCCGCTCGGGCTGGTCGAGATGACGCGCCAGAACGTCACGGACGGCGTGCGCGAGATCATGACCAAGACCTGCCCGGTGTGCGGCGGGGAGGGCGTCGTGAAGTCCGAGGAGACGATGGCCATCCACGTCGCCCGGCACCTGCGCGAGATCGTCCGCACGGCGGGCAAGGACGGCCCCGAGGCCTACCTCGTCCGGCTCAACTCGCGGGTCACGGCCTGGTTCACGGCCGACGGCGCACGCGAGCTGCAGACGCTCGAGGCCGACACGGGCCGCTTCTTCCACTTCACGGGCTCCGAGGGGCTCCCGCTCGACCACTTCTCCGTCGTGATGGAGGGCACCCGCGACGAGATCTCCGAGGAGGCCGTGCCGTTCCGTGGCGGCGAGGAGGTCCACGTCGACATCGTCGAGCCGCACATGTACAACCCCGACGACGCGGTCGCCAAGGTCGACGGCTACGTGATCACGGTGACCAACGGCGTCGCCTTCGTCGGCGAGAAGAAGCTCGTGCGCATCGAGGAGGCGCGCCGGACCACGGCGACGGCCGCGCTGACCGGCGCGGACGCCGAGACGGCCGAGCACTCGGCGAGCGAGCGCGCCAAGGAGCGCGAGAAGGCCGAGCAGCGCGCCAAGCGCAGCGCGGCGGCCAAGAAGGGCGCGGCCAAGCGCAAGGAGCGTGAGGCGGCGGCCAAGCAGAAGCCCGAGCCCGCCGACGCGGCGGCCGAGGCCGAGGCGGTCGAGGCGCTCACGGACCAGAGCGACGCCGGGGCGGGCACCGGCCCGGCGGCGGCCGAGGACGCCGGCGACGACGCGCCCAAGCGCCGCCGGCGCGGCGGGCGGGGCCGCTCCCGCGCGCGCGGCAACGACAACGGCGACGCGGCGCAGGCCGCGGAGGCGCCGGAAGAGGCCGCGCCCGAGCCCGAGGAGCCCGAGGAGGGCTCCTCGAACGGCGACGCGATAGAATCGAAGCCTCGGCGCCGCGGCCGCAGAGGCGGACGGCGCCGTTCGCGCGCCAAGGCGGGAGCCGAAGCGACGGAAGCCTCGAAAGCTGACGAGTGATCACTGACCATGGCCTACGCAGTCATCAAGACCGGCGGTAAGCAGTACCGCGTCGAGGAGGGCACGACCCTGCTCGTGGAGCGCCTGAAGGGCGACGAGGGCGCGAAGATCGAGCTCGAGCCGCTCCTGTTCGCCGACGGCGACAAGACCGTGTTCGGCCCCTCGGACCTCGGCAAGATCAAGGTCGAGGCCAAGGTCGTCGGCCACGAGCGGGGCCCCAAACTGCGCATCTTCAAGTTCAAGCCCAAGCGCGGCTACAAGCGCCGCACGGGCCACCGCCAGGAGCTGACCCGCATCGAGGTCACCAAGATCTCCGGCGGCGCGCGCTCCCGTGCGAAGAAGGACGAGCCTCCGAGGAGAACAGCTGAGATGGCACACAAGAAGGGCCTCGGCTCCAGCCGCAACGGCCGCGACTCCAACCCGAAGATGCTCGGGGTGAAGGTCTTCGCCGGTCAGACCGTCAAGGGCGGCGAGATCATCGTGCGCCAGCGCGGCACCAAGTTCAAGCCGGGCCTGGGCACGGGCATCGGCAAGGACGACACGATCTTCGCGACCTCGCCCGGCGTCGTGCAGTTCCGCGAGGGCCGGCGGGGGCGCACGATCTCCGTGAGTAACGTCGCCGAAGGCGAGAGCGCCTAGCCGGCTCCTGCAGGCGAGTACGCCGTGAGCGGCGCGCTCGCCTGGCAGGCGAAACCCCAATCTAGAGCCCTCGGCTACCCCGGCTGCGCGGTCGGCCGGATCAGGATCTCGTTGACGTCGACGCGAGACGGCTGAGAGACGGCGAACATCACCGCGCGGGCGACGTCCTCGGCGTGCAGGGCCTCGATCTCGGGCGGTGACTCGAAGAACGGCGTGTCGACCATGCCGGGCTCGATCACGGTCACGCGCACGCCCGTGTCGTTGAAGTCCTGGCGGGCGCCCTCGCCCATGCCGGTGATCGCCCACTTGGTGGCGCTGTAGAGCGAGCCCGGGAGCGCCCGGCGCCCGGCGACGGAGCCCGTGATCAGCAGGTGGCCCTTGGTCTCGATCAGCGCGTCGCGGGCGGCGCGGATCGTCAGGGCGGCGCCGTAGACGTTGGTCAGGACCATCGCCTTCCACTGCTCGACGTCGCCGCTGCCGAAGCCCCTCGGGCCGCCGAAGCCGGCGTTGGCGAACGCGACGTCGAGCCGGCCGTACTCGTCCAGCGCGCGCTGCACGAGCGCCTGCTGGTCGTCCCACTCGGTGACGTCGCAGCGGACCGCGATCGCCTCGGGGAGCTCGCCGGCGAGCGCCTGGAGCTTGTCCTCGGAGCGGGCCGCCAGCACGAGGCGGTAGCCGGCTTGCGCCGCCTGCCGGGCGGTCTCGGCGCCGATGCCGGTGGAGGCGCCGGTGATCAGGAACACGGGGGAGTCTGAGGCCATGCCTCTACCGTTACCCAGGATGCTCGCGGACAGGGCCAGGATCGAGGTGCGCGCCGGTGGCGGCGGCAACGGCTGCCTGTCGTTCCGGCGCGAGGCGCACGTGCCCAAGGGCGGGCCGGACGGCGGCGACGGCGGTCGCGGCGGCGACGTGATCCTGCGCTGCGACGACTCGCTGCGCGACCTGCAGTCCTTCAAGCGCCGACCGCACTACCGCGCCGACCGCGGCGGCCACGGCCAGGGCGCCCAGCGCCACGGTGCCGACGGCGAGCCGATGGTCGTGCGCGTGCCGCCCGGCACCCAGGTCACCAAGTGGGACGGCACCCGCTACGACCTCGTGCGCCCCGGTCAGGAGGTCACGATCGCCACGGGCGGGCCGGGCGGGCGTGGCAACCGCCAGTTCGTGAGCCCGACCCGCCAGGCGCCGCGGCTCGCCGAGCGCGGCCTCCCGGGGGAGGAGGGCGCGGTCGAGCTGCACCTCAAGCTGCTCGCCGACGTCGGGCTGGTCGGGCTCCCCAACGCCGGCAAGTCCTCGCTGCTGGCGACGATGACGCGCGCCGCGCCGAAGGTGGCCGCGTACCCGTTCACGACGCTCGAGCCCGTGCTCGGCACGCTCGACGCCGACGACCGCCAGCTCGTCATCGCCGACATCCCGGGGCTGATCGAGGGCGCCTCGGAGGGAGCCGGCCTCGGCCACGACTTCCTCGCCCACGTCGAGCGCACGCGCATGCTCGTCCACGTGCTCGACCTCGCCCGCTCGACGGCTCGGACCCCGAGGAGAACCACCGCGTGATCGAGGCCGAGCTCGCCGACCACGACCCGCGGCTGGCCGAGCTGCCGCGCATCCTCGCCCTCTCCAAGGCCGATCTCGTCACCGCCGAGGCCGCCGAGGCCGCCGCGGAGGAGTGGCGCTCGCGCGTGGAGGCCCCGGTGCTCGTGACCTCCAGCGCCACGCGCCAGGGGCTCGACGAGCTCGCCCGCGAGCTGCTGCGGCGCGTGCCGGTCGAGGCGCCGATGGGCGATGCCGAGGGGGAGAGCGAGGTGGCCGAGTTCCAGGTCTTCCGCCCGGCCGCGCGCAGCACGTTCGAGGTCGAGCGCACCGGCGAGCGCGAGTTCCGCGTCGCCGGCGACGCCGTCGAGCGCCTGATCGCCCGCCACGACCTCGAGAACGAGGAGGCGCTCGCGCACGTCGAGCACCGCCTGCGGCGCATGGGCGTCATCGCCGCGCTCGAGAAGGAGGGCTTCGAACCCGGCGACGACGTGGAGATCGCCGGGATCGTGTTCGAGCTCGATCCCGGCGCACCCCTCTAGGGTTCGGCTGTGCCCGTCGCCGTCGTGAAGCTGGGGTCGTCGATCGTCGCCGAGGACAACGGCGAGCTGCGGCTGTCCGTCGTCGCCCGCATCACCGAGGAGGTCGCCGCGCTGCACCGCGCCGGGGTCGACGTGGTGATCGTGACCTCCGGGGCGATCGCCCGCGGCGTGCAGATGCTCGCCCTGCCCGTGCGCCCGAGCGCGATCGAGGAGCTCCAGGCCGCCAGCGCGGTCGGCCAGGGCCGCCTGTACCGCACCTACGACGAGCTGCTGCGCGAGCGCGGCATCCAGTCGGCGCAGATGCTGCTGACGTTCTTCGACATGAGCGTCCGCACGCACTACGTCAACGCGCGCCGGACGCTGCGCAAGCTGCTCGAGTGGCGGATCGTGCCGGTCATCAACGAGAACGACACGACGACGACGGACGAGATCTCCTTCGGCGACAACGACTTCCTCGCCGCCCAGGTGGCCGTGCTGGCCGGGGCGCAGCTCCTGCTGCTGCTGACCGACCAGGAGGGCCTCTACACCGCCGACCCGCGCGTGGAGCCCGGGGCGCGGCTCGTGCGCGAGGTCGCCGACGCGGAGACGCTCGCCGCGCTGGACATCGGGCACTCGGTCTCGCCGCTGGGCTCGGGCGGGATGCGCTCGAAGGTCGTCGCGGCCGAGATGGCGGCCGCGGCGGGCATCCCGACCGTGATCGGCTCCGGCCTCGAGCCCGGGGTCCTCGCCGACGCGTGGTCGGGGAAGGCCACCGGCACGCGCTTCCTGCGCCAGCCCGTGCGCCACTCGAGCTTCAAGCTCTGGCTCAAGTACGCCAAGCCCACGCGCGGCACCGTGACCGTCGACGCCGGCGCCGCGCGGGCGCTGCGCGAGGGCGGCACCTCGCTGCTGCCGGTGGGCATCGTCGGCGTCGACGGCGCCTTCGACGCGGGGGAGGCCGTCGAGGTGGTCGCCCGCGACGGCAACGGCGCGATCGGCAAGGGGATCTGCAACTACTCCGCCGGCGAGCTGCGCCAGGTGATGGGCATGCAGTCGGCGGCGGTGCGCGAGGTGCTGCCGCAGGCGGTCGAGGAGGCCGTGCACCGCGACTACTTCGTGCTCTCCTAGGTTCGAACCCACCGGCGGGCCTAGAATTCGCAGCATGGCCGCCATCTCGTCGCCCGCCTCCGTCACCGACATCTGCCTGGCCGCCAAGGCGGCCGCCCGCGGGCTGGCGGCGACCAGCTCGGCGGTCAAGGACGCGGCGCTGCTCGCGATGGCGGCGGCGCTGGAGGCGCGGGTCCCCGAGATCCTCGAGGCCAACGCGCGCGACCTCGAGGCGGGCCGGGAGTCCGGGCTCTCCGAGGCGCTGATGGACCGGCTGGCGCTGGACGAGCGGCGCGTCGCGGCGATGGCCGCCGGCGTGCGCGAGATCGTCGCGCTGCCCGACCCCGTCGGCGAGGTCATCGACGGCTTCCGGCTGGAGAACGGGCTCGACGTGCGCAAGGTGCGCGTGCCGCTCGGCGTCGTCGCCGTCGTCTACGAGGCACGGCCGAACGTCACGATCGACGCCGCCGCGCTGGCGCTGAAGTCGGGCAACGCGGTCGTGCTCCGCGGGTCCTCTTCGGCCGCGCACTCCAACGAGGTGCTCGCGCGGGTCGCGGTCGAGGCCGTCGAGGCGGCGGGGCTGCCCGCGGGGTCGCTGTCGCTCGTGGCGGGCGGCGGGCGCGAGGAGCTCGCCGAGCTCGCCGGCCAGGAGGGCGTGGTCGACCTGATCATCCCGCGCGGCGGCGAGGGGCTGAAGAAGGCGCTCAGCGCGGTCGCGAAGGTGCCGGTGATCTACGCGGCGTCGGGCAACTGCCACGTGTACGTCGACGCCTCGGCCGACCTCGAGCGCGCCGAGGCGATCGTGCTCAACGCCAAGACGCAGCGCCCGGGCGTCTGCAACGCGGCCGAGACGCTGCTCGTGCACGAGGCCGTGGCGGCGGAGTTCCTGCCCCGCGTGCTCGGCTCGCTGCGCGCCGCGGGGGTCGAGATCCGCGGCGACGAGTCGGTGCGGGGCCTCGACGGGAGCGTGGCGGCCGCGACGGAGGAGGACTGGGCGGAGGAGTTCCTCGCGCTCGTGCTCGCGGTCAAGGTCGTCGGCTCCGCGGAGGAGGCGATCGCGCACGTCAACGCGTACGGCTCCGGGCACTCCGAGGCCATCCTCACGCGCGACACCGCGGCCGCGCGGGCGTTCCAGCTCGGCGTCGACGCGGCCTGCGTGTACGTGAACGCCTCCACGCGCTTCACCGACGGCGGCGAGTTCGGGATGGGCGCCGAGATCGGCAACTCGACCCAGAAGCTGCACGCCCGCGGGCCGATCGGCGCGCGCGAGCTGTGCACCTTCAAGTACCTGGTCGAGGGCGACGGCCAGATCCGCGCTTGAGGATCGGGCTGCTCGGCGGGACG
Organism: uncultured Solirubrobacteraceae bacterium; assembly: GCA_963729155.1. Lineage (GTDB taxonomy): Bacteria > Actinomycetota > Thermoleophilia > Solirubrobacterales > Solirubrobacteraceae > DATFQI01. The sequence continues at coordinate 340,065 of CAVSMP010000026.1, forward strand.
TTCAACCCGCCGCACATCGGGCATCTGGTCTGCGCGCAGGAGGCGTGGGCGCAGCTCGGCCTCGACCGCGTGCTGCTGGTGCCGGTCCACTCGCCGCCGCACAAGGAGGCCGTCGGGGACCCGGGCGTCGAGCACCGCGTGGCGCTGTGCGAGGCCGCCGTGGCCGGCGACGAGCGCCTGGCGGTCTCGCGCGTGGACGCCGACGTTCCCGGGCGCTCGTACACGGTCGATACCCTCAACAGGCTCCATGAAGCACGCCCAGGAGATCAGCTGACCTTCATCGTCGGAGGCGACATGGCCGCCTCGCTGCCCGAGTGGCACGAGCCGCGGACCATCCTCGAGCGCTGCACGCTCGGCGTCGCCGCCCGCGACGGCGTCGGTCGCGAGCAGATCCTCGAGCGTCTCGACCGCGAGCTGCCGGGCGCCGCGGAGCGGATCCGGTTCTTCGACATGCCACGCATCGACGTCTCATCCACGCTGGTCCGCAGCCGCATCGCGGAGGGGAAGCCCGTGCGCTACCTCGTCCCGGACGCGGTGGCGGCCCACGTCGAGCGCGAGGGGCTCTACCGATGAGCGAGCAGCAGACCGCCCTCGAGGGCGCCGAGCTGGCCTCGGTCATCGAGGGCTACGCCTCCGACGTCAAGGCGGTCGACGCCGTCGAGCTCGACCTCCGCGGCGTGCTGGGCTACACGGACTACTTCGTCATCTGCTCCGGCAACACCGACCGCCAGACCAAGGCGATCCACGACCGCATCCACCAGGGCCTCAAGAAGGAGCACGGCCTGCTCCCGCGCCGGGTCGAGGGCCTCGGCGAGGCACGCTGGATCCTCATGGACTACCTGGACGTCGTGGTCCACATCTTCACGCCCGAGGCGCGCGACTTCTACCGCCTCGAGCAGCTCTGGGGCGAGGCGCCCAAGCGCGCCGTCGACGACGCCGAGGCCTGAGAACGAAGCGAGGCCGCCCCTCAGGACGGCCTCCGAGAGTGGAGCTAGCCGGGCTCGAACCGGCGACCTCTGGCTGCCAGCCAGACGCTCTCCCAGCTGAGCTATAGCCCCGAACTCGTACTCAGCCGCGAAGTTTATCGCGACCTGCTGATTGTTGGCAGCGGGTCGTCAGCCGGAGCGAGATCGACGCGCTTGCCTTCCACGAGGTCGATCGGCAGCCAGTAGCAACGCTTGAGCTCTTGGCAGTAGGCGGCGACCGCGTCGATCTCGGTCGCGTCGTACATCGTTCGCACGTACCCGTGCGGGCGTGTGGCGGCAGCTCTCGAGGTTCACGACGAGATGACGGCACCCATACGGCGCGCCCACTTGCACTGCACGCGGTAGAGCCGGTGGTCGATGTCGAAGAGCGAGGTCGTACCGCCGCCCCTCCACCAACGGCCGCAGGACGAAGATGCCCATCTCGACCGCCGCCGCCGCGATGGCGGCCTCCGCGATGGCTCCTTTGAGGGTCGTGTCCGACATTCGGATACGAACACTAGTTCGTGTTGCGGACGGAATCGGCCGCACACCGGCCCCGCGCTAACCTCCGCGCTCCCATGAGCGAGCACCGCTACGACCCGCGTTCGATCGAGCCCAAGTGGCAGGAGATCTGGGAGCGCGAGCGCACGTGGGAGGTCTCCAACGACGAGGTCGAAGGCGAGCAGAAGTCCTACGTCCTGGAGATGCTGCCGTACCCCTCGGGCGAGCCGCACATGGGGCACCTCAAGAACTACTCCGTCGGTGACGCGGTCGCGCACTTCCACCGCCGCACGGGCCGCAAGGTGCTGCACCCGATGGGCTACGACGCGTTCGGGCTGCCGGCCGAGAACCACGCGATCCGCACGGGCGAGCACCCGCGCGACTCGACCGCGAAGTCGATCTCGCAGTTCCAGACGCAGCTGCGCCGCTGGGGGCTGTCGATCGACTGGTCGCGCGAGTTCGGCACGCACGAGCCGCGCTACTACCGCTGGACCCAGTGGCTGTTCCTGAAGCTGTTCGAGCGCGGCCTGGCCTACCGCAAGGAGGCGGCGGTCAACTGGTGCCCGGTCGACGCGACCGTGCTCGCCAACGAGCAGGTCATCGACGGCCGCTGCGAGCGCTGCGGCAACCTGGTCGAGGCGCGCCAGCTCGAGCAGTGGTTCTTCCGCATCACGGACTACGCCGACCGCCTGCTGGACGACCTCGAGGACATCCGCTGGCCCACGCACGTCAAGACGATGCAGCGCAACTGGATCGGCCGCTCCGAGGGCGCCGAGGTCACGTTCGCCGATCCCGAGAGCGGCGCGGAGTACCCCGTCTTCACCACCCGCCCGGACACGCTGTTCGGCGCGACGTTCTTCGTGATGGCGCCCGAGCACCCCGACGTGCTCCGGCTGGCCGCCGGCACGGAGCACGAGCAGGCCGTGCGCGACTACGTCAACAAGGCGCTGACGGAGTCCAGCGACGAGCGCAGCGACACCGACCGCACGAAGACCGGCGTCCCGCTCGGCCGCAGCGTCATCAACCCCGTCAACGGCGAGCGGATCCCGATGTGGGTCGCCGACTACGTGCTGATGGAGTACGGCACCGGCGCGATCATGGCCGTGCCGGGCCACGACGAGCGCGACCACGACTTCGCGACGACGTTCGACCTGCCGATCCGCAAGGTGATCGACTGCGGCGACGAGCTGCCCTGCTCCGACGACGGCCCGATCGTCAACTCCCATCCCCAATTCGACGGGATGCACAACCGCGACGCGCTCGAGAAGATCGTCGACTGGCTCGACGAGCAGGGCAAGGGCCACCGCTCGATCAACTACCGCCTGCGCGACTGGCTGCTCTCGCGCCAGCGCTACTGGGGCTGCCCGATCCCGATCCTCTACTGCGAGAAGTGCGGGATGGTGGCCGTCCCGGAGGACCAGCTGCCCGTCCTGCTGCCCGAGGTCGAGGACTACGCGCCGAAGGGCCGCTCCCCGCTGGCGGCGGCCGAGGACTGGGTCAACACGACCTGCCCGAGCTGCGGCGGCCCCGCGCGACGCGAGACGGACACGATGGACACCTTCGTCGACTCGTCCTGGTACTTCCTGCGCTACACGGACGCGGACAACGACACGGCGCCGTGGGACCCCGAGGTCACCAACCGCTGGACGCCGGTCGACCAGTACATCGGCGGCGTCGAGCACGCGATCCTGCACCTGATGTACGCGCGCTTCTTCGTGAAGGCGCTCGCGGACATGGGGCTGCTGGACAGCGCAGGAGCCGTTCAACGCGCTGTTCACGCAGGGCATGATCACCCGCGACGGGGCGAAGATGTCCAAGTCCAAGGGCAACATGATCAGCCCGGTCCCGTACGTGGAGCGCTACGGCGCGGACACCGCCCGCTGCTACATCCTCTTCATCGGGCCGCCCGACCACGACGCGGACTGGACCGACAAGGGCGTGGAGGGCGTGCACCGCTTCCTGGGCCGCCTGTGGCGCCTCGGCGCGGACGTGGCCGCCGCCTCGGGCCAGCACGAGCCGCTGGGGCCGCTCGACGATCCCGAGGGCGACGACCTCGAGCTGATGCGCAAGGCGCACTGGGCGATCGACAAGGTCACGGAGGACATGGCCGGGCGGTTCGCGTTCAACACCGCGATCGCCGCCGTGATGGAGCTGGTCAACGAGGCCTACCGGCATCGCGAGACCGTGCACCCGTCGACGCTGCACTTCGCGACGGCGACCGCCGCCTCGCTGATCTTCCCGTTCGCCCCGCACACGGGCTCGGACGTCTACGACATGCTCACGGGCGACCGCGTCTGGGAGCAGCCCTGGCCGGCCGCCGACCTGTCGCTGCTCGAGCGCGACACCGTCGAGGTCGTGCTGCAGGTCAACGGCAAGCTGCGCGACCGCATCCAGGCGCCCGCCGACGCGACGCGCGAGGCGCTGGAGGCGATGGCCCGCGAGCAGCCGCGGATCCAGGCGCACATCGACGGCAACGAGGTCGTCAAGGTGATCGTGGTGCCGCGAAGCTCGTGAACTTCGTCGTGCGCTGAGTCCGGACTCGATCGGCGCAGTTCCGGCACAGCCCGCGACAGACACGTGCAGGGATGCCGCCTAGCGTGGCGGCATGCCCGAGCTCACCCCGCGCCAGCTGCTGCTCTGCGGCCTCGCGCTGCTCGGTCTGGTCGTGTTCGCGATCGTCTATGCGGGGCGCGGCGACGGGTCGCGGCGGCCCCGCGCGGCGGGGGCGGGCCGTCGCTCGAGGTCGCGGGGAGGGTGACGGCGGCGCGCTCGTGGTGCACGTCGCGGGCGCGGTGCGCCGGCCCGGGCGTCTACCGGCTGCGCGGCGGGCGCGCGGGTCGGCGACGCGGTGGAGCGCGCGGGCGGGGTGCGCCGCCGGGCCGACCTCGGGCGCGGTCAACCTCGCCGCGGAGCTGCAGGACGGCCGGCAGGTGCTCGTGCCGCTCCGTGCGCACGGCGGCGGTGGCGTCGGCGGCCGCCGGCGCCGCGCCGGGCGTCCCGCTGGACCTGAACACCGCGACCGTCGAGCAGCTCGACGAGCTGGACGGGATCGGCCCCGCGACCGCCCAGCAGATCGTCGCCTACCGCGAGGCGCACGGCGGCTTCGGGTCCGTCGAGGAGCTCGACCAGGTCCCCGGCATCGGCGAGACCCGCCTCGCCGCGCTGCGCGAGAAGGTCCGCGTGTGAGCCGCGCGGCGGCGTGCGGCGTGATCCGCCGCGCCGTCGCGGCGGCGGCGCGATGCTCGGGCACCCGCGGCACGCGGCGCTGTTCGCGCTCGTCGGCGGGCTGCTGCTCGCGCGGGCGCCCGTGTGGGCGGCCGGCGCGCTCGCCGCCGGCGCGGTCGTCGCTGGCCCTCTTGGCCGCGCGGCTCGTCCGCGACGCGTCCGCCGGCGGCCTCGCGCACGCGGCGGTCGGCTCCACCGGGCGCCGGCGTGGCGCTCGCGTGCGCGGTGGCGGCGCTGGCCGGCGGCGCGGTGGGGAAGGAGCGGCTGCGGGTCGTGGACTCGGGCCGGCTCGCGGCGGTCGCGGGGAGGTCGATCGCGGAGCCGGTCGGTGCTGCTGGAGCCCCTGCGCCGGCGCGGTGGCGGGCCCGGCGGTGGCACGGGTGCGGCTGGCGGGCGGGCCGCTGCGCGGCGAGGGCGCGGTGCTGCGCATCCGAGGCGATGCGCTCACGGGCGGCACGCCCGGAACCGGCGAGATCCTCGAGGTGGAGGGGAGCGTCGCGCCGCTCGGGTTCTTCGACGCCTACCAGCGGCCGCGCGGCGCCGGCGCCGCGATCGACGCCCGCGCCGTCCGGCGCACGGGTCTGCGCCGCGGCGGCCTCGCCGGGGCGCTCGACGCCGTGCGCCGCCGGGCCGAGGCGCGGGCTCGAGCGCGGCCTTCGCGATGAGGACGCGGCGCTGCTGCGCGGGATGGTGCTCGGGCAGGACGAGCGGCTGCCGGACGCCGTTCGCGACGAGTTCCAGGTCTCCGGGCCTCGCCCACCTGCTCGCGGTGAGCGGCCAGAACGTGATGCTGCTGGCGATCCTCGTGCTCGCGGCGGCCGGTGTCGTCGGGGTGCCGCTGCGGGCGCGGCTGGCGCTCGCGCTGCTGCTGGTCGCCGCCTACGTGCCGCTCGCCGGCGGCGGGCCCTCGATCCAGCGCGCGGGCGTGATGGGGGCGGCGGGCCTGGTGGCGGCGCTCGCGGGGCGGCCGGCATCGCGCTGGTACGCGCTCGGGCTCGCGGCGGCCGGCACGCTGGCGCTGAACCCGCTGGCCGCGTCGGAGCCGGGCTGGCAGCTCTCGTTCGCCGCCGTCGTCGCGCTGATGGCCATGGCGCCCGCGCTGCGCGAGCTGCTCGCGCATCGGATGCCGGGGCCCGTCGCCGACGCCGCCGCGATCACGATCGCCGCGACGGCCGGCACGGCGCCGCTGATGGCGCTGCACTTCGAGTCGCTCTCGCTCGTCTCGCTGCCCGCGAACCTCGTCGCTGCGCCCGCGGTGGCCCCGATCATGTGGCTCGGGATGCTGTCGGCGGCCGCCGCACAGGTCTCGCCCGCGCTCGCCACTCACACCGCGCCAGCTACTGCTCTGCGGCCTCGCGCTGCTCGGCTTGGCGGTGTTCGCGGTCGTCTACGCGGGCCGCGACGACGGGGTGGCGGCCGTCGCCGGGCGCCGGCGCGTGGCCGTCGCTGGAGGTGCAGGGAGCGGAGAAGGGCGGCGCGCTGGTCGTGCACGTCGCGGGCGCGGTGCGCCGGCCGGGCGTCTACCGGCTGCGCGCGGGCGCGCGCGTGGCCGACGCCGTGGAGCGCGCGGGCGGCGCGCGGCACCGCGCCGACCTGGGCGCGGTCAACCTCGCCGCGGAGCTGCAGGACGGCCGCCAGGTGCTCGTGCCGGTGCGGGCGAAGGGCGGCGTCGGCGGCCGTGGCGCCGCGGCGGCGGCGCCGGCGCCCGGCGTCCGCTCGACCTCGAACACCGCGACGGTCGAGCAGCTCGACGAGCTCGACGGCATCGGGCCGGCGACCGCCCAGCAGATCGTCGCCTACCGCGAGGCGCACGGCGGCTTCAGGCTCGGTCGAGGAGCTCGACCAGGTCCCGGGCATCGGCGAGACGCGGCTCGCCACGCTGCGCGACAAGGTCCGGGTGTGAGCCGCCGCGGCGCGGCGTGGGCCGGCCGGAGGCGGCTGCGCTGCCGCGGCTCGCTCGGCCACCCGCGGCACGCGGCGCTGTTCGCGCTCGCCGGCGGTCTGCTGCTCGCGCGGGCGCCGCTGTGGCGCTGCGCCGCGCTCGCGGCGGCGTGCGCCATCGCCGCGCTGCTGCTCGGGTCGGTGCTCGCCGCGGCGCTCGGCCCGCCAGGCCTCGGCGCGGCGCCGTCCCGGCGCCGGCGTGGCGGTCGCGTGCGCGGTGGCGGCGCTGGCCGGCGGGGCGATCGGCAAGGAGCGACTGCGGGTGGTCGACTCGGGGCGGCTCGCGGCGGTCGCCGGCGAGCAGCTCGTTCGCCGGGCCGGTCGGTGCTGCTGGAGCCACTGCGGCGGCGCGGGGCGGGGCCGCGGTCGCGCGCGTCGCGGCTGGCGGGCGGGCCGCTGCGCGAGGGCGCGGGCCGCGCGTGCTGCGGCGTGGCCGGCGGCGGACGCGGCCGGCGGGCGGCCGAGCCCGGGCGTCGGGGGAGATCCTCGACGGTCGAGGGGAGCGTCGCGCCGCTCGGGTTCTTCGACGCCTACCAGCGCCCGCGCGGGGCCGGCGCGGCGATCGACGCGCGCGCCGTCCGGCCGCACGGGCCGGCGGCGCGGCGGGGTCGCGGGCGCGCTGGACGCGCGTGCGCCGCCGCGCGGAGCGCGGGCTCGAGCGCGGCCTGCGCGAGGAGGACGCCGCGCTGCTGCGCGGGATGGTGCTCGGGCAGGACGAGCGGCTCTCCGACGCACGTGCGCGACGAGTTCCAGGTCTCCGGGCTCGCGCACCTGCTGGCGGTGTCGGGCCAGAACGTGATGCTGCTCGCGATCCTCGTGCTGGCCGCGGCCGGCGTGGCCGGCGTGCCGCTGCGGGCACGGCTGGCGCTCGCGCTGCTGCTGGTGGCCGCCTACGTGCCGCTGGCGGGCGGCGGGCCGTCGATCCAGCGCGCGGGCGTGATGGGCGCGGCCGGGCTCGTGGCGGCGCTCGCGGGGCGGCCGGCCTCGCGCTGGTACGCGCTCGGGCTCGCCGCGGCGGGCACGCTGGCGCTGAACCCGCTGCGCGGCGATGGAGCCCGGCTGGCAGCTGTCGTTCGCGGCGGTGGTCGCGCTGATGGCGATGGCGCCCGCGCTGCGCGAGCTGCTCGCGCGCCGGCTGCCCGGCCCGGTCGCGGACGCCGCCGCGATCACGATCGCCGCCACGGCCGGAACGGCGCCGCTGATGGCGCTGCACTTCGAGTCGTTCTCGCTCGTCTCGCTGCCCGCCAACCTGGCCGCCGCGCCCGCGGTGGCGCCGATCATGTGGCTCGGGATGCTGTCGGCGGCGGCCGCGCAGGTCTCGCCGGCGCTCGCGGCGCCGCTGAACGCGCTCGACGGGCCGCTGCTCGCGTACCTGACCTGGCGTCGCGCGCGTCGCCGCCGGGCTGCCGCACGCCGCGCGTGCCGGTGCGGCTCGCGTCGCCCGCCGCGCTCGGCGGTCGCGTTCGCGCTGCCGGTCGCGCTCGCGGCGGCGGTGCGCGCCGCCGTGCGCCGCCTGCCGCCGGCCGGGCTCGGCGCTCGGCCCGGCGGGGCCTGGCGCTCGGCGCCGCGCGGGCCGGCTGGCGGCCCGTGCGCCTCGCCGCCGCGCTCGGCTGCGTCGCGCTCGCGGCCGTGCTCTGGTGGCGGCACGCGCACCCGCCGTTCCGCGCCGGGCCGGGCGAGGTGGTGGTCTCCTTCCTCGACGTCGGGCAGGGCGACGCGACGCTGGTCCAGGACGGCGACGGCACGAGCGTGCTGTTCGACGGCGGGCCGCCCGAGGCCGCCGTGCACCGCGCGCTGCGCGCCGCCGGCGTGCGGCGGCTGGACCTCGTCGTGGCGACCCACCAGTCGCGCGACCACCAGGGCGGGCTGCACGCGGTGCTGGCGCGGATCCCGACGCGCCTGCTGCTCGAGAACGGCGACGGCACCGCCGATCCGGACTTCCGCCGCCTGCTCGCGGAGGCCGACGCGCGCGGGATCCGGCGCGTCACCGCCCGCGCCGGGCAGGTCCTGCGCGGCGGGCTCGCTGACGGTGCGCCTGCTGGCGCCCGGCACCGCGGGCGCCGGGCGCGCCGCCGCCCGAGGACCCCAACCCGCGCGGCGTGGCCGCGGTCGTCAGCGCCGGGAGCTTCGACCTGTGGCTGTCCGCGGACGCCGAGAGCGCGGCGATCCTGCCGCTGCCGCTGCGCCCGGTCGAGGCGATGAAGGTCTCCCACCACGGCAGCGCCGACCCCGGCCTGCCCGCACGTCCTGCGCGGCTGCGGCCCGCAGGTCGCGGCGATCGAGGTCGGCGCCGGCAACGACTACGGCCACCCGGCGCGCAGCACGCTCGACGCCCTGCGCGCCGTGCCGCGCGTCTACCGCACCGACCGCGACGGCACGGTGGTGCTCCGCGTCGCGGGCGGCCGCATGACGGTGGAGACGGGCGCGTGAGCGGCCCGCGCGCGGCTCGGCGCGCTGCGGCGACGCCGACGGTCCGCGGGCGGTTCTAGACTCGGCCGCCGTGCCCTCGTTCAAGGCCGCCTACCTGATCCACGGCGACGACCACGGCCGCATCGCCGAGCGCCGTACGCGCCTGCGCGCGATGGCGGAGGCCGAGAGCGGCACCGCGGGCGTCGAGGTCTTCGAGAACGACGGCTGCACGCCCGAGGCGGTGATCGGCGCGCTGTCGGCGATGACGTTCGCGATCGGCCGCCGGTTCGTGATCGCCGACGGCGTCGAGCGCTGGAAGGACGCGGACGCCGAGCAGGTCGCGGCCGCGCGCTGGCGGGCGTGGACCCGGAGTCGCTCACGGTGGCGTTCTTCGCCCGCGAGGAGGGCCGCGCCAAGGTCCCCGACGCGATCGTCAAGGCGGTCAAGGCCGCCGGCGGCCAGATCGCCGAGGAGAGCCAGGTCAAGCCGCGCGAGCTGCCGCGCTGGCTGGCGCAGCGCGCGCCAAGGAGCTCGGGCTCGAGCTCGACAACCAGGCCGCCCGCGCGCTGATCGCCCAGGTCGGCGACCGCCAGCAGCGGCTGCTGCGCGAGCTCGAGAAGCTCGCGCTCGAGCACGGCGCCGGCGCCTCGATCGGCGTCGAGGAGGTCCAGGAGTCCTGCGCGAGCTCGGTCGAGCGCAAGGTCTGGACGCTCGCCGACGCGGTCGTGGCGGGCGACCGCAAGGCGCGCGACGCGGCTGCTGATGGAGCTGCGCGGCCAGGGCGAGCGGCTCCCGGGCCTGCTCTACAACATGGTCCGCCGGCTGCGCGACGCGCTCGCGATCGCCGAGGCGCTCGCCGCCGGCCAGCCGCCCGCGCAGATCAAGAAGGGCCTGCGGATGCCCGGCTTCGCCGCCGACCGCCTGATCGCCGACGCCGGCGCCGCGACGTCGAGGCCTTCCGCCACGCGCTCGTGCTGATGGCCGACCTCGAGGCGGAGAGCCGCGGCCACGGCGGCGGCGGGCTCGAGGAGTCGACCGCCGCGGTGCGGACGGTCATCGCGGCCGCGAGCTGAGCTTCGAGCGGCGCGCTAGGCGCCGCGGCGCAGGCGAGCCGCGCGGGACTTCTTGCGCGCGCCGGTGTTGCGGTGCAGCGCGCCGCGCTTGACGGCCTTGTCGATCAGCTTGACCAGGTGGCGGTGCTCGGCGTCGGCCTGCTCGTCGTCGCCGGCCTCGACGGCGGCGCCCAGGCGGCGGAAGTACGTCTTGATCGACGACGTGTACTGCCGGTTCTCCTGGCGCTCGCGGAGCGACCGTGCGTTGCGCTTGATCTGTGAGTGGATGTTGGCCATGACGCAAAGAGGCCGCGGAAGGGCCGCGGCGGCCGCGTACTATAGCGCGCCGCTTGTCCGTCGATCCTCCATCCGAGCGACTGCGGTCCGAAGCGCCCGAGCCGTCGGCGAGCCCGAGCCCGCCGCGGCGCCGGATGGCGCTCAACACGGCGATCTTCTCGGCCGCCACGGGCCTGTCGCGCGTCGCGGGGCTGGTGCGCGAGATCGTCGCCGCGCGCTACTTCGGCACCTCGGGCGCCGCCTCGGCGTTCACGCTCGCCTTCCAGATCCCCAACCTCGATCCGCGCGCTGGTCGCCGACGCCGCGCTCAGCTCGGCCTTCGTGCCCGTCTTCAGCGACCTGCTCGAGCACAAGCGACGCCGCGAGGCGCTCCAGCTCGCGAGCGCGCTCGCCGGCCTGCTGCTCGTCGTCCTCGGCGCGATCTCGCTGCTGTTCATCTGCGCTGGCGCCGGCGTGATCCCCGTCTTCACGGGCGACGAGTTCACGCGACGAGCTCGACGCCCTCACCGCCGGGCCTCTCGCAGGTGCTGTTCCCGATCATCGTGCTGCTGGGCCTCAACGGGCTCACGGTCGGGATCCTCAACGCGTACGACCAGTTCACGATCCCGGCGATCGCGCCGCTGGTCTGGAACGTCGTGATCATCGCCGGGCTGGTCGCGCTGACGCCGCTGTTCGAGGGCGACGACCGCGTCTACGCGTACGCGATCGGCGTCGTCGCCGGCACGCTCGTGCAGCTGCTGATGACGCTGCCGCAGCTGCGGCAGGCTCGGCTTCCCGATCTGGCGGATCCGGCTCCCGCGCCGCGACGACCCGCTCGTCCGGCGCGTGCTCATGCTGATGCTGCCGGTCTCGGTCGGGCTCGGGCTGATCAACTTCGACCTCGTCCTGAACTCGATGATCGGCTCGCTGGTCTCCGACCAGGCGCCGGCCGCGATCGACAAGGCGTTCCGCATCTACATGCTCCCGCAGGGGATGTTCTCGGTCGCGGTGGCGACGGTCGTGTTCCCGCAGCTGAGCCGGCTCGCGTCGCGCCGCGACCTCGACGCAGATGCGCACCGTGCTCGGCGATCGGGATGCGCCAGATCGCGCTGCTGCTGGTCCCGGCGGCGGCCGCCACGATCGTGCTCGCGCGCCCGATCGTCGAGGCTGCTCTACCAGCGCGGCGAGTTCGACGCCGAGTCGACCGACCTGCGTCACGACGGCGCTCGCCGTGTTCGCGATCTCGCTGCCGTTCGTCGGGCTGGAACCTGATCCTCACGCGCACGTTCTTCTCGCTCCAGCGGCCGTGGCTGCCGACCACGCTCGCGGTCGGCTCGCTGGTCGGTCAACGTCGCCGTCTCGCTGGCGCTGTACCCGATCGGGATCGAGGGCGTCGTGCTCGGCACGGTCGTCTCGAACGCGCGCGCTGACCGCGCTGCTCGGCGTTCCGCCTGCGGCGCGAGCTGGGCGGCCTCGAGGGCGGCCGCGGCTGCTGCGCTCGTTCGCCGCGATGCTGCTCGCCGCCGCCGCGCTCGCGGCCGCCGCCTACGGCGTCCACGCGGGCGCTCGACGACCTGCTCGGCGAGGGGCTGGTGGCCCAGATCGTCGCGCTCGGCGCCGCGCTCGCCGGCGGGCGGCGCGGTCTACGCCGCCGACGGTGCTCGCGCTGCGGCTTCCGGAGGCCCGCCAGATCCTCGAGCTGATCCGCGGCCGGCTGCGCCCGCGCGCCTCGTAGTCTCTACTGGTCGTGGCGGACCAGGCGCACATCCGGAACTTCTCGATCATCGCCCACATCGATCATGGGAAGTCGACGCTGGCCGACCGCATCCTCGAGACCACGCACACGGTCGACCCGCGCAGCGATGAAGGCCCAGCTGCTGGACAGCATGGACCTCGAGCGCGAGCGCGGGATCACGATCAAGGCCCAGGCCGTGCGCGTCTTCTACGAGGCCGCAGGACGGCGAGACCTACCAGCTGCACCTGATCGACACGCCCGGGCCACGTGGACTTCACCTACGAGGTCAGCCGCTCGCCTGGCCGCGTGCGAGGGCGCGCTGCTGCTCGTCGACGCCTCCCAGGGCGTCGAGGCCCAGACCGTCGCCAACACCTACCTGGCCGTCGACTCCGGGCTGGAGCTGATCCCGGCCATGAACAAGGTCGACCTGCCGGGCGCCGAGCCCGAGCGCGTGGGGGAGGAGATCGCCGACCTGATCGGCGAGGACCCGAACGAGGTCAAGCGCATCTCCGCCAAGACCGGCGAGGGCGTCGACCAGCTGCTGGAGGAGATCGTCCGCCGCGTCCCGCCGCCGCACGGCGACCCCGACGCGCCGCCGCGCGCGCTGATCTTCGACTCCGAGTACGACCAGTACCGCGGCGTGATCGCCTACATCCGCGTCGTCGACGGCACCTTCACCAAGGGCGAGACGATCCGCGCGATGGCCAACCAGACCGAGGCCGAGATCGACGACATCGGCTTCTTCACGCCCGCCCAGCTGCCCGCGGAGAAGCTGTCGCGCCGGCGAGGTCGGCTACCTGATCACCGGCCTCAAGGACGTCACCAAGCTCGCCGTCGGCGACACCCTCACCACCAAGCGCAGCGCCGCCGCCGAGCCGCTGCCCGGCTACCGCGACGTCAAGCCGATGGTGTTCTGCGGCCTGTTCCCGATGAACAACGACGACTACCCGGAGCTGCGCGACGCGCTCGAGAAGCTCGAGCTCAACGACGCCGCGCTCTCCTGGGAGCCCGAGACCTCCGACGCGCTCGGCTTCGGCTTCCGCTGCGGCTTCCTCGGCCTGCTGCACATGGACATCGTGCGCGAGCGCCTGGAGCGCGAGTACGACCTCGAGCTGATGGCGACGATGCCCTCCGTCGAGTTCGAGGTCACGCTGACCGACGGCGACGTGATCCCGGTCCACAACCCGACCGACATGCCCGACCCCGCGCGCATCGCCGAGGTGCGCGAGCCCTACATCCGCGCCTCGATCCTCACGCCGAAGGAGTACATCGGGCAGATCATGGAGCTCTGCCAGGACCGCCGCGGCGCGCACCAGGGCATGCACTACCTCTCCTCGGAGCGCGTGAACCTCACCTACGACCTGCCGCTGGCGGAGATCGTGCTCGACTTCTTCGACCAGCTCAAGACCCGCACGCGCGGCTACGCGAGCCTCGACTACGAGCCGATCGGCCTGCGCCCGAGCAACCTCGTCAAGCTCGACGTGCTGCTCGGCGGCGACCCGGTCGACGCGCTGAGCATGGTCGTGCACCGCGACAAGGCCTACGACCAGGGCAAGGTGCTGACCGAGCGCCTGCGCAAGAAGATCCCGCGCCAGCAGTACGACGTGCCGATCCAGGCCGCCGTGGGCGCGAAGATCATCGCCCGCGAGACCGTCAAGGCCTTCCGCAAGGACGTCACGGCCAAGTGCTACGGCGGCGACATCTCCCGCAAGCGCAAGCTGCTCGAGAAGCAGAAGGAGGGCAAGCGCCGGATGAAGCAGGTCGGCCGCGTCGAGGTGCCCCAGGAGGCGTTCCTGGCGGTGCTCGAGCTGGGCGACGACGCGTGAGCCACTCCGCGACCTACGCCGTCGGGCGCGAGAAGGTGCGCGAGTACGCGTACGCGACGGGGGAGACCGACCGCGCGCTGCCTGGACCCGGAGGCCGCCCGCGCGGCCGGCTTCGCCGACGTCGTGGCGCCGCCGATGTTCGCCGCCGTCTACTGCGCGCCGCGCGATCGGCCCGGCGATCCTGGACCCCGAGGTCGGGATCGACTTCGCGCGCATGGTCCACGGCGCGCAGGCCTTCACCTGGCACGAGCCGGTCGTGGCGGGCGACGAGATCACCACCGAGGTCGCCCACGAGGACACCTCCGAGCGCGGCGGCCTGAAGTTCTTCGTGTTCACCACCCGCTCGGTCAACCAGCGGGGCGAGCTCGTCTGCGAGGGGCGATGGACGAACATCGTGCGATGAAGGTCACGCCCGACCGCTACCTGACCTACCGCTACGCGGGCGCCTCGGGCGACTACAACCCGATCCACCTCGACGACGAGTTCGCGCGCTCGGTCGGCCTGCCCGGCCGCATCCTGCACGGGCTGTGGACGATGGCCCAGGTCGCGCGCGCCCAGACCGAGGCCGCCGGCGACGCGCTCGCGCTCGAGAGCCTCGAGGTCCAGTTCCGCGGCGTCGGCGTGCCCGAGGCGGAGATCACGATCACCTCGGAGACCGCCGAGGACGGCACGATCACCTGCCACGCCGAGCAGAACGGAAAGAAGATCGTCAAGGGCGGGAAGGCCAGGCTCCGCTCGTAGACTGGGTGGGGTGCTGACGCCCCGCCAGGAGCTCCTGCTGCGCAAGGTCGTCGAGGGGTTCTCGGACGACCGGGCAGCCCGTGGGCTCCAAGGCCCTGGCGGCGGACCCGGACATCACCTGCGGCCCCTCGACGGTCCGCAACGAGCTGGCCGTGCTGGAGGAGCTGGGGCTGCTCGCGCACCCGCACACGTCCGCGGGCCGCGTGCCGACCGACGCCGGCCACCGCTACTACGTCGACCGCCTGCTGCCCGACCGCCGCCGCCGTCGCGCCGTCGGACCTGCGCCTGGAGCTGGTCCGCCGCGAGGTCGACGAGGCGATGCGCGTGACCACCGAGACGCTCTCGCAGGTCACCGACCTGCTCGCGATCGTCTCCGCGCCGCCGATCGAGACCGCGACGATCCGCCACATCGAGGTGCTGGTGCTCCAGCCGCAGGTGCTGATGGTCGTGATCATCACCTCCACGGGCGGCGTCTCCAAGCGCATGTTCGGCTTCGAGCGGCCGGTCGACCCCGGCCTGGCCGACTGGGCCGCCTCCTACCTCAACGAGCGCCTGGTCGGGCATCGGGCTCGGCGCGCGCACGCTGCGCTCCAGGCTCTCGGACCCGACGCTGCCGCCGACCGAGCGCGCGTTCCTGGAGCAGCTCACGCCCGCCTTCACCGAGCTCGCCCACACCGCGGACACGACGCTGTACTTCGACGGCGCCGCGCGGCTGCTGAGCGACTACCGCTTCCAGGACGTCTCGCAGCTCAACGCCCTGCTGGAGCTGCTCGAGCGCCGCGTGTCGCTGCTCGGGCCTGCTCACCGACGCGCTCTCCGAGCGCGACATCTACGTCCGCATCGGCGCCGAGAACGCGATGCCGGCGCTGCGCTCGCTGTCGCTGGTGGCCGCCAACTACGGCCTGCCGCAGCGCAACCTCGGCACGGTCTCCGTCGTCGGCCCGACGCGGATGGACTACCGGCTCGCGATCACGACCGTGCGCGAGGCCGCGCACCAGCTGTCGCGCTTCATCGAGGACGTCTACGAGGAAAGCTGAGCCGTGCCGCGCGACTACTACGAGGTCCTCGGCGTCGATCGCGGCGCCGACGAGGCCCAGATCAAGAAGGCCTTCCGGCGGCTCGCGCGCGAGCTGCATCCGGACGTCAACGCCCACGACCCGGAGGCCGAGGCCAAGTTCAAGGAGGCCGCCGAGGCCTACGAGGTGCTCTCCGACGCCGACAAGCGCCGCACCTACGACGCCTACGGCCACGACGGGCTGAAGTCCGGCGGCTACTCGCCGCACTTCGAGGACTTCGGGTCGATCAGCGACCTGTTCAGCGCGTTCTTCGGCGCCGGCGGCTTCGACGCCGCGTTCGGCCAGGGCCGCCAGGGCCGCGCGGGCGCGATGCAGGGCGGCGACGTCGCGGTCGCGGCCGCGATCGACCTCGCCGAGGCCGCGCACGGCACGCGCGTGGAGGTCGCCTACGACGCGACGGTGCTGTGCGAGACCTGCCGCGGCAACGGCGCCGAGCCGGGCACGCCGATCGTCGCCTGCCCGACCTGCCACGGCTCCGGCCAGACCCAGCGCGTCGCCCGCACCCGCTTCGGCCAGCTCGTCCGCACCGCGATCTGCGACACCTGCGGCGGCGACGGCCGCATGCGCCGAGTCGCCGTGCGGCACCTGCGGCGGGCGCGGGATGGAGGTGCGCCGCCAGAAGGTCGAGGTCGACGTCCCGGCCGGGATCTCCGACGGCCAGCGGATCCGGCATCGCCGCCCGCGGCCACGCCGGCGAGCGCGGCGGCCCGAACGGCGACCTCTACGTCGTCGTGCGCGTGCGCGAGGACGAGCGCTTCCTGCGCGACGCCGAGGACCTGATCACGGTCGTCGACGTCGCGGCGCCGCTGGCCGCGCTCGGCACGACGATCCAGGTGCCGACGCTCGAGGGCGACGTGCCGGTCGAGGTCCCCGCCGGGACCCAGCCGGGGGAGACGATCCTGCTGCGCGGCCGCGGCATGCCGCCGCTCGGCCGCGGGCGCACCGGCGACCTGCGCGTGGTCGTCAACGTCGCGATCCCGCGGCGGCTGACCTCCGAGCAGCGCGACCTGCTCGAGAAGCTCGCGGGCACGCTCACCGAGGACAACCTCAAGTCCGACGAGGGCATGTTCGCCAAGATCAAGCGCGCGCTCGCCGGGTGAGCGCGAGCTCGTCCGGCTGGGCATCCGCGTGCGCGCGGAGCAGGCCGAGACGGCGCTGGCGAACCTGCTGCCGCTGCTGGGCGAGGGGGCCGAGGAGCGCGACCTCGACGGCCGGTCGAGTACGCGATCTACCTGCCCGAGGGCGAGCTGCCGCCGCCGGAGGCGATCCGCAGCCTCGGCGGCGACGCGCGTGCTGGGCACGATCACCGAGCCGGTGCCCGAGGACTGGGAGCGGCGCTACCTCGCCCACCTGCGGCCCGTCCGCGCGGGCGCGCTCACGATCCGCCCGCCGTGGCTGGAGGGCGCTCCCGAGCGACCTCGTGATCGACCCCGACACGACGTTCGGCGCCGGCACGCACGAGTCGACGCGGCTGAGCCTGGAGCTGCTGCAGCGGCTCGAGCCCGGCGGCGCGCTGTGCGACTGGGGCGCCGGCAGCGGGGTGCTGTCGATCGCGGCGGCGCGGCTCGGCTGGGAGCCGGTCGACCGCGCTCGAGCTCGACCCGCGTGCCGCCGCGGTGATCGAGGCCAACGCGCGCGCCAACGGCGTCGCGGTCGAGGTGCGCAGCCCGTTCGACCTGCTGCGCGACGAGCTGCCGTGGGCGCCGACCGTGCTGGCCAACCTCACGCCGGTGCTGCACCGCGAGCTCGCCGCGCGCGCTGGAGCGCATGCCCGAGCGGCTCGTGGCCGCGGGCATGCTGGCGCGCTACGCGGACGACGTCGCGCCGCTGTACGCGCCGCTGCGCGAGCTCGACCGCGCCGTCGAGGGCGAGTGGGCGGCGGTGCTGCTCGGATGATCCGCCTGGCGATCCGCGTCGCCCGCGACCAGGCCGAGCTGGTGCTCGCCGAGCTGGCCGAGCTCGCGCCGGCCGGCCTGGAGGAGCGCGACGTCGACGCGGACACCGTCGAGTACGCGATCTACGGCGCGCCGGGCGAGCTGCCGCCGCTGCCGGACCTGCGCGCGGCCGCGGGCGGCGCGCTCGTCGACGTCTCCACCACGGAGCTGGCCGACGACTGGGACGTGCGCTGGCGCACGTGGCATCCGGCCGTCGTCGTCGAGGCGCGCGGCCGGACGCTGCGCGTGCGCCCGCCGTGGGAGGAGCCGCAGCCCGGGACGATCGACGTCGCGATCGAGCCCGCGCAGGCGTTCGGCACCGGCGCGCACGAGACGACGCGGCTGTCGCTGGCGCTGCTGATGGAGCTCGAGACCGGCCCGGCCGCCCCGCTGGCCGACTGGGGCTGCGGCTCCGGCGTGCTGGCGATCGCGGCGGCCAAGCTCGGCTTCGCGCCCGTGCTGGCCTGCGACGTCGAGGCGGCGTCGGTCGCGGCGACGCGCGACGGCGCGCGCGACAACGGCGTCGAGGTCGAGGTCTCGCGCTGCGACCTGCGCCGCGCGCCCGGCCCGTGGGCGCCGACGGTGACCGCGAACCTGGTGCGGCCGCTGCTGCTCGAGGTCGCGCGCAACCTGGAGCGCCCGCCCGAGCGGCTGGTGGTCTCCGGCCTGCTGCGGGCCGAGGCCGACGAGGTCGCCGCCGCGTTCGCGGCGCGCGGCATGGCGGAGACGGACCGGAGGGAGGGCTCGGAATGGAGCGCGCTGCTGCTGGAGCACCGGTGATCGGCATCGAGGACGTGCAGGCCGCCGCGCGGCGGATCGAGGGGCGTCGCGCACCGCACGCCCGTGCTGACCTCGCGCGCGCTCGACGAGGCGACCGGGCGCGCAGGTGTTCCTGAAGGCCGAGAACCTGCAGCGCGATCGGCGCGTTCAAGTTCCGCGGCGCCTACAACGCGGTCGCGTCGCTGACGGAGGACGAGCGCGCCGCCGGCGTCGCCACGGTCTCCTCGGGCAACCACGCGCAGGCGCTCGCGCTCGCCGCCTCGCTGCACGGCGTGAAGGCGACGATCCTGATGCCCGAGGACGCGCCGCCGAACAAGCTGGCGGCCACGCGCGGCTACGGCGCCGAGGTGATCCCGTTCGACCGCTACGCCTCCGACCGCGAGCAGCTGCTCGCGGACGCTCGTGGCCGAGCGCGGGGCCGGTCCCGGTCCATCCCTACGACGACCCGCGCGTGATGGCCGGGCAGGGCACGGTGGCGCTCGAGCTGCTCGAGCAGGCCGGCCCGCTCGACCTGCTGCTCGTCTGCGTCGGCGGCGGCGGGCTGATCGCCGGCTGCGCGACCGCGGTCGCCGCGCTGTCGCCGGACACGCGCGTGGTCGGCGTCGAGCCCGAGGCCGGCGACGACACGCGCCGCTCGCTGGCGGCGGGCGAGCGCGTGCGGATCCCCGTCCCGCGCACGATCGCCGACGGCCAGCAGCTCCCGATCCCCGGCGAGCTGACGTTCGAGGTCGTCAAGCGCCACGTGGCCGAGGTCGCGGTCGCCTCCGACCCCGAGATCGTCGCCGCGATGCGGTTCCTGTTCGAGCGGCTGAAGACCGTGGCCGAGCCGAGCGGCGCCTGCGCGCTGGCCGCGCTGCTCGCCGGGCGCGTGGAGGCGAGGGGGCTGCGCGTCGGGCGTGACGATCTCGGGCGGCAACGTGGCCCCCGAGCGGTTCTCGGAGCTGCTGGCGGAGTAGGCTCGCGGTCGATGGCCTGGAGAGTCGTGATCCTCGGCGGCGGCTTCGGCGGGCCTCTACACCGCGCGCAAGCTCGAGAAGGTGCTGCCGCAGGGCGTCGGCGCGCGTGACGCTGATCAACGACGTCAACTTCATGCTCTACACGCCGCTGCTGCCGGGCGCGGCGGGCGGCACGCTCGAGCCGCGGCACGTCGTGGTCCCGCTGCGCGAGCAGCTGCGCGAGCACGCACCTCAAGCTCGCGCGGGTGACCGGCGCCGACCCGTCGCGGCGGCAGGTGACGATCTGCTCGCCCAGGAGGGCGAGACCGAGACGCTGACCTACGACCAGCTCGTGGTCACGATCGGCTCGACCTCGCGCACGCTGCCGATCCCCGGGCTGGCGGAGCACGCGCTCGGCTTCAAGACGCTGTCGGAGGCGATCGCGCTGCGCAACCGGCTCGTGCAGACGCTCGAGCACGCGGAGTCGATCGACGACGACGAGGCGCGCCACTCGCTGCTGACCTACGTCTTCGTGGGCGCGGGCTACGCCGGGGTGGAGGGGCTCGCGGAGCTGCAGGACTTCGCCACCGACGTGCTCGAGCTCTATCCGCGCTGCCGCCTGCACGGCCTGCGCTTCGTGCTCGTCGAGGCGCGCGACCGGCTGATGCCCGAGATCTCCGCAGGGGCTGGCGGACTTCGCCGGGCGACGAGCTGCGCCGGCGCGGGATCGAGATCCGGCTCGGCACGACGATCGAGCGCGTCTCGGCCGACTCGACCGAGCTCTCCACGGGCGAGGTGATCCCGACCCGCACGGTCGCGTGGACGGCGGGCGTCAAGCCGCACCCGATCGTCGCCGAGCTCGGCCTGCCGCTCGACGACGGCGGCCGGATCAAGGTCGACCGCTACTGCCAGGTCGAGGGCTTCGACGACGTGTGGGCGATCGGCGACGCGGCGGCGGTGCCCGACCCGGCGCGCCCGGGCCAGCCGTCGCCGCCGACCTGCCAGCACGCGATCCGCCAGGGCCGCACGGTCGGCGCGCAACGTCGCCGCCGCGCTCGGGGCCGGGACGAAGAAGCCGTTCACCTACAAGACGCTCGGCGTGTTCGTGGACATGGGCCGCTACCAGGCCGTCGCGGAGACCGTCGGGATCCGCTGGCGCGGCTTCCCGGCGTGGTTCCTGGCCCGCAGCTACCACCTGATGATGATGCCGGGCATCCGCCGCCGCGCGCGGCTCGTGACCGACTGGTCCGTCGGGCTGCTGTTCGGGCGCGACTCGTCGGAGCTGGGCCAGCTCGGCCACCCGCCGCAGCTCGCCGAGCCCGGCCTGAGCGAGCAGAGCGCGGGCGGCACGGCGCCCGACGGCAGCGGGCGTCCCGAGGACGCGAACGTGCGTTGAGCCTCGCGGCGCTCGCGCTGGTGCTCGGCTCCGCGGCCGTGCACGCGCTCTGGAACGCGCTGCTCGCGGACGCCGACGACACGCACGCCACGACCGCGGTGATGCTCGTCGCCGGGGTCGTGCTGTTCGCGCCGGTCGCCGCGCTCACCTGGGACGTCGACGCCGAGGCGATCCCGTACGTGCTCGGCTCCGGCGCGCTCGAGCTCGTCTACTTCGGGCTGCTCGCCACGGCCTACGCGCGCGCCGGACCTCACGTTCGTCTATCCCGTCGCGCGCGGCTCGGCGCCCGTGATCGTGCTCGTCGTGTCCGTCGCCGCGCTGGGCGCGGCGGTCAGCGGCCTGCAGGCGGCCGGCGTGCTCGCCGTGGCGGCCGGGGTGCTGCTCGTGCGCGGGCTCGGCCGCGGCCGGGGCGCCGACCTCGCGCTCGCGCTCGCCGTCGGCGCCTGCATCGCCGGCTACACCCTCGTCGACGACCACGGGCTGCGGCACGCGACGCCGATCGCGTACCTGACGCTCGTGCTGGTGCGTCGCCGCGGTGCCGTTCGCGGCCGTCGTGGGCCCGGCGGCGATGCGCCGGGCGCTCTCGGCGCAGGGCCGTGCTGGCGGGCGCTGGGGATGTTCCGTGCCTACGTGCTCGCGCTCGCGGCGCTCGAGCGCGCCGAGGCGGCGCCCGTGGCGGCGCTGCGCGAGACGAGCGTGGTCATGGCGGTGGTGGGCGCCGCGGTGGTGGGGCGCTCGCGGGTGCCGGCCGCGCGGGTGCGCGGGCGCGTGCGTGGTCGTGGCGGGCGCCGCCGCGATCGCGCTCGGGTAGCGCCGGCGAACGTCAACGGCGGCTGGGTGGGGTGGGAGAGGTGCCGGCCGGGACGTCGAGACCGGAGTTGTTCAGCCTCAGGCCGAACAACTCCCGTTTCAACCTCGGCGCTGGCTCCCTCGCCTCCCTACCCAGCCGCAGTTCCGGGCCCTGCAGGGCCCGGCGCAGCTCAGAGCCCGGCGTCCACGAACGCGCGGGCGGTGCCCGCGTTGCACTCCACGACGGAGCGGGCGCGGACGCAGGTCCGGAGCCGCCGCGGCGGGACGTCCTCGTCGATCCGGACGACCTCGCCGGCCTTGGCGAGCCAGATCAGGTCGAGCGGGAAGCGCATCGTGAACGTGTGCACGGACCAGCACTTCGGGATGTGCAGCGCGACCGTCCGCGGCATCGCGTCGAGCTTCGCGAGGCCCTTCAGGCGCGCGGCGCGGGTGTGCGCCTCGGCGACCCGGAGCCCGCCGGGGAGGTCCCGGCCGGGCAGGGCGTCGAGGCGCTCGGCGCTAGCCGATGCAGAACTCGCAGCCACCGGTGCCGCCACCGGAGGAGGCCGCGCCGCCAGCCGCCGCTGCCGCCGGAGGAGCCGCCGCTGCCGCCGGAGGAGCCGCCGCTGCCGCCGCTCGGAGCCGCCCGTGGACGCGGGGGCGGGGGTGGACGGCGAGTAGGTCGGGGGCGCCGAGCGGCCGGGCGACGCGGTCGACTGGCGCGCGCGTCGCGCGTGCGGCGGGCCTGCTCGCGACGGCGCGTCGCGCGACGGCGCTCGCGCGCGGCCTGGACGCGGCGGCGCTCGCGCGCGACGCGGGCGGCCTTGGCCTGCTCGGCGCGGGCGGCGCGCTGGCCGCGCTCGAACGCGCGGCGCTCGGCGGCGGCCCGGGCGGCGCGCTCGGCCGCGGCGTCCGCGGCCGACGCCGTCGGCGTGGGCTGCGGGGCGGGCGTCGTCTTCTCGGCGGTGCGCTCGGTCTGCTTCGAGGGCGACGGCGACAGGCCGCCGGAGAGCAGCGAGACGGCGAGCACCACGAGCGCGATGCCGGCGACCGCGTAGACCGCGACCATCACGACCGGGCTGCGCAGCGCGGCGCCGCGCTTGGGCTTGGGCTGGGCGGCGTGGCCTGCGAGGCGCCGAAGGCGGCCGCGCCGCGGGCGGACGGGATCGGCGTGCCGGCGCCGTCGGGCAGCGGGGCGCGCGCGGGCGAGTCGGTCGAGGTCGTCGTCCCAGGCGGGCTCCTCGGCCGGCGGGGCCGGGGCGGCGTGGAGCGAGTAGGGGCGCCGCGCGCGGGCTCCGGCTCCGGCTCGGGCACGGCCGGCGCGGGCGTCGCCTCGGGAGCGCGGCGGTGGCCGCCTCGGCGGCCGACGGGCGCGGCGGGCGCCGCGGGCGCGGCGCTCGAGGTCGTCGGACCAGCCGATGTCGTCGTCCCACTCGTCGAGGTCGGCCTCGCGGACGCTGACCCCGCGCGCCGGGTCCTGGACCGCGACGCCGCCGGCCGACGACGTCGACGTGTACGCCACGGCGCCGCCCGGCGCCGGCCGCCGCGACCGCGGTGGGCCGCGCGGAGCGCGCACGGCGCGAGCCGGCGCTGCCGCTCCACTGCCGCGCGCTGCCCGCGGGACGGACGCTGCCGCGCGACCTGCGCACGCGCAGCGTCAGCAGCGTCAGCGCTGCCATGGCCAGGACCCCTGTGACGACGACGATCTCCATATCGCTCCCCTACTGTGGCGTGGGCGCCGGCGTGCGCCTGCCCTTGCCTCCGTCTCTATGGTGGCACTTGTGCCCGCCGGAGACCAGGATCAGACCTCCGACGAGTTCGCGCCGGAACATGCAGCAGCCGACGATCCTGGTCCTCGGCCTCAAGCCGGAGCGGCTCGTCGACAGCGAGGGCCGCATCGACGCCTTCCTCGAGCCGCCCACGCAGGAGCAGGGCGAGACCCTCGTCGAGGCCGTCCGCTCCGGCGCGGAGGCGGGCGGCCACGTGCTCGCGATCGTGCCCCAGTGGCTCAAGGGCGACGGGCTGCTGCGGCTGCAGATGGTCGAGTCGGCGCTCGACGACGAGCGCCTGACGATCCACGAGACCCCGCTGCCGCCGCTCGCCGCCTCGGTGCTCGCCTCGCTCGCCTCGGCGGTCGCGCCGCACCTGCCCTCGCGCGGCGTGCTCGTCTCGCTGCTGGGAGAGCTCGAGGCCGAGCTGCACGTCTTCACGTGGCTGGGCAGCGTCAGCGGCCTGAGCGTGCCCGCGCCGACGATCGGCCAGCACGTGGCGTCGCTGAGCCCGGGCAGCGCGTTCGGCGTCTCGTCCTATCCCGAGCCGTCCGTGCACAAGCTCGGCCGCGACGGCGCCGGCGTCCCGCTGCCGCGGATCGAGCGCCCGTCGCGCCTGGCCGTCAGCGACCACGGCGGCAACGTCGCGCTGGGTGCACACCGTCAACGCGGCGCTCGGCGGCCTCGAGGTGCGGGTGGTCGAGCCGACGCCCAACGGGCCGTCGTGGTGGGGCACCGGCAAGCTGGTCGAGAGCGTCGCCTACCCGGTCGACGTGCAGCGGCTCGCCGCCGAGCTCGTGCAGGCCGCCGACCCGTGGACGTGCCGCTGGTGCCGCGAGCTGATCGCCCGCTCGCCGTGCCCGATGTGCGGGCATCGCGGCCGGCCCGCCGCGCCGCCGCGCCGCCGCCGCCACTCCGTGGCTTCCCAGGGCGATCAGCACGGCGCCCGCACGTAGCTGGCCGGGGTGGACGTCGTCTCCGCGCGTCGAGCTCGACGCGCGCCCGGTCGAAGTAGGTCGCGCGGCCGCACAGCCGCGGCGCCGACAGGCGGATCGTCGCCGGGTAGGCGTCCTTGCCGCCGGAGGCGCAGCTCGGGTCGCAGTCGCGCACCTTCAGCGTGCCGGTGCCCTCGGCGCCGCCGGCGTCCCAGCGCTCCCAGCGCAGGTCCTCGAGCGTGCCGTCGGCGGAGACCTCGAGCGAGGAGGGCCGTACGCCGACCGCGCCCTCGACGCCGACGACGCCGACCGAGCCGGCCTCGAGCCGGCGCGGCGACCGCATCGGAGGGCGCCTTGCGCGGCGGCGCGACGGGCCGCGCGCGCTCGCCGCTGCCGGGCTGCTCGGGGCCCCAGTCGCCCTTCGGCACCGGAGCGGCGCGGCCGACCCGCTCGCGCTCGTCGGCGCCGCTCCCGCAGCCCGCCGAGCGCCAGCGCCAGCGCGAGGATGAGCGCCGCGACCCTCATCCGCCGCAGTAGGTCGAGATCAGCGAGAGCGCCTGCCCGCGGCGCTGGTCGTAGCGCTCGGGGAAGGCGGAGACCTGCACGTCCTGGGCGAGCTGGCCGGCGGTCATCCACGGCCGGTTCTGCCGGATCGCCCGCGAGATGAACTGGCGCGAGGCCCACTCGGGGTCCATCCGCTGCGCGTAGGAGCCCCACGAGTCGCGCTGCTGGAAGAGCCCGATCGAGTCGCGGTCGCCGTAGGGCAGGCTGTGCACGCCGGACTCGACGATCGCCGCCTCGTAGGCCGCCAGCAGCACCTTGTCGGAGGCGCCGAGGTCGCGCGCGACGGAGCAGATCGCGCGCGCCGCCTTCGGGTCGGGCGGGCCGCCGAAGTAGCCGCCGCCGACGCCGCCGAAGCCGAAGAACGGGGCGGTCGGGGCGTCCCAGTCGATCAGCCGCACCTCCATCAGCACGTCCTCGAGCGGGCCGGTGAAGCCGCCGTCCGCGCCGCCGGAGCCCGCGCCGATCGGGCCGGAGTTGGCGACGTCGACGTGCAGGTGGTTGTAGTGGCCGGAAGCGCGCCAGATCGTGCGGAAGCCGAGCTCGCGCAGCGGCGCGATGATCGGGTCGACGGCGTCGGTCTCGGGCTTGACGAGGTCGCCGGGCGGCGCCGAAGTTGACGTCGATCGCGCCGCGGTTGCCGCACTTGTAGTGGTAGCCCTGCGGGTCGTGGCGGCCGACGGGGCCGAAGGCGGCGTTCTCGCCGACGACGAAGCCCTGCTCCTGCAGGAACCGGCCGAGCGCGACCATGTCGTCGCAGGTCGGCGCGCCCTTGCCGATCTTCTCCTCGATCTCCTTCCACTCCTTCTCGGAGATCTTCGGGACCGGCCCCGAGCCGCCGCCGCCGCCCGGCAGCGGGCCGATCGACCCGCCGACGCCGAGCACGGCCGACAGCTCGATCCGCGCGCGGGCGTGCGCCTCGCCCTCGGCGTCCTCCTCGCCGATGTCCTTCGCGCCCTCGCCGAGGTCCTCGTCGGTGGTGACGGCCGCCTTGACGTCGACGCCCTGGATGACGACCGAGGACGGGATCAGCGTCGCGTCGTTCTTCTTCGCGTACTCGGCCATCCGGGCGATCACCAGCGGCCGGTTGATCAGCGAGATGTCGGTCGTGCCGGTCGTCGCCCACTGGGCCATCAGCTGCCGCTTGATCTCCTCCGCACCGGCGAGTGCGGCGGCATCGGCGGCCGTCTGCGCGTCCGACCGCAGCACCGCGGCCTTGCCGACCTGGAACATCAGGACGCCGACCGCGAGCAGCGCCAGCATCACGACCAGCAGGCCCGGCAGGATCTGTCCGCGTTCCCCGTCGCGCATCAAGGCACCGAACGGTAGGCCCGGGGGGTCCCGGTCGCATGGGCCGGGGGTCCCATCTCTGTCCCGGGACCGGGGCTCAACATTTGCTTGGGACTCCCTTGGGCCCGGCCTCGCGTCGTATCTTGGCCGGCATGAACCCACGGCAGCGACGCGGAATCCTCCTGCTCACCCTCTCCGCCCTCGGTCTGCTCGGCGTGTTCGTGCTGGTGGCGGGGTACGTGGCCGATGTCCGCTCGGAGGTGGACCCGAAGGTCGAGGTCCTCACCCTCGCCAAGCCGGCGGAGAAGGACAAGTCGATCACCGACGACATGGTCAAGACGACGGAGATGCCGCGCCAGTGGGCGCCCGAGACGGTGCTGCGCGACCGCGCGCGGCTGATCGGCCAGGTCGCGCTGGCCGACATCCCGGCCGGCAGCGTGCTCCAGGAGGGCATGATCGGCTCGCCGCCCGAGCTGGCGACGGGCGAGCGCGAGATCGCGATCCTCGTCGACGCCGAGACGGGCGTGGCGGGCAAGATCAGCCCCGGCTCGATCGTCGACATCGTCGCGACCTTCGGCGGCGACGAGCAGCAGGGCATCCGGCCCGAGTCCAACGTCGTCGTGCCCGGCGCGCGCATCATCGACGTCGGCCAGCCCGAGCTCAAGGGCGGCAACGCGGTCCAGGACCAGGCCCCCGACCCGGACACGGTCGTGCCCGTCACGTTCGCGCTGAACCCCAGGGAGGCGCTGACCGTCACCTACGCGGAGTCCTTCGCCGCCGAGGTCCGCCTCGCGCTGCTGCGGCCCGGCGAGGAGTCCGAGCTCAAGAAGAAGGAGCGCGTGTACCGCCGCCCGAGCCAGAGCCCGGACCAGTGAGCCAGCGGCTGCTGATCGCGATCGGGGACCCCGACCTCGCGGGGGCGGCGGCGGCGCTCGCCTCCGAGAGCGACGAGCTCGAGGTCGTCGAGCGGGTCTCCGAGCCGGAGGAGCTCGCGCGCGCGCTGCGCCGGCTCGACGTCGACGTCGTCGCGCTGCACGACGCGCTCGGCACGGTCCCCGTGATGGAGATCGCGCGCGAGATCGCGGCCACCTTCCCCGAGGTCGGGATGGTGCTGCTCGCCGCCGACCCCGCGCCCGACCTGATGCGCGCCGCGATGCAGACCGGCATCCGCGACGTCGTCGCGCTGCCGCTCTCGCTCGAGCAGCTCGAGTCCAGCGCGCGCGCCGCCGCCCAGTGGTCGCGGGCGCTGCGCGAGCGCGTCTCGGGCGAGGAGACCGCCGTCGGCGCGCTCGCGGGCAACCTGATCGCCGTCGCGGGCGCCAAGGGCGGCGTCGGCACGACCACCGTCGCGATCCACCTCGCGCTGGCCGCGGCGCGCAGCGCGCCCGGCCGGCCGGTCTGCCTGGTCGACTTCGACCTCCAGAAGGGCGACATGCGCGCCTACATGGACACGCCCTACCGGCGCAGCGTGGTCGACCTCGTCGAGGTCGCCGACGAGATCTCCGTCCGCCACCTGCAGGAGACGCTGTTCACGCACCGCGAGGGCGTGCGGCTGCTGCTGGCGCCCGACGAGGGCGAGCGCGCCGAGGAGGTCGACTCGATCGTCGCGCGCAACGTGCTCGGCGCCGTCCGCGCCCGCCACGCGCTGACCGTCGTCGACCTCGGCTCGACGGTCTCCGAGGCCAGCGCGATCGGCGCCGAGATGGCCTCCAAGGTCGTCGTCGTCTCCACGCCCGACGTCGTCGCGCTGCGCGGCGTGCGGCGGCTGCGCGACCTGTGGCGGCGGCTGCAGGTGCGCGAGGACGACCAGGACACGCTCGTGCTGCTCAACCAGGCCTCGCGCAAGCGCGAGGTCCAGCCCGACCTCGCCCGCAAGGTCGTCGGCGGCAGCCTCGCGGAGACGACGATCCCGGCCGACTTCGCCGCGCTCGAGGCGTCCGTGAACACGGGCTCGCCGGCGCGGCTGGAGGACCAGAAGCTGCGCGGGAGCTTCGAGGCGCTCGCGACCGAGATCGAGGCGCTGCCCGCCCTCGACGACGGCGGCCGAGGCCGACGGCGAGTCGCGCGGCCTGCTCGCGCGCCTGTCCGGCGAGCGCGGCCAGACGACCGTCGAGTTCGCCGGGATCCTGCCGCTGCTGCTGATCGTGGTGCTGCTGCTGTGGCAGATCGGGCCTCGTGGGCTACACGTTCATGCTCGCCGGCCACGCCGCGCGCGAGGGCTCGCGCGAGCTGGCGACCGACACGACGGACACCAAGAAGGACCGCCCGTACGCCGACGTGGCGATGGAGGACCTGCCGAAGTCGTGGCGCAAGGGCGCGAAGGTCGACCGTCCCGAGGACCACATCGTGCGCGTGCGGCTGAAGGTGCCCGGTCCTGATGCCGTCGCTGCGCACGAACATCAAGATCACCTCCGCGGCGGGACGGTGATCGAGGACGAGCCGCTGCCGGCCTCCCAGAAGGGCGGCGGCTGTGAGGCGGCTGCGCGCGCATCGCACCGCGACCAGCGCGGCCAGGCGAGCGTCGAGTTCGCCGGCGTGCTCATGTGGCTGCTGCTGGCGGCGCTGTTCGTCTGGCAGCTGCTGCTCGTGACGTGGACCTTCAACCAGGCGTCCAACGCCGCGCGCACGGCCAGCCGCGTCGACGGCCGCGGCGGCGACGGCGTCAAGGCCGGCCGCGAGGCGCTCTCGCCGCGGCCTGCGCGAGCGACGCCAGGATCGGCATGGCGGGCGAGCAGCGCGACCGTGCGCGTGCGGATCCCGATCCTGGTCCCGGGCCTGGACTCGCGAGGGCATGCGTCGCCAGCGCGAGCGCGGAGCTTCCTGGATGATCTGCTGATGGGCCTCAAGGACCGCATCGCCTACGAGCGCCGCGACGGCGCGCGCAACGCCGACGGCGTCACCTTCTACCGCCGCCGGCTGCTCGAGGAGGTCGACCTCTCCGAGTTCGCCGAGCTGTCCGCGCCGCAGCGCCGCGCCCGCCTGGAGCGCGTCGTCGGGCGCATGGTCAGCCGCGAGGGCCCGGTGCTCTCCACCAGCGAGCGCACGCGCCTGATCCGCCAGGTGATCGACGAGGCGATCGGCCTCGGCGTGCTCGAGCCGCTGCTCGCCGACCCGACCGTGACGGAGATCATGGTCAACGGGATCGACGAGATCTACGTCGAGCGCGACGGCCGCCTGCAGCGCTCGGACATCACCTTCACCGACGAGGCGCAGCTCTACCAGACGATCGACCGCATCGTCTCGCAGGTCAACCGCCGCGTCGACGAGTCGAGCCCGATGGTCGACGCCCGCCTGCCCACGGGCGAGCGCGTGAACGTGATCATCCCGCCGCTGGCGCTCAAGGGCCCGACGCTCACGATCCGCCGCTTCCCGCGCCTGTTCACGCTCGACCAGCTCGTCTCGATGGAGTCGATCGACGCCGACTCGGTCGCGCTGCTGCGCGCGATGGTCCAGGCGAAGCTCAACGTCGTGATCTCCGGCGGCACGGGCGCGGGCAAGACGACGATGCTCAACGCGCTGTCGGCCGCCGTGCCGGCGACGGAGCGGATCATCACCGTCGAGGACAACGCGGAGCTGCGCCTGCAGCAGCCGCACGTCGTCACGCTCGAGGCGCGCCCGTCCAACGTCGAGGGCCGCGGCGAGATCACGATCCGCGACCTGGTGCGCAACTCGCTGCGCATGCGCCCCGACCGGATCATCGTCGGCGAGGTCCGCGGCGGCGAGACGCTGGACATGCTGCAGGCGCTCAACACGGGCCACGAGGGCTCGCTGGTGACCGTGCACGCGAACTCGTGCGACGATGCGATCCACCGGCTGGAGACGCTGGCGACGATGAGCGACCTGCACATCCCGTTCGAGGCGCTGCGCGACCAGATCAACTCCGCGATCCACGTGATCGTGCAGATCGACCGCTTCGCCGACGGCGGCCGCCGGATCTCGGAGATCGCCGCCGTCGCCTCCGAGCGCCGCGAGGCCTTCCGGCTCGGCAGCGTGATGCGCTTCGAGACCGACCCGATCGGGCCGGACCGCAAGGTCACGGGCCACTTCACGCACTTCCCGCTGCCGCCCGGCATCGCGGAGCACCTGCGCCTGCAGGGCGAGGCGGTGCCCGCCGTCTTCGGCCGCCGCCGCCGACGCCGACCACACCCCCGAGCGGGAGGCGGTCTAGGTGGAGAAGGACGGCGCCGCGCTCCTGCTGCTGCTGTTCGTGCTCGTGCTGGCGATGCTCGGCGTGCTGCTGTTCGTCACGGGCTCCTCGCGCCGAGCGGCGCTCGCCGAGCGCGGGCGCGGCGGCCAACGACGAGGCGGGCGTCAAGCGCCTGCGGCTAGTCCTTCGACGCGTGGCTGCGCCGCCGCCCGGCCGGCCGCCGGCTCGGCAACTGGCTGCAGGGCGCGGGCTCGCCGCTGTCGCCCGCCGACTTGCTGCTGCTGTGCTTCTCGGGCACGGTCTTCCTGACCGTCGCGCTGTCGACGTTCATGCCGCGCGGGGTCGTCGCTGCTGATCATCCGTGGCGGCGGTGATCGGCGTCGCCCGCGTGCTCGTGGAGCGCAAGCGCGCCCAGCGCCGCGAGGAGTTCATCAACCAGCTCCCCGACGTGGCGCGGGTGCTCTCCAACGGCACCTCGGCCGGGCTCTCGCTGGCCGGCGCGATGGAGCTCGCCGCGCGCGAGCTGCCGCAGCCGGCCTCGACCGAGATGGAGGTCGTGGTGCAGGAGACGCGCCTGGGCATGCCGCTGGAGGCCTCGCTGGAGCGCCTGCGCGACCGGCTCCCGTCGCGCGAGGTGGCCGTGCTGATGACGACGCTGATCATCCAGCAGCGCGCGGGCGGCGACACGGTGCGCGCGCTGTCGGAGCTGGGGCAGACGCTCGAGGCGCGCAAGGACCTGCTGCGCGAGATCCGCACGATGCTCTCCGGCGCGGTCTTCACCTCCTACCTGGTGGCGGGCATGGGCGCCGGCACGATCCTGATGATCAACGCGATCTCGCCGGGCATCATGCGCGAGCTGACCACGACGCTGCTCGGGCTGCTCGCGCTCGGCTTCTCCGTCACGCTGTACGTCATGGCGTTCGTGCTGATCCGCCGCCTCACGAAGGTGGAGACGTGACGCCCGGCGCTCGCCGGGCCTGCTGGCGATGTGCGCGGTCGGCATCGGGCTGGCCGGCGTGCCGATGCTGCGCGACCGCGGCCCGGTCGACCGGCTCGGGCTGGGCGCGAGCGCGCGACAGCGGCCGCCGCGTGCCGCTGCTGCGGCGGATCTTCGAGCGGGTGGCGGCGTTCATGGGCCCGCGCGTCATGCCCGCGATCCGCGCCTCGCGGCGCGAGTCCGTCGACCGCCGGCTGGACCTCGCCGGGCGCCCGGGCGACCTCACGGTGCAGCGCTTCTACGGCTACAAGGCGGCGGGCCTGATGCTGCTCGGCGGCCCGTTCGCGCTGCTGCTGGCCGGCGGCGGGTCGCCGTGCGCCGTCATGCTCGCCGCCGGGCATCGGCTGGTTCTTCCCCGACATCTGGGTCGTCGCGCGCCGGGCCGCGTGCGCCAGGAGCGGATCGAGCGCGAGCTGCCGGACTTCCTCGACATCCTCGCGGTGACCGTCCGCGCCGGCCTGGGCTACCGGCTGGCGCTCGCGCGCGTCGCCGAGGCGCTCGAGGGCCCGGTCGGCGAGGAGATGCTGATCGCGCTGCGCCAGATGGAGCTCGGGGCGAGCCGCCGCGCGGCGTTCGAGGCGCTGCGCGACCGCAACGGCTCCGAGCAGCTGCAGAGCTTCGTCGCCGCGCAGCTGCAGGCCGAGGAGCTCGGCGTGCCGCTCTCGGAGGCGCTCAACGACATCGCCGACGACATGCGCCGCGCGGCGCACCAGGCCGCGCGCCGCCGCGCCGCGCGCGCCACGCCGCGCGTGAGCCTGATCGTCACGTCGCTGATCCTGCCGGGCACGATGATCCTGATCGCCGTCGCGATCTTCCTCGGCTCGGGCCTGCAGGACGGCCGGCTCGGTCCAGTGAACCCCGAGCGCGGGATCCGCGAGCGCGGCCAGAGCGGCTCCGGCGGCTGGCTGGAGTCCGCCTGCAAGCTGATCGTCGCGATCCGCGCGGGCCTGCTGCTCGTGACGCTGGTCTCGCTCGTCGGCAGCGAGAACGACACGCAGCTGCGCCTGACCGCGCTGGCGATCGTCGCCGCCGGGCTGACCTCGCTCGTGCCGCTGCGCTTCTGGCACCGCGTCGGGCCCGTGCTCGTGCGCCATCCGGGCTACTTCGCGGCCGAGCTGGTGCTGGCGACGGTGATCCTCGTGCTGACGGGCACGGAGAGCCCGTTCTTCTACTACACGCTCGCCACCGCGCTGCTCGGCGGCCTGCTGTACGGCTGGGCCGGCGCGGCGCTGTTCTCGCCGATCCTCGTCGCCGTCTACTACTGGGTGATCTCGGTGCGCTCCGGGGTCGAGGAGGTCGCCTCCACGTTCCAGACCGACCTCGGCCAGCCCGCCCTGTACCTGGTCGTCGCGGCGGCCGGCGCGGGCGCGCGCGGGCTGCTGGACCGCCAGGCGTCCGCCGAGGCCCGGCTGGCGGCGCAGGAGCGCTACCTGGCGGCCGAGGCGGAGCGCTCGCGGCTGGCGCGCGACATGCACGACTCGCTGGCCAAGACCGTCTCGGGGATCGGGTTCGCGGCGCTCGCGCTCTCGCGCCAGATCGAGCGCGACCCGAAGGGGGCGGCGGAGGAGGCGCGCCGGCTCGCGGAGGACGCGCGCCAGGCGACCCGCGAGGCGCGCGAGATCATCACGGGCCTGCGCACGGACGATGGCGACGCGCCGTTGCCGCTGCCGATCGCGCTGAAGGCCGAGGCCGAGCGCTGGGCGGCCGCCCAGCGGATCGACGCTGGACATCGCGATCGAGGACGTGGGGGAGCTGGGCGCCGTCGCCTCGCGCGAGCTCGAGTGGATCCTGCGCGAGGCGCTGCGCAACGCCGAGCGCCACGCGCACGCCACCAAGGTCGCCGTGCGCCTGCGGATGCTCGGGGGCCGCGCCGTGCTCACGATCGCCGACGACGGCGAGGGCTTCGAGGTCCCGGACGACCTCGACGAGCTCTCCCGCGGGCGCCACTTCGGCGTCACCGGCATGCGCGAGCGCGCGCAGCTGGCCGGCGGCGACCTGATGGTCGAGTCCGCGCCGGGGGAGGGCTGCGTGCTCTCGGTCTGGGTCCCGGCCCCGGAGGCGCGCCGCGACGTGCCCCAGCGCCCCGAGCCCACCCCGCGGGACCAGCGCCGCCGACGGCTCCGATACCGTCCCGCGCGCCGTGCCGGGGTACACATGGCAGTGATCAGGGTCCTGCTCGTCGACGACAATGCGATCGTCCGGCGCGGCATCGCCAGCCTGCTCGGCGAGGCCGACGGGATCGAGGTGGTCGGCGAGGCCGGCGACGGCCGCGAGGCGATCGCCGTCGCGCGCGAGACGCGCCCCGACGTCGTGTGCCTGGACGTGCGGATGCCGGTCATGGACGGCGTCGCCGCCGCCAAGCCGCTGTCCGAGCACGCGAAGGTCCTGATGCTGTCCTACTCCGAGGACGAGCCGCTCGTGACGGGCGCGATCTCCAACGGCGCCTCGGGCTACCTCGTGCACGGGCGCTTCGACCCGGACGAGCTCGAGTCGCGCATCAAGGCGATCACGCGCGGCGAGATGGTGCTCTCCCCGGCGGTCACGCCCGCGGTCTTCGACGCCCTGCGGCGCGCCCCCGGGCCCGCCAACGACGAGCGCGAGGAGGGCCTGGGGTCCCTCACGTCCCGCGAGCGCGAGGTCCTCAACCTGCTCGCCCGCGGCCTGTCCAACCGGGACATCGCCGAGGAGCTCGTGATCACCAACAAGACCGTCAAGAACCACCTCAGCCGCATCTACGAGAAGATCGGCGTGCACTCCCGCGCCGAGGCGATCGCGCTCTGGCTGGGCGTCGGCGGCCGTTGAGCCCTCTAGGTCCCAAGGGCCCAGGGGGTCCTACTCGCAAGTTGAGACCTGGGCCTCTGGTGGGCCCCCCGGGGCGACCGTAGCCTGCAGATCAGTCAACCGACCGGCCACACGATCTGCTCAGGGGGTCACACCATGCAGGACATCACCATCCGCACCGCCGTCGCCGTCCAGAACCTCCCGCTCACCGTCGGGAACTTCGTCCGCCGGATGCACGACGACGAGGACGGCCAGGCGGCCGTCGAGTACGGCGGCATCCTCGCCGTCATCGCGCTCATCTTCATCGCCGTCTTCGGCCTCGGCCTCGACGGGATCATCGGCAACGCCATCGACAAGGCCGTGGGCGAGATCCTCACGGGCAACGGTGGCGGCGGCGGCGGTGGTGGCGGCGGCGGCAACTAGTCACCGAGCCGGCCTGGGCCGGCAGCTTCTGACGGCCAGCGTCCCGAGGCTCCGCCTCGGGACGCTTTGCTGTGTCCTGGCCCTTCTCGCGGCCGCACCCGCCGCGGCGGCGCAGGACGAGAGCGATCGCTCGGTGCTCGTCATCCTCGACGGGTCCGACTCGATGAACGAGGACGCCGGCGACGGCGGAACGCGGCTCGACGCCGCCAAGGCCGCGCTGGGCGAGCTGATCGAGGCGGTGCCGGAGGGCGCGCGGGTCGGCCTGCGCGTGTACGGCAACGAGCTCAGCGGCGTCTCGCGCGCCCGCGGCTGCCGGGACACGAACCTCGTCACGCCCGTCGGCCCGCTCGACCGCGACGAGTTCAAGGCCCAGGTCGACGCGCTCGAGGGCAAGGGGCGCACGCCGATCGGCCGCTCGCTGCTGAAGGCGCCCGAGGACCTCGGATCGTCCGGCGACCGCACGGTGATCCTGGTCTCCGACGGCGGTGACAACTGCGCGCCCCCGCCGCCGTGCGAGGCCGCCCGGAAGATCGCCCGCCGCGGGCTGGAGCTCTCCATATCGGTCGTCGGGCTGCAGGTCAACGAGCGGGTGCGGCGCCAGCTCGAGTGCATCGCGGAGGCCGGCGGCGGCACCTACGTCGACGCGCAGGACCCCGAGGCCCTGCGCAGGGAGCTGCTCGCGGCGTTCGCCCGCGCGTTCCGGGGCTACGAGCCGACGGGGACCGCCGGTCCAGGGCACGCCCGACCGCGAGTCGGCGCCCGTGCTGGGCGAGGGGCAGTACCTCGACGAGATCCGGCCGGGGGAGACCAAGCACTACGCGGTCGAGGTGGGGCCCGGGCAGAAGCTGTTCGCCTCCGCGGTGGCGGTCCCGCCGCGCGGCCTCGACGGCTCGGGGGGCTTCGACGGCCGCCTGATCACGCCGCAGGGCGAGGAGCTCTCGCAGGCGGACAACATCCTCAACTACGAGTTCCTCGGGCCAGTACGGCAACGTCATCGACCTCGGGATGCGGGGCGAGCAGACGGCGGCGCCCGGCGTCGAGAGCGAGTACCGGCCGGGCCGCTGGACCGTCCAGCTCGAGCTGGAGACGGGCGACCTCGAGCCCCAGCCGATCCCGGTCGAGGTCGGCATCCAGGTGCTCGATCCCAACGAGCCGGCCGGGCAGGCGCTCGAGCCCGGCGGGACCGCGACGCCCACGCCCTCCGCGACGCCGAGCGCCTCGCCGCGCGGCGAGGGCGACGACGGCGGCGGCGGCTCGGGCCTCGCGCTCGTGGTCCCGGGTGTGGCCGGCCTGGTGATCGGCGCCGTCGGCGGCTTCGCCGCGATGCGGAGACGGCGCAGGTGAGGGGGAACCGGGCACGTGCGGTCGCGGCGGTCGCCCTCGCGCTCGGCGTGGCGCTCGTCGCGCCGGCCGTCGCGGGCGCTCAGGCCCCGCAGGGCGAGCCGGTCGTGGGCGGCGGCTCGTTCGCGGAGGCGCCGCTGATCGAGTCCGGCGCCTACCGCGACACCATGCTCCCCGGGGAGCGGCTCTTCTACGGCGTGCGCCTCGAGCCGGGCCAGCAGCTCCGCGTGGCCGCGCAGCTCGACGTGGAGGCCGGCTCGGTCGACACGGACACGGCCGCGGGCTTCGCCGTCGGCCTCCAGACCCCGCTGCGCGAGGTGATCACCGAGACCGACAGCGGCACGAGCACCGTCGGCTCGGCGGACGACCGCATCGAGGTCACCTTCCCGGCGGCGCTCGCGGCGTCCGGCGCGCGCGACCGGTCGGGCGCTTACTACGGCCCCGGCGTCTGGTACCTGTCGCTCTACCTCAGCTCGCTCCAGCGCGAGCCCGCGAAGGTGGAGTACCCGGTCGAGTTCGAGATCGAGGTGCATCGGCGACCCGCAGCCCGACGCCTCGCCCGAGCCGACCCCGGCGAAGGCCACGCCGACGCCCGAGCCTGAGGCGGAGGAGGACGACGGCACGTCGGCCGCCGCGGTCGCCGGGATCGGCCTCGCCGGCCTGCTCGTCGGCTTGGTCGGCGGGGCGCTGGCGGGTCGCCGTACTTAGCGCGGGCGAACGTCAACGGCGGCTGGGTGGGGGAGTGAGGGAGCCGCCCGCAGCGCCGAGTCCGGAGTTGATCGGCCTCAGGCCGAACAACTCCAGTCTCGAGCCCTGGGGGGCCTCGAACCCACCTCCGTACAAGCCCGCCGTGGGACCGGCCGGCGCTACGGCACCACCACGAGCTTCGCCCCGGGACTGCCGGCCCTAAGCCGCTCCCACGCGGCGCCCACGTCGTCCAACCCGACACTGTCGACGTCGGCGGTGAGATCCCCCGCCGCCGCGTGGCGGCACATCTCGACGTAGGCCGCCTGCTGGTCCTCGAACGGGATCGCGTAGTTCGTGTGCCCCACGATCGTGAGCGGCTTGTTGCGCACGGTGGCCACGGACACCGACGCGTGTATCCCGGCGGACTGCCCCAGCGCGACGTGGCGGGTGAAGCGCTTGGAGGCCTCCATCGCGGCGACGCCCGGCTCGCCCCACAGCGGGTCCACGATCACGTCGAAGCCGCCCGCCTCGCCGGCCGCCTCCTTGAAGCGCTCCGCGAGATCCCCCTCCTCGTCGAGCCGTACGGTCGCGTCGGCGCCCAGCTCCGCCGCGCGCTCCAGCCCGCGCGGGTTGCGCCCCGCCGCGACCACCCGCGACGCGCCGAGCAGCTTCGCGCCCTGCACCGCCACCTGGCCGACCGTCCCGGTCGCGCCGAGCACGAGCACGCTCTCGCCCTCGCGCAGCCCGGCGCTCCACGTCAGCGCGAGCCAGCCCGCCAGGCCCGCGATCCCGAGCGCCACCGCGACGCCGTCGTCTACGCCGTCGGGCACCGGGTGGGTCGCGGCGACGTCGACGAGCGTGCGCTGGGCGAGCGCGCCGTGAGGTGGCGGCGGGTCGACGAAGTAGACCCGGGAACCGTCCTCGAGGCGCGCGACGCCCTCCCAGCCCGCCACGCTCGGCAGCGGCGGCTTGGGCGCCAGCGGGAACACGCCCGCGGCCTTGCGGATGTCGACCGGGTTCAGGCCGGCCGCCAACACGTCGGCGACGACCGCCCCGCCGGCCGGCGCAGGGTCGTCGAAGGAGCCCAGCTCGGGCGTGGCGTCGTACTCGCGGAGGATCGCTGCTCGCATGAAGGGCACCGTAGTGACCGCGCGGCGGCGTACACTGGAGTCAGGTGCAGGTCGCCGAACGGATCCGGGCCGATGTGACCGCCGCCATGAAGGCGGGGGACAAGGACCGCGTCACGGCGCTGCGTCTGGTGCTCTCCGAGCTCCAGAAGGACGCGAAGGAGGGCACGGGCGACGAGCAGGCGGTGCTGCGGCGCGAGCGCAAGCGCCGGCGCGAGTCCGAGCAGGCCTACCGCGAGGCGGGCCGCGACGATCTCGCGGCGGCCGAGGCCTACGAGGCCGAGGCGATCGATGCGTACCTGCCCGCCGAGCTCGGTGACGACGAGCTCGACGCGCTGGTCGCCACCGCGGTGGCCGAGACCGGCGCGTCCGGCCCGCGCGACATGGGCAGGGTGATCAAGCAGGTGATGGCCGCAGCCGGCGGGCGCGCCGACGGCAAGCGGGTCTCGACGAAGGTGAAGGAAGCACTTGGCACGTAGGCAGCTGGAAGTCTCCAACGAGGTGGCGGCGGAGCTCGCGGGCTCCCACGACTCGATTCTCAAGACACTGGAGGACCATCTCGACGCGCAGGTGTTCCTGCGCGGCAACGTGGTGACCCTCGACGGCGACGCCGAGGCGGTCCAGGAGGCCGCCACGGTCGTGCGCGAGCTCTCGGCGATGGTCGAGCGCGGCCACGACATCGGCCCGGCCACGATCGAGTCGGTCGCGCGCGTGCTCGACCAGCGCGAGTCGCCCGCGTCCGTGCTGGAGGACACCGTCTGGCGCCATCGCAACCTGCGCGTCGCGCCGCGCTCGGTCAACCAGAAGCGCTACGTGGACGCGATCCGGCGCGAGACGATCACCTTCGGCATCGGCCCGGCCGGCACGGGCAAGACGTTCCTGGCGATCGCGATGGCGGTCGCGGCGCTCTCGCGCCGCGAGGTCAACCGGATCATCCTCACGCGCCCCGCGGTCGAGGCCGGCGAGCGGCTCGGCTTCCTGCCCGGCGACCTGATGGCCAAGGTCGACCCCTACCTGCGCCCGCTGTTCGACGCGCTCAACGACATGCTCGATCCCGAGAAGGTCTCCGCGCACCTCGAGAAGGGCGTGATCGAGGTCGCGCCGCTGGCCTTCATGCGCGGCCGCACGCTCAACGACTCCTTCGTGATCCTCGACGAGGCACAGAACACGACGCCCGAGCAGATGAAGATGTTCCTGACCCGGCTCGGGTTCGGCTCGAAGATGGTCGTCACGGGCGACGTCACCCAGGTCGACCTGCCGAAGGACCAGCGGTCAGGCCTGCTGGTGGTCGGCGAGATCCTCGACGGGGTCGAGGGCGTGGCCTTCACGCGCTTCGGCGGCGAGGACGTCGTGCGCCACAAGCTCGTGCAGCGGATCGTCGCGGCCTATGCCGAGCACTCCGAGCGCCAGGCGCCGGAGCTGCGCCCGGCGGACCACCGCCGGCGCCCGGCGTAGCGGGCGTGCTGGAGGTGGAGGTGATCGGCGCCGTGCTCCCCGAGGCGCAGGTGGTCCAGGCCTGCGCCCTGGCGGCCGCGTCGGCCGGGGTCGACGACGCGCACGTGGCGGTCGAGTTCGTCGACGCCGACCGGATCGCCGAGCTCAACCTGGCCCACCGCGGCAAGCAGGGCCCGACCGACGTGCTCTCCTTCCCGGTCGACGAGCACGACGCGATCGGCCCGCGCGAGCTCGGCGACGTCGTGATCTGCCCCGAGCACACGGAGGATCTGCTCGAGGCGGTCGTGCACGGCGTGCTGCACCTGACGGGCATGGACCACGCGACCGACGAGGGCGAGATGCTGGCACTCCAGGCGGAGATCCGATCGTGGTTGGCGTGACCACCGGCACGCGATCGGGCTTCGTGGCGCTCGCCGGGCGCCCGAACGTCGGCAAGTCGACCCTGATCAACGCGATGGTCGGCCAGAAGGTGGCGATCGTCTCCGACAAGCCGCAGACCACCCGGCGCGCGATCCGCGGCGTGGTCACCAAGCCGGACCACTTCCAGCTCGTGCTGACCGATCTGCCGGGGGTCCAGCGCCCGCGCGACGCGCTCACCCAGCGCATGCAGCGCCGCGTGGAGACCGAGCTCGCGGAGTCCGACGCCGCGCTGCTCGTGCTCAACGGCGAGCAGGGCGTCGGCGGGCCCGGCGATCGCTTCATCGCCGAGGCACTGGCCGGCGCGAAGGTGCCCGTCGTGATCGCCGTCAACAAGGTCGACGCGATCCGCCGCGACCCGACCGTCGCCGCGCTGCAGGCTGCCGACGACCTCGGCCTGGACGCCGAGGTGTTCCCGATCTCCGCCCGCACGGGCCGCGGGGTCGCCGAGCTGACCGCCCACCTCGCGGGCCTGCTGCCCGAGGGGCCGTTCTACTTCCCGCCCGAGGAGGTCTCCGACCAGGCCGAGACGGTCATGCTTGCCGAGCTGGTCCGCGAGCAGGTGCTGCGCCGGACCCGCCAGGAGGTCCCGCACGCCGTCGAGGTGCAGATCGACGAGCTCGAGGAGCGCGACGGCCTCGTGTGGGTGCGCGCGTTCATCTGGGCCGAGACCGAGTCCCAGAAGGGCATCCTGATCGGCTCCCGCGGCGCGATGATCAAGTCGATCGGGACCGCCGCACGGCGCGAGCTCGAGCGCGAGCTCGGCACCCGCGTGCACCTCGATCTCTCCGTGCGCGTGCGCCGCTCCTGGCGCGGCGACGACGCGCTGCTTGACCGGCTGGGCATCACGTAGCGAAGATCGTCCCCGTGGAGCTCCTCGAGCGTGACCGCGAGCGGGAGGCGCTCGAGACGGCGATCGAGGAGTCGCGCTCGGCCGGGCGCGTGGTCGTCGTGGCCGGCGAGGCCGGGATCGGCAAGACGGCGCTGGTCTCCGCGCTCGCCGACGGCCACCGCGTCCTGTGGGGCGCCTGCGACCCGCTGATCACGCCGCGGCCGATGGGCCCGCTGCGCGACGTCGCCTACCAGGCCGGCGGCGCGCTGGCCGAGGCGATCGCGGGTTCGCGCGAGGATCTGCTCTCGGCCGTGCTCGACGAGCTGCGTGAGCTCGCCGCGCTCGTCGTCGAGGACCTGCACTGGGCCGACGACGCGACGCTCGACTTCGTCGCGCTGCTGGGGCGGCGGCTGCCGCGCTCGCGCGGCTGCCTGATCGTGACCTGCCGGTCCGACCTGCGCCCGGAGGCGCGGCGCGTGCTCGCCGCGCTCCCGCGCGGGTGCGTGCGCAGGGTCGAGCCGGGCGCGCTCTCGGAGGAGGCGGTCGCGCAACTGGCGCGGCGCGCCGGCCGCGCGGCGCCCGACCTGCACGCGACCTCCGGCGGCAACCCGTTCTTCGTCACGGAGCTGCTGGCCGCGCCGGCCGGCGAGCGGGTGCCCGCGAGCGTGCGCGACGCCGTCGCACTGCGGGCCGGCGCCGCCGGCCCCGAGGCGCGCGCGGTCGCCGAGCTCGTCTCCGTGTTCCCGGCCCCGGCCGAGCTGGCGCTCGTGACGCGGCTCTGCGGTGCGAGCGCGGCGGCGGTCGACCGCTGCGTCGAGACGGGGCTGCTGCTCCTGCGCGGCGACGCGCTCGCCTTCAGGCACGACCTCGCCCGCCGCGCGGTCGAGGACGCCCTCTCGCCGCTGCGCCGCCGCGAGCTCAACGCGCGCGTGCTGGAGGCGCTCGAGGCGGCCGGCGAGCCCGACGCGGCGCGGCTGGTGCACCACGCCCGCCGCGCCTCCGATGCCGCCGCGATCCTGCGGCTCGCGCCGGCTGCCGCGCGCGCCGCCGCCGCCGCGGGCGGGCGCCGGCAGGCGCTCGAGCACTGGGAGGCCGCGCTCGAGGCGGCGGGCGGCACCGACGCCGAGGCGCTCGAGGGCGTCGCGGTCGAGGCCTACCACTGCGCGCGCATGGAGCGCGCGCTCGAGGCGCGCCGCGCGCTGCTGGAGCTCCACAGCGCCGCGGGCGACGGCCTGCGCGCGGGCGACGACGAGCGCTGGCTGTCGCGGATCCACTGGTGGGCCGGCGACGCGCGCGCGGCCACGGAGGCCGCGGACCGCGCGATCGCGCTGCTGGAGCCGTTCCCGGACAGCCGCGAGCTTGC
The DNA here is from genome assembly GCA_963729155.1 of uncultured Solirubrobacteraceae bacterium. Lineage (GTDB taxonomy): Bacteria > Actinomycetota > Thermoleophilia > Solirubrobacterales > Solirubrobacteraceae > DATFQI01. The sequence goes on from CAVSMP010000026.1 coordinate 381,771, forward strand.
GATGACGCTCTCCGCCCGCTCGCAGCTGGCGATGCTCGACCAGCGCCACGAGGAGGCGATCGAGCTCGGGACCCGGGCCGAGCGGCTCGCGCGCGCGATCGGCGACCGCGAGACCGTCATCCACGCCCAGACCAACGTCGGCACGACGCTGCTCCAGCAGGGCGACGACCGCGGCACCGTCCTGCTCGAGGAGGCGTTCAGCCTCGCGATGGAGGACGGGCACGACGACCACGCCGCCCGCGCGCTGGTGAACCTCGCCACCGGATGGGCCACGCGGCGCCGCGGCGACGGGCGGATCCCCGACCACGTCGAGCGGGCGCTGCGCTTCGTGCGCGAGCGCGAGCTGGACGGCTACATCCAGTACCTGCTCGGCGTCCGGGCGATGCTGCGGCTGCTGCGGGGCGCGTGGGCCGAGGCGGAGGCCGACGCGAACGCCTCGCTGGCCTTCGGCGAGGACACGGGCGTGAGCCAGTGCCCGGGCCTGATCGTGCTCGGCCGCCTCCAGGCCCGCCGGGGCGACGCCGTCGCCGGCGACACGCTCGCGGAGGCCTGGCGCCGTGCGGTGGCGACGGGGGAGCTGCAGCGCCTCGGCCCGGCCGCGGCCGCGCGCGCCGAGCACGCGTGGCTCGACGGCGACCTCGAGGCGGTCGCCGCGATCGCGCGGCCCGCCTACGAGCTGGCGGCGGAGCGGGGCGACGCGTGGGCCCGGGCGGAGCTCGCGCACTGGCTGTGGCGGGCCGGCGCGCCGGTGCCGCCGGCGCCGGACGACCCCGAGCCCTACGCCCGCGCCATCGCGGGCGACTGGCAGGGCGCCGCGGCGGCGTGGGAGCGGCTCGGCTTCGCCTACGACCACGCGGAGGCGCTCGCCGACGCCGAGGCGGAGGCGGCGCGGCTGGACGCGCTCGCCCGCTACGAGGCGCTCGGCGCGCTGCGCTCCGCGGCCCGCCTGCGGCGGCGGCTGCGCGCCGACGGCGTCAAGCGCATCCCGCGCGGGCCGCGCGCCGCCTCGCGGGTCGGGCCCGGCGGCCTGACGCCGCGCGAGACGCGAGGTGCTCGAGCTGATCGTGCGGGGCGCGACCAACGCGGAGATCGCCCGCGAGCTGGTGATCTCCGCCAAGACGGTCGACCACCACGTCTCCGCGGTGCTGGGCAAGCTCGGCGTCGGCTCGCGGCGCGAGGCGGGAGCCGCCGCCGAGCGTCTCGCGGGAACGTCAACTGCAGCTGGGTAGAGCATGGGGGAGCGGCCCGCAGCGCCTGCTCCCGACGCGAGCGGTGGACAACTCGGCCTCAGACCGAGTTGTCCACCGCTCGATGGCTAGCGGCGCGTGGCGACCGTCAGCAGATACTCCATCTCGAACCGGGCCGGGCCGGACTCCGCGCGGTTCCACTCGTCGCAGAAGGCGTCGAGCGCGGCCACGAACTCGTCCTCGCGGCCGTTGTTGCGGGCGTTGTTCTGCGCCGCGATCGTGGGCCCGTAGTAGGCCTTGAAGTGCTCGCCGTAGTCGCGGGCCTGCTCGAAGGCGGTCACCTCGAGCACGTCGCGCTCGACGCGGTCGAGCGAGACGCGGTCGCCGAGCAGCTCGCGCACGTGCGGCTCGCCGCCCCACAGCGGCGGGGGCTGCGCGCCGGGCGGGGGCGGCGGGGCGAACGGGCCCATCGTGCGGAACAGCGCGCCGATCATGCCCTCCGGCGTCCAGCTGAGCAGCCCGATCGTGCCGCCGGGCCGGCAGACCCGGACGAGCTCGTCGGCGGCGAGTTGATGGTGGGGCGCGAACATCACGCCGATGGCGGACATGACGATGTCGAACGAGGCGTCCTCGAACGGCAGGTGCTCGGCGTCGGCCTGCGACCCACTCGAGCTCGGCCCCGGCGGCCTCGGCGCGGGCGCGGCCGGCCTCGAGCAGCTCGGGCGTGAGGTCGCTGGCGGTCACGTCGGCGCCGGCGAGCGCGGCGGGGATGGCGGCGTTGCCGGTGCCGGCGGCGACGTCGAGCACGCGGACACCGTCCCCGCCCGCCCCGACCCGACACGCTTCCGCGAGCCGCGGGCCGAGCGGCGTGAGGAACGTCTCGACCATCGACGGATAGCTGCCGGACGCCCACATCTTGCGGTGCCGGGCCTTCAGCTCCGCATCGGCATTGAGGGAGGAGGTGGTCATGCCGTGACCGTACGGGGATCCGCGCCTGCGCACATCGGGAACTGCTCCCCATCTTGGGCCGATCGCCGCCCACAGCGCTCGGGCGTCGTCGGCGTCGAGGTGGCGGATCCGCGCCGACGGTGCCCTTGCCGAAGGCGACGGCGACGTCGGCGAGCCGTGCGCGGCGCTGGAGCGCGGTCTGCGCGAGGTCGTGGAACTCGCGCCCGGCGGCGGGCGCGAGCACGGTGGAGCGCGCGAGCCGGCGCGAGCGGACCGCGAGCCGCCCGTCCTCGAGCCGCCAGCCGGCGGCGCGGAACCCGAGCAGCGCCGTATGCGGCGCCGAGCGGGGCGAGCAGGAGCGGCCACGGGCTGCCGATCGCGGCGGCGCCCGCGCCCGCGAGCGATCGCGGTCAACGCGAGCGGCGGCAGCGCGTAGCGGCGCAGGGCGCGACGCCGGCGGGGCGGCAAGGCCGTCGATCCGGTCGGCCAGCTCGGGCAGCAGCTCGCGCAGGAACGGCTCGACCGCCCCGATCCGCAGCAGCGGGAACAGCGTCTGCGCGGCGGCCTGCTCCTTGGCGTGGCCGATCACCTCGACGCGCAGCGGCGGCCAGCCCGAGCGCCTGCCGCGGCAGGCTCTCGACCACCCGCACGGCGCGCACGCGCGCCACGCGCAGCGTGACCTGGCGGCGCTGGAGCAGGCCGCGGCGGATCCGCAGCTCGTCGCCCTCGCGGCGCACGGCGAAGCCGCCGAAGCCGACGACGGTGCCGAGCGCGGCCAGCAGCCACGCGAGCACGATCACGCCCGGCCGCCAGCAGCACCCAGCCGAGCGCGCCGTCGGGCAGCGCGCCGACGATCGTCCGCTCGCCCTCGAGCGGGTCCTCGAAGAGCTGCTGGGACATCTGCGCGACGCCGGCGGCGACCGGCACGAGCACGCCGAGCTGCCCCGAGGTGGCCGCCGCCACGCGCGAGCTCGCGCCCGGACAGCCGGCGCTCGGGCGCCGCGGGCGCGTCGTCGGCCGCGCGCCGGCCGCCCGAGCAGCGCGCGGATGCGCTCGACCTCCGCCTCGTCGACGCGCGCTCGAGCACGATCTCGCCGCCCTCGCCGCCGCCGCCCGTCTGGACGTCGACGCGGTGGACGCCGAACAGCCGCTGGGTCGGGCCCTGCTGGACGTCGACGGCCTGCACGCGCGCGAACGGGATCTCGACCTCCTTGACCGACAGCGCGCCCTGCGCGCAGCCGGACGTCTGGTCCGCCAGCGAGTAGCTCGTGGTCGACCAGCGGAACGCCGCCCGCGAGCGCCGCGACGCGCCGTGCCCGCCGCCGCGAACATCGCGCCGCGCAGCGCCGCCTCGGCGTCGAAGCCGCCGCCGAACACCGAGATGCCGAGCAGCACGAGCAGCGGGACCGCGCCCTGGCGCAGCGCGTCGGCGGCGTAGACCGCGATCGCGGCCGGGTGGAGGCGCTCACCCATCGTCTCGGTGCGCGCGAGCTCCGCGATCCGGGCGCGGATCGCGCCGGCGTCGTCGTCGCGCAGCAGCGGGATCTCGTGGCTGCCGGCGGCGGTGTGGATCTCGACCGTGGAGAGCCCGAGCAGCTGGCCGATCACGCCGCGCTCGGTCTCGACGTGCTGCACGCGCGCCATCGGGATCAGCGTGCGGCGCACGACGAGGATCCCGCGCTGGAGGTCGATCTCGTGCTCGCGGACCTCCCAGCGCCAGCGCCGCCAGCGCAGCTCGGGCACCACGGCCGTGCCGGCGACCAGCGCGACAGCCGAGCACCGCCATGCCGATCGCCTGCCACGGCGCCGGGCAGCGTCGCCGCGCAGCAGTGGCGAGCAGCCAGCAGCGCGACGAGGCACGCAGCCACCCACGAGAGCCGCCACGCCCAGCGCGCCTGCGGGCGCGAGGCGCTGGGCCGGCTCCGGGATCGCGCTCATCCTCCCGCAGTATCGTGGCCGGCCGTGCCTGCCGCGTTCGTCACCGGCGGGTCCGGCTTCGTCGGAGCCGCCCTGATCCGCCGCCTCGCCGCGGACGGCTGGACCGTCCGCGCGCTCGCCCGCTCGCCGGAGGCCGAGGCGAAGGTGCGCGAGGCCGGGGCGGAGGCCGTGCGCGGCGACCTGCGTCGACGCCGGCGCGCTGGAGCGCGGCGCGCGCGGCGCCGACGTCGCCTTCCACTCGGCCGCCCGGCTCGGCGACTTCGGGCCCTGGAAGGAGTTCCGGCGCGTCAACGTGGACGGCACCAAGGCCGTCATCGCCGCCTGCCGCGCGCGCCGGCGTGCGGCGGCTCGTCCACGTCGGCACCGAGGCCGCGCTGATGCGCGGCCAGCCGCTCGTCGCCGTCGACGAGCACTACCCGCTCGCGCTCGACTCGCCCGCGCCCTACTCCGGCCACCAAGGCGCAGGCCGAGGCCGCCGTGATCGAGGCCAACGGCTCCGGGCTGGAGACCGTCGTCGTGCGGCCGCGCTTCGTCTGGGGCGCCGGCGACACGACCCTGCTGCCGATCCTCGTCGCGCATGGCCCGCTCCGGCCGCCTGCGCTGGATCGGCGGCGGCCGCCAGCTGACCTCGACCACGCACGTCGACAACACGGTCGCACGGGCTCGTGCTCGCCGCGGAGCGCGGCACCCCCGGCAACGCCTACTTCGTCACCGACGGCTCACCGGTCGTGTTCCGCGAGTTCGTCAGCGCGCTGCTGGCCACCCAGGGCGTCCAGGCGCCCGAGGGCGAGCTGCCGCTGTGGGCCGGGCGCGCCGTCGCGCGCGGTGTCCGAGACTCGCCTGGCGGTACCTGCCGCTGCCCGGGCGAGCCGCCCGTCGCGCGCTTCGCGCGTCTGGGCCAGCGCGCTGGAGGCGACGATCGACGACTCCAAGGCCCGCGAGCAGCTCGGGTACGTGCCCGTGGTGACCCGCGACCACGGGCTCACGCGCTCCAGGCCGCCTCCTAGCGCTCGAACGTCAACGGCGCTGGGTGGGGGTGAGGGGCCGCCCGCGCCGCGACTCCCGCCGCGCGACCGGCGGGCTCGTGCCGTACAGCCTGCGCGACTCGCCGCTCGAACACGGTGGCTCGCTCGGCCGAGCGCTGTCACGCCCGCGGCGCGACGGCCCGCGCGGCGGCCAAACCCTCACCACCCCACCCAGCGCCGTTGAAGTTCGCGCACTGCAGGGCTAGAGCGACTCGGCCAGCGCGTCCGCGAGCAGCTGGTACTCCGGCAGCCCCAGCTCGGGCTCGAACAGATACGGGAGCGTCACGACGGTCGTGCCGCTCTCCTTCTCGAGCCGCGTCGAGGTGGCCGCGCTGGAGCTCGCGCGCGGTCGTGCTCGGCCAGCGCCGCGCTCAGGGCCGCCGCGGCCGCGGGGTCGTGGCCGTTGCGCGAGGCGGTGCGGAGCTTCTTGACCTCGGCGGCGCTGAAGCGGTCGGGCCAGACGCCGTTGACGATGATCGCCTCGAGCCCGAGGCCGACGGCGTCCTCGAGCCTGCGGCCGAGCTCGAGCGTCTCGACGACCGGCATCTCCTCGGGCAGCGCGACCGCGACGTAGCCCGTCTTCTCGGGGTCGCCGAGCAGGGCCTCGATCTTGCCGGCCTGGCGGCGGATCGGGCCGACGCGGGCGATCTCGCCGAACGTGTGCGGCGTGGTCAGCATCGCGAGCCCGTGGCCGGAGGCGGGCGCGTCGACGACCACGAGGTCGTAGGTGCGGTTGCGGGCGTCCCAGCGGGAGAGCTGCGCGAGCTCCCACACCTTCGCGATCGTGATCAGCTCCTTCGCCCCCGGCGCGGCCGCGACGAAGTACTGGAACGCGTGCGAGCGCGTCATCATCCGCAGCGGCGCGCCGCCGCCGAGCTGCTTGGCGAGCCACTCCTGCAGCGCCTTGTTGGGGTCGATCGTGATCGCCCAGAGGTTCTCGGCGAGCTGCGACCTCGGTCTCCGCGGTGACGCCCTCGCGCCGGAACGCGCGCGACACGCGGTCCTGCTCGGCGACCTCGCAGACGATCGTGCGCCGACCCGCCTCGGCGGCCGCCAGGCCGAGCGCGGCGGCGACCGTCGTCTTGCCGACGCCGCCCTTTCCGGTGACGTAGACGAGGCGGCGGTCTTGCAGGAGTGCTTCCATCGGGGCACGCGACAGCATGACAATGACCGCGATGGATCCGGCCCTCACCGCCGCCTACGACACCTGCCGCCGCATGCACCGGCGCCACGACCCGACGTACTACTGGGCCACGCGACGCCTGCCCGCGGACGTCCGGCCCGCCACCCACGCGCTCTACGGCTTCGTGCGCACGGCCGACCAGCTCGTCGACGGCCCGCGCCGCGCGCCGACCCCCGAGGCGCGCCGCGCCGCGCTGGACGCCTGGGAGGGCGAGCTGGCCCGCGGCCTGCGACGAGGGCGGCTCGCCGAACCCGGTGGTGGGAGCGCTCGTCGACGCGGCGGGCCGCCACGACCTGCCGCTGTCGGAGCTGACCCCGTACATGCGCTCGATGCGGGTCGACTGCGCGCCGGTGCGGATCGGCAGCTGGGAGGAGCTCGTCGCCTACATGGAGGGCTCGGCCGGCTCGGTCGGGCGGATCATGGCGCCGCTGCTCGGCGTCCCCGAGCGCCATCACGCCGACTACGGCCGGCTCGGGCTCGCGTTCCAGCACGCCAACTTCGTCCGCGACGTCGCCGAGGACTACCGGCTGGACCGCATCTACCTGCCGCTCCAGGACCGCGAGCGCTTCGGCGTCGCCGAGGCCGACTTCGGCGCGCCCGAGCGCCTCGCCGCGAGCTGCGCGCGCTGGTCGAGCACGAGGTCGCCCGCTCGCGCCGCCTGTTCGCCGCCGCCGGCCCGGCCGTGGCCGCCGCGCCGGCCGCCGTGCGGCCCGGGGATCCGGCTCGCCTGCGCGGTCTACGAGTCGGTGCTCGACCGCGTCGAGGCCGCCGGCTACGACGTGCTCGGCCGCCGCATGGGCGTGCGCGTCTGGCGGCTGCCGCCGCTCGCCGTTCGGGGCGCTGCGCCCGTGACCCGCCGCGCCACGCTGCGCGGCGCCGAGCGCACGCCGCTCGGCGACGCGCGCGCCGGACGTGCTGATCTGCGGCGCGAGCTTCGCCGGGCTGGCCGTCGCGCGCGAGCTGGCCGGGGTCCGGCGCCGACGTGCTCGTCGTCGACCGCTACGAGATCGGCGAGCGCGCCACCTCCGCCTGCGCCGCGCCGACGGACGTGGCTGCACGCGATGGGCGTGCGCCGCGCGATCCGCCAGGAGCTCCCCTGCATGGCCTTCCACACGCCGCACGGCTCGGCCCGCTACCGGCTGCCGTGGAGCTGGAGCTCGTTCGACTACCGCGAGCTCTGCCGCGAGCTGTGGGAGCAGTGCGGCGACGCCCGCTTCGAGATCGCCAAGGTCGAGCGACCGCGACGGCGAGACGGTCCACACCGACCGCGGCGACATCTCCGCGCCGCTGATCGTCGACGCGCTCGGCTGGCGCCGCGTGCTCGGCCCGGGCGAGAACGTCCAGCCGCCCGACGCGCTGATCTCGCCGCGGCCTGGAGGTCCATCCGCACGGCGGCGGCGTCGACCTCGACTGCTGGATCGACCGCTCCGTCGTCCGCTACGGCTACGCGTGGTCGGTGCCGGCGGACGGCGAGCAGCGCGTCGGCGTCGGCTCCTACGAGCCGCGCCACCACGTCAAGGAGCCGACCAAGGAGATGGCGCGCCGGCTCGACGTCGACACCGTCCGCTACCAGGGCAACTGGTTCCCGCACGCGCTGCGCCCGGCCGCCGAGGACGGCGTGTTCTTCGCCGGCGACTCGGCGGGCCACTGCCTGCCGCTGTCGGGCGAGGGGATCCGCACCGCGTTCTACTTCGGGATCGCCTGCGGGCGCGAGCTGCGCGCCGTGCTGGCGGGCGAGCGCACGCGCGAGCAGGCGCTCGCCGCCTACGGCGCGTTCTCCGAGGAGCACGCGCGGCGCCTACCGCGTGATGGGCCGCCTCCAGCGCTGGGTCCCCGCCTGCCGCCGCGGGCGCTCACCACGCTGATCGCGCTGGCCGGCCGCCGGCGGCCCTGCACGTGGGCGTTCACGCGCTACCTCGAGGCCGCCCACCCGCGCTTCGCCGCGCGCTGAGCGCGCCGCGCGGCACGGCCGCCCGGCTCCGTGGACACCCGCGACCGCGACTCCACTCGGCCTCCATGGAGGCCATCGCCTACGACGAGCGCGGGCTCGTCCCCTGCGTGATCCAGGACGCCCGCACCGGCGAGGTGCTGACGCTGGCCTACATGAACGCCGAGGCGCTGGCCAGGACGCAGGAGACCGGCGAGCTGCACCTGTGGAGCCGCTCGCGCGACGAGCTCTGGCACAAGGGCGCGACGTCCGGCAACACCCAGGCCGTGCGCGCGCTGCGCTACGACTGCGACGCCGACGCGATGCCTCGCCCTCGTCGACCCGGCCGGCCCGGCCTGCCACACCGGCGAGCGCACGTGCTTCTTCCGCGGCGAGATGACGCCCGCCGAGCACGAGGCGCTGCCCGGCCTCGAGCGCACGATCGCCGAGCGCGCCGCGGGCGCGGACGCCGAGGGCTCCTACACCGCACGGCTGCTCGCCGACCCGGCCTTCACGGGCAGAAGGTGCAGGAGGAGGCCGAGGAGGTCGCCCGCGCGGCGCGCGAGGAGTCCGACGAGCGCGTCGCCGAGGAGGCCGCCGACGTGCTCTACCACCTGACCGTGCTGCTGCGCACGCGCGGGCTGGAGCTGGCCGACGCCGAGAGGGTCCTGCTTGCCCGTCGCCGCTGACCAGTTGCAGGTCACGCCGGGCGTGGAGGAGGCGCGCGCGCTCGCCGGCGACCACAACCTGATCCCGGTCTGCCACACCTTCATCGAGGACTGCGAGACGCCGGTCTCCGCGTTCTTGAAGCTGCGCGGCGCCGGCCCGGCGTTCCTGCTCGAGTCCGCCGAGCAGGGCCAGCGCGTCGGCCGCTGGTCGTTCATCGGCTACAAGCCGCGTCGCGTCGTGCGCTGGAGCCTCGCCGACGGCGGCGACCCCTACGAGCTCGCCGAGCGCGAGGTCTCGCGCCACCGCCAGGCGCGGATCGACGGCGGGGTGGGCGGGATCCCATTCTCGGGCGGGGCGGTCGGGTTCTTCGGCTACGACTGCGTGCGCGCGGTCGAGCGGCTGGCCGAGCCCAACCCGGACGTGATCGGGCTGCCGGACATGGCGCTGATGCTCTCCGACGTGATCCTCGCCTTCGACCACCTGCGCCACACGGTCACGATCCTCGCCAACGCCTACCCGGAGGAGGACGGCGGGGTGGAGGCGGCGCACGCGCGCGCCGTCGAGTCGATCCGCGAGGTCCGCGAGCGGCTCGCGGGCCCGCTGCCGAGGGTCGGCATCGGCACCGCCGCCCGCGAGGAGCCGCAGTTCGAGTCCAACATGCCGCGCGAGGCGTTCGAGGCGATGGTCGCCCGGATCGTCGAGTACGTGCACGCGGGCGACGCGTTCCAGGTCGTGCCGTCCCAGCGCTGGTCGGCGCCGTCGCCGGTCGAGTCGTTCTCGATCTACCGCGGGCTGCGCGCCGTCAACCCGTCGCCGTACATGTACTTCCTGGACTTCGAGGACTTCCAGGTCGTCGGCGCCTCGCCGGAGCCGCTCGTGACGGTCTCGGGCCGCAACGTCTCGACGCGCCCGATCGCCGGCACGCGCCCGCGCGGCGGCGACGCCGACGCCGACCGCGAGATCGCCGCCGACCTGCTCGCCGACGAGAAGGAGCGCGCCGAGCACGTGATGCTCGTCGACCTCGGCCGCAACGACCTCGGCCGCGTGTGCGAGTACGGCTCGGTCGAGGTCGAGACGTTCATGAGCGTCGAGACCTACTCGCACGTCATCCACATCGTCTCCTCGGTCGCGCGGGCGCGCTGCGCGAGGACGTCTCCGCCGTGCAGGCGCTGCGCTCGGTGCTGCCCGCCGGCACGCTGTCCGGCGCGCCGAAGGTGCGCGCGATGGAGATCATCGACGAGCTCGAGCCGGTCAAGCGCGGGGCCTACGGCGGCGCCGTCGGCTGGCTCTCCTACCACGGCCAGCTCGACACCTGCATCTGCATCCGCACGGTCGTCGTCAAGGACGGCGTCGCGCACGTGCAGGCGGGCGGCGGCACCGTCGCCGACGCACGGCCGGACTACGAGTACGAGGAGTCGCGAGCGAAGGCGCGCGGCGTGGTGCGCGCGATCGAGCTGGCCGCGCGGCAGGCGGACTGGGCATGAGGGTCCTCGTCGTCGACAACTACGACTCGTTCACCTACAACCTCGTCCAGTACCTGGGCGAGCTGGGGGCGGAGCTGCACGTCGTGCGCAACGACGCGGCCTCGGTCGACGAGCTGGTCGGCGGCGGCTGGGACCGCGCCGTCGTCTCGCCCGGCCCGTGCACGCCGAACGAGGCCGGCATCAGCGTCGAGGTGATGCGGCGGCTGCCGGAGGCCGGCGTGCCGACGCTCGGCGTCTGCCTCGGCCACCAGTCGCTCGCGCAGGCCTTCGGCGGCACGGTCGTGCGCCACGTGCCCGTGCACGGCAAGGCGACCGAGATCGACCCACGACGGCAGCGGGCCTGTTCGCCGGCCTGCCCGCGCCGCTGGTCGTCGGCCGCTACCACTCGCTCGTCGTCGACCCCGACCTGCCCGACTGCCTGGAGGCGACCGCGCACGGCGGCGGCGTGCTGATGGCGATGCGCCACCGCGAGCTGCCCGCCGAGGGCGTCCAGTTCCATCCCGAGTCCGTCCTCACACCGGACGGCAAGCAGCTGCTGGAGAACTTCCTCGATGCCTAACCCCGTGATCACGCAAGGCGATCGACCGCCTGATGGGCCGCCACGACCTCTCCGTCGAGGACATCGCGGCGGTGCTGGCCGAGATCATGGACGGCAACGCGTCCGAGGTGGAGACCGCCGGCGTGCTCGTCGCGCTGCGCACGAAGGGGGAGACGGAGGAGGAGATCGAGGGCCTGGCGCGCACGATGCGCCGCTTCGCCACGCCCGGTCGACGCCGGCCGCGGCGACCTCGTCGACACGGCGGGCACGGGCGGCGGGCGGCCGACCTTCAACGTCTCCACCACCGCGGCGCTGATCGCCGCCGGGGCGGGCTGCGCCGTCGCCAAGCACGGCAACCGCTCGGCCACCGGGCTGTCGGGCTCGGCCGACCTGCTCGAGGCGCTCGGCGTGCGGATCGACCTCGAGCCCGACGCGGTCGCGCGGTGCATCCGCGAGGTCGGCTTCGGCTTCATGTTCGCGCCCGCCCACCACAGCGCCACGCGCTACGTCGTCCCCGTCCGCAAGGAGCTCGCGGTGCGCACGATCTTCAACTTCCTCGGGCCGCTGACCAACCCGGCGGGCGCGACGCGCCAGGTGATCGGCGTCTCGGACCCGGCGTTCCTGGAGACGATCGCCGGCGCGCTGGCGCGGCTCGGGGCCGAGCGCGCGCTCGTGGTCTCCAGCGCCGACGGGCTCGACGAGCTGTGGACCTCCGCGTCGACGCGCGTGGTCGAGGTCGACGGCGGCGAGGCTGCGCGCCTACGAGGTCACGCCCGAGGACGTCGGCCTGCGCCGCAGCGACCCGGCCGAGATCGGCGCCGGCCCGCCGGACGCCAACGCGGCCACGACGCGCCGGATCTTGGCCGGCGAGCCGGGTCCGGAGCGCGACCTCGCGCTGCTCAACGCCGGCGCCGCGATCTACGCCGGCGGCCGGGCGGATACCCTGCGGGAAGGCGTCGAGGCGGCCGCGGAGGCCGTCGACTCCGGCGCCGCCGCGGCCTCGCTCGACGCGCTGACCGCCCTGACCGCCACACTCCCCCCGGATGACCGCTCGACCATCGATGAACGTCCTCGACCGCATCGTCGACGACACGCGCGACGAGGTCGCGCGCCGCCGCGAGCGCGTGCCGCTGGCCCAGCTCGAGCGCGCGCTCGACGACCGCCCGGAGGCGCGCCCCTTCCAGGAGGCGCTGACCCGGCCGGGCGTGTCGCTGATCGCCGAGCACAAGCGCCGCTCGCCGTCGGCGGGGGTGATCCGCGAGGGCGCGACGGTGACCGAGATCGTCCAGGCCTACGAGCGCGGCTGCGCGGCGGCGCTGTCGATCCTCACCGAGCCGTTCCACTTCGGCGGCTCGCTCGACGACCTGCGCGAGGCGCTCGCCGCGACCGAGCTGCCGATCCTGCGCAAGGACTTCATCGTCGACCCCTACCAGCTCTACGAGTCCGCGGCCGTCGGCGCCGACGCGATCCTGCTGATCGTCGCCGCGCTCGACCCGCGACGACCTCTACGACCTGCTGCGCGAGGCGCGCGACCTCGACCTCGACGCGCTCGTCGAGGTCCACGACGAGCGCGAGCTGGATGTCGCGCTCGACGTCGAGGCCGACGTGCTCGGCCTCAACAACCGCGACCTGACCGACTTCTCGGTCGACATCGAGCGCACCTACGAGCTGCTCGCCGACGTGCCGGCGGGCAAGACCGTCGTCGCCGAGTCCGGCTACTCCGAAGCGCGAGCAGCTCGAGGAGCTCGAGCGGGTCGGCGTCGACGCCGTGCTGATCGGCGAGACGCTGATGCGCGCGCCCGACG
>CAVSMP010000027.1:0-90007 GCA_963729155.1 uncultured Solirubrobacteraceae bacterium
GCGCGGTCGGCCACGAGCCGGGGCACGGCCCGCTCGGCGCCGGCGAACCGGTGGTCGTCGACATCTGGCCGCGCGACAAGGCGTCGCGCTGCTGGGCCGACATGACGCGCACGTTCGTCGCCGGCGGCGGCGAGCCCGACGAGGAGCTCGCCCGCTACTGGGAGCTCACGCGCGAGTCGCTGCGCGCGCATCTACCCGATGGTCCGCGCGGGCGCCGACGGCCGCGAGATCTACGCCGCCTCCTGCGAGCCCTACCACGAGGCCGGGCTGCCGACCGGCCTGCGCAAGCCGCCCGGCGAGGCGCTGCGCGACGGCTTCTTCCACGGGCTCGGCCACGGCGTCGGGCTCGACGTCCACGAGCGGCCGGGGCTGGGCCGCTCCCCCGACACGCTGCAGGCCGGCGACGTCATCACGCTCGAGCCCGGCTGCTACCGCCAGGGCTACGGCGGCGTGCGCCTGGAGGACCTCGTGCTCGTGACCGAGGACGGCTGCGAGACGTTGACGGAATTTCCGTACGAGCTGTGATCTGTTGGTCCGGTGCCTGAGCTAGCCTCGGGCGAGTGAACACGCTCATCGCCCGCGGCAAGGTGCGCGAGCTCTACGAGCTCGACGGGGACCTGCTCATGGTCGCCTCGGACCGCATCTCCACCTACGACGTCGTCCACCCGACCGCGATCCCGGACAAGGGCAAGGTGCTCACCGGGCTCTCCGCGCTGTGGTTCGACCTGACGAGAGACATCGTCGCCAACCACGTCATCTCCTACACGGACGGAGTGCCTGACGAGCATCGCGGCCGCGCGCTGCGCGCCAAGCGGCTGCAGATGCTGCCGGTCGAGTGCGTCGTGCGCGGCTACATCTCCGGCTCGGGCTGGAAGGACTACCAGGCCACGGGCTCGGTCTCGGGGATCGAGCTGCCCGAGGGCCTGCGCGAGTCCGACCGCCTGCCCGAGCCGATCTACACCCCCTCGACCAAGGCCGAGGAGGGTCACGACGAGGCGATCGACTTCGAGGCGACGGTCGAGCTGGCGGGCTCCCGCGAGCTGGCCGAGAAGCTGCGCGACACGACGCTGGCGGTCTACAACGCCGTCGCCGCGCACGCGCTGGAGCGCGGGGTCATCCTCGCCGACACGAAGTTCGAGTTCGGCCTCGACGAGGACGGCGAGCTGGTGCTCGGTGACGAGGTCTGCACGCCGGACTCCTCGCGCTTCTGGCCGGCGGACTCCTACGAGCCGGGCAAGGGCCAGCCGAGCTTCGACAAGCAGTATGTGCGCGACTGGGCTGCAGGCACGGGCTGGGACAAGAACCCGCCGGCCCCGGCGATCCCCGACGACGTCGTCGCGGCGACGCGCGAGCGCTACGTCACGGCCTACGAGCGCCTGGCCGGCGAGCCGTTCGAGGCCTGGCTGGAGCGGACCGCGGCGTGAGGGCGCGCGTGCTGATCCGGCCCAAGGCCGGGATCCTGGATCCCCAGGGTCAGGCCGTCGAGCGCGCGCTGCCGGCGCTCGGCTTCGGCGGGGTCAGCCACGTGCACGTCGGGCGGCTCGTGGAGCTCGACGTCGAGGACCCGGCGCAGCTGCCCGAGATGTGCGAGCGGCTGCTCGCCAACCCCCTGATCGAGGACTACGAGATAGAACAGCCAGTCGTGAAGTTCGGGGTCGTCCGCTTCCCGGGCTCGTGTGACGAGGTCGACGCGCTGCTCGCCGCCGAGCGGGTCGGCGAGGCGGTGATCCTCTGGCACCAGGACACGGACCTGCAGGGGGTGGACGCGGTGATCGTCCCCGGCGGGTTCTCCTACGGCGACTACCTGCGCGTGGGCGCGATCGCGCGCTTCGCCCCGATCATGGTCGAGGTCGAGCGCTTCGCCCGCAACGGCGGGCTCGTGCTCGGGATCTGCAACGGCTTCCAGGTGCTGTGCGAGGCCGGGCTGCTGTCGGGCGCGCTGCTGCCCAACCTGTCGCTGCGGTTCGTGTGCCGCCAGGTCGAGCTGGAGGTCGTCAACGCCTCGATCCCGTGGACGCGCGCGTGCGAGCACGGGCGACCGGCTGTCGATCCCGGCCAAGCACACGACGGGCCGCTACTGGGCGCCGGACCCGGTGCTCGACGAGCTGGAGGCCAACGACCAGATCGTGCTGCGCTACGCGCCGGGAGAGAACTTCAACGGCTCCGCGCGCGACATCGCGGGCGTCTGCAACGCCGCCGGCAACGTGCTCGGCCTGATGCCGCACCCCGAGCACGCGGTCGACGTTCTCACGGGCTCGGTCGACGGGCTGAAGCTGATCGGGGCGCCCGCGTGACCACGCATGGCGCGCCACCGCGAGCTCGGGCTGACCGACGGCGAGTACGAGCTGATCGTCGAGAAGCTCGAGCGCGAGCCGAACGAGGTCGAGCTCGCGGTCTTCTCGCTGATGTGGTCCGAGCACTGCGGCTACAAGCACTCGCGGCGGCTGCTCAAGACGCTCCCGACCGAGGGCCCGAAGCTCGTCATGGGGCCGGGCGAGAACGCCGGCGCGGTGTCCGTCGGCGGCGGGCTCGTGGCCGCCTTCAAGGTCGAGTCACACAACCATCCGAGCGCGGTCGAGCCGTTCCAGGGCGCGGCCACGGGCGTCGGCGGCATCCTGCGCGACGTGTTCGCGATCGGCGCGCGGCCGATCGCCATCCTCGACTCGCTGCGCTTCGGCGAGGTCGGCGAGTCGGCCCGCTCGCGCTACCTGCTCGAGCACGCGGTCGCGGGCATCGGCCACTACGGCAACTCGATCGGCGTCGCGACGGTCGGCGGCGAGATCTACTTCGAGGGCCCCTACGAGCAGAACTGCCTGGTCAACGCGATGTGCGTCGGGCTGATCGAGCAGGACAAGCTGATCCGCAGCGCGGCCGCCGGCGTCGGCAACGTGATCGTGCTCTTCGGCGCGCGCACCGGCCGCGACGGGATCGGCGGCGCCTCCGTGCTGGCCAGCGCCGAGCTCGGCGACGCGGACGCCGACAAGCGCCCCACGGTCCAGATCGGCGACCCGTTCGAGGAGAAGAAGCTGCTCGAGTGCTCGCTGCAGCTGCTCGACGAGCGGCTGCTCGTCGCGCTGCAGGACCTCGGCGCGGCCGGCCTGACGTCCTCGAGCGCGGAGATGGCCGCCAAGGGCGAGGTCGGGATCGACCTCGACGTGCGGCGGGTTCCGCTGCGCGAGGCCGACATGGAGCCGTTCGAGATCATGATCTCCGAGTCGCAGGAGCGGATGCTGTGCGTCGTCGAGCCCGAGCGGCTCACCGAGGTGCTGGCGGTCTGCGACAAGTGGGAGGTCAACGCGACCGCGATCGGCGAGGTGACCGACTCCGGCCGCCTGCGCGTCTACGACGACGGCGACCTCGTGGGCGACCTGCCCGTCGGCGCGCTCGTGGACGAGTGCCCGGCCTACGACCTCGAGCCGGCGCCGCCGGCCGTGCCGATCTACCCCGCTCCGCCGGCG
Source organism: uncultured Solirubrobacteraceae bacterium (assembly GCA_963729155.1). Taxonomy (GTDB): domain Bacteria; phylum Actinomycetota; class Thermoleophilia; order Solirubrobacterales; family Solirubrobacteraceae; genus DATFQI01. The sequence continues at coordinate 3,459 of CAVSMP010000027.1, forward strand.
CACGCTGGCCGACGGCCTGGACGCCGGCGGCACGCTGCTGGCCCTGCTCGGCAGCGCCAACCTCGCCTCGCGCCGGTGGGCGTTCGAGCAGTACGACTGCATCGTCGGCTCGCGCACGGTCCGGCGCCCCGAGGCCGCGGACGCCGCCGTCCTGATGCTCGAGCACGGCGGCGCCATCGCCGTGTCGATCGACGGCAACGGCCGCCGCGTCGCCGTGGATCCCTATCGCGGCGCCGTCGAGGCCGTGCTCGAGTGCTCGGCCAACCTCGCGTGCGTCGGCGCGGAGCCGCTCGGGCTGACGAACTGCCTCAACTTCGGCAACCCGGAGAAGCCCCACATCGCCTGGCAGCTCACGCGCGCGGTGGCCGGGCTCGGCGACGCCTGCCGCGCGCTCGGCATGCCCGTCGTGGGCGGCAACGTCTCGCTCTACAACGAGGGCGGTGGCGGCCCGATCTACCCGACGCCCGTCGTCGGCATGGTGGGCGAGCTGCCCGACCCGGCGATGGCCGGCCGGCTCGGCTTCGCCGCAGGCGGGCGACGCGATCGCGCTGATCGCCGAGGGCTGGTCCCCGGCCGCCGAGGGCTCCGAGCTGGCCAAGCTGCGCGGCGAGGCGGTCGCGGGCGAGCTGCCCGCCGCCGACCTCGGCTCGCTGCGGGCGCTGCACGCCGCGGTCCGCCGGGGCGTGCGCGACGGCGCGCTGCGCTCCGCGCACGACGTCGCGGAGGGCGGCCTGGCGGTCGCGCTCGCCGAGGCCTGCCTCGCCGGCGGGCTCGGCGCGGCGGTGGACTTCGGCGCCCCGGCCGACGAGGCGCTGCTGTTCGGCGAGGGCCCCGGCGCGTTCGTCGTCTCGGGCCCGCGCGAGGCGCTCGCGCGCTTCGGCGGCGCCGCACGGATCATCGGCACGGTCGGCGGGGACGCCCTCCGCATCGAGGGCGTCCTGGACGTCCCGCTCGCCGAGCTCTCCCGCGCGCACGCGGGAGGCCTGGCGGACCTACTGCACTAGCCGAGATGGAATAGCTGACTCGTGTCCGCGTCTTCGCGGACATGAGCATCGAACCCGACACCGCCGTCACATACGTCGCCAGCGTCCGCGTGGACGCGATGCTCCTGACCCACGGGGCAAGGAGCAACGGCGGTGGGACCTGCTGCTGGCGGGCGCGTCGGTCGTGCTCGACGGCGCGATCGGCGGTCACATCGACGTGAGTCGGGCGCAAGTTCCTCGGGATCGAGCGCCGCCGACGTCGCGCCGGTGCCGGGTCTCCGGACGCGACGCTGCTAGATGGCAGAGCTGCGCGAGCAGGCTGCTCGCCGCAGCCGCCCCCGTGGGCTGATTCGACCGCGCCGCGGTCTTCGCGGCTAGAGCGAGGTGCTCGGCGGAGCTCGAAGAGCGCCGGCGTCACCACGCCGCTGCGACCTCGCGCGCCGCGCCGCAGGTTCCGTGCGACCGGCGCGCCGACGCTGCGTGCGATGCCGCCGCCCGCAGCTCCAGGCCGCGCCGCGGAAGCGACAGCGCCAGCTGCTCGATCGCGCGCCGCGACGCGCCCGGCGAACGATCACCCGCGTGCTGACCGAGATGTCGTCGAGCCGGCCGCACCCGCCATGGCCTCGATGGCCTCATCCGTACGGCGACGTGCCCTGGACGCCCTCGAGCCTTCATCGCCGTTCTGCGCGCACAGCGCCGCGAGCTCGTATTAGCCAGCCACGCAGCGAACGCCAGGTAGAGTGAGCCCATGTCCCCGAGCCGCTCTCAGACGCGGCGAGGACGCGGGCCTGACGCGGCCCACAGCGGCGAGCGCTGATCTGCGACCTCGGCAACGATGCGGCCCCACAGCCACGGCCGCGCCGGAGCGAGGCACATCGCGACGCCGCAGCTGCGACGACACGCGGTCGTGCACTTGACGGCTAGAAGCCGCCGCGTCGTCGCCGGCCGCTCGCGCTCGACAGCCGCGCGCTAGCCGCCCGCGCAACGCGCCTCGCGACGCACGCCGCGGCCGGAACGCCGCGGCACTGGTAATCGAGACGCACCATGGAGTTCGCGTCGCACCCGGACGCACCGCGTCACCGCGGCGCATCGCGATGCCCGCTGGTACGCGCTTCGAGCGCACCTTCACGCTCTCGGTCAACGCCCGCGCTGAGGCCTCAGCCCGCGCCCGGATCGCCGCGGACGCGGCCCTCGCCGTCCTGCTCGACTCCGCCGGCATGCCGACGGGCGACCCGCTCCGCCGTGTCGTACACCCTGCCGCCCGCGGAGCGCGCGATCCTCGCCGGCTGCGCCAGGCATGCCGCTCGCGGTTAGCCTAGCTCGGCGGCCATCTCCTCGAACACCGCGACGTAGCGGTCCACGTCCGCGTCCTGGTGGGTGACCGACAGGGTCCACTCCTCCTCGCGGCCGGGCGTCATGAAGATGCCGCGGTTCATGTTGAACAGCCAGGCGAGCTCTGACATCTCGGCGTCCTGGTTGGCCTTGAAGGACTCGTAGTCGACGATCTTGGTGGGCGAGAAGGTCACGCAGCCCTTCGAGCCGACGCCGACGGCGTAGCCCGAGAAGTTGTGCTTGCGGATGACCTCCTCGCAGCCGGCGAGGATCCGGTCGTTGAGGCGGTCGAGGTGCTCGTAGGCGTCCGGGGTGAGCACCTCGAGCAGGTTCGCCGCGTACGGCGGCCATGCCGAGCGGATTCCCGTTGTAGGTGCCGACCTGGTAGACCGAGCCGTCCTCGACGACGCTCATGACCTCCTCGTTGCCGCCGATCGCGCCGGTCGGCACGCCGCCGCCGAGCGCCTTGGCCAGCGTCACCATGTCGGGCATCACGCCGAAGCGCTCCGTCGCGCCGCCGGCCGCGATGGCGAGGCCCGTCTTGACCTCGTCGAAGATCAGCACGATGCCGTGGCGGGTGCAGATGTCGCGCACCTCGGCCAGGTAGCCCTCCTCGGGGAGCACGACCCCGAGGTTCATCATCGCCGCCTCCATGATCACGCAGGCGGGCTTGCGGCCCTCCGCGTCGAGGCGCTCGATACGGCGCTCCATCGCGCCCGCGTCGTTGAACGGGACGGCGATCGTCATCTCCGCGACGGCCTGCGGGATGCCGGCGCCGTAGGGGAGCGAGGCGAGGTTCTCGCGGTCGCCGATCTTGTCGTACTCGATCCCGATGGAGACCATCACCGTGTCGTGGTGGCCGTGGTAGGAGCCGAAGATCTTCATCACGGTGTCGCGGCCCGTGTAGGCGCGCGCGATCCGGATGGCGTCCATCGTGGACTCCGAGCCTGAGTTGGTGTAGCGCCAGCGGGCGAGGCCCCAGCGGCGCTGCAGGTCCTCGGCGACGACGATCGCGTCCTCGGTCGGGGCGGCGAAGTGGGTGCCGTTGGCGTAGCGCTCCTGCAGGGCGCGGCCGATCGCGGGGTGTGCGTGGCCCTGGACCATCGAGCCGAAGCCGTTATGGAAGTCCAGGTACTCGTTGCCGTCGACGTCCCACACGCGCGGGCCGTCGCCCTTCTCCAGATAGATCGGCCACGGGTCGCGCAGCTGGTAGGAGGAGGCGACGCCGCCGGAGAGCACCTCGTGCGCGCGCCTGTAGGTCTCGCCCGACCTCGGGGTCGCCTCGTTGAGCCGCTTCTCCTCGCGCTCGATGAGCTCGCGGATCCGCTGGCGGTCGATCTGGACGGGGACGTTGACGGACATAGCTCTCCTCAGGGGGTCCGTCGCAGGGTATATGCGCCACCCGCGACGGGGCGGCGCACCGTCGCCGCCCCGGTGCGCCCGGCCGTCTAGCAGGGTCCGCGCCCGCCGGGCGCCGCGCGCAACCCGCAGCATGCGGCATGAGCGCGGTCGGGCCGCCGGGCGCGTTGCTACCGTGGCTCTTCGGCCGTGCACGAGAACGCCTTCCTCGACGCTCGCGATGGACCGCGTGAAGAGTGCGGCGTCTTCGGCATCGTCGCCCCGGAGCACGAGGTGTCCCGGCTGTCGTACTTCGCGCTCTACGCGCTCCAGCACCGCGGCCAGGAGTCGGCCGGCATCGCGGCCTCCCAGAACGGCCACATCATGGCCATGCGCGACCAGGGCCTCGTCAGCCAGGTCTTCGACGAGCAGAAGCTACGCGCGCTCCAGGGCAGCATGGCCATCGGGCACGTGCGCTACTCGACCACGGGCGCGAACTCGTGGGAGAACACCCAGCCCGTCTGGCGCTCCGATCGCCGCGAGGTCGCGCTCGCGCACAACGGCAACCTGATCAACGCCGTCGAGCTGCACGGCGAGCTGCGCGCGAAGGGGGTCGGCTTCCGCTCCACGTCGGACTCCGAGGTGATCGCGGCGCTGCTGTCCACGCACGAGGCGGACACGATCGAGGACGCCGTGGCCGACGTGATCGCGCGCGCCGAGGGCGCGTACTCCACGGTCGTGATGACCAAGGACCGGGTGGTCGCCTTCCGCGACCCCGCCGGCCTGCGGCCGCTGTCGATCGGCATGCTCGGCGACCGCTACTGCGTCGCCTCGGAGAGCTGCGCCTTCGACATCATCGGCGCGCAGTTCCTGCGCGACGTCCAGCCGGGCGAGATCGTCTCGCTGACCGAGGGCGGGCTCCAGGTCCGCCAGGCCGTGCGCTCCGAGCGCCGCGCGCTGTGCGTGTTCGAGCACATCTACTTCGCGCGGCCGGACTCCCGCCTCGGCGGCCAGCGGCTGCAGGTCGCCCGCGGGCGCATGGGCGAGGTGCTCGCCCGCGAGGCGCCGGTCGAGGCCGACCTGGTGATCCCCGTCCCGGACTCGGGCAACCCGGCCGCCCGCGGGTTCGCGCGCGCCAGCGGGCTGCCGCAGGACGACGGCCTGATCAAGAACCGCTACGTCGCGCGCACGTTCATCCAGCCGGGGCAGGAGCTGCGCAAGCACGGCCTGCGGATGAAGTTCAACCCGCTGCCCGAGGTCATCGGCGGCAAGCGGATCGTGGTCGTCGACGACACGATCGTGCGCGGCAACACGACGCGCCAGATCGTGCAGATGCTGCGCGACGCGGGTGCGCTCGAGGTGCACATGCGGATCTCGGCACCGCCCGTCCGCCATCCCTGCCACTACGGCGTCGACATGTCCACGCGCGAGGAGATGGTGGCCCACGGCCGCACCGTGCCGGAGATCGCCGCCGAGCTGGGCTGCGACTCGCTGGCCTACCTCTCGCTCGAAGGCGTCTACGAGGCGATCCAGGGGTCGCGCGACTCGCACTGCGACGCGTGCTTCTCCGGCGACTACCCGCTGGCCGGGACGGCCGCCGCGCAGGCCAAGGACGCGTTCGAGCACGCGCTCCCGCTCGCGCGGGCCTAGCCGCGCCGGCGCGCGCCTTCGCGACGACTTCGCCGCAAATCCCGCAAGACCGGTTTACCCTCCGGAGGCGGCGGTATGGTCGCCCGTCCGTGTCATCCCTGGTGGACAACGTCGCCCTCCCGGGCCTGGGCCCGCCGCCGCCGGAACCGGTCGCGCGCGCCGCGGATCCGGGCGCGGCGCTGCGCGAGCTGTTCGGGTTCGAGGCCTTCCGGCCGGGCCAGCGCGAGGCGGTCGAGGCCGGCTTGGCCGGGCGCGACGTGCTGGTGGTGATGCCCACGGGCTCGGGCAAGTCGCTCTGCTACCAGCTGCCGGCGCTGATGCGCACGGACCTGACCCTCGTGGTCTCGCCGCTCGTGTCGCTCATGCAGGACCAGGTCGAGGCGGTCGAGCGCGTGGCCCCGGGCCGGGTGGCGCTCGTCAACGGCCAGCAGGACGCGGGGACGAACCGGCGGGCGGTCGAGCGCGCGGTCGCGGGGCACGTGCGGCTGCTCTACGTCGCGCCGGAGCGGTTCGCCTCGCCGGGGTTCCTGGAGCGCATCCGCCACGCGGACATCGGGCTCTTCGTCGTGGACGAGGCGCACTGCGTCTCCCAGTGGGGGCACGACTTCCGCCCGGACTACTTCCGGCTCGCGGACGCGGCGCGCTGGCTCGGCGCGAAGGCGATCGCGGCGTCGACCGCGACCGCCACGCCGCAGGTGGCGGCGGACATCGTGCAGCGGCTCGGGCTGCGCGAGCCCGTGCGGGTGGCGACGGGGTTCGACCGGCCGAACCTGTCGTTCGCGGTCGTCCCGTGCGCGACCAAGGAGGCGGTCCACCGCGGCATCGCGGTCGCGCTCGGCGAGCCCGGCGCGCTGCCGGGGATCGTCTACGCGGGCACGCGCGCGGAGTGCGACCGGCTGGCGCGACGGCTCGGTTCGGAGCTCGCTGTGGAGACGATCGCCTACCACGCCGGGCTCGGCCGCGAGGAGCGCTCGGAGGCGCAGCGGCGCTTCATGTCCGGGGAGGTGCCGCTCGTGGTGGCCACCAACGCGTTCGGCATGGGCGTCGACAAGTCAGACGTGCGGACGGTCTGCCACGAGAGCGTCCCGGCCTCGGTGGAGGCGTACTACCAGGAGGCCGGCCGCGCGGGCCGCGACGGGCAGCCGGCCCGCTGCCTGCTGTTCGCGACGGGGCGCGACAAGGGCCTGCACGTGTTCTTCATCGAGCGCTCGGCGGTCTCCGACGCCGACCTGAAGGCCGTCGCGCGCGCGATCGTGGGCTCGGCCGAGCCGCTGCGAGATGCCGCGCCAGGCGCGCTGGCGCGCTACGACGTCCCGGCGGGGCAGCTGGCGGCGCTGGCCGGCGGCGAGGAGGAGAAGGTCCGCGCGATCGTCGGCCACCTCGCGCGCACGGGCATCGTCCAGCCGGCGCCGTCGGCGCCCGACCGCGTGGTGGGTCGGCTGGCCGGCGAGTGGGACGGCCGCGCGCTCGCGCGCTGCCGCACCGCGGCCCAGGAGGGCACGAAGGCGCGCTGGCGCCAATACCGCTCCGTGTGGGCGTGGGTCGAGGGCGACCGCTGCCGCCGCGAGGGGATCCTGCGCCACTTCGGCGATCGCTCGGAGCCCGCCCCGGCCGGCCCGTGCTGCGACGTCTGCGATCCCTCGCTGCGCCCGGCGATCCCCGAGCCGCGGCGGGCGCGACCATCCGGCGCGCCGCGCCAGCTCGCCCAGCGGCCGGTCGCCGCGGGCGCCGTGGCGGACCTCGACGAGGCGATCCTCGAGACGGTCTCGGCGGCGCAGCCCGAGGTGGGGCGCACGCGCGCCGTCGAGGTGCTGCGCGGCGGGCGCTCCAAGGTCGTGGCCAAGTACTCCTACGACGGGCTGCCGCACTACGGCGCCTACGGCCACCTGCGCGCCGACGCGGTGCTCGAGCGCGTGGACGCGCTGCTCGCCGCCGGCACGCTGCGCTCGACCGGCGGGCGCTTCCCGAAGCTCGAGGTCGCGTGAGGGTCGGCGTCCTCGCTTCGGGCGCCGGCACCAACCTGCAGGCGATCTTCGACCGACTTCATGGGCGCGAGAACGTCGAGGTCGTCGGGGTCGCCTCCGACAAGCCCGGGGCGCAGGCGCTCGAGCGCGCGCGCGGCGCCGGCGTGGCGGCGGAGGTGTTCGAGCGCGCCGCGTTCGCGGACCGCCCGGCGCGCGACCACGCGATGGCCGGCTGGCTCGAGGGCCTGGGCGTCGAGCTGGTCGTGCTCGCGGGCTACATGCAGCTGCTCGACCCGGGGTTCCTCGCGCGCTTCCCCTCGCGCGTGATCAACGTCCACCCGGCCCTGCTGCCCGCGTTCCCCGGGATCGGCGCGATCGAGCAGGGTCTCGAGTACGGCGTGAAGGTCTTCGGCGTCACCGTGCACTTCGTCGACGAGGGCGTCGACACGGGGCGGATCATCGCCCAGCGCGCGGTCGAGCTGCCGGGCGCGACGGAGGCGGCCGAGGTGCGCGACGCCCTGCGCCCGCTCGAGCACGACCTGCTGTGCGAGGCGGTCGCGCTGATCGCCCGCGGCGCCGTCACGTTCGACCCGGGCCATCCGCGCCGCGTCCTGGTGGCGCGGTGACGTATCTTCCGGCACCGCATGCGAGGGACGGCGTGACGCAGCCAGGCGAGGTCCGCATCGCGCGCGCCGTGCTGTCGGTCTCCGACAAGACCGGCATCGTGGACTTCGCGCGCGGGCTGGCCGACCTCGGCGTCGAGCTCGTCTCCACCGGCGGGACCGCGTCCGCGCTGCAGGAGGCCGGTCTCGAGGTCCGCCCGATCGAGGACTTCACGGGCTTCCCGGAGATCATGGGCGGGCGCGTCAAGACGCTCCATCCGCGCCTCTACGCGGGGCTGCTGGCGCTGCGCGACGACTCGCGGCACATGGAGGCGGCTCGCGAGCACGACGTCGAGTTCGTCGACCTCGTGTGCGTGAACCTCTATCCGTTCGAGGCCACGGCCGCCCGCCGCGGGGTCACGGAGCACGAGGTGATCGAGAACATCGACATCGGCGGTCCGACGATGATCCGCGCGGCGGCGAAGAACTTCGCCTTCTCGGCGGTCGTCGTCAAACCGGAGAGCTACGACGCGGTCCTGCAGGAGCTCTCGGAGTCCGAGGGGCGGCTCTCGCTGTCCACGCGCGAGAGCCTCGCCGTGGAGGCCTTCAACTACACCGCCCGCTACGACACCGCGATCTCGCGCTGGTTCGTCGAGAAGCACGACGACTTCCCGCCGATCATGCTCAACGCGTTCGAGAAGGTGACGGACCTCGCCTACGGCGAGAACCCGCACCAGCGCGCCGCCTACTACCGCCAGGTCGGCGCGCGCATGGACGTGCTCTCGATGGTGCGCCAGCTCGGCGGCAAGGAGCTGTCGTTCAACAACGTGCTGGACCTCAACGCCGGGCGCCTGCTCGTGGGCGAGTTCGAGCTGCCGGCCTGCGCGATCATCAAGCACAACAACCCGTGCGGGTGCGCGGTCGGCGGGTCGGCTCTGGAGGCCTACCAGCGCGCGTTCGCGTGCGACCCGCTGTCGGCCTTCGGCGGCGTCATCTGCGTCAATCGCACGGTCGACGCACCGGTCGCCGAGGCGCTCTCGAACCAGTTCGTCGAGCTCGTGATCGCGCCCCGCTTCACCGACGAGGCGGTCGAGATCCTGTCGCGCAAGCCGAACCTGCGGATCCTCGAGGACGGCGAACGGCGGCGCATCAACATCGCCGAGCGCGACATCAAGCGCGTGCTCGGCGGCGTGCTCGTGCAGGACCGCGACATGGACCTCGAGGACCGCACGGAGATGGAGGTGGTCACCGAGCGCAAGCCGTCCGAGCGCGAGTGGGGCGAGATGCTGTTCGCCTGGAAGGTCTGCAAGCACGTGCGCTCCAACGCGATCGTGCTCGCCAAGGACCTCGCCTCGGTCGGGATCGGCGCGGGCCAGATGAGCCGCGTGGACTCGGTCAAGCTCGCGATCGACAAGGCCGCCGCCACGGAGACCGACCTCACCGGCGGCGCGCTCGCCTCCGACGCGTTCTTCCCGTTCTCCGACGGGCCGCAGCTCGCCGTCGACGCCGGCGTGACGGCGATCATCCAGCCCGGCGGCTCCAAGCGCGACCACGAGGTCGTCGAGGCGGCGGACGCCGCCGGCATCTCGATGGTCTTCACCCACCGCCGCCACTTCAAGCACTAGCCGGGCGCGCGGGCGTCGCGCCCGCGCGCCACCGTGCCGCACCGCACGCATCCAGGGGCCGTCTCGGGGTAGATCCTCAGTCATGGACCCCGCCCCCCTCGCCCGCGGCGCCGCCGCCACACGCGCCGCCATCGGCGTCGCCCTCCTCGCCGCCCCCGGACCGGTCGCCAAGCGCTGGCTCGGCGACGTCAGCGAGCAGCCGGGCGCGCAGGTCGCGATCTCCGGGCTCGGCGGCCGCGATCTCGCGCTCGGCCTCGGCACCCTGTGGGCGCTCGGCGGTCGCAAGCGCGGGCCGCGCGCGTGGCTGATCGCCAGCGGCGGCGCCGACCTCGCCGATCTGGTCGCGATCATCCGCTCGCGCCGGGGGCTCAGCACCCCGGCGATCGCCGGCACCGCAGCGCTCGCCGGCGGCTCGGCTCTGCTCCACGCCTGGCTTCAGTCCGATCTGGGCTGAGCCACGCCGTAGAGCACGCGCGAGAAGATCGTCGCCAGCGCGTCCGCGGTCGGCCGGACCGGCGCGGGCTGCGGGCGTCCGAGATGCAGCTGCAGGTAGCGCTCCATCATCCACGTCAGCGCGGTGGCGGTCGGGACGGGCTCGAGCGGCATGATCCGCCCCGCGGCGATCTCCTCCTCGATGTGGCGTGCCGTCGCATCCACGAACCGCTGGATCACAGCCAGGTATGCCGCCTCCACGCGCGGATCGTCCGAGGCCGCGTCGGCCAGCGCGCGCAGCACGGGCCCGTGCTCGGCGAACACCCCGACCACGCCCTCGATCGCCTCGCGGATCAGCGTCTGCCCGTCGCCCGTGCCCTCGTACCAGCGCTCGGACATCGCGAACAGCTCACCGCCGATGTGCTCCACGACCTTCAGCACCAGGTCGTGCCGGTCCCGGAAGTACACGTAGAACGACGGCCGCGACAACCCCGTCCGCCGCATCAGGTCGTCGACCGTCAGCTCCCGGAACGGCTTCTCCCGCAGCAGCGCCTCCGCCGCCTCCACGATCTCACGCTCGGCCGCCTCCGGCGTACGCCGACGGCGCCGAACCGGTGCCGCCTTGCTCTCCCCCCGAGAGCTCACGCCTGCAGCTTAGACCGGGCGGGCGGCGAGGGGATCAGCCCCGCTTCGATCTCGCCATGGCAGTTCGCGCAGACCAACACGCATTTGCGCGCTTCCTCGCGGTAGGCGGCAAGCGACTTGCCGAGGCCCATCTGGATCTCGAACGCCTTCTCCGCCGGGTCGACGTGGTGGAAGTGCAGGTTGCCGTGGCAGCGGTCGTAGCCACACACGGCGCACCCACCACCCGACTCGTCCACGAGGATCTGCTTGAGCTTGCGGTGCCGGCGTGTGACCGCCTCGCCGACGCAGCGACGGCATCGGTAGCGCAGCACCCCGCGGCTGGAGAACGCGTAGTGGCGCTCCTCGCCGTGGATCGCGCAGACCCGCAGGATCGCCCTCTCGTTCGGCTGCTCGGGGCGACCGCGTTTCGCGTAGGGGTTCCGGCCTGTCACGAACGTATGTTCGCACAGGAGGCCGGACGGGGCGGAGGTGCGCCCCGTCGGACTCGAACCGACATCTCACGACTTAAAGGACGTTGCTCTAACCGATTGAGCTAGAGGCGCCCCGCCAGTGTTGCAGCCGCTCCGGTCCGTCACCATGTCGGGCACATGGCCGAGACGATCTGGTCCATCATCGCGCTGGTGGGCGCCATCGGCGTGGTCGGGATGATCGCGTACTTCATCGCGACCGGCCGCCACGACCGCGACGCCGACGAGGCCGCACGGCGCTACTTCGACGAGCACGGTCACTGGCCCGACGAGCGGCCGTCGGCTTAGACTCCACCGTGCCCGCCCCCATGGTGTAGCGGTTAGCACGCCAGCCTTTCACGCTGGTAGCAGGGGTTCGATTCCCCTTGGGGGTACTAGCTGACGCTGCGGGTGAGCCCGCCGTCCACCAGCAGGCTCGTGCCCGTGATGTAGGACGCCGGCGCGGAGCAGAGGAACACCGCGGCGGCCGCGATCTCCTCGGGGGAGCCGAGGCGGCGGGCCGGGATGGTGTCCCGGGCGGCGGCCTGGGCCTCCTCGAGGGTGCCGTCGCCGATCACGCGGTCCGTGGCGATGCGGCCCGGGTGGAGGAAGTTCAGCGTGACCCCGTCGCCGGCGTGGCGGCGGGCGAGCACCTTGAAGGCGGCGACGACCCCGGGGCGGTGGGCGTTGGAGAGCTGGAGCGCGTCGATCGGCTCGCTGACGGCCATCGAGCCGATCGCGAGCACGCGGCCCCAGCCGCGCGAGGCCATCTCCGGCAGGAGGCGCTCGAGGAACGCCATCGGCGAGAGGACGAGCGCGCGGTGCGCGGCCTCCCACTGCTCGCGCGTGAAGCCGAGCGGGTCCGGGCCGCCGGGCGGGCCGCCCGTGTTGGCGACGTAGACGTCCACGGGGCCGAGGTCGGACCGCACGGCGTCGAGCAGGCGCGGGACCGCGTCGAGGTCCTCGGAGTCGAAGGCGTAGCCGCGCGCGCCGATCTCGGACGCGGCAGCCTCGATGCGCTCCTTCGAGCGGGAGGCGATCGCGACTCGCGCGCCCTCGGCTGCCAGCGCTGCGGCGACAGCCTTGCCGATGCCCTTCGACCCGCCGGTGACGAGCGCGACCCGGCCGTCGAGCCCGAGGTCCATCAGGCGGTCACCGCCCGCGACCCTGCGCCGCCGCGCTCGCGCGTGGCGAGCCGGCCGCACCAGAGCCCGAACAGGATCAGCGCCAGCGGCGTGCCCGCCCAGTGCACGTCGGCGAGCACGGCCACGAGGCTCGGCAGCCCCGACAGCGCTGCGCCGAGCAGCGTCCAGCCCGCCGGGAGCCGGAGCACCCGCGCCACGAGCAGCGCGCACGCCGCCCAGACGCCGGGACCGGCGAGCCAGCCCCAGGAACGGAAGAACGACTCGTCGAGCGCCGCGCCGAGCACGACGGCGATGACGGCGACGGCGGCAGCCATCAGCAGGGCGGCGCGCCAGGCGGTCGAGCGGTCCATCGCGGTCATCATGGCAGCCGCCCAGCGGCGGGTCCGCGGCCCCGTCCGTGCCGCGCCGATCAGGGGGGCAGGAACGGCGGCGGGTCGTGCGGCCGCGTGACGACGGGGACCCGCGGCGGCTTCCGCGCGCGGCGCCGGTCGCCGGCCGCCGCGCGCACGAGCTGGCACGCCCGCTGGTGCTGGCGCGAGATGGGCCGGTGGTCGTAGCTCGAGTACTAGACGATCCGCGCGTAGCGCGCGCACCAGGAGTACGCCTCGGCGAACTGTTCCGCAAGCGGGTGCGCACCGCGCCACCACTTCGCCGCCCGCCGCCGCATGATCTGCCGGAAGGCGCCGCGGTCGCGGTTGTTCATCACGGTCAGGTCGTACACGTGGCCGAGCTCGTGCAGCTGCACGCCGCGCGGGTCGCGCAGGCCCGGGCGCACGAAGACCGCGCGTGGCCGCTTCGTGTACACGCAGCCCGCCGCACGGGGGAGCGCCGGACAGCGCTGCACCCGCACCCGGACGCGCCCGGTCACCGTCGGTATGAGGGCCTGTCGCGCCCACCCCTGCCACGGACCCCGCAGGGGGCGCCCGCGCGGCGTCACGAGCTTCACCGCGCCCTTCGCGGCCTTCGCGGACGACGTGCGCGCACCGTCTTCGCCGGCCGCCTGCGCGGCCGCGGTGACCGCCGGGGCGAGCCCCGCCACCACCACGAGAAGCAGCCTCCAACGTGCCACGAACCGGAGTGATACTCCGCCGCGCGATCGCATGCGCCGACTAGAGTCCCCGGGCGAGCGGGCGGTTAGCTCAGCTGGTCAGAGCGCCTGCCTTACAAGCAGGAGGTCCCCGGTTCGAGCCCGGGACCGCCCATCACCCCGGCCGCGTGCGGTACCGCCGCGTGAGGCGCGCGGCGAGCGGCAGGAGCGCGCGCTGCACCGCGGGCGGGGGCGAGCACATGATCGTCTCGTCGCGGAAGCGCAGGGCGAACTCGCTCAGCCACGCCGCGCCGCGCAGTCCTCTCGGGAGGTTGCGCCCGTTGTAGAGCCCCTCGCGGGCCGCGGCGGCGCTCTCGGTGAGGAAGGCCTCGAGCCGCCCGGGAGGCGTGACCTCGGTCCGGAGGTGGGCCTGGCGGTCGCCGCGGTTGCGGAGCTCGTGCCGGACGCCCGGGGCCACGAGCACGGGTCCGTCGGCCGCGGTGAGCTGGTGCCAGCGGCCGTCGACCTTCACGTCGGCCGTGCCGTCGAGGACCTCCCAGCGCTCCGTGAGCGTGGGGTGGAAGTGCTCGGGGAGGTGTCCGCCCGGTTCGAGCCAGGTGGTGACCCACAGCGCGTCGCCGTCGTGCTGGAAGCTCATCGCGACGCGGTGGATCGGGTCGTGGGTCCGCTCGGAGGAGGTGCTGCCGGTGCCGATCATGCCGCCCAAGGTAGCACGTAAGCTACCCAAAGGTAACTTGTGTGCTCTGCCGCACGGATCACCTCCTCATGACGGCTACTCTCGGGTAACCATGGCCCAGGCCGATCAACGACGGCGACTCCCTCCGGAGCAGCGCCGGCGCCTGATCGTCGACGCCGCCGGCCGTCTCTTCGGTGAGCACGGCTACGACGGCACGCGGCTCGTCGACGTCGCGGCCGCCGCCGGTGTCACCAAGCCGATCCTGTACCGCCACTTCGCCGACAAGACCGCGCTCTACCTCGCGCTGCTCGAACGCCACCGCGAGGACCTCGCCGGCTTCGAGTCGGCGATCCCGGCGGCGGGCACGCTCGAGCAGCGCCTGCGCACGGTGGTCGACGTGTGGCTCGACTACGTCGAGGCCCATGCGTACGCGTGGCGGATGCTGTTCCGCGACACGGGGGGCGGCGCGGAGATCCAGGCGTTCCGCGTCGAGGTCCACGCCCGGGCGCGCGCGACCCTCGTCGGGCTGCTCCGCGCGCTGGGCCGCGACGAGCTGCCCGAGCGCGAGCTCGAGCCGCTGGCCGAGCTGCTCAGCATGGGCCAGGCCGCGCTCGTCCTGTGGTGGATGGAGACCCCGGGGGTCGACCGCGACGCGATCCGCGACGCGATCGCCCGCACGTGGCATGGTGTGCTCATCTCCGGCACGGGTACGAGCCCGGCATGACCTCTCTCCGCCTCCGACTGCCCGCCCTGCTGGTCGCCGCGCTCCTCGCCGCGGCCGCGCCGGGCTGCTCCACCGACGACGCCGCGAAGAAGGACGCCGGCAAGGCCGCGCAGGACGCCGACAAGGCCGCCGGCAACACCGACGAGAAGGCCAAGAAGGAGGCCGAGAAGGCCAAGGAGGACGTCGACGGCAACTAGGCCGGCACGGTCCCGCGCGCGTACCAGGCGCGCGCGGGGAGCGTGAACGGCCCGTCTGCGGGCAGCGCCGCGCGGCAGCCCTCGCGGACGGTCGCCTGGCGCTCGGGGTCGAGCGAGCGCAGGTACTGGCCCGCGGGACCGACCGCGAACGTGAACGGCTCCCAGAAGTCGTCGAAGCCGGCGTAGTCCGCGTGCGCGCCGAGCGCTCCGTCCGTCACGTCCTCGAGGCCCGCGCGGCGCAGGTGCTCGGCGATGTCGCCGCGGCTGGTGCCCGGCCGGAGGTGCTCCCCGCGCGCGTCCGGGACGACCGCCCGCACGGCGGTCCAGAAGGTCTTGAGCATCGTCATCCCGCCCTCGTGGAGGTCCCACATGCAGGCGGCCACGACGCCGCCCGGCCGGGTGACCCGCGCCATCTCGCGCACGCCCGCGTCGGGGTCGGCCATGAACGCGAGCACGAGCTGGGCGAGCGCGGCGTCGAACGTGCCGTCCTCCCACGGCAGGTCCTCGGCGGGCCCGACGCGCACGTCGGCGCCCGGATGACGCTGGCGGCAGGCGGCCGCGAACTGCGGCGCGGGATCGACCGCGGCGACCCGGTCGGCTCCGACCCGCGCGACGAGCTCGCTCGTGAGCCCGCCCGGACCGCAGCCGACGTCGAGCACCCGCGTCCCGGCTTCGATCCCTGCCGCGTCCGCAAGCTCGACGGCGAGCGCAGGCGCGTAGCGGCCCATGAAGCGGTCGTAGTGCTCGGCGGGCGCGACGAACTGCACGGCCCAACTCAACCGGGCGCCCGGCGCCCGGTCGAGCGGGTCGTTGTCGCGCGCGGCCGTTCCTCAGCCCGCGCTTCGCCGCGGCAGCGGCCGCGTGACGAGCCCCTCGGCGACCGCCCAGTCGATCGTGCGCGTGAACGTGTCGGCCAGCGGCGTGTAGTCCAAGCCGAGCTCGATGGTGGCCCGCGAGCCGTCGTAGCGGTGCCCGTGCAGGATGGTGCGGACCCGCGCCCGGCACAGCGAGCTCGTGCGGCCGCGCGCGCGGGCGGCGCCCTCGGCCACCGCGGCGACCGAGCGCGCGAGCACGGGCGGCACGAGCCGTACGCGCTCGCGCACGCCGGAGAGGTCGGCCACGAGCTCGAGCGCCTGCGGTGACGGGATCGTCGCGCCGTTGAGCACGTAGCGCGCGCCGGGCCGCCCGCGCTCGGCGGCGAGCCGGTGCGCCTCGGCCACGTCGGCGACGTCGACGACGCTGACGGGCACGTCGACGAAGGCCGGCAGCTTGCCGTTGAGGTAGTCGATGATCAGCTTGCCGTTGCCGCTCGCGCGCCCCGGGCCCTGGACGGAGGACGGGTTGAGCGTCACGACCTCGACGCCGAGCCGCTCGCCCGCGGCGAACGCCGCCAGCTCGCCCTCGTGCTTGGAGCGGTCGTACACCGACAGGTAGGAGCCGCGGTGCGCGGTCTCCTCCGTGCCGACGGTGCCCTGCGGCTCGCCGAGCGAGGCGGCGGACGAGGTCATCACCACGCGCCGCACGCCCGCGCGCGCGGCCGCGCGCACGACCGTCTCGGTGCCGGCGACGTTGACGCGCATCAGCCAGTCGGGGTCGTCCGGGCAGTGGGTGTTGACGCCCGCGACGTGGTAGGCGACCGCGCAGCCGGCCATCCCGGCCGCGAGCCGGTCCTCGTCGAGCACGTGGCCCTCCCACGGCTCCGCCCCGCGGGCGGCGACCCGCTCGGCGGCCAGCGGGGAGCGCGCGAGCGCGCGCACCGCGTCGCCGCCTTCGACCAGGCGGGCGCACAGCGCGCCGCCGATGAAGCCGCTGCCCCCGGTCAGGAACACCTGCGTCATGGCTATGCCGGCGAGCGGTCCTGCAGCCGCTGGGCGCGCTTGTCGGGAGTGGTCTCCGCGCCCTCCGAGGCGAGGAAGCGCCGCACGCGCTCCATCACCTCGGTCCGGTGCAGGGACGGATCCGGGAGGATCGGCGGCCCGAACGCGACCCCGACCGGGCGCCGCCGCAGCCCCGGCGCGCGCCGCATCCAGCCGCGCCCGACCGGCATCGTGGCGTGCGTGCCCGAGACGTGCACGGGCACGATCGGCAGCCCGCGCTGCGCGGCGAGCAGCGCGGCGCCGCCGCGCAGGCGCGCGACCGTGCCGTCGCGCGAGCGCGTCCCCTCGGCGTAGATCACGAGGCTCCAGCCGCGGCCGAGCAGCGTCTCGAGCTCCGACGCGCCCGACGCGCCCGCCTCGTTGCGCTCGACCGGCACGGTGTTGAAGGCCAGCGACACCGCGTGCGCCATCACCGCGCTGTCGTAGAAGTAGTCGGCCGCGGCCGCCACGGCGGTCCGGCGCCGGAAGCGCCCCGGCAGCGCCCGCAGCAGCAGCGGGGTGTCCATGTGGCTCGCGTGGTTGGCCACGAACAGGACGGGCCCCGCGAGTCCCTCGAGGTGCTCGTGCCCGCGCACCGTGCGGCGGGCGTAGAGCGCGATCAGCGGCCTGAAGACGGCGCCGAGGAGCAGCTCGCGCACGGCCACCGCCGGCGCGCTCCGCGCCCACGCCACGTCGCGGGTCACACGATCTTCCCGGGGTTGAGGTTGCGGCCGGGGTCGACGCCGTCGAACAGCGCCCGCAGCATCGCGGTGCCCGGCGCGGAGAGGTCCTGCTCGAGCCACTGCGCGTGCTCGGTGCCGACCGCGTGGTGATGGGAGAGCGTGGCGCCGTTGTCGACGAACGCCTGCTGGATCGCCGACTTCACGCGCGCGTACTGCTCGAGCGGCTCGCCGCCCGACGCGCGGCTCGAACGCGAAGGTGAAGTACAGGCACGCGCCGGCGTGGTAGGAGTGCGACAGGTGGCACATGACGTAGCCCTGGACGCGCAGCTCCGCGAAGGCGGCGTGCGCGGCGGTCGTCACCGCGTCGTAGAGCGGCTTCAGCGCGCTCCACGGTGCTGACGTCTCGGACACGTCGGCGAGCGTCCCGCGGTCGAGCAGGAAGTCGCGGATGTAGGGCGTGTCGAACTTCTTCTGGTCGTAGAGCTCGCCGGGGGAGGCGCCGATGCACAGGCCGCCGTGGCGCGAGACGATCTTGCCGGTCAGCTTGCGCTGGGCGGCGGCGTGGCTCTCGGTGCCCTCGTAGCCGATGAACGACAGGCACATCTCGCCGACGTCGAAGCCGCGGCGGCGCGCGAGGTACGTGCGCAGCGCCGTCGACTTGAGCCGGTCGAGGACCGTCGGGTCCTTGCGGGTGGCGAACGAGAAGCGGGTCTCGTAGGCGTCCGAGACGCGCGTGACCGACGGGCTCGCCTCGCTCGCCGCGATGTCGCGCATCGCCGCCAGCGACGCCTCCCACGAGGGGAACAGGTACCCGAGGATGACCCGCTCGGCGGGCAGCCGCCGGACGTGCACCGTGGCTTCGGTGATCACCCCGAGCCGGCCCTCGCTGCCGAGCACCATCTCGCGCACGCTCGGGCCCGTCGAGGTCGCGGGCACGGGCCGCGTGGCCAGCGTGCCCGCCGGGGTGACGACGCGCACCGCGCGCGTGAGGTCGGCGATGTCGCCGTAGCGGTCGGACTGCATCCCCGAGGAGCGCGTGGCGATCCAGCCGCCGAGCGTGGAGTGCGCGAAGGAGTCGGGGAAGTGCCCCAGCGTCCAGCCGCGCTCGGCGAGCTGGCGCTCGAGATCCGGCCCGAGGACGCCCGCCTGCACGCGCGCCAGGCGCGAGACGGGGTCGACGTCGAGCACGCGGGCGAGCCGCGAGAGGTCGAGCGAGACGACCGGGCGGGTCTCGCCCGCCGGCGGCTCGAGGCTGCCGGAGATGCTGGTCCCGCCGCCGAAGGGGATCAGGACCGCGTCGGCGTCGAGCACCGCCCGCACGACGCCCTCGACCCCCGCCTCGTCGGCGGGGCGCACCACGGCGTCGGGCAGCCGCCCGAGCTCGCCGCCACGCTGGCGGACGAGGTCCCGCAGGCTCTTGCCGCGGCCGTGCACGACGCGATCATGGGCGTCCGTGGAGACCTCCGCGACGGCCTCGAGCGCGGCGCGCAGCGCGTCCGGGAGGTTCCCGTCGGGCACGGAGAGCGCCTCGAAGCCGGGGACCGCGCCGCCCGCGCGCGTGACGTCGACGCCGAGCACCTCGCGGATGAAGGGAGCCAGGCCGGGCTTGTCCTCGTGCGTGAACTCGACGCCCGGGTCCCCCCAGCCCCACCACTTCATCGCCGGCGCGGGCGCGCGCGTGCTCTGGACGTGGGTCGGTGTGGTGGCGGTCATCGCCGCATCATCCACGCTCTACCCGCGTCGCGCCGTCAGGCAGCGCGCGGGCCGGAAGGTCGCACTCCCGGCCCGCGCCCCGCGCTTACTTCGTCGAGCTGATCCGCACCTTCATCGAGGTGCCGGACGCGCTCCGGACCTCCATCCGCACGCCGGCGTTCGGGACCTTCACGCCGACGGCCGGCTGCACCGCGTTCCAGTAGGAGCGGCGGTCGTCGAACACCGGCTGCGCCGCCTGGCCGCGGATGTAGCTGGCCTGCCCGGTCTCCTGCGCGTGCAGGGTGAACGAGTCGGCCTTCTCGAGCCCGAACGGCGCGTCGTAGGTCTGGATCCGGCCGCGCCACGGCTTGCCGTCGAGCCGGTAGATCGGCTGCGGGTGCGAGTCGATCGGCAGGATCTCGCCCTCGCCGGGGTGCTCGACGGTGTTGTTGTCCGAGTACTTCGTGTCCCAGTAGGAGACGAGCAGCCCGTTCTGGTACGGGAAGTGCTCGACCCAGTCGGGGCGGTCGCGGGAAGCCGAAGTTGTACGGCCCGGTCTGGAGGTACTTGTCGTAGGAGACGTACTGGCGGTTCGAGGCCACGTAGTAGTGGTCGACCAGCACGGACGAGGACTCGCCGACCGTGCGGAAGCCGTCGCGCGTCCAGCCGTTGTCGCCCTTCTCGGCGTCGTCGGTGAACACGGTCTGGCCGCCCGAGGTGACGACGATGTCGTCGGCGAACAGGCCCGACGCCGCCTTCTCGTCGGCGCCCTGCACGGCCGGGTCGGTGCGGTAGTGCAGCCGCAGCTTGACCGTCTTGCCGGCGAACGCGGACAGGTCGAACGTGGCCGGGACCCAGCCGTCGCTCTCGCCGTCGATGCCGTTGCCCTCCGCGGCCGTGGTGATCGAGCCCGGGATCGACTTGAAGCCCGTGCCGTCGTCGACCTGCACGAACGCGTAGTCGCACGCGGTCGTGCCGCAGTCCTCGATGTTCCAGTGGGCGTTGAACGTCAGCGTCGACGTGCCGGTGCCGAGCGTCACCTGGCGGGTGAGGCTGGACAGGTAGTTGTCGCCCTGGCCGGACCACCACTGATTCACGCCGGAGGTCGGCTTGCCGTAGTTCGTGACCACGGGGCGCGTCTTGCCGAGCGGCACGACGACGCCCTGCGCCTTGGCCGAGTTGTACTCGTGTGGGCCGAGCTCGAGCGTCCGCGTCGTGCCCGCGGGCACGACCTCGTAGTCGAGCCAGCCGAGCTGGAGCTTGTCCCAGGCGCCGAGGTCGGCGGGACGCGTGCCGATGCCCTGGTCCTGAGGCGCAGAGGCGCGCGACTGACCCATCAGCGTCCACCAGTTGACGGCGTTGTCCGTCGGGCCGTAGTGGTCGGGCAGGCCGAGGTCATGGCCGTACTCGTGCGCGAACACGGACAGGCCGCCGTTCTCGGGCTGGATCGTGTAGTCGGCGAT
Source organism: uncultured Solirubrobacteraceae bacterium (assembly GCA_963729155.1). GTDB lineage: Bacteria > Actinomycetota > Thermoleophilia > Solirubrobacterales > Solirubrobacteraceae > DATFQI01. Next base: position 23,960 of record CAVSMP010000027.1, read on the forward strand.
CCACAGGCCGGTCTCACCGATCTGGGTGCCACCGTCCCTGTTGAAGGCGGGGCCGGTCCTCCCGATGTCCCCCTGGTAGGCCTTCCAGCGGTGCGACCAGATCGCGTCCTCGCCCTGCTGGGGGTCGCCGTCGGCCTGGTCGCCGCCGGAGTGGACGATCTGGAAGTGGTCGATGTAGCCGTCGGCCTCGTTGAAGTTGCCGTCGTCATCGTAGTCGTTGCGGTCCCACGTGTCATACGACGCCAGGTCGGCCTTGATCTGCGCGTCCGTCCGGCCGGCGGCCTTCTGGTCGGCGACCCACGTGTCGACGGCGTCCCTGATCAGCGACCAGGTGTTCGAGCACACGTTGTCGGCGCACGGGTAGCCGTCGCTGCGGCCGTAGCGGGCCTCGTTGTATCGCACCTTGACCCAGTCGGTGACCAGGCCCTCGACGCTGTAGCGCCCCGAGGACTGGCGCTCGAAGTACGTCTTCACGGACTCCACGCCCTCGCCCTCGCCGAAGTACATCTGCTCGAAGTGCTGGCGGTTGTAGTCGGCCTGCCAGATCGTCGAGTTGTCCTTCGACCGGTCGGGCGCCGGGATCCGGTTGTGCAGCGGCCCGTTGAACGTCGCCGGGCCAGGAATGTCCTTGTCGGTGTCCTGGTCGGGGTAGCTCGGATGCCGCTCGTCGCCGAACTCGGCGAGGACGACGAAGATCTTGTCGGTCTTCTCGCGCGCGAGCTCGACGTACTGGTCCTCCCCGCCGGGAGCCTTCGACCCGAGCTTGACGACGGTGCTGGCGCCGCGCCTGGTCGGCTTCGCCTTGCCCGAGATGACCTGCTTGAGCGCCACCTCGCGCAGCGCCCGGCGCTTCTCCTCGGCCGCGTTGGGCAGCTCGTCGACGACGGCGGCCTGTGACGCGCCGGTGTCGCCGTCCGGTGGCGCAGCGGTCGCCGTGAGCGCGCCGGCACCCGTGATCGAAGCAGCGAGCGCAAGGCCCGCGAGCCCGGTCCTGATTCTCATGTTCCGCCCTCCCGAGGCGTCGCTTCCCCTGCCGCTCCAAGCCTCCTCCCCAAGGGCGCTCCGGAACGAACGGGGCAGGATAGTCACCCATCCGGCAGAGGCAAGGCCGCGCGTCCGGAAGTGTCAGAACACCGTGACGCATCGCACAGGCTCCGGGTCCGCTGTCGCCGAACGCACGCGACAATGGCCCGATGGAGGGTCGGCGCGACCTCGAGTACACGCTCCGGCGCCGCGTGACGGCGGCGGGGTTCCTGATCAACCTGGCCGGGGCGCTCAGCCTCGCGGTCTACATGCTCGTCGTCTACCCGTCGCGGGACGCGGCCGGCATCCTCGCCGACCTGTGGGTCGGGTTCGGCGCCGTGACGCTCTACAACACGGTCGCCGGGCTGAGCGCGTACCGCACCGCCCGCCCTGGTTCGAGGACATCGGCACCTGGCTGGCGGGCGGCGGCCCGCCCTCGCCCGAGCAGTGCCGCACGGTGCTCGCGCTGCCCGCCCGCTACGCCCGCATGACGGCGGTCCGCTGGGCGCTGGGCATCGCGATCTTCGGCACCGCCGAGCTGACGGCCTCCGTGGCGATGGCCACCGAGGTGGCCGTCGGCTCCGCGCTCGCCGGGCTGACCGCCACGGCCGCGGTCTACCTGGCGGTGGAGTGGCTGATGCGCCCGGCCGTCGCCCTCGCGCTCGCCCCCGGCGCCCCGCACGACGTGCCCTCGCTCGGGATCGGCCCGCGCCTGGTGCTGACGTGGGTGCTCTGCTCGGGCGTGCCCATCCTCATGCTCGCGCTCGTCCCGGTGAGCCGAGAGGTCGAGGACTCCGATGCGCTCGTGGCGCCGACGCTGTTCGCCGCCGGCATGGCGCTGGTGACCGGGCTCGTGGCGACGAAGCTCGCCACGGCGGCGGTGACGCGCCCGATCCGCGCGCTGCGGCGCGCCGTCGACGACGTCGCGGCCGGCGACCTCGACGCATCGGTGACCGTCGACGACGGCAGCGAGGTCGGCCGCCTGCAGTCCGGCTTCAACGCGATGGTGGGCGGGCTGCGCGAGCGCGAGCGGCTGCGCGACCTCTACGGCCGCCAGGTCGGCCCGGACGTCGCGCGCGCGGCGCTCGAGCAGGGCGCCGAGCTCGGCGGCCGGCGCGCCGAGATCTCCGCGCTCTACGTGGACGTGATCGGCTCGACCGCGCTCGCCGAGCGCGAGGCGCCCGAGCGGGTGGTGGCGCTGCTCAACGACTTCTTCGCCGCGGTCGTCGAGGTCGTCGACGCCCACGGCGGGCTCGTGAACAAGTTCGAGGGCGACGCGGCGCTGTGCGTCTTCGGCGCCCCGGTGGCGCTGGAGGACCATGCGGGCCACGCGCTCGCCGCGGCGCGCGAGCTGCAGCGCGCAGTGGGCAAGCTCGACGGCGGGCTGGAGGCGGCCGTCGGCGTCGCCTCGGGCACGGTCGTGGCCGGCTGGCTGGGTGCCGAGACGCGGTTCGAGTACACCGTCGTCGGCGACGCGGTCAACGAGGCCGCCCGCCTCAGCGACGCCGCCAAGCGCCGGCCGGGCCGGATGCTGGCCTCCGCCGCCGCGCTCGAGGGCGCCGGGCGCTCGGAGGCGGCGCGGTGGCGCTTCGACGGCGAGCTGCGGCTGCGCGGGCGCAGCACGCCGACCCGGCTCGCGGTGCCGGTCGGTGTCACACGGGCAGATATCCGACAGGCGAAGATCCTGAGCGAGCCCACCGGGTAGCCGACTGGCTCCAGCCAGCCAGGGAGGCCCCCCGCATGATCCTGCGCATCGATCGTCTGCAGACCGAGCTGCCGCCGCCGTCCGACCCCGATCCCGCCGGCGCCGAGGCCGTCCAGGAGCTGATGGGCGGGCGCTTCGGCGAGCTGTCGACGCTGATGAACTACACGTTCCAGTCGTTCAACTTCCGCGACCGCGCCGGCGCGCGGCCGTTCTACGATCTGCTCGCGAACATCGCCGCGGAGGAGTACGGCCACATCGAGCTCGTGGCCGCGGCGATCAACACGATGCTGACCGGCTGCGGCGACGAGCAGGGGCCCGACACCACGCTCGCCGCCGCCCGCACGCTGCCCAACAAGCAGCACTTCATCCAAGGCGGCCTGGGAGCGCTCCCGCAGGACTCGCGCGGCCTCCCGTGGAGCGGCGACTACGTCTTCTCCTCCGGCGACCTGATCGAGGACCTCACGCACAACTTCTTCCTCGAGACGGGTGCGCGCAACAACAAGCTCAAGGTCTACGAGATGGTCGATCACCCGGCGGCGCGCGCGCTGACGGGCTACCTGCTCGTGCGCGGCGGCGTGCACCAGGTCGCCTACGCGCGGGCGGTCGAGAAGCTCACGGGGGCCGACCTCAGGAAGCTCTTCCCGTCCCCGCGGATCCCCACCGACAAGATCCCCGAGTGCCAGCCGCACATCGAGCGCGGCGACCACAAGCGGCTCTACCACTTCTCGGGCGCGGACTACGCCGAGGCGAGGGCCGTCTTCACGGGCCCGCACCCCGAGACGGGCGAGGAGCTCGAGTTCGTCGACGACCCGCCCGAGGGCGCCGAGCCCAACGACCTGCCGCCGCAGCCGGCGGTGTTCGCCCCGGGCTACTCGCCCGAGGAGATCCGCGAGATCGCGGGCTCGCTGCGCGAGCGGGCCGGGCTGGCGGGCTGAACCCGGGAGGCGGTACAAAGGGCGGCATGGACGCCGCCCCCGCCACCGATCGCATCTCCTGGTTCCCGGTCCCGGAGGAGTCCGAGCTCCCCGAGGAGCTGCAGGGGCTCTTCCGCGCCGCGCGCGAGCGGATCGGCTTCGTGCCGAACGTCTTCCGCACGTACGCGTACCGCCCCGAGCGGCTGTCGGCGTGGTTCTCGCACTTCCGGCTGCTGCACGAGGAGACGCCCGGCCTGAGCGCCGCGGAGCGCGAGATGATCGCGGTCGTCGTCTCGATGGCCAACGGCTGCCTGTACTGCCTCGTCGCCCACGGCGCGGCGCTGCGCGAGGCGTGGGGCGACCCCGTGATGGCCGACCGGATCACGCTCGACTGGCGCCGCGCCGACGGGCTCACCGAGCGCCAGCGCGAGATCTGCGCGTTCGCCGAGAAGCTCACGCTCAGGCCGGTCGAGAACACCGAGGCCGACCTCGAGGCGCTGCGCGCCGCCGGCCTCTCCGAGCACGACGCCTGGGACGTGATCGAGGTCGCGGCGATGTACAACTTCACCAACCGGCTGGCACTCGCGACGGGGCAGATCCCCAACCCCGAGTACCACGCGCTCGCACGCGGATAGGCTCCCGCGCCCATGCGCATCCTCGTCCTCGGCGCCGGCGGCGTCGGAGCGGCCTTCGCCGCCATCGCCCGCCGCCGCGACTTCTTCGACCACATGGTCCTCGCGGACCTCGACCCGGAGCGCGCCCGCGCCGCGATCACCGGGCTCGACGACGGTCGCTTCGCGGCGGCCGGCATCGACGCGAGCGACCGCCGGGCGATCGTCGAGCTGGCCCGCGCCGAGCGCGCCGACGTGATCCTCAACGCGTGCGACCCGCGGCTGAACCCGCCGATCTTCGAGGCGGCGCTCGAGGCACGCTGCACCTACCTCGACATGGCGATGACGCTCTCGCGGCGCCACCCGGAGAAGCCCTACGAGCAGACCGGCGTCATGCTCGGCGACGAGCAGTTCGCCGCCGCGGGCGCGTGGGAGCAGGCCGGCCTGCTGGCGCTCGTCGGCATCGGCGTCGAGCCCGGGCTCTCCGACGTCTTCGCCCGCTACGCGCAGGACCACCTGTTCTCGGCGATCGACGAGGTCGGCGTGCGCGACGGCGCCGACCTGGCCGTCGAGGGCCACGCGTTCGCCCCGACGTTCTCGATCTGGACCACGATCGAGGAGTGCCTGAACCCGCCGCTGATCTGGGAGCGCGAGCGCGGCTTCTACACCACGGCCCCGTTCTCGGAGCCGGAGGTGTTCGAGTTCCCCGAGGGCATCGGGCCCGTCGAGTGCGTGAACGTCGAGCACGAGGAGGTCGTGCTGATCCCGCGACACGTCGAGTGCGACCGCGTCACCTTCAAGTACGGGCTCGGCGAGGAGTTCATCGGCGTGCTGCGCACGCTGAACCTGCTCGGCCTCGACTCGACCGAGCCGCTGGACGTGCGCGGCGTCAAGGTCGCGCCGCGGGACGTCGTCGCGGCGGCGCTGCCCGACCCCGCCACGCTCGGCGACCGGATGACCGGCCGCACCTGCGCCGGCACGCTCGTGACCGGCACGGGCAAGGACGGCCGGCCGCGGGCGACCTACCTCTACCACGTGGCCGACAACGAGACGACGATGCGGACCGACGGCGCCCAGGCCGTCGTGTGGCAGACCGCGATCAACCCGGTCGCGGCGCTCGAGCTGCTCGCGAGCGGGGCCTGGTCGGGGACCGGCGTGCTCGGGCCCGAGGCCTTCGACGCCGTCCCCTTCCTGGACAAGCTCGCCGAGCTCGGCTCGCCCCACGGCGTCGACGAGCGCGATCCGGCGGACCCGCTGGTCAGGCCGTCGCCGTAAGCGGCACCCGGCCGCCCGCCCGCACGGCGTGGCGACGCTCGATCAGCACGCCGGCCGCGGCGAGGCAGACGAGCGCTATCGGCCCGATCGGCGGCACGTGCTGCACGGCGCCGCGATCATCAGGGGCCGTCCCTGAACCGGGCCCCGGAGGTATCCCCCGGGGACGGATCGGCGGGCGTATGCTCGCGCCACGTCCGTTGCCGCCCCGGCCGATCCGATCGTGGGGCGGCGGTCCGAGCTCGAGCAGCTCGACGCCGCTCCGCGGCCCTCGCGCTGGCGGCGGCCGAGACCGCGCGGAGCGCCGGGGCGCCGCTCGAGGCGGCCCGCTCGCAGGCCCTCGCCGGGCGGGCGCTCGCCGCGGACGGCGAACGCCGGCGGGCGGTGCCGCTGCTGCGCTCCGCGGAGCAGGTGTGGGGCCCGTCCGGCGCCGCCGGCGGCGGGCTCGAGTCGCTGTCGCGCCGCGAGCGCGAGGTCGCCGACCTGGTCACGGCCCGCAAGACCAACCGGGAGATGGCGGCGGAGCTCTTCCTGAGCGAGAAGACCGTCGAATCGCACCTCAGGAACATCTTCGCCAAGCTCGGGACCTCCTCCCGGGTCGAGGTCGCGCGCGCCGTCGAGCGCACGACGAGCCCTTAGCGCGGCGCGGCTCAGGGGGCCGGTTCAGGGAGCCTCCCCGATGTCTGCGCGGACGCCTTGCCGCAGGCTGGAGGCATGAACGAAGCGACAGCGACGACACGGCCCCGCTTCGGCGACGGGCACTCTCGCCGGCCGGGTCGAAGCGCAGCCCGGGATGCTGCTACCCGCTGCAGCGCCATCGCGGTGGAGAGCGCAGCCGACGCCGAGCGCCGTCGCCTCGAGCGCGACCTCCACGACGGCGCCCAGCAGCGGCTGGTCGCCATCGCCATGCAGCTCCGCCTGCTCGCCCTGCGCTCGGCGCCGGACACGCAGACGGCGCGCGCGCTCGCCAGCGCGCAGGACGAGCTCGCCGAAGCCCTGCGCGAGCTTCGCGACCTCGCGCAGGGGCTCCATCCGGCCGTCCTCGGCGACCACGGCCTCGGTGTCGCGCTGCGCTCGCTGGCGGCACGCGCGCCGCTGCCGGTGCGGCTCGTCGTCCGGCTCGACCGGCGTCCGCCCGCCGCGGTCGAGGTCGCCGCCTACTACCTAATCTCGGAGGCCTTGACCAACGTCGCGAAGCACGCCGCGGCCGCGGCCGCACGCGTCGACGTCTCGCGCGAGCGCGATCACATCGTCATCGAGGTCGCCGACGACGGCGTCGGCGGCGCCGACCCCGGCGCCGGATCCGGCCTCCGCGGCCTCGGCGATCGCGTGCGGGCGCACGGTGGCCGGCTCAGCGTCACGAGCCCGCCGGGCCGCGGGACGACGGTCCAGGGCCACCGTGGTCCCTGCTCCTCCCCGCGCTAGGGTTCCCCCATTGCCGTGCTGGGAGGCGCGGCCCACGACAGGGGGTTGTCTCATGCGTCATCGCTTCGCCGCGCTCGCGGTCGTCGCGGCGTTCTTCGGCCTCGCCGCGCCCGCCGCAGCGCAGTCTCCGCCGTCCTGGCTGCAGTTCGAGGACGGCGCCACCAAGCCGCAGTTCGACTTCGCGCAGGCGATCGAGGAGGTCGTCTGGGTCGAGTCCGAGGTCGACTCCGACCGCGACGGCGCCAAGGACCTGATCCGGCTGCGGATCAGCCGCCCGTGCGAGGCGCAGGAGCGACGGCCACAAGGTGCCGGTCGTGTTCGAGCACAGCCCGTACCGCGGCGACACGGGCGAGCCCGTGCCAACCACGACGTCGACTTCGACTACGCTGCCGCAGGAGCAGCGGGCGACGGCGAGCGCACAGCGCCGCGCCGAGACCTCGCGCGCCGGGCGCACGGCACGCAAGGCCAAGCGCGGCCCGCGCGCCGACCTGCCCGGCACGCCTCGACAACTACTACGTCCCGCGCGGCTACGCGGTCGTGCTCGGCGAGAGCATCGGCACGTTCAACTCGCAGGGCTGCCCGGACGTCGGCGCCGACGCCGAGACGCTCGGCACCAAGGCCGCGATCGACTGGCTCAACGGCCGCGCGCGCGGCTTCGACGACGCCGGCAACGCCGTGACCGCCGACTGGACCACGGGCGACGTCGGGATGACCGGCGTCTCCTACAACGGCACGCTGCCCAACCAGGTCGCGACGACCGGCGTCGAGGGGCTGAAGACGATCGTCCCCGATCTCGGCGATCTCCTCCTGGTACGACTACTACCGCGCCAACGGCCTCGTGGTCGCGCCGCACTCCAACACCAACGGCGCCGGCGAGAACGGCTACCTCGGCGAGGACACCGACGTGCTCGGCGACTACATCGGCGGCCCGCGGATGGAGGACGCCGGACGGGGCGTGCCGCTACATGCACGACTACCTGCTCGCCCAGCAGGACCGCGTGACGGGCGACTACTCGTCCTTCTGGGCCGCGCGCGACTACCTCGGCAAGGTCGACCGGATCCGCGCGAGCGTGTTCGTCGTCCACGGCCTCAACGACTTCAACGTCAAGACGAAGGCGTTCGCCGAGTGGTGGTACCGGCTCGCGGCCAACGGCGTCGAGCGCAAGATCTGGCTGCACAACGGCGGCCACGGCGGCCCGGGCGGCGCCGGTGCCGCGCCGTTCACCGCGCGCAGCGCCACCGCTGGTTCGACCACTGAGCTGTTCGGCGTGCCGAACGGGATCGACGGCGAGCCGATGGCGACCGTCCAGCGCGAGGACGGCGCCTACTGCCAAGAGGCCGACTGGCCGGCGCCGGGCACGAGCGCCGCGACGCTCGAGCTCGGCTCGCGCTCGCACACCGCGCCGGGCACGCTGTCGGCCAAGCGCCCGAGCGCCGTGCCGCAGTCGTTCACCGACCGCGGCCGCGAGCTCGACACGGACGACGTCCTGATCAAGGCGCCCGACGCGGCGAACCAGAACCGGCTCGTCTACCGGACCTCGGCGCTGTCACGCGACGTGCGCATGAGCGGGACGCCGTGGGTCACGCTGCGGATGTCGGTCGACAACCGCACGGCGGCGAACCTGACCGCGGTGCTGGTCGACTACGGCCCGGGCGGCGACGGCGAGCATGGTCACCCGCGGCTGGCTGGACCCGCAGAACCGCAACAGCCTCACGCGGTCGGACCCGGTCGAGCCGGAGCGAGCGCTACACGATGCGCTGGGACCTCCAGCCCGACGACCACGTGTTCGCAGGCGGCCACCGGATCGGGCTCGTGGTGGTCTCGACCGACCACGACTACACGATCCGCCCGAACCCCGGGACCGAGCTCACGCTGGCCCCGAACCAGAGCGAGATCAGGCTGCCTGTCGTGGGCGGCGCGGGCGCTCTTCGCTGACGAAGCGCGTCGCGATCGTCAGGAGCAGGTGCACGACCCCGAGGACGATGAAGAACGCGGTGGCGGTGCCATCGTCGCTGAAGCCGAACAGGAACGGCGCGGCGATGAGCACCGCCGCCAGCGATGAAGTCGATCACGGCGTGCGCCTGCACCGGGATCGACTTGATGAGCCCGGTCGGGAGCGCCGTCGAGGCGGTCACGATCAGCACGAGCACGCCGACGACGATCGACACCGCGGTGGCGGTGTCGTCGTCGAAGGCGAACAGGAACGGCGCCGCGATGAACAGCGCGGCGGCGAGGTACTCGATGACGCCGTGGACGAAGGCCGGGACGGGCCCCTGCTTGAACATGCCGCGACCCGGCTAGCCGAAGAACACTTCGGCGGTCTCGAACAGCTCGGGGTCGAGCAGCTTCGGCTCGGCGAGCGCCTCGTCGAGCGGGACGAGCTCGATCTTGGTGCCGCGCAGGGCGGCCATCTTGCCGAAGTTCCCCTCCGTGACGGCGTCGACGGCGGCGACGCCGAAGCGCGTGCCGAGCACGCGGTCGTAGGCGAGCGGCGTGCCGCCGCGCTGCACGTGGCCGAGGATCGTCATGCGCGACTCGAAGCCCGTGCGCTGCTCGATCTCGCGCTCGAGCTCGACGGCGATGCCGCCGAGGCGCGCGTGGCCGAACGCGTCGGTGCCGCCGTGCTGGCTCCAGACCTCGCCGTCCTTGGGCGTGGCGCCCTCCGCGACGACGACGATCGAGAACGTGGCGCCGTTGGACTGGCGGCGCACCAGGCGCTCGCAGATCTCGTCGAGGTCGAACGGGCGCTCGGGCACGAGGATCACGTCCGCGCCGCCGGCGAGGCCGGAGTAGCAGGCGATCCAGCCCGCGTGGCGGCCCATCACCTCGACGATGATCACGCGGTTGTGCGACTCGGCCGTGGTGTGCAGGCGGTCGATCGCGTCGGTGGCGATCTGGACCGCGGTCTGGAAGCCGAACGTGAAGTCGGTGCCCGCGAGGTCGTTGTCGATCGTCTTCGGGACGCCGACGACGTTCACGCCGTCGTCCATCAGCCGCCGCGCCACGCCGAGCGTGTCCTCGCCGCCGATCGGGATCAGCGCGTCGACGCCCTGCTCGGCGAGCACCGCCTTGAGCTTCTCCAGGCCGCCCTCCTCCTTGTACGGGTTCGTCCTCGAGGTGCCGAGGATCGTCCCGCCGCGGTGGAGGATCCCGCGCGTGTTCTCGTAGGTGAGCGGGACGCAGTTGCCCGCCAGCACGCCCGCCCAGCCGTGGCGGAAGCCGACGAAGTCGTGGCCGTGCACCTTGATCCCCTTGCGCACGACGGCGCGGATGACCGCGTTGAGGCCGGGGCAGTCGCCGCCGCCGGTAAGGACACCGATCCGTGACATGGCGCGGCACCTTAACCACGGGAGCCGCCCTCCCACCGGGAGGACGGCTCCTCTTCCCCCGAGTGGGGGGCCCACTCGTCCGCGCGCTAGGCGCGGGCGGGCTCTGGGGCGCCTTCGTGGGAGAGCTTCGGCAGCCAGTGCAGCCGCTTGGGGAGGTACCAGTTGCGCTCGCCGAGCAGCTTCATCGCCGCGGGCAGCAGCACCGCCCGCACGAGCGTCGCGTCGATGAGGATCGCGGCCGCGAGGCCGACGCCCATCATCTTGAACTCGACCGAGCTGAGCGTCGCGAAGATCGCGAACACCGCGACCATCACCATCGCCGCGCTGGTCACGACGCCCGCCGTGGAGCGGATGCCGTGCGCGACCGCGTCGTCGGTGGACTCGCCGCGGTCGACCGCCTCGCGGATCCGGCTGAGGATGAACACGTGGTAGTCCATCGACAGGCCGAACAGGATCACGAAGAGGAACAGCGGCAGCCAGGCGGTGATGCCGCCGAGCGACTCGAACCCGAGCAGGCTCTCGCCGTGCCCGTCCTGGAAGACGAGCTTGAGGATGCCGTAGCTCGCGCCGACCGACAGCAGGTTCAGCAGGATCGCCTTGATCGGGACGACGATCGAGCGGAACGTGACGAGCAGCAGCAGGAACGCGAGCCCGAGGACGAACGCGAACACGAACGGCAGGCGCGCGTTCATCGCGTCGTTGAAGTCCTTCGAGCCGGCGGTCAGGCCGGTCACGTCGGTCTGCGTGCCGTCGACCTTGCCGATCGTGGTCGGGATGACGTCGTCGCGCAGGGTGGCCAGCGCCGTCTCGGACTTGAGCGTCGGTGCCGTCGCCCTGCATCGGGATCGAGACGACCGCGGCGTCCTTGCCCGGGCTGATCTGGGTCGTGACCGGCTGGGCCATCTGGCCCGAGGCCAGCGCCTGGTCGGTCATCTCCTCGATGCCCTGCTGGACGGCCGGGGCGGTGACGTCGTCGGCCTGCACGACGACCAGCGCCGGGAGCGGGCCGCCGGGGAACGCGGCCTGGATGCGGTCGTAGGTCTGCATGACCGGCAGGTCGTGCGGGATGCCGGCCACGCCGGGGTTGATCGTCTTCATGCCGAGCGCCGGGACGGCCAGGGCGATCAGGATCGCGCTCGAGGCGACCACGGAGACGACGGGGCGGGCGAGCACCTTGCCGAGGATCCAGCCCCAGACGCGGGACTCGCCGTGGTTGGCGTGGCGGCGCTTGCCGATGATCGGCACGCGGCCCTTCTCGACCTTGTCGCCGAGCTTGGAGAGCACGGCGGGCAGCACGGTCACCGAGCCGAGCACGGCGACGGCGACGACGAGCATCGTGCCGACGGCCATCGAGGTGAAGACGGCGTTGCCGGCGATCAGCATGCCGGCCATCGCGATCAGCACGGTCACGCCGGAGATCAGCACGGCCTGGCCCGAGGTCGCCGCGGCGAACTCGAGCGCGGCCTCGTTGGAGCGCCCGGCGTCGCGCTCCTCCATCTTGCGCCGGAGGTAGAACATCGAGTAGTCGACGCCGACGGCCAGGCCGACGAGCAGCACGACGCTCGAGGCGGCGTCGGCCATCGGGACGATCTGGCTGATCGGCGCGAGCAGGCCGAGCGTGCCCATCACGGCCGTGAGGCCGAGCAGCAGCGGCACGCCGGCGGCGATCAGCGCGCCGAAGGCGACGACGAGGATCAGCAGCGTGATCGGGAGCGAGAGCGTCTCGGCCCGCTGGAAGTCCTTCTCGAACTGCGCGTTGAGCGCCTTGGCGGCGGAGGCGTCGCCGAACTGCTCGATGCGCAGCTCGGGGTGCGCCTTCTGCGCGGCGGCGACGGCGGCCAGCGAGGAGTCGACGCGCTCCTCGGACTCCTCCATGTCGCCGGGCACCTTGAAGGTCACGAGCGCGGAGCGCCCGTCCTTGGAGATCTGGCCCTCGTTGCCCTTGGCGAACGGGGACTCGACGTCGCGTCACGTTCTCGGCCGCGGCGAGCTGGGCGGCGACGTCGTCGACCGCGGCGCGGAACGCCGGGTCTGTAGCCTTGCCGTCGCCCTTGGCCTGGACGAGCACCGACTCCGAGGCCTCCTTGGGGAACGCGTCGGCGCGGGCCTGGTCGGCGACGCGCGAGGAGCCGTTGCCCTGCTCCTCGGGAGCGAGGGTCTTGGTGCCGACCATGCCGCCGATGACGAACGCGATCGCGACGAACGCGAGCCATCCGAAGACGGCGGTCTTGCGGTGCTGTGCGGACCAGCGCCCTGCGCGGGCCGCGAGGTTGGAGTGGGGCAATTTGCCTGCCTTCCGGTCCTGGGGGGTCACGGAAGCAAGCGTGCCGCGCGCGGGGCGCGGCGGCATTGGTGGGGACTGGCGTCTCCGGGTGCGGGGTTCCTCACCCCGCACCCTGAGGCGCCTTCCTGCGGGATCCTCCTGCTCTAGAAGACGAGGATGATCAGCAGGATGATGATGATGATCAGTGTGCCCAGTCCGATGTACATAGCGCCCACGTACCCACGGGCGCCCGTTGGCACGCAGGCGCTATGAGAACGGGCTGAGGTCCGGCTAGGGCTGATCGCCCTCGTTGCGGTCCTCGACGCGCGAGTCCGCGCGGTTCGGGGCGCGGCGCGAGACGACCTCGCAGGAGTTGTCCTCCGTGACGTCCTTGAAGTCGAGCAGCGCCCGGTCGATGCCCGGGCCGCAGTTGACGACGTCGCGCTCGCCGTCGCGGACGGCGATCCGGTCGTCGCCGTTGCCGCCGCGGACGGTGTCGCCCTCTGGTCGCCGGGCCCGTTGACGTCCTTGCGCGAGAGCGCGAACAGGCGGTCGTTGCCGTCGCCGCCCTCGGTCGTGTCGCGGCCCTTGTTGGCGAAGATCGTGTCGTCGCCGGCGCCGCCGTCGACTGGCGTGTCGTCGCCGAAGCCGCCGGACATGGAAGTCGTTCGCCTCGCCGCCGGTGATCGGTGTCGTTGCCCGGGCCCGCGAGGAGCCGGTCGGGCCCGCGCGCCGCCCTCGAGCAGGTCGTTGCCGAGCCAGCCCCACAGCCGGTCGCGGCCGTCGCCGCCGTAGAGCTTGTCGTCGCCGCGGCCGCCGTGCAGGCGGTCCTGGCTGACGAGGTCGCCGACGTCGTCGAGGTCGCCGCGCAGCGTGTCGTCGCCCTGGTTGCCCCAGATGACGATCGTCGCCGGCGAACCCGCCGATGGTGTCGTCGCCGCGGCCGCCGAAGCGCGCGATCGTCGCCGGGACCGAGGTCCACGATGTCGTCCCCGCGCCGCGCGTGCACGACGGTCGTCGCCCGTGAGGGCGGTGATCTGATCCGCCTCGGCCTTCCCGTGGATGCGGTCGTTGCCGGGGGTCCCGTTGATGACCGCGCCGTACGCGGTCGTTGCAAGCAGGCCGGTGATGATCGCGGTCGAAGCCGCGGCCGGCCAGAGACGCCTGCCAGAATCGGGCATGGGCCCTGCCTCCTGACTGATCGGTTGACGCCCTGGGAACACGCGCGGACACGCACAAGTTGCGCCGCCCGCGCAACACGTTCCCCGGTCCGGGGGTGGGGCCTCACTGGCGCGCCGTATACTGCGAGTCGCTCGGGGGCGTAGCTCAGTCGGTTAGAGCGCCGGCCTGTCACGCCGGAGGTCGCGGGTTCGAGTCCCGTCGCTCCCGTCACGCCGCGTCCATCACAGTCCCCCCCCTCCCCCCCCCTCCCCCCCCCTCCCCCCCTCTCTCCCCCCCTCCCCTCCTCCCCCCCCCCCCCCCCCCTCCCCTCTCCCCCTCCCTCCCCCCCTCTCCCCCCTCCCCCCCCCCCCCCCCCCCCCCCCCCCCTTCCCCTCCTCCTCCCCCCCTCCCCTCCCTTCTCTCCCTCCCCCCCCCCCCCCCCCCTCCCCTCCCCCCCCTCCCCCCCCTCCCCCTCTCCCTTCTCCCCTCCCTCCCTCCCCCCCCTCTCCCTCTCCCTCTTCCCCTTTTTCCCCCCGCCTTCTCCGGCGTCCGTGCTCGCCGCCCCGTGGGCCCGCCGGTTGGACCGTGTCGTGCGATCCTTGGGCGGGCCACCCGACCCCCTCCGGCCGACAATCCCCCGGACCCTCCCCCGCACTGTCCCTGCCCTTCCCCCCCCCCTCCCGCCCTCTCTCCCCCCCCCCCCTCCCGCTCTCTCCCCGTCCCTTTCCCTCCCCCGCCCTCCCCCCTCCCTCCCCCCCTCCCCCCCACCTCTTCCCCCCTTAACCCCCCCCCCACCCCCCTCCCCCTCCCCCCCCCCCGTTGCCCCCCGTCCGCCCCCCTTCCCCGATCCCCTCCATCCCCCCCCCCCCCGCCCCCCCCCTCCTCCTACCCCCTCGCCCCCCCCCCCCCCCTCTCCCCCCCCCCCCCTCTCCCCCCCCCCCCCCCCTCCCCCCTCCCCTTTCCCCTCCCCCCCGCCTTCCACCCCCTCTGACCCTCCCCCCTCCCTACCTCTCCACCCCTCATCCTCCTCTCCCACTCCCCCCCCTCCCCCTCTCCCCGTCCCCTCCTCCTTCCGTCCCCCCCTTCGCTCCCTCTCCCACCCCCCTTCTTCATGCATCTCGCTCCCCCTAGCTCGCGCGCGCGCTCGTCATCCCCTGCGCCTCGCCACCTGCTCCACCCTCCCCTCCCCCCCTTTCCTCCCCTTCGTCTGGCGTCTTCTGCTCTCGCTTGCGTGGGTCGTATCGCTCGGTCCGCGCCCACCCCACCATGCAACGACCCCCCCCAAACGACCCCCCCCACCTCCCGTCCTCTAGCATATCGCACCCCGCCCTCCTCCCTCACTTCGATCCTCGCCCCCCCCCACTCTGCGGCACGAGAAGGCACGGCATGATGCGAGCCCATGCGCCGTGCGGATCGCCTCGACCGTCGAGGGCAACATCTGGAACGTCGCCTTCCGCAACCCCGACGGCTCGACCGTCGTGCTCGTCAACGACGACGACTGGGGAACGGGCTCGCAGCGCTTCAACCTGAAGATGGGCTCGCGGTCGGTCTCCTACGACCTCCCGGCAGGGGCGGTCGCCACGTTCGTGCTCGACTGACGCACGCTCCCAGGGACGGCGTGTGGGCGCGCCCACACGCCGTCCCATGGGCATGTGCGCCTCCTTGCCGGGGGCTTGGGCAGACCGGATGATCGGACGACCGATCCCCGAGAAGGAGCCCCGGGCCATGGTGGTCTTCGCAGCCGATTATCCGTTCCTCGACGTCCTCTGGACGATGATCCTCTTCTTCTGCTGGGTCGCCTGGATCTGGCTGCTGATCATCGTCTTCGGTGACCTGTTCCGGCGCGACATCTCCGGCTGGGCCAAGGCCGCGTGGGTCGTCGGTCTCATCGTCGCCCCGTTCCTCGGGACGCTGATCTACCTGATCGCCGAGGGCAAGCAGATGACCGAGCGCCGCGTCCGCGACGTCCAGGTCTCGCAGGCGAACTTCGACGAATACGTCCGCTCCGTCGCAGCCGACGGCGGCTCGGCCGGCGAGATCGAACGCGCCAAGGCCCTGCTCGACAGCGGCGCGATCACACAGCCCGAGTTCGAGCGGCTGAAGGCGAAGGCGCTCGGGTAGCGGCGCCTGACACCAGGCGCCGCCCGCCGGGCGCCCCGCCGGTTCGCGGGATCGAGCCGTCAGCCGGTCAGCGCCGCGCAGGCCTTCGCGATCTGCGCCTCGCTGCGGTCCTTAGGCTCGAGGATCACCTCCTCGGTCTCCGGGTCGATCTTCAGTGCGCCGGCGAACGCGAACGGGACCTGGCCCGAGATCAGCAGCACCACGGTCCCATCGGGCTCGATCCGCGCGACGTCGGCGCCGACGTCGCGGAACCGGAACGTGCGGCCGCCGGCGGTCGCCGTGATCCCGATGTTGAGCGTGTTCACCGCCGTGAGGCCCGAGCCGCCGGGGAACATGCGCAAGATGACGTGCCCGCGGAGCGTGCTCATCACCGCGACGCCGCACGCCTCTGACAGCTCCTCGTCGACGAACGACTCGTCGACCGTGATGCGCTCGAACACGGGCTTCGCGCCGGCGCCCACCGACGGCGCGACCAGCCCGGCCAAGAGCAGCACTCCCGTCACGAACACCGTCACTCGTCCGGTCGACATCGTGACTCCCTTCGCTCGTGCCGGCGCCCCGCCCTGGCCGGCGGTTGTGCGTTCGGTCCGTGTCTACCGGGTGGCGCGCCGCCGGACAAGCGCCCGAACGGGCAGCCTTCGCATCGTCAGGCCCGGCGGGCCGCCGCCTCGCGCCACCTCTGGATCAGCTCCAGGCAGAGCGAGCACATCTCCGAGTGGTCCGCGGGGACCTGGTCCTCATCCACCCAGGACAGCCCGTCGAGCGTGAACCCGCAGTAGGTGTCGCCCGTCTCCGTGCGCCGGACGTGGACGATCTCGATCATGTCGTCCGGGACGTCGAAGTCGTCCAACGGGACGAGCGCCTCGACGAAGGTCAGGAGGTCCGGCGCCAGCGCAAGGTCCTGCCCGGCCTCGGTGTCGAGCCACGCGACCAAGGGCTCCGTGCGCGCCCCCCGGTAGTCGAGTGTGATCGCGTAGTGGCCGTCGCCGCTGAACGGCACGACGCCGGGCGGCAGGCGCCATGCCGCCGGGTCCGCGGTGAGCGACGCGTGGTGGGCGGACGGTCCGATCCCGGCGAGGGTCCGGAACCACACGTGGTCCTCGGCCCACGAGTTCGGCGTGTCCGTCGGGAAGGCGTCGAACTCGTGCGCGACGAAGCCGCCGTTCTGCACCTCGAGCAGCTCGACGTACGCGCGCGGGAGCCGCACCCCGAGCACCGCCTCGGCCCGCTCGACGTCCTCGGGTGTGAGGGGCGCGAACGTCTCCGCCCCGGGCGGTTCCCAGAATCGCGGCTTGAGCTCTTCCAGGCGCACGGGCCGAGCCTACGCCGGGCGTGCACGGCTCGCGTCGGTGAGAGAAGATGGACGCAACGACGTTCCTTCGGACGAGGGAGACCTCATGAGCGACCGCGGACTGCTGCTCCTGCAAGGCGGGCGGGTGATCGCCGCCGACGGCGAGTACGACGCCGACGTGCTGATCGATGGCGAGAAGATCTCGGCGGTGGGCGCGATCGACGCGCCCGGGGCGACCGTCGTCGACGTGTCCGGCTGCCTCGTGATGCCGGGCCTGATCGACAACCACACGCACCTGTCGATGCCGTTCATGGGGATGATGTCCTCCGACGACTACGACACGGGCACCCGCGCCGCGGCGGCCGGCGGCGTGACCTGCCTCGTCGACTTCTCGATCCAGCGCGAGCCGGACAACCTGCGCTCCGCGCTGGCCGAGTGGCAGGGCCGCGCGGAGGGCGCCGCGCACGTCGACTACGGCTTCCACATGGCGATCACCAACGCCAGCGAGTCCGCGCTCGACGAGATGGAGCTCATGACCGAGGAGGGCGTCTGCTCGTTCAAGCTCTTCATGGCCTACAAGGGCGAGCTGATGGTCCGCGACGACGAGCTCGCGGCGGCGATGGAGCGCGCCCGCGACCTCGGCGGGCTGATCATGGTCCACGCGGAGAACGGCGACGTCGTCGACCTGCTGGTCAAGCGGGCGCTCGCGCGCGGGGACACCTCGGCGATCCACCACGCGCTCACGCGGCCCGAGTTCGTCGAGGCCGAGGCGACGGGCCGCGCGGCCCGGCTGGCCGAGTACACCGGCGCCTCCCTGTTCGTCGTGCACGTGACCTGTGCGGCCGCCGCTTCCGAGATCGAGGCCGCCCAGCAGCGCGGCGCGCACGTGAGCGCGGAGACCTGCACGCAGTACCTCGTCAACACGATCGACGACCTGCGCCGCGACGGCGTCGAGGGCGCCCGCTACATCTGCTCGCCGCCGCTGCGCGACGCCTCCAACCACGAGCCGCTGTGGGACTACGTCCGCCGCGGCGTGCTCGAGAGCGTCTCGACCGACCACTGCCCGTTCAACTACGAGCAGAAGTCGCGCGGGCTGGACAACTTCAGCCTCGTCCCCAACGGGCTGCCCGTCATCCAGCACCGGCTCGCGAAGCTCTGGGACGAGGGCGTGGTGGGAGGCCGGATCACGCCGAGCCAGCTCGTGGACCGCACGAGCACGACGATCGCGCGCCGCTTCGGCCTGGACGCCAAGGGCGCGATCGCGCCGGGCAAGGACGCCGACATCTGCGTCTTCGACCCGGCCGCGCCGCGCGCCTACGGCGTCGACAACTCGCTCATGAACGTCGACTACGACCTCTACGAGGGCGAGACGGCGAGCGGCAGCGTGCGCCACACCTACTGCCGCGGCGAGCTCGTCTACGACCGCGGCGAGATCCGCACGGAGCCCGGCCACGGCCGCTTCGTGCGCCGCAGCGGCGCGCGCTCGGCGGTGGCGGCATGAACCTCGTCGTCGACGCGGACCGCGTGCTCGCGGACCTCAACGAGCTGCACGAGCGACACGGCGGGCCCGACGGCGCCCGCCGGCTGGCCTGGAGCGAGGACTGGCTGGCCGCCCGCGAGTGGTTCCGAGGCAAGCTGGACGAGCTCGACGGCCTCGCCGTCGATCGCGACGAGGCGGGCAACGTCTGGGCCGAGCTGCCCGGCGACGGCGAGGGCTTCGTGATCGTCGGCTCGCACATCGACGCGGTGCCCTCCGGCGGCTGGCTCGACGGTTGCCTGGGCCTGCTGGCGGCGCTCGGCGTCGTGCGCGCGCTGGTCGAGTCCGGCGAGCGCCCGCCGGTGACCGTCAAGCTCGTCGACTGGGCCGACGAGGAGGGCGCGCGCTTCGGCCGCAGCCTGCTCGGCTCCTCCGCCGCCGCGGGGACGCTGGATCCCGACGACGTGCGCGACCTGCGCGACGCCAAGGGCACGCGTCTGCAGGACGCGCTCGCGGCCTGCGACGTCGACCTCGACGGCGCCGGGGCGGCCACGGCGCGGCTGGAGGGCGCGCTCGCCTACCTCGAGCTGCACATCGAGCAGGGCCCGGTCCTGCTCGACACGGGCCGCCTGGCCTCCGCCGTGTCGGGGACGTTCGGCGACGAGCGCTACCTGATCACGTTCAAGGGCCAGTCCGCGCACGCGGGCTCGACGCCGATGCGGCTGCGGCGCGACTCGCTCGCCGCCGCGGCGACCGCCGCGCTCGAGATCCGCGAGGTCGGCATCCGCCACGACGGCGTCTGCACGGTGGGCGCGATGACCGCCGACCCCGGCGTGATCACTGCGATCGCGGGCTCCACGGAGATGATGCTCGACCTCCGCCACCTCGACGCGGACGCGCTCGCGACGATGCTCGAGGAGAACCTCGAGGCATGCCGCAAGGCCGCCGAGCAGTTCGACTGCGAGGTCTCCCACCGGCGCGTGTTCGGCGCCACGCCGACGCCGTTCCACCCCAAGCTGGTCCAGCTCGCGCGCGAGGCGGTCGACGCCGCCGGCGGTGGTGACGGGGACCCGATCCCGTCGGGTCCGCTGCACGACGCGACGGAGATCGGCCGCCTCGTGCCGACGGTGATGATCTTCGCCCAGTCCGACCCGCCGCTCTCGCACACGGCGATCGAGGACTCGCCCGAGCCGGCGCTGCGCGTCGCGATCGAGGCGTACGGGCGGACGGTCGGCGGGGCGCTCGACGCGGTGGCCGCCGGCGAGCTGCAGGGGGCGCGCGCATGAGCCTCGACTTCGGCGTCGTGCTGCAGACCGACCCGCCCGCGCAGCGGGTGATCGACCTCGCCAAGCGCGCGGAGGCCTACGGCTTCTCGCACGCGTGGACGTTCGACTCGCACCTGCTGTGGGAGGAGCCGTTCGTCATCTACTCCCGGATCCTCAACGAGACGCACCGGCTGATGGTCGGCCCGATGGTCACCAACCCCGCCACGCGCGACTGGACCGTGACCGCGTCGCTGTTCGCGACGCTCAACGAGATGTACGGCAATCGCACCGTGTGCGGGATCGGCCGCGGCGACTCGGCCGTGCGCGTGATCAACGGCAAGCCCGTGAAGCTGGCCGAGCTGCGCGAGGCGATCGGCGTCATCCGCGGGCTCGCGTGCGGCGAGCAGGTCGACTACAAGGGCTCCTCGCTGCGCCTGGCCTGGAACCCCCACTCCCGCCTGGAGGTGTGGGTCGCGGCCTACGGGCCGAAGGCGCTCGCGCTGGCGGGGGAGGTGGGCGACGGCTTCATCCTCCAGCTCGCCGACCCGGCGATCGCGGAGTGGAGCATCGCCGCCGTCCGGCGCGCCGCCGAGGCGGCGGGCAAGGACCCCGACTCGGTGAGGATCTGCATCGCCGCGCCCGCCTACGTGACCGACGGCAGCGACGCCCAGCTCGCCCACGCGCGCGAGCAGTGCCGCTGGTTCGGCGGCATGGTCGGCAACCACGTCGCCGACATCGTCGCCCGCTACGGCACTGACGGCGGCGGGGTCCCGAAGGCCCTGACGGAGTACATCGCGGGCCGCGAGGGGTACGACTACAACGAGCACGGCAAGGCCGGCAACACGCACACGCAGTTCGTGCCCGACGAGATCGTCGACCGCTTCTGCCTGATCGGCCCGCCCGAGGAGCACGTCCGCAAGCTGCGCGAGCTCGCGGACCTCGGCGCGGATCAGTACGCCCTCTATCTCCAGCACGACGCCAAGGACGCGACGCTCGCGCGCTACGGCGAGCTCGTGATCCCCGAGGTCAACCAGCGCGAGGCCGCGAAGACCTAGCCGCGCAGCAGCCGGGCCACGTCGGCGCCCGAGCCGAGCACGGAGAAGTCGCCGCGGTCGCGGATCGCCTCGGCCGCGGCGGCGAAGGCGCTCACGCCCGCCCAGGCGAGCGACCCGCCGACGGAGACGCGCTGCGCGCCCGCGCCGGTGATCTCGGCGAGGGTGAGGTGGGGCAGTGCGAGCACGTTGACCGGCTTCGAGACCGCCGAGCAGACCGCGCGGATCTCCTCCGCGCTCGCCAGGCCGGGCGCGTAGAGCACGTCGGCGCCCGCCTCCTCATAGGCCTGCAGGCGCACGATCGTGTCGTCGAGGTCGGGGTTGCCGCGGATGTGGTTCTCGGCGCGGGCGGTCAGCGTGAACGGGAACCCGAGCGTGCGGGCGGTGTCGGCCGCGCCGGCGACGCGCGCGACCGCGAGGTCGAGCGGGTAGATCCCCCCGTCCGGGTCCCAGTCCTCGATCGAGCCGCCGACGGCGCCCGCCACCGCGGCGCGCGCGATCGCCGTCGCGGCGTCGTCGGGGGCGGGGCCGAAGCCGTTCTCGAGATCGACGGAGACCGGCAGGTCGGTCGCGTCGCGTCAGCGCGGTCACGTGCCCCGCGAGCTCGGCCAGCGTCACCTCGCCGTCGCCGCGGCCGAGCGTGAACGCGAACGCGGAGCTCGTGGTGGCCAGCGCCTGGAATCCGAGCCCCTCGAGCACGCGGGCCGAGCCCGCGTCCCACGGGTTGGGGATCACGAACGGCTCGCCCTCGTGCAGCGCGCGGAAGCGCTCGCCGCGCTCGGCCTGGTCGCTCATCGCTCGCCCTCCAGCCACTCCGTGACCATCTCGGGCGACAGGTGCAGGGAGAGCTGGCGAAGGGGGACGTCGCCCGTGCTCTCGAAGCGGTGCGGGACCCCGGCCGGGACGACGATCACGTCGCCGGGCCCGACGTCGCGCTGCTCGTCGCCCGCGGTGTAGCGCGCGCGGCCCGCCTGGATCACGAACACCTCGGGGTAGGCGTGGCGGTGCAGGCGCGGGCCGCGGCCGGGATCGAGGTCGACGAAGATGACCGACAGGTCGACCCCGCCGACCTCGGCGCCCTCCAGGCTGCGCGAGCGCGAGCCCTCGCCGGCCGGCAGGTCGGAGACGTTGCGGACGTGCATGACCCCGAAGGGTCTCATGCCGTTCCCCAGCGCGGCACCTCGCTATCGTCGCCGCGCTCATGGACGCCTTCCAGGCCATCGTCCTCGGCATCGTCCAGGGCCTCACCGAGTTCCTGCCCATCTCCAGCACGGGGCACCTGCGGATCGTCCCCGCCTTCCTCGGCTGGGAGGACCCGGGCGCGGCGTTCACGGCCGTCACCCAGCTCGGGACGATGGCCGCGGTGCTGCTGTACTTCCGCGAGGATCTGTGGCGGATCGTCACGACGTGGCTGCGCAGCCTGCGCGAGCCCGAGCTGCGCGGCACGCTCGACGCGCGGATGGGCTGGTACATCGGGCTCGGCACGATCCCGATCGCGATCTTCGGATTCGTCTTCAAGGATCAGATCGAGGAGGGCGCGCGCTCGCTGTACCTGATCGGCACCACGCTGATCGTGCTCGGCCTGCTGCTGCTGCTGGCGGAGAAGCTGGCCACGCACGACCGCCCGCTCGAGCGGATCAACCGCCGCGACGCGATCGTGATCGGCTTCGCCCAGGCGGCCGCGCTGGTCCCGGGCGTCAGCCGCTCCGGCGCGACGCTGACCGCCGGCCTGTTCCTCGGCTTCGACCGGACCTCCGCGGCGCGCTACTCGTTCCTGCTCTCCGTCCCGGCGGTCGTGCTGAGCGGCCTGTTCGAGCTGCGCAAGATCGGCGACGAGGACGGCGCGGGCTTCGTGCCGACCGCGATCGCCACGCTGCTGGCCTTCATCGTGGGCTACGCGACGATCGCGTTCCTGCTGCGCTGGCTGACCTCGCACTCGACCGCGATCTTCGTCGCCTACCGCGTGGCGCTGGGCGCGCTGGTCATCGCGCTCACGGCGGCGGGCGCGATCTCGTAGCCTCTCGGCCATGAGCGTGACGGAGCGCGAGCGCCTCGCGCCCTCGACCTTCCGCCTGCCCGTCGAGAAGATCCGCGACGGCTACTACTCCGACGCGTACTTCAACCACACGAAGGCGCTGCTGGAGGCCGACGGCCACCACCCGCACGTGGTGATGCAGGTCTTCCAGCGCGAGGAGGCGATCCTCGGCGGCATCGACGAGGCGATCGCGGTGCTCAAGCAGGGCGCGGGCCGGCGAGGTCCCGACGGGCGCTGGATGAGCGGCTTCAAGGACCTCGACGTGCGGGCGCTCCACGAGGGCGACGGCGTCTCCTCGTGGGAGACCGTGATGACGATCGAGGGCGACTACTCGCTGTTCGCGCACCTCGAGACGGTCTACCTCGGCTGCCTGGCCCGCCGCACGCTCGTGATGCGCAACGTGCGCCGCGTCGTGGAGGCCGCGCGGGGCAAGCCGATCCTCTTCTTCCCCGCCCGCCACGACCACTGGCTCGTGCAGACGGGCGACGGCTGGGCCGCGCACGTGGCCGGCGCGATCGGCGTCTCCACCGACGCCCAGGCGTCCTGGTGGGGCGGCCGCGGCGTCGGCACGGTGCCGCACGGCCTGATCGCCGCCTACGGCGGGGACACCGTGACGGCCTCTCGCAAGTTCGCCGACCGCTTCGCGCACGAGATGAACGTCACCGTGCTCGTCGACTTCCGCAACGACTCGGTGACGACGGCGCTCGAGGTCGCGGCCGCGCTCGGTCCAGACCTGTGGGGCGTGCGCCTGGACACCTCCGACAAGCTCGCCGACCTGGCGCTGCAGCGGCTGCACGGCGAGGCGGCGCCGAAGGGGGTCGCGCCCGAGCTGGTGAGGCTCACGCGCGAGCAGCTCGACGCGCACGGCTTCCACGACGTCAAGATCGTCGTCTCGGGCGGCTTCACCGTGGACCGGATCACCGCCTTCGAGGAGGCGGGGGTCCCCGTCGACGCCTACGGCGTCGGCTCGAGCCTGCTGCGCGGCTCCAACGACTTCACGGCCGACGTGGTGATGGTCGACGGGCGCCCGGGCGGCAAGGTCGGGCGCGAGCTGCGCCCCAACGAGCGCCTCAGCGCCGTCACCTAGGAGCCGATCAGCGGCACGAAGCGCACGCGCTCCAGCCGCGAGGTGCGCAGCGCGCCGCGGTGCTCGCGCAGGAGCGCGAGGTACTGGTCGCCGCGCTCCTCGACCGGCGCCACGAGCCGCCCGCCCGGCGCGAGCTGGGCGATCAGCGCGAGCGGCACCTGCCTCTGCGCCGCCGCGGCGACGTTGATCGCGTCGTAGGGCGCGTGCTCGGGCAGGCCGCGCGAGCCGTCGCCGACCGCCAGCGTCACGGTCGCGCCCGCGGCGGCGAGCGCGCGGGCGGCGCGGTCGGAGAGCTCGGGGTGCAGCTCGATCGAGTAGACCTCGGCCGCCAGCCGGGCCAGCAGCGCGGCGTGGTAGCCCGAGCCCGTGCCGACGTCCAGCACGCGCTCCGTGCCGTCGAGCTCGAGCAGCTCGCACATCCGCGCGGCGACCAGCGGCTGGGAGATCGTCTGGCCGCAGCCGATCGGCAAGGGCTCGTTGGCCCACGCGTCCCTGCGCAGCCCCTCGGGGACGAAGACGTCGCGCGGGACGTCGCGGATCGCGTTCAGGACGCGCTCGTCGGCGACCCTGCCGCGCAGCTCCTCCACGAGCCGGTCGGCACCGGACCGCATGGCATCACGCCATCACGGCGCCGGCCGCGCGCAGCTCGCCCAGCGCGCGGTCGGAGTCGCCCGGCTCGACGTCCACACCGCGCACGGCGGTGGTGTCGACGGTCACCGCGAAGCCCTGCTGGAGTGCCTCGAGCGCCGTGTTCTTGACGCAGTAGTCCGTGGCCAGGCCGACGATCGTGACCTGGTCGATCCCGCGCTCGCGCAGCAGCCCGGCGAGGTCCGTGCCGTCGAAGCCCGAGTAGCCGTCCGTGCCGGGGTCCTGGCCCTTGTCGACGATCACGTCGACCGCGGCGGCGTCGAGGTCGGGGTGCAGCTCGGCGCCCTCGGTGCCCTGCACGCAGTGCACGGGCCAGATGCCGCCCTGCGCGGTGAAGGAGCCGTGGTCGGCCGGGTGCCAGTCGCGCGTGGCGACGACGAGGTCGTGGTCGCCCGAGCGCATCAGCTCGTTGATGCGCCCGGCGATCGCGTCGCCGCCCGGCACCGACAGCGCGCCGTCCGGCGACGCGAAGTCGTTCTGGTAGTCGACGACGACGAGCGCGCGGCCCATGCGGGCACTAATAGCGCAGGACGGCCCCGATGCCGTCGAGCGGCCCGAGGTCGTCGTGGTGGCGGACGCCCATCACCTCGGCGGACTGCTCGATGGCCTTCTCGATCGCCTTCTCGACGATGTCGGCTACCGGCGCCGCGGTCGCGCCGTCGGGCACGTCCTCGGGGGTCGCGTACAGCAGCCCGGTGGCCGGGTCGCAGAAGCCGGCCGCGGACTTCCCGCGGGCCACCAGCAGCACCTCGACGCGCGCCTCGTTGACCGCGGCGAGCACCTGCGCGAGGCCCGCGGCGCCGCGGCCGCCGCTGCCGACGCCCTGGGCGAGCCGGTCGAGCGCCTCGCGCTCGCGCGTGCGGGCGTGCTCGAGGATCTGCTCGCCGGCGCTGGAGCGGACCTGGTCGAGGCTCGAGTTCTCGACGTCGCAGGAGACGCGGCCGACGAGCCGCTCGCTTGAGGTACGGGTGCAGCTTGGCCTCGAGGTCGCCGACGAGCTCGTCGGGCGCGCCGACCAGCAGCCGGTCGAAGCCGCGGCGCTTGGAGAGCGCGAACGCGACCTCGGCGGTGTGCGCGATGTGGTCCTCGACCTCCTTCTCGACGCTGCGCTGGTAGTTCGCCTGCGACCAGCCGCCCTTCTCGTGGCGGCGGTGCACGTCGTCCACGATGCGGTCGGTCTCCTCGAGATCGTCGCCCGGGCCGGTGAACAGCCTCGCCACGCGCCGGTTGCACAGCAGGACGCACCAGCGCTCGGTCTGCCCCGCGTACACCAGCGGCTCGACGTACGGCGCGTCGTCGAGCACCACGCGCGACTCGAGCGGCTCGCGCAGCGGGACGACCTCGAGCAGGTCCTCGGGCTGGCACGCGAACACCGCCAGCGCGCGCGTGCCGTTGCCGGCGATGTCGCCGCTGAGCACCTCGCGCACGCGCTCGACGTCGGCCTTCAGCGCGGCGCGCTCGTCGTGCTCGAGGTCGCCGGCCTCCTCGATGCGCCGGGCCGCCTCGGTCAGGACCGAGGTGATCTGCGGACGAGCGCGCGGCGGGCGTCGCGAACTCGGACGGGTCGAGGTTCATGAAGACCGACAGGACGCGGCCGCGGGCCGGATGCACGTCTGCGAGCCGCCGGAGGCGGCCGCGGGTGAGCGTCTGAGGAGCCATGTCGGTGGCCCTACCCCGGCCCGGAGGGCCCGGAACCCTGCGGTGTGACCACGCGAACACGCGGCTGGTGCGCGGAATCCGACCCCGCCCGCCCGCCGCCGGGGAGGATCCCGAGCCCCTCGGCGAGCACGAAGAACGCGCGCGCGAAGGGCGAGCTCTCCGTGCGGTCGCGCACGACGTCCCATGCGACCTGCTCGCGCAGCGCGCGGGCGATCTGGAGCAGGCTCTCGAAGCGCAGGGCGTGCTCGGAGAGCGCCATCAGCTTGGTCGTGATCACGTCCTCGAGCGCCATCACGCGGATCTCCATCCCCAGCACGGCCATCGACTCCCCGCGCGCGATGACCTCGTCGGTCATGGGCAGCCCCTTGGGCCCGAAGATCAGGTCGACCAGCACGTCACCGTCCCAGGCCTTCACGAGCCACTCCTCGGGCGGGTCCTCGGGCCGCATGCCCACCTCCACCAGCGCCTGCAGCGCGCGGTCGGCGTCCTCGGGCTTGATCATCAGGTCCAGGTCGTGGCGGGTCTCCGGGCCGCCGCGCGCCCAGCTCGCCAGGCTCCCGCCGAGCAGGAACGGGACGCCCGCGTCGCGCAGCGCGGCCGCCGAGCGCTTGAGCGCGTGCTCGATCGCCGCGAAACCCTCGTCGTCTGCCGTCATGCCGAGGTGGGTACCCGGCGGAGCATGACCATCCACGCCACGGGCCGTCCGCCGGGCGAGCAGGAGGAGTGCCGGATCCGCATCGCCGCCGCCGGCGACGTCCATTACGGCGGCGAGCACGACCGCGACCGCGCGAAGGCCGCCTTCGCGGGGCTCGCCGGCCGCACCGACCTGGTGCTGCTGGCCGGCGACCTGACCACGCACGGGGAGCCCGAGCAGGCCGCGATCTTCGCCGCGGCCGCGCCCGAGGCGGGCGCCCCGGTCGTGACGGTGCTCGGCAACCACGACTGGCACTCCAACCGCGCCGGGGAGGTCGTCGCGGTGCTCGAGGAGGCCGGGATCGTGGTGCTCGACCGCGCCCACCACATCGTCGAGGCGTGCGGCGCGCAGGTCGGGATCGCGGGCGCGAAGGGCTTCGTCGGCGGCTTCACGGGCTCCCACATCCCCGACTTCGGCGAGCCGCTGCTGCGCGAGGTCTACGCGCAGGGCATGGAGGAGGTCGCCGCGCTCGACGAGGCGCTGCGCGCGATCGCGATGTGCCCGTTCCGGATCGTCCTGCTGCACTACGCGCCGACCACGGAGACGCTCGAGGGCGAGCGCCGCGACATCTGGGCCTTCCTGGGCACGGACCGCCTCGCCGTGCCGATCTCCGAGCACGCGCCCGACCTCGTCCTGCACGGCCACGCGCACGCAGGGACGTTCTCCGGCCGCGTCGGCGAGGTCCCGGTCTACAACGTCTCCGTCCCCGTCATGGGCGAGGACTGGTGGGAGTTCGAGCTCAGCGGCGAGCTGCGCGTCCCCTCGGAGGTCCGCTAGCGGGTGTGACCGGAAAGCGGAGCGGGTACGCCTGTCCGCGCCCGTTCATTTGTACAAGGGGAGCGGTCGGCACGGGCATCGGCATCTTCGGCGGCAACGGCGACATCGCCCGCAACAACCACATCTACGACAACTGGCGCGACGGCATCAAGCTGCTCTACGTGCCGGCGGCGTTCCGCGGCGAGCCCGACAAGGGCGTGGACACGTCGTTCTACACACGTTCGAGAACAACAAGCTGGGCGTGCGGCCCGACGGCACGCCGAACGCCAACGGCAACGACTTCTGGTGGGACGAGCAGGGCAAGGGCAACTGCTGGAGCGGCAACTCGAGCCACTCCGGCCTGCTGCCGTCGAGCAAAGTCCTGATCGGCCTGCCGGCGTGCCCCGGCACGGACCGGGTGCGCCCCGGCGACCAGGCCAAGCTGGCCAGCCACGCCTCGTGCGCCACGTGGGATCCCTGCGAGAACTCCGACCCGGCCGGCTGCGACTGGTTCACCCGCCCGCCCGAGCCGCCGAACGACTCCTCCGGCACCAACGGCGCGGCGCCGGGCGGCGGCCGCGGGGCCGAGCCCGGCTCAGGCGGCGGGACCGGGTGGGCGGGTCTCCTATCCCGAGCCTGCCGTGAGGCGTGCCGCCGCCATCGCGGCGGTGGCCGCCGCCGCCCTGCTCGCGGGCTGCGGCGGCTCCGGCACGGTGTCGGGCTCGGGCAGCGGTCCTTGAAGTGGGCCGAGGAGCCGCTGCTGTTCAAGCAGGACACGCTGCCGGGCGACCGGATCCTCACGGGCTACCTGCGCAACGAGTCGGTGCGCCGCGTGCGCGTGAACCTGCCCGACGTGCGGGTGCTCGCCCGCGACGGCGACGTGGTCGCCGCCTCGCCCGTGTTCCTGAACACCTTCGGCAAGAGCCTCTGGTCGCCGGGCCGCGGGCCCGAGCAGATGCCCGACTCCGAGCTCGTGCGCACGGGCCGGATCGCGTTCCTCAAGCCGGGCGAGCAGATCCCCTTCACGGTGGCCTGGCACGCCAAGGACGGCGCGCCGGCGGTGGTCGACTACGGGGCGGGCTCGGTGAAGGTCCCGGGGTAATCTGGAGGGCATGGCTGACAACTCCTTCGACGCACGTTCAGAGCTCCAGGTCGGCGACCGTACGTTCGAGATCTACCGGCTCGACGCGCTGCAGTCGAAGTTCGACGTCGCCCGGCTGCCGTTCTCGCTGAAGGTCCTGCTCGAGAACCTGCTCCGCAACGAGGACGGCGTCGGCGTCCGCAGGGAGGACGTCGAGGCGCTCGCCTCCTGGGACCACAGCGCCGACCCGTCGAAGGAGATCGCGTTCACCCCCGCCCGGGTCGTGCTGCAGGACTTCACGGGCGTGCCGTGCGTCGTCGACCTGGCCGCGATGCGCGACGCGATGGCCGACCTCGGCGGCGATCCCGGGAAGATCAACCCGCTCGTCCCGGTCGAGCTGGTGATCGACCACTCCGTGCAGGTCGACGTCTTCGGCACCCGCGACGCCTTCCGCATCAACGCGGAGAAGGAGTTCGAGCGCAACAAGGAGCGCTACGCGTTCCTGCGCTGGGGCCAGACCGCGTTCCAGGGCTTCAAGGCCGTGCCGCCGGACACCGGCATCGTGCACCAGGTCAACCTCGAGTACCTCTCGCGCGTGGTCTTCACCAGCGACGAGACGGCGCACGACGGTCCCGTCCAGGCGTATCCCGACACGCTCGTCGGCACGGACTCGCACACGACGATGATCAACGGCCTCGGCGTGCTCGGATGGGGCGTGGGCGGCATCGAGGCCGAGGCCGCCATGCTCGGCCAGCCGATGTCGATGCTGATCCCGCGCGTGGTCGGCTTC
The DNA here is from genome assembly GCA_963729155.1 of uncultured Solirubrobacteraceae bacterium. Taxonomy (GTDB): domain Bacteria; phylum Actinomycetota; class Thermoleophilia; order Solirubrobacterales; family Solirubrobacteraceae; genus DATFQI01. The sequence goes on from CAVSMP010000027.1 coordinate 53,620, forward strand.
AAGCTGCACGGCGACCTGCCCGAGGGCGCCACCGCGACCGACCTGGTGCTCACGGTCACGCAGATGCTGCGCGAGCACGGGGTGGTCTCCAAGTTCGTCGAGTTCTACGGGCCCGGCGTCCCGAACCTGCCGCTGGCCGACCGCGCGACGATCGGCAACATGTCGCCGGAGTTCGGCTCGACCTGCGCGATCTTCCCGATCGACGCCGAGACGCTGCGCTACCTCGAGTTCTCCGGGCGCCCCAAGGAGCGGATCGAGCTCGTGGAGGCCTACGCGCGCGAGCAGGGCCTGTGGCACGACGCGGACTCCGAGGAGCCGACCTACTCGGAGACCCTCGAGCTCGACCTGGGGGAGGTCGTCCCGTCGCTGGCCGGCCCCAAGCGTCCGCAGGACCGCGTCTCGCTGACGGAGTCCAAGGCGTCGTTCCGGATGGCGCTCGAGGGCTTCCTGCCCGATGCGGAGCAAGAGGAGGAGGAGGACGAGGCCTCCGCGGAGAGCTTCCCGGCCTCGGACCCACCGTCGACCGACGGCACGACGCACCACGACCCCAGCCACGCTCACGAGGACGCCGGGTCGGGAACGGGCGGCGCCCAGGTCGCCGACCGGACCGAGGCGGTCTCGCAGGTCACGCTGGCCGACGGCACGCAGACCGAGCTCGACCACGGCCACGTCGTGATCGCCGCGATCACCTCGTGCACGAACACCTCCAACCCGTCCGTGATGATCGGCGCCGGGCTGCTGGCCAGGAACGCCGTCGAGCGGGGCCTGACGGTCAAGCCGTGGGTCAAGACCTCGCTCGCCCCGGGCTCGAAGGTCGTCATGGAGTACTACGAGCGGGCGAAGCTGATCGAGCCGCTGGAGGCGCTCGGCTTCCACCTCGTCGGCTACGGCTGCACGACCTGCATCGGCAACTCCGGCCCGCTGCCGGAGGAGATCTCCGACGTCGTCGGGGCCGAGGACCTCGCCGTGGTCTCCGTGCTCTCGGGCAACCGCAACTTCGAGGGTCGCATCAACCCCGACGTGAAGATGAACTACCTCGCATCGCCGCCGCTGTGCGTCGCCTACGCGCTCGCCGGGACGATGGACATCGACCTGCTCGACGAGCCACTCGGCACCGACAAGGACGGCGGGGACGTCTATCTCAAGGACATCTGGCCCAGCGCCGACGAGGTTGCGCATACGGTCGAGGAGGCCGTGCAGAGCGACATGTTCACGAGCTCCTACGACGAGGTGTTCGAGGGCGACGAGCGCTGGAACTCGCTCGAGGTCCCCGAGGGCGACCGCTACGCCTGGGTTGACGACTCGACCTACGTGCGCCAGCCGCCGTTCTTCGACGACCTGCAGCCCGAGCCGTCGGCCGTCGAGGACATCGAGGGCGCGCGCGTGCTCGCCGTGCTCGGCGACTCCGTGACGACCGACCACATCTCGCCCGCGGGCGCGATCAAGAAGGACTCGCCGGCGGCGAAGTACCTCAACGAGCACGACGTGGCCAACAAGGACTTCAACTCCTACGGCGCCCGCCGCGGCAACCACGAGGTGATGATGCGCGGCACGTTCGCCAACATCCGCCTGCGCAACGCGATCGCCGGCCAGGAGCTGATCGGCGGGCTCACGGTGAAGTTCCCCGAGGGGGACGAGATGCCGATCTACGACGCGGCCATGAAGTACGCGGAGGACGGCACGCCGCTGGTCGTGCTCGCCGGCGCGGAGTACGGCTCGGGCTCCTCGCGCGACTGGGCCGCCAAGGGCACGAACCTGCTGGGCGTGCGCGCGGTGATCGCGCAGTCCTTCGAGCGCATCCACCGCTCCAACCTCGTCGGCATGGGCGTGCTGCCGCTGCAGTTCCCCGAGGGGGCGTCGGCGGAGTCGCTCGGGCTCACGGGCGAGGAGGAGATCTCGATCACGGGCCTCGACGGGGGCGACGCGAGCGAGGTCTCGGTCAAGGCCGGCGAGGTGGAGTTCACCGCCACGGTGCGCATCGACACGCCCAAGGAGCGCGACTACTACAAGCACGGCGGGATCCTGCAGTTCGTGCTGCGCCAGTTGATGGCCGGCGACTGACGCCGCGTCGCTAACCTCACCGGCGCTCATGGCCGTCCCCGAGTCCCTCCTGAAGCTGCTCACCGCCGCCGGCCCCTCGGGGTACGAGCAGGCGCCCGCCGCCGTGTTCCGCGAGGCCGCGAGCGCCTTCGCCGAGGTCACCCACGACTCGGTCGGCTCCACCGTCGCCAAGGTGCCCGGCACCGGCGACGGCCGCTCCGTGGCCATCGTCGGCCACATCGACGAGATCGGGCTGATCGTCCACCACATCGACGACGACGGCTTCCTCTGGTTCACCGGCGTCGGCGGCTGGGATCCCGTGATCCTCGTCGGCCAGCGGGTCGAGATCGCCACGCGCGACGGCGCCGTGCTCGGCGTGGTCGGCAAGAAGCCGATCCACCTGCTCAAGACGGAGGAGGACCGGCGCAAGGCGCCCGAGCTCAAGGGCCTGCACATCGACATCGGCGCCAAGGACGGCGACGACGCGCGCTCGCGGGTGCGCATCGGCGACGTCGCGGTGATCGCCGGCGAGCCCGTCGAGGTGCCCAACGGGCGGCTCGTCTCCCGCTCGCTGGACAACCGGCTCGGCTGCTTCGTGGCGCTCGAGACCGCGCGGCTCGTCGCCGAGGCCGGCGGCGCGCCCGGCGACGTCTACGGCACGGCCGTCGCCCAGGAGGAGATCACCTTCGCGGGCGCGCGCACGACCGCGTTCTCGCTGCGGCCCGACGTCGCGATCGCGGTCGACGTGACCTTCGCCACGGACGCGCCCGGGCTCGACGAGAAGGAGCTCGGCCGCCACCGCTTCGGCACGGGTCCGGTGATCGGCCGCGGCTCCACGCTCGACCCCGCCGTCTTCGAGCTGCTGCACGAGACGGCCGAGAAGGAGGGCATCCCTTTCACGGTGGCCGCCAGCGCACGGGCGACCGGCACCGACGCGGACGCCATCCACCTCGCAGCCGCCGGCATCCCCACGGGCGTCGTCTCGATCCCGCTGCGCTACATGCACTCGCCGGTCGAGATGGTCGAGCTCGAGGACGTCGACAACACCGCGCGGCTGCTCGCCGCCTTCGCGCAGGCGCTGAAGCCCGACACGGACTTCCGGCGCTGAGCGACGGCCGCCCGCTCCTGCTGCTGTTCGACATCGACGGCACGCTGCTCCAGCGCGCCTCGGTCGAGCACGCGCGGGCGATCGTCGAGGCGGCCCAGCAGGTCCACAGGGTCGCCGACCTGCACGCGCACAAGGTCGAGGCCGCGGGCCGGACCGATCTCGCGATCGCGCGCTCGCTGCTGCTCGCCGCGGGCGTCGAGGCCGCGGAGATCGACGCGCGCGCCGCCGAGGTCGCCGAGCGCGCGGTCGCCGCCTACGCGGATCTCTGCCCGGCGGATCTCTCGCCGCGCCTCGCGCCCGGGATCGTCGAGCTGCTCGAGGCGCTCGCCGCGCGGCGGTCCGAGTTCTCGCTCTCGCTCGTCACCGGCAACCTCGAGCCGGTCGCGCGCCTGAAGCTCGCTCGCGCCGGCATCGGCCACCACTTCCCCGGCGGGCAGGGCGGGTTCGGCTCCGACCACCACAAGCGGGCGGAGCTGCCGCCGATCGCCCGCGCCCGCATGTCCGACCCGCCGTGGCCGCGCGAGCGCACGGTCGTCATCGGCGACACCCCGCGCGACATCGCCTGCGCCCGCGCCGACGGCGTCCTGGTGGCGGCCGTCGCCACCGGGCCCTTCGCGGTCGAAGCGCTCGCCGACGCCGACGCCGTCGCCGACGACGCCCGCTCGCTCCTGCCGGTCCTCGAGGACTGGCTCTAGCCGGAGCACTCGAGGACGATCGCGGTCGCGCTGGGCGACGAGGCCTCCATGTCCTCGCCCTTGTCGGTGCGCGGCGTGTTGAGGCGACGGCCTGCCGCCACGATCACCCCCGCCGACCCGCCGTCGAGGTTCATGGCCTCGCGGGCGCCGAGATCGACGAGGACGTCAGCGAGCTCCCACAGCGTCAAGCCGGCGTCCTCCTCGCCACGACCCTCGGCCGCCAGCGCCAGCAGGGCATCGCGGGTCCGGCCGATCGCCAGCCTGGGCTCCCGTGAGGCCGTCAGGTCCTCGTCGAACTCATGCGCCGTGGCGGAGAAGCCCTCGGGGTCGGGTGTGCCGGCGATCGCGCTGCGCCCGTCGCGCACCAGCAGCGGGCCGGCCTGCAGGAGACTCCCGCCGGGCTGCGGGGGGAGGCGGTCGCGGTGGTCGATGGCCACGTGACCGTTCATCGCGGCCAGGGCGGCACGGGAGCGGTGCCAGGGATCCGCGAACGCCCGGTGCGGCTGCGCCCGGCCGTCGACCCAGAGCTCTCCCAGCGGCTCCATCTCCGGCTTCACGGAGAACCCCCCGCCGACGGCGTCGCGCACGCCGCGCCGATCGCACCATTCCTCGAGCGACACGGCCGGCGAGAGCCGCACGACCCGCAGGCGCGTGGACGCGAGCGGATAGCAGGCCACGTAGACCGTCGTCTCGCGGCCATCGTGAAGCGTGACCCGCCGGCGCTCATCGGCCTCCCACATGCGCGCCGGTCTGCCCACCTGAAACCGTCGCAAACGAGCATGTGGTCAGGTCCGGGACGTATGCGTATCCTGCGGTCATGGCGGCACCCTGCGAGCACGTCGGGGAGGTCCGGGACAACTGGCCGCCCGTCGCCGAGGCCGTCTGCGAGGAGTGCGCCCGCGAGGGCCGCGAGGACTGGGTCAGCCTGCGGCGCTGCCTGTCGTGCGGGCACGTCGGCTGCTGCGACTCGAGCCCGGGGCTGCACGCGACCGCGCATCACCGGGAGACCGGCCACCCGCTCGTGCGCGCGACCCACCAGGACTGGGTCTGGTGCTACGTGGACGAGCTCACGCTGCGCCGCGAAGGCGGCGGCTGGGTCGAGATCGACCTCTTCTACGAGGCCGGGCTCGCGTACATGCGCGAGCACGTGAGCGCCGGCGGCGACCCGGACGTGGCCGAGGACCACGTCTTCGGCAAGGGCTTCCCGCTCGGTGCCTGGGTCGCCGAGGTGCGCCGCCGGCACGCCGCCGGCGAGCTCTCCGCGGACCAGGCCGCGCAGATCGAGCAGCTCGCCGGCTGGCGCTGGGACGCCTGAGCGCTACGGCGCCGGGATCGCCTCGAAGGACTGCGAGCCCGAGCAGTTCACGAACCAGATCTTGTAGGTGAAGGGGTCGAGCTTGGAGTCGAAGTAGGACATCCCGAGCTTGCCGGTCACCTTGCCCGCGGTCTGGGCGGAATCCTTGAGGGTGTAGGTGATGCCGCGCGAGCCGCCGGTGACGAGCTGGTTGGTGGCGATGCCCGACTGCTGGACGCTGCCGTCGGTGCCGATCGTCCAGGGGCCGGCGACGACGAAGGGCTCGAACGAGAGCGCGTTGCGATAGGAGCCGCCCATCTCGAAGCAGTACGTCGGCACGAGCGGCGTCTTCGTGATCTGCAGCTGGCCGCCGGCGAGCGTGAACTCGAGGTCGTCGTACGCGCCCTCGGTGCCCATGCGGCCGACCCACGTGTTCGAGCCGGCCGGCGGCGTCGTGGTGCCGCCTGACGGGGTCTGGCCGCCGGTGCCGCCCGGCGCGGGCGCGGACCCGCCCGGGGCCGGCGTAGCGGGGCCGCCGCCGCTTGCGAGGCGGAGCGTCAGGGTCCGCTTGGCCGTGGCCTTTGCGCCGCCGGTGCGGCGGAGGGCGAGCTTGATCGTCGCGCGGCCGTTCGCGGCGCGCAGCGCGGCGAGGCCCTTGGCGTCGAAGCGCAGCCTGACGTCCGTGACCGAGCGCTTGGGCAGCTTCACGCCGCGCGTCGACGCGGTGCGCGCGCCGGCGACGACCGTGGCGCTGCCGCGCAGGGCGTAGCGGTTGGGGTTGGCGACCTCGACCGTCGCCGTCGCGCCCGAGACGGACGTGGGCTGCGGGCTGATCTTGACGGGCGCCGCCTGGGCGGCGGCCGGTACGGCGAGCACGGCGAGGGCGGTGAGCAGGGCGAGGCGATGACGATCCATGTCAGGGAGGCTCCGGAGGAGGGCGGGAGTTCGAGATCCGCACTCTGTCCTGCCGGCGTGCCCCGCACACTCGGGCTAACCGGGAGGCCGGGCTCGCGCTACCCCGGAGCCGCGTCTTCGAGCTAGCCGCACGCTCAGGGCCGCAGCACGGCGGGCACGCCGCCGCCGAGGCCGGCGGCGAACGCCTCGAGCTCGCCGTGCGGGATCACGGGTACGCCGAGCCGCGCGGCGGCGTCGCGGACCGCGGCGGCGCCGTAGGCCGCTGCGGCGGGGACGGCGACCGCCTCGACGCGCGCGTGCTCGGCGCGGAAGCCGTCGTCGTGGACGACGATCCGGCCCCAGGCGGAGACGACGCCCTCGCACCAGTAGGCCTCGCCGAACCAGGACCGCGGACCCGGCGCGTGGTAGGCGTAAATCCCGCACTGGCAGGCCTCGTGCGGGGAGTCGTGGGGCTCGTCGAGCCAGCCGACGCCGCGCTGCAGGCGACGGTTCGCGTCGTAGCAGGCGGCGTGGATCTCGCGGCCCTCCCAGCGGCAGGGGATGAACGGCGACATCAGGCGCTGCCCGGCCAGGCGCCAGGAGCGGAAGGCCACGACCGCGCGGGCGAGGTCGGGCGCGGCGCTCACGGCTTGGCGGCCGGCTCCGCGGGCGCCGGCGCCGGCGCCTCGACGCGCCGCGGCGGCTCCTCCGGGGCCGGCGCGGGCGCGCTGACCTCGAGCGGCTCCACCACGATCGTGCGCGACGGCTGCGAGAGGCTCACCCGACGAAGGGTACGCGCCGAACCGGGAGTTGTTCAGGCTCAGCCCGAACAACTCCCGGTTCAGTGGCGCGAGGGGCTATCTCGGCGCGACGACCGCGGCGGAGCCGCCGCCGCGGCGGACGGGCTCGGCCCCGGCGATCATCTGGCGCTTGCCGCGGAACTCGATCGCCGTCGCGGCGCCGATCTCACCCGGGGCGGCGGGCGGCGCGAAGCGGTGCCCGCGGGCGGCCGCGAGCGACCGGCCCTCCGTCGAGTCGATGAAGGCCTGCTCCGCCTGGGTGGTGGCGGTGTTGCGCTCGACCGCGCGCGGCAGCGCGATCGCGTTGGGCAGCGGCTCCCGCAGGTCGATCCGGTTGACGATCGTCTGCAGGACCGTGCCCGGGATCGTCGAGCCGCCCGGCGAGCCGAGGGCCAGGAACGGCCGGCCGTTCTTCTCGATGATCGTCGGCGCCATCGAGCTGCGCGGGCGCTTGGAGCCCTCCGCGCGGTTCGGGTGCGTCGTCGAGTCGAAGTTGAAGTCGGTCAGCTCGTTGTTGAGCAGGAAGCCGTAGCCCGGCACGACGATCCCGTTGCCGCCCGTGGACTCGATCGTGAACGTGTAGGACACGACGTTGCCCTTCGCGTCGGCGACCGTGAGGTGCGTCGTCGACTGGCGGGGGTGCGAGATCGTGGCGCTGTTGGCCGCCGGCTGCGCGGCGCTGCCCTGGTTGTCGTAGGGATCGCCGGGCCTGACCGTGGTGGTCGCCGCGCGTGCCTCCGTGATCAGGGCGCGCCGCTCGTCGGCGAACGACGTGGACAGCAGGCCCTCCACCGGGACGTCGAAGAACGCCGGGTCCGCGAGGTAGGCGTTGCGGTCGGCGAACGTGTAGCGCGACGCCTCGAGGTAGCGGTGCAGGATCTGCTCGCGCGAGCTGCCCGCCGGGTTGAAGCCACCGAGGATGTTGAGCACCTCGCCCACCGTGGTGCCGCCGGAGGACGGTGGGCCCATGCCGTACACGGTCAGGCCGCGGTACCGGCTCTCGGTCGGCCGGCGCTCCGGGGCCGTGTAGCGCTGCAGGTCGGCGGTCGTCATCAGGCCGGGCCGCCACTGGTGATCGGCGTCCGGGGCGACCGGCGGTTGCGTGGCGGCGCGCGCCATCGCCTCCGCGACCGGGCCGCGGTAGAAGCCCTCGCGCACGCCCTCGCGCCCCATGAGCCGGTAGGTCTTGGCCATGTCCGGGTTGGTGATGCGCGTGCCGACGTCCTTCGACGTCCGGTCGGGGTCGAGGTAGATCGCCGCCGTCGAGGGGATGTCGTCGAAGTAGGTCTTCACGGCCTCGACGGAGTCGAAGAAGGTCTTGTCGACCGTAAAGCCGTTCGTCGCGATGCGGACGCCCGGCTGCAGTGCGCGCTTGAGCGAGAACGTGCCGTACTTCTTGAGCGCGCGCGCCCAGGTCAGCGGCGTGCCCGGGACGCCCGCCGAGAGCCCGCTGAAGCGCGCGGGGTCGAACGCGAGCGGCTTCCCGTTCTCGATGAACGAGATCGGCGTCATCGCTCTCGGCGCCTTCTCGCGGCCGTCGTAGGTGGTGACCTCGCCGTCGGCGGTGCGGATCACCATGAACCCGCCGCCGCCGATGCCGCAGGAGAACGGCTCGGTGACGCCGAGCACCGCGGCCGCGGCCACGGCGGCGTCGACCGCGTTGCCGCCCGCCTTCAGCGTGTCGATGGCCGCCTGCGTGCCGAGCGCGTCGACGGTCGCCGCCGCGCCCCCCGTGCCGCGGGCCGTCGGCTGCTTCGCCGGCTCCTGCGCGCCGGCGCCCTGCGCGCCGACCAGGATGGCGAGGAGCCCGGCGCATGTGAGCGCCAGGCGGAATGGGTTACGTCTCATCGGGCCTCCCCCGCGTACGTCGAGTCGGGGAGGGACCTACCCCGGAAATCAGCGGGGCACGCGCAACAGCGTGGCGCGGACGGGCTCGCCCCTGTCCTGGCGCAGCCGCGTCACGAAGGCCGAGCCGGCGCTCAGCGCCGTGCTCCACAGCGTCACCTGGACGCCGGGCTTGGGGCGCGGCGGGAGCTTGCGCGGCCAGCCGTGGGCGTGGTGCGAGTCGCCGGGCTCGTGGCCCTCGTCGCGCCGCCCCGTCGGGACGGTGCCGTAGAGCGAGCGGTCGTGCCGCGCGGGGCGTGCGCTCAGGTCGCCGATACGGAGTTGCTGGCGCTCCGAGGTCGAGCGCACGTAGAGCAGCCGCCGCCCGTCGCTGGAGGGGTTGAGCAGCAGCGCGCGCGGCGCCGAGCGCAGCGTGCTGGGGCTCCCGCTCGCGAGCCGTATCTGGACGATCCGGCCGCTCGCGGCGCCGGCGACGTGGAACAGCAGCCGGTCGCCGGTCAGCGCCGGGCGCCCGAGGGTCGAGCCCGCGCCGGCGCGGGTGACGACCCGGACGGCCGGGGCGGCCGGGGGCAGAGGGGTCGCGAACAGCGCGTCGCGCCCCTGATCCTGGCCACGCCACGCGACCCAGTCGCCCGAGACTGCAACGGAGTCGGCGGCGGTCGGCACCGTGAACACGTAGGCCGGATCGCTCTGCGAGCGGACCTCGACGGTCCCGCTGCCGACCCAGGCGAGCTTGCCGCCGCCGACCGCCGGATGCGGCCCCGGCGCGGGCCCGCGCGCGCCCGGACGAGCCAGCACACCGCCGCCGCCGGGCTCCTGGAAGGCGATCACCTGGCCGTCGGCGGTCGGGTCGGTGGCGGGGACGGCGAACACGGAGGCGGCCTGCGCCGGAGCCGCCCACAGCGCGGCGGCGCACGCGGCCAGCGCGGCGGCGTCCGCGGCGCGCAGCGCCCGCAGGATCGACGGCCGCTCGGCCATCGCGGCGTGCGCGGCGGCGCCGCGCTCGGTCCCCGCGAGCGGCGCGAGGACCACGACGGGCAGCGTGCGCCCGATGCCGAAGCCGAGCCCGACGACCAGGCCGAGCGCCGGGTCGCCCAGCGCGACGCTCACTCCCGCCAGCGCCCAGACGGCGAACGAGAGGATGAAGGTGGTGAAGCCGAGGCCGAGCAGGATCCCGTAGAGGCCGGCCGCCAGCGGGACGGGCAGCACGCGCCGCCACGACTCCGGCACCTGCCGCCGCACCTGCGGGACGATCCGCGCACCACGCGCCTCGCCCGCCGCCGCGGCCAGCGCGACCGCCGCGGCCAGGGCGATCGCCGCCGCGCCGCCCGCGCCGAGCGCGCGGCCGAGCAGCGCCAGCCCACCGAAGGTGGCCACGCCGCCGGCGAGCGCGCCCGCGGCGAAGGTGGCGCAGGCGACCAGCGTGGTCCGCAGCCGGCCGGCGTAGCCGTGGGGCGCGAGCGTGTCGACCATCGAGAAGCCGCACGGCGACCAGGCGCCGGTCACGCCCGCGATCAGCCCGGCCGCGAGCAGCACGGCCTCGAGCATCAGCAGGGCACCTTCGTCTGGAAGTACATGACGCAGAACACCCTCCGGCCGGCGTAGCAGTAGCCCGTGAGGGCCCCGTCGCCGTTGATGCGCCGCGACGAGTACGCGCAGCAGTCGACGAGCTTGCGCACCCTGCCGCCGCAGCAGCGGTACCAGGCGCCGTCGACGCGCGTGGTGATGCCGTACTCCTTGGCGACGACCTTGCAGACGGGCGTGCGCGACGCGCGCGGGAGCGGCCGCCCGTCGGGGTCGGTGAGCGCCTGGCCGTCGTCGTCGACCGGGTTGCCGTCGGGGTCCACGACGCGGCCGAGGTCGTCGACGCGCTTGCCGTCCTTCGCGCGCAGCGGGTAGCCGCGCGAGTCGATCCGGGGGATGCCCGTCGGGTGCGGGCAGGAGTCGGTCGTGTAGATGTGCCCGCAGAAGTGGTAGGCCTCGGCCTCGCCCGGCTTGATCAGCGAGCCGGCGGTCTTGGCGCCGGCCAGCGCCATCACGCCGCCGCCCACGCGCGACAGGAAGCCGCGCCGCGAGGTGCTGCCGGCGACCTTGTCGCTGAGGCGCTCAGGCATTGATCGCCCCGCGCCGGCGCTCCGCGGCGGCGAGCACGCTCTCGAGCTGCCCGCCGGAGTTGAACGTCCCCTTGGCGAGCACGGTGCCGTCGGCGCCGACGGCCACCGCGAACGGGCTGCCCGGCACGTCGGCCAGCGCCCAGGCGTCGGCGTCCTCGACCTCGTCGAAGCGGCGCACCAGCACGCGCGGGTCGCGTTCGAAGGCGGCGACCGCGGGCGCGAGCGCCTGGCAGATGTGGCAGCTCTCGGAGGTGAAGACGGCGAGTCCGAGGTCGTCGTCGCCGAGCCCCGCGAAGTGCTGGGCCAGCGCCGTCCGGCCGCCGATCTCCGGGCCCTCTCCGGCGATCTCCAATGCGCCCTGCGGCGCGATCTGGAGCCGCAGCTCGCCGATCTCGCGGGCCAGCGCGAGCACCGCGACCGCCAGCACGGCGACCCCGGCGAGCGCGAGCGCGAGCCCGAGCGCCAGCCACTCCTCGGTGGTCAGCGCGCGCCGGTCGAGCAACGGCAGCACGGCGGCGGCGACGGCCAGCAGCCCGGCGCGGGCGAGCGACGCCCGCCCGACGCGGCCCTTGGCGCCGAAGCACGCGCACGGCGCGCCGGCGCGGCCCTGCGCCAGGACGAGGCCCTGTGCGACGCAGAACACGGTGAACAGTACGGCCGTCGCCCAGGCGGCGCCCTCGGCGCCGGTGAGCAGGCAGACGGCGAGGCCGGCCTCGATCGCGCCCAGCGCCGCCCATGCGACGCTCGCCAGCGGCTCGCCGCGGATCCCGTAGGTCGCCAGCGCCGCGCGCCCGGCGGGGCCGGACGCGAGCTTCATGCCCGCGGAGGAGAGCAGCACCAGGGCGAGGGCGAGTGACAGCGCGACGGCGAGCACCGGAGCGCGCGAACCTAGCGCATGAACCTGAAGGATCGCGTCAGCGGGGCGACCAGTAGCCGTCGACCCCGACCGGCTCGAAGCGCGCGGAGCGGGCGAGCTCGCCGCGCACGTCGGCGGGCTCGCGGTCCATGACCGCGGCGACCTCGGCGGTGGCCAGCGGCACGCCGGCCCACGCGAGCACCTCGGCGGGCGTCTCCGGGTCCGGCCGCCGCGTCAGCTCGGGAGCCAGGTTGGCGATCGCCGCCTCGTAGGCCTCGACGGGGCGGAAGCCGGGCAGGTCCACGCGCATCGCGGTCGGCCAGTCCGGCGGCGGGTTCGTGGAGCGCAGCAGCTCGTACGACGGGCAGGTGTAGCGGCGCTCCTCGTCGTGCCCGCCGAGCTTGTAGTCCTGCGCGCGCGAGGCCGGCGACGGCGAGCGCGCAGCCTCCATGTCGGCCTGCAGCGCGGCCTCGACCTCGCCTGCGGCGGCCCACTCGGCCAGCTCGGCGACCGGCAGGCCGGCCTGCTCGGCGGCCAGCTCGAGCGTGTCGGAGTCGTCGAGCAGCTCGCCCGCGAAGTTGAGCACGCGCAGGCGGCGCAGCATGGCGGCCTCCCGGTCGGGCCAGCGCAGCCGCACGGCCACCACCGCGCGGCAGGCGTGCACCGACGGCGCGACCCGCACCCGCTCGCTCCAGTCGATCGGCATGCCGAACTCCATGGCCAGCTTCCGGTAGCCGGCCGAGATCTCCTCCGGGGTGTGGTCCTCGGCCGGCACATCGGACAGGACGACCATGTGGAGCTCCCAGTCGATCTGCCCGCCGTAGAGCCACAGCAGCCGCAGCCGCTGGCGCTCGGCGGAGAACGCCCACGGGCAGCTGGGATCGGTGAAGTGCCGGATCAGGACGGGCGGGGGGTGGGCGGGCGGGTCTCCTCTCCGCGCTGGCGCGCTCACGCCCGCGTCAGGCGCTTGTACGTGATCCGGTGCGGGCGGTCGGCTTCGGCGCCGAGCTTCTCGCGCCGGTTCTCCTCGTAGGCCTCGAAGTTGCCCTCGAACCACGTGACCTGCGAGTCGCCCTCGAAGGCGAGCACGTGCGTGGCCACGCGGTCCAGGAACCAGCGGTCGTGGGAGATGATCACGGCGCAGCCGGGGAACGCCAGCAGCGCCTCCTCGAGCGCGCGCAGCGTGTCCACGTCGAGGTCGTTGGTGGGCTCGTCGAGCAGCAGCACGTTGCCGCCGCGGCGCAGCAGCTTCGCCAGGTGCACGCGGTTGCGCTCGCCGCCCGAGAGCACGCCGACCTTGCGCTGCTGGTCGGAGCCCTTGAAGTTGAACCCGGCGACGTAGGCGCGCGAGTTGACCTCGCGGTCGCCGACCTTGATGTGCTCGTAGCCCTCGGAGATCTCCTCCCAGACCGTCTTGTCGGGATCGAGCGCGTCGCGGCTCTGGTCGACGTAGGCGAGATCGACGGTGTCGCCGACGGCCAGCGCGCCCGCGTCGGCCTTCTCCTCGCCGACGATCATCCGGAACAGCGTCGTCTTGCCGGCGCCGTTGGCGCCGATCACGCCGACGATCCCCGCCGGCGGCAGCGTGAACGAGAGGTCCTCGATCAGCAGCCGCTCGCCGAAGCCCTTGCGCAGCGTGTCGGCCTCGATGACCTTGTCGCCGAGGCGCTGGCCGGCAGGGATGTGGATCTGGACCTCGTCGAGCTTGATGTTGCGGTCCTCGGCCAGCAGGCGCTCGTAGTTGTTCAGGCGCGCCTTGGCCTTCTTGCGGCGGCCCTTGGGGTTCTCGCGCACCCACGCGAGCTCCTCCTCGATCATCCGCTTGCGGGACTTGTCCTTGCGCTCCTCCTGCGCCAGGCGGGCCTGCTTCTGCTCGAGCCAGCTCGTGTAGTTGCCCTTGAACGGCAGGCCGTGGCCGCGGTCGAGCTCGAGGATCCAGCCCGCGACGTTGTCGAGGAAGTAGCGATCGTGGGTGACGGCCACGACGGTGCCCTTGTACTCCTCGAGGTGGCGCTCGAGCCAGGCGACCGACTCCGCGTCGAGGTGGTTGGTGGGCTCGTCGAGCAGCAGCAGGTCGGGCGCGCTCAGCAGCAGCCGGCAGAGCGCGACCCGGCGGCGCTCGCCGCCGGAGAGCTTGGTCACGTCGGCGTCCGCGGGCGGGAGCCGCAGCGCGTCCATGGCCGTGTCGAGCTGGGTGTCGAGGTTCCAGGCGTCGGCGGCGTCGATCTTCTCCTGCAGGCGCGCGAACTCGTCGGAGACGGTCTCTGAGTAGTTCGAAGCGAGCTCGTTGAAGCGGTCGAGCAGGCCGCGCAGCTCCGCCACGCCCTCCTCGACGTTGCCGCGCACGTCCTTGGACTCGTCGAGCGCCGGCTCCTGCTCGAGCAGCCCGACCTTGGCGCCGGGCGCCAGCTGCGCCTCGCCGCGGTACTCCGTGTCCTGCCCGGCCATGATCCGCAGCAGGGTCGACTTGCCCGAGCCGTTGAGGCCGAGTACGCCGATCTTGGCGCCCGGCATGAAGCTGAGCGAGATGTCCTTGAGCACCTGCTTGTCAGGCGGGTGCGTCCGGCTCAGCTTGTACATGGTGAAGATGTATTGGCTCGACATCGACCCCTGAGCATAGATGCGCCCCCGCGGCGGGCCTGAACGCGTGCGATTTGGACGCCTGGACAGTTCGGATGTCCGCAAAATGGTCGATAACTCACTCATGCGGCCGCTGATCGGCGTGACGACCTCGGAGCTCCGCCCCAGCGGCGCCGGGACGCTGCGCCGCCAGGGCGAGCGCGCCCTGCCCGAGATGGCGCTCGGGATGCCCTACCTGCAGGCGATCGAGCGCGCCGGCGCGGTGCCGGTCGTGCTGCCGCCCTGCGTCTCGGACCTCGAGGCGCTGATCGCGCGGCTGGACGGCGTCTGCCTGTCCGGCGGCCCCGACCTGGACCCCGAGGCCTACGGGGTCCGCGACCGGCACGCCGAGCTCGGGCCGACCGAGCCGTCGCTGGACGCGTTCGAGCTCGCGCTCGCGCGCGCGGCGCTCGAGCGCGGGATGCCGCTGCTGGGGATCTGCCGCGGTGCCCAGGCGCTCAACGTCGCCTGCGACGGCACGCTGCACCAGCACCTGCCCGGCCACCGCCAGAGCGAGCCCGGCTGCACGAGCACGCACGAGGTCGAGGTGCTGCCCGGGACGCGGCTCGCCGGCCTGATCGGCGCCGGCACGTACGCCGTCAACTCCTTCCACCACCAGTCGGTCGACCGCGTCGGCACCGGCCTGCGGGTCGCCGCGCTCGCTCCCGACGGCACCGTCGAGGCCGTCGAGGGCCCCGGCTTCGCGATCGGCGTCCAGTGGCACGCCGAGGCGCTCGCCGACGGGCGCTTGTTCGAGGCGCTCGTCAGCGCCTCCGCGCCCGCACTGCGCGTCGCAGCGTAAAGACTCGGGTTACCCGCCCGGACTCGAACCTCGGCGTGCGCGATCCTGGTGTGTCGTGGATTCCAACGCCGCCATCTCGCTGCGCGGAGTCGTCAAGCGCTTCGGGCCGATCACCGCGGTGAACGGCCTCGACCTCGACGTGCCCGAGGGCACCTGCGTCGGCCTGCTCGGGCCCAACGGCGCGGGCAAGTCGACCACGATGAAGCTGCTGACCGCCCAGGCGATCGCCGACGAGGGCACGATCGACGTGCTCGGCTACCGGCTGCCGGGCGACTCGAAGGTCGCGCGAGCGGAGATGGGCGTCGTGCCGCAGCTGGACAACCTCGACACCACGCTCACGGTCGAGCAGAACCTGCGCGTGTTCACCTACCTCTACCGCGTGCCGCGTCCCCAGCGGCGCGAGGCGATCGAGCGAGCGCTCGAGATGGCCAACCTGGCCGACCGCCGCGACACCCGCGCGGACAAGCTCTCGGGCGGCATGCGCCGGCGGCTGCTGATCGCCCGCGCGCTCGTGCACCGCCCGCGGCTCGTACTGCTCGACGAGCCGACCGTCGGCCTGGACCCGCAGGTCCGCCAGGAGCTGTGGGCGCTGATCGACGCGCTGCGCAGCGAGGGCACCTCGATCCTGATGTCCACGCACTACATCGAGGAGGCGGAGCGGCTCGCCGACACCGTCACGATCATGTCGCACGGCGAGGCCGTCGCCACCGGGCGGCCGGCCGAGCTGATCGAGCAGCACGCCGGGCGCGAGGCCGTCGAGGTCTACGGCCCGCCCGCCAAGCTGCGCGAGGTCGAGGCCGGCGCGCGCGAGGGCGGGATGAGCACCCGCCGCACCGGCACCTCCGTGGCGGTGCTGCGCCTGGACGACGCGACCAACGGCGGCCCGCCCGAGGGCGAGCGCCGGCCCGCGAACCTGGAGGACGTCTTCGTCCTGCTCACCGGCGAGGAGATCTCCTGATGGCCACCATGACCGAGTCCCTCAGAGGCCGCCGCCGGCTCGGGCGGCTCGAGCGCCCCGCGCTGGCCGGCGTGCTGGTGCGCGAGGTCATCAACTACTCCTCCTACTGGCGCTCGGTCACGTTCTCCTCGACCGTCGAGCCGACGATCTACCTGCTCGCGTTCGGCTTCGGGTTCGGCTCGCTCGTCTCGACGGTCGCGGGCTACGACTACGTCGAGTTCGTCGGGACGGGCACGGTCGCCACCGCGGTCCTGTTCTCGTCCGTGTTCGCGGCGATGTTCGGCACCTTCGTCAAGCGCGAGTTCCAGCGCACCTACGACGCGATCCTCGCCGCGCCCGTCGACACGGAGGAGCTCGTGACGGGCGAGGCGCTGTGGATCGCCACCCGCGCGGGCGTCTACGGCTGCGCGCCGCTGCTGGTCGCCATGGTCTTCGGGCTCGACCCCTCGTGGGGGATGCTGCTCGTGCCCGGCATCTGCTTCATCACCGGCTTCGGCTGGGCGTCGGCGGGCGCGCTGATCTCCGCCCTGATGAAGTCGATCGACAACTTCTCCTACGTGACCAGCACGCTGATCACGCCGATGTTCCTCGTCGCCGGCACGTTCTTCCCGATCAGCGGGCTGCCGGAGTGGGCCCAGGTCGCCGCCTGGTTCAACCCGCTCTACCACTGCGTCGAGCTCGTCCGCCACGCCGCCTTCGGCTTCGAGGGCTGGGTCGACCTCGCCCACCTCGGCGTCCTGTTCGTCTTCGGCATCGCGATGTGGCGGCTGGCGATCTGGGCGACCGGCCGCCGGCTGATCGACTGAGCCCCGAGCTAGGCCGCGGGCGGGCCGAGCACGAACGGGCCGTCGAGGGCGCCGCGCACGCGGCGCTGGACCTGCAGCTCGACCTCGAGGTCGGCGATC
The DNA here is from genome assembly GCA_963729155.1 of uncultured Solirubrobacteraceae bacterium. Classification (GTDB taxonomy): domain Bacteria; phylum Actinomycetota; class Thermoleophilia; order Solirubrobacterales; family Solirubrobacteraceae; genus DATFQI01. Next base: position 70,550 of record CAVSMP010000027.1, read on the forward strand.
TCGCCCTCGTGCTCGAGCAGCCGCCCCGGCAGGACCTGGGTGACGAACAGCCACACGAGCCGGCCGTCGAGCTGGGCGCCCGCGACCCGGCGCAGCTCGTCCTCGGCCTCGGGGGCGCTGAGCGGCTGGCGGTACGAGCCCGCGGACGTCAGCACGTCGTAGACCTCGGCGATGGCGAGGATGCGCGCGGCGATCGGGATGTCGTCGCCGCCGAGCCCGTCCGGGTAGCCCTGGCCGTCGATGCGCTCGTGATGGGCGAGCACCGCGGTGGCGACCTCGCCGAGGCCCTCGACACGCAGCAGCAGCCGCGCCCCGTCGACCGGGTGGCGCTGGAGCAGCCGGCGCTCCTGCGGGTGCAGCGGCGAGCGGTCGACGAGCAGGTGGTCGGGCAGCGCCTCCTTGCCGATGTCGTGCAGCAGGCCGGCGGTGTGCACGACGGCCTGCTCGCGCGCGCTCAGCCCCGCGGCCCGGGCGAGCTCGTGCGCGAAGTGCGCGACGGCCGCGGCGTGGTGGGCGGCGCTGGGGTCGCGCAGCGACAGCGTCTCGAGCAGGAGCCCGATCATGCCCTCGTGGCGCACGTCGAGCTGGTCCGTGCGCCGCTCGACCTCCTCCTCGTTCACCTGGCCGCGCAGCACCGCCCGCAGCAGCAGCTGGCAGGTGGCCAGGGCGACCACGAACAGGCCGATGACCCCCTTGCCGTAGACCTGGAAGCCGTAGACGGCCATCGCCGTCAGCGACGCCGTCGCCAGCTCCCACGGCAGCACGGGCAGGTACACCGTGCGGAACATGGTCAGCAGGGAGCCACCGCGCAGCAGTACGGTGTGGCCGGCGATCATCACGAAGTTCAGGACATTGGCGACCATGAAGACCACCAGCACCGCCACCGCGAAGCTCGCGTCGCTGTCCAGCGCGCCCTCGAGCCACTCGAGCGTCACCGCGCCCACGAGCGGGAAGGTGGCGTAGGTGACGAGGTTCGAGAGCAGCTCGGGGCCGCGCGTCCTGCTGCGGGCCGCGTCGACCGCCGCCGAGGCGAGTCCGAGGGCCGTCGCGGGCGCGGGGCCGAGCACGGCCATCGCGAGCACGAGCCCGAGGAAGGAGCCGCCGATCCGGAAGCGCCGGGCCTCCAGCACGATGAAGTCGCTTCCCAGGACGAGCACGGTCAGAAGGCCGACGAGCGCCCAGTCCTCCCACTGCTCCGCGGTCGACAGCACCACCGCGGCGCAGACCACGACCGCGAGCAGGAACGCCTCGCCCCAGACGACGAGCCGTGTGCGCATCGCGGACATCGGCGCGGGCGCCGGACGCGGTGCCCGCGGAGGGTCGTCGCCGGGCTTGGCATCGCCCGCGGCGCGCATGAGCGCGAGCGACCAGGATACGATCACTACCCACAGGGCGACGGCGAACCACACGATCACATGAAGGAAGGTAGTGGTCCGCACACCAACGTGCCACTGGGTGCCGGACCTGATTGCGCCACGGCGCATCCCGCACGATGGGGTAACCAGCCGGTGAGGACCTTCACACCACGTTCCGAGACATAACCTCATGCCTTCGGCGGCTCATTCGCCGACGGAGCTACGACCGACCAGGGGGGGCACCATGGGCTGGCGTCACTAGGCGTAGCAGCGGTGGGGTCCGGCGGTCACGGAGGCCACCGGTTCAGCACACCGCCACGCACATCGCGCATCGCCCGAGGGCGGTGCGGCGAACGGAAGACAACGGAAGAATCGGGCCGGGTCTCGGGGCGCCGAAGGGCTTGGTGCGCCGCTAACGTAGGACGACGTGCCTGGGGTCGTGGACATCGAGCAAGCGGTGCTCCTCCTGGAGGTCGAGCCGCCGTTCGACAAGCGCGACATCCAGCTCGCACGGAGACGCCTCGCCAAGCAGTGGCACCCCGACATCGCCCCGCCGGGCAAGCAGCTCGAGCACGAGCGGCACCTGAAGGCCGTCAACGAGGCGGCCGACCAGCTCTCGCGGCTCGCGGAGGAGTCGCGCGGCGGCACGGTCTCGCGCAACGCGGTGAAGGTCGCGGGCCAGGCCGCGCGCAAGAGGCGCGCCGAGGAGGGCGCGCGCAACTACGCGGAGGACCAGCGCCGGCGGGCCGAGGCCGAGGATCAGCGCAAGCACGACCCGTTCGCCTCGCGCGTGCCCGACCACTCGGTGGTGCACCGCTACGCGCGCTGCCTCTCCTATCCCGAGTGGGGCGTCGGCAGCGTCAACGGCATCTACTTCACCGGCGAGGGCGACGACATCCAGCAGTGGGCGCGCGTGAGCTTCCAGGTCGGCGTGCGCACCGTGCCGGCCGGCTCGCTGCAGTTCGTCGACTTCCACCGCCCCGACCCGGGCGCGGAGCGCGTGCAGCGCTTCATGACCGCGGCCAAGCACGCGCTCGCCGAGGGCGACTTCAAGCTCGCCGCGCGCCGGCTGCTCTACGCGCGCGACGCCGAGCCGCGCAACCTGTCCGTCCTGCGCCTGCTCCCGACCGCCTACTGGCAGGCCGGCGACTACGCCGCGGCGGCGCGCGCGGTGCGCGACTGGATCCGGGAGGAGCCCGGCCGGCCGGCGCCGCACCGCACGGCCGCCCGCATCTACGAGGACATGGGCGCGCTCACCCAGGCGCTCGACGAGAGCGTCAAGGAGTGCGCCGCGGCGCCTTCGGACGTCTCGGCGTGGGAGCGCCTCGGCCGCCTGCGCCTGCGCGCCTTCGATCGCGACGGCGCGCGCGTGGCGCTCGAGCGGGCGCGCGCGCTCGGCGCCTCCGAGCAGGGCCTGCTCGACCTCGCGCTCGTCGCCCACCTGTCAGGTGACGTCGGCGCGGAGATCACGGCCTGCGAGCAGGCCACCCACCTCGCCCCGGACTCCGCGGCCGCCTGGAGCCGGTACGCGCACGCGCTCGCGCGCACGGACCGCTTCTCGGCCTGCCTGGCCGCCTGCGAGCGCGCGCTGGAGCTCACCGACGACCCCGAGGTCCGCGACCTTCGCGACCAGGTCCGGGCGACCGCCCCGCGCGAACTCGACGCCGCCTAGCCTCAGGGCAGGCCGGCGTGGGGCACGTCGACCGTGGTGGTGAGCAGCACCGCCTCGCGCTTGTCCATCCGCCGGTGCTCGAGGAAGTCGGGCGCCGCGCAGATCAGCAGGGTGCGGCCGTCGTCGCCGCCGAGCATGCACGCGAACACGCCCAGGCCCTCGGGCCCGCGGATCTCATCGACGATCTCCCCACCGGGCGCCAGGCGCGCGGCGCGGCCGCCGACCGCGTCGGCCGACCAGATGCAGCCCTCGGCGTCGAGCGCGCAGCCGTCGGGCGCGAAGCGCAGCTCCGCGAGCGTGCGCTCGAAGGTCTCGAAGCTCGGCTCGGGCTCGATCTGCCCCCACAGCGTGCGGTCGGTCAGCGCGCCGTCGTCGGCGATCGTGAACCGCGTGTAGCGCGAGGAGACGGTCTCGCCGACGATCAGCGTGCGGCCGTCGTCGGTGATCACGGTCCCGTTGGGGAACCACAGCTGGTCGGCGGCGATCGTTGCCGTGCCGTCGGGGTCGACGCGGATCAGGTGGGTGGGCGCCGGGTCGGCGCCGGCCATCAGGTCGAAGCCGAAGTTGCCGACGTAGGCGCGGCCCTGCGCGTCGACGACCATGTCGTTGAGGTGGCCCGACGCCATCCCGGAGAGGTCGGCGTGCTCGGTCACCTCGCCGCCGGGCGCGCGCCGCAGCACGCGGAAGTCCTTGCGCGAGACGACGAGCAGCGAGCCGTCGGGCATCCAGCCCAGCCCGGACGGCTGGTCGGGCACCTCCAGCACGATCTCCTCGGCGCCGTCCGGCGTGACCGTGCTGACGGTCCCGCGGTAGAAGTCCGACACCCACCAGCGCCCGTCGCGCCAGCGGGGACCCTCGAAGAACGCCCCGCCCTCGAGGAGCGTGCCCAGCTCTCGATCCGCCATCCGGCGGACTCTGAGCCCGTTCCCCGATCCCGGCGCGCCCACGACGGCCGTGGACGCTTCGCCGGAAGGCCACCTCGAGGAACGGACTCTAAGCCACCTGCTCCTCCAGGCCGCGCACGTCGACCTTCGGCGCGGAGCCCGTGCGCTTCGTCTCGCGGATCTCCAGCCGCCGCGACAGGCGCGAGAGCGTGTAGTTGACGATGATGAACAGCAGGCCGACGAACAGGAAGACCTCGAGGATCGGCGCCTCGACGCCGCCGCCCGTGAACGGGTTGCCCGACGTCGCGGTCACCGTCCGCGCTCGGCGCATCACCTCGACGATCGCGATGATCGAGACGAGCGTCGTGTCCTTGTTGAGCGTGATCAGCTGCGAGACCGTCGCCGGCACCATCCGCCGCAGGCCCTGCGGCAGGACCACGTGGCGCATCGCCTGGCGGTAGTTGAGCCCGAGCGCCTGCGCCGCCTCGTTCTGCCCGCGCGGCAGCGACAGGATGCCGGCGCGCATGATCTCCGCGAGCACGGCGCTGTTGTAGAGCACCAGGCCCGACAGGCCGGCGAGCATCAGGCCGGACTGCCACGCCTCGGGCAACCAGCGCGGGCACGCGCTCTCCCACGTCGTTGCGGGCGCTCTGCGGGATCCACAGGAACAGGAACAGGATCAGCAGCAGCAGCGGCAGGTTGCGGAACACGTCGACCCACACGCCGGCGCGGCGGAGGCGAAGCGGTTGCGCGAGAGCCGCAGCAGCGCCAGCGCGAGCCCGGCGACCAGCGCCAGCACGATCGCCACGACCGCGATCTGGAGGTTGATCAGGAAGCCCTCGAGGATGAAGCGCGAGGTTGTTGCCCGCCGTCAGCCATTCGAACACGGCGAGGGTCATCGGCGCACCGCGTAGCGGGTCTCGAGCGCGCGGATCGCCAGCGTGGCGAGCCCGGTGAGGATCAGGTAGCCGACGGCCGCCCAGACGAACGCCGGGATCACCTCGAACGTGCGCGAGGCGATCACGCGGCCGGTCTTGAGCAGGTCGTCGAGCGCGAGGATCGACCCGCCGAGGATGGCCGAGTTCTTGATCATCGCGATGATCAGCGAGCCCAGCGGCGAGATGACGGTCCGGAACGCCTGCGGGAGCACGATCCGCCGCAGCGTCTCCGGATAGGTGAAGCCGAGCGACAGCGACGCCTCGATCTGCCCCTTGGAGACGCTGAACACGCCGGAGCGCAGGGCCTCGGCGACGTAGGCCGCCGTGTAGAGGCCGAGCGAGGCGACGCCCGCGACGTAACGCGCTGATCTCCACCCCGGCCCGGCGCAGGCCGGGGTAGGCGATGAACAGCAGCACGAGCAGCGGGATGTTGCGGAAGCACTCGACGTAGAGCCCCGCCGACCGCTGCAGCCATGGTTCGGCGCCACCCGGAAGGCGGCGATGAGCGTGCCCACCGCCATCGCGATCACGAACGAGACGACGACGATCTGCACCGTCGTGAAGAACCCCACGGAGGAACGCGTCGAAGTTCTCCGTCAGCGTGTCGACGAAGGCGAAGGGCACGCTCGGGCGTGTCCTAGCCCTCGTTCTGCTTGACCAGCTCGACCGCCTCGTCGACCGAGATCGTGGGCGGCTCGGCCTCCGTGTCGGTGTACTGGCCGACCCACTTCTCGTAGGTCTTGTCGTAGCGGCCGTCCGACTTGTACTCGCTCGAAGACGCCGTTGACGAACTCCTGCAGCTCCGTGTTGCCCTTCTTGATGCCGGCGCCGTAGGGCTCCTGGCTGAGCTCGTCGCCGACCAGCTTGAGCGAGTCGTCCTGGATGATCATGCCCGTCAGGATCACGTCGTCGGTGGAGATCGCGTCGACGCTGCCGTTCTGCAGCGACTCCAGGCACTCCGAGTAGGAGTCGACGAGCTTGAGCTTGGCGTCGGGCGCCTGCTTCTTGAGCGTCGCCTCGTAGGTCGAGCCGAGCGCGGTGCAGACGTTCTTGCCCGCCAGGGTGTCGACGCCGGTGATCTCCGTGTTGTCCTTCTTGACGAGGATCCGGCCCTTGGCGATGTAGTACGGGTCGGAGAACTCGATCTGGCCGACGCGCTCCTCGTTGATCGTCATCGTCGAGAGGATCAGGTCGGCGGTCCCGTCCTGCAGGAACGGGATCCGGTTGTCGGAGATCGCCTCGATGAACTTGGGCTTGACGCCGAGCTTGTCGGCCACCGCCTGGCCGAGGTCGACGTCGAAGCCCTCGACCTTGCCCGAGGACGGGTTGTTGAAGCCGAAGGGCGGGACGTCGTACTTGACGCCGATCACGATCTCGCCCTTCTCCTGGATGTCGCCCAGCGGGGTGCCGGCGATCGAACTTCTCGACCTCCGCCGCCGGCGTCGAGGTCGCCTCGCCGCCGGAGCCCGACTCCTCGTCGTCTCCGCAGCCCGCGAGCACGAGCCCGAGTACCAGCGCGAGCACGGCCAGCCACCGTGTCGTCTTCATTGCCTCTCCCCCTTTCCTTAGTGGTGGATGATCTTGTCGACGAAGTCGCGCGCGCGATCGCTCTTGGCCGCCTCGAAGAACTCCTTCGGCGTGCCCTCCTCGACGATGTGGCCGTCATCGATGAAGACGATGCGGTCGCACACCTCGCGCGCGAATCCCATCTCGTGGGTCACGACGGCCATCGTCATCCCGTCGCGCGCGAGGTCGCGCATGACGTCCAGCACCTCCCGGATCATCTCCGGGTCCAGCGCCGAGGTCGGCTCGTCGAAGAGCATGAGCTTGGGCTCCATCGCCAGCGCCCGGGCGATCGCCACCCGCTGCTGCTGGCCGCCCGAGAGGTCCGCCGGGTACTGCGTCGGCCTTGGCCGAGATGCCGACGCGCTCGAGCAGCTTCTGCCCGCGCGCGCGGGCGTCGGCCTTCGAGAGCCCCTTCACCTCCATCGGCGCCAGGGTCACGTTCTCCAGCACCGTCTTGTGGGCGAACAGGTTGAACTGCTGGAAGACCATCCCGATCTCCGAGCGCAGCTTCGCCAGGGCCTTGCCGGCGCCGCTGACGGAGCGCCCGTCGAAGCGCACCTCGCCCTCGTCGACGGACTCCAGCCCGTTGATGCAGCGCAGCATCGTCGACTTGCCCGAGCCCGACGGCCCCGCGATCACGACGACCTCTCCGCGACCGATCGACAGATCGATCCCGTCCAGGACGACGTTCTCCCCGAAGCTCTTGCGGACCGACGCGCAGTTCGACGAGGCGCGACCCCTCGTTGACTCCTGCCTCGCTCATCTCCCGCTCAGAACCCTACTGCTTCGATCCGGGCGGCGGGTTACGGTTCCGCGTTCATGCGATTGATCGTCGCCCGCTGCTCCGTCGAGTACTCCGGTCGCCTGTCGGCGCGCCTGCCCGAGGCGCTGCGGCTCGTGATGCTCAAGGCGGACGGCTCCGTGCTCGTGCACGCCGACGCCGGCGGCTACAAGCCGCTGAACTGGATGACGCCGCCGACGGTGGTCGAGGAGTCCGACGGCATCATCGTCGTGCGCAAGCACAAGGGCGAGGACCGGCTGGAGATCACGCTGCACGAGGTGGTCTCCGACGTGGACTGCCTGATGGACGAGGACGCCGCGCGGCTGGAGAAGGACGGCGTGGAGCGCGACCTGCAGGAGCTGCTGGCCGACCTGCCGGAGCGCTGCGGCGACGGCTTCCGGCTCGTGCGCCGCGAGTGGCCGACCGACATCGGCCCGGTCGACCTGATGTGCCGCGACGACGAGGACGGCTGGGTCGCGGTCGAGATCAAGCGCGTCGGGACGATCGACGCGGTCGAGCAGCTCTCGCGCTACCTCGAGCGGATCCGGCTGGACCCGGCGATGGCCGACTGCGCGGGCGTGCTGGCGGCGCAGACGATCAAGCCGCAGGCGCGCGTGCTGGCCGAGGCGCGCGGGCTGCGCTGGGTCGAGGTCGACCTCGCCGAGCTGCGCGGCGAGCGCGAGCCCGCGCTGACGCTGTTCGCGTCGTGAGCGAGCCCGTCCTCACCGAGGCCCGCGACGGCGTCCTGGAGATCACGCTCAACCGCCCTGAGGCGCGCAACGCCGTCAACGCGGCGGTGGCCGAGGGCGTGGCCGCGGCGCTGGACCGGCTCGACGGCGACGACGAGCTGCGCGTCGCGATCCTCACGGGCGCCGGCAGCTCGTTCTGCGCGGGCATGGACCTGAAGGCGTTCGTGGCGGGCGAGCGGCCCTACGCGGAGGGCCGCGGCTTCGCCGGCATCGCCCAGCGCCCGCCGGAGAAGCCGATCATCGCGGCGATCGAGGGCTACGCCGTGGCCGGCGGCTTCGAGGTCGCGCTGGCGTGCGACCTGATCGTCGCGGCGCGCGACGCGAAGGTCGGCATCCCCGAGGTCAAGCGCGGGCTGGTCGCCGCCGCGGGCGCGCTGATCCGGCTGCCGAAGCGGATCCCGTACCACCTCGCGATGGAGCTGGCGCTCACGGGCGACCCGATCACCGCCGAGCGCGCGCACGCGATCGGGATCGTCAACCGGCTCGCGGAGCCGGGAGGGGCACTGGCCGCGGCGCGCGAGCTGGCGGCGGCGATCACCGCCAACGGCCCGCTCGCGCTCGCGGGCTCGAAGAAGATCCTCTCCGCGGCCGTCGACTGGACCGAGGCGGAGGCGTGGGAGCGCCAGGGCGAGATCGCCGGGCCGATCTTCGCCTCCGAGGACGCCCGCGAGGGCGCGACGGCGTTCGCCGAGAAGCGCCCGCCGGTCTGGCGCGGCCGCTAGGGCCTTCGGTCTCGCCGTGGAGCGTGGCGAGCAGGCTGCGGGCGCCGCCGCGGTCGCGGTGCTCGCACAGGTAGACGCCCTGCCAGGTGCCGAGCGCGAGCCGGCCGTCCGATCACGGGCAGCGAGAGCGAGGGCCCGAGCAGCGACGCCTTGATGTGCGCGGGCATGTCGTCGGGGCCCTCGGCGGTGTGGGTCCAGTAGCGGCGCGTCCTCGGGCACGGCCTCGTCGAAGAAGGACTCGAAGTCGTCGCGGACGTCGGGCGAGGCGTTCTCGTTGAGCGTCAGCGACGCCGAGGTGTGGCGGATGAACAGGTGCAGCAGGCCCGTGCCGCACGTCGTCGAGCTCGGGCAGCGCCTCGAGCACCTCGCGCGTGACGAGGTGGAAGCCGCGCGGCCGCGGGCGCAGCGTGATCTCGCGCTGGAGCCACACGCCGGCTAGCGCCGCGGCCGCACCGCGCGCGACGTGCCGAGCACGGCGCCCGCGGGCGTCGAGCGCGCGCACGGCGACGTGCGAGCGCCCGGGTGCGGGCCGTCAGCTCGGTCTCGAACCCGTCGCGCGCCTTCGAGGCGACCCCGCGCAGGCGCGAGGCGCTGCCGGCGAGCACCTGCCAGCGCGCGACCTCGGTCGCGCCGTTCCAGCTCGCGTAGACGAGCACGCGTCCGCCTCGGGTGCGCCGCGCGGCGATCGCGGGCCGCGTGCGCGGCCGCCCCGACCAGCGCTCGCGGATCGCGCGGTAGTTGCCCTTGCCCCTGGTCAGGCGGCCGTCGAACAGCAGCCTCCCGCCCGGGGAGAACTCCGAGAACACGGGCGCCGCGCCCCAGCCGACGAACACGTTGCCGTTGGGCTGCACGCGGGTGGAGCCCTGGTTGAAGGCCGAGATCCCGCCCGGGTGCTCGTACTGGCGCAGCAGCCGGACGCGCTTCGCGCGCCTCGTCGACGCCGAGCACCAGGCCGCGCGAGCGCTTGCGCAGGACGGGCGGGCCGGCGCCGTTGTCGAACAGCGAGATGCGCCCGGGCCCGGCGCGCCGCGCGTCGTGCTGGAAGCAGAAGCGCGTGCCCTCGCCCATCCGGAAGTCGCCGCCCTTGCCGCCGAGCTGCCACAGCGATCTCGCCCGTCGTCGCGGTCGAGCTTGTAGAGCGCGCACGTGTTGCGCGCGGAGATGATCAGGTTGCCGTCCGTGTCCTCCTCGACGGAGTTGATGTGGAAGTAGTCCCACGAGCGCGGGCCCGTCGGGCCGCGTGACGGCTGGTCGCGACGCGGGACCTCGCCCGGCGCTGTGCCACTCGAAGAGCACGAGGCCCGTGGCGAGGTCGATCTCCTGCACCACGTTGTCGATCAGGCGGCCCGTGCGCACGCCGCCCGCGAAGCGCAGGTCGCGCTTGACGCGGTCGTAGGAGAGCAGCAGCGCGGTGCCGCGGTCCGTGAGCTGCATGTCGTGCAGGTCCGCCGGTGAGCCCGTTGCCCGGGCGGATCGTGGCGACCTGGCGGTAGCTCGAGTCGAACACCTTGTAGGCGCCGTAGCCCCAGCCGACCGCGAAGCGGCCCTCCCACCAGGTGATCACGGGCTCGCCGTCGAGCTCCTGCACCTTGAGGTCGGTCACCGCCGTGCCGCGCCGCACGGGCTTGAACCAGACGAGGTCGCCGCGATCGTCGGTGATCAGCGGCCCGTCCGGGCGCGGGCTGCCCTTGGGGGAGAACGGCGCGAGGAAGATCAGCCCGCGCTCGCGCCCGCCGGCGCGCCGGTTGATGCGCACCACGGGCGCCTCCATGTCGCGGCGCGAGCGGAAGCGGTCGATCGCCGCGGGCGGCAGCGGCGGGAGCTTGAGCGTGCCGTCGCCGCCCGACCTGGGCGAGGGCCGGCGGGCGACTGTGAAGGAGTAGTCGCCGTCGCGCGCGCCCGGGATGGCGAGGCCGGTGCGCACGGTCACGGTCTCGCCCTGCGCGAACCGGCGCTGCGGGACGAAGCTCGCGCCGCGGCCGTCCGAGTGCGCGCGCAGCGCTCCCGGGTGCGCGCCCGAGCGCGAGCCGCTGACCTCGACCGCGCCGACCCGTTCGGGGGCGACGCCGCGCAGGCTGATCTGCGTCTCCGCGCGGGCCACGGGCGTGCCCGGCATCGGGAACGCCGTCGCCGCGACCGGCGGCTCCTGGGCGAGCCCGAGCCCCGCGAGCGCGCCCGCGCCTACGACGGCCGCCGCCGCGATGCCCGCCACCGCTGCCGTTCTCACGCTCACGTCAACACGGCATCATGCCTGACGGTGCGTCAGGGCAGCCGCGCGACCCGCATGTCCACGCGGTCGCCGCGGAACGGCACGCCCTCGGCCTCCAGCAGCGCGCGCTGGCGCGCGCCCTTCGCGAGCGAGCCGTCGGCGCGCACGATCCGCCACCAGGGCAGGTCCGGGTCGTGGTCGCCCGCGAGCACCGTGCCGGCGAAGCGCGGGGCCCCCGGCGAGACGTCGCCGTAGGCGCGTACGAAGCCCTCTGGCGTGTCGCGGATGCGGGCCAGGACCTGGTCGGCGCGGGAGGTCATGCCGGATATCCTCGCGCGCCATGCGCCACGGCACCTACTCCATCGTCGCCCTCGACCCGGAGACGGGCGAGCTGGGCGCGGCGGTCCAGTCGCACTGGTTCAGCGTGGGCTCGCTCTGCACCTGGGCCCGGCCCGGCGTCGGCGCGGTCGCCACGCAGTCCGTCGTGGAGCCCGCGCACGGCCCGAACGCGCTCGACCGCCTCGAGCGCGGCGACTCCGCGGAGGAGGCGCTGGGAGCGCTGCTCGACGCCGACCCGCTGGCCGCCGTGCGCCAGGTCGGCGTCGTCGACGCGCGCGGGGGCGTGGCGGTCCACACGGGCCCGGACTGCATCGAGCACGCCGGCGACGCCGAGCGGCGCGCACTGGACCTGCCAGGCCAACATGATGGAGCGCGAGACGGTGCCCGGCGGCGATGTCCGCCGCCTTCGAGGCGGCGTCGGGCGACCTCCCGGACCGGCTGCTCGCCGCGCTGCGGGCGGCCGAGGGCGAGGGCGGCGACGTCCGCGGGCGCCAGTCGGCGGCGCTGCTCGTCGTGCCCGCGGAGGGCGAGGCATGGCGCGCACGCGTCGACCTGCGCGTGGAGGACCACGAGCGACCCGCTGGCCGAGCTCGAGCGGCTGCTCGGCCTCTGGCGCGCCTACGAGCTGGCCGGCGCCGCCGACGAGCTGATGGCCGCCGAGCGCTTCGAGGAGGCCGGCGCGCTGTACCGCCGCGCCGCCGAGCTCGCGCCGGGCTCGGACGAGCTGCTGTTCTGGGCCGGCCTGGCGATCGCCCACGCGGGCGAGCTCGACGAGGGCGTGGCGGCGGTCCGCCGCGCCGCGGAGGTCCAGCCGAACTGGCTCGTGCTGCTCGACCGGCTCTCGCCGGACTTCGCGCCCGCCGGCGCGGCCGTGCGCGCCGCGCTCGGGCGCTAGCAGGCCGGCAGCACGCGGTCGAGCGTCACGACGCGGTCGTCGGCGAGGCGCACGCGGGCGCGCAGCCGCGTCGCGCCGGCGCGCACCACCCCGCGCAGCGACCCGCGGCGCAGGCGCCCGGCGGGCACGCCGTCGGCCGAGAGCCGCACGGCACGCACCCGCGCCCGCGCGCGGCCCTCCAGGCCGACCGCGACGCGGCAGCCGACGGCGCGCCCCGGGCCGCCGGGGAGCGGGCGGAGCGTCAGCGCCAGGTCGGGCGCGGGGCGGCAGCCGGCGCCGGCGCACCAGCGCAGGCGATCGAGCCGCCGCGCGAGCGCCGCCTCGAGCGTCGCGGCGCCGGGCGAGCCGGCGACGTTGCGCAGCTGGTGCGGGTCGCGGGCGAGGTCGTAGAGCTCGCGCTCGCCCGTGTCGCGCTCGACGTACAGATGCCCCGGCGTGCGCAGGCCGGCGAAGCGCGGCAGCCCGTCCCGGCGCCGGGCGGTGCCCTCGATCAGCAGGTCGCGCCCCGTCTCCAGCCCGGGGTCGCGCAGGAAGCGGAACAGCGACAGGCCGTCGGCCTCCCACGGCGCCGCGGCGCCCGCCGCCTCGAGCATCGTCGGGGCCAGGTCCACGTTCGCGGCGAGCTGACCCAGCCGCAGGCCGCGCGGCACGCCGGGCCCGCGCATGAGCAGCGGCACGCGGATCGACGGCTCGTAGGGGAGCAGCTTGCCGCCCGGCGACGCGGTGCTCGCCGTGCAGGTAGCCGTTGTCGGAGGTGAACACGAGCAGCGTGTCCTCCAGCTCGCCCGCGCGCTCGAGCGCCGCGACGATCCGCGCCACGCCCTCGTCGACGGCCAGCAGCGACTCGAGCTCTGGCCGGTAGTGGTGCTCGATCGCCGCCACGCCGGACGGGGTCAGGCGCGGCCGGCGACGGATCGCCGGCGGCTTGTCGCGAGACGTCGGCCTCGTCGAACGCCGGCGTGCGCGGCAGCGGCTCGCCGGCGAACGCGCCGCGATGGCGCGGCGCGGGCACCGGCGCCGGCCTCCCGGGTCCGTCACCGGGCTCGCGCGGCAGGCCGTTGTGCGGCGCGAGGTAGCTGACCCAGAGGAAGAACGGCTGCGGGGAGGCCGCGCGGCGGGCGACGACCTCCTCCGCGCGGCCCGTGATGACATCGGTCTGGTAGTCGGCGGTGGAGTCCCCGTGGCGCCGCAGCGCACCGTCGTCGTTGAAGACGTAGCGGTAGTAGGAGTAGGTCGAGGGGTCGACGAGCCCGTGCCACTCGGTCCAGCCCGGCGGCACCTCGGCCGGGTCGCGGCGGCCGTAGCGGTTGAGGTACTTGCCGAGCAGCACCGTGGCGTAGCCGGCGCGCTGCAGCCAGGCGGCGAGCGTCTCCGTGCCGTCGAGGCGCTCGAAGCCGCCCCACGGCGGCTTGATGTCGAGCACGCCGTGGTTGTGGGCGTAGCGGCCCGTCAGCAGCGACGCGCGCGACGGGCAGCAGAGCGACAGCGACACGAACGCGTTCTCGAACGTCGCGCCCTGATCGCCGATCAGCGCGCGCGTGCGCTCCATCACCCGCATCGACTCGAGCGTCTGGTCGTCCGTCTCGATCAGCACGACGTTCGGCGCGGCCGCCGCGGGAGCGGCCGCGACGAGCGCGAGCAGGATCGAGAGGATGAGAGCCGAGCGCATGCCGGAGAACGGAAGGAGCCCGCGGCTCGGGCCGCGGGCTCCGGTAGGGCGAGGGTAGCTCCCGTCTCAGCCGATCAGCAGATCACCTGCAGGTGGAAGTCGCGGCCGGCGCCGCCGCCCGCGGTGTCGTCCTCGTCGACGACGACCTGCGTCGGCTGCTGGCCGATCGCGGTGCCGAGCGCACACGTCGCTCGACTGGGCCGTCGTGCCGAACGCGCTCGCCGTGAACGAGCACTTCGAGACGTCCTTGTTGAACGTCACGGTGTAGGTGTTCTCCGCCACGTTGGACTTCGTCGAGGCGGTCGCGCCGCGGCCGGCGACGAACGTGCCGTCGGCCTTCACCGACGCGAAGGCGAGGTCGCCCGCGCTCGCGAACTCCTCGGCGGACTTGCCGTCGACCTTGTCGGCGTCGAGGTTCGCGACCTTGCCCGTGGCGTTGGTCGTGAACGGCGGGGCGGTGGTGTCGCCGACCTGGATGAAGCCGGCCTCCTTGCCCACGGTGGCGAACTCGAAGGCGCGGCCGCCCTTGAGGTTGTTCGCGCGCACGCACGGCTCCTTGCCGGCGGAGGAGCGGCAGCCGTAGATGGCGCCGCCGCCCTCGCCGTCGCGCTTGTTGGACTGGCGCGTGCCGTAGGAGCCGTTGTTGGCGATGATCTGGGTCTCGCGAGTCAGCGAGCCGCTGCTCGGGTTGCGCTTGCCGAGCTTGGCCTCACGGCCCTCGCCGAAGCCGACGGCGGCGGACGGGATGCCGATCGCGAGGATCAGCGCGGTTGCGACCACGTACAGGCCGGGTGAACGTCGCTTCAAGGGTGCCTCCCTGGGAAGAGTTGATCCGTTCTTCCCCCTGCGACACCCGGAGCCCCGTTCCGGTTGCGGTGCCCCCTGAAGAGAGGTCAGCCCTGCAACGCGGCGTTCAGCGCTCGCCCGGCTGCTTGGCCGGGTTGACCGAGACCGGGATCGAGAGATCCAGCGCGGTGCGGATGATGCGGTTCTGCTCCATCGTGTGCGCGGCCGGGTAGCCCTCGCCCGGGCTGGCGCGCTCGGGGCGCCCGACGTAGCCGAACTCGAGCTGGCTCGGCAGCAGCTGCAGCAGGCGCGGGGACATGTGCGCGCGGGCGCCCATGTTGCGCGGCTCCTCCTGGGCCCAGACGACCTCGCGGAGGTTCGGGTAGCGCGCGACCTCCTCCATGATCTGCTCCTGCGGGAAGGGGTAGAGCAGCTCGACGCGCGAGATCGCCACGCGCTCGTTGTTCTCGCGCGTCGCGTGGCCCTTGAGGTCGTAGTAGACCTTGCCGGTGCAGAGCACGAGCCGCTCGACCTTGGACTCGTCGATGCGCGGCTCGGGCAGCACGGGGAAGAAGCGCGCCTCGGACAGGTGCTCGATCCGCGAGGTCGCCTGCGGCAGGCGCAGCAGCGACTTCGGGGTCATGATCACGAGCGGGCGCTGCTTGGCCACGCGCGCCTGGCGGCGCAGCAGGTGGAAGTACTGGGCCGGCGTCGTGAGGTTCGCGACGCGGATGTTGCCCTCGGCGGCGAGCGTCAGGAACCGCTCCAGGCGGGCCGAGGAGTGCTCGGGGCCCGAGCCCTCGTAGCCGTGCGGCAGCAGCAGCGTCAGGCGCGTCGTCTGCCCCCACTTGGCCAGCGCGGAGACGATGAACTGGTCGATGATGACCTGGGCGGAGTTGACGAAGTCGCCGAACTGCGCCTCCCACAGCACGAGCGTCTCGGGCGCCTCCATCGAGTAGCCGTACTCGAAGCCCATGCAGGCGATCTCGCTGAGCGGCGAGTTGTGCAGCTCCATCGGCGCGAGCGCGCCGGCCAGGGACTGGATCGGCGACACGCGCTGGCCCGTCTTGGCGTCGTGGAGCACCAGGTGGCGCTGCGAGAACGTGCCGCGCTCGACGTCCTGGCCCGTGAGCCGGACCGGGGTGCCCTCGGTCAGCAGCGACGCGTACGCGAGGCTCTCGGCCTGCGCCCAGTCGATGCCGCCGTCGGGGCCGACCGCCTCGCGCCGGCGCTCGAGCTGCTTGAGCAGCTTGGGGTGGATCGTGAAGCCGTCGGGGACCCGCAGAAGCTCGTCGTTGAGCGACTTCAGCCGCTCGGCCGAGACGGCGGTCTTGACCTCGGGCGAGGGCGAGCGGTCGAGCTCGTAGCCGCCGGTCGGCTGCTCCGCGTCGCTGGCGGCCAGCTCCTCCTTGAGCTCGCGGTGGCGCTCGGAGAGCCCGTCCCAGATCTCCTGGGCGAGCGCGTCGGCCTCCTCCTTGGTGAGCACGCCGCGCTCGACGAGCTGGCCCGCGTAGATCTCGCGCACGGAGGTCTTCTTCTTGATCTTGGCCGCCATCGCGGGCTGGGTGTAGGCGGGCTCGTCGGCCTCGTTGTGGCCGTAGCGGCGGTAGCCGATCAGGTCGATGACGACGTCGTGGCCGAACTCCTGGCGGAACGCGAACGCGAGCCGTACGGCGGCGACGCAGGCCGGCACGTCGTCGGCGTTGACGTGGATGATCGGGACGTCGAAGCCCTTCGCGAGGTCCGAGGCCCAGCGGGTGGAGCGGGCGTCGTCGGGGTCCGTCGTGAAGCCGACCTGGTTGTTCTGGATCAGGTGCAGCGCGCCGCCGACGGTGTAGCCGTCGAGCGCCTGCAGGTTGAAGGTCTCGGCCACGACGCCCTGGCCGGGGAAGGCCGCGTCGCCATGCAGGATGATCGGGACCGCCGCGTTGACGTCCAGGTGCGCGTGCGGGCCCTGGCGGGTCGTCTGGACCGCGCGCGTGGCGCCCTCGACGACCGGCGAGACGTACTCGAGGTGGCTCGGGTTGGACTCCAGCCGGACGATGATCGAGCGGTCCTCGGGCAGCTGGTAGGTGCCCTGGGCGCCGTGGTGGTACTTGACGTCGCCGGTGCCGCCCTGCGGGATCGTGGTCACGGCCTCGATCGAGGAGGCGCCCTCGAACTCGCGGAAGATCGTCTCGTAGGCGCGCCCGAGGTTGTGGGCGAGCACGTTGAGCCGGCCGCGGTGCGCCATGCCGATCACGACCTCGCGCGCGCTGTTGGCGGCGGAGAGCTGGATCATCTCGTCGAGCATCGGGACCGTCATGTCCAGGCCCTCGATCGAGAACTGCTTCTGGCCCAGGTAGGCCTTGTGCATGAAGCGCTCGAGCGAGTCGACCTGGGTGAGGCGGCGCAGCAGCGCCTTCTCCTCCTGGTTGGTCAGCGGCGCGCGGAACGCGCCCGACTCGATCTTCTCCCGCAGCCACGTGCGCTGGCGGTGCGACGCGATGTGCTCGATCTCGTAGGCGATCGTGCCGCAGTAGGTCTCGCGCAGGTGCGGCAGCGCGTCGGCGAGCGTCGCGCCCGGCACGTGCGTGCGCAGGATGCGGGCCGGGATCCGCTCCATGATCGCCTGCGTGAGGCCGAGCGGCTCCGGATCGAGCGCGGGGTCGCCCTCGGGCTCCGTGCCCAGCGGGTCCAGCCTGGCCGCCAGGTGGCCGTGCATGCGGTGCGCCTTCAGCAGCGAGACCGCCGCCTGGACCGCCTGCAGCATCGTCTCGTCGGCCATGCCGCCGAGGTCGGACTTGCGCCGCGCGGGCTCCGCCCCGGGCTCGGCCACGGCGGGCGCGGCGGCGGGCTGCGGGGGCTGACGGCGCGGCGCCGAGCGGCGCGCCGAGCTGCTCGAAGAGGGACTCGTAGAAGCCGTGCTCGCCCTGCAGGTAGGCCTCGACGACCTGCAGGAACTGGCCGGACTCGGCGCCCTGGATGACCCGGTGGTCGTAGGTCGAGGTCATCGTCATCACCTTCTCCGCGCCGATCGCGGCGCCGATGGCGCCGAGGCCGACGGGGTAGGCGATCGAGCCCGTGGCGACGATCGTGCCCTGGCCGTTCATCAGCCGCGGCACGGACGCGACGGTGCCGATGCCGCCCGGGTTGGTGAGCGAGACGTTGGCGCCCTGGAGGTCGTCCGCGGTCAGCTTGTTCTCGCGGGCGCGCGCGATCAGGTCGTTGAAGGCGTCCAGGAACTGCGGGAACGTCAGCCGGCCCGCGTCGCGGATGACCGGCACCATCAGGGTGCGCCCGCCGCCCTTCTTCTCGACGTCGACGGCGATGCCGAGGTTGACCTGGCCCGTGTCGATCACGTGCGGCTTGCCGTCGATCTCGGCGAAGGCGTTGGTCATCACCGGCATCTGCTCGGTCGCGGCGCGCGCGATCGCATAGGCGATCAGGTGCGTGAAGGAGACCTTCTTGCCGGCCTCCTTGAGCTGCTTGCGGCGGCCGTCGAGCGTCGTGACGGCGATCGTGCGGAACGAGGTCGCGGTCGGGATCGAGCGCGACTCGTCCATGTAGCGGGCGAGCATCGCGCCCGCGCCCTTGAGCAGCTTCGCGCCGTCGTCCTTGGCCGGCGCGGCCGTCTGCGCCGTTGGACGAGGCGGCCAGCACGTCGGCCTTGGAGATGCGCCCGGCGGGCCCGCTGCCCTTGACGGCGTTGAGGTCGACGCCGTGGGCGGCGGCGACGCGGGCGGCCACGGGCGTGACCTTGGCGCCCTCGGGGATGCTGGTCGTGCCGGCGTCGCCGGCGGGGCGCGGGGCGGAGGTCGGCTCGGGCGCGGCGGCGCGCCTTTGGCGGCGCCGGCGCCGGCGGTCATCCGGGCGAGCACCTGGCCGACCGTCACGGTCTCGCCGGCCTCGGCGAGGATCTCGGTGATCGTGCCGCTCGCGGGCGAGGGCATCTCGGCGTCGACCTTGTCCGTGGAGATCTCGACGATCGTCTCGTCGGCCTCGACGCTGTCGCCGACGGCCTTGGCCCACTCGAGGATCGTGCCCTCGGAGACGGACTCGCCCATCTGCGGCATCGACGATGTCGAGCGTCTGCGCCTCGCCCTCGGGCTCCGGGGCGG
The DNA here is from genome assembly GCA_963729155.1 of uncultured Solirubrobacteraceae bacterium. Taxonomy (GTDB): domain Bacteria; phylum Actinomycetota; class Thermoleophilia; order Solirubrobacterales; family Solirubrobacteraceae; genus DATFQI01. Next base: position 89,215 of record CAVSMP010000027.1, read on the forward strand.
CCTCGGCTCGGCGCTCCGCGGGCGCCTCGGCGGCGGGCCCGGCGCCGTTGGTCGGCGCGATCTCGGCGAGGACGGCGCCGACGTCGACGGTGTCGCCCTCGGCGAAGTGGATCTTCACGACGGTGCCGGCGGTGGGGGCGGGGACCTCGGCGTCGACCTTGTCGGTCGAGATCTCGACGAGCGTCTCGTCCTCGGCGATCGTGTCGCCCTCCTGCTTGTGCCACTCCAGGATGGTGCCGTCGGAGACCGACTCGCCCATCGCCGGCATGGCCACTTCCACCGTGGTGTTGACCGCCATGTCTCGCTCAGACCATACCGCGTTCCGGCGACGCTTCCTGCCTGCGTACGCGGCGTTCGTGGTAGACGAATCCGGCGCTGCCCGCGAACGGCCCGAGGCCGCCGATGACGACGACCGTCACGGCGAGCCAGAGCGGCACCACGCGCCGCCGGACGGCGGCGATGCAGAGCAGCGAGATGAGGATCCAGCCGAGGCCGTGGGCCCAGCCGAAGTAGAGCTTCGGCGGGCGCGTTAAGAACGGCAAGCACGAGCAGCGTCAGGTAGATCGCCGAGTGGGCGAACGAGAGGTACTTCAGGCGGGTGAAGGTGATCACGGCTCGAGCAGCCTCGCCATGTGCCGCAGCGTGCCGTCGGCCTCGCGCGGGCCAGGCGTCGACGTCGCGCGGCCACCAGGCGTGGGCGTCGTGCTCGGCGTCGCGGCGTGACGACCGCGCCCGGGCGGCAGCCAGGCCTGGCCGATCAGCATGACCATCCGGTTGGGGAGGCACACCAGCG
>CAVSMP010000028.1:0-71095 GCA_963729155.1 uncultured Solirubrobacteraceae bacterium
CCTCATTGGGCGGGAAGAAGTACCCGTTGCCGGTCTGGTGCGCGTCGATGTAGAAGACGCCCGGGTACTGCTTGAGCAGCGGTAGGAACGAGCCGTTCTCGACCTGGTTCTGGGTGCCGAAGTCGCGGTTGTGGTCGAAGGTCCAGGCGCTCGTGCGCTGGATGGCGTCGCGGCCGTCCGGGTTGCGCACCGGGAGCAGGAAGAAGTCCATGTCCTTCAGCGCGCCGGGCGTTCCAGCAGTCCGTGCGCGCCGCGAGCTCGTAGAGCGTGCGGGCGATCGCCTCGCCGGCCGCGGGCTCCGCGCCGTGCGGCGTTGAGGTGATCCACGCCAGCGCGGGACGCGATCGCACCGCCGCGAGGCCCTCGGCCTCCGACACCGATCCGTCGCGCACGCCGGCCCAGAACGGCCCGTCGGCGCGGCCTGTGTCGAGGTTGGCGATGTTGTCCGGCGTGCTGACCACGTAGAACTCGAGCGGCTCTCCGAGCACCGACGTGCCGTAGGGCTTCTTGATCACCCTCACCCGCGGGTTGCTCGCGGTGGCGGCCATGACGGCCTCGAAGTACTCGTCGATCTCCTGGGTGAGGTCGCGCCCCGTGTTCCCCGTGGGGCCGTCGCCCAGCGGCTTGCCGACGACGTTCTGATAGGTCGGGATCGCCGGGTCGAAGACGACCTCGTCGGTGCAGCCGGCCGGGTCGACGTCGGCAAGCCCGCGCGCCGGGGCGACGATCGCGAGCAGCGCCGCGATGGCGAGCCCGAGCACCGCGGCGCGGGCGATCGTGATGGTCGAGGACGGCATCAGCGGAACCTCCGGGTCGTGCGGGCGGCGGCCAAGACGGTGGATCCGCCGAAGCGCACGGTCGCCTTGTAACGCAGGTTGCGGGAGTGGGCCTCCGGGTCGTGAGGCGCATCACCACGACGCGGCAGCGCTCGTCGAGCTCCGCCTCGCGGTCGAGGATCGTCGCGCCGCCGCGGCGGACGACGGTCGCCACGCGGCCGCCCTCGCAGGCCTCCGCGCGCTTGACGCCCTTGGGCGGCATGACGGTGGCCGTGACGGTCCGCTGCCAGCGGCCGCCCGGCAGTGCGCGGCGCGCCACCTCGAGCTGCAGCCGGCGCGGCGCGAAGCGCGGCACCTGGACCTGCTGGCTGTCCTGCCCGGTGAGACCGGCGCGGTCCGTGACCACGACGCGCAGCGTCTGGGAGCCGATCTCCGAGGAGTACGGCTTGATCGTGCACGCGTACGGCGCCCGGTGTCCCGGCAGACGCGGCGGGTGCCGAGGAAGAACTCGACGCGCTCGACGCCCTGCTTGGCGACGGGCTCGACCGTGACCGTGGCGCCCTCGCGGCGGATGACGCGGATGTCGTCGGGGACTTCACGGTCGGGCCTCGAGGCTCCCGCCGCCGCTGCCGCCGTTGTTGCCGCCGCCGTTGCCGCCGTTGCCGCCGTTGTCCGCCCGTCGCAGACGACCGTCCCGCTCGACGAACCTGTCGCCGTCTGGCCGAGCGAGTCCTCGGCGATGGCGGCGACGGGGCTCGTGCCGCACGCGGCGTCGGCCGGGATGGTGAAGGCGGTCGTGTACGGCGGCGACGTGTCGCTGCCGACGTTGATCGCACCGGCGAAGAAGGTCACGCGCCGGATCCCGAAGTCGTCGCTCGGGACCGCGGTCAGCAGGACGGTCTCGCCGCGCCGGTACTGCGCTCGATCCGCGCTCACCGTCACCGCCGGTGCCCCGTCGTCGACCGGGATCGGCGCGGGCACGACCGGGAACTGTCCCGTGTTGGGATCGCTCTGCGGCCCGCTGCGGTAAGGCTGGAAGTCGACGGTCGGCTCGATCCGGTCGCTGTCGCCGGAGTGCCGTTGACGGGGTTCTCCGGATACGGCGGGTTGGTGGTGGGCGAGACCTCGGGGCCGTCGTTGAGCGGCGCGGGCTGCGGCGGGTTGCCGCCCACGGGAGACCACAGTCCCCACCAGTTCCGCTCGGCGGACACCATGCCGCGCGGGGAATGACGTCCCGTCGGCGCGCGGCGTTGTAGATGCCGTACGCGTTGTCGACGATGTTGTTGCGGGTGACCGTCGAGTTGGCCGCGTCGGCGTCCACGAACCGGAGGCCGGCGGCCATGCTCAGGTTCTGGTTGTTCGTCGCGCTGTTGCGCACGGGCGCGTTCTCGCCCTGGACGAGGTTCTGGGTGATGATCGACCCGGTGAACGGTGCCGCGGGCGCCCGCCACGATCCTGATGCCGTCCTGGCCGAAGAGGGGACCGGTCGTGAGCGGCTGGGGTTGCGGGTTGCCGGCCGGTGTCGGGTCGCCGCAGTCGCCGTGGACGTGCGCGTCCCAGCACAGGGTCCGGCCGACGATCTGCGACGCCGAGACCACGCCGCGCAGGTCGAGACCGGACCGCGTGACCGGCGAGGCGCTGTTCGTGCCCGCGTCGAGCAGCAGACCCACGCGGTTGTATTCGTCGATGCGCGTGTTGGCGATCGTCAGCGTGCGTGGGCCGGCGCCCGCGGGCGCCATCTGGGCCGACGTCACCTGCGCGACGCCGTAGCCGAGGAAGTTCGACCGGTAGCCGCCGGGCAGCCCGGAGGCGTTTGGCGACTCGGACGTGACGATGTCCGTCACCCGGCTGCGGCGAAGTGAGCCCTGCGCGTCGAGGAAGACGACGCCGGCCTTGGCGGCGACGCCGTTGCCGTCGACGCTGACGCCCGAGATGTCGACGGTGACCGGGATGGCCGGGGTGCCGACGGCCGTGATGATGTTGCCGCGCGGGTAGCGGATGCTCTGCGGGTCTTCCGCGATGACGCCGTCGTTGCCGTCGTAGCGGCGCGGCGAGATCGTCACGAGGTCGGCGCCTGCGCCCTTGAGCGTCAGCGACTTCGGGACCGTGAGGGCGTTGGAGTTCGCGGCCCCGTTGCCCTCCACGTAGGTGCCGGGGCAGATGGCGATCGTGTCGCCGGGTGCCGCGGCGTCGATGGCGTCCTGGATCGAGGTGTAGCCGGCCGCGGTGCAGTCCTGGCGGTCGTCGTCGACGGACAGTGTTGCCGCGGACGCCGCGGGCGCTGCGAGCAGCGCCACGAGTACCGCCGTCAGGCACGCGTAGATGACGCGTCTGCGCACGATGAGCTCCCCTATGTGGATGATGCGAACCGGCGCCGGCGGCTCCCATCCACGTGCGTGCAGAGGTCGCGTCCTACGCCCGACAGGCCCCCTCGGCCGTCAGCTGGGATTCATACCTCTCCCGGGGCGTCCCTGTAAAGGGCGCGCCCCGGGAAGTGCGATATCGGACGTCAGGGAGCGATCTCCTGGACGGTGCCCCAGACGAGGCACGAAGCCACGGCGGCGCCGCGCCCGTCCTGGCGCACCGCGCCGTTGACGAGCAGGTTGCGGCCGCGGTACTCGACGTGGAACAGGAACGTGTTGGAGCCGTTGATGACGAGCTGCGCCACGGTCCCGTTCGGGATCGCGTTGTACTGGGCGTCGTCGCGGATCCCCGCGCGGCGGGCGACGTTGATGAAGTCGCCCGACGTGTTGACGAAGTTCAGCTCCGTCGTCGGGTCCTCGACGCCGGCGCGCGGCGACTGGTCGTTGCACGTGGCGGTGAGCGTGCCGAGGCTGCCGCCGTCGCCGATCTGGACCGGCGCGCCCGGCGCGTTGTCGGCGACCTCGAACGAGCGCCCGAACGTCTGCGTGTGGGCGACGCCGGCGAGGTGCTTGCCCGGGATGCGGCCCTTGTCGGGCCCGCTCTTGTTGGCGGCGACGAGATTGCCGGCCGCCTTGCTGGTGCTCGAGCTGGCCTTGACGGCGTCATAGCCGTCGACCTTCCCGGCGTTGCGGGCGTAGGAGACGGCCGCGACGCTGGTCCCGCCGAGCGAGACGAACAGCGCGAGCGACGCCACCACCATCGATGGCGACGGCTTCTGGAAACGCATGGTGACCCCCTGCGATCGGTTGTATCCGTCAACACGAACCCGCGGGGGGCGGGAAAGGAGCGCCGCTCAGACGGGCGCCTCCCAGAGCCACAGACCGGCGTGCTCGCGCCCGCTGAGCCCGAGCTCCTCGACCGCCTCGGCCACGCCCGGATAGGCGGGGTTGGCGTAGTCGTGCAGCACCACCAGCGCCCCCGGCGCGAGCCGCGGCTCCCAGGCGCGGAACTCGGCGACGGTCGCGTCGCGGTCGTGCGAGGAATCCACGAACAGCAGCTCGACGTGGACGCCGCGCGCCTCGTGGCCCGGGGCGGGGACGAGCTCGAGCCGCTCGCGCGCGCTGCGCGGCAGCAGGCGCAGGTAGGCCTCGCGGTGGTCGCGCACGACGGGGTCGAACGACATCAGGCGGCGCTTGCGGTCCGCGAGCAGCAGCGCGCCGGCGGTCCAGCCCGCGGCGGTGCCGAGCTCGACCGCCAGCCGACGCCCGCGGGCGAGCCGCAGCAGCTCCGCCACGTCGGCGGGCCGCGTCGAGGACTGCAGCGCCCAGTCGTCCTTCAGCCGGGCCGCGCGCAGCATCGCGCGCGCCTGGAAGAGCGCGGCGCGGGCGGGCAGGGCCCGCGTGGCGAGCATCAGGCGCGCGAGCTGGCGGGGCGGCATCGCGGCGCGAGGCTATCGTCCGGGCCATGGCCGGCCCGAACACGCGCGCGATCCACGCCGGCGTGCCGCCGGGCGAGCAGGGCGACCCGCTCCTGCCGGGCCCGGTGCTCGCCGCGCCGTACCACCTGCGTGGGGGCAAGGACGCCGCGCCGTACGGCTATGGGCGCGACGAGAACCCGTCCTGGACGCATCTCGAGCGCGCGCTCGGCGAGCTCGACGGCGGCGAGTGCACCGTGTTCGCCTCCGGCATGGCGGCCGTCACGGCGGTCCTGTTCACCGTCCTGAAGGCGGGCGACGTGCTGGTGGCCTGCGGCGACGGCTATCCGGGGATCCGCGGGCTGGCGGCGGAGCGGCTCGAGCCGCTGGGCGTCCGGACGCGCCTGGTGCCGACTGCGCGAGATCGCCGCCGCCGCCGAGGGCGCGACGCTCGTGTGGCTCGAGACCCCCTCGAACCCCCGCCTGGACGTGGTCGACATCGCCGCCGCGGCGGACGCCGCCCACGCCGCCGGCGCGCTGCTCGCGGTCGACAACACGGTCTGCACGCCGCTCGGCCAGCAGCCGCTCGCCCACGGCGCCGACTTCGCGATGCTCTCGGGCACCAAGAGCCTGTGCGGGCACTCCGACGTCCTGCTCGGGGCGGTGTCGGTGCAGGGGTCCGAGCGCGCGGAGGGCCTGCGGCGCTGGCGCACGCTCTCGGGCGCGATCGCGGGCGGCTTCGAGGCCTGGCTCGCCCACCGCTCGCTGGCCACGCTCGGCCTGCGGCTCGAGCGCTCGAGCGCGAACGCGGCGGCGCTCGCGGCGATGCTGCGCGACGCGCGACGACGTCGTCGAGGTCGTCCACCCCGGCGAGTCGCCGCAGATGGCCTTCACGGGGCCGCTCGTCGGCTTCGACCTCGGCGGCGCGGAGCGGGCCCAGGCGTTCCTCTCGGCGTGTTCGCTGGTCGCCGAGGCCACGAGCTTCGGCGGCGTCCACTCGACCGCGGAGCGCCGCGGCCGCTGGGGCACCGACGACGTCGGGGAGGGGTTCATCCGCTTCTCCGCGGGGTGCGAGGACACCGAGGACCTCCTCGGCCGACGTTGCGCGCGCGTTGGACGCGGCGCAACGGCGCTGGGTGAGGAGGGTGGGGAACCACCCGGATCGCCTGCTTCGGCGTCGAGTCCGGAGTTGTTCGGTCTGAGGCTGAACAACTCCGGTCTCGACGTGGCGCGGGCTCCCCACTCCCCACCCAGAGCCGTTGACGTCCGCCCCGCACGACTCCCCCGGCCGGGGGCGAACCGTCCGCCTCGCGACCTAACGTCACCGACCATGCCCCGCCCGACCACCGTCCACGTCTGCTCGGCCTGCGGCGCCGAGGCGCCGCGCTGGCTCGGCCAGTGCCCGGGCTGCGGGGAGTGGAACACGCTCGTGGAGGAGCAGCGCGCCGCGCCGGCCGGCAAGGCGGGCCGGGGCGGGGCCGCGCCGCCCAGGGCGGCCGCCGCGCGGCCGATCCCGCTCTCGCAGGTCCAGGCCGTCCGCCACGTGCGCCACACGACCGGCATCAAGGAGCTCGACCGCGTGCTCGGCGGGGGTCTCGTGCCCGGCTCGCTCGTCCTGATCGGCGGCTCGCCCGGCATCGGCAAGTCGACGCTGACCTCGATGGCGCTCGGCAACCTGCAGGGCGCGGGCAAGCGCACGCTCTACGTGTCCGGCGAGGAGTCCGCCGCGCAGATCCGCCTGCGGGCCGAGCGGCTGCCCGGCGCGGCGCTCGAGGTGCCGACGGTCGCCGAGACGGACCTCGAGACAGTGCTCGCGACGCTCGAGCAGGAGCGGCCCGAGGTCTGCGTGATCGACTCGGTGCAGACGCTCCACGCCGCCGACCTCACGGGCGCGGCCGGGTCGGTCGGCCAGGTGCGCGAGGTGGCGGACCGGATCACGCGGCTGGCCAAGGCGCGCGACATCGCCGTGCTGCTCGTCGGCCACGTGACCAAGGAGGGCGCGCTCGCGGGCCCGCGCGTGCTCGAGCACCTCGTGGACTGCGTGCTGCAGTTCGAGGGCGAGCGCGAGCGCACGTACCGCACGCTGCGCGCGCTCAAGAACCGCTTCGGCTCCACGAACGAGGTCGGCGTCTTCGAGATGCGCCAAGGCGGCCTCGTCGAGGTCGAGGACGCCTCCGCCCGCTTCGTCGGCGAGGCCACCCGCGCGCCGGGCAGCGCGGTGCTGGCGGCGATGGAGGGCTCCGGCCGCTGCTGGTCGAGGTCCAGGCGCTCGTGTCGCCCTCGGAGCTGGTCCCGCCGCGGCGGGTCTGCAACGGCATCGACCGCAACCGCCTGGCGCTCGTGCTGGCGGTGCTCGCCCGCCACGCCGGCGTCTCCGTCGGCAGCGCGGACGTCTTCGTCAGCGTCGCCGGCGGCGTCCGCGTCGACGAGCCCGGGGCGGACCTCGCGGTCGCCCTGGCCGTGGCCGGCGCGGCCCGGGGGATGCCGCTCGGCGGCGACTCCCCCAAGCCCGTGGCGTGCTTCGGCGAGGTCGGCCTGACGGGGGAGCTGCGCTCGGTCGGGCACCCCGACCGGCGGCTGGCGGAGGCGCGCAAGTTCGGCCTCGCTCCGGTCATCTGCCCGACCGGAAGCGAGGGCGGCGCCACCGAGGTGCCCACGCTCCGCGCCGCGCTGCGCGCCGCGCTTCCGCAGCAGCCCCGCGCCCGGGCCGCTTGACCCGCTCGCCGTAGCAGCCCGAAACCGGTTCGTCAACCGGTGAAATCCCTGCTCTAGAGCCAAAATCGCGACTCAAGAGAGCATAAAAGGCTGCTAGAATAGGTCGCGATGACGCCATGGTCCGGGGAAGAGCTCTCTGAGCTCGAAGCGCGTCAGGAGCCCCGGCTGGTCAAAGCGCTGGAGATGGTCGCGCCGGGCACGGCAGTGCGCGAGGGGATCGACAACATCGTCCATGCCCGGACCGGCGGCCTGATCGTGATCGGGGACCCTGACGAGCTGTCCTTCCTGTTCTCCGGCGGGATCAAGCTCGACATCGACTACACGCCGGCGCTGCTGTACCAACTCGCCAAGATGGACGGCGCGATCGCGCTGAACGGCAACGCGACCAAGATCGCGTGGTGCAACGTCCAGCTGATGCCGGATCCGACGATCCTCAGCTCGGAGACCGGCACCCGGCACCGCACCGCCGAGCGCGTCTCCAAGCAGACGGACGCGCTCGTGATCGCCGTCTCCCAGCGCCGCGACGTCGTCTCGCTCTACGTGGACGGCGCCAAGTACATCCTCGAGGAGATCCCGGCCGTCCTGGCCAAGGCCAACCAGGCGCTGCAGACGCTCGACAAGTACCGCTCGCGCCTGGACCAGGTCTCCACCCGCCTGACCGCCCTGGAGTTCGAGGGCGGCGTGACGCTCCACGACGTCCTCACGGTCCTGCAGCGCGCCGAGCTGGTGACGCGCATGGCCGTCGAGATCGAGCGCTACATCGTCGAGCTCGGCTCGGAGGGCCGGCTGATCGAGATGCAGCTCGAGGAGACGATGGTCGGCGTGGCGGGCGACAAGGCCGCCCTGCTGCACGACTACCTGGCCGAGCCGGCCGAGGACGCCTTCGCCGTCGCGCTCGACGGCATCGCCCGGCTCGCGCACCAGGACCTGCTCGACTTCGGGCGCCTGGCCGAGCTGCTCGGCCACGACCGCAAGGTCAACACCCTCGACTTCCCCGTCTCGCCGCGCGGCTACCGGATCCTCGGGCGCATCCCGCGCCTGCCGAAGCTCGTGGTGCAGAACATCGTCCGCGAGTTCCGCGGGCTGGACGAGATCCTCGCCGCGACCGACCCCGAGCTGGAGTCGGTCGAGGGCGTGGGGGAGATCCGCGCGAAGGACATCCGCGAGGGCCTTCGCCGGCTGCAGGAGATCAATCTCGTCGACCGCTACCTGCAGACATGAACCAGACACCGTTGGACGTCCGGCACCCGGACGCACCCCGATGAAGGAGGACACCATCCCCGATTCCACCGACCAGCTCGAGGATCTCGAGATCGTGCGCGAGCCCGAGTGCATCGCCTTCGAAATCGGCGACAACGTGGTCTACCCGCACCATGGCGCGGGTCAGGTCATCAAGAAGGAGCAGAAGGAGATCCTCGGCGAGGTGCGCGAGTACCTCACGATCAAGATCCTCCACAACGACATGACCGTCATGGTCCCGTGCGAGAACGCCGGCAAGGCGGGCCTGCGCCGCGTGATCGACGAGGACACGGTCAAGAAGGTCCTCTCCGTGCTCTCCGACGACGTCTCGGAGATGCCCAAGAACTGGAACCGGCGGTTCAAGCACAACCGCGACAAGATCAAGACCGGCGACATCATGGAACTCGCCGAGGTCGTCCGCAACCTCGCCATCCGCGAGCAGGACAAGGGCCTCTCGACCGGCGAGAAGCAGATGTACACCCGTGCGAAGAAGATCCTGGCGAGCGAGATGATGTACGCGCTCGACAAGGACGAGGAGCAGGCCGAGGCCTACCTCGACGACATCCTCTCGCGCGAGGACTCGCTGGCCGGCAGCGCAAGCTCCTAGCAGGCTCGATTCGGTGGCGGTCGCCCTCCTGGTGGCCGCCGGCAGTGGCGAACGCCTTGGCGCCTCACGGCCCAAGGCGTTCGTCGCTCTGGCCGGCCGGCCGATGGTGGAGTGGTCGGTGGATGCTCTGCGGGCGGCCGGGTTGCGCGAGATCGTGGTCGCGTTGCCATCTGGCGAGTCGGCGCCCTCCGGGTGTGTGGGCGTTCCGGGTGGTCGGACTCGTTCGGAGTCGGTGCGCGCGGCGTTGACGGCGGCAGGTGAGGGGGACGTGGTCGTGCACGATGCCGCTCGGCCGCTGGTGCCGGCCGCGCTGTTCCGCTCTGCGCTCGATGCGCTGTCGGGTGCCGATTGCGCGGTGGCGGCCGCGCCGGTCACCGACACGGTCAAGGAGGCCGGTCCCGATCACCGGGTGGTGGCGACCCTGGACCGCTCGCGGCTGTGGGCGATCCAGACCCCGCAGGCGTTCCGGCGCGAGGCGCTGGAGCGCGCGCTCGACGTCGGCGACGAGGTGCTCGCCCAGGCCACCGACGACGCGTGGCTGGTGGAACGCACGGGCGGCAGCGTGGTCGTGGTCCCGGCGCCGCCGGGCAACTTCAAGGTCACCACCCCGCACGACCTCCAGGTCGCCGAGCTCCTCCTGCGCACGCGAGCGGTCGGATAACTCGGGCTGAGCCCGAGTTATCCACCGCTCGCGGTCCAGTCGGACCAGCGGCTGACGTCGATCGCGATGACCGGGCCGGGCGGCGGCGTGTCGCGGTACTGCGGGTAGCGCTCGGCGAGCAGCGCGATCGCCTCCGCGTGGCCGGGCTCGAGGATGCGGGCGGTGCCGTCGGCTCGGGCCCACCAGAGCATGGTCCAGTCCTCCTGGTAGTGGTCGGCGAGCACGGACGCGCGCGGGTCGGCGCGGAGGTTCTCCAGCCGCTTGAGCGCGGCGGTGCGCTTGGGCTTGTGGTCGACCGCGTGGTAGATCGTGTCGCCGGCGACGGCGAAGACGATCGGCACGACGTGCGGCCCGTCGGGGCCCGTGGTGGCGAGCCGCGCCACCCGGGCGGAGGCGAACCGCTCGCGGGCGGTCATGCCTCGCCGTTGAGCTCCGCGACGGCCGCCTCGAAGCGCTCGAGCGCGGCCTCGATCTGCGAGCGCCCGGCCGACGGCACCCAGCGGATCACGCGCTCCACGCCGGCCTCCTGGAGCTGCTCGAGGCCTTGACATCGGCGGGCACGCCCATCACCACGACGCGGATGCCCCGCTCGCGCGCCTCGGGGATGCGCTCGAGCACGTTGCCGCGGGCGAAGTTGGGGAACCAGGCGTCGCCGAACGCCTCGGCACGGTCGAGCACGGTCGGGCCGTTGCCGCCGACGAGGACGGGCGGATGCGGCCGCTGCGCGGGCTTGGGCCACGACCAGATCCGGTCGAAGTCCACGAAGCGTCCGTGGTAGCTGGCCTCGTCCTGGGTCCAGATCGCCTTCATCGCCTCCACGCGCTCGCCCAGCAGCCTCATCCGGGTGCGCGGGTCGGTCCCGTGGTTGGCCATCTCCTCGCGGTTCCAGCCGGCGCCGACGCCGAACTCCAGCCGCCCGCCGGAGAGGTGGTCGACGCTCGCGACCTCCTTGGCCGTGACGATCGGGTCGCGCTCGACCACGAGGCAGATCCCGCTGCCGACGCGCAGGCGCGAGGTCGCGGCCGCGGCGGCCGTCAGCGCGACGAACAGATCGTAGGTGTGGGCGTACTTGCGCGGAGCTCGCCGTCGCCGGCGTACGGCGTCTCCCGGCTGGCGGGGATGTGGGTGTGCTCGGCGAAGTAGAGCGCCGCGTGGCCGTGCTCCTCGACGAGCCGGGCGACCTCGCCCGGACCCGGGGCGTCGTGGGTCGGGAAGTAGCCGATGCCGGTGTCCATGCCATCCAGGCTAGGTCACCGGTACGGTGCGCCGCTTGACCGTCCTGCGGATCCTCGCGGTGCTGCTCGCGCTCTTCGTCGCCTATGTCGTCGGCCGGGCCGTGGGCATCCTGCTCGGCATCGGACCGTACGTCACCACCGCGCTCGCGATGGGGGTCGTCATCGTGGTGGTCGTCGTGCGCTCACGGCGTCGTTAGAGGACCGAATCGCCGGACCGCGAGGCGCCTGGCAGGCTCTGCCGGATGCCGACCTTCGTCTTCCGCCTCACCACGCCACGGCCGACCTTCGCCCTCGACATGACCGACGAGGAGCGCGAGATCATGGGCCGCCACGCCGCCCACTGGCAGCCCCTGATCGAGCAGGGCCGCATGGTCGTGTTCGGCCCCGTCCTCGACGGCACGGGCTCCTGGGGCTCGGGGTGATCGAGGCCGACGACGAGGACGCGGTGCGCGCCCACGCGGCGAGCGATCCCGCGGTGACCACCGGCACCGGCACGATCGAGGTCGGCTCCCTGCTCACGGGCTTCGTCCGTCCGTGAGAGACTCGCGCCCATGGGCGCGATCGAGGACCGACTCGCCGAGCTCGGCATCGAGCTCCCCGCACCGCCGGCGGCGCCGCCGGGGGTCGTGCTGCCGTTCGAGCTCGTCCGGGTCCACGGCGACATCGCCTACGTCTCCGGCCACGGCCCGCTCGACGGCGACCGCGTGCTCGTGACCGGCAGCGTCGGCGGCGAGGTCACGGTCGAGCAGGCCTACGACGCGGCCCGCGCGACCGCCCTCTCCATGTTCGCCTCGCTGCGGCACGAGCTCGGGGACCTCGACCGCGTGACGGCGTGGATCAAGCTGCTCGGCTTCGTCAAGTGCGCGGAGGGCTTCAACGCGACCCCGGCCGCCATCAACGGCTTCAGCGACCTGATCCTCGAGGTCTGGGGCGACGCCGGCCGCCACTCGCGCTCGGCCATCGGCGCCGGCGAGCTGCCGTTCGGCATGACCGTCGAGGTCGAGGCGGTCGTGGCGGTCCGCTGACCGCACGACCCTGACGCGGACACCCGCACCCGGGCGGGGCGGGTGGCTCCAGCGGGCCCCGTGGCGCTCCGTCGTCGCGCCCGCCGGGAGGCCCGATGGCCGGCAGGGCCCGCCGGCTCCATGCTCTCGGGACCATCCACCGTTCCCGCCCCCGCATCCTCCCGGCCACGGCGCCGCTCATCGGAATCGTCACGCACGAGCTGCGCGGCCTCCCCGAGCCCGCCTGGGCGCCCGTACCGGGTCGCGACGAGCGGGATCGGAACCCGCCGCGGCTGAGCCTACGGCTGACGTACACGCAGGCCGTCCAGGAGGCCGGCGGCGTGGCCGTGGTCATCCCCGCGCACGGCTTCGCCGACGACACGGAGGCGCTCGCCGACCGGCTCGACGGCTTCATCTTCAGCGGCGGGCCGGACATCGACCCCGCCGTCTACGGCCACTCGCCGCACCCGCAGCTCGGGCCCGACGTCGAACGGGTCTCGGACGAGTACGAGCTGGCGCTGCTGGCCGCCGCCGTCGATCGCGATCTGCCAGTGCTCGGGATCTGCCGGGGCATGCAGGCGCTCAACGTGTCGCGCGGCGGGAACGCTGCACCAGCACCTGCCTGACCGCAGCACGCTCGAGCACAATCAGGGCCACGCGTCCTTCGAGCCCGCGCACGACGTCATGGTCGCGAGCGGCTCGCTCCTGCACGGGCTGACCGGCGCCGCGACGCTCGAGGTCAACTCCTACCACCACCAGGCCGTCGACCGGCTCGGCCGGGGGCTGGAGATCTGCGCCGTGGCGTCCGACGCGACCGTCGAGGCCGTCTGGGATCCCGCCGCCCGGTTCTGCCTCGGCGTCCAGTGGCACCCCGAGGTGCTCACCCACCGGGCCGAGCAGGCCCCGCTGGTCGGGGCGCTCGTCGACGCGGCGCGCACCGCGCCGGCGCTCGCGCTCGCCGCCTGACCGCGGCGCTGTCTGCCAGAGTCAGCCGCCGTGCTGACCGACTACCACGTCCACCTGCGCCCGGACGAGCCCGACACCACGCCGACGCGGTACTTCACCGCCGGCAACGCCGAGCGCTATCGCGCCGCCGCGGAGGAGCACGGGATCGCGGAGCTGGGCGTCGCGGAGCACGTCTACCGCTTCCATGCCGCGCTCGAGGTCTGGGATCACCCGTTCTGGCGCGAGTGGGCGAAGGACGACCTGGACGAGTACTGCGGCTTCGTGCGCGAGGAGACCGACCTGCGGCTGGGGATCGAGGCCGACTACGTGCCCGGCCGCGAGGACCGGATCGCGAACCTGCTCGACCAGCGCGACTGGGACTACGTCGTCGGTTCGGTGCACTTCCTGCGCGACCGGTCGCTCGACACCGAGGACTACTCGGTCTGGGGCACCGGCGAGTCTGCCGAGAAGGTCTGGCGGCGCTACTTCGAGACGGTGGCCGAGTCGGCGCTCTCCGGCCTCTACGACATCGTCGCCCACCCCGACCTGGTCAAGGTCTGGGGCGAGAAGGCGCCCAGGCCGGACAAGGACCCGCGCTACTTCTACGAGCCCGCCGTCGAGGCGTTCGCCGAGGCCGGCGTCGCGGTCGAGGTCAGCACGGCCGGCCTGCGCAAGCCCGTCGGGGAGCTCTATCCCGCCCGCCCGTACCTGGAGATGATCCTCGAGGCGGGCTGCCCGATCGCGCTCTCCAGCGACGCGCACGTCCCCGACCAGCTCGGGTACGGCTACGAGCAGGCGCTCGAGCTGCTGGAGGAGCTCGGCGTCAAGGAGCTGGCCGTGTTCGAGGGCCGCACGCGCCGGATGGAGCCGATCGGGTGAGCCGGACCGGGATCGGGATCGACTCACACGCCTTCGCCCCCGGCCGCCGGCTGGTCCTCGGCGGCGTCGAGATCCCGCACGACCGTGGGCTGCAGGGGTACTCGGACGCCGACGTCCTGGCCCACGCGATCACGGATGCGCTGCTCGGCGCGGCCGGCCTCGGCGACATCGGCCAGCACTTCCCCGACACCGACGAGCAGTGGCGCGGCGCCGACTCGATGGCGCTGCTGCGCGAGGTCGCCGGCCGCGTCGGCGCGGTCGAGCACGTCGACTGCACGGTGATGATGGAGCGCCCGAAGCTCTCGCCGCACCGCGACGCGATCCGAGCGTCGCTGGAGGCGGCGCTCGGCTGCACCGTCAACGTCAAGGCGACGACGGGCGAGGGGATGGGCTTCGTCGGCCGCGGCGAGGGCGTCGCGGCGTTGGCGGTGGCGACCCTGCTCGATTAGTGTCGCGCCATGAAGCGCCTGCTCGCCCTCACCACCCTGGCCCTCCTCGCGCCCGCCTCGCAAGCGGCCGCGCGCCCCGCCGCCGAGCGGGCCAAGCCGCTGGACGGCAACGCCGTGATCGGCTTCAACGGGGTCGGGCAGATCGAGCTCGGGATGACGATCGCCGAGGCGCGCAAGGCCGCGCGGCGCGGGATCGTGGGCGGTTCGGAGGTCACCACGGGCTGCCGGCACGACACCGTGCTGCCGCGCCGTTTCGGGCTCGGCACGCTGCGCTTCAAGGGCAAGATCCGGGTGCTCTACGTGACCCGCACCGCCATGCCCACGGCGAAGGGGATCCGGGTCAACGACTCGCTCGACCGGCTGCGCTCGAAGTACGGCTCGAAGCTGCAGGAGCGCGGCTCGGACGTCAGCCCGGAGACACGGATCTTCGAGCTGCACGGCAAGGGGACGCGCGAGATGCAGTTCTCCGTCAACGCGCAGAACAAGATCTTCCAGATCGCCACCGGGCTGCGGCCCGAGGTCGACTTCCCGGAGGGCTGCGCCTAGGCGCGGGCGGAGCGGCGGGCGGCGGCCGCCGCCCGCAGCTGCTCGTGCTCGACCTGGCGCTTGAGCTGCTGCAGCGAGTGGCGCAGGTGCCCGCGCACGGTGCGCGCGGCCAGGCTCTCGGCGATCCAGCCGGAGATCCCGGACCCGGCGACGCCGTACTGCAGCCGCAGCTCGACCTGCGAGGCGCCGCCGCGCTCGGCGGATCCGCCAGCGCCCGCGCTGGTCGATGCCGGTCACGGAGTTCCAGGCGAGATCGCGCTCCGGCTTGAACTCCACGATCTCGATCAGCCCGCCGACCTCGGCCGAGCCGACGCGCAGCAGCATCCGGTAGCGGGCGCCGAGCCCGGTCTCCTGCTCGCCCTCGACCGACCAGCGGGTGACGCCGGACATGAAGTGCAGGTAGCGGCTGGGGTCCGAGACGGCCTCCCAGACGAGCGCGGGCGGCGCGGTGACGGTGATCGACTCGGCGACGCGCATCAGCCCAGCACCGGCAGCCGGCGCTCGGCGGCGAGCGCGTCCAGGGTGTCCTGCATCAGCCGCACGACGTGGTCGTAGACCTCGTCGGCGTCGGGCTCGGGACCGAACTCCTCGCGCAGGTGGATCGGCGGCAGCGCCTCGACCGTGATCTTGGCCGGGAGGGGGATGTGGCCGAGCATGTCGCCCACGTTGAGGCCCCACGGCAGCGCGAGCGAGACGGGCAGCACCTTCAGCCGGAACAGCCGGTCGAGCCCGAGCACCTGCGCGAGCGACTCGCCGCGCGAGAGGAACAGCGCGGTCTCCTGACCGCCGACGGCCACCACGGGCACGATCGGCACGTCCTGCTCGAGCGCGAGCCGGATGAAGCCCTTGCGCCCGCCGAAGTCGACCCGGTGGCGGTGCCAGCTCGGCCGGTGGACCTCGTAGTCGCCGCCCGGGTAGACGAGCACCGCGGCGCCGGCCTCCAGCGCCGTGCGCGCGTTCTCGTGCGAGGCCGCCACCGTCCCGTACTTGCGCAGGTAGGACAGCCCGGGGAGGGAGAGCACGAGGTTGTGGGCGAGCTGGTGGAACGCGCGCTCGACCCCGAAGTAGGTGGAGAAGGCGAGCGTGAAGACGATCGTGTCCGGCGTGAGGTTGCCGCCGGAGTGGTTGCCCACGAGCAGCACCCCGCCCTCCTCGGGCACGTTGCCGAGCCCGCGCACCTCGCCGCGGAAGTACAGCGAGGACAGCAGCCACAGCCGCGGGAGGCTCTCCCGGATGTAGTCCGGGTCGCGCTCGTCGAGGTCGGCGGGCGGGATCCGGCCCGCCACGAGGCCCTTGACGGCGCCCAGCACCGAGCCGAGCAGGCCGCCGCCGCCCTCCGCCGGCGGGTCCTCCTCGCTCGGGCCGCAGCCGGCCGCGCGCGGTGTCGGGCGAGCCGTGGCCGTTGGTCGTGGTGGCGCTCACGCCGCCTCCAGCCTGCGCGCGCGGCCGAGCGCGTCGATGCGGGCGAAGAACCGCTCCAGCAGCCCGTTGGTGCGGTCCGGGCGCTCGACCTGGGGCACGTGGCCGCAGCCCTCGAGCCGGATCTGCTCCGCCGAGGGCAGCCAGCGCTCGACGTGGCGCTGGAAGCCCGGCGGGATCAGCTTGTCGTGCGAGGACCAGACGAACATCGCCGGCGGCGCGAGCTGCGACAGCCGCGGGTAGAAGCCGCCCTTGCCGAACGGCTTCTCGAGGTAGATGTTGCGCGCCGCCGTGAGGAAGGCCAGCCGCGCGCCGGCGCTGCGGTAGATGCGCTCGAACTCGTCGACGGCGATGTCGGCCACCGTCGGGTCGACGAGGTCGCGGTCGGCGAACAGGGACCAGAACTGGGCCTCGATCCGGCCGCGCCCCAGCGAATGGGGCAGCAGCCCGGCCTCGGGCCGCAGGAAGCGCACGAGCAGCTGCCAGTCGCGGCGCACGAACGCCGTGGCGGGGCACAGCAGCGCGAGGCCGCCGACGCGCTCGGGGTGCTCGAGCCCGAGCTCGATCGCCACCCGGCCGCCCATCGAGTTGCCGACGACGTGGGCGCGATCGACCCCCAGGGCGTCCATCGCCCCGACGACCGTGCGGGCGAAGAACCCGGCGTCGTAGCCGGCCATCGGCGGCTTGCTGGAGCCGCCGAAGCCCGGGAAGTCGAGCGCGTGGACGCGGTAGCGGCGGCTCAGCGCGGCCGCGGTGTCGAAGAACGAGGACTTGGTCCCGCCCAGGCCGTGCAGGAGCAGGACGTCCTCCGGACCGTCCCCCATCGTCAGGGTCGAGACCTTCAGCCGCCCGACGGGAACGTCACGGATGCGCAGCAGCGGCGGCCGCCCGTCCGGGAGCCGGAACATCCCCTCGAAACCGAGGGCGAGGTCCAGCTCGCCGCGGGCGTAGAGCAGGCGCTGCGAGAAGGCCTCGATGCCCGAGAGCTCGCCTTGGCGCAGGCGGCACCAGGTCGCCGCGTCGGTGCCGATGGTGACGTCCGGCCGGCGCCGCGTGGCGCCCATCCGCACGCGGGCGCCGTGCGTCGTGCAGCCGGATCTCCCACGTGTGGCCGACGTCGCCGAGGCGCACGTGGTAGGTCGCGTCGAAGCCCTCCTCGGCGCCGAGATAGCGGCTCGGGAGCGTGCGGAAGGCCTCTTGGACCTCCTTCGAGAGCGTCGGCACCGGCCGGACGCTACCTGCCGGGGGCGCGGAACGCGCCACCCGGAGGTAGCCTCACCGCTCCGTGCGCGAAATCCGCCTCTACGACACCAAGTCCCGCCAGGTGCGGCCGCTGCGGCCGCGCGAGCCCGGCAAGGTGGGCATCTACGCCTGCGGGCCGACCGTGTACGCGCGCGTGCACGTCGGCAACGCCCGCCCGTTCGTCATCTTCTCCCAGCTCAAGCGCTTCCTCGAGCACGAGGGGCTGGAGGCGACGCTGGTGGCGAACATCACCGACATCAACGACAAGATCTACGACGCCGCGCGCGCCGCGGGCCGCCCGTCGGCGGAGCTGGCGCGCGAGATGACCGTGCACTACGTGCACGACACCGGCCGGCTCGGGCTCGGCCGCCCCGACCACGAGCCGCTGGCCACGGAGAGCGTGGACGGGATCATCGACCTGATCGCGGCGCTGGTGGAGGGCGGGCACGCCTACGAGGCGGACGGCGACGTCTACTTCCGCGTGCGCTCGCACGAGGGCTACGGCGAGCTCTCGCGCCGCGACGTCGACCAGATGGACCAGGGGGAGGGCGTGGAGGGCGCCGACCGCAAGGAGGACCCGCTCGACTTCGCGCTCTGGAAGGCCACCAAGGAGGGCGAGGACACGAGCTGGGACTCCCCGTGGGGCCCGGGCCGGCCGGGCTGGCACATCGAGTGCTCCGCGATGGCCGAGCAGTACCTCGGCGTGGACTTCGACATCCACGGCGGCGGCATCGACCTCGTCTTCCCGCATCACGAGAACGAGGCGGCGCAGACGCTGGCCGGGCGCGGCGAGCCGCTCGCGCGCGTGTGGATGCACAACGGGATGCTGCAGCTCGACAAGGAGAAGATGTCCAAGTCGGTCGGCAACATCCGCGGCCTCGGCGACGTGCTCGACCAGGTCGGCGGCGAGGTGCTCGTCCTGTACTTCTCGGGCGGCCACTACCGGCAGCCGATCGTGTTCTCCGACGAGCGCATGGCCGACGCCGAGCGCTCCGCCGCGCGGATCCGCGAGGCGGGGCGGCGGCTGGGCCCCGGCGACTCGCCCGAGGAGCTGGCGCCGCTCCGCGACGCGTTCTTCGACGCGCTGGCCGACGACTTCAACACCGCGCGCGCCCTCGCGGCGCTCTACGACTGGATCCGCGAGGCGAACCGCCGCGAGGGCCCGGTCGGCGCCTCGCACCTGCGGGAGATGCTCGACGTGCTGGGGCTCGCGACGCTGCTCGACGTCGCGGACGGCGGCCCGCCGAGCCAGGCCGTGGAGCTGGCCGAGCGCCGCGGCGCCGCGCGCGACGCGCGCGACTGGGGCGAGGCGGACCGGCTCCGCGACGAGCTGCGCGCCATGGGCTGGGAGGTTCGCGATGGCCCGCAGGGACCGGAGCTCGTCCCGGCGGGCTGAAGGCCCCGGCCGCGGCGGCAAGCCGCGAGGGGGTGGGGCACCGCGGGGCGAGCCGCCGGCGCCGCCCGCGAACGTGGTCTACGGGCGCAACGCCGTGCGCGAGGCGCTGCGCGGCCGGCGGCGGGTGCGCCGCACCTGGGTCACCGAGGCGGCGGTCAAGGAGGGCTTCAAGGGCACGGTCGTCGGCGCCGACGAGGTCACCGCCCACGCCGGCACGGACGCGCACCAGGGCGTGTGCGCGGAGGTCGACCCGTATCCCTATGCCGACGCCGCCGAGCTGCTCGCGCGCCCGGATCCCTTCCTCGTCGCCCTCGACGAGGTCACCGACCCGCAGAACCTCGGCGCGGTGATCCGGACGGCCGAGTGCGCGGGGGCGACGGGCGTGGTCATCCCCGAACGCCGTTCGGCCGAGGTCACGGGAGCGGTCGCGAAGGCGTCGGCGGGCGCCGTCGAACACCTGCCCGTCGCCCGCGTGCGCAACCTCGCCGACTTCCTCGCCGAGGCCAAGGAGGCCGGCTGCTGGACCTACGGCGCCGCGGCCGGCGCGCCCTCCCGCTACGACGCCCCGGACTACACGGGCGGGGTGGTCCTGGTGCTGGGCGCGGAGGGCCGCGGCCTGCGCCCGCGCGTCGCCGGCGCCTGCGACGAGCTCGTCTCCCTGCCCCTGCTCGGGCGCATCGACTCGCTCAACGTCAGCGCCGCCGGAGCGGTCCTGATGTACGCGATCTTGCAGAAAAGGCTTGACGCGTCCACATAAGCGTGCCATCCTCCGCGCCACATGAGGTTGAACTTGAGGGTTAGCGATGGCCCTCAACGTTCGATGAAATAGGCGCCGGGGGAGGTGTGCGCCACGACGAAAGAGCCCAGTTTGCGGGCTCCGGAAGGATATGTTCGTGGCCAGACTCTCCCCAACGAAGGCTCAAGCTCAAGTGCAGGTCGAGGACAGTTACCTCCTCGCCCTCGCCCGGCAGGGCAGCCACGACGCCTATGACCGGCTCGTGCGGCGCTACGCCTCCTTCGTGCGCCTGAAGGCGTCCTCGTACTTCCTCGTCGGCGGCGACAGCGAGGATCTGATCCAGGAAGGCCTGGTGGGGCTCTACAAGGCGATCCGCGACTTCCGGCCGGACCGCGAGTCGTCGTTCCGCAACTTCGCCGAGCTGTGCATCACGCGCCAGATCATCACCGCGGTCAAGACGGCCACGCGCAACAAGCACACACCGCTCAACGGCTACGTCTCCTTCTCCGCCACCCCGGCGGGCGCCAGCGATTCAGAGCCCACGCTCGACGAGGTGCTGCCGGGATCGCCGGTGCACGACCCGGTCAACCAGGTCATCTCCTCCGAGGAGCTGCGCTCGCTCGTGGCGTGCCTGTCGACCGTGCTCTCCGACCTCGAGTCGCGCGTGCTGTCGCTCTACCTCGACGGCTACTCGTACACCGTCATCGGCGAGAAGCTCGACTGCGACTGCAAGACGGTCGACAACGCGCTGCAGCGGGTCAAGCGCAAGGTCGGCTCGCACCTGCAGTCACGCGCCGTGCTGCTGTAATCATCGAGCTCTCATGCCGACCTGGCTGATCATCGTCCTGGCGGTGCTCGCCGTCCTCGCGGTCGGCGGGTTCGTGGCGCGCGCGCTGCTCACCCGCCGCACGGAGGCGCAGTTCCAGGCGAAGCTCGAGCAGGCCAACCACGACCTGGCCGAGGCCTCGGCCGCCGACAAGGGCTGGGATCGCCCGACGCTCGAGGCCGCCGCGCGGCGGCTCTACGCCGAGCAGCGCGGCGCCGAGCCGGCCGAGCTGCTCCTGACCGAGGTGATCGACCGCCCGGGCACCGACGAGGACTTCGCCGTCTTCCACGCAGAGGGAGAAGGGCGCCAGGAGACCCTGACCCTCGGCCGGCGCGGGGGCGACTGGGTCCTGCAGGACCTCGCGTAGCGGCTCAGGCGGCCCGGCGCGGGCGCCGGTGCTCGACGTCCTCGACGATCTCGACGACCCGGTCGAGGTCGTCGCAGACCGCGATCGCCTCGATGTCGGCCTCGGCGATGTAGCGGTCGGCGAGCATGGAGTCGCGCAGCCACGCGTGCAGCCCGCTCCAGTAGTCCGATCCGACGAGGACGATCGGGAAGTAGCGGATCTTCTCCGTCTGGCGCAGCGTCGCGGCCTCGAACAGCTCGTCCATGGTCCCGAAGCCGCCCGGGAAGACCACGAAGCCGCTGGCGTAGCGGACGAACATCACCTTGCGCGTGAAGAAGTAGTGGAAGTTCAGCGCGAGGTCGACGTAGTCGTTCATGCCCTGCTCGTGCGGCAGCTCGATCCCGAGCCCGACCGAGGGCACGCCGGCGTCCCGCGCGCCGCGGTTGGCGGCCTCCATGATCCCCGGCCCGCCGCCCGTGATGACCGAGAAGCCCTCCTCGCCCAGCGTTCGCGCCAGCGCCCGCGCCTGCTCGTAGCGGGGGTCGCCGGCCGGGGTGCGGGCGGAGCCGAAGATCGAGACGGCCTTGCCGATCCGCCCGAGCGCCTGGAAGCCGTTGCGCAGCTCGTCCTGGATGCGCAGCAGCCGCTGCGCGTCGGTCAGCTCGGCGAGGATCGCGCTGGTCTCGGCCTCGAGCAGCTCCTCGTCGGCCGAGCGGGCATGGCGGGGCGGGTGGACGTCTTCGCTCACCCGACCAGGGTAGGGGCGTCGGTAGGGTCGGCGCGGTGTCCGGGCCCGCCTTCACGCGCCTCGACGTCGACGAGCGGCGCCGGCGGCTGCTCGCACTGGGCGCGGAGCTGTTCGCGCGCCACGCCTACGACGAGCTGTCGATGGCGACGATCGCCCGCGAGGCCGGCATCTCGAAAGCCCTGCTCTACCACTACTTCCCGGGCAAGCAGGCCTACTTCGCCGCGACGCTGGAGGAGAAGGCCGGCGAGCTCGCGGCGCTGACCGAGCCCGACCCGTCGCTGCCGCCGCTGGAACAGTTGACCCGGAGCCTCGGCGCGTTCCTCGGCTGGGTCGAGGACAACCGCGAGGCCTACGGCAAGCTCGTGCGCAGCGCCGCCGCGATCCCCGAGGTCCGCGAGACCGTCGACCGCGTCCGGGCCGCGACCGCCGAGCGGATCCTGGCCGGGATCGCGCCGGGCGAGCCGCGGCCGGCCCTGCGCACCGCCGTGCGGGCCTGGCTGTGGTTCATGGACGGCGCGATCCTCGACTGGGTCGAGCACCGCGACCTCACGCGCGAGGAGCTCCAGGCGCTGCTCCTCGGCACGCTGCTGGGCGCCGCGAACGCGGCGGGCGACGGCGGCGCGCTTACTCGACGCTGAGCAGGTCGATCACGAACACCAGCGTCTCGTCGGGCCCGATCGACGGCGGCGAGCCCTGCGGCCCGTAGGCGAGGTCGGGCGGGATGACGAGCTGCCGGCGGCCGCCGACCTTCATGCCCTCGACGCCCTGGTCCCAGCCCTGGATGACCCCGCCGGAGCCGAGCTGGAAGCTGAACGGCTCGCCGCGGTCCCACGAGGCGTCGAACTGTCGGCCGTTGACCGCCGAGACGCCGACGTACTGCACGGTGACCTGCTTGCCCGCCTCGGCGGTGGCGCCGTCGCCCTGCTTGATGTCCTTGACGACGAGCTTCTTCGGCAGCTGGCCCTTCGGGACGCTCACCTCCGGCTTCGTCGGGGCGGGAGTCGAAGTGGCCTCCGGCTTCGACGAGGCCGAATCCTCGGAGTCCGAGCCACAGCCGGCGGCGACCAGCGCGGCGCAGGCGAGGACGAGCAGGATCAGGCGTCTGGCGAGCGGCATGGCGCCGAGGGTAGCGGCGGCCGCTCAGCGGTCGGTGCCGAAGATGCGGTCGCCCGCGTCGCCCAGGCCGGGCCGGATGTAGCCGTTGGTGTCGAGCTCGCGGTCGAGCGCCGCCGTGACGATCGAGACGTCGGGATGGGTGCCGCGCAGCGCCGCGACGCCTTCGGGGGCGGCCACCAGGCAGACGAACGTGACGCGCCTCGCGCCCGCGCGCTTGAGCCGCGCGATCGCCTGCGTGGCGCTGCCGCCCGTCGCGAGCATCGGGTCGACGACGAAGACCTCGGCGTCCTCCACGCCGCGCGGGATGTTCTCGTAGTAGCCGACGGGGCGCAGGGCCTCCTCGTCGCGGTACATCCCGAGGTGCCCGACCCGCGCCTCCGGCACGAGGCGCAGGAAGCCGTCCACGAGCCCGAGCCCCGCGCGCAGGATCGCGACGATCACGACCTGGTCGGCGAGCCGCACCCCGGCGGCCGGCTCGAGCGGGGTCTGGACCTCGATCTCGTCGGGCCGCAGGCCGCGCATCGCCTCGTAGCCGAGGATCATCGCCGCGTCGTCGAGGGTCTGCCGGAAGCCGCCGTGCGGCGTCTCCCGATCGCGCAGGATCGACACCAGGCGCCGCAGCAGGACGTGGTCGACCACCGTGACGCCGTCGGGCACGCTCATCGCCGCGGGACGCTACCGGGTCGGGGCATCCACTAGGCTCGCGGCGGTGTCCGCGCCCCGCCGCAACGTGGAGCTCAAGGCGACCGACCCGGACCCCGAGCGCTCGCTGCGGATCGTTCTCGAGCTCGGGGCCGACGACCGCGGCGTGCTCGTCCAGCGCGACACCTACTTCCGCGTGCCGGACGGGCGCCTGAAGCTGCGCGAGGAGTCGCCGGGGGGCGCCGCGCTGATCCAGTACGCCCGCGAGGACCGGCCCGAGGCGCGCGAGAGCCGTTACCGCATCACGCCCGTCGAGGACCCGGACACGCTGCGTCGGTCGCTGGACGAGGCGCTGGGCACGCTCGTCGTGGTCGACAAGGAGCGCCGGCTGCTGCTGTGGGAGGGCGTGCGCATCCACCTGGACGCGGTGCAGGGCCTCGGCTCGTTCCTCGAGCTCGAGGGCGTCGCGCCCGAGGGGTCGGACCTGTCGGGCGAGCACGACCGCGTCGCGCAGCTCAGCGAGGCGCTCGGGCTCGACGAGTCGCGCTTCCTCGCCGACTCCTACTCGGACCGCGTGCTGGCGGCGGCCGGCAGCGATGAGCTGATCGGCGCCGCCCGCGCCGCGCTCGAGCGCGCGTACGCGCCGTACTCCAACTACCGCGTCGGCGTCGCCCTGCGCGCGCCCGACGGCTCCGTGCACGTCGGCGCGAACGTCGAGAACGCGGCCTACCCGCTCGGCAACTGCGCTGAGGCGTCGGCGATCGGCGCGATGATCGCCGCGGGGCGCGACACGATCGTCGAGGCGGCCGTGATCGGCGACGGCGAGGAGCCGTGCGTCCCCTGCGGGGGCTGCCGCCAGCGGCTGCGCGAGTTCATGCCGCTCGACGCCACCGTCCACCTGATCGCGGAGAAGGGAGCCCGCGCGGAGATGACCCTCGAGGAGCTGCTGCCCCGTTCGTTCGGCCCGGAGTACCTGCCGTGAGAGCCAGAGCGCACGACATCGACCCTTCGGTCGCGCGCGGGGAGTCCGCGGCCGCCGTGATCGCGCGCCGCGCGCCGGGGTTCTCGCCCCGGCTGGGGCTGATCCTCGGCTCGGGGCTCGG
This sequence comes from uncultured Solirubrobacteraceae bacterium, assembly GCA_963729155.1. Classification (GTDB taxonomy): domain Bacteria; phylum Actinomycetota; class Thermoleophilia; order Solirubrobacterales; family Solirubrobacteraceae; genus DATFQI01. Next base: position 24,409 of record CAVSMP010000028.1, read on the forward strand.
CGGGCTCGCCGACGCCGCCGAGGACGCGACCGAGATCGACTACACCGATCTGCCCGGCTTCCCCGAGCCCGGCGTCGCGGGCCATGGCGGCCGGCTGGTGCTGGGCCGGCTCGGCGGCCTGCCCGTCGCGATCCTGCAGGGCCGCAAGCACGTCTACGAGGGCGGGGACCCGGGCGCGATGCGCGCGCCGGTCCGCGCGCTGCAGCGCATGCGGCGCGCTCGCCCTGCTGGCCACCAACGCGGCGGGCTCGCTGCGCCGGGAGTCGCCGCCGGGCTCGCTGATGGCGATCGCCGACCACATCAACATGCTCGGGGTCAACCCGCTGACGGGGCCCAACGACGACGAGGTCGGGCCGCGCTTCCCGAACCTGGCGGAGGCCTACGACCCGACGCTGCGCGGCCTGCTCCGGCGCTGCGCCGAGGGCCTCGGAGTCGCGCTGCCGGAGGGCGTCTACCTCGCCGCGCACGGGCCGAGCTTCGAGACGCCGGCCGAGATCCGCGCCTTCCGCACGCTCGGGGCCGACGCCGTCGGCATGTCGACCGTGCCCGAGGTGATCCTCGCCCGCCACTGCGGGCTGCGGGTCGCGGCGGTGTCGGCGATCACCAACCTCGCCGAGGGGATGGGCGGGGAGGCGCTCTCGCACGAGCAGACGCTCAAGTACGCCGCCACCGCCGCGGGCGACCTGACGAGGCTGGTCGAGCGCTTCTGCGAGGCGCTGGCCGCATGACCCTGCTCCCGGCCGAGGTCATCCGGCGCAAGCGCGACGGCGCGGCGCTCTCGGGCGAGGAGATCGCCTTCCTCGTCGACGGGATCGCGCGCGGCGGGCTCAGCGACGCGCAGGTCGGGGCGCTGGCGATGGCGATGTTCCTGCGCGGGATGGAGCCGGGCGAGCGGGTGGCGCTCACCGAGGCGATGCGCGACTCGGGCACCGTGATCGCGTGGGACCTGGACCGGCCCGTGCTCGACAAGCACTCCACGGGCGGCGTCGGCGACAAGGTCTCGCTGATGCTCGCGCCGATCGTGGCGGCCTGCGGCGGCGCCGTGCCGATGATCTCCGGCCGCGGCCTGGGCCACACGGGCGGCACGCTGGACAAGCTCGACTCCGTCCCGGGCTACGACACGACGCCCTCGGTCGAGGCGCTCCAGCGCGTCGTCGGCGGTCCGGCGGGGTGCGCGATCGTCGGCCAGACCTCGGACCTCGCGCCCGCGGACCGGCGGCTGTACGCGATCCGCGACGCGACGGGCACCGTCGAGTCGATCCCGCTGATCGTCGCCTCCATCCTGTCCAAGAAGCTCGCGGCCGGGCTCGACGCGCTCGTGATGGACGTCAAGTTCGGCTCGGGCGCGTTCATGGCCGAGCGCGCGGCGGCGGAGGAGCTCGCCCGCGCGCTGGTGGAGGTCGCCGGCGGCGCCGGGCTGCCCACCGTGGCGCTGCTGACCGACATGGACCAGGTGCTCGGCTCGAGCGCCGGCAACGCGCTCGAGGTGCTCGAATCGGTCGACTACCTGACGGGCGCCGCGCGCGAGCCCCGGCTGCACGAGGTGACCCTGGCCCTGGCCGCCTCGCTGCTCGTCCAGGGCGGATTGGCGCCCGACGAGGACGCCGCGCGCGCCGCCGCGCTGGAGGCGCTGGACTCCGGGGCGGCCGCGGAGCGCTTCGCGCGCATGGTCGCCGAGCTGGGCGGGCCGGCCGACTTCGTCGAGCGCCCCGCCGACCACCTCGCCGCGGCGCCGGTCGTACGCCCGGTCGCGCCCGAGCGGGCGGGGACGGTGACCGGGATGGACTGCCGCGCGGTCGGCCTGGTGATCACCGGCCTCGGCGGCAACCGCGCCACGGAGGCCGACGCGATCGATCCGGCCGTCGGACTGGCCGAGCTCGCCCCTGTCGGCGCCCAGGTCGGCCCGGACCGGCCGCTGGCCGTCGTGCACGCGCGCGACGAGGCAGGCTTCGCCGCGGCCGAGGCGGCGCTGCGCGCGGCGGTGCGCGTCGGCGAGGCGGCGCCGGACGAGCAGCCCGCCGTGGCGGGGCGGATCGAGTGATCCCCAAGGCCGAGCTGCACGTGCATCTGGAGGGCACGGCGCCGCCCTCGCTCGTCCGGCGGCTCGCCGAGCGCAACCGCATCCCGCTGCCCGAGGGTCTGTTCGCGGACGAGGACACCTTCCGCTGGACGGATTTCCTGGACTTCCTCGCCACCTACGACCTTGCGGCGAGCGTGATCCGCACCGCGCAGGACTACCGCGACGTCACCTACGAGTACCTCGCATCGTGCGCGGCCGAGGGCTGCGTGTACGTCGAGCTGATCGCCTCGCCCGGCCACGCCGACGCGGTCGGGCTCAGCGACGAGGAGCACTTCGGCGGCATCGCGGCCGGGATCGACGACGCCCGGCGCGACCACGGGATCGAGGGGCGCATCCTCGCCGCCGCCGTGCGCAACCACGGGGTGGAGTACGCGGAGATGCTGGCGCGGCGGCTCGGCGGCGGATCGCCACCCGTACGTCGTCGGCTTCCAGCTCGCCGGCGACGAGGCGGGCTTCCCTCCCGGTCCGTTCGCGCGGGCCTACGAAATCGCCGCAGATTCCGGACTCGGATGCAGCGTCCACGCGGGCGAGCACGCGGGCGCGGAGTCCGTGCGCGGGGCGCTCGGGCTGCCCGTCACGCGGATCGCGCATGGGGTGCGGGCGATCGAGGATCCCGCGCTGGTCGCGGAGCTCGCGGAGCGCGGCACCGTGCTGGAGGTCTGCCCCACGAGCAACGTCGCCACGGGTGTCTTCGCGAGCTACGAGGACCATCCCCTGGGTGCGCTTCGCGAGGCGGGGGTGCGGACTTGCCTCGGATCTGACGACCCGCCCTATTTCGGCTGTAGTATCGGCTCCGAGTACGCCGTGGCGCGCGAGCGCCTCGGCTTGGATGAGGGTGAACTGCTTGAGATGACGCGTACTGCGTTGGAGGGCGCATTCGCGGACGATGAGCTCAGACGTTCTCTTCTCGCCGTAATAGATCCGGCGAACGACCGGTGACGCCTGTAGGCTGCCGCCGCTTTTTCGCAGGACCCATCACATTCCTTGGAGGGAAGCGAAGTGCCATCGCGTCGCGCAGTACATCTGTTGGTGATGTTCACGCTCTGTCTCTGCGGCCTGGTCGCTGTCGGCTGCGGTGAGGACGAGGAGTCCTCGGGCGGTTCCGGGAGCTCCCAGTCCACGCCTGAGGGCAAGAAGATCAAGGTCGGCATCGTCACCGACATCGGCGGTCTCAACGACCGCGGTTTCAACCAGAGCGCCAACGAAGGCCTCAAGCGGGCGATCTCCGAGCTCGGCGTCGAGGGCCGCGCGCTGACCTCGGACTCGAACGCCGACTACGTCCCGAACCTGTCCAGCCTCGCCCAGCAGAAGTACGACGTGGTGATCGGCATCGGCTTCCTCATGGCCGACGCGGTCAACACCGTCGCCACCAAGTTCCCCGACACGAACTTCGCGATCGTCGACGCCCCCAACGTTCCGGACGTGCTCAAGGACTCGCCCGCGAACGTCCGTGGGCTCCTCTTCAAGGAGAACGAGGCCGGCTACCTCGCCGGCACAGCGGCCGCGCTCTACGTCAAGGACAAGGGCGGCGAGCAGGTCATCTCGTCGGTCGGCGGCCAGAAGGTCCCGGCGGTCGACGCGTTCATCGCCGGCTACCAGGCGGGCGCCAAGAAGGCCAACCCGGACGTCAAGACGCTCACCGGCTACTCGGAGGACTTCGTCAAGCAGAACCTCTGCAAGGAGCTGGCGCTGAACCAGATCGCCGAGGGCTCGCAGGTCGTCTTCGCGGTCGCCGGCCAGTGCGGACTCGGGGCGCTCGACGCCGCCAAGGAGAAGAGCCTGCAGGGCATCGGCGTGGACGCCGACCAGAGCTTCCTCGGCCCGCACATCCTCACGAGCGCGACCAAGAAGGTGGACGTGGCCGTGTTCGACACCGTCAAGGCCGTCCAGGACGGGTCGTTCAAGGGCGGCGAAGGCCAGGACGCGGTCTACGACGTGAAGGCCGGCGGCGTCGGCTTCGGCAAGCTCAACGCCGAGGGCTCCAAGTACGAGGAGCAGCTCAACGAGGTGCTCGAGCAGATCAAGTCCGGCGAGCTGAGCGACATCCCGGCCACGCTCAAGTGAACAAGAGGAGCACCTAGCCAGATGCCTGGGGCGGCGCCCGCCCTCGAGCTGCGCGGGATCACCAAGCGCTTCGGCTCGCTCGTCGCGAACAACGCGATCGACTTCGAGCTGAAGCGCGGGGAGATCCACGCGCTGCTCGGTGAGAACGGGGCCGGCAAGTCGACCCTGATGAACGTCCTCTACGGGCTGCACCAGCCCGACGAGGGCGAGATCATGCTCGACGGCGAGCCGGTGAAGATCGACTCCGCCCGGCGGGCGATCAACCTGGGCATCGGGATGGTCCACCAGCACTTCATGCTCGTCCCGGTCATGACCGTGGCCGAGAACCTGGTGCTGGGGGCGGAGCCGAGCAAAGGGCCGCTGCTGGACTACAAGGCGGCGGCCCGCCGGACCCGCGAGCTCTCCGAGCGCTTCGGGCTCGCAGTCGACCCCGACGCCAAGGTCGAGGACCTCGGCGTCGGCGCGCAGCAGCGCGTGGAGATCCTCCGCGCGCTGTTTCGCGGCGCGCGGGTGTTGGTGCTCGACGAGCCGACAGCGGTGCTGACCGCCCAGGAGTCGCAGGACCTCTTCGAGGTGCTGCGCGCGCTGAAGGCGGAAGGCACCGGGGTCGTGTTCATCTCGCACAAGCTCAACGAGGTGCTCGACGTCTCCGACCGCGTGACCGTGTTGCGGCGTGGCGAGAAGATCGACACGGTGCAGACCAAGGGCTCGACGGAGCGAAGCCTCGCGCGCCTGATGGTCGGCCGTGACGTGCTCCTGCGGGTCGAGAAGCCGGAGCACAGCGTCGGCGACACGCTGCTCGAGCTCGACGACGTGTCGGCCAGCGACGACCGCGGGTTGCCCGCTGTGCGCGACGTCTCGCTCACCGTGCGCGCCGGCGAGATCGTCGGCCTGGCGGGCGTCGACGCCAACGGGCAGAGCGAGCTGATCGAGGCGATCACCGGGCTGCGCCACACGGACAAGGGCACGATCCGGATCGCCGGGCGCGACGTGACCGGGACCGGCCCGCTCGAGCGTCAGGAGGCCGGGCTGGGCCACATCGCCGAGGACCGCCACCGGCGCGGGCTGGTGCTCGAGTTCAACCTCGCCGAGAACCTCGCGCTGGGCGACCATCGCGAGGTGAGCGGCTCCCGCTTCGGCTGGCTGTCGCCGAAGACGCTCGCCGAGCGCGCCGCCGGGCTGCTCAAGGACTACGACGTACGCGGCGGCAAGGCGGAGTCGCTCGCGTCCTCGCTGTCGGGAGGCAACCAGCAGAAGGTCGTGCTCGCCCGCGAGATGTCGGCCGATCCGCAGGTGCTGATCGCCGCGCAGCCCACCCGCGGCCTCGACGTCGGCGCGATCGAGTTCGTCCACCGTCGGCTGGTGGAGGCACGCGACGCGGGCCGCGCGATCCTGCTCGTGTCACTGGAGATGGAGGAGATCCGCTCGCTCAGCGACCGCGTGCTCGTGATCTACGAGGGTGCGATCGTGGCCGAGATGCCGCCGTCGGCGTCCGAGGAGGACTTCGGCGTCGTCATGACCGGCGGCGGCCGTGGCGAGGTCGCCGCGTGACCGTCGAAGGCCCCGCGCCCGACGCCCGAGGCGCCTGGCGAGGGCGCGCCGGTCACGGTGGCCGGGCGGCTGTCGAGGCTACCTGCGCGGCGGCGGCATCATCACGCCGCTGCTGACCGCGCTGCTCGCGTTCTTCGTCGGTGGCCTCGTGGTCCTGGCCACCGGCAAGGACCCGATCGAGACCTACAAGGCGATCTTCGACGGCACCGGGCTGAACTGGTTCTTCCCGTGGATCAGCGAGGCGGACCGCACGATCGCGGCGCTGAACCTCCAGCAGACGCTGATCACCACGACGCCGCTGATCCTGACGGGCCTGGCGGTGGCGTTCGCGTTCCGCTGCGGGCTGTTCAACATCGGCGGGCAAGGCCAGTACCTGGTCGGCTCCTACGCCGCGATGTGGATCGGCATCTCGTTCGAGAGCATGCCCTCCCTGCTGCACATCCTGCTCTGCATCGTGGGGGCGTGCGCGGCAGGCGCGGTGTGGGGCGGGATCGCCGGCGTGCTGAAGGCGACCACGGGCGCCAACGAGGTGATCACGACGATCATGCTCAACTGGATCGCGCTCTGGGTCGGCGTCTGGCTCGTGAACGTCGGCGGCCCGCTGCAGAACGACGCGCAGGAGTCCGTCCCGGTGTCCAACGACATCGTGGAGGGGGCGAAGCTGCCGGTGTTCTGGGGGGACCCCGAGCTCCAGGGCCTGCACATCGGCCTGTTCATCGCGCTCGCAGCGCTCCTCGTCTTCTGGGTGCTGCTCAACCGGACGGTGACCGGCTACGAGGTGCGGGCCGTCGGCTTCAACCCCGACGCGGCCCGCGCGGCGGGCATCTCCGTGTCGCGCAACTACATCCTCGTCATGGCGGTCTGCGGCACGTTCGCGGGGCTCGCCGCGTCGCTCGACCTGCTCGGCTGGCAGTTCCGGGTCGCCCGAAACGACATCGAGATCTCCCAGATCGGCTACCTCGGCATCGCCGTGGCGCTGCTCGGGCGCAACACGGCGGTCGGCACGCTCTTCTCGGCGCTGCTGTTCGGCGCGCTGCTCACCGGCACGTCCGTGCGCAACCTCGATCCGACCGTGTTCCCGCCCGAGCTGGCGCAGGCGCTGACGTCGATCATCCAGGGGCTGATCGTGCTGTTCGTCAGCGCGGACATCCTCGTGATCTACCTGTGGCGGCTGCGCCGTCGGCTGCGGAGATCGCCCGCCACCGGTGAGGCGGTGGCCGGGGCATGAGCGGCGCAGTCGCGACCGGCGACCGCGAGGCCGGCCTGCCCGCCTGGCTCGCCGCCAAGCGCGTCGGCATCGCCGGGATCGTGCTCGGCTTCCTGGCGTTCTTCCTCGCCGTTCCGCCGATCACGATCCGCACGCCCGTGGTGCCGATCGTGCTCGGCCTGCTCGGGCTGGCGGCGGGGACGTGGTCCACCGCCGGCGGGACGAGGCGCGTCGGCATCGGGGCGATCGCGCGCCGCGGTGATCGGCATGGCCGGCGGGATCGCTGCGACGCAGTCGGGCGTCGGCAACCTCGAGCGCGTGGTCGTGTGGTCGGCGCTGTTCGCGGCGATGCTGCGCTACGCGACGCCGCTGATCTTCGCGTCGCTCGGCGGCCTCTTCTCCGAGCGCAGCGGCGTGATCAACATCGCGCTGGAGGGCATGCTGCTCACGGGCGCGTTCTTCGCCGTGCTCGGCGCCGATATCACGGGCTCCTGGTTCCTCGGTCTGCTGATCGGGATGGCGGCCGGCGGCCTGCTCGCGCTGATCCACGCGATCTTCTCGGTGTCCCTGCGCGCCGACCAGATCGTCTCGGGCACCGCCCTGAACTTCCTCGCGTTCGGAGTGACGACGTACCTGTACCTGAACCGCTACGGCGAGCAGGGCACGCCGACCGACCTGCCGGCGGTGCCGGACGTCAACCTGCCGCTGATCGAGGACATCCCGTTCTTCGGCGACATCTTCGGGCAGGTCAACCTGCTCATCTGGGTTGCGCTGGCGATGGTGGTGATCACCTGGGTCGTGGTGTTCCGGACGCCGCCGGGGCTGCGGCTGCGCTCGGCCGGAGAGAACCCGCTGGCCGCGGAGACCGCGGGGCTGTCGGTCGTGCGGACGCGCTACGTGGCCGTCGTGATGTCGGGCGTGCTGGCGGGCGCGGGCGGCGCGTACCTCTCGATCGGGTTCGTCCACTCGTTCTCGCAGAACATGACCGTGGGGACGGGCTTCATCGCGCTGGCGGCGCTGATCTTCGGCCGGTGGCGGCCCGGAGGCGCGATGGCGGCGGCGATGCTGTTCGGGTTCTCGACTGCCCTAGCCCAGCGGCTGCCGGCTTTCTCGCCGAACGCCGCGACGCTGTTCCAGGCGCTGCCATACGTGCTGACGCTCGTCGCCGTGGCCGGCCTCGTCGGCCGCTCGATCCCGCCGGCCGCGATCGGCCGCCCGCTCGAGCGCTCCTAGAGGACCCGCTCCTCCAGCCAGCGGTTACGGAACGTGCCGTCCGGGTCGAGGCGGGTGGCGAGCGCGCGGAAGTCCGGCAGCCGCGGGAAGCGCCCGGCGAGCTCGTCGCGGCCCATGTGGAACAGCTTGCCCCAGTGCGGGCGCGGCTCGAACGGCGCCAGCGCGGCCTCGACGACGTCGATCGCGCGGTCGACCGCCTGCGGCTCGCGCGCCCAGGTGAAGTGGATCCCGAGCGTCGGGCCGTCGTGCTGCGGGCTGAGCCATAGGTCGTCCTCCGCCACCGTGCGCAGCTCGCTGACCAGCACCAGCGCGCGGAACTCCGGGGCGACTGCGCGCAGGGCCTCGATCGCGGCGGCCGCGTGGCGGCGCGGCACGTGGTACTCCGACTGCAGCTCCTCGCCGTTGCTCGGCGTGAACTCGAGGCGGAAGTGGGCGAGCCGCTCCGACCACGGCCCGGGGACGCCGAGCTGCGGCGTTGCGTGGACGGGGTCGTTGCCGAGGATCGGGTGGCGGTCCTGCGTGGCTCTGCGGGCGCCGAACAGCTCGCCGCGGGTGCCGTCGCCGCGCTGCTTGAGCCACACCTGGTCGACGGCCTCGCCCCAGCGCGAGAACGCGCTGACCGCGTAGGCGCTCGCGAACACCTCGTCGAGGTTGTCGAGCAGCCGCTCCCACGCGAGGCCCTCGAAGACCTCCTGGCGGACGTCGTAGGCGGGCTCGACATCGAGCTCGATCCGCACGATCGCGCCGAGCGCGCCGAGGCCGACGACGTGGCCCTCGAAGTCGGGGTCGCCGCGGCGCACGATGCGGCGCTCGCCGTCCGCGGTCACGAGCTCCACGCCGGCGACCGAGGTCGCGAGGTTGCCGTTGCCGTCGCCCGAGCCGTGGGTGGCGGTCTGCACCGCGCCGGCGACGGAGATGTGCGGCAGCGACGCGAGGTTGGCGAGGGCGAGGTCGTGGCGCGCCAGCTCGGCCGCGAGCGTGCCGTAGGTGGTTCCGCCGGAGCAGCGCACGGTGCCTTTGTCCGGGTCGACCTCGACGTCGGCGGGCAGGCGCTCGAGTGAGACGAGCTCGTCGGCGTCGGCGATCGCGCTGAACGAGTGGCGCGAGCCGAGCACCCGGATGCGCGGCGTCGCGGCGATCAGCTCCTGCAGCGCCTCGATCGTCTCCGGGCGGTGCAGCGCCCGGGCCCCGTAGACATGGTTTCCGGCCCAGTTGCGCTCCACGGCCGCGACCCTAGCGCTGATCCGGGCGGGCGGATCTGCGTATATGTCAGTGATGCCGCGGCTCGCCACGGTCCTGGTGCTGTGCCTCCTCCCGCTCGCCGGCTGCGGCGGGGGCGGAGGCGACGACGCGAGAACCCGGCGCCCGGACGCCGCGCTCGACGCCCACGGCCGGCGCCGGCGAGGCCGAGCTATCGCCCGGCGGCTCCTCCTCGCGCCCGCGAACGCGCACCGGCCCGGTCACGGGGGCCGAGCGGGCCGTCATCCGTGGCTGGGCCGACGCGCTGCGCCGCGGCGACGTCGAGCGCGCGACGGGCTACTGGAGCGTGCCCGCGATCGCGGCCAACGGCAGCCAGCCGTTCAGGCTCGTGACCCGCCGCGCCGTGCGCCAGTTCAACGAGGGCCTGACCTGCGGCGCCCGGCTCGAGTCCGTCGAGCGCGACAAGACCTACGTCCTGGCGACCTTCCGCCTGACCAACCGGCGCGACCGCCCCGGGGCCTGCGCCCAGGGCGTCGGCAACCGCGCCCGCACGCTGTTCCTGCTGCGTGGCGGCAGGATCGTGCAGTGGATCCGGGCTGCCGATCCCCCGGCCGGGTCGGCGAGCTAGCGAACGTCAACCTCGGCTGGGTGGGGAGGCGAGGGGCGGGCCGTGCCGTCGAGCTCCGCAGTTGTTCGGCCTCAGGCCGAACAACTCCAGTCTCGGCGCCCGAGGGCGCTCGTCGCAGCCGGGAGGCGGGCTCACCCACTCCCTACCCAGCCGCAGTTGGCCCCAGGTCGGCGACCAGCGCCGAGTGATCCGACAACCCCGCGCGGCGCCACTCGTGGGCGTAGGCGCAGGCGACCACGTCGAGTCCGAGCACGAGCACGTGGTCGAGCCGCCAGCCGCCGCGGTCGTCCTTGAAGGTCCAGCTCGCGGAGCGGTCGCCGTAGCCGTGCAGCGAGCGGTACGCGTCCGTCCAGCCGTGCCGCGCGCGCAGGTCGTGGACGAGCGCGCGCTCGGCGGCGTCCCAGCGCTCGCCGCGCTCGGGGCGCAGGCGGCCGGCGCTGTCGTGGGCGAACGTCAGCACGTCGCCGTCGGGCAGCTCGCGGCGCGGCGTGTTGAGGTCGCCGCAGAGGATCCGCGGCGCCGGCGGCAGCGTCGCCAGGTGGGCGGCGACCGCCTCGTGCGTGCGGATCTTCGCCAGCTCGGGCGCGGGCGCGATCGGGGAGTGGAGGTTGATCACCTCGACGCCCGCCGGCGGCCGGCCGCACAGCATCCGCTCCGGCCACGGCACGTCCGGCGGGCGCCGGGAGGCGCTCGAGCGGCTCGCGCGCGGCGAGTGAGCACGCCGAGCAGCCGCCGGCCGGTCGCCTCGGGCGGCTCGTCGAGCGCGCAGCGCACGTGCGGGAGCCCGGCGCCGGCGAGCGCGGCCCGCCACAGCGGCAGCGTGCGCGCGGTCACCTCCTGCAGCGCGACGACGTCGGCGCCGACCGCGGCGACCACCTCCGCCTGCTCGGGCTGGCGCCGTACCCGGCCCGCCACGTTCCAGCTCACCAGCCGCACCGCCCCGATCATGCACGAACCGAGGGGTGCGGCGCAGGCCTCGCGCGCGCAGGCGCGCGGGCGTATCGTCGGCCCATGCGAGCGCGCCTGGGGAGGATGCGCGAGCGGGTGGCGGTCTTGCTCCTGCCGGGCCCGGAGCGCCGGGCCGCGGTGGCCGAGCGGCGCGCCGAGCGCGCGCTCGACGCTCGAGCGCTCCCCCGCCGTCTGCATCGCCGAGCGCCGCCGCGCGCAGCTGGAGGCCGAGCGCCGCCGCTGGGGCATACTGGGCGAGTGGCGCTGAGCGACGTCCGGCTGGTGGTCGCGGACGCGCCGGCTGCTGGACGCCGCGCTCGAGGGTCCGCGCGCGCTCGAGCGCGCGCTCGGCGTCGCGGTGGCCGACGGCTGGGAGGTGTTCCCGAACGCGCTCGCGCGCGTCCGCGACGCGGGCTCGGCGACGACCCCGGCGCGGCCCGCTGGGGCTCGCGCCTGTTCGTGGCGCGGCGAGCCGCCGGAGGTCGTGGGCTGGGGCGGCTTCAAGGGACCGCCGCGAGACGGCACGGTCGAGCTCGGCTACGCGATCGCGCCCGCGCGCGAGGGCCGCGGCCTCGCCACCGCCGCCGTGCGGGCGATGCTGCGCGACGCGTTCGCCGACCCCGAGGTCCGCGCGATGATCGCGCACACGCTTCCGGAGCCGGGGCCCGTCCCCGCGCGTGCTGGAGAAGGCGGGCTTCACGCCGAGCCGGCGAGGTGACCGGCGACCAGGGCGTGCCGGTGTGGCGCTTCCGTATCCTCGACGGAGCGCTGCCCGCCTAGCTCAACTGGCAGAGCACCTGATTTGTAATCAGGAGGTTGCCGGTTCGATTCCGGCGGCGGGCTTGGGATGCGCCTCGGTGCTCTGGCTGTTCGTGATCGCCCTCGCCTACGGCGTCGCGTGGATGAGCGACGCCGCGCTCGGCGACCCGTGCCTCTTGGCCGGCGACGAGACCGACCGCGTGGACTACGTCCAGCGCTGGCTGCCCGCCGCGCACGGACTGCCGGGTCACGAGCGCCGGCGGCGAGACGCGGCTCGAGAAGGGCTCGGCGGAGGTCTCGGTGACGATGTTCGCTGCTCACCGCTCCTGCTGGCGGCCGCGCTGCTGTCCCGAGCCGGGCTCGCACTCCGCGCCGCGGCGGCCCTCACGGCCTGCGTCGCGGCCTTCGTGGTGATCTTCGTGTGGTGAGCCGGTGCCCGTGACCCTCGCCGACGTCCGCGCGCTCGCGCTCACCCTGCCCCGCGCCCGCGAGGGCGAGGTGCGCGGGCGCGTGAAGTTCTACGTCGGGCGGATCGTGTTCCTCGCCTTCGCCCGCGACGAGACGATGATGGGCTTCGCCTTCCCGAAGGAGTGGCGGGACGCCGCGCTGGAGGCCGAGCCGGAGAAGTTCGTGCGGCCCAAGACCGCGGATCTCAGGTACAACTGGCTCGTCGTGCGGCTGGCCGCGATCGACCATCCCGAGATGGATGACCTGGTGACGGAGGCGTGGTCGATATGCGTGCCGCAGCGGGTGGTGGACGAGTGGACGGCTTCGCGGGCTTCGAGCTGACCGACATCGAGACCTCGCGCGGGCGCGTGCGCGCGCGTGCGGGCGGCGACGGCCCGCCGCTGCTGCTGCTGCACGGGTTCCCGCAGACGCACCTGATGTGGCACCCCGTCGCGGAGCGCCTCGCCGCCGCGCACGCCGTCGTCGCGGCGGACCTGCCGGGCTACGGGGACTCGTTCCGCCCCGCGCCCGCCGAGGACCACGCACCGCACTCCAAGCGCGCGCTCGCCGCCGACCTGGTGGCCGCGATGGCCGCGCTCGGGCACGAGCGCTTCGCCGTCGCCGGCCACGACCGCGGCGGCCGCGTCGCCTACCGGATGGCGCTCGACCACCCGGACGCGGTCACACGCCTGGCCGTGCTCGACATCGTGCCGACGGGGGAGATCTGGGCTCGCGCCGACGACATCTTCGCGGCGGGCTACTGGCACTGGGCGTTCCTCTCGCAGGCCGCCCCGCTGCCCGAGCGGATGATCCTCGGGGACCCCGCCGGCTTCTGGATCGCGATCGAGCGGATGGGGATCAAGCCGGGCGACGAGCGCTACCCGGACGCGGTGGTCGACGCCTACCGGGCGCAGCTCGCCGACCCGGCGACGGTCGCGGCGATCTGCGAGGACTACCGCGCCGGCGCCACGATCGACCGCGCGCTCGACGAGGCGGACCGCGGCGTCCGCACGATCGCCTGCCCGGTCCGCGCGCTGTGGGGCGGCGCCGGCGCGCTGCCGCGCTTCTACGAGGACCCGCTCGAGCTGTGGCGGCCGTTCGCGCCCGGCGTGACCGGCCGCGCGGTCGAGGGCGCCTCGCACTTCCTCGTCGAGGACGCGCCCGGCGAGGTCGCGGACGACCTCGCCGGGTTCCTCGCCGCCGGGCTACTAGGCGCGGTCGGCGGCGAGCCGCACCGCCAGCATCCCGCCGCTGAGCTGCTGCGTCTCCGTCACCTTCAGGTCGTGCCGGCTCTCCTCGCCGAAGAGGCGCTTGCCCTTGCCGAGGACGATCGGCGAGTACAGGAGGACGAACTCGTCCACGAGGCCCTCGTCGAGCATGCCCTGCACCAGCGCCGGGCTGCCCCAGGTGAGCAGGTTCTGGTCGGCTTTGAGCTCGCGGATGCGCGCGAACGGGTCCTCGGAGAGGATCGTCGAGTTGTTCCACTCGGCCGTCTCGAGCGTCGTGGAGACGACGTACTTGGGCATCGAGTTGAACTTGTCCGAGAACGGGTCGCCCGCGCGCGACGGCCAGGCGGCCGCGAAGCCCTCGTAGGTCGTCCTGCCGAGCACCATCGCGTCGGCCTCGCGCAGCACCGAGTCGTTGAGCACCCCGGTGTCCTCGCTCTGGTAGGCGCCCGACCACAGGTGCGGGTCCTCGACGACGTTGTCGAGCGTGATGAAGCTGGTGGCGGTGAGCTTGCCCATGGTGGGTCTCCTTCGGGTTGTGGGGTTGGCCGTTCACCACGACGTCGAACGAGGGGACGCGAATACGACATCAAGGTCCGCCGTCAGACGCCGATCTACAACAGGTGTCCGTGATTCCGTCCTCGGCCAAGGCCGGCGACTCCGCCCTGGAGGCGCTCGTCGACGCCGCGGCGGGCATCCTCTCGGCCGACTCGCTGCCCGGCACGCTGGGCCGGATCGCGCACCACCTCGCGACGCTCGTCCCCTTCGACGACCTCTCGCTCTACGAGATCGAGGAGGGCGAGGACTCGCTCAAGCCCGTCTTCGCCGTCGGCGACTGGGTCGACGAGATCATGGCCGAGGAGATCCCCGTGCTGAGCGGGGTGACGGGCTGGGTCGTGCGCAACCGCCGCACCCGCAACGTCCCCAACACGCTGCTGGAGCCGCTGTGCACCGTGGTCAGCGGCACCGACGAGGTCGCCGAGGCGTTCGTCGCCGTCCCGCTGCTCGCCCACGACCGCGTCGTCGGCTCGCTCAACGTCTACCGCACGGGCGCCGACGTGCCGTTCACCGAGCGCGAGGTCGAGCTCGTCGAGCGCTTCGCGACGATGGCCGCGCTCGCCTACGACTCCGCGCGCCAGCGCGACCTCCTGCGCGAGGAGGTCCGCACGGACAGCCTCACCGGACTGCTCAACCACCGCGGCAGCCAGGAGCGCCTGCGCGCCGCGCTCGACGAGGCCGAGGTGGCGGGCGGGAGGGTGTCCGTCGTCGTCATCGACCTCGACCACTTCAAGCGGATCAACGACACCTTCGGCCACGCCGAGGGCGACCGGGCGCTCGCGCTCGCCGCCACGGCGCTGCGCGACGTCGTGCGCGAGACCGACGCGGTCGGCCGGCTCGGCGGCGAGGAGTTCGTGATCGTGCTGCCGGGCGTCGACGCCGACGCCGCCCGCGACGCGGCCGAGCGCGCCCGCGTCGCCGTCTCGGAGGTGCAGATCGGCGGGCGCCAGCTCGCCTGCTCGGCCGGCCTGGCCTGCCATCCCGAGGACGCCGCCGACGCCCCCGGCCTGCTGATGGCCGCCGACGCGGCGCTCTACGCCGCCAAGGACAAGGGCCGCGGGCGCACCTGTCGCTACCGCCCGAGCTTCGCCCTGCGCCCGTCCCCCGGGGAGGAGCGCGAGGAGATCGAGGCGATCCTGCGCGACGGCGCCCGCTGCCTGAGCGCCGCCTTCCAGCCCGTGCTCGAGCTCGCAACGGGCCGCGTGTCCGGCTACGAGGCACTCGCCCGCTTCGACGTCGAGCCGCTCCGCGGCCCCGACGAGTGGTTCGCCCAGGCGCACCGCGTCGGGCTCGGCGCCCAGCTCGAGGCGGCCGCGCTGCACGAGGCGCTCGCCGTGCCCGGCCGCCCCGGCGGCACGTTCCTGTCGCTCAACGTGAGCCCGCGCGCGCTCGCGCACCCGCTCGTCCTCGAGGCGCTGCCGGAGGACCTCTCCTCGATCGTGGTCGAGCTGACCGAGCACGAGCTGTTCGGCGCCGAGGACGAGCTCGCGGAGCGGCTGGCCGGTCTGCGGGCCCGCGGCGCCCGGATCGCGCTCGACGACGCGGGCGCGGGCTACGCCGGCCTGCAGCAGCTGATCGCGGTCGCCCCCGACATCCTCAAGCTCGACCGCTCGCTCGTGCACGGCGCCAACGCCGACCCGGCCAAGCTCGCGCTGCTGGAGGCGATGATCTCCTTCGCCTCCTCCACGGGCGCCGCCGTCTGCGGCGAGGGCGTCGAGGACCTCGACGACCTGCGCGCGCTCGCCGAGCTCGACGCGACCTACGCCCAGGGCTACGCGCTCGCCCGGCCCGCCCCGCCGTGGCCTTTGCTGGCGCCGGGCGCCGCCCAGACGGCGGCCGAGCGCTCCGAGATGGGCGTGCGCGTGGCCGCCCGTCGAGCGGCCGGCACCTGGTCGCAGAGGCTCGCGGAGCTGGCCAGTCACCTCGGCGCGGTCGACGACGCGGCCGAGCTCGCCACGGCGGGCCGCATGGTCGCGGACCTGCTCGGCGCCGACGACGTGTCGCTGATGACGGTGACGAAGGAGCCCTACGCGATCGTCGAGCTGCTCTCCGCCCACCCCGAGAACGCGCCGGGCGAGAGCTGGCTGCTGGAGGACTTCCCGGCGACCGCGCACCTCGTCGCGACCGGGCACACGGGGCAGGTCGTGGCCGGCGACCCGCTCGGCGACCCCGCCGAGCTCGCCGAGCTCGACCGCCTCGGGATCGGGGCGATGCTGATGGTGCCGCTCGAGCTGGGCCGGGGCCGCCGCGCCCTGATGGAGGTCTACCGCGTGCGCCCCCAGGCGTTCTCGCGCGCGCAGATCGAGCGCGCCCGGGTGGTGGCGCTCCAGCTGGGCGCCGTGATCTCCCGCCTGACGCGCTGATGGCCGTGCGCGCCGCCGCCGCCCGCACGCCGGTTTGGGCCAAGGCGGTCCCGCTGGCGATCGTCGCCGTGGTGGCGACGTGGTGGCTGGCCGATCGCCACGACCGCGTGACGAACCAGGACCGGCTCGCTGCGATCGCCACTGACATCGCTCGTCGCCCCGTCGAGGTGCGCTGCCCCGGTCCGATCGGGCGCATCATGACCCCGGCCGAGACGACCGCCGGCGTGGTCTACCTCGACGCGGACGGCAACCTGCCGAACGAGACGAAGCTGCGCCAGCCGGTGTGCGAGGAACTGGACGCGCTCGCAGAGGGCCGGCGGGATGCGCAGTTGGCCTGCGCAGCACGCTCGACCTCCTGCGGCGAGGACGTCCAATCGGTGGCCTGGGCGGTGAACACGCTCGCGCACGAGGCGTTCCACCTGCGCGGGATCCTCGACGAGGCTCTGACCGAGTGCTATGCGATGCAATCGCTCGCGCGAACCGCGGAGCGGCTCGGGGCCGCGCCCGATCGGGCGCGCGGGCTCGCGGTGCTGCACTGGGAGACGAGCCCCGCCAAGAAGCCCGAGCAGTACCAGGTGCCGGCGGGCTGCGCGGACGGCGAGCGGCACGACCTGCGCAAGGCCGACCCGGCCTGGCCCGTAGAGCTGCTCGCGCCACCAGGCGACGGTGTCCGCGAGCGTGCGCTCGAGCGGGATCTCGGGCTCCCAGCCCGTCGCCGCCCGCAGCCGGCCCGGGTCCCCGCGCACCTCCATCACCTCGTGCGCGCGCACGAGCGCGGGGTCGATCCGGTGGTCGAGCCCGGCGCCGGCGGCCGCCGCCAGCAGCTCGAGCAGCTCGCGCGCGGACGTCGAGGTCCCGGAGCAGACGTTGAAGATCCCGGGCTCCGCGCGCTCGGCCAGCAGCCGGTACGCGCGCACGACGTCGCGCACGTCGGTGTAGTCGCGGCGCGCGTCCGGGTTGCCCGTGGTGAAGACGATCGGATCCTCGCCGCGCTCGGCCGCCTGCGCCGCCTGGCGCGAGAAGGAGGCGATCGCGTAGGTCGGCTCCTGCCCCGGCCCGGCGTGGTTGAACGGGCGTGGGCGGATGACGCACAGCCCGTGGGCGTCGGCGTAGAAGCCGGCGAGCAGGTCGGCGGACGCCTTCGAGACGGCGTAGGGGTTCTGCGGGCGCAGCGGCGCGCGCTCGTCGACGGGCAACGACTCCGGCGCGCCGTAGAGCTCGCCCGACGCGACCGCGACCACCGTCGCCGCGGGGGCCTCAGTGCGCACCGCCTCGAGCACGTTGAGCGTCATCGCGGCGTTCTCGGCCAGGAACCGTCCCGGGTCCTGCCAGGACTCCCCGACGTGGGCGCGCGCGGCCAGGTGGTAGACGACGTCGGGGCGGGCCTCGGCGACGGCGGCCCGTGCCGCCTCCGCGTCCGTCAGGTCGGTGCCCGTGGCTCGCGACGCGTCGGCCACCTCGTCGCCGCTCGCCCGGCAATGCGCGGCGAGATGGCCGCCGGCGAACCCGCCGGCGCCCGTGATCAGCGCTCTCACGGACCCGTGGCGACCAGGTGCTCGGCCGAGCCGTGCCCGTTCGAGGCGGCGGCGGCCGCGTCGATCGGCTCCGGCTCCGCCTCGGGCGGGTTCAACCGCCGCTCCAGCTCGCCGAGCAGCGCGCCGAACAGCAGGTGCCGCCAGGTCGCCTGCGCGAACGCGCGCGGGTCGCCCCACAGCTTCGGGAAGTCGCGGCCGAGCGGCAGCCGGTCGATCACGAGCGTCCCGGGCCAGGTCGCCAGATGCTCGGCCAGGCCGGCGGCGGCGCCGCGGGCGGCGCCCGGACCGGGCAGGCTCGGGGCGACGTTGGCGTAGAGCGCGCCGAACGCGGCGCCGTTGGCGACGTGCAGCGCCAGGCCGACCGGATGGGTGGCGGGCGGGCGCACGCGCGCGAGGCGCCCGAGCAGCTCGGCGTCGTCGTAGTCCACGCCGAACACGCGCTTGTCGAGCGGCTGTTGCGCTGCCCATACGGCCGCGGCGGCTGCGCCCGCGAGCGCACCCCGCAGCGTTCGCGTCGCGTCGAAGGCCATGCGGCCACTGTAACGACCGCGCCCGGGCCGAGTATGGCTCGTGAGGACCGACGTGATGACGCAGACGCTCACGACCGACCACACCCACCTGCACGAGCGCCACCGCGAGCGCGGGGTCAATCCGCTCGTCTACTGGCTCGTGCGGGCGCTGTTCCAGCCGTTCTTCCACCTCTACTTCCGCCTCTCGCGCATCGGCCGCGAGCACGTGCCGGAGAGCGGCCCCGTGATCTTCGCGTCCAACCACCGCTCGTTCCTGGACCCGTTCGTCATCGCCACGATCGCCCGGCGCCCGATGTACTACGTCGCCAAGGAGGAGCTGTTCCGCCATCGCGTGACGGCCTGGTTCCTCAACGCGCTCGGCGCGTTCCCGGTCCGCCGCGGCCAGGGCGACGCCGACATGCTCGAGACCGCGAAGGCGATCCTGGGCCGCGGCGACGCGGTGCTGATCTTCCCCGAGGGCACGCGCATCCGGCCCGGCTCGCTCGGGCGCCCCAGGCGCGGCGTCGGCCGGCTCGCGCTCGAGACGGGCGCGCCCGTCGTGCCCGTGGCCGTCTTCGGCACCGAGGCGATCCGCAAGGGCTGGCGGATCCGCCCGCACAAGGTGCGCATCCGCGTCGGGCGCCCGCTCACCTTCCCGAAGGTCGAGGCCGCCTCGCCGCAGCTCGCCGCGGCCGTGACCGATCGCATCTGGCCCAACGTGATGCTCCAGTGGGAGTGGCTCGGCGGCCTCCCGCCGCTGCGCCGCGCCGCCGTCATCGGCGCCGGCTCCTGGGGCACCGCGGTGGCCGTCATGCTCGCCCGCGCCGGCCTCGAGGTCGACCTCGGCTGCCGCACGCGCGAGCAGGCCGACTCGCTGCTCGAGCTGCGCCGCAACGAGCGCTACCTCGACGGGATCGAGCTGCCCGAGCGCGTGAACGTGCTGCGCGCCGGCGAGCTCGAGCTCTCCCGCCACGACCTCGTCGTCTTCGCCGTCCCGTCGGCGCACCTGCCCGGCGCGGTCGCCGCCCACGGCGGCCAGATCACCCCGCGCAGCGGCGTGCTCGTGTGCGCGAAGGGCCTCGTCCCGCCGCTCGGCACGCTGCCGACGGCCTACGTCTCCGAGCGCGTCCCCGGCTGGGCCGTCGGCGCGCTCGGCGGGCCCGCCCACGCGGCGGCCGCGATCGCGGCCGGCGCGTCGCTCGTGCTCGCCACCCCGAACGCCGCCTTCTCGCGCCAGCTCGGTGACGCGCTCTCCGCGGCCGGCTTCGACGTCGCCACGACGTCCGACCTCATCGGCGTCGAGCTCGCGGGCTGCGCCAAGAACGCCGCGGCGCTGGCCGCGGCCGCCGCCGCGGGCGCCGGGCCGAACGCCGCCGGCGCCGCGGCCGGCAAGGTCTTCGCCGAGGTCGACGCCTACGCGCGCCGCGCCGGCTCGCGCCCGGAGACGTTCGCCGGCCTCGCCGGCACGGGCGACCTGGTCGCCACGGTGCTCGCGACGGGCTCGCGCAACCGCCGCGCCGGCGAGCTGCTCGCGCAGGGCATGCCGGCCGGCGACATCGGGTCGGCGCTGGGCCAGACGGCCGAGGCCGTCGACAGCGTGCCGCTGCTGGCCGCGTGCGTGCGCGACGCGGGGGTCGACGCGCCTGTGCTGGGCGGCCTCGCGGAGATGATCGAAGGCCGGGTGGAGCCCGAGCGGTGGACGGCGTCGCTGACGGCGCCCAAGCCCGCGGGCGGCCGCGACAAGACCAAGGCCGCGGCCGCCTGAGCGACCGCAGGGGGTAGGGTCCGGTGCATGGCGACCGACGCGGCGGCGCAGAAGCAGCAGCTCGACGCCGACTTCTCCTCGCTGTACAAGGCGCACCTGCGCGACGTCTACTCCTACGCCTACTACCGGGTGGGCAACCACCACGACGCGGAGGACCTCACGGAGCAGACGTTCCTGCAGGCCTACCGGCACTTCGAGCGCGCCCAGCGCGAGTCCAAGGGCCGCCCGCTGCGGCCGTGGCTGATCCGCATCGCCCACAACCTGGCGGCGAACTACTACCGCGACCGCTCGCGGCGCCCGCAGACGGCGATCGACGACGCGGACACGCTGGCCGCCACGCACACCACCGAGGCGCTGGTGCAGGACCGCGACGACCTCAAGCGAATCCTCGAGTGCGTGCAGCAGCTCCCGGACGATCGCCGCGAAGCGCTGATCATGCGCTTCGCGCTGGGGATGGACAATCGCGAGATCGCGCGGGCGCTCGGGCGCACGGACGGCGCCACCAAGGTGCTCCTGCACCGCGCCATCCGGCAGCTCGAGGAACTTGTCAAGAAAGCGGAGAACGGCGGGTGACATGAGCCAGCCGTTCGACATCGAGGCCCGGCTGAAGGCGGCCCTCGCGCCGATAGAACCGCCCGAGGAGCTCGCCCTGCGCATGGAGGGCCGGCTGGGCACGCTCGTCGAGCTGGCCGCGGACGAGCTCGAGGCCTGGGAGCTCTC
The DNA here is from genome assembly GCA_963729155.1 of uncultured Solirubrobacteraceae bacterium. Taxonomy (GTDB): domain Bacteria; phylum Actinomycetota; class Thermoleophilia; order Solirubrobacterales; family Solirubrobacteraceae; genus DATFQI01. The sequence goes on from CAVSMP010000028.1 coordinate 45,202, forward strand.
GTCCTTGAGCGACCCGCGCAACTGGCCGCGTGCCGCGCTGCGGCCGGCCGCCGCGGTGGTCGTCGGGGTGGGCGCGGGCGCCGGCCTGGTGGTGTTGCGCACGCGCCGCAAGCGCCACAAGCGGCGCGCGCTGGCGCACAACCCGTTCGACCTCGCCGAGCGCACGCTGCGCGACGTCGCGCGCGAGGCGCTGCGCGTCTTCGAGGACGCGGCGCCCAGACGCTGAGCGCGGAGTGATCCGCGCGCGGGGGCGGCGCGAATGCCCACCAGATGGCCCAGCACCTTCGTGCCCTCGCCGACGAGGACCTCATGCAGCTCGTACGGCGCGGCCAGGCGGCCGCGTTCGAGGTCGTCTACGAGCGCCACGCCTCCGCGGCGTTCTCCCTCGCCTACCGGATCGTCGGCACCCGCAACGGCGCCGAGGATGTCTCCCAGGAGGCCTTCCTGAGCATCTGGCGCTCCGGCGCCCGCTACGACCGCGGCCGCGGGTCCGTGCGCACGTGGGTGCTCGGGATCGTCCACCATCGCGCGATCGACTACCTGCGCCGTGCCGCGGTGCACGGCAAGCGGCGCGCGAGCGACGAGGGGATGGAGGAGCGCTTCGAGGCGCGCGAGCGCACCGACGTGGAGGTGGCGCGCCGCGAAGAGGCCCACACCGTCCGCATCGCCATGGAGGAGCTGCCCTCCGAGCAGAGCCAGGTGATCGAGCTGGCCTACTTCGGCGGGTTCACCCACACGGAGATCGCCGAGATGCTCGAGACTCCGGTCGGGACCGTCAAGGGCCGCATGCGGCTCGGGCTCAAGAAGCTCCGCGACCGGCTCGGCGAGGGAGCGGTGATGCGCTGATGCAGATGAGCGGACCCGGACACGAGCACTGGCACGACGCCACGGCGGCCTACCTGCTGGCCGCCCTCGACGAGACGGAGCGCGCCGCCTTCGAGGAGCACCTCGCGGGCTGCCCGGCCTGCCGCGAGGAGGTCGACGAGCTGCTGCCGGCGGCGCTGGCGCTGCCGGTCTCCGTCGAGCCGGTCGACCCGCCGCCGGCGCTCAAGGCCCGGATCATGGCCGAGGTCGAGCGCGAGGCGGCGCTGCTGGCGGCCGCCGGGCCCGAGGCCGACCGCCCGCCGGCGCGCCGGCGCCGCCGGTTCCCGCTCCGGGTTCCGCGGCTCGTGCCCGTGGCCGTGGCCGCCGCCCTGTTGGTGGTGGGCGTGGCCATCGGCGTCGGGGTCGGCGAGCTGGGCGGCACGCCCGAACGCACCGTCACGGCGCAGCTCACCGGCATGCCCGCGGACGCATCCGTCCAGGTCGAGCTCAGCGGCGAGGAGGGCCGGCTGATGGCGCGCGGGCTGCCCGCCCCGCCGAGCGGCCGCGTCTACCAGGTGTGGCTCAAGCGCGACGGCCACGCCCCCGAGCCGACCGCCGCGCTGTTCGTGCCCAGCCGCGACGGCGCGGCCACGGCCTCGGTCCCCGGCTCGATGGAGGGGATCGACCAGGTGATGGTCACCGACGAGCCCGACGGCGGATCGCCCCAGCCCACGGGCGATCTGCTCGCCGTCGCGGACCTCTCCTGATTGAAAGAGCCATGAGGAACGGCTGCTAGCGTCGCGCCGCCATGGCCGTCTGTTACCGCCACAAGGATCGCGAGACCGGCGTCTCGTGCTCGAACTGCGGCAACCCGATCTGCCCGGACTGCATGACCCCCACGCCGGTCGGGATGCGCTGCCCGGAGTGCTCCAGGCAGAAGACGCAGGTGAAGACGATGCGCTCGATGGCGGTCGACCCGACCGTCGCCTACGTGCTGATCGCGATCAACGTGCTCATGTACTTCGGCCAGACCGCGAGCCCGGAGAACGGCGTCTACCGGGACTTCGTGCTCTACGGCCCGCTCGTGGCCGACGGGGAGTGGTGGCGCCTGCTGACGGCGGGGTTCCTGCACGGCGGCATGTTCCATCTGCTGCTGAACATGTACGCGCTGTTCTTCCTCGGGCGCATGCTCGAGCCGGCGCTCGGCCACGTGCGCTTCGCGGCGATCTACTTCGCCGCCCTGCTGGCCGGCTCGTTCGGCGCGGTTCTGCTGAACCCCTCGACACCGGTGGTGGGCGCCTCGACGGCGATCTTCGGCCTGATGGGGGCGGCGGTGGTCATGGCCCGCAACCGCGGCATCGACATCATGGCCTCGGGCCTCGGGCCGATCCTGATCCTCAACCTCGTGATCACGTTCTTCCCGGGCTTCAACATCTCGATCGGCGGCCACCTCGGCGGCCTCGTCGGGGGCGTGCTCGCCGCGCTGGCGGTCGAGGCGATCGCGACCCGGCGGCGCTCGCCGATCCCGGCGGTGATCGCGTGCGCGGTGATCGCCATCGCCTCCGTGGTGGCGGCGGTCGCCTACACCACGGCCAAGTTCGCGGTGTAAGGAGCCCATCAAGAACCCGGCACGCCCGGATGCGGCCGTGGACGCTTCGCCGGATCGCCACCCGAACCCTCGAAAATCCTAGGAGGATTCCCTTCGGATTCGGGCGGCGCCCGGCTCGGTCCACGACCACCCCGGTCGGGCCGGTTCTTCTTGACGGGCTCCTAGAGCACGATCTCGACCAGGCCCGGCGGTGTCTCGGGCACCCGGTCCGGATGCAGCACGTGGGCGAGCAGCTCGAGGCCCTCGATCAGCCGCGGGCCGGGGCGGGAGAAGTACGCGGCGGCGTCGACGGCCACGATGCGGCGGGCGCCCAGCGTCTCGAGCTCGTCGCCGAACACGTAGGCCTCCTCGGCTGCGCGCTCGGCGTCGTAGCCGCACGGCATCACGATCACGACCTCCGGCCGCGCGGCCTGGAGCTCCTCCCAGGAGCGCCGCTCCGAGTGCTCGCCCGGCATGCCGAGCACGTCGAGTCCGCCGGCGTACTCGATCATCTGCGGCGTCCAGTGGCCCGCGACGTAGATCGGGTCCAGCCACTCGAGCGCGGCGACCCGGACGGGCGGCTCGCCGCGGACGGCGAGCTTCACCCGGTCGATCCGCGCGGCGGCGTCCTGGACGAGGTCGACACCGGCGTCCTTGTTGTCGGTGGCCTGCGCGAGCGTGCGGACGTCGCCGAGCACCTCCCCGAGCGTGTGCGGGTCCAGTGAGAGCACCTCGGGCTCCGGGTCCAGGCGCTGGGCGACGGTCTTGACGTCGTCGTAGGAGACGGCGCAGACGGCGCACAGGGCCTGCGTGACGATCAGGTCCGGCTGCGCGCGGCGCAGAGCATCCTCGTCGAGCTCGTAGATGGCCTGTCCCTGCTCCGTCAGCTCGCGCACGGCGCGGTCGATCTCGGCCGGCGGCAGGCCCGGGCCGATGACGTCGCGCGTGACCTTGGGCAGCTCGCGCGCCTGTGCCGGGTGGTCGCACTCGTGGGTGACGGCGGTGACGTCCTGCCCCAGGCCTAGGGCGAACAGCATCTCCGTGGCCGAGGGCACGAGCGAGACGATCCGCATGCAGGAAGGCTGACAGACGAGGGGCGGCGGTTTGTCCGCCCTCCCACCCAGGTACCATCTGGGGCGTCGCTGCATGAACGACGACGACTCCTCCCGAAGTAGCGCCGCGCTGCGCGCGCGTCCCACGGCTACGGCTCGCACATGACCGTCCTGCTCCTGCTGGCGGTCCTCGTACTCGTGCTGTTGAACGGGTTCTTCGTCGCGGCCGAGTTTGCGCTCGTGCGCGTGCGGCGCTCCCGGATCGAGGAGGAGGTCGAGGAGGGCGTCAAGGGCGCGCGGCTGGTGCTGACCCAGCTCGACGACCTGTCGCGCTATCTGGCGGCGTGCCAGCTCGGCATCACGCTGACCTCGCTGGGCATCGGCTTCCTCGGCGAGCCGGCGATCGCCTCGATCTTCGAGGAGCTCCTCGGCGACAGCGTGCCGCACGGGGTCTCGCTCGCCATCTCGGTCGGGCTCGCCTACCTGATCTCGACATCGCTGCACATCACGATCGGCGAGCAGGTCCCGAAGATCTACGCGATCAACAAGGCCGAGCCCGTCGCGCGCCGGATCGCGCGGCCGCTGCAGTGGTTCACGAGCGCCTTCAGCCCGTTCATCCACCTGCTCAACGCGGTGTCGAACGGGATCCTGCGGACGATCGGCATCTCCAAGACCGGCGAGTTCGACGAGGGCGGCTCGCCCGAGGAGCTCAAGGTCCTGATCGCCCAGTCGCTGACCGGCGGCAAGCTCGACCCGGGCGAGGCCGGGATGCTCACGGGCGTCTTCCACCTGCACGAGCAGCAGGCGCGCCAGGTCATGACGCCGGCGCCGGCGGTGGTGACGGTGGACGTGTCGGAGAACGTCGAGACCGCGCTGCGGCGCTGCGTGAGCTCCGGCCACACGCGGCTCGTGGTCACCGAGGACGAGAACCACGACCGCGTCAAGGGCATCGTTCACGCCAACGCGCTCGCCCAGCTGCTGCTCTCCGAGGGGCCCGAGGGCTCGTTCGAGGGGCTCGTGCGCGAGGCGCCGATCGTCCCGGAGACCAAGCCGCTCGACGATCTGCTCGCCGATCTCCAGCGCGAGCGCAGCTCGCTCGCCGTCGTCATCGACGAGTACGGCCGCACGGCCGGCATCGTCACCGTCGAGGACATCATCGAGGAGGTCGTCGGCGAGATCGACGACGAGACCGACCCTCTCGGCGGCGCCGTGCGGCGGCTCTCCAACGGCGACTGGTTCGTCCGCGGCCACGTCGCGATCACCGACCTGCTCGACTACGGGCTCGAGCTGCCGGTCGACTCCGACGCCTACAACTCCGTCGGCGGGTTCGTGTTCGGCGAGCTCGGGCGGCTGCCCAAGCGCGGCGACACCGTCACCCACAACGGCTACTCGATCCGCGTCGAGTCCGTGCGCGAGAACCGCATCGAGGCCGTGCGGATCCGCGAGCGCCGCGCGGCGGCGTAGCGCCGGCGAACGTCAACTGCGCTGGGTATGGAGCGAGGATGCCCGCCCGCAGCGCCTGCTCCCCACACGGGCGGTCGATTCTTCAGGCTCAGCCTGAACAACTGACCGCTCGAATGAAATTAGAGCCGCAGAGCGCAGCCGCCCAGCTGGACTTCGTCGCCCGGGGCCACCTCGGCCTCGACCACGCGGCGGCCGTTGACCCAGGTGCCGTTGGAGGAGCCGAGGTCGCGCAGCATCCAGCGGCCCTCGGAGAGGCGCAGCTCCGCGTGGCGGCGCGAAACGGTGTCGTCGTCGAAGACGAGCTGGCAGCCGGGCGCGCGGCCGAGCAGGAGCCGGCCGCCGGCCGCGCCCTCGAGCAGCCCGGCGGGGCGCCGGCGCCGGAGCCAGGTGCGCGGCAGCATCCGCGGGGCGGGCAGGTCGGCGGTGAGGCCGTGCAGCTCGGCGCCGTGGCCGGCGCGCAGGGCGACGTCGACACGGCGGCTGAAGGTGTCGGTGTCGAGCCGGCCTGCGACGTAGCCGCGGCGCAGCCGCTTGACCGTGCGCTCCCTCGTGTCCTCCGACGGTCGCATGCCGAGGCCGGAGCGTACCGCCAACTCAACGGTTGCGAAACAAAACTGTGTGCGCAATTGCACAAAGGCCGTCTCACGCGCTACGGTCCCCGGCAACCGACTGGCCGCTTCGGCGGTTGAGGAGGAGAGAGGGAGATCCTGGGGAGGATCGACCGAGAGACACGAAGCGCCCGGCTCAGGGGAGCGAGCCGGGCGCTAAGTGTTTTGGAGGAGGGGTGCGATGAGGTACGTTCGTCGCACACAGCATGCTCCCAATGCTGTCTCAATCTCCCCTAAACATTCCACCGTATCGTCGCCGAAGGCGAGCGGCGACGAAGGAGCTCGTCTCGCCTGGCAGGCGAAACCGTTCGCAGTACGTGTAGAAGCCGCGCCCGGCACTTGCGCCCGAGGGCACCCTCGGCGACCAGCGAGTCGATGCGCGCGGCGGCACCTCGGCGCCGATCGTGTTGCCGATCGACTGGGCGACGTCGAGCCCGACGAGGTCGAGCAGCGCGAGCGGGCCCATGGGGTGGCCGGCGCCGAGCTGCAGGCACGAGTCGACGGCGGCCGGGTCGAGGCCCGTCTCCTCGCGCAGCCGCACGGCCTCGAACAGGAACGGGAAGAGGAGCCGGTTGACGACGAAGCCCGGGAGGTCGGGGACCTCGACCGCGGTCTTGCCGAGCTGCTCGCAGAGCGTGAACGAGCGGTCGCGAGTCTCCTGCGTGGCGGCCTCGGGGAAGACGAGCTCGACGAGGTCCATCTTCGTGACCGGGTTGAAGACGTGCAGGCCGGCGAAGCGCTCGGCGCGGCCCGAGGCGCCGGCGAGGTCCTCGATCGACAGCGAGGAGGTCGTGCTGGAGAGGATCGCGTCGCTCGGACAGGTGCGGCACGAGGCGCTCGAGCAGGGCGACCTTGTCGTCGCGCTCCTCCACGATCGCCTCGACGACGTAGGTGGCGTGCTCGCCGAGGCGGCCGAGGTCGGTCGTGACCTCGACGTCGGCGGCGACCTCCCAGCCGCAGCGCTCGATCAGCTTGGCGATCCGCCCGCGGGCCTTCTCGGCCGACGCGTCCGAGCGCGCCCACAGGACGACCTCGCCCCCGCGGGCGGCCACTGCGGCCAGGCCACAGGCGATCGCGCCGCTTCCGACGACGCCCAGACGCTCATTGATTGACTGACCAGTCAACGCAGGGCGGCACTCAATCACACCCGGGGAAACGGACGGCGTTCAGGTGGACGATCGGCCTAGGCTGGGGGCCCGATGAGCCGGGTATCCTCCGGCCATGAGCGAAACCACCCACCAGTACGGCTACGCGGACGCGCGCGTCCGCGACATCTCGACCGCGCAGCTGCTCGGTCAGGTCATGTTCCTCGTCGCCATCGCGCTCGGCTTCTGCGCGCTGGGGACCCTGCTGGGCCGTGATCTCTCGCTCGGCACCGCCCGCCTCTGCTCGTTCGCGGGCTTCGGCATGCTGCTCGTCTCGTCGTTCGCCGGCGCGCGCTTCCGCGTCGGCGCGTTCGCGATGGGCTGGCTGTTCGCCACCGCGCTGCTGATCGGCCTCGGGCTCGGCCCGGTCATCGCCTACTTCGCCACGGTGCGAGGAGGCCGCGCTCACGCAGGCCGCCGCCGGCACCGCCGCGACCGTGCTCGGCGCCGGCGCGCTGGGCTTCGCGCTCAGCAAGGACCTCGCGCGCTGGATGCGGCCGCTGTCGCTGCTCGTGTTCGGCGCCTGCATCCTCACGATCGTCCTGACGATGTTCGGCGGGACGATCAGCCCGATCATCTCGCTCGTGATCTACGGTCTGTCGGCGGCCCTGATCGTCGTCGACTTCAACTACCTCCGCAAGCACGGCACCGAGGCCGACGCGATCTGGCTGGCGACCGGTATCTTCGTCTCCATCGTGAACATCTTCGTCTCCCTCTTGAACATCTTCTCCGGAAGGTGAGATGAAGGTCCAAGCCGAGGCGGAGCACGAAGCCCGGCTGGCTGCGGAGCGGCTCGGCCTGCCGTTCCTGGTCTACCGCGACGGCGAGGGCCGTCAGCGGATCCATCCGCTCGAGCGCGGCCGCCGGTCGGTGACGATCGGCCGCCGCGACGAGGCGGACATCTCGCTCCCGTGGGATCCCGAGTGCTCGCGGCTGCACGCCGAGCTCGAGCTGCGCGCGGGCGAGTGGACGATCTCCGACGACGGCCTCTCGCAGAACGGGACGTGGATCAACGAGCTGCGGCTGGTGGGCCGCCGGCGGCTCTCCGACGGCGACGACGTGCGCGTCGGTCGCACTCACCTGATCTTCGCCAACCCGGTCTCGGTGGGCATCGGGCCGACGCTGGTGCCGGGCGAGCTGAGCGCCACGCCGCGCTTCTCCGACCAGCAGCAGCGCGTGCTGCGGTCGCTGTGCCGGCCGCTGATGGGCGACGGCGAGGGCACGGCCGCCGCGCCGGATGACGTGATCGCGCGCGAGACGGGTATCCCGGCGAGGACCGTGACCACCGAGCTCGACCACCTGACGCGGGCGCTCGCGCTCGACGCGGGGCCGCCGGAGCAGCGGCGTCGCGAGCTGGCGCTGCTCGCGCTCCGCTCAGGCCTCGTCGCCGCCGACGACAATGGCTGAGCTGCCGGGCGAGATCCGCGCCTTCGTCGCCGAGAAGGGCGACGACGGCGTCGATCGCGGCCTGCGCACGATCGCCCCCGGCGAGCTCGGCGAGGGCGACGTCGTGGTGCGCGTCGCCTGCTCGAGCGTGAACTACAAGGACGCGCTGGCGACGATCCCGAAGGGCCAGGTCGCGCGGATCTCGCCGCTCGTGCCGGGGATCGACCTCGCCGGCACGGTCGTCGAGGGCCCTGGGGAGGGCACCGAGGTGCTCGTCCACGGCCACGACCTCGGCGTCGCCCATCACGGCGGCTACGCCGAGTACGCGCGCGTGCCGGGCGACTGGGTGGTACCGCTGCCCGAGGGCCTGAGCACCACGCAGGCGATGGCGATCGGCACGGCGGGCTTCACCGCGGCGCTGGCCGTCGCGCGGCTCGAGCGCCACGGCGTGGGGCCGGCGACGGGCCCGTGCTGGTCACGGGCGCGACCGGCGGCGTGGGCTCGACGGCGGTCTCGATCCTCGCGGCGCGCGGCTACGAGGTGGTCGCGAGCACGGGCAAGGACGCGAAGCGAGTACCTCGACGCGCTCGGCGCGGCCGAGATGATCGGCCGCGACGACGTCGCGGGCGACGGTAAGCCGCTCGGCAAGCAGCGCTGGGCCGCGGCGGTCGACTCCGTCGGCGGCGCCGTGCTGGCGGGCCTGTTCCCGCAGATCCGCTACGGCGGGGCGGTCGCGGCGACCGGCCTGACCGCCGGCGTGAAGGTCGAGACCACGGTGATGCCGTTCATCCTGCGCAGCGTCGCGCTGCTCGGGCATCGACTCCGTGCAGACGCCGATGGAGGAGCGCGCGGAGGTCTGGCGCCGGCTCGCCGACGACCTGCGGCCGCCGCAGCTCGACGACCGGATCGCGCGCGAGATCTCCCTCGACGAGCTCGAGCCGGCGCTCGACGCGATCCTGCAGGGCGGCCTCACCGGCCGCACCGTCGTGCGCGTCGGCTAGATGGTCGATTCCACGACTCCGCACCGTGGAATCAACCATCAGGTGCGGCAGGCCCGCGGCAGCGGGTGGGTCAGGCGGTCGCGGTCCGAGAGCGGCACGACGCGGCAGAACGCGTAGCGTGCCGCGCGGCGAAGTCCGCGACGAGCCGGAACGGGATCCCGATCACTCCGCGCTGGTCGCCCTCGCCGAAGCGCGAGGTGACCGCGACGCACTGGTACTGCGCCCGCTCCACGCTCAGGTCCTCGACCGGCGGCCGCGGGGCGGAGCCGCGCGGGAACGGCTCGCAGTCGATGCCCTCGACCTTGCCCTCGCCGCGCGCGGCCGCGTCGTCGCGGAGCGCCTGCTCCGCGTCGCCGATCAGCGCCGTGCGGGCCCGGAGGCGGCGCGAGTCCGCCGTCTCCGGCGCCCGGGTCGGCGGCGCCGCGGCCCTCGCGCGGCCGCTGCTCGCGGTCGGCGGTGGACGAGCGCCTGCGCGTGCCGGCGCTGGGCGGCCTGGCGGGCCTCGTCGCCGGCCCGCTCGCGGTCGTCGACGATCCGCGGCACGAGCAGCGCGGCGACTGCGAGCAGCGCGATCGCGAGCAGCGCGGCCGCGGCGGCGATCGGCGCGCCACGGCACGGGCGGTACGACCGCCTCCCGCGGCGGGGTCCACACGCCCAACCAGGCGCCCAGCACCTCGAGGCGCCCGAGCCGCCGATCCTCCATCGCTCCGGACGGTAGCTCTAGGACTCGAGCCGCGTCACGAGCTCGCCGAGCCGGAGCTCCTCGAGCCCCTGGCCGACGGCCTCCAGCTCGCCCGCGCAGAACTCCACGAGCGTGCGGCCCTCCTGGCAGAGCTCGAGCGTCTCGCGCAGCCCGGCCTCGCCGGAGTCGAGGCGGGCGATGATCGCCTCGATGCGCGCGCAGGCGCTCTCGTAGCGTGGGAGTGGCGACCTCGCTCATCGTGCCCGTCAGGGTACGTCGCGGGCGGGACGGACCCGCACGGAGCCGTCGCGCATGCGCAGCGAGAGCTCCGGCCAGGTGGCCGCGGCGGCCGCGCTCGTGACCGGCACGCCCTCGGGCCCCTCGACGAGTGCGTAGCCGCGCTCGAGGGTGCGCTGCGGGTCGTGCGCCGCGAGCGCGAGGGCGAGAGCGTGTCCAGCCGGCGGGCGCGGTCGCGGTCCGGGCGCGCGTTGCGCTCGAGCGCGGCGCCGCGGCGCAGGTTCGCGCGCCGCCCCTCGGTCGACCGCGCGGGCGCTGCTGGCGCGCAGCTCGCGCAGCTGCTGGTGCAGGCGCGTGCGGTGGCGGGCGACGTGGTGGGCGGGCGCGCGCGACATGCGCGCGAGCGCCCTCGCGCGCTCGACGATCGCCCGCGCGCTCTGGCGCTCGAGCCGCGGCCGCCTGCGTGCGCAGCGCGGTGCGGGCGGCGGCGCAATCGACCGGCACGGCGGCCTCGGCCGCGTGCGTGGGGGTCGAGCAGGCGACGGCGGCGACGTCGTCGATCAGCGTGTGGTCGCTGTGGTGGCCGACCGAGGAGACGACCGGCACGCGCAGCATCGCGACGGTCCGGCACAGCGTCTCGTCGCAGAAGGCGAACAGGTCGGCGAGCGAGCCGCCGCCGCGCGCGACGACGATCACGTCGACCTCCGGGCAGGCGGCGAGGTCCTGCAGCGCGCGCGTGATCGCGGGGGCGGCGTGGCGGTCCTGCACGGGCGCGAAGGCCCAGACGACGCGTCCGCCCCAGCCGCGGCGGCGCAGGCCGGCCAGCACGTCGTCGCGCGCCTTGCCGCCCTCGCCGGTGACCACGCCGATCGTCCGCGGCAGCGCGGGCCGCGGGAGCCGCTTCTGCGGCTCGGTCAGGCCCTCGGCGTGCAGCGTGCGGCGCAGCCGCTCGACCTGGGCGAGCAGGTCGCCCTCGCCGGCCAGCCGCAGGCCGGTGACCGCGAACGAGAACTGCGGCGATGAGGTGCGCGAGCCCGCGTAGTAGTCGCACCCGCCGGCGGCCACGATCTGCGCGCCGTCGGCGAGCGCGGGGATCCCGAGGGCGTCCCAGTCGCCGCGCCACATCGAGCACGGCAGCGCGCCGGCGCCGTCGCGCAGCTCGAACCACACGCGGGCGCGGCCGGCCTTGAAGCCGAACACCTCGCCGAAGACCTGCACGCGCGCGAAGTCGCGCAGGCGCTCGCGCAGCCGCGCGGCGTAGTGGCCGACCGGGAACGGGCCCGAGAGCGCGGAGCCGGGAATGCCCTCCGGGCGCTCCGTCGCGCTCACAGCGCCTCCGCGAGCGCGCGCGCCACGCCGGGCCGGTCGGAGCCGCAGGGCACCACGAGCATCGTGTCCACGCCCACGGCCTCGAACGCGGCCAGCCGCCCGGGCAGCGCGTCCGGCGTGGTGGCCAGCGCCATCGCGTCGATCAGCTCGGGCGTGAGCGCGGCGGCGGCGCGGGCACGGTCGCCGCCCAGGAACGCCTCCTGGCACTCACGGGCCGCGGCGCCGTGGCCCGCGCGGTCGGCGAGCTCGACATAGAAGTTCTTCTCGCGCGAGCCCATCGCCCCGAGGTAGAAGGCCAGCCACGGGCGCACGGCGTCGCGCGCCGCGTCGAGGTCCGGCTCCACCGCCATCGCCGTGCAGGCCGCGACGTCGATGTCGGCGCGGGTGCGGCCCGGCCTTCTCCAGCCCGCGGTCCAGCGGCGCGAACAGCGCGTCCGCGTGGTCGGGGCTGACCATGAACGGCAGCCAGCCGTCGGCGATCTCGCCGACCTGCTCGACCGCCTTCGGCCCGACGGCGCCGAGGTAGACCGGGATCCGCTCCTGGACGGGCTTGGCGAGCAGCTTCAGCGGCTTGGCGCCGTCCAGCGGCACGCGGTACTCGCGGCCCTCGTGGACCAGCGTCTTGCGCGCGAGCGCGGCGCGCACGATCTCCACGTACTCGCGCGTGCGGCTCACGGGCCGCGCGAACGGCACGCCGTACCAGCCCTCGGAGACCTGCGGGCCCGACACGCCGAGCCCGAGCCGGAAGCGCCCGTTCGAGAGCACGTCGAGCGTGGCGGCGGCCATCGCCGTCGCGGCCGGCGCGCGCGCGGGGATCTGGAACAGGCCCGAGCCGAGCGCGACCCGCTCGGTCTTGCCGGCCAGCAGCCCGAGCATCGAGACGGCGTCCTGGCCCCAGGCCTCGGAGATCCACACGGAGTCGAGACCGAGCTCGTCGGCCAGGACGGCGAGATCGACCTGCTCCTGCGGGGTGAACCAGGGCCAGTAGGCGAGGAAGAGGCCGGCGCGCATCGCTCCAGACCCTAGTCCGGCATCCGGCCGTCATCCTGCTCGTGGCACGATTCACGTCGTGACCCGAGACCTGCGCACTCTGCTCCTGATCGCCCTGCGGGCGTCGGACGGCCGCGGCCGGCACGCGGAGGCCGCCCGCAACGTCGTCCTGACGATCCTGCTCGCGCAACTGCTCGCCGACGCGGGGCACGAAGGCCCGCCGCACCCGGCGTGGCGGGCGCCACGGCGGGTCACGCCGCGGCGGGCGCGCGTCGTGCGGCGCGGAGCGGTGGCCGGGCGCCGCCCTCGTGGCTAGGCGCCGGCGAACGTCAACGGCGGCTGGGTAGGGGAGTGAGGGAGCCGCCTGCAGCGCCTGCTGCGAGCGCGAGGGGTCACTTCTAGGCTCAGCCTGAACAACTGTCCCCACCCGCGAGCGGTGGATTACTCGGGCTGAGACCGAGTTATCCACCGCTCGACGCAAACCGTGGCGGGTGGGCACTCCCCACCTTCCCCACCCAGAGCCGCTGACGTCCGCCGGGGCAACGCCCCGGCCGGGGCGTCAGCCCCGCGGCGTCGGCTCGTCCGAACCGAGCGACGGCATCGGCCGCTGGCCGTCCTGGAAGCCCTCGCCGCGGATCTCGCCCGTGACGCCGAGGCGCTCGAGCCGGGCGATCTCCTGCTCGCCGAGGCGGCGGGCCGGGTCGTCCGGGGGGAGGCCCGCGATCAGCGTGCGGATGCGGTTGCGCAGCTGCAGCGCGAAGTGCGGGGTGGAGGCGCCCATCAGCTGGCGGACGTCGTCGACCGACACCTGGTAGGTCGGGCGCAGGCGCTCGGGCTGCTCGGCTTGGGCCATGGGAGTCAGTCGCCTCCGGTGTCGACGGGCTGGATCTCGAGGAGGGTGTCGATGCGCGACTGCACGTCCGCGGAGATGGCCGCCTCGTCGCCCATCAGCCAGCCGTGATTGTAGACCCCGCGGACCGGGTCCTTGTCGTAGCCGGGCTGGACGTCGAGCAGGTAGTCCTGCAGCGCCTGGGGCAGGGCCTGGGCCTCCGTGACGAGCAGCAGCGGGCCGTACTTGCCGCTCGCCGACAGCGGTCGCGGCGGCCGCCGCGTCGAGCGTGCGCTTGGTGCTCGCGAACACGAAGCCGTGGCCCGGGTCGGTGACGCCCCAGCCGAAGCCGCCGTCGGTGAAGCGCGAGAAGGCGATCGCGTTGGTGACCGGGTCGGGGCCGGAGACGCGCTTGACGGCGCCGAGCTTGCGCAGCTCCTCCAGGACGGCGTCCGAGATCACGTCCTCGGGGCCGAGCACGTAGATCTTCGGCTTGCCGTGCGCCTGGATCGCCGCCTTGGTCTCCGGCGGGAGCGCGTCGCGGCCCGTCCAGAGCACCGGGTCGCCGGACTTGGCGGCCCAGCCCGCGGCGGGCATCGCGAAGTCGGGACGGTCGGCCGAGGCGAGGATGACGGCGTCGCTCGGCTTGCGCGCGGCGTTCCCCTGCAGCTTGTCGATCGCGCGCGCGGTCGCGGCGGGGTTGCCCGCGGGGATGTCGGTCGCCTCGAGGTCGTCGGGCTCCGCGACCTTGCCGATCCGGATCACCTGGGCCTTGCCGGCCTGCTCGGCGCCCTTGGGCCGGAGCTTGTCGAGCGCGTCCTCCGTCGCGCTCGGCAGGTCGGTGCCCTCCGTGAACAGGACGGGCGCGCGCAGCGGCGGGGCGGCGAGCTGGGCGGCGGAGATCCCCGCCCGCCAGTCGTCCTGGTCGACGAGCACCACGGCCGCCGGCCGGGTGTCCTCCGAGCGGGAGGGGTAGACCGCCTGGGCCACCGCCGCCGCGTCGGCCACGGGGTCGGCCCCGCCCACGCGCGTGGTGTTCTTGGTCGCGAAGACGGGGAAGCCGAGCGCGGGGCCGGCGGGCTCCTCGTCGCCGGTCTGGCCGAGCACCGGCGTGCCCTGCTCGGCCTGCTCCTTCGGCGAGGGCTTGTCGGTCGAGCCACCGCCGCCTCCGCCGCCGCAGCCGGCGAGGAGGAGGCAGAGCAGGATGAGGGCGGCTGGTGCGCGACGCATCGAGCACGACAAGCTAGCGGCAGGCGCAGGCATACGGGCCCGTTCAAGTTGGGTTCATAACCTGCCGATCTGGGGTAGGTACGGCCGCGCGCACGGCGAATAGGTCAACGCGCAGGCTGGTACTCGACATAACTTCGCGGCGGTGGCTACACTGCCGCGCTACGCCGAACCCCTGGCAGGAGGCCAGGGGGCGGGGGAACCATGTTGTTTGGGGCGAGTCGCGTCGATTGGGACGCGAGGCGCAGGCTCTTTCAGCGCTAGCCCGTCAGCTAACCCCGCAGGCCGACGAAAGAGGTTGATTCATCGATGCCGCGGGTTCTCGCGTTGCTGTTTTTTGGATGTCTAGGGCTTGTTTTTCCGGCGGGGGCCGCAGCACAAACGTCCTCTACGGGCGGTGCTCAGTTTTCTGACCCATCGCCGATCGTCGCCCCGGGCTCGCAGGCCAAGCTGCTGCCCGACGGCTCGGCCGCCGCTCCCGCCGACGCGCCCCCGCAGGTGCAGCAGGCGATCTTCGCCGCCAACAAGCTGCTCGACAAGCCGTACAAGTACGGCGGCGGGCACGCCAAGGTCGAGGACTCGGGCTACGACTGCTCGGGCACCGTCTCCTACGCGCTGCTCGCGGCGAAGCTGCTCAAGGGCCCGCTGGACTCCTCGAGCTTCCTGCGCTGGGGCCTGAAGGGCAAGGGCTCGTGGATCACCGTCTACACGAACCCGGGCCACGCGTTCGCCGTCATCGCCGGCCTGCGCCTGGACACGAGCACGGGCGGCATCACGAGCCGCAAGATCACGCGCACGGCCGAGCGCGGGCCGCGCTGGCGCGTGGCGCTGCGCACCACGCGCGGCTTCAAGGCGCGCCACCCGGTCGGGCTCTAGCCCGGCCGGTTAGGCCGAGCGGTCCCGCTGCAGCTCGTCGCGCTCCGCCAGCCGGTTGCGGCGGCGGGTCTGCGCCTCGCGCTCGCGCCGTCGCTCGTCCTCGGAGCCGGCGGACAGCGGCGGCACCTCGGTCGGGCGGCCGTCGTCGTCGAGCGCGACCATCGTCAGGTAGGCGGTGTTCGTGTGGCGCACGGTGCCCTCGCGCGGCTGCTCGGCCTCCACGCGCACGCCGACCTCCAGCGAGGTCCGCCACGCCGCGTTGACCGACGCGGTGAAGGTCACGAGCTCGCCGATGTGGATCGGCTCCAGGAACGTCATCCGGTCCACCCCCGCGGTCACCACGCGGCAGCGGGAGTGCCGCACCGCGGCCAGCCCGGCCACCTCGTCGCAGAGCTTCATCACCGTGCCGCCGTGGACATAGCCGGCGGAGTTGGCGTCCACGAGGCCCATCCAGCGCACGAGAACCGCGTGCGAGTCGGCGGCTTTACGCGGGGTTGGCACGGCATGGGTACGCTAGCTGTCCGACGCAGATACTGAGGGAAGGGAGGCCTCCGTGGCCGGCATGGGCGGACGCATGTCCGTAGTGATCAAGTCGAAGATCAACAAGCTCCTCGACAAGGCCGAGGATCCCTCGGAGACGCTCGAGTACAGCTACCAGAAGCAGATGGAGCTGTTGCAGAACGTCAAGAAGGGCATCGCGGACGTGGTGACGTCCAAGAAGCGCCTCCAGCTCCAGCAGCAGAAGCTCGAGCAGCAGGTCGTCAAGCTCGACACACAGGCGCGCCAGGCGCTCGCGCAGAACCGCGAGGACCTCGCCCGCACCGCGCTCGAGCGCAAGCAGTTCGCCCAGACCGAGCTGCAGTCACTCGACCAGCAGGTCGCCGAGCTCGAGGGCCAGCAGGCCCAGCTGATCGACAAGGAGCAGAAGCTGCGCTCCAAGCTCGAGCAGTTCCGGACCAAGAAGGAGGTCATCAAGGCCCAGTACTCCGCCGCGGAGGCCCAGGTCAAGATCTCCGAGGCCGCGACGGGCGTGGGCGAGGAGATGGCCGACGTCGGGCTCGCGATGCAGCGTGCGCAGGACAAGACCGAGTCGATGCGCGCCCGCGCAGGCGCGATGGAGGAGCTCGAGGCCGCCGGCGCCTTCGACGACAATCTCCAGCTCGGCTCGGGCGGCGACGACATCGACCGCCAGCTGCACGAGTTGACCTCCCAGAGCGTCGTCGACGACGACCTCGCGAAGATGAAGGCCGAGCTCGGCCAGGGCGCTGCCCCGGAGCCCGGGCAGCTCGGCGCGGGCGAGTCGGAGCCCGCCCCCGGCGAGGAGCGTCCCGCGTGATCGTCAGGATCGCCACCGAGGGCCAGTACCAGCTGCCCGACGAGGACGCCCAGCGCCTCAACGACCTCGACAACCAGACCGTCGAGGCGGTGGAGGCCGGCGACGAGGACCGCTTCGCCCAGCTCTTCGAGGAGATGCTCGAGCTCGTCCGCCGTGACGGCACGCCGCTCGGCGACGACGAGCTCGAGGAGTCCGACGTGATCCTGCCGCCGCCGGACACCACCCTCGAAGAGGCGGCGCACGAGTTCACCGGCGACGGGCTGATCCCGGACTAGTCAGCGGACGGACGGCAGTGTCCGCGCTGCGCGCTTGAGCACGATCCGGCGGATCACGGTCCGCGTCCCGCCGGCGCCGCGTACGCGCGCGGCGATCACGACCGCGACGCGGCCGCTGCGCTGCATCGTCCGCTTGAGCGTGCGGACCGCGCGCGGCGCGAGCCGCAGCCGGATCCGGCGCTCGGCCGTACCTGTGCTCGGCAGCCGCCGGGCGGCGCCCAGCCGGCGGAACACACGCCGCGCGCTGCAGCGTGCGGCTGCGGCCTCTGCCGCGCGGTGAGGTCTGGATCCGTGCCCGGAACGAGACCCGGCACGGCCGGTCGCAGCTGCCGTACATCGAGATCCCGCGCGTCGTGAGCACCCGCTGATGGGGGATGCGCAGGTCCAGTCGCGGGGCGCCGCGCCTGGGCTGCGGCGCCTGGGGCGCGGCGGTCGGAGGCGTCGAGGGCGTGGCCGTCCCCGGTGCGGGCGTCGCCGTCGGGGTCGAAGTCGGAGTCGGGGCATCCACCGCCGGGCCCGTGGACTCCGTCCGCCACGCCCAGTCGATCGTCACCGAGGAGCCCTGGACCGCGTTGTCGTGCCCGCCCGGGCCCGTGTCGGGCAGCGTCAGGGTGAGCCGGTAGCTGCGGCCCTCGCCGGGCTCCATGATCCCGAGGTCGAGCGCCTCCGGACCCGCCAGGGGACCCGTCCAGGAGCCGCCGCCGAGCTCCTCGACCCGCAGCAGCAGCGCCCCGGAGAGGCGGCCGCCGAAGCGGCCGGGCGTGTCGACCATCCCTGTACGCAGCAGCGTCAACCGGCCGCGCGCGTCGCCGACGTTGGCCAGGGCGACGTTGCCGCCGACGGACTGGCCCGGCCGCAGCCCGGAGGCCGTGAGGATCGCGTGCGAGCCCGAGGCGGTGACCTTGACGGCGCCATCGGCGGCCATCCGGCCGAGCTCGGCCGGGCGCTGGCGAGCAGGCGCGGCCGTCGCCGCGATCGCGCCGAGGAGGGCCAGCAGGAGGCCGGCCGCGATCGCGCGCCTGCGGGTCACGGGCCGGCTCCGTTGCCGTCCCAGACGCCGACGGGCACCACGTAGCTGAGGAAGCTGCCCGTGTACCCCGGGTAGGTGACCTGCAGCGTCACGGTTGGCGTGTGCAGCACGTTGTTGCCGGGGAACACGTTGTTCGGCTGCGTCCGGAGCGTGAGGTTGAGCTGGCGCTTGGCGCCGGCGGTCAGCGTTGCCGTGGGCCCGGCGCCGGAGCCGTCGACCCCGCTGAAGCTCACGCCTGTGAGCGGCTGGCGCCCCGTGACCGGATCGGCGGCGATCGCGGCCGTGACGGTCAGCGGCGACGCCCCCGCCGGCAGCGGGTTGAGCGCCTGCACTGTGAGCACGCGCGCGACCGTCGTCGTGCTCTGGTTCTTGAAGCCGCCGAGCGCGACGGCGAGCGTGAGGTCCCTGCCGGTCGCGGCCGGGACGAGCGGGCTGGCGTTCCTCTTGGTGGCGTAGCCGGTCAGGCCGGCGGGATCCGTCGACTGCGAATACAGGCGCAGGTAGTTCGCGGGCGAGTCGGCCGCGATCACGTTGCCCTGGTTGGTGCTGACCGAGTTGAAGCGGGCGTCGGAGCGGATCGCCGGCAGCACGAGCGTGGCCACGGCGGCCAGTGATGCGGCGGCCGCCAGCAGCCGCGTGACGGTGGCGCTCACGGGGTCTCGGTCTCGCGCTCGGCGGCCAGCAGCTCGCCGCCCTGTCGCCAGACGCCGTAGAGCGCCCACAGCGCCAGCAGCAGGCCGGGCAGCGCGATCAGGAAGATGCGCGCCTCCTGCATCGCGAGCAGGATGAAGATCCAGCCGAGGTAGGGGATCGCGAAGGCGACGCGGGCCTGGCGCGGCTGGTCCAGGGTGAACGGCCGCAGGTCGGCAGCTTCGTTGTTGTCGCCCTTGGTGCGGAAGACCCGCTCCCCCTTGGGGCCGCGGCCGACCGAGATGATCCGGTGCGTCACGGGCTCGCGGGTGGTCGGCGGGATGTAGGTGATCACGTCGCCACGGCGCAGGGCCTCGGCCGGCACGATCTCGTCGAAGACCAGCGACCCCTTGTGGATCGTGGGCTCCATGGAGTGCCCCACGAGGACATAGCGCTGGTAGCCGAGCAGGCTGGGCAGGAACGTCGCGGCCAGGACCAGGACGCCCGCCAGCAGGACGAGACGCCCCAGCCCGCCGGCCGCCATGGAGGCGAGCCGGCGGGCAGAGGACCGGGGCATGGTGTCCGTCCCCTTGTGAGGCCTAGTTGTTGACGGCCTCCCAGTTGTAATCCACCTCGACGGAGGCGGACTTGTAGTCGTTGTCGGCGCCGCCGGGGCCGCCGTCGAGGAACTTGACCGAGAAGTCGTACGTCTTGGTCGCGCCGGGAGCGATCGTGCCCGCATCCTCCGCGCTCATCGCGTTGAGCGGGCCGCTGTAGACCGTGCTCGCGCCGGACGTGATCGTGACCTCGAGCCGGTCCGCGAACGGCTTACCGCCGGCCGCAGTCGAGTCACTTACGACGTCCTGGTCGACCGTGAAGACGCCGTCGATGTCACCGGTGTTCTCGATGGTCACGCTGCCTGCGGACTTGGTCTCGCCGGGCTTGATCTTGTCGACGGTCAGGAGCGCGCCGGTGTTCTTGTGCTTGAGGTTGCCCGCCGTGACCACGTTGCCGGGGTTGGCCGACGTCGAGTTGAAGTTCGCGCCCGAGCCGACGGCCATCATCGCGGCCAGCAGGAGGGCGAACAGCACCCCCACCATCTTCTGAGGGGACGCATGCCAAACGGCAGCAAATCGCTGCATGGAGGAGGACCTTTCACGAAGGGATTCGCTTCCGTGGCAGCACCTCGAAAGCAGGGACTCCCCCGCTATCGACCGCCCCTCGATGGGGTTGAAGCCCCATGGACGGATGTCCGGAATCTGCGGGTCTCCGTTCAAGCTCCGCGCCACGGAGCCAATGTGGGCGCCCTAGACCGGGATGCCCCAGAGGGGGAACCAGCGCTCGAGCTCGGGCTCGATCGGCAGCTCGGCCCCGATCTGGGCCTTCAGCCGCAGCTCGCGCTCGCTGTCGCGCTGCTGCGCGCCGGGCGCGGGCACGAAGGGGTAGAACGAGCCGCGCTTGTAGTTGTAGATCCAGTAGACGGGCTTGGTGGCCTCGTCGCGGAAGGGGAACACGGCGGCGAGGATGCGGTCGCCGTAGCCGCCCGCCTCGAGCGCCGTGGAGACGGCGTTGATCCCGACCACGAGGTCCTCGAAGTCGGGGTCGGAGAGGATCATCCAGCGGTAGCCGAAGTCGTCGTCGGAGGTGTCGATCGTCGTGCCGGTGTCCTCACCGGAGCTGCGCACGACCTCCTCCATGTCGCGCACGATCTGCTCGAAGTCGGCGGTCGCCAGGGGCTGGAAGACGATCGCCGCCTTGCCCGTGCTGCTCAGGCCGAGCTGCATCTCCAGCGTGACCTGCGCGGTCGTCATCGCGAACACGCGGTCGGTCGGCGCGGCCTGCTTGATCTCGCGCTTTCCGCGCAGGATGTCGAGGAAGCCCATGGGGCGGAGGCTACGCGGTGCCCTGCAGCTGCGCCTCGAGGCGCTGGAGCGCGGCGATCCGCTTCTCCATCGGCGGGTGCGTCGAGAACAGGCCGCCGATCCGGCCGACGGGGGAGATGAAGAACGCCTGCAGCTCGCCGGTGTTGCGCAGGTCCTGCTGCGGAATCTGCTGCATGCCGCCCGAGATCTTCACCAGCGCCGAGGCGAGCGCGCTCGGGCGGCCGGTGATCAGCGCCGCGCCGCGGTCGGCCGAGAACTCGCGGTAGCGCGACAGGGCCTGCATGAGGAAGAAGGAGACGACGTAGACGGCGAGCGAGACGAGGAAGAGCACCATGAAGCTGGGGTTCTCGTCGTCGTCGCCGGAGCCGCCGAAGAAGAAGCCGAACTGCACGATGTAGGCGGCGATGGTGGCGAAGAAGCCGGCGAGCGTCATCACCAGCACGTCGCGGTTCTGCACGTGCGTGAGCTCGTGCGCCATGACGCCCTCGAGCTCCGCGGGGGAGAGCAGCTCCATGATCCCCGTCGTCGCGCATACCGTCGCCGACTTGGGCGAGCGCCCGAGCGCGAAGGCGTTCGGCATCCGGGTCTGCGCCACGGCGACCTTCGGCTTCGGCAGGTCGGCCTGCAGGCACAGGCGCTCGATCATCGCGTGCAGCTGGGGCGCCTGCTCCGGGGTCACCACGCGCGCGCCCATCGCGGCCAGCGCGAGCTTGTCGGAGGCGAACAGGTTCAGCGCGGCGAGGCCGCCGGCGATGATCGCGACGGTGACGCCGTTGACGCCCGAGCCGAGCAGCGCCACGACGAGCGCCACGTAGAGGGCGCCGAGCAGGAACAGCGTGAGCGCCATCCGGAACTG
Source organism: uncultured Solirubrobacteraceae bacterium (assembly GCA_963729155.1). Classification (GTDB taxonomy): domain Bacteria; phylum Actinomycetota; class Thermoleophilia; order Solirubrobacterales; family Solirubrobacteraceae; genus DATFQI01. Next base: position 66,430 of record CAVSMP010000028.1, read on the forward strand.
CAGTCCGGTGTCGCGCCCGAAGGACGTGGGTCTGGGCATCTGATGAGAGATGGTGGCAGACGCGAGGCGGCCTTGAGCAACTTATTAAGTGGCTGCAAGACCCCGGTTCGGGGTGGTAGATTGGCCGCCGCCGAACCGCTCGGAGACCAGACCGGGCGGACGGGGGACCCAATTGAGCAGTCCGGGGCGAATCGCCGCCTGGTGGCGGCGTAGCGCGCTGCGCGAGCCCGTCAGCTAACCCCGCAGGCGCCCCACGATGAGCCGACCGTCGCGAACGCCCGGAAAGTCCCTGCATCCTGCAGGATTCCTTGCATGCTCCATAACCCTGGGCGATTTCATGGAGAACCCGCAAGGTGGCTCCTAGAGTGGCGCGCCGCATGTCCCACCGGCTCCGCCTGTTCATCGGCGTGGCGTTGCTGCCGCTCGCCCTCTTCGCCTTCCTACCGCTGGTCGCCGGCGGCCAGCAGAAGAACCTGGGCTCCAAGATCGAGCGCAAGAAGGACCAGATCGCCTGGCGCAAGGGCCGCGAGCGCGTCCTCTCCTCGGACGTCGCGGGCTTCACGCGCCGCATCAACGACCTCCAGGGCGACATCACGGTCCTGCAGACCAAGCAGGTGCGCCTGACGGCCAGCCTCGAGCGCAAGCGCGCGGAGCTCGCGCGCATCCAGGAGGACCTGCGCCGGGAGCGCCTGCGCCTCGCGCGACTGCGCGCGCGGCTCGCCGAGGCGCGCGCCGCGCTCTCCAAGCGGCTCGTCGAGCTCTACAAGGCCGACCAGCCCGACCTCGTCACGGTCGTGCTCGAGTCCAACGGGTTCGCCGACCTGCTCGAGCGCACGGAGTTCATGCAGCGCGTCTCCACCCAGGACGCGCGCATCATCGACATCGTCGTGAAGGCCAAGAAGGAGGCGACCGCGACCGCCAAGCGGCTCGACAAGCTCGAGAAGCGCGCGGAGGTCGTCGCAGGCCAGATCGAGGACGAGGTCAACCAGGTGACCGCCGTCAAGGACCAGCTCGTCGACCGCCGGGGCCGCTACGAGGAGGCGCGCGGGCAGAAGTCGACCCTGTTGGCCAAGACGCAAGACGACCGCCACTCGCTCGAGGGCGACCTGCGCGCGCTCGAGGCCGAGCAGGCGAAGGTGCTCACCGCGCTCCAGGCCGCCGCGAGCCCCGGCTCCGCGCCCGCCGGCCCGGTCCAGCAGAGCTCGGGCGGCATGGTCTGGCCCGTCAGCGGCCCGATCGTCTCGCCGTTCGGCATGCGCTGGGGGCGGCTGCACGCCGGCGTCGACATCGCGGTGCCGACCGGGACACCGATCCGCGCCGCGCAGTCCGGCCGCGTGGTGCTGCTGGGCTGGACCGGCGGCTACGGCAACTACACCTGCGTCCAGCATTCGGGCGGGCTCTCCACCTGCTACGCCCACCAGTCGCGCTACGCCACCTCCGGCGGTGCGAGCGTCTCCAAGGGCCAGGTCATCGGCTACGTCGGCTGCACGGGCCACTGCTTCGGCGACCACCTGCACTTCGAGACGCGCATGAACGGCTCTCCGGTCAACCCCGCGGGCTACCTCTAGCCCCTAGGCTTGCCGGGTGCCGCACCCGGACATGAGCGAGCGGATCGCGGGGCACGACTGGGCCTCGACGCCGCTCGGGCCCGTCGAGGGCTGGCCCCAGAGCCTGCAGACCGCGGTGCGGATCGTGCTCGGCTCGCGCTTCGCCATGTGGATGGCGTGGGGCCCCGAGCTGACGTTCTTCTACAACGACGCCTACGCCAGGGACACGCTCGCGTCCAAGCACCCGTGGGCGCTCGGTCAGCGTGCCGACGCGGTCTGGGCGGAGATCTGGGAGGACATCGGGCCGCGCATCGACCAGGTCCTGGCCACGGGCACGGCGACCTGGGACGCGGGCCTGCGGCTGTTCCTCGAGCGCAGCGGCTACCGCGAGGAGACCTACCACACGTTCTCCTACAGCCCGCTACGTGACGAGCACGGGGCGACGGCAGGGATGCTGTGCGTCGTCGTCGAGGAGACCGACCGCGTGCTCGGCGAGCGCCGGCTGGCGACCCTGCGCGAGCTCGCCGAGGCGACGGGCACGGCGGCGGGCGAGCGCGACCTGTTCTCCGCGATCGACCGCAGCCTCGCCTCCAACCGCCTCGACCTGCCGTTCGCGTTCGCCTACGTCGCGGGCGAGGACGGGCAGGGCCTCCTCCCCGCCACCGCCGGCGCGCCACGCTGGCCGGAGGCGGTGCGGCTCGACGGCGCCCCCGTAGTGGTCGACCTCGACGGGCAGGACGGCGTCCCCGCCGGCGAGTGGGAGGACGCGCCGCGCCAGGCGTTCGCGATCCCGCTCGCGGACTCGAGCCGCGAGGACCCGGCCGGCCTGCTCGTCGCCGGCCTGAACCCGTACCGGGAGCTCGACCAGGAGTACCGCGGCTTCCTCGAGCTCGTCGCGGGCCAGATCGCGTCGAGCCTCGCGAGCGTGCGGGCGCGGGAGGCGGAGCGCGAGCGGGCGGAGGCACTCGCCGAGCTCGACCGCGCCAAGACCGACTTCTTCTCCAACGTGAGCCATGAGTTCCGCACCCCGCTCTCGCTGATCCTCGGGCCGGCCGAGGACGCGCTCGCCGACGCGGGCGCGGGCGAGCAGGCGGAGCGCCTCAGCGTGGTCTTCCGCAACGCCCTGCGCCTGCAGAAGCTCGTCAACAACCTGCTCGAGTTCTCGCGCATCGAGGCGGGCAGCGCCGAGCCGGTGCGCGAGCCGACCGAGCTCGCGGCCTACACGACCGACCTGGTGAGCATGTTCCGCGCCGCCACCGACCGCGCCGGGATCGCGCTCGTCGTCGAGCGCCCGGGCGAGCCGGTGATCGCCCGCGTGGACCGCGAGATGTGGGAGCGGATCGTGCTCAACCTCGTCTCGAACGCCTTCAAGTTCACGTTCGAGGGCGAGATCCGGGTCGCGCTGCGCCGCGAGGGCGCCGACGCCGTGCTGTCGGTCTCCGACACGGGCACGGGCATCGCGGCGGACGAGCTCTCGAGCCTGTTCGAGCGCTTCAAGCGCGTGCGCGGCGCGCGCTCGCGCACCCACGAGGGCAGCGGCATCGGGCTCGCGCTGGTGCAGGAGCTGGCGCGCCTGCACGGCGGCAGCGTGCGGGCGGAGAGCGAGCCCGGCGAGGGCTCGACGTTCACGGTGCGCGTGCCGCTGGAGGAGGCGGCCGTGCCGGCGACCGCGGCGGCGACCCCGACGAGCGGAGCCGCCGCCTACCTCGAGGAGGCGCTGCGGTGGCTGCCCGACGCCGAGCACTCCGTCGGGGTGCTCGAGGCCGTCGGCGCCGGCATGCCCGCGGACGGCGGCCCGGCGCCCGAGCGCGCGCGGATCCTGATCGCCGACGACAACGCCGACCTGCGCGACTACCTCGAGCGGCTCCTCGCCCGCCACTGGGACGTCGAGACGGTGCGCGACGGCCGCGCCGCGCTCGCGGCGATCTCCGAGCGCCGGCCCGATCTCGTCCTCTCCGACGCGATGATGCCCGAGCTCGACGGCTTCGGGCTGCTGAGCCGGCTGCGCTCGGACCCGGCCACGTCCCAGCTGCCGGTGATCATGCTCTCGGCGCGCGCGGGCGAGGAGGCGGCCGTCGAGGGGCTCGCAGCGGGCGCCGACGACTACCTCGTCAAGCCGTTCTCCTCGCGCGAGCTGATCGCCCGCGTGCGCGCGAACCTCGACCTCGCCGAGCTGCGCCAGGCCGCCGCGCGGGCCACGGAGCGCCACGTGCAGCTGCTGCGCGACCTCGCCGCCGCGGCCGTCGAGATCAACCGCGCGACGACCGTCGGTGAGGTGCTCGAGGTCGTTGCGGAGCGGGCGCGCGCGCTCGTCGGCGCCGAGCGCGCCGTCGCGCGGCTCGAGGGATCTGCCTCGGAGCCGCCCGGCGAGCCGTTCGGCCGCCGCGTGGTGCTCACGGGCGCCGGCGGGCGGGCGCTCGGCGAGCTGCTGCTCGACGGAGAGTCGGGCACGGGCGGCGTCGAGGCGGCGGCCGTCCTCACCCAGCTCGCGCAGGTCGCCGCGACCCGCCTCGAGAACGCCCTGCTCTACGAGCGCGAGCACCGCGTCGCCGAGACGCTGCAGCGCAGCCTGCTCCCGGAGACCGTCCCGCAGCTCGACCGCGCGGAGCTGGCCGCGCTCTACCTGCCCGGCTCCAGCGAGGTCAGCGTCGGCGGCGACTGGTACGACGCGATCGTGCTCGGGGACACCACGATCGCGCTCGTGATCGGCGACGTGGTGGGCCGTGGGGTTCGGGCGGCCTCCGCCATGGGGCAGCTGCGCAACGCGGTCCGCGCGTACCTGCTCGAGGGATACGGGCCGGCCCAGACGCTCGAGCGCGTCAACCGCCTGCTCGAGACGCTCGGCGGCGGCTTCGCCACGCTCGTGCTGCTGTGCGTGGACACGGAGACCGGCGCGGTCCGCTACGCCAACGCCGGCCATCCGCCGCCGCTGGTGGTGGGGTCCGACGGGGAGACGCGCTGGCTGGACGGCGGGCTGGCGCCGCCGGTCGGAGCGGCGCGCGACCTCACCTATCACGAGGCGGAGGGCGCGGTGCCCTCCGGCGGCGCGCTGGTGCTCTACACCGACGGGCTCGTGGAGCGGCGTGGGGAGCCGATCGACACCGGGCTGGGGCGCCTGG
>CAVSMP010000029.1:0-20695 GCA_963729155.1 uncultured Solirubrobacteraceae bacterium
CGGCGACCACCCGCAGGCCCTGGCCGGGCGACCGGTGGAAGCGCGGCACGCCCTCCATGATCCGGTCGATGTCCTTGCGCTCGAGCACCTCGTTGCGCAGCAGCGCGCTGGCGAGCTGGTCGAGCTTGGTGCGGTGGTCGGAGATCAGCTTCATCGCCCCGCGCATCGCCTCGTCGGAGAGGTGCTGCTGCTCCTCGTCGCGCAGCTGGCGCGTGCGGTCGGAGACCTGGCCGCCCTCGGCGGAGACCTTGCGCGAGGTGATCGAGGTGCCCATCGCGTAGTCGTGGACCATCGAGCGCGAGATCTCCGCGACGCGGTGCAGGTCGTCGGCGGCGCCCGTGGTGATCGAGCCGAACACGAGCTCCTCCGCCGCGCGGCCGCCGAGCAGCACCGACATGTAGTCGATCAGCTCCTCCTTGGTCTTCAGGTAGCGGTCCTCCTCCGGGAGGTTGAGCGTGTAGCCGAGCGCCTTGCCGCGCGGGACGATCGAGATCTTGTGCACGCGGTTGACGCCGGGCAGCAGCTCGGCGCAGAGCGCGTGGCCGGCCTCGTGGAAGGCGACGACGCGGCGCTCGTGCTCGTTGAGCGTGCGGCGCGACTGCATGCCGGCCACGACGCGCTCGAGCGCGGCGTCGAAGTCGGCCTGGGCGAGCTTCTCGCGGTGCGAGCGGACGGCGAAGATCGCGGCCTCGTTGCAGAGGTTGGCGAGGTCGGCGCCGGTCAGGCCCGACGTCTGGCGCGCGATCATCTGCGAGGTCGACGTCGTCGGCCAGCGGCTTGCCCGCGGTGTGCACGCGCATGATCGCCTCGCGGCCGGCCACGTCGGGCGGGGAGACGAAGATCTGGCGGTCGAAGCGGCCCGGGCGCAGCAGCGCCGGGTCGAGCTTGTCGAGCAGGTTCGACGCCGCGATCACGACCAGGTCGCCGGAGGAGCGGAAGCCGTCCATCTCGACCAGCAGCTGGTTGAGCGTCTGCTCGCGCTCGGAGTTGTTGTCCGAGCCGCGCTCGCCGCCGACGGCGTCGATCTCGTCGATGAAGATGATCGCGGGGCGGTTGTCGCGGGCGATCTGGAACAGCCGCCGGATGCGGGCGGCGCCGAGGCCGGCGAACATCTCCACGAACGAGGACGCCGACTGCGCGTAGAACTTCGCGCCGGACTCCTTCGCGACGGCCTTGGCCAGCAGCGTCTTGCCGGTGCCGGGCGGGCCGTGGAGCATGATGCCCTTCGGGACGCTCGCGCCGAGCGCCTTGAAGCGGGCCGGGTCCTTGAGGAAGTCGACGACCTCCTGCAGCTCCGCCTTGGCCTCGTCGGCGCCGGCGACCTGCGACCACTCGACGGCCGAGTCGGAGTCGGGCGTGATCTCCTGCGGCTTCGTCTTCGGCATCAGCTTCATCGTCCGCCAGAGGAAGAAGACGAGCAGGCCCATGAAGATGATCGGGGCCCAGGTGATGATCCAGTTCTCGACCTGGTACCACTGCAGTGCGAAGACGTACGGCATGGCGTCCAGTATCCCCCGCGCTCAGAAATGCAGACTGGGGTCAAGACCCCATTCGACGGATGTACGGGTGCGGCGGTCTAGGCGGTGGCGGCCGCCGCGGCGCGCCCGGCGATCCGCCCGGAGAACAGGCAGCCGCCGAGGAACGTCCCCTCCAGCGCGCGATAGCCGTGCACGCCGCCGCCGCCGAAGCCGGCCACCTCGCCGGCCGCGTAGAGGCCCGGCAGCGGCTCGCCGGACGCGCGCAGCACGCGCGAGCGACAGGTCCGTCTGCAGACCGCCGAGCGACTTGCGGGTGAGGATGTGCAGCCGCACGGCGATCAGCGGGCCGGCCTCCGGGTCGAGGATCCGGTGCGGCGCGGCGACGCGCGTGACCTTGTCGGCGAAGTAGGCGCGGGCGCCGTGGATCGCGGTCACCTGGCCGTCCTTGGCGTACGGGTTGGCGATCTGGCGGTCGCGGGCGACGATCTGGGCCTCGAGCGCGGCGTGGTCGATCAGGTCCTCGCCGGCGAGCGCGTTCATCCGCCGCACGAGCTGCGGGCAGCGAGCGCTCGACGATGAAGTCCTCGCCGTGGTCCATGAACGCCTGCACGGGCGAGGGCGGGCCGCTGCCGATGCGCTCCTCGAGCACCGCGCGCACGCTCTTGGAGGTCGTGTCGGGGTTCTGCTCGGAGCCCGAGAGCGCGAACTCCTTCTCGATGATCTTCTGCGTGAGCACGAACCAGCTGTGGTCGCGGCCGGTCGCGCGCAGGTGGCGCAGCGTGCCGAGCGTGTCGAAGCCGGGGTAGAGCGGGCCGGGCAGGCGGCTGCCCGAACGCGTCGAACCACAGCGCGGAGGGCCCGGGGATGATCCGGATCGCGTGCATCGGCCAGATCGGGTCCCAGTTGCGGATGCCCTCGACGTAGTGCCACATGCGGTCGCCGTTGATCTCGTTGCGCGCCGGCCGCGCGCGCGATCTCGAGCATCCGGCCGTCGACGTGCGCGGGCACGCCGGAGAGCATGCTGCTCGGGCGGCGCCGCCGAGCCGCTCGCGGCCACATCCGCCGCACCAGCTCGTGGTTGCCGCCGATGCCGCCGGTGGTGGCGATCACGGCCTGGGCGGTGAGCGAGAACTCGCCCGCCGCCTCGCGCGCCGACGCCTCGCCGCGCTTGACGGCGCTCGGCGCGAGCACCGTGCCGGCGACGCCGGTGACCGCGCCGTCGGTCGGTGACGAGCTCGTCGACGCGGTGGCGGAAGCGCAGCTCGACCAGCCCGCGCGCGGCGGCCTCGCGCACGCGGCGCTCGAACGGCGCCACGACGCCCGGGGCCGGTGCCCCAGGTGATGTGGAAGCGCGGCACCGAGTTGCCGTGGCCGTCGGCGAGGTAGCCGCCGCGCTCGGGCCAGCCCGGGTTGGGCAGCCAGCGCATGCCCTGCTCGTGCAGCCAGGCGCGCTTCTCGCCCGCGCAGAAGCGCGACGTAGGCCTCGGCCCAGCGGCGCGGCCACTCGTCCTCGGGCCGGTCGAAGCCGGCCGTGCCGAGCCAGTCCTGCAGCGCGAGCTCGTAGGAGTCCTTCACGCGCATCCGGCGCTGCTCGGGGCTGTCGACGAACATCAGCCCGCCGAGCGACCAGAACGCCTGGCCGCCGAGGCTCGCCTCGGGCTCCTGGTCGAGCAGGATCACGCGCCGGCCGGCGTCGGCCAGCTCCGCCGTCGCCACCAGGCCCGCGAGCCCGGCGCCGACGACGATGACGTCAGCGTCCATCCGCGGCGGCGGCCTGCTCCTCCACGCGCAGGATCTCCGCGAGCGCGGCGCGGCCGACCTCGAGCTGGCGCTCGTCGGGCTCGCGCGTGCCGACCACGCGCTGGATCTCGAAGCCGGGGCGGCGGATCGCGCGCGCGGTGCGCGTGTCGCTGTTGCGCTCGCACCAGGCGAAGACCTCGACGGCCGCGGCGGTCGAGGCGAGCGCGACGGCGCTGCCCGCCAGCGGGCCCGGCCGCTCGATCGCGCGCCGCAGCAGCAGCGTGCCGGCCACGTTGGAGGCGAGCATCGGCGCGACGAGGTGCGAGCCGCAGCGGTCGTGCTCCTTGTCGGTGTCGGCCGCGTCGGTGGCGTCGTCGGGCGACTCGTAGGCGGCGATCGCCTTGTGCTCGACGCCGTGGTACTGGGCCAGCTCGCCGCCGCGCAGCGCGAACACGGCGGGCGCGAGCGAGACGAGCGCGGCGGCGCGTCTCGCCGCCGACGCCGCGCATCCGCTTGCGCAGCTGGGCGCCGCCGAGCGACGCCGCGGCGGCGACGCCGATCACGGCCGGGCTCTCGAACGGCAGCTTCGCGGCGGGCAGCGCGCGCTTGACGAGCGGGATCACCGCGAACGCCTCGCCGAGCCGCACGACGCCGCGCACGCCCGGGACGCCGTCGACGCCGCTGCACGCGCGGCTTGCGGCCGGACGCGACCTGGATCTCGCCCTGCTTGTCGCGCACGGCGGCCGCCCAGTGGGTCGGGCCGTGCACCAGCAGGCCGTTGCGCAGGGCCATCCCGCCGAGGCGGAGCTTGCCTTCGGTGACCGGACTCAAGAGAGAAGCCTCCTCGGCAGCTCGTGGAAGAAGACGGCGGCGACGCCGAGGTCGCGCACGTCGATGCGCTCGTCGTCGGAGTGGATCAGCGGCCAGGTCTCGTAGAGCGTCTGGTGGCGCTGGGGGAAGAAGCCGTAGGCGACGCAGTCGGGGAACGCGGCGCGCCAGTGGCGCGAGTCCGTGAACGCGGGCAGCATCACCGGGACGGCCTCGGCGCCGTCGCCGTCCGCGCCGACCCAGTCGCGGATCGCGTCCATCAGCGGCGTCTCGATCGCCGAGCGGTTGCCGACGACCTGCTCGATGAACTCGACCTCGAGCCCGTCGACGCCGTCGAGCAGCCCGCGGATGCGGGCCATCGTCGCCTCGGCGCCCATCCCGGGCGGGACGCGGCAGTCGACCAGCAGCTCGGCGCGGGCCGGGATCACGTTGATCTTCTCGCCCGCGGAGATGATCGTCGGCGCGACCGTGACGCCGAGCGTCGGCTCGAACAGCGCGGCCAGCCGCGGGTCGACCTCGCGCGATGCGCGCCGAGCGCGCCCTCCGGGTCGTCGGGGTCCTCGCCGATCGCGCGCAGGAACGCGCGCGGCTCGTCGGTGACGTCGTAGGGCGGCTTGCGCGAGCCGAGCCGCTCGATCGCGGGCGCGAGCTTGAGCAGCGCGTTGTCGGCGGTCGCGGGCACGGAGGCGTGGCCGGCGCGGCCGCGGGCGCGGACGGCGAAGCGGAACGTGCCCTTCTCCGCGCAGCAGACGCCGTGCAGGCGGCGGTCGCCGAACGGCATCACGCGTGCCCGCGCCCTCGTTGAGCAGGAAGTCCGCGCGGGCGAGGTCGGGCCGGTTCTCGCACAGCCACTTGGCGCCCTTGATCGCCGCCCGTCTCCTCGTCGACGACGGAGAAGACCTTCAGCGCGCCCTTGGCCGGGCGCCAGCCGTCGCGCGCCAGCCGCGCGGCGGCGACGGCCTCGGCGGCGGTCTGGGACTTCATGTCGAGCGCGCCGCGGCCCCACAGGAAGCCGTCGTGGATCTCGCCCGACCACGGGTCGTGGGTCCAGTCCGCCGGCGTCGGCGAGCACGGTGTCGACGTGCGAGAGGTAGCCGAGCACCGGCCCCGGCTCCTCGCCGGCGAGCGTCGCGACGAGGTTCGGGCGCTCGGGCTCGGTGCCGTCGAGCTCGCACTCCAGCCCGGCCTCGGTGAGGTAGTCGCGCAGCCACTCCTGGCAGGCGCGCTCGTTCCCGGGCGGGTTGACGGTGTCGAACTGGATCAGCCGGGCCAGGACGTCGGCGGTCTCCTCCTGCAGCGCGTCGGCCATCAGGTGATCGTAGTGATGAGCCACTCCCGCGGCCGCGCCGGCCAGCAGCACGAGCAGCGGCGAGCGGCCGAGCGCGAGCAGCGACGGCGGCGAGCGCGAGCACCGCCCACTGCCACGGCTCCTCGAGCGCGGTCGGCGAGCAGCACGGCCGCGCCGAGGATCGCGCCGATCGCGGCCGGGCCGGCGCCGTCGAGGAACGCGCGCGGGCCCGGGCCGCTCGCGGATCGCCTCGAAGCGGTCGCCGCCGAGCATCACGAACGCGAACGACGGGCGCGAAGGCGATCGCGGACGCCAGCAGCGCGCCGGGCAGGCCCGCGGCGCCCCAGCCGATCAGCGCGATCGTGTGCGTGACCGGGCCGGGCGTGATCTGCCCGTAGGCGACCGCGTTGGCGAACTCGGCCTGGCGTGAGCCAGTCGTGGTCGAGCGCGTCGCCCTGCATCAGCGGCACGATCACGAAGCCGCCGCCGTAGGAGAGCGCGCCGACCTTCAGCGCCGTCCAGGCGAGCGCGGGCAGCGCGGCGGCGCCGGTCGACCGCGAGCGGGAGCGCGAGCGGCCAGGCGTGCACGGCGGCGCGGCCGGAGCGGCGCAGCGCCGAGCTCGACCAGGCCGCACGCGAGCAGCACGAGCACGACGAACGGGCCGACGCGTCACGGTCGCCGCGGCGCCGAGCAGCGCGTAGACGAGCGCCCGGGCGCAGGCCGCGCGCGCGAGCGCGCCCGCGAGGCTGGCCGCGGCGAGCTGGAGGCCGGCCTGGGCGACGACGGCGACGACCGCCGCGGCCGCGCCCGGCGCCGAGCCCGTGCACCCACTCCGGCGGGTCGTCCTGCAGCGCGACCGCCGCGATCGCGATCGTCAGCAGCAGCCCGGGCAGGATGAACGCGAGCCCGCCGGCGAGCGCGCCGGCGTTGCCGGCGACGCGGCGCGCGCAGTAGATCGACATCTGCGTCGAGGCCGGGCCCGGGAGCAGCTGGCAGGCGGCGTTGGCGTCCTCGAAGTCGCGCGCCGGCGATCCAGCCGCGCCGCTCGACCACGAGCTCGCGCAGCAGCGCGATGTGCGCCGGCGGGCCGCCGAAGCCGATCACGCCGATGCGGCCCCACTCGCGCAGGACGGTCGTCAGCGGGACGCGGCGCACGGCGCGCGACCATACTGAGCCGCGATGGAGCGCCTGTTCGACGCACCCGACGAGCCGCCGGAGGAGACGCGCGTCGCCGAGCCGCCGGCGACCGGCCCGCTCGCCGCGCGCATGCGCCCGCGCTCGCTCGCCGACTACGTCGGCCAGGAGCACCTGCTCGGCGAGGGCTCGGCGCTGCGCACCACGCTCGAGTCCGGCGACCCGCACTCGATGGTCCTGTTCGGCCCGCCCGGCACCGGCAAGACGACGCTCGCGCGGCTCGCCGCCGAGCACGCCGACGCCGCCTTCGAGGAGCTCTCGGCCGTCAACGCCGGCCGCGCCGAGGTGCGCGAGGTGATCGAGCGCGCCCGCCAGCGCCGGCAGACCGGCCGCCGCACGATCTTCTTCCTCGACGAGATCCACCGCTTCAACAAGGCCCAGCAGGACGCGCTGCTGCCCGCGGTCGAGGACGGGCTGGTGACGCTGATCGGCGCCACGACCGAGAACCCGTACTTCGAGGTCAACAACGCGCTGCTCTCGCGGGCGCAGGTCTACGAGCTGCGGCCGCTGACCGCCGAGCAGGTCGAGGGCCTGATGCGCAAGGCGCTCGACGCGGGCGAGTGCGGCGACTGCGCGGTCGCCGACGACGTGCTGCCGTTCCTGGCCGCGCGCTCGGGCGGCGACGCCCGCACGGCGCTGAACGCGCTCGAGCTCGCGTGCGCGACCGCCGCGCGCACCGGCAAGCGCGGTCGAGCTGGCCGACGCCGAGGACGCGATGCAGCGCAAGGCCGTCCTCTACGACAAGGGCGGCGACCAGCACTACGACTACATCTCGGCCTGGATCAAGTCCACGCGCGGGTCGGACCCCGACGCCTCGCTCTACTACCTCGCCGCGATGCTCGAGGGCGGCGAGGACCCGCGCTTCATCGTGCGCCGGATGGTGATCCTCGCCTCCGAGGACATCGGCAACGCCGACCCGCAGGCGCTGCAGGTCGCGACGGCGACGGCCGCGGCGGTCGAGCACGTCGGCCTGCCGGAGGCCACCTACGCGCTGGCGCAGTGCGCGATCTACCTCTCGCTGGCGCCGAAGTCCAACGCCGCGGGCCGCGCGCTCGGCGCCGCGCGGGCCCACATCCGCGACCACGGCGCGGCGCTCCCGCCCGCGCCGCTGCGCAGCGCCGCCTACCCGGCGGCGGCCAAGCTCGGCCGCGGGCTCGGCTACGACTACCCGCACGACCACCCGGGCCAGATCAACGACCAGGACCACCTGCCGGACGGGCTCGAGGACCTGCGCTTCTACGACCCGCGCGACATGGAGCCGGCGCTGCGCGAGCGCCTCGAGCAGGTCCGCCGCGCCCGCGGCGCTGTGACGCAGCCTCACACCCGGCTTGATCACAGCTTCATCCGGCGCCGGCTGTCATGGTCGGGACATGGCCCGCTCCGACACCTCCCCGCTGCGGCGCACCTTCCCGGTCCCGGGCGGGCCGCCCGTGCGCCTGCGCATGGCCGGGCCCGTCCGACCGCGCGCTGGTGGCCGCGCTGCTCGAGCGCCGCGGCCTGCCGGCCGACGAGCTCGACGTGCGGCGGCTGCTCGCCTTCGACCCCGCGCGCCGGCACGTGCTGTGCGCGCTCGCCCCGCTCGACGGCACCGAGGTGCTCGCCGGCGTCGGCGCGATCGACTTCGGCGCCGACGCCCCGGACGTGCTCGTGGTCGACGAGCGCTTCGCGCCGGCGCTGGCCGAGGTGCTCGGCCGCGTGCTGATCGAGCGCTCGCGCTCGCCGCCGCGCCGCCGTAGCGCCCGCCCGCTAGCGTCCCGGCGATGCAGCTCGAGGCCCGCTCCCCCGCGACCGGCGAGCGGCTCGGCGCGGTCGAGGCCGCGACCGCGCGACGACGTGCGCGCCGCCGCGGCCGCGCGCCGCGGCCGCCCAGCCGCTGTGGGCCGCGGTGCCCGCCGCCGCGCGGGCGCGCTACGTGCGCCGCGCCGCGCGGCTGATGCTCGACGAGCTCGACGACCTCGCGCTGCTGCTCGCGCGCGAGACCGGGCGCCCGCGCACGGAGGCGGCGCTCGGCGAGCTGCTGCCCGCGGTCGCCGGGCTCGAGCGACCTCGCCGACGACGGCCCGGACGCGCTCGCCGACCGCCGGCTCGGGCGCCCCGCGCTGCTGCGCGGCGGGCCGGCGCGCCGTCGGCGTCCAGCAGCCGCGCGGCGTGGTCGGGGTGCTCGGCGCGCCCGTCCTCGCCCTGGACGGAGCCCGCGCTGGAGGTCGCCGCGCGCGCTGCTGGCCGGCAACGGCGTCGCTGCTCGCCCCCGCCGCGCCGCTGGCCGGGCGAGCGGCTGCGCCGCACGCTGCTGCGCGCCGGGATCCCGGAGGAGCTGCTCGCGCGTCGTGCACGGCGAGGAGGCGCGCGCGGCGCTGCCCGACGCCTGCGCGCGCGTCGTCTCGCTCGCCGGGCCGGAGGCCAAGGGCGCGATGCTCGTGCTCGAGGGCGCGCCGGTCGAGACGGTCGCCTCCGCCGCGCTGTGGGCGGCGTTCGCCGCCGGCGGGCGCCACCCGGCCGCCGCGGGCCGGCTCGTCTGCGTGCCGTCGGTGGCCGAGCCGCTGCTCGGCGCTGCTGCGCGAGCGCGCCGCTGCGCCTGCGAGGTCGGCGACCCCGCGAGCGAGCAGGCGGAGGTCGGCCCGCTGCGCTCGGCCGAGGACCTCGCCGACCGTCGAGGCGCTCGTCGAGGAGGCGGTCGCCGGCGGCGCCGAGCTGATCTGCGGCGGCGCCACGCGCGTCGAGGGCCTCGCCGGCGCCGTTCTACGCGCCCGCCGTGCTGCGGCGCGTGCCCGCCGGCGCGCGGATCCTGCGCGAGCCCGTGCCCGGGCCCGGTGCTCGCGGTCGTCGAGGCGCCGGGCGAGGCGGCCGCGATCGCGCTCGTCCAGGACGGCCCGGCCGGCGAGCGCCCGCACGACCGCCGCGCCCGCGGCGGCGTCGTGAGCATCTGGGCCGCGCGACCGCGCCAAGGGCGAGCGCGTCGCCCGCACCCTCGGGCCGAGCTGACCTGGGTCAACGAGCACGGCGCCGTCGCCCCCGGCCCGGCGCTGCGCCTGCAGCGCCACGTCGCCCCGCGCCAGGTCGCCTCCCGGCCCGCGCTGATCGGCGGCGCGCGCCGCCTGCCCTACGACCCGGCGCCTCGTTCGGGCCCGAACCGCCGCCACGCGGCTGGTCCACGGCCGCGAGGCCGACCGCCTGGCGGTGCTCCGGCGCGACGCCGGGCCGCTGGCGCGGGCGGCGCTGCGGGTCGGGGCCGGGCTGCTGCGCCGGCGCTAGAACGGCGGGCTGTAGGGTAGGGGGAGCGGGAGCGCCAGCCGCCGCGCTCGAGCTCGAGCCGCAGTTGCTCGGCCTGAGGCCGAGCAACTGCGGACTCGACGCCGCGGGCGGCTCCCTCGCCTCCCTACCCAGCCGCAGTTGACGTTCAGAACCGCTCCGGGGACAGCCGCGCCAAGCGCCGGGTGCGTCGCCGACGCCCGCCACGACCGACGCGACGAGCCGCCCCGTCAGCGGCGCCGAGCGTGACGCCGAGCATCCCGTGGCCCGTGGCGAACACGACGCCGCCGGCTCTCGCCGATCACCGGCAGCCCGTCGGGCGTGCACGGCCGCAGGCCGCGCCAGGTCAGCCGCGGCTCCGCGCGCACGCCGAGGACCTCCTCGGCCGCCGCGGCGATCGCGCGCACGCGGCGGGCGTCGAAGGACTCGTCGAGGCCGTCGAGCAGCAGCCCGCCGGTCATGCGCGTGCGGTCGGCCATCGGGTTGGCGACGACGCGGTGGTCGTGGAGGTAGAGCGGCATCCGCACCGGCGCGGCGGCCGGGTCCCACTCGGCCGCGTAGCCCTTGCCGCCCTGGAGCGGGAGCCGCACGCCGGCGGTCCGCGCCAGCCGGCCCGACCAGGCGCCCGCGGCGACCACGACCGTCCCGGCGCGCAGCGGCCCGTGGGTCGTCTCGACGACGCCGTCCGGCGCCACGCCGTAGGCCTCGACGCCCGTGCGCAGCCGCACCCCGCGCGCCTCCGCGGCGGCGCCGACCGCCGCCGCGAGCCGCACCGGGTCGCAGCGCGCCTCGCCGGGGAACAGGACCGCCGCGCGCACGCGCGCGGTCAGCGCCGGCTCGAGCTCCCGCGCCTCGGCGCCGGTCAGCACCCGCGCGCCGAGCGTGCGCCCGGTCTCGGAGGCCGCCTCGGCCGCCGCGTGCTCCTCCGCGTCCGCCGAGGTGTGCACGGTCAGGCAGCCCGGCTCGTCGTAGCCGCCGTCGATCCCCTCGGCCGCCAGCTCGCGGAAGGCGCCGAGGCTCTCGCGGCAGAGCTCGCGCTGCAGCGCCTCGCCGTCGTCGGCGCGCGCGCGCCGTCGACGCCCGCAGGTAGCGCGCCAGCCACGGCGCCAGCGACGGCTTGAGCTTGAGGCCGAACGGCGAGTCGGGCCTGACCATCCAGCCGATCCCGGCGCGCAGCGACTCGGGCGCCGCGATCGGCCGCGCGTGGCTGGGCACGAGCAGGCCGGCGTTGCCCCACGAGCAGCCCTCGCCCCAGCCGCCGCCGCGCTCGAGCACCTCGACGCTGGCGCCGCCGCGCGCGAGCTCGAGCGCCGCGCAGGCGCCGACGATCCCGCCGCCGACGCACGACGACGTCGGCGCCCCGGCGGCGCGCTCACAGCGCGAAGCCGGCCGGGAACGGGTCGCTCGGCGTCGAGCAGGTACTGGCCCATGCCGGTCACCCACGCGCGGCCGGTGATCTCCGGCACGACCGCCGGCAGCCCGCCGACCGTCGTCTCCTCCACCAGCCGGCCGGTGAAGCGGGTGCCGATCACGGACTCGTTGACGAACGCCTCGCCGAGCGCCAGCTCGCCGCGCGCGTGCAGCGCGGCCATCCGCGCCGATCGTGCCCGTGCCGCACGGCGAGCGGTCCAGCCAGCCGGGCTGGATCGCGGTCGCGTTGCGCGCGCCGTCCGGGCCCGTCCTCGTAGAAGACGACGTGGCGGCAGCCCGCGATCCGCGCGTCCTCGGGGTGCACGGGCGCGTCGGCCGCGTTGATCGCGGCCATGATCTCCAGCCCGCGGGCGATCAGCTCGTCCGAGCGCGCCGGGTCGACGGCCATGCCGGCCGCCGACGCCTCGACGAGCGCGTAGAAGTTGCCGCCGTAGGCCATGTCGTACGGCACGCCGCCGATCTCGCGGTCGCGCGCGAGCAGGAACGACGGCACGTTGCGCAGCGTCACCGCCGTCGCGCGCCCGTCCTGCGACCGCCACGCGCACCCGCACGAGCCCGGCCGGGGTGTCGAGCGCGACCACCGTCTCGGGCTCGGTGACCTCGACCATGCCCGTCTCCACGAGCACGGTCGCGACGCCGATCGTCCCGTGCCCGCACATCGGCAGGCAGCCCGAGACCTCGATGAACAGCACGCCCCAGTCGGCGTCCGGCGCGCGTCGGGGGCTGCAGGATCGCCCCCGACATCGCGGAGTGGCCGCGCGGCTCGCGCATCAGCAGCAGCCGCAGGTCGTCCAGCTCGGCCTCGAAGTGCAGCTTGCGCTCGAGCATCGTGGCGCCCGGGATCGGGCCGACGCCGCCGGTGACGACGCGCGTCGGCATCCCCTCCGTGTGGGAGTCGACCGCCGCGAGGTAGCGCGCCGCTCTCACGCGGGGACGCCCTCGCGCAGCACCGCGAGGGCGGCCAGCAGCTCCTCGCGCTCGCCCGTCGGTGAGCGGCAGGCGCGGCTCGCGGCACGGGCCGCCGGCCAGGCCGGCCTCGTCCTGCGCGGCCTTGAAGTACTGGACGAGCTTCGGCGTCATGTCGAAGCGCGCGAGCGGCAGCAGCCGCTGGTAGATCTCGCGCGCCGGCTCGAGCTCGCCCGCCGGCACGTGCTCGTAGAGCGCGACGCACTCGCGCGGCGCGACGTCGGCGACGCCGGTGACCCAGCCCGTCGCGCCCGCGGCGAAGCCCTCGAGCGCCCAGTCGTCGCCGCCGACGAGGATCTCGAGCTGCGGCGCGGCGGCGAGCAGCGCCGGGATCCGGCGCACGTCGCCCGAGCACTCCTTGACGGCGACGACGCCCGGGCACGCGGTCGGCGATCGCGACGATCTGCTCCGCGCGCAGGTCGACGCCGCTGGCCTCGGGGTTGTTGTAGAGCATCACCGGCAGCCCGGCGCCCTCCGCGACCGCCGCCGTAGAAGGCGATCAGCTCGGCCAGGTCGGCGCGGTAGCCGAGCGGCGGCAGGCACATGACCGCGTCCGCGCCGGCCGCGGCGGCGTCGCGCGCGTAGGCGACCGCGGCCGCCGCGGTGCCGGCGGAGATGCCCGCGATCACGGGGACGGCGCCGTCGACGGCCTCCACGACGGTCTCGAGCACGAGCTTGCGCTCGGCGGCGCTGAGGCTGCCCGCCTCGCCCATCGTGCCGGTGCCGACGATGCCGTGCACGCCCGCGTCGAGCAGGAAGCGGACGTTGGCGGCGAGGCCGGCGGTGTCGACCGCCCCGTTGGCGTCGAACGGCGTGGTCACGGCGGGGATGATGCCGGGGAAGCGCATGGCGGGCTCCTCAGTCGAGGGTCATGTAGCGGCGCACGCGCTTGACGTGCTGGGTGGCGTAGAGGGAGGCGGCGTCGGGGTCGCCCTCGGCGATCGCCTCGTAGATCATGCGGTGCTCGGCGAGGTGGATCGCGGTGCGGCCGGGCGTGGCGATCGAGTCGTCGCGCAGCCGCTGCCACAGCGGCTGGTCCATCAGCGCGGCGACGTGGCCGGCGATCCCGGCCAGGACGGGGTTGCCGGTGAGCTCGGCGATGCGGCGGTGGAAGAGCCGGTCGGACTCGTTCCAGCCCTGGCGCGCGGCCGGATCGGCCGGGTCGGCGGCCGCCTCCATCGCGGCCAGCAGGCGCTCGCACTCCGCGTCCGGCCGGCCCGCGCTCGGCGGCGAGGCGGGCGATCGCGGGCTCGAGCAGCGCGCGCGTCTCCAGCAGGTCGCTCGGGCTGGCGTCGTGCGGGAGCCCGCTCGGGGCGGGCAGGCGCTCCGGCCGCGTCGGCGGCGACGAACGAGCCCGAGCCGGGCCGCGTCTCGATCACGCCCTGCACCTGCAGCGCGGCGATCGCCTCGCGCACGGAGGCGCGGCCGACCTCGAGCCGGCGCGCGAGCTCGCGCTCGGACGGCAGCCGCTCGCCGGGCGCGAAGGCGCCCGAGCGGATCTCGGCCGCGAGCCGCTCCGCCACGTGCTCGTAGCGCTGCAGCGTCCGTACCGGCTCGAACGCCGGACCAGATTGGATGACAACTGGTTCGCTCACCGGACCAGTAAGGTACACGCCATGGCCACGACCTTCAACTCCGTCGACCCACGCGACGGGCGAGACCGGCCCGGCCTACGAGGAGGCCACGACCGACGACGTGCACGGCCGCCGTCGCCGCGGCCGCCGACGCGCACCGCTCCGGCGCGCTCGCCGACCGCGACCAAGCGCGCCGCCCTGCTGCGCGGCGCCGCCGCGCGCCTGCGCGCCGCCGGCGACGAGATCGTCACCACCGCGATGGCCGAGACCGGCCTGCCCGAGGCGCGCCTGCGCGGCGAGCTCGAGCGCACCGCCGGCCAGCTCGAGGCGTTCGCCGCCGTGCGTCGACGCCGGCGACTACGTCGAGGCGATCATCGACACGCCCGACCCGGACGCCAAGCCGATCCCGCGCCCCGACGTGCGCCGGATGCTCGTCCCGATCGGGCCCGTCGCCGTCTTCGGCGCCTCCAACTTCCCGCTCGCCTTCTCGACCGCGGGCGGCGACACCGCGAGCGCGCTCGCCGCCGGCGTGCCGGTGATCGTCAAGGGCCACCCGTCGCACCCGGGCACGAGCGAGCTCGTCGCGCGCGAGCTCTCGGCCGCGGTCGCCGACGCCGGCCTGCCCGCGGGCACGTTCGCGCACCTGCCGGCCGCGTCGCTCGAGGTCGCGCAGGCGCTGTCGACGCGCCCGCGGTCAAGGCCGTCGGCTTCACGGGCTCCTACGCGGGCGGGCGCTCGATCGCCGACCGCGCCGCCGCGCGGCCCGAGCCGATCCCCGTCTACGCCGAGATGGGCTCCGTGAACCCGATCGTGGTCACCGAGGCCGCGCTGCGCGGCGCGCGCGGAGGCGATCGCCGAGGGGCTGGCCGCCTCGGTGGCGAACTTCGGCGGCCAGCTGTGCACCAAGCCGGGCGTCGTGTTCGTGCCCTACGGCGAGGCGGGCGACGCGTTCGCCGACGACGTCGCCAAGCGGCTGGAGGGCACCGAGCCGACCGTGCTGCTCAACGAGCGCCTGCGCGACGCGCTGCGCGACGCGGTCGGCCGGCTCGAGCAGCGCGCCGAGCGCCTCGGCGGCGCCGCGCGAGGCCGGACGGGCCCGGGCTTCCGGCACCAGCCGAGCGCCTACGAGGCCGACGCCGGCGACGCTCGGCGCGACCCCGGAGCTGCTCGAGGAGCACTTCGGGCCCGGTCGTGCTGTTCGTCCGCTACGGCTCGCGCGACGAGCTGCTGGCGGCGCTGGATCGCATCGAGGGCCAGCTCACCGGCACGCTGCACGCGCAGGACGGCGAGGACGTCGCGGCGATCGTCGAGGCGCTGCGCGAGCGCGTCGGCCGCGTGATCTTCGACGGCTTCCCGACCGGCGTCGCGGTCACCTACGGCATGCACCACGGCGGCCCGTTCCCGGCCACGAGCGCGCCCGCGCACACGTCGGTCGGCATGACCGCGATCACGCGCTGGCTGCGGCCCGTCGCCTACCAGAACGCGCCGGAGGCGCTGCTCCCGCCGGAGCTGCGCGCGGACAACCCGCTCGGGATCTGGCGCCGCGTGGACGGCGAGCTGACGCGCGAGCCGCGCTGCGCTAGGCGGCGCGGCGCCATCGGCAGCATCCGCACGCGCTCGGGCAGCACGGGCACGACCACGCGCTTGACGTACTCCGCGCCGCCGTGCAGCGCGACGGCGCGCACCGGGTCCCAGGAGAAGCCGTACTGCTCGCGCACGCGCGGCGGGAGCAGGCCGACCGTGATCTGGTTGACGAGCTCGAGCAGCGGGCGCAGGTGCAGCGGGACCGGCGGGCGCAGCACGATGTCGATCGCCAGCTCGCGCGCCTGCGGCGTGACGACGAGCTCCGGGCTCGCGTAGCGCTCGGCCATGTAGGCCTCGAAGCCCTCGATGTCCGCGCGGCATGTCGCGCTCGCGCAGGCCGAACAGGCGGCCGACGACGCGGTAGTCGCGCCACAGCTCGTCCTTCTCGTCGCGGCGAGAGCGTGCGGGCGTACTTGGAGTAGACGAGCATCGCCGACTCCGCCAGCGCGGCGAGGATCCACAGCAGGTGCTCGGGGTCGTCGCCGCGGTAGGGCGTGCCGGCGGGGAACGGGCCGGCGGGCTCGGCGCAGCTCGCCGCGCACGCGCCGGTGCATCGCGCGCACGTGCGCGGTCAGGCGGTCGGCCTGGCGCGCGCGTGCCGAAGGCGATCGCGTTCATCACGGTGGCGGTGCGCTCGAGCCGCGCGTAGGGGTCGTCGAGCGCGCCGGTGTGGGCGAAGAAGCCCGCGAACGCGACCGGGTGCGCGGCCATCACGAGCAGCGCGCGCTGGCCCGGAGAGGCCGGTCACGCGGTCGCCGACCACGCGGCGCAGCATCGAGTCGTCGGTGAAGTAGCCGTCGGGCGCCATCGTGCTGTGTGGTACGGGCCTCCCACTACCCTGGATCGCATGCCCGCCCAGGCCTACGCCGGCAAGGAGTGCGTCTGCCAGTTCCGCAAGGGGATCTGCGACCAGACGTGCGTGCAGGGGATGCTCGAGACCCCGTTCTACATCGCCTGCCTGAAGCTGACCGGGCGGCGCTGCCTGGTCGTCGGCGGCGGCGACATCGGGCTCGAGAAGGTCGAGGGCCTGCTGGCCTGCGACGCCAAGGTCGTGCTCGTCGCGCCCGGAGGCGATCGAGCCGCTGCGGGAGCTCGCCGCCGAGGGCTCGATCGAGTGGGAGCGGCGCGAGTACCGCGCCGGAGGACCTCGAGCGCACGTTCATCGCGATCGCCGCGACGAACGACACCGACGTCAACATCCGCGTCTACGAGGACGCCGAGCGCCGCGCGATGCTCGTGAACATCGTCGACGTGCCGCCGCTGTGCAACTTCATCCTGCCGGCGATCGTCCGCACCGGGCCGCTGGCGATCGCGATCTCGACCGCCGGCGCCTCGCCCGCGCTGGCCAAGCGGATCAAGCGCCAGATCGCCGACGAGTACGGCGAGCCCTACGCGCGGCTGGCGGTCCTGCTCAACGAGGCGCGCGGCTGGGCCAAGGGCACGCTGCCGACCTACCAGGACCGCAAGGAGTTCTTCGAGGGGATCGTCAACGGCGACCCCGACCCGGTCGCGCTGCTGCGCGCGGGCGACGAGGCCGGCGTGCGCGAGCTGATCGCCGCCGCCCAGCGGGCGCACGCGCCCGCCGCGGCCTGAGCCGCGAGCCGACTACCCTCCCGGGCATCCGCACCGGGATCCTCACCGTCTCCACCTCCGTCTCGCGCCGCGAGAAGGAGGACCTGTCGGGCCCGAAGCTGGCCGCCGCGGCCGAGCAGGCCGGCTGCGAGGTGGTCGCGATGGAGGTCGTCCCGGACGACTTCTCGCTGATCGAGGACCGGCTGAACTCGCTCGATCGACTCGGGCTGCGAGCTGATCTTCACGACCGGCGGGACGGGGCTGACGCCCGAACGACATCACGCCGGAGGCCACGCGCGCGGTGCTCGACCGCGAGGCGCCGGGCTTCGCGGAGGCGCTGCGCGCCGAGAGCGTGCGCCACACGCCGATGGGGATCCTCTCGCGCGGGATCTCCGGGATCTCGGGCCACACGCTGATCGTGAACTTCCCGGGCTCGCCGAAGGCGATCGAGGAGGGCTTCGGCGTGATCGCCCCGACGCTCCGGCACGTGGTGCGCACGCTGCGCGGCGACTCGTCGCACCATGCCACCGACTGAGACGGCCGCGGCGGCCACGGGCGCGGCGCGGGGGGCGGCCGCCCCGCGATCGAGCTGCGCGACCTCGGGCGCGCCTACGGCGAGCGGGTCGCGCTGAGCGGCGTGACGCTGGCGCTGCCCGGCGGGCAGCACGCTCGCGGTGTTCGGCGCCAACGGCGCCGGCAAGACGACGCTGCTGCGGATCCTCGCCACGCTGCTGCGCCCGCACCGCGGCGAGGCGCGCGTGCTCGGGCCGCGCGCTGCCGGGCGAGGGCTGGGCGGTGCGCGGGCGCGTCGGGCTGCTCGGCCACGACCCGCTGCTCTACCGCGACCTCACGCGCGCGCGAGAACCTGCGCTTCCACGCGCGGCTGCACGGGCTGGCGGGCGCGGCGCCGGCGGCGGGCCGGCGGAGCGGATCGAGGCGCTGCTGGACGCGGTCGGGATGGCGCGGCGGGCGGACGAGCCGGTGCACACGCTCTCGCGCGGGATGACGCAGCGGGTCGCGGTCTGCCGGGCGGTGCTGCACGAGCCCGAGCTGCTGCTGCTCGACGAGCCGCTGGCGAACCTCGACCCGGGCGCGGCCGCGGCGGTCGAGCCGCTGATCGGCCCGGGCAGCGGGCGTCACGCGCGTGGTCATCTCCCACGACGTCGCGCACGGGCTGGCGGAGGCCGACCTGGTGCTCGGGCTGCGCGGCGGCCGGCAGGCGCTGCTCGCGCCGCGCGCCGACGGTCGACGAGGCCGCGGTGCGGGAGCTGTACGCGTGAGCGCGCGCACCGCCGACGCGCGCGGTCGTCGCCGCGCTGATCCGCAAGGACCTGCGGCTCGAGCTGCGCACGCGCGAGTCGGTGCCCGCGATGGCGCTGTTCAGCGTCTCGACGTTCGTGCTCTTCCACTTCGGGCTCGACGCGCGCTCGCTCGAGGGCGACCTCGCCGCCGGGCGTGTTCTGGGTGACGATGCTGTTCGCGGCCGTGCTGGCGGTCAACCGCCAGTTCGTGGCCGAGCGCGAGGAGGGCGGCTTCGACGGCTTCCTGCTCGCGCCCGTCGACCGCACCGCGCTGTTCCTGGCCAAGGCGGCGGTGCTGTTCGGCTTCCTCGTCGCGCTGCAGGTCGTGGCCGTGCCGGCGTTCGCGATCCTGCTGCTCGAGCCCTCGCCCGGGCCCGGGCCTGCCCGAGCTGGTCGGGCTGCTGCTGCTCGCCGACGCCGGGATCGCCGTGGTCGGCACGCTCGTCGGCGCGCTGGCGGTGCAGACCCGCGCGCGCGAGGTGATCGTGCCGCTGCTCGCGCTGCCGCTGATGATCCCCGTCGTGATCGCCGCCGCGAGGGGCACCGCGCCACTCTGGCTGGAGGCGGGCGCGGCGGCGGTCCAGGGCCGCTGGCCGCTGATCCTCGGGCTCTATGATCTCGTGTTCGGGCTGCTCGCCTACGCGGTCTTCGACTACCTCCTCGACGAGTGACGCAAGCCAAGTTCTCCAGGGGTCTCGTCCCCCTCTCGATCCTCTCCGTCGTCCTCCTCGTCGGCGGCTTCGCGATGGTGTTCTTCTACGCGCCCAACGAGGCCGACCAGGGCTTCGTGCAGAAGATCTTCTACCTGCACGTGCCGCTCGCGATCGTCGCGCTGTTCGGCTTCGTGGCCGGCGGCGTCTACGGGATCCGCTTCCTGCGCAAGGGCGACCGCACGCGACGACCTGCGCTCCTACGTCGCGATCCACATCTCGCTGATCCTCGCCGTCGCCGCGCTGATCACGGGCTCGATCTGGGCCAAGGCGTCGTGGGGCTCGTGGTGGGTCTGGGACGAGCCGACGCTGGTCTCCTTCCTGATCGTGTTCCTGCTCTACGCCTGCTACCAGCCGCTGCGCTTCTCGATCGAGGACCCCGAGCGCCAGGCGCGCTACGCCGCCGTGTTCGCGATCGTCGGCGGCGCGTTCGTGCCGCTGAACTTCATGGCCGTGCGCGCGGCGGAGTCGCTCATCCACCCGCGCGTGCTCGGCACCACGGGCGGCGCGATGCCCGGCTCGATGCGCCTGACGTTCCTCGTCTGCCTCGCCGGCATGGCGCTGCTGTTCGTCACGCTCAGCAAGTACGAGCTGACCTCCAAGCAGGCGACGTTCGCGCTGCGGTCGCTCAAGCGCCGGATGGCCGGCGACGACGACTGGGTCCCCGTCCGCCGCAGCGCGGCCCCGCAGCTGTGAATCCCGCGCTGCCGCTCGACGACGCCGGCCCGTACGTCGCCGCGGCGTACCTGGTCTTCCTCGCGCTCGTGCTGATCTACGTCGCGATCATGGCCGCCAAGCTCTCCCGGATCTCGCGCGAGATCGCCGAGCTGGCGGAGCTCGCGGACGCGCCGCGACGACGCAGCGCGAGGCCGAGCGCGAGGCGGTGCCGCGATGAGCGAGCTGCTCGCCCTCGGCACCTCGCACAAGACCGCGCCGCTGGCGCTGCGCGAGAAGCTCGCGCTGCTCGACGGCGGCGCCGAGACGCTGATCCGCGAGCTGACCGGCCACCCGAGCATCTCCGAGGCCGTCGCGATCTCCACCTGCAACCGCACCGAGCTCTACCTCGTCGTCTCCGACCCCGTCGAGGCCGAGTCGCACGTGCTCGGGCTGCTCGCCCGCCGCGCCGCGATCCGCCCGACCGAGCTCGTCGGCAGCATGTACTCGCTGCGCAACTGCGACGCCGCGCGCCACCTGTACCGGGTCACGAGCGGCCTCGAGTCGATGATCGTCGGCGAGGCCGAGGTCCAGGGCCAGGTCAAGCGCGCGTACGAGCTGGCGCTCGGCGCCCGCACCACCGGCCCGATGACCAACAAGCTCTTCCGCGCCGCGCTGGCGACCGGCAAGCGCGTGCGCACCGAGACCGCGATCTCGGTCGGCCGCGCCTCGGTCGCCTCCGTCGCGGTCGACGCCGCGCGCGACGCGCTCGGCGACCTCGCCGAGCGCCACGTCGTGATCGTCGGCGCGGGCGAGACCGCCGAGCTGACCGCGCAGGCGCTGCACGACCAGGGCGTCACGCACGATGTTCGTCGCCAACCGCCGCCGCGAGCGCGCGATCGCGCTCGCCCAGCGCTTCGGCGGCGCCTCGGGCTCCTTCGACGCCCTGCCCGGCGAGCTCGAGCGGGCCGACATCGTGATCGCCTCCACCGCCTCGCCGCACACGCTGCTCGGCGCGGAGGAGATCGGCGAGGTGATGACCGCGCGCCGCGGCCGGCCGCTGCTGCTCGTCGACCTCGCCGTGCCGCGCGACATCGACGCCCAGTGCGCGCGAGCTGCCCGGCG